>CAZOGC010000062.1:0-1011 GCA_964579505.1 uncultured Flavobacteriaceae bacterium | reverse complement strand
GACGCTTCATCAGTTCCGATCCAGTGGTGCCGACGCCGGGGAATGTGTTCAATTTTGGGCGTTACACATATGCCAATGACAATCCGGTGCGGTTTACCGATCCCGACGGGCGTTTTGCCCAGCTTGTTTGGGGCGCGATTGCAGGTGCGGCGGTTGAAGTATTTGTGGAGACAGCGATTCAGGGTAAGTCTTTTTCCGAAATTGACTTATCGAATGTTGCAATCGCTGCTGGTGTGGGCGCGATAACAGGTGGCGTGGCGTCTGCTAGTGCTTTGGCTGCGGCTAGGGGCACCATCAGCGTAGGAGCAGCGGTTGCTCGGACGTCGGCAACTGCAGGCGCTATGGGTGTAGCAAGCTCAGTCACTGGGGACATCGTGAACGGTGAAACACCCAGTGCAACGAAAGCACTTCTTGAAGGCGGGGCAGCAGCGGCGGGTGGCGCAGTAGGTGCCCGTTTGACGTTGGCGCCGTTGGCGAAGCTGGAGAGCATGTCTGCTCAGGGCGGTCTTGCAGCCACGGTTGCACAGTCCACGCGGTCTGCCGTTATTGGTTCGGACAAGGCTGTTGTTAGCGCTACTACATCCGGCGTTGGCGCGAAGGTCGGCGAAGCTGCAAACGCGGCCATCGAGGTCACCAAGACGAAGTTGCAAGATGAGCTTCAGTAGCGAGGGCGCCAACCCATGAAAAGTGATAACAATGCAGCCCTTGATCGAGCACGAAAACATGTTCTGCGCAATCAAGCGAAGGTACTTGTTTGGCCTGTTTTGGCTCTGTCCCTTGTTGCATGGTGGAGGCAAGGATTCGTCACGGCGCTGATTGGTGGTTCGTCTCTTTACGCCTTTCTCCTAGCTCTGATTCTTGCCTCAAGCTACTTCGAGAGGAAGCGCAAAATTCGCTGAATCCCCTGAGCTTTCGCCTACAACAAGGCCCGCCTCAAAGCGGGCATTGTTGTTTCAAGCAAAACAGGAGTCAGAGTGCGCTTTTCTGAAACCAACAATCGCCCCCAGCTTG
>CAZOGC010000061.1:0-1110 GCA_964579505.1 uncultured Flavobacteriaceae bacterium | reverse complement strand
CCGGTGACCCGGCGCTCAGCGCAGGAACAGCTCCGCCGGGACGGCGTCGGCGGCAGCCGCCATCCACCCGCGGTCCCGCCCCTCGCCGACCAGTGCGTCCACCAGGCGCTGCAGCGCCTCGGGCGGTGGCGGCGAGTCCGGCTGTCCCGCGTCCGAGGACAGCACCAGCCGGCGCCCGGCGGCCCGGGCCACCTCGGCCAGAGCGGCCGGGGTGGCACCGGGCTGGTGCAGCAGCTGGTAGGCCGTCACCTCGACCAGGGCGCCCGCCTCCGCCAGCGACGCGATCTCGCCGGGTGCGAGGCCCGGCACGGTGTAGGACGGGTGGGTGAGCAGCACCCGGCGCACGCCGCGCTGCGCCGCCTGCTCGACCAGCCAGCCGCACTCGGGCCCGCTGAGGTGCCCGGTGGCCAGCACCGCGTCGTGCTCGGCGACCAGGTCGAGGACGAGGCCCGCCCGGTCCGCGGCGGCGGGGTCGACCGGCGGCGCGGCATACGTCTCGCGCGGGAGGCGCTCGTCGAGGTCGGCGAGCCGGGGCAGCCCGGCGGCCTGCTGGGTGTGCGCGTCGGCCGTGGGCATCCAGACGACCCGGCCCCCGGCCTCGAGTGCGGCGGCCACGGCGGAGGGGTTGACGCCACCGGCGGTCTGGTTGAGGGCGACGCCCCCGAGGACGGCCAGGCCCGACCTCGCTGCGAGCGAGCGGGCCCGGCCGACGGTCGACTCGTAGTGCCCCTTGAGGACGAATCCGCTTGCCCCGGCATCGATCTCGTGCTGCAGGATCTCGCCGTCGTCGCCGATCCTCTCGACGACGTCAGGCCCGGCATGGACGTGGCAGTCGAACACGGGCTCACTCGTCCTCGGCGAGCAGGGCCGCGACCTCGGAGGCGACCAGGTCGAGCCGCGCCTCACGCAACAGGGGCCAGCGCCGGCGCAGCAGCCGCAGTCCGGTGAGGTCGAGCGTCACCCTGGCGACGTCCGGCTCCTTGCCGAGCCGCACCAGCTCCTCCCCGTCGGGACCGACGACGCACGAGGACCCCCAGAAGTCACTGGCCTGCTCGGTGCCCACACGGTTGACGAAGACGACGTAGCACTGCAGGGTCACGGCGGCGTGCG
>CAZOGC010000060.1:0-1213 GCA_964579505.1 uncultured Flavobacteriaceae bacterium | reverse complement strand
TCAGCATGAACTGTGCTTAAAAACAAACATTAGACACATAATTTTCTTCAAAGACTGCTTTGTTTTTTGCTATGGCAAAACATTGTTTAACCAGTTTATTTGCAATTGCTATTTTTATAACTCTTTCCGGCTTTCCCTTTTCTTTTAGCCGATCGTACATCTCCCTACAAGGCTTATTGCTGAATTTAGCGGTCCAAGAGCACATATAAAGCAATTTTCTTATTTGAGAATTTCCCATTTTACAGATGTGTCCCTTTCCATTGATGCTTGTCCCGGATTTATAAATCCTGGGGCTAAGGCCTATATAGGCAATCAATTGTTTATAATGCTCAAATTTTTCGAAATCAGAACTCAGTGTTATTAACATTATGGCCGTTTTGTTGCCAATGCCCGGAATAGAGGTCAAGGATTCGACCGTTTCGGCATACTCCATTTTGCCGATGCGTTCCATTTCCTGTTCTAAGGCCTCCTTTTGCCTCTTCAACTTCAACAAGACCGATTTGAGAGCCCTCTTTACCTTACCGCTTATATGGCCACTATTTTCAAAGGCCTCCAATTGTCTGTTGGCTTGTCCTATTTGCTTGCTCAACAATTCGATGGAGCTGTTTAATTGCTTCAATTCCACGATATGTTTAGGCTCGGGCTTCCACTCTTTTAGCCCTCCACTCATCATAAGCGCATAATCCCTGATGACTTTGGCATCTTTTTTATCTGTCTTGGCACGGTTAAAATTCATCTGGCTGAACCTTTTGATCTTTAGAGGGTTTTCCACACAGACCTTGATCCCCTCCTGATGTAGGAAGCTCGCAAGACACACGTAGTAGGGACCTGAAGCTTCCATGACCACCACATGATCCTTGCCGTTGTCCTTTAAGAACTTTTTGAAACCGCTTGTTTTATTGTCGAACACTTTGTGTGTCCCATTACTAAAACAGACGTCAAAAGTTTGTTTGCTAATGTCAATTCCTATAAATTTGCTCATAATTTTTATTTTAAAAAGTGCTTTTATTTTATCGATCCAAAATACAGGCTTTAAGCCTAATGAACTGTTCAAAATTTAAGCACTGAGAGAAAGGGACTATCATGCTGAACGGTCTTTAAGACAAATGACAACTGGTAGTCTTTCTCTTTCTCTCTAATCAATTAATACTTCGCGAATTTAAATATTAATTGACCCTTCTAAATCCTACTTTACAAACATAGGATGACAAGG
>CAZOGC010000059.1:0-1239 GCA_964579505.1 uncultured Flavobacteriaceae bacterium | reverse complement strand
CGAGCACCACCAGCAGCAGGCCGAGCAGCAGCGGGCGGCGGAACTCGCGCAGCACGTGCAGCAGCGAGAACTCCGGGTCGGGCCGGGCCTCGACGTCCAGGTCCACCTCGGGGAGGTCCCGCACCGGCGGCAGCGCGTCGACCCGGGCGAGCAGCTCCGGCGTCGGGGCCAGCCCGAGCCGCCAGTTGCCGCCGCCCCCGCCGGCCAGCCCGGCACCCATGCCCGGTATGCCGACCGGGCGCCCGGCGCGACGCCGCTGCCCCGCCTGCCCGGTCCCCTCGGCCGCCCACGCGCCCGGGGTCACGCCAGCAGATCGGTCGTGCCCGTTGGCGTCCGCCACGGCACCGACCCGCCCGGACGCGTCGGTGATCGCGGCGAGCGACTCGATGCGGTCACCGGCGCTCGCGACCTCCTCCTGCGCCAGCCCGGTGAGCAGCGAGCGGTAGAGCGCGCTCGTCTCTCGAAGGTGCGTGTCAGTCCCCTCGGCGACGACCCGGCCGCCGTCCATGACCACGATCCGGTCGGCCAGGTGCAGGGTCGACTGCCGGTGCGCGATGAGCACGGTGGTGCGGCCGGGCAGGATCTCGCGCAGGGCGTCGTGGATGCGCTCCTCCAGCGTCGGGTCGATCGCGCTGGTGGCGTCGTCGAGGATCAGCACCCGGGGGTCGGCGAGGATGGCCCGCGCCAGCGCCACCCGCTGCCGTTGCCCGCCGGAGAGGGTGAGGCCGCGCTCGCCGACCGGGGTGTCGTAGCCCTGGGGCAGCGCCACCACGAAGTCGTGCGCCTGCGCCGCCCGCGCCGCCGCCTCGATCTCCTCCCGCGTCGCGTCCGGGCGGCCGAACGCGATGTTGGCCCGCACCGACTCGGAGAAGAG
The DNA here is from genome assembly GCA_964579505.1 of uncultured Flavobacteriaceae bacterium. Taxonomy (GTDB): domain Bacteria; phylum Bacteroidota; class Bacteroidia; order Flavobacteriales; family Flavobacteriaceae; genus JAJYSO01. Next base: position 365 of record CAZOGC010000059.1, on the reverse strand, counting down.
GAAGCTCTCCTCGAAGGCCACCGCGACCTGGCCGCGCAGCGAGCGCAACGTCACCTCGCGCACGTCATGGCCGTCGACGAGCACGGCTCCAGCATCCGGATCCTGGCGTCGCGTGATGAGACCCGCCAGGGTCGACTTGCCGCTGCCGCTCGCCCCGACGACCGCCACCCGCTCCCCCGGCGCGATCTGCAGGCGCACGTCCCGCAGCACGGGCGGCCCCTCGGCATACGCGAAGTCGACCCCGTCGAAGGTGATCTCTCCCCGCAGCGGTCCGAGGTCCACCGCGTCCGGCGCGTCGGCGACGGAGGGCCGCAGGTCGAGCAGCTGGAAGATGCGCTCGACCCCGGCGCGGGCCTGCTGGGCGA
>CAZOGC010000058.1:0-1247 GCA_964579505.1 uncultured Flavobacteriaceae bacterium | reverse complement strand
ATTACCGTAGTTTTTTAGCTTAATTTATTTGGTTTTTTACACAGTTCATGTTGTGTGATGTATATTAAATTTTGGGTAATTTTAATCATAATAAGTGAACTCTCTTTTGTATATTCTGTAAACTTTTCCGGAAGTTCCTTTCATTACCTTTTTGACCCAATTCCCTTTTGAATCATAGATATATTTATTTATTCCTATCCGTTTTTCGTTAGGGAAAGATAAGTTAATTATTTTAATAGCATCACCGTATTTGTTGTATCTATATCTAATGATTGCTGGTCTAGGCTCATCATATTTGGTGTATGAACTAACGACTTGGTAGGGATTTCTAGAGGATGAATCACGATAGGTTTTAAAAGTTATATCCATTAAATAATCTTTATCTTCATAATTTTCAATACGCATTATACGATTGTATTTATCGTAGGTAAATAATCTTCTTTGGACGAATGAACTGTCTGAATTATAGCTTTTAAAATATTCTTTGTTTCCTTTTCTTTTATAGCTGTAAAAATGAATTCGAGGTGAATCAAAAAGGGATGAACTAGTAAAATGTTTTTTGGTAATTAATTGGGTGGTTTTGTTAGGATATTCATAAAACCAAACTGTCGAATCTTTTGAGCGATTATTCCAATAGTACACTTCTTTTTTTATTCGGTCATTTTTATAAGTATAATACCAAGCCCCTTTTTCTATTAGGTTATCGTTTTTTAACCTTAATTCTACCTTTTTAATTTTCCGTCCCTTTTTATCGAAGAACAAAATATAATTAGAAGGTAAGATAAAATCTTCAATTTTTTTGACGTATGTGCTGTCGTTTACGTAATTGACTTCATATTTTAAAAATTTCATCTTTTTCACATTACCCTTAATATTTCTTTTAAGCAATTCATTTATTTCTGCATTGACTTGTGAGAAAACATTAATAGAAAAGAATGAAATAAATATAAAAAGAAATGTTTTTTTCATTTTGGTTTCGTTATATCACACAACGTCTGGCAGCTTGCCGCAGTGGCTGATTTCCACCACTACACTTCAACCGAAGACGAAAACGTAAATTTAGTACTTTTCTGTCAATCGAAGCCGTTTACCAGCCATTGCGGCAAACTGTTTGTTAGCGGTTCGGCAAATTACGGATTAATATTTAATCTGCCTATGTTTCATCTCTATTTTAAAGTCCGTCAGATTCAAGTCTAATATATCTAAACCTTTTATTTTCATTTTTCTGTAATAAATAGCTCTAATTT
>CAZOGC010000057.1:0-1253 GCA_964579505.1 uncultured Flavobacteriaceae bacterium | reverse complement strand
AACATGAACTGTGTAAAAAACCAAATAAATTAAGCTAAAAAACTACGGTAATTTTTTTGGAATGGGATTCCGTTTTTTACACAACCAAAAACCTGTCTCAAGAGTTTGTTACAAACCGCAATAATCGCCAATTTCCCATTTTTACCCTTCGCCTTTAACCGCTGATATAGAGCCTTGCAGGCAGGGTTTGTCTTTATAGCGTTCAAGGCACACATATACAGAATATGTCGTAATTGTTTGCCGCCCTGTTTGCTGATTCTAGCTCCTTTTCTGATGCTAGTCCCACTTGAATATTCAACCGGACACAACCCGGCATAACTTATCAACTGCCTATAATTTTTCATTCCTTTAAAGGCCTGGGTAAAGATAATAAGTTCTGCGGCAGCTCGTTTACCTATACCTATCACACTACTAACTATGGTCAATAAATCCGGTTGCCATTCTTTTAGTTTTTCGTGAAGTTTTTGTTCCAATTTTGCCTTCTCTTCCCTCAAGCCCTTAAGAAGCTTTGTATAGCTTTTCTTTACATATTTTGTGTTATAAGGACTTCTATTTAAAACATGAATGCGGTTGGTAATTTGGGTAATTTCTTTGGTTAAATCATGGAGGGTGTTATTGAGAATTCTACATTCAAAGTATTTAACATCAGGCTTTTTTGTTGCTTTTGGTTGTTGTTCTATCGCATACAAACAAATCCAGCGAGCATCCTTTCGATCGGATTTATTTCTATCCAAATGCATCTGAATGAACCTTCTTATCTTTAATGGATTCTCTATGGTAAAAATGCATCCTTTGTCATAAAGGAAAAACATCAACTCCATATGATATACTCCGGTGCTCTCCATAACATAATGGTGATTCTCCCCTATCGTTTTTACAATCTCTTTAAATCCCTGTTGGTTGTTGGTAGTCTTAATAATAACCATTTCACCACTTTGACCCTCATAGCAAACATCAAGGGTTTCAGCCGATATGTCTACCCCACAATACATCTTCTTTGTCTCATTCATAATTTGTTTATTTTTGTTTTAACGGAAAGTTGAGAGAACAAATCTTATCGGAAATCTGCAATCCTAACACGAACTCAATAGGTTCAATAAAACTGTTCGACTTTTGGATAAGAAGGAGGCGGGGATAATCATGTTGGCCAAGCTCGAAGCTTAAACGGTTTGTCTACCTTATTCCGCCTCCTTGTTCTTTCAAATATTCCTGTTGATTAATATGCTAATTTAATGACTTTTCAAACATAGGAA
>CAZOGC010000056.1:0-1339 GCA_964579505.1 uncultured Flavobacteriaceae bacterium | reverse complement strand
CACAGTTCATGTTAGCAGTTCGGGCTTTTTATGGGTATTCAAATCCAAATTCAAAATGTATGAGTCTATCATTTTTCAAAGTATAATTAGCGTAATAAAATGGCATATTATACCGGTGTAAAAATTCACCTGTATTATCATTCTTAATTCTAATTTCATAGTGAAGTGTAAGTTTGTTTTTTACACTATCTTTTATTTTGTAACATTTGCCAAGTTTCGCAACAATTTTGTCCTTGTCTATCCCTAAATGTATTCCCTTTTCTGATTGAAATATATCCTCATTTAGAATTCTAAAATTTTGATTCTCATTTTTCGAATACGAAACTTTGAATAAGCTTACGTCATTATAATTCCCACCTGGATAAACTACAAGTGTTAGTATTTGGTTCTTATTACTTGAGTAGAACTTATTTGATTGTGGTTTTAGTTTTGTGCTTTTTCCTAAGATTTTAGCTGTGCTTTTGGAATCTACTAGTTTAATTCCTGCTATTGAAGTGTCTGGGGTCTGAAATACACAAGTTCTTTTTGTCTCCCCTGTTGTTTTTGTTCCTACTGTCGTCTTAGTTTCTGTGATTTTGAGTTTTGTTTTGTCAGTATTGTTTTGCTGCGAATTTTTACAACTGGCTAAAGATAAAATTACTAGTGTTATTGTTAAAGCTAATTTCTTCATTGTCTATTTCTGTATGTTCATATAGCCTGACTGCTAACGGTTGACCAGCTTGGCGTTCGAGCGGGGTTTTAACTGAAAACGTTAATCGAAGCTGACTCGTTAAATTTATAAAAATTTTTCAATCGAAGCCGTTCACCCCGCCTGACGCCAAACTGGCAGTTGTCGGTTCGGGCTTTTATTTCCCGTTGGTTTTCTCTTCGTTCTGTAATTCTTTTATCATTTTAAAGTTTATAAGTTCTACGTCTTTTCTTATGATTTTTTGTTCTTTAATTTTTTCAAATCCAACGTGTTTGAAAAATAGTTTTGCAGTTTTACTCACGTCAGAAGTTAGTTTGGTTTGCCGTTGTCGTCTTGCTTCCACTTCAATTTTTTCGTAAAGTTTCTGCGCAATCCCTTGTCTTTGAAAATCTTTGTGAACGTATAACAAGTCAATATAGTTTCCGTTTTCAAGTGTCGCAAATCCGACTATTTTGTTTTCCCGTTCTGCAACCAAAACATATTGGGTTTTGAAAATTTTTTCCCAACGTTCTATGTTTTCAATTCCCGAAGTCCAAACTTTAATTTGTTCGGTGGTATAGTCGTTTCGGCAAATAGTTTTTATTGTGTCCACAAATAATTGTTGCAATTCTGCTAAGTCTTCGAGTTTTCCGTTTCTAAGTGTCAATTTCT
>CAZOGC010000055.1:0-1415 GCA_964579505.1 uncultured Flavobacteriaceae bacterium | reverse complement strand
CTTGTAAAGATATACACGCCACCCGGAAGTTTGTCGTATATTCCGGAAGGGAACGCTTTCCCATGCCGGAGAAAACGGAGGCGATCGGATTGATAGAATTTTTGAAGATGGTGGAGGAGGGTTAGACTATTAGATAGTAGTCTAAGGTATTTTGTAAATTTAAAGTCTGCATTTGGATATTTTAAAGGCAATCTTTAAATTTACAAAAAAATAAAATGGAATATATTGATCGCTCTATTTATTCTATTCTTTTAATCTGAATATTGAAGAACTACCGGACAAAAAGCCCGAATTATTTGGTCATATCCTCGAGAATTACGTAGCTACAGAGTTAACCAAACAACTCAGCTTTAAAAAAATCAGAGCCAAGCTCCTACATTTCAGAACCAGCGACGGCAAAGAAGTAGATTTCATCTTAGAACAGCAGGATGGTTCTATCCTCGCTATTGAAGTGAAAAAATCAGAATCTGTGCACCTTCATGATTTTAAGAACATTCAATTGCTCAAAGAAAAAGTAAAGGAAGATTTCATCGGAGGCATCATCTTATATGCAGGCAGGGAGGCCGCTCCTTTTGGGGAAGGCCTATGGGCAGCGCCTTTGTCCGTATTGTGACATTAGTCTTTTTATAAATACAGTCTTTGGATATTCCTTTTTTTCACATAGTTACTCTTTCTATAGCATACTCCATTTCAATGGCTCAATTGAATATCCCAAGCTTCCATTTTAGGACGATACAGTATAATGCTTTAGTCACTAAATCCCACAGAATGCTATTTGCCTCTAAACAAAGAGAAATGTTGTTGATTTTGCTTTGTAAGGGTTCAACGTAACGGAATCATTCCCCAAGTGCCAGAAGTACCGGATAGTAGTATTAAGTTAAGTGTAAAATGCATCGTTTATTTATATTCCGCAGATTGTGTACCTGCATGCAGGCAAAGGCAGGAATGAATACATAAATTAATTTAATAGTCTACGAAAATCAGTAGGAAATTTTTACGCCAGTTTAATCATAACACAGCACCCAAAATTCTCTCTGCGAAAACTTTGCGAAACTCTGCGTAACAGCTTTTTCTGTACCGCGTAATAAATCTCTAATTGTACCGCCGAGGACCGCGGAGAAGCAGAGAACCGCAAAGCGTCAACTTGTGTTACGTTAAGCATAAAATACATCGTTTATATCCCGCAGATTGTGTACCTGCATGCCGGCAAAGGCAGGCAGGGATGAACACAGAAATTGATTTAATAGTCTACGAAAATCAGCGAGAATTTCTTTTACGTCAATTTAATTATAATACAACAGTAGTAGAATATATATAAATTATTATATATAATTATTAAATCCAATAAGTAATCTCAAGGATTAAATGCAGGTCTTTTATAGGCTCTTCTACGATAAAACATCCAAATGGTATAA
>CAZOGC010000054.1:0-1600 GCA_964579505.1 uncultured Flavobacteriaceae bacterium | reverse complement strand
AATAAATGGAGCTGCCCTGCCCAAAGAAAAATGTGGTTTAGAAGCTTTTAAAAAGGAAAAATTCAGTCAAGCAATGAAAATGACTGTTTTGCGTGACGGAGTAGAAAAAGTGATTGACTATCGAGTACCGGACAAATTAACCGCCCGTTTCTAAACAATTCCATCACCGAATAATAAAACTTATGAAAAAGAAAATTCATTTCTTACCGCTCATCGGAGCCTTGTTACTGATGCAAATCACTTTTGCACAAAAAATCACCTTGCCCTATCAGGAAGTCGGCGGCGTCCCCATTGTAAAAGTGAATATTAATGATAAAACTCATGATTTTATTTTTGATACAGGAGCCCCTCGGACGGTTATTGACAAAACGCTATCTAAAAACTTAGAAATTATTGACTCCTCTTCGGGATATGGTGCTAACGGCATACAAGGGCAGCTTAAAACAACTCGCTTAAACTACTTAACAATTGACGAGCAAAAGTTTGACGCCCTAAAAGTAGGTGTTGCAAATTTGGACCCCATTCGCAAACGTCTTTGTGGTATTCATCTGGGTGGAATTTTAGGCACCGATATTATGGAGGGCTATATCGTAGAGATTGATTCTAAACATCATCTAATTAAGTTTTATAATCCTGAAACATTTGAGCAAAAAAAGTTAGAAGGCTTTACAAAATTTAATTATTGGCATGAGCCTAGAATAAAACTGAATGTAAATGGAAAAAATCATCTCTTTATTTTTGACACGGGAGGTGCTCAAGGATTAAATATCGCTGCAAAAAACAAAATCTTAGCGTACGTTAAAGAACATCCTCATACAACCACGTATACCACTGGTGGTATTGGGGTTTTTGGACAAAATCAGTATATAGCAAAATCTTATAAAGTCGATACCCTCAATATCAAATTTGGCGGGTGGTTTAATCATATCTTTCTCCCTAGCTCGCCGGTTTCCATAAACACGGATGCAAGCATGAATAATATGGGTTTTCAATATATCAAACAGTTTCACGTCTTCTTAGATCAAAACAAGTATAAATTGTATCTAAAGCCTTATCCACAAAATGGGCAAGAAAACTACATCGACCCTTTATTGAAATACGGTTTTGATTTAGGATTTGACTTTGACAGCAACCAATTTTATGTCAATGCCCGAACCGGTTCAAATGACCAACTAAAAATGGGCGATATTGTGTTAACAATAAATGGAGCTGCCCTACCCAAAGAAAAATGTGGTTTAGAAGCTTTTAAAAAGAAAAACTTTAGCCAAGCAATGAAAATGACTATTCTGCGCGATGGAAAAGAAACGGTGATTGACTATCGAGTGCCGGACAAATTAACCGCCCGTTTCTAAATAATTCCATCACCGAATAATAAAACTTATGAAAAGCAAAATTCATTTCTTGCCTCTTGTTGCAGCCTTGTTTCTGATGCAAATCACTTTTGCCCAGAAAATCATCTTACCCTATCAGGAAGTCGGAGGCGTCCCTATTGTTAAGGTTACGATTGGTGGCAATGCTTACAGTTTTGTTTTTGATACAGGAGCGATGCAAACGTTGATTGATTCAGCACTAACGGAAAATTTACAACAAATCGACTCGA
>CAZOGC010000053.1:0-1625 GCA_964579505.1 uncultured Flavobacteriaceae bacterium | reverse complement strand
GCCACTTGGCGCGCTCAAGCTGGGGGCGACTGTTGGTTTCAGAAAAGCGCACTCTGACTCCTGTTTTGGTTTCAGAAAAGCGCACTCTGACTCCTGTTTTGGCCCTCTGTTTTGGCCGAAAAGCACACTCTGACTCCTGTTTTACTCCTGTTTTGGCCCGCAAACCCATGGATTCGGGAAACGCCTCGCGCAACTGCGCAAGGCCGCCGGCTATACCCAGCAACAGCTGGCCGACGAGATTGGCGCTTCACGCCGGCAGGTCGCCTACTACGAAGGCGAGTCGGAACACCCGCCAGCCAGTCTGCTCATCGCCCTGGCGCAAGCTTTGAACGTCACTACGGACGAGCTGCTCGGCGTGCACGCCGGTCACAGCAGGAAGACGCCGGCTGTCAGCACCCGCCTGGAACGTCGCATCAAGCTGATCGAGCGCATGCCGCCCAAGCCCAAGCAACAGCTACTCGGCATCATCGACACCTTCATCAGCGCCAACCAATAGCGCGTTTCACAACACTGCAAATGACAAGGCCCGCAGCGATGCGGGCCTTTTGCTTTATGGATGTCAGAAAGTGAACTTGGAACCGTTATTAGGCTTTTATTCGTACATGAACGTGAGTAGCAAGCTCTTTTCCGCGACCACTTCATAGCGCAATGTAGATTTACCTGGACGGATTTTAATAATGCTTCCATCCGAGATTGAAGCCACCTCGATTTTCCCGTCGCTTGGAACATCGAATGGAACTTCAATCGACTTGGCGGATGAAGTTCTTTCTTGAGTCTCCATAACCTCAACCAAGCAAACGCCATCGTCCACAGGGGTCTTGAAAGAAACGCTCTTTGGTGTCCACGAATATCCATCTTCGACTTGCTTATCCGTCCACTTGTTGAACGGGTTATCCAGACCTGCCACGAACACTGCCAATTGCGAGTAGCTAACGTAAATTTCTAATCGATTCGACATCAATTGCCCTCGACTCTGATCCTGATTTTGGCACCGTTCGGGAGACCGCGACAAGCATTTCCAATGCATGCCCCGGCACTCATGTTGTCGGAAGGCTTGATGGGCCTAACATTTGCTCCGGAACCTCCTTCCTTGAACATGGCCGGAGGATATTCATCAAGTTGCTTCCCCGGAACCTTTTCCATGCCACCTATGGCAGCTTTTCTGTTTGCGGCAGCGCCGTCTCGAGCAATCGTCAGAACGCTCGGTTTTCCGGCCTTAATTGCATCAGCTGCATGAACAGCGGCTTCTCCATGCTCCGCCACTGTCAGTGTGATTTCTTTGACTATTGTGCCTGCCTCGCCAGCAATCCTGATTGGAGGCAATGCAGAAGCAACCGCAACAACCGCGCCAACTTTGTCGCCTGTGCTGACGTTGGACCATCCCTTGTCTGCAATCTGACTGACCGGCTCAGCGCCTGTCATCGCCCAAGCCGCATGCAGCACCGCGTAGCCTGCACAGCTCACAGCGCCACATCCTTGCGCCGCCGAGTCGATCATCTCGCCTACGCTTTGCCTACCATCAGGGTCAGTAAATCGCAGGGGGTTGTTATTGGCATATGTGTAACGCCCGAAATTGAACACATTCCCCGGCGTCGGCACCACTGGATCGGAACTGATGAAGCGTC
>CAZOGC010000052.1:0-1675 GCA_964579505.1 uncultured Flavobacteriaceae bacterium | reverse complement strand
GTATTTTTACGCTTTCTCCTAATCTGTTGGTTGTACTTTTAAAATATGTGGTCAATAATGGAAACACTTTAATAGCTGTTGCAGAAAATTTACATCCTTTGCAATATATCCTGAATTTTTCGGAAAATGAAGAATATGCTTCGGGGGTTAAAAATTGTTGTAGGTTACCGTATTCGATTTTGGTGTTATTTACTACACTCGTATCTAACGCACTCTTTTTAAAACGGACAATGAGTTCGTGGGCTTTAAAAAGAGGTCTTCCGCTTGGGCTATATACTTTCGCGGTATCTTGCTTGTATCGACTATAACGCATGGCTTGATAAGTGTGATTTGTTGTTCCTTTAAGCGCGGTAACGTATAATGTTCCATCATCGGCTCTTCTGATAGCAGTCGGTTGACTATTCCCTTGTGTGTTTATGGTCCTACTCCATTTGTTAAACCCATTTGAATTTATTTTGGAAAGGATTCCCCTTTTCTGACCATTTCCCATTGTTTCTTCGCCTGCAAAGAAGATATTTCCTGTGCTGCCTTTCTCTAATGCTTTCAGTACATAATTTTTTAAGGGGGTTTGAGCGCTCTTTATTCGTTGCCAAACTTTATTTCCTTGTGCGTTATATTTAATGAGTGCTAATGCTTTTGCATTGTTGGACTTTGTAACAAATCCCCCTACATATACATTACCTGAGTTATCCACTTGTATTGCACCAGCAACATCATTTTTCCCCTCAAAATCAAGTGTTTTTACCCATCCAATGGAATAATTCGGTAAAATTTTAACGGTAGTAATGTTGTAATTTAATCCGTTACTCGAAGTTTTTCCCGTGATATAAATATTTCCATTTTGGTCTTTTGTATAAGCAAGGGGTTGGTCATAGCCGGAAGAAGATATATTTACTCTTTGTTCACTTTGATAATTTCCAGATGTTGATAATACAACGATGGTATAATCCCATTTATTGGTTGCACTTGCGCTCACTCCGGTAAGTAGTACATCGCCATTTTGTTGCAATGAAACGCCAATAGGAGCGTCTTTTAATCCCGCTTTGTCGTATCGATTCTTCCATAAGATATTTCCAAAGCTATCTAGTTTCAAGGTTAAAAAATCAAGAGAAGTGGTCGGGCTTTCGGAAGTACCACAAACATATATATTGCCTATGCTATCAGTTGTAATGCCGGTTGCTATATCCTTTAAATTATAAGTAGAAGCCCATATTTTTGACCATAGAAGCATTCCTGTTGCATTGTATTTTAGAATTACAACATCATAATCTGTTGTTGTACTATTATCGGTCGTTCCCACAACATAAATATTTCCATTATCATCTTCATTCAATGCAATACCATAATCATTATTGGCTACTGAACTATTAAAATCCTTTTGCCAAAGAATGTTTCCTGCTTTATTGTATCTCGTAATTAAAATATTTGCTCCTTCCCCCGCAACAAAAGAATTCCCGACAGTTACCAGGTTATTATTCTGGGTGGTAATACTGTTTGACCATTGCAACATTAACGGATTACCACTTTGTTTCTGCCACATTCTGTTGATATGAATTTGTGTAAAACTACTTGCAGAAAGTAGTGTTATAAATAGTGTCAGTAATAGTTTTAATTTTTTCATAATTCATAGCCAATTTATAATTATTATTTCAGTTTACAAAATAGAGTTGGCATT
>CAZOGC010000051.1:0-1764 GCA_964579505.1 uncultured Flavobacteriaceae bacterium | reverse complement strand
AGTAGCTGTCTCAAAACTCAGAGACAGCTACTTTTTATTTTTATAACAAATTATTTAAGGTTTTTCATGGTTGCATCATTGTTATTCGTTATATTTATGTAGTTGAATATCAGTAATATGAAGCCTAATTTTCAAGAATATAATCAGCAGCAAAATTGGTTATTTCCTCCCTCTATTGAAGAACTCATTCCAAAAGATCATCCGGTTCGGATTGTTAATGGAGTAATCGAACAATTAGATCTAAAACTACTTACGGAAGTTTACTCTAAAGAAGGCCGACCGAGCTATCATCCAAAAATGCTACTCAAAGTAATGGTCTACGCGTATATGGATAATATTTATTCCAGCAGGAAGATCGAAAAGGCGATGCGCGAGAACATTAACTTTATGTGGTTATCGGGTAAACAAGTAGCAGACCACAACACCCTTGCCCGTTTTAGAAGCAATAAACTTAAAGACGTTTTTAAAGATATCTTTAAACAAGTGGTGATGCTTTTAGCAGAAGAAGGTCTGGTAAAACTCAAAGAAGTCTATACCGATGGTACCAAGATAGAATCTGTAGCAGGTCGTTATACCTTTGTTTGGGGCAATGCCATCAAGACACGTAAAGAGAAAATGACTCGGCAACTGGAAGAGATGTGGGATTATGCTCAGACTATAGCAGAAGATGGTGATGATGATCCGGATCCAACTCCACCAGATTTTAAAGAAATATCTCCTAAAAAGATAGCGGAAACGGTTAAGAAGATAGAGCAGAAAATCAAAAACAATCCCAAGACTTCTCCCAAAGCTAAAGCCAAACTACGCTATATTAAAAAGAACTTCCCAACTAACCTTAAAAAATATCAGGAGCAGGAAAAGATTTTAGGGGGAAGAAGCAGTTACAGCAAGACCGATCCGGACGCTACTTTTATGCGAATGAAGGATGACCATATGAGAAACGGTCAGCTCAAACCCGCCTACAATGTACAGATTAGTACCGAAAATCAGATTATCATCCATTACACTCTACATCAAAAGACTAATGACATCCACACACTAAAACCTCACCTAGAGAGCTTTGCATACTTCTATGAAAATCTTCCTGAAACCCTAACAGCCGATGCTGGTTATGGAAGTGAAGAGAACTATGATTACTTGGAAGAAAAAGGAATCAATACCTATGTCAAGTATAATACTTTTGACAAAGAACAAGGGCTGACTAAAAAGAGGAAAGACAAAAGAAAAGGCTTTAGAAGAGATGATTTATACTATAATGAAGAGAAAGACTTTTATGTTTGTCCAATGGGGCAGCATATGGAAAAGATAGCTGAGTTTACCTCCCGAACCAAATCGAACTATAAACAAAGGCAAAGTGTCTATGAGGCTAAAAACTGTCAAGGTTGTCCCTTGCGAGTATTGTGTTTTAAGGGAAAAAATAATCGCAGGGTTCAACGCAATCACAACCTTGAGCGCCATAAACAGCAAATCGAACAAAAGCTCTTAAGTGATGTCGGGGAGCATTATAGGAAGAGACGGTCAGTTGATGTTGAACCAGTCTTTGGGCACATCAAATACAATCGCAATTTTAATCGATTTACTCACCGTGGTCTTGAAAAAGTGGAAATCGAGTTCGGATTACATGCTTTAGCCAATAACCTGAAGAAAATGAGTGCTTAGAGTTGGGGTAGCACTTCCTTTTTTCTAAAATCAATAAAACCCCCGAATATTACCCAAAATAAAGCTCAAAAAAATAACCGCCTCAAAATATGCTTTTGAGACGGC
>CAZOGC010000050.1:0-1997 GCA_964579505.1 uncultured Flavobacteriaceae bacterium | reverse complement strand
CCGAAAACGGCAATGGCAACCGCAATCGCCAATTCAAAATTATTCCCTGCTGCTGTAAAGGCTACCGCCGTTGTTTTATCGTATTCCGTACCCATAGCTTTGGTCGTAAAAAAACCAATAAAAAACATCACGGTAAAATAAATAAGCAATGGAATGGCAATAATCAACACATCCATTGGGATTTCAACGATTAACTCTCCTTTCAATGAGAACATTATGATAATCGTGAATAATAGTGCAATTAATGTCAAAGGTGAAATGGTCGGTATAAATTTTTGGTTGTACCAATCTTCACTTTTAAGTTTCACTAAAATCAGTCGACTTAAAAAGCCCAATAAAAAAGGTATACCGAGATAAATGGCAACGCTTTCGGCAATTGTCCAAATCGAAATATCAACCATTGCCCCTTCAAAACCAAAATAGGGCGGAAGTGCGGTAATGAAAATCCAAGCGTAAAAACTATAGGCAAAGACTTGAAAAATACTGTTCAGTGCAACCAATCCCGCTCCGTATTCGCTACTGCCTTCGGCAAGGTCGTTCCAAACCAAAACCATTGCAATGCAACGAGCCAAACCAATCAAAATCAAGCCTACCATATATTCAGGATAATCTCTTAAAAAAACAATGGCCAAAAAGAACATCAAAACGGGGCCGACAATCCAATTCAAAACCAAAGAAACGGAAAGTACTTTTGTGTTGCGAAATACTTTGGGTAATAGTGCATAATTGGCTTTTGCCAAGGGAGGGTACATCATTAAAATCAGTCCTATGGCTATGGGAATATTAGTCGTTCCGCTACTAAAAGAGTTGACAAAGTTGGGGAAGTTTGGAAAGAAATAGCCAATTCCAACGCCAATTGCCATTGCCACAAATATCCACAAAGTCAGGTTTCGGTCAAGAAAACTTAATTTTTTTGTTGTCATTATTTCATTTGGATTTGAGAGAAAACATAAAACATTTCGGTGGCGATTTGTGCGTTACGCTCGTTATACTTTTCAATTTTTTGCGGTGTATCGTCATATTTTTTGGGGTCGCCATAAGTGGTGGGAATACGCTTTTCCGTACCTGTGATAAACGGACAATTTTCGTCAGCTTGCGAACAGGTCATAATGGCTGCAAAACTGTTTTTGGGATTGAAAGGATTGTCCCACGTTTTGGAAAAGCCAATAATCGGGTACTCATTTTCTGCATATCTAATGCTGTAAATCGGATTTTGCCCTTCAGTTAATTTATCAATTAGGAAGCCTGTGTTTTGAAGCGTTTCCGCAACGGTCGGGAAAAGTGCCGTAGTTTCCGTTCCACCCGAATAACAAAACACGCCTTCTATCCCGAAATGATAAGCCATAGTCTGCGCCCAAACTTGTGCAAAAAGACTTCTTCGTGAATTGTGCGTACAAATGAAATTAAGCCTAATTTTTTCTTGTTGATTTACTTTTTGTTGGATAAAAGCTACAAGAGGTTGTAAAATTTCTTTTCTCTCATCCGTTATGATTTCGGTTTCAATATTTGAAATGAACACTTTTAAATCTTGGTAAATGGACATAAATTTTATGATTTTGAATTAACAGCAACCGTTTCCGGGGGTACAAGTAGAAGAGTTTTGCAGGTCGCTTAATTTTACCTTTTGTTTTTCTATCGGAATTCCACATTTTTCTTTTGCGAGGCAATCAGTTTGTTTGGTTGTTAGCAAAAAGTTTGTACCGTCAAAAGCCAACCCGAATTTTTCAATGGTTTGTCCTTGGTATTCCACTTCTACTTCAAAGTCGCCAATATTTAATGTCTTTTCAGACAACTCAATAATGTGCATTAATTTTTCGGGGTGTAGCCTGTGGTCGTAGTCATTAGCGTTCCAAAGTTGGAAATTCACAACCGTTTCGTTTCTTACTGTTCCACCACAGTCAATAAAGTTTTTATTGATTTCTCCAATCTCCGTAACGTGGAAATGATTTGGGACTAATTCTCCGTTGGGCAATTGAAAAGCGATTGTTTCCAATTGA
>CAZOGC010000049.1:0-1999 GCA_964579505.1 uncultured Flavobacteriaceae bacterium | reverse complement strand
CAGGGTCAGCAGCAGCGGCTCGCGGCCGAGTGGGAGGACACGAAGGCGGCTCTGGGCGAGGCGTTCCTGCCGGCGATGACTCAGGCGGTGGCGCTGATCCGGGAGGGCGTCGACGCCGGTATGGCGATCGTCGCGGCGTTCGAGAAGATCCCGACCCCGGTCCTGGCCGCTGCCGGTGCTCTGGGTGCCGTGCATGTGCTGGGTGGCCCGATCGGCAGGATGGCGGGCACGGTCGCCTCCACGATGGGCTCGGCGCGGGAGGCGCTGCGCTACGCGGGCGAGGCTGCGGCCCGGGCCGGCGGTGGGTTCGCGGGTGCGGCCGAGGGGGTGCGCACCTTCACGGGTGTGGCGAAGCCGGGCGCGGCCGCCATGTCGGGCCTGCGCGTGGCGGGCAAGGGGATGCTGGGTATCCTCGGCGGCCCGTGGGGCATAGCGTTCATGGGCGCGGCCGTGATCGTGGGGTCCTTCATCAACGACCAGCGTGAGGCGAAGGCGCGGGTGGAGCAGTTTGCCGACTCGCTCGACATGGCGACGGGCAGCCTGGACGAATTCGGGCAGAAGCTCATCGACACCGAGTTGGCTTCGTCCGGCGCTTACGACGCAGCCGAGCGCCTGGGGGTTCCGCTTCGGCTACTCGCGGACGCGGCGCAGGGTGATGCAGATGCGGTGGCGCGGCTGAACGCGATGCTGGACGAGATGGGCGACCGTGGCCTGGACGCGCTGACGGACATGAACGCACTCGGCACCGGCACAGCGAACACGTCATCGGATATCGAGATTCTGCGTGACATCGTCGGGCGGACGAACGGCGAGTTGGAGAAGGCCCGGACGATAAACGAACAGTCGGCAGCGGCGTTCGGCACCCTGGGTGAAAAGGGTGCGGAGGCCGGACTCGCCCTGGGTATGGTCGGCGACGAGGCAGCCCCGGCCGCCGAGGCCGTGGACTACCTGGGGCGGACGACCGAGGAGGCCGCCGACGCGGCCAAGAACGCCGAGGAGGCGCATCGGGACCTGCTCGACGCGCTGACCGGCATCATCGACGCTGCCTACAGCGCGATCGACGCAGAGATCGCCTACGAGGCGGCACTGGACTCCCTGACCGAGGCGGTCAAGGAGAACGGTCGCACGCACGACATCAGCACCGAGGCCGGCCGCAAGAACATGAGCGCGCTGACCGATGTGGCGAAGGCCGCTCGGGACAACGCTCAGGCGCAGCTTGAGAACGGCGAGGCGCTGTCCACCGTCGAGCGCGACATGATGGCCGCGCGGGATGCGTTCATCGAGGGCGCCAAGCAGATCGGCTACACCGAGGATGAGGCTCGCGCACTGGCCGACCAGCTCGGCCTGACCGCCGACGACGTGTCGACGCTGAACAGCAAGATCGGCGCACTGGAGGGCAAGTCGGTCACGGTCGAGGCGGTCGGCCCGTCGTCGTCCGCCGACCAGGTCGACCGGCTCAAGCGGATGATCGACCTGCTCAATGACAAGACGGTCACGGTCTACACGCGGTTCATCAACCAGGGCTCCTCGGCGGCGATGTACAAAGCTGCGCAGGCCGACGGTGGAATGTGGGACCGCGGTCACCGGTACATGGCCGACGGCGGTCTGGACGAGGCAGGCCGCTACGTGCCGCGCGTCTCGATGATGGGCGGGCCTGCCTACGGGCGGAAGTACATCACCTGGGGCGAGGACGAGACGAACTGGGAGGGCTACGTCTCCGGCAAGCGCGGCATGGAGGCACGGTCGAGGGCGATCACCTCGGAGATCGCGCGTCGCCTGGGCGGCTCGGTCGTGTGGGCCGCCGAGGGGATGTGGTCGCCGGGGCGCGCCTACGCCCCGGCTCCCGTGCAGCGCGCATATGCGGGCGTGTCCGGCGCGTCGGTCGACCTGTCGGAAGCCTCGGTGGAGCGGCTGGCCGGCGCGATCCTGTCCGGCGCCCGCCGGGTGTCGGTGCGGACCGTCCATGACCATGCGCTCGACGTGATGAGGGGGGCGCGCT
>CAZOGC010000048.1:0-2042 GCA_964579505.1 uncultured Flavobacteriaceae bacterium | reverse complement strand
AGAAATAAATATTTAATTTTTGTCGCCATATTCTAATGATTCCAATAATTGAGTTTGTTTATAATTTGATAACGCTTCATCTTTGCCTGATTGAGATTGCTTTTAATGCTCAAAAAATGCTGAATGGCTAAGAGATAATCTGTTATTCGAAGATTGCCGGTGTTCATCAATTTTTTGTCTAATTCTACCAACGATTTTGAAGTCTGTAATTTATTCTGAATTTGAGTAACCAACTTTTCAGAAGATTTTAGTTGCTGTATCAGCATTGCCACCTTTTGATCGTATTGTTTGTGAAAAAAGGAAGCATAATTTTCACGTGTTTTTTCTGCAATCTTTAGTTTTTGATAATTCAACTTTCGTTGTTTTCCGTCATAAATGGGAATGCTCAGATTCAACCCGAAACTTGCTCCGAAATTTCGATACATTGTGGACGGCATAGAAGATTGTAAACCTGCGTCGGCAAACCAACTTAATGAAGGCTTGTATTTCGCATCAATAAGGGCTTTTTGGTTTATTATTTTTAAACTGTCAAGGACATATTGCCGGTAAAAAAGGGATAAATCATTGGGCGACAGGTTTATAATTCCCAAAATGGGGGCAGACAACTGAACGGTGCTTGTATCATTTATCCCGCAAAGATAATTCAGTCCGGAAACAGCGGCTTGATATTGCGTTTTTAGCTGACTCACCGAAATGCTTTGCGTTTGCAGGCTTACTTTGAAGTTTAGATAGTCGGACTGTTTGTAAATACCTGACTGTACCAACTTTTTTAAAATAGCTTGTTGCGTTTGCAATAATTGCAGAACCGCTTTATTTGATTGCAGTTGTTGATAAAAAGCATAAGCAGCGATGTATTGTACCGTAATATTTTGCTGCAAACCCAGCCGTGTTATTTTAGTTTTATTTTGAAGGGTTTTGTTTTGAAGGCGGATTTTTTGAAATTGCGGTTCGATTTTATTTTTGTTGAAAATGGGTTGGGAAACACCAATTACTGCCCTATAATTTCCGCCATTGGTTACAGCTTTATCATAACCATATCCATTAATAGTAGGCGCAATCAGCACTTGACCGTTTGCCAACACTTGTGGGCGTTGGTTAGCGCGTATCAAACTACTGTCCACAGTTCCGCTCTTAATTTGATTCTGATAATCTTTCAGCAAAGGGCTGTTTGTCTGTCCTTGTTGCAAATAATATTGCAGGTTATGGGTTTGGGCAAAAACCGAAATGGAGCTGCCAAAAAGCAGTATAAAAAGGACTATAATTTTAAGCAATGTTTTCATTCCTATAAATAGATTACCGCATTGAATGACAAATTAAATCTCACTTTTTTAATTTATCTGTCGAGTTCATTGAGTACCTTCGTTTGATATTTGTAAAGCCTCCAAGCCTGAAATCTATCAGGTTTGGAGGCATATACAGGTTAATAATTCAAAAGAATTGAGGATTAATCTTCTTCGTGTTCCTCGTGGCTTTCTGCTTTTTCGTTATTTTCTTCACTCATTTCCTTTTTCAGGAACTGACCCGAAGCATCAAAAAGAAGCGTGCCGTCTTCTATATCGGCTTCATACGTAATTTTTCCGTTGGCATCTTTGTTTAAAGACGCTTCCTTGATTTTTCCTTCATCTAATTTTGCCGCATATTCTTTGGCGGCTGCAGGTAATTTAGAAGGCTTGATTTCCGTTTCTGAACCCACAAACTGACCACTTGGGGTAAACAGAGCGGAATGGTCTTTTCCACTTACTTTCCAGTTGCCCTCAAAGTTGCCGTTTTCCTTTTCCCAAGTAAAATGTTTCACCTGTGGATAGGTTTTGTGAATAGCTGTTTTTACTTTTGCAGGGACATTTATTTCCTGTCCTTTACAGCTTTGAAAACCTAAAGCTGCAATGCCAAATAAGGCCGCGATAAACAATTTGCTTTTCTTCATTTTAAATTAATTTTAGAGTTAATAATTATTATTTGAGTACAAACCTAAGATGTGATTCTGAAGAGAATTAGAAGTTTAAAACATCCTCTTGGGTTTTCGTTTACTGTGAAAAATATGT
>CAZOGC010000047.1:0-2061 GCA_964579505.1 uncultured Flavobacteriaceae bacterium | reverse complement strand
AGTAGTGAAAGCCCGACCTGAAAATGAGGAGGAGGTATTTTAAACAAAAATACAGAACTCATCTCGTTGAAGGGCACGCCCTAAAAAACAAAGCCTATGCAAATAAAAGACATAACCGCGGCTATAGAAACGTTGGCTCCCCTAGCCTATGCAGAAGATTTTGACAATGTGGGGTTGTTGGTAGGAGATAAAAACACCACCGTAACCGGTGTTCTAATTACACACGACACCTTAGAAGAAACGGTTGAAGAGGCCATTGCCAACCAGTGCAATTTAATTGTAAGCTTCCATCCCATCATCTTTAAAGGGTTAAAGCGTCTTACCGGCAAAACGTATGTAGAACGAGCCGTCATAAAAGCCATTCAACACAATATTGCTATTTACGCCTCGCATACTGCTTTAGACAATTCTTTTGAAGGAGTAAACGCCGCTATCTGCAACAAATTGATGCTGCAGAACAGACAGATTCTTATACCGCAGCCTAACACCATTAAAAAACTAGTAACGTATGTGCCAATCAAAGATGCTGAAAAAGTACGCAATGCGTTATTTAAGGCCGGAGCCGGCAGTATTGGCAATTATGATCAATGTAGTTTTAACGTAGATGGGCAGGGCAGTTTTAGTGGTAATGAATTTTCTAACCCAGTGATTGGACAACGCGGTGAATTACATTTTGAGCCGGAGACACAACTCAACCTAACCTACCCTAAACATTGCGAATCGGCTATTTTAAAAGCTCTATTTACCTCCCATCCGTATGAAGAGGTAGCCTATGAAATTACTCTCTTGAAAAACGTCAATCAACACATTGGTATAGGGATGTATGGCGAATTAGAGAACCCCATGACCGAAACCGATTTTCTCACTTTTGTAAAAAAACAATTTAACCTCAGCGTTATACGTCATTCTGCGCTCCTTAACAGAAATATTCGCACCGTAGCCGTGCTTGGCGGAAGTGGCGCCTTTGGCATTGCGGAAGCAAAACGCTGTAAAGCAGATATTTACTTAACAGGCGATTTAAAATACCACGACTTTTATCAGGCTGAAAATCAATTTGTTATAGCTGATATTGGGCACTACGAAAGCGAACAATTCACAAAAGAAATATTGCACGCTTATCTTACAAAAAAATTTCCTAATTTTGCAATCGTTTTATCGGCAAAAAACACCAACCCGATTCATTATATTTGATTATGGCTAACAAAAAGAAAGAAATGAGCAATGAGGAGAAGCTTCGCGCTCTTTATGATTTGCAATTAATTGATTCTCGTATTGATGAAATCCGCAACGTTCGTGGAGAACTTCCGCTAGAAGTAGAAGACCTACAAGATGAAATCGCCGGACTCAACACGCGTTTGGAAAAAATAAACCATGAGTTAGAAAATACAACGCAACAAATTGAAGATAAGCGCAATTTTATAGCGGACGCCAAAGAATTGATGAAACGCTATAAAAAACAACAAGACAATGTGCGTAATAACCGCGAATACAACGCGATTACTAAAGAAATTGAATATCAAGAATTAGAAATTCAATTGGCAGAAAAGCACATCAAAGAATTTTATGCACAAATTGAGCACAAAAAAGAAGTGTTAGAACAAACCGAGGCAAAAATAGCCAAACGTCAAGAGCATCTAGACCACAAAAAAGAAGAACTCGACACTATTTTGGCAGAAACTGAAAAAGAAGAGCAAGATTTGCTTAAAAAGTCTGAAAAATATAAAGGCAATTTAGAAGACCGATTAGCTAAGGCCTATACCCGTATTCGCAACAGCGTTAAAAACGGGCTAGCCGTTGCTCCTATTGAACGCGGAGCTTCCGGTGGATCTTTCTTTACCATTCCTCCACAAGTTCAAATGGAAATTGCTTCACGCAAACGCATTATTACCGACGAGCACAGTGGACGTATTTTGGTAGATCCTGAACTGGCGAAAGAAGAACAAGAAAAAATGGCTAAGTTCTTCGGAAAATAAACCTTTTTAAAGCTATTATGCTTACAACCGTATTTTTAACGAAATACGGTTTTTTTATGCTTTAATTTTACGATTTTGGAAAAAATAA
>CAZOGC010000046.1:0-2107 GCA_964579505.1 uncultured Flavobacteriaceae bacterium | reverse complement strand
GGTCGGCCAGCTCCCAGCGCCAGGCCGGACGCACCACGCCGCTGGCGTAATGGCCTGAGACCGAAACAGCCATAGTTACTACACATCCCGCGTCTCGTCGTCGCAGTCGTCCGAGACCGGTAGTTTCAGTTCGCGATGAACCAACTGGTTCAGCATCTTGACCCGGGAGCGATGCCTGCGCACGATGGCCTGAAAGGCACCCTTGGCTTGTTTGCCTTCCGCTGCCATGCTTGCAAGCTTGTAACGATCATCTTCCAACAATGCAATAAGCGCGTTCACCTGGAGAGCAAGAAAGTTGTCGTCGGCGACGCGACGCTCGGCCCGCGCCTGTGTATTGAGCGACAAAACCAGAAGAATGAGCGTAATCGGCGACAGCAGTGCACCCACAAACTCCGCAAAGCTACCAGCCGCCCTGACATCATGCGGCCAACCATACATCGCGTCCGCAAACCAGAATGCGCCAATCACGGCCAAAACAAGGATCCACGTCAATGGGCCGCCCGTATGTAACTTGTCCTTTATCAAAATTTATTCCTCACCTAGATTTTGGCTCAGCCATGCACCACAAACTTTCCATGACGTGCAGTCTACGCGGCGCCGCAAAACGTTCAACGTATTTGCGTTTGGTGTTACGGTTAAGTACGGTCGTTTTTCGTTGAAAAGGAGCCACCGTCGCGCCGACGTGATCGTCGGTCGACGGAAGATGGACCGGTAGCCGGGCACGGCCTTTTGTCCCTGTCATTTCCTGCATGATTCAGCTCACTCCTTCGGCCTGCCCCTCACCGCACTGCGACGGATTAACACTCGGCGCGATATCGGCGCATACCGTATATCAAGTGCCTTTGACGCGCCTGGTCGGTTCGTAGTGGAAACTCCCACGGTCGAGATAGAACATCATGCATGTTTTGGGCAGGTAGCCGATGGTGACTTCGTCACCCGGGCGCAACATATCGTACAGATTTTTCTTGATGCGGAACTTGCGTTGCCCGGAGCGCCGAGTCGGATCTTTGACGTAGAGGTAATACACCGAACCAAGCATCGTCGCGGACAACCCTCCCTCACTGGCATCATCGTCGAAGAAACCCAGTTTTTTCAAACGAATGACCGTAGTATCGGCGACCACTTTGGTGCCCTTTCGGTATTCGAAGGGCAGCGGGAACCATTTGTAAAATGTCACGATGTAACCTAAACCAATACCAACATATGGAACAAATACCCACTTCCAATCAAGGTTTTCCAGACGTGCAGATGTTACAAAGTGCACATTCAACCCTATGCACAGCGCCAGAAAAATCCCTCCAATAATCATCATGGCAATCAGTGACAGGCGTACCTTCTTTACCTCGTACAAGGCCATCGGCGTAACCCGTTGTGTCACCTCAGCATGCTCCCTTTTCATGAGGCCACCATAGCTTCACGAAAATCTTTCTGCTCCAGCGATGGGTTGCCCTTGTAATCCGCTTCTGGCGCCGTTCCAAAGCTACATTGTCTGGCCCAGGTCAGGGTGGCGGGATCCTGCGCCAGACTGATCACGATGCTGACCACGGCAATGGCTGCCAAGGCAACCCAAACCGCAGGGCCGCTAATAATGACTACTTCCAATGCGCCGGAAGTAATCAGGGCCAACAGGTCGAGGCCTGCCTGTGCACCAAGGACTGCCTCCATTCCCACTCGCGCAAAATAAAGTGTTGCCATACCTGGCTCATCATCTGATATGGATTGCCACACCGACGAACCGTCTACAACCAGCGCCACCAACATCGCCACCGCACCCGCTCCAGCACCAAAGCCTTTCACGAACGCCAGTTGCCGCGTGGAGACCAGCCTTCCAATCGGACCCAGCAGGGAGCTGGGGCGTGCCGCACCGGCTTCGATGCCGACACGAACCAAATCGAACCCGGCACCGATAACCCCGGCCCGCGCCGACCACAACATGGCCTCGGCCTGGGTTTTCCGGCCCGCCATGGCGTCGTGTACTGCCTGCGCGGCACTTGTCCAGCTGACCGCCGCAAGAATCAACATGACGCCCGCTCGCGCCCCCGGCGCCTTCAGCCCACGCAGCGTCCGCGTGGCCACATCTTCCACCGGAATGATGCGCTCATCGGGC
>CAZOGC010000045.1:0-2163 GCA_964579505.1 uncultured Flavobacteriaceae bacterium | reverse complement strand
GGAGGAACAGCCCGTCAGGTAGATTTAATTCGCGATTTACAACCCGATGTTATCTGTTGCTCTCCTTCTTACGCCCTCACTATTGCCGATGAAATGGCTAAACGCGGTATGGACTCGCAAAAATGCAGCCTTAAATATGCCGTTTTAGGTTCTGAAGCTTGGACAGAAGCTATACGCGAACACGTAGAAGAACGCTTGGGAGTTCACGCTACCAATATCTACGGATTAAGCGAAATTATAGGTCCCGGGGTAGCCAATGAAGACTGGCGCGAAAAAGGCGGATCCTATATCTGGGAAGATCATTTTTATCCGGAAATCCTCGACCCAAAGACCAAAGAACCGGTGGCTTTTGGAAAACAAGGCGTGTTGGTTCTAACCACGCTAACCAAAAGAGGAATGCCTATGATTCGCTATTGGACCAATGATATTACCAGTTTGTATTACGACCCCAAATCAAACCGAAACATGGTAAAAATGAATCCTATTGTGGGGCGAGCAGATGACATGTTAATCATTCGGGGCGTTAATGTATACCCGAGTCAAATAGAAGAAGCCTTTACGTACATTGAGGGTATAATTCCTAATTATTACCTCACCCCTATTGAAAAACAAGCGATGAACATTAAGCTGGAAGTAGATGTAGAAGTAGCTGACCATTTTTTGGCTAAACACCATGTTGAGAAAGATACAGATGCCTGCCTGCTGTTTTTTGAAGAGTTTGCCAAAACCGTTCAACAGGGCATTAAAAAAAGAGTGGGAATTACAACCCATGTAAAAATTCATAAAGAAGATGCGCTTCCTAAAAATACCGGAGGAAAAATAAACCGCATTTTAAAGAAAAAGGAAATGATGAACCTGCGGAAGTAATCTTTTGCAAGTTTAATTTTCTTAAACTATACGCTTATTTTTTTCTACAAAAGACTTTACCTCTTGGTCAAAGTCTTTTTTATTAGCTATAAAATCTTGTTGGATGGGAAGGTAGAATAAACGCTCTGCCGGTAACAAATTTTTTAAGCGCATAAAATCCTTTTCGGTAGTCAACACAAATTTCTCTTGTGTAAGTTGTGCTATCTCCGCCTCGGTAAACCTGTGATGATCGGCATATTTTTTATGATTAAAAACGAGCTGCTGTGCGCGTAAAAACTGTACCAAGGGTTTTGGTTTAGCAATACCCGTTACCAAACAAAAATGTGCAGGTATTGCCTTAAAAGTCATTTTTTGAACCCCATTGGTTATATAATTTGCATAATTTATAAACGAAAAGTATAATTGCTGTTTAGGCAATAGGTCTAATGATTGGCGTAGTTTTTTTCGCTCCGTTTCCGATAAATCAGCGGGGCATTTGGTTACCACCACTACATCTGCTCTTTTAGCCCCTTGTTTAGGCTCGCGTAAGTTGCCGGCCGGCAACACAAAATCGCGTGCATAGGGTTCTGCATAAGTCGTTAATAGAATAGAAAAATTGGGGGTTACTTTTCGGTGCTGAAAAGCATCGTCTAACAAAATGACTTCAGGCGGCATTTTTTGTTGGCATAACTGTGCAATTCCTGCTTGTCTATCCTCATCTACGGCCACCTGTATTTTTGAAAACTTCGTTTTAAATTGCAACGGCTCATCGCCGGCTTGTGCTACCGTCTCTTCTCCTTTTAATAAATAAAATCCGGTGGTTTTGCGTTTGTATCCTCGGCTGAGTGTTGCTACTAAAAAATCATCTTTTAGCAACTGTATTAAATACTCAATCATCGGCGTTTTTCCGGTTCCTCCTACACTCAAATTTCCTACACAAATCACCGGAAAATTGTAGGCTTTAGAAGAAAACCACCCCCAATCAAAAAATTTGTTTCGCAGCCTCACAACAAGGCCATACAGCCAACTAAACGGAAGTAAGAGTAAACGGAGTTTTTGCATGAAGGCGAAGATACTGTATTTTAAAAAACTATTTTTTAATTTTATTTATATAAATGAGTATTGCCTGTGTATCTTTGGAAATCGTTCCACATAAAAAGAATCTAATTTTATTTGAAGCGAAAAGTTTTATATAATCATATTTTGCGTGAGGGATTAAACGCATGTATAAGCTCTTTTTGTGAGCTATTCACAAAAAAGCGAGTAGTGAAAGCCCGACCTGAAAATGAGGAGGAGGTATTTTAAACAAAAATACAG
>CAZOGC010000044.1:0-2193 GCA_964579505.1 uncultured Flavobacteriaceae bacterium | reverse complement strand
TAAATTGAAAGTTTGGTCTTTCTAATCCGCTCCTTCGCAAAGCCTCGAAACGTTGGCGGTAATGCTATGGACGAACTCAAAATTCCAGTAAAAGTGTAAGAAAAGAGAAATAATTTTGTAATTTTATCCCAATGAAGGACTTAGTAGCAGAACCAGTAGAAACATACAATCAAGTAGGACTTGGTTTAACAAACTACGTGGACACAAGAAAGCTTTCACCAATCGTAAAATGGGCAGGTGGCAAAGAACAAGAGTTAAAATACATCCTACCCAATTTACCTGAAAAAAAATTTAACGACTACTACGAACCGTTTGTTGGCGGGGGAGCTGTTTATACAGCACTTCAAGCTGAAAAATATTTTATTAATGATAAATCTGACGAGTTAATATCTTTATATCGAATTTTAGTAGATAAAAACAGAAAAACTTTTTTTAAAGCACTTAATGAAATTGTTCATAATTGGGATTTATTGACTTGCGTTGCTGAAAATAATGCAGAATTTTTCATTAATACATACAAAAAATTTTCAAATGACAACATCACTGAAGAAAAATTAAAAGATATTCTATTTGAATTCATCTTAAGTCATTCTGAACAATTTAATGGAATGTTTTCAAGCTTATTCAATTTTAATATAGAGCATTTTATAAAAGAAATAAAAATTAATCTCATACGTAAAACCAACCGTATGAAAAAGCTTGAAAAAAAGAAAAACAAGCTACCCGATGACGATATCCTAGACAACATTGAAACAGCTTTAAAAAGCGCATTTTATATGCATTTTAGACATATCTATAATTTTCAAAAAAAATATGACTTAAGTACAGCTTTTAAATCAGCTATTTTCTTATTTATTCGAAATTATGCATATAGTGGAATGTTCCGATATAATTCAAAAGGCGAATTTAATGTTCCTTATGGTGGGATTGCATACAACAGAAAGAACTTTCAAAAAAAAGTTGATTATTTAAAAACAAAAGAACTAAAATCTTTGCTTGACAATACGATTATTGAAAATGAAGATTTTGAAGCTTTTTTTGAAAAACACAAACCATCTAAAAATGATTTTGTTTTTCTTGACCCACCCTATGATAGTGAATTCAGCACTTATGCAAAAAATGAGTTTACAAGAAAAGACCAAGAAAGATTAGCAAAGTATCTCATAAATGAATGCAAAGCAAAATGGATGATGATAATTAAAAATACTGATTTCATTTTTGGATTATACAATAACAAAGGATTAAACATACAATCGTTTGACAAAACCTATTTAGTTAGCTTTATGAATAGAAATGATAAAAACGTGAAACATCTTTTAATCACAAATTATTAAAGAAGATTAATGGCAGCACATACGGAAGCACAGATAAGACGGGCAATTAAACCATTATTAACCGTTTACGGTGAATTAAATACATCAGAAGTAAAAAAACTTCTACATACTGTTCTAGTATTTAGTAAAGAAGATAATATACTATCAAAAACACGAAACGAAGTTCTTATCATTCAGCGGATAGGAAATATCGTTGCTCACCAAACAGAAACAATAAAGACCTATGACGAAGGTTTTGTACTCAACAAAAGTTCACGTCCTGCCAAATTCTCTTTGCTAAACCCCATTTCACAAAAGGTTATTCAACCTAAGGAAGTAACAACAATAAAGAAAAAAACAAAACGCTTTATTGCACGTAAAGTTGATTGGGAAAAAGCGAGA
This sequence comes from uncultured Flavobacteriaceae bacterium, assembly GCA_964579505.1. Taxonomy (GTDB): domain Bacteria; phylum Bacteroidota; class Bacteroidia; order Flavobacteriales; family Flavobacteriaceae; genus JAJYSO01. The sequence continues at coordinate 478 of CAZOGC010000044.1, read as the reverse complement.
GACCGAAATAATGAAATAGGAGACCAAGGTGAAGAATTTGTATTAGAGTTTGAGATTGACCGCTTAATCGAGACTCTTTCAATAGACAGAATAAACGCGACACAAAATGTCCAGCATTTGAGTCGGTTACAAGGTGACGGTTTAGGTTATGACATTTCTTCAATAAAAGATGACGGTTCACCTCGTTATATTGAAGTTAAAACCACAAGCGGTGATTTCAATCAACCATTTTATATGAGTAAAAATGAAAGGCATTTTTTTGAAGAATATGGCGATTCTGCCTTTATTTACAGAGTTTACAATTTTAACAGAGAAACAAGACGTGGAGATGTAAGAATAATAAGTCAAAGTGAATTATTTACTGATTTTACTTTTGATACAATCACTTGGCAAGTCACACCAAAATGAAAAAGCACTAACCGCCAACAAACGGTTTGAACGCAAGAGCGGGTAAACGTCTTCGATTGAACATTTTGTG
>CAZOGC010000043.1:0-2337 GCA_964579505.1 uncultured Flavobacteriaceae bacterium | reverse complement strand
ATCATCGAATTGGCAAGCACCTTAAAATATGCTCCGGCAATACCGCTCATCATCACAAACGGAATAAAAATAACAATGGTGCTTAAAGACGAAGCCACCATTGCAGGAAACAAATACGAAACTGCCTTTTGCACAACGGTTCGGTGTTCCTTGTCGGGATGTTCTTCGTGACTTCGATGGATTTGCTCCACCACCACAATAGAATCGTCAATGATTAAAGCAATCGCCGCTACCAAAGCCCCCAAGGTCATTATATTCAAAGTATAACCGACAAAGTGCATTACAATCAACGTGAAAGTCAAGGATACCGGAACGGTAATAAGTAAAGTAATACTTGCTTTCCAGGAACGAAGAAAAATAATAGCAACAATAATCGCCAGTAAAATGCCAATCCACAACGCATCACTTACGCTTCGGACGGCGTTTTGCACAAAATTGGCTTGAATGTAGGAAGGTTGAATCGTAACGCCCTGTGGCAAAATATTCTTTAAGGATTTAATTTTCTGTTCTACCTTTTGAGAAACATTGATTAAATTGGCATTAGGTTGTTTGTCGATAGCAATCAAAACAGTAGGTTTGCCGTTGGCATTGACCCGGATATACTGAATGGCAGGATGAACCGCTATGTTTGCCACATCTTTTAATTGTATTACCCGATTGCCATTATTACGAATCACCACATCTCCTAATTCAGCGGTATTATTGACCGAAGCGTTCGTAACGGTCAGATATAAACGGTTATAATCAGGAACAAAACCATTGGAAATTATAAAGTTAGCATTGGATAGGGCTTGTTGAATCATTTTAGGGGTAATGGATAAAGCCGTCATTTCTTGCGGATGGAGTTCTATCCAATATTCTTTGGTTTTTCCACCAATGACAGCCACCTTAGAAATGCCTTTGACTTGCGATAGATAAGGTTTTATAGTATGCACAGCCAGTTGATGTAAGGCTATGGGCGACATCCCTTTGCTACTTAAAGTATAACGCATTACCGGAAGGATAGACGGATTCATTTTGGCAACTGTAATTTGAACACCGGGTGGAAGGCTGCCACGAACTTCGTTAATTCGAGATTCAATCTGTTGCTTGCTTAAATTTATATCGCTGCCCCACTGCATAAAAGCCGAAATTTCACAACTCCCGCGACTTGTGGTGCTTCGCACATATTTCAGATTAGGCACTTCTTTGATAGCATTTTCCAAAGGCTTGGTTACCGTTACCATCATCTTGTGAACCGGTTGCAAACCATTGTCTGCAATGATTTTTATTTTCGGGAAAGTAATTTGTGGAAATAAAGTCCTTGGCATTTGGACATAGACCAAAAGTCCGCCCGCAACAATCAAAGCGAGAACAAGAAGAATTGGATTTTTATGTGAACTGAAATACGATTTCATTTGACGATTTTTACGTTTGCTGTATCGGGTAAGCCATAATTTCCTGAAATTAAAATTCTATCCTTTGATGAAAATTGTGGCATAAGTATTTGCACCAAACTATCCGTGGTAATGCCTTTCTGAACCGAAACTTTCACGGCGGTGCTGTCATTAATCATTTTCATTACCCACCATTCATTTTCCTGTACGTTCGTCAACAGAGCCGATTTAGGCAAAGCCGTCGCCTTTTTCGCAGTTGATTTAGTGATTTTCACTTTGGCAATCAGATTTTCGGGAAGATTGTTTTCGTTTGTTGTTTTTACTACAAATTGTTGGGTCTGTGTAACGGAATTGACGGTCGGATTTTTTGACGTTATTTTACCCATAAGATGCTGTCCATCCGACAGAATAATTTCGCAATGGTGCCCTATTTTTACATAAGGCGTTAATTCAAATGGTACTTGTAATAAAAAGGCAAAACTGTTTTGGTCGGCAATGGTACAAAGTGGCGTTCCTTCCATCACATAATCGCCTTTCTGATGATTGAGTTGGCTGACATAGCCTCTTTTTGCCGCTCTAATTTTAATGATACCGTTATAATGCAGAGAAGAATCAACAACCTGTCCACCAAGGGCTTTGGCTTCTTTGGTTTCTATAACAAAAAGTAGTTGCCCACGACTGACTTCCTGCCCGGGTACAATCATTTCTTTTTTAATATAGCCACTTAAATTAGCCGTAACCATATTTTTTTTCCTGAAAACGGACGTGGCATTAAGCAAAATATAATCCGATACAGATTGTGTTTGGATATGTGTAACCGAAACCGGCGTAACCACCGTTTGTTGTTTATCTTTCTTTTGCGCTGTATTATTACAGGATAACAAGCAGCCTGTTACAACAAGAAGAAGAAATAAATATTTAATTTTTGTCGCCATATTCTAATGATTCCAATAATTGAGTT
>CAZOGC010000042.1:0-2569 GCA_964579505.1 uncultured Flavobacteriaceae bacterium | reverse complement strand
GACGCGCCCAAGGAGGGCTGACCATGAGCACCGGATTCCCCGAGATCCTGGACGGCGTCTCGACCAACGAGACGGAGGCCGTGACGTGGGTCGAGGACATCGCCGACCCGTCCACCGGCGTGGTCCTGACGACCGAGTACAACGCGGGCACGTCCGTGCCGCTGGAGTGCCTGATGGTCGAGCGGATCAACCCGGACGGCACCGTGGAGATGACCACGCTGCGCCGGGCCTGCTCGACGAAGGGCCGCCAGCGTGCGGGCGTGGAGACGCGCACGATCGCCGACCTCGTCGCGGTCTACGACCCGCAGGACATGTCCGCCGACGTGAGCAAGGCGTATGCCGCGCTGACCAAGGGCAGCGAGGGCTTCCTCGTCATGCGTCGCGGCAAGCACCTGTCGACGGCGGCCGCCGAGAATGACCTGGTGACGATCTACAAGGTGCAGATCACGCACCGCGTGGAGCTGCAGGGGGCGGACAACGACGAGTACCAGTTCAAGGCCGGCGTCGCGGTCCTCGACTGGTGGGAGAACGTGCCGCTCAAGGCGGCCTGATCCCCAACGAGCGGGGCGGGCGCGTTTGGCTACGGCGCGCCCGCCCTCTGTCGTAGCCGAGTAGCCGCGCCGAAGGAGTAGCCATGACCGACAAGACCGCATCGCCCGTGCCCGACCTACGCTCACTGCTGGCCGAGGCGTCCCGCCCCGCCGCGTCGTGCACGGTGCCGCTCAAGCAGGGCTTGGCCGAGCAGATCCGGCAGGCCGAGGCGGACATGGAGCGCGTCGCCGCCGAGGGCCTGACCAAGCCGAAGCGCGCGGCCGGCAAGTCTCCGCTCAAGGAGGCCGCCGAGAAGGTCGAGGCGCTGCGCAAGGAGATGGCCGAGTCCGCGCTGACGTTCCACTTCGAGGCGCTGACCGAGGCCGAGCGGGAGCAGGTCCGTAAGGACATGGGTGGCCGTGACAACGAGGACGAGCTGAACCTGCGGGCCGACGCCGCCCTGTGTCGTCGTGTGGTCGGGCCGGACGGGACCGAGTTCCCCGATCGCATGTCCTGGGAGGACTTCCGCAGCCTGCGTGAGCAGATCGGCGTGCAGGTCTACGAGGCCACGATCAGCGATGCCGCGGCCCGAGCAAGCGGCGCGGCCGGGTGGTCCGTCCCTTTCTCGTCCGCTGCCTCGCTCATCCTCGGAACCGAGAAGTAGCGCACGAGGTCGCCACGGCGGTGCGGATGCGCATCCCGCTGTCGGTGGCGCGTGGTGCGAGGCTGCCGGGTGAGGCGTGGACCCGGCGTGACTGGCTGCTGGCGCAGGCGGTCGAGATGCTGGACGCGACCCGCTGCCGTGGCTGCGGTCAACCGACGTGGCTCTCGCACGACCGGGACCTCAAGCGTCGGTGGAAGGTCAGCGCCGAGCGGTGCTTCTCGTGCGACGCGCAGGCGTCACGGCAGAAGGAGCTCTCCGGCGACAACGTGCACAACCCGAGCGCGATCCACTTCCGCACGACGCTGCTCGACGGTTACTGACACCCGGCGTTGCGCTCGAGCCGGTCGTACTCGGCCGAGTAGTCGTCGGCGTATCCGTCGCGGTGGAGCCGCGCGTTGATGGCCCGCTGACTGTCGATCTGCGCGCACATCTCCTCGTCGACCTGTCGCGCTGGCTGCTCGGCTTCACGCACGACGGTCTTGGTGACGGTCGCTGCCGTGTCGCCGGCGGTCTGGTCGCAGGCCGTGAGCGAGAGCGCCGCGAGCCCGACCGCGATTCCCCTGCTGAGTCTCATCCCCACATCGTAGGACGGAGGCGCCGTGGCTGACGACCGTACGGTCAAGATCACGCTGGTCGCACAGACCGCCCCCTACACGAAGGGGATGACGGAGGCTTCCGGCGCGACTCGCAAGCTCGGCGGCGACATCGACCAGACCGGCGACAAGGCCAAGGGCTTCGGCTCCAAGGTCGGCGCGGCGAAGGTCGCGCTGGCCGGCCTGGCTGCTGCAGGTGCGACGCTTGCCGCGACGAAGCTGGCGCAGTTCTTCGGTGACGCCGTGCGCGCTGCGGGCGACCTGGAGCAGTCCGTCGGCGGCGTCGATGCCGTGTTCGGCGACACGGCCGAGGCGGTGCACGAGTTCGGGAAGAACAGCGCCGAGGCCGTGGGCCTGTCGCGCAACGAGTTCAACGAGCTCGTCACAGTGACCGGCGCGCTGCTCAAGAACAAGGGCCTGGAGGACTTCACGCAGAAGTCGCTCGACCTCGTGCAGGTCGGTGCCGACCTCTCGGCGACCTTCGGCGGCACCGCCAAGGAAGCCGTCGAGGCGCTGAACGCCGCCATGCGCGGCGAGTCCGACCCGATCGAGCGCTACGGCATCAGCCTCAACGAGACGGCCGTCAACGCCGAGCTCGCGGCGAAGGGTCTGGACAAGCTCGAAGGTGCCGCGCTGGAGCAGGCGAAGGCGCAGGCGCGGATCGACATCGTCATGCGCCAGTCGGCCGACAGCATGGGGCGGTTCGCCGAGGAGGCGAACACGCTCCAGGGTCAGCAGCAGCGGCTCGCGGCCGAGTGGGAGGACACGAAGGCGGCTCTGG
>CAZOGC010000041.1:0-3134 GCA_964579505.1 uncultured Flavobacteriaceae bacterium | reverse complement strand
CAGCAGCAGGGAATAATTTTGAATTGGCGATTGCGGTTGCCATTGCCGTTTTCGGGCTGAATTCAGGACAAGCCTTTACAGGTGTAATCGGACCTTTGGTGGAAGTTCCCGCATTGATTTTATTAGTTAAAGTATCATTTTGGTTGCGGAAAAAATATTACAAAAAAGCCACCGCTTAAGTCATACACATTTGCAATTCACACAAACCCTCACACAAACCAAAAATTGCAAAAGAGTATGACTTTCCAAACCCTGACCGACAAGACGAATGAGAAGTACGAACGCACAACAGGCGGTTTGCCAAAAGCGGCAGTAAACGTCTTCGATTGAACATTTTGTGGTATATTTGACGTGTCGGCTTCGAGTAAAATTAGGTAGTAAAAGTGCCGCCTTCGGCAAGCCGCAAAACCGTTAGAGCGACATAACGCCTGCGGCGTTGTTTGTCTGCTCGTTTTCGCTACGCTCAAACTCCTGCATTCAAACTATATGTCGCTCTAACGCTGCGCTTGACCAAATTTATTACGCCTTGGCTCCTAACGTCGCCTAACAAGACGTTTGACTAAATTTGGATCCGAAAAAATAACACAGAAATACTTTTGTGGCTCCGCCACTTCGTATTCTCTGATTTTTTTCGGAACTTCGTCAAGCGCAGCGTTGGCAGCAACCTTACGACAACAGACCTATGCAGAATCAAATAATTTTTGTTGGAGGAATTCACGGAGTAGGAAAAGGAACACTCTGCAGAAAAGTAACAGTCAATTATAATTTTCAACACTTAGCAGCGAGTGAAGTATTAAAGTGGTCAAAAATCAGTTCAACTACAAATAAAATTGTAGATGACATTTCTTTAACCCAAGAAATGCTGATTCAAAATTTAGAACAGATTATCAAGCCAAAGGTAAATTACCTTCTGGACGGTCATTTTACACTTTTTTCAAAAAACAAGAGTATTCATAAAATAGAAATAGAAACATTTAAAAAAATTAATCCAATCTCAATTTTTGTCTTAACTTCAAGCCCAAACAAAATAGTTGAACGATTAAAGAGAAGAGATAAAGTACTTTATAAGATGGAAGAAGTGAGAAAAATGCAAACATTAGAGTTAGAGCACGGCTACAATATTTCTCAAATCTTAAAAATCCCATTTTTCAGAGTTGAAGATGGAGAGTTTTCAACTGTTTCCAATTACCTTCAAAGCCTATGAGAGTTCTAATAGACACGAATATAATTATTCATCGCGAAGCAAGTCAAGTTTATAATGAGGATATTGGCTTGCTTTTTAATTGGCTTGATCGATTAAGATACGAAAAATGCGTACACCCCAATTCACTCGAAGAAATATCAAAATATCAAGATGAGGGTGTAGTTAGAACAATGAAAATAAAAATCACTAACTACAACGTCTTGAAAACAACTTCATCAGACAATGAGGAAATTATAAAAATAAGAGTTTCTGACAAAAATGATAATGACAGAATTGACACAAATATTATTAAGGAAGTTTTTAATAATAGAGTAGATTATCTTATAACTGAAGATAGAGGTGTTCATAAGAAGGCTCGTCTTTTGGGTATCCCTGAAAAGGTCTTTAAGATAGATAACTTTTTAGAAAAATGTATCGCAGAAAACCCTGAATTAAAAGGCTACGATGTATTGGCAGTTAGAAAAGAATATTTTGGAAATATTGATATTAATGATACTTTTTTTGACTCTTTTAAAGAGGATTACTCAGAATTTGCAGAATGGTTTACTCGAAAATCAGATAATACGGCTTATATCTGTAACGAGGATGGAAATATAAAAGCATTTTTGTATCTCAAACAGGAAGACAAAAATGAGAACTACTCTGACATATCACCAATTTTTACTAAGAGAAAACGATTAAAAATAGGTACGCTCAAAGTAACTTCAACAGGGTATAAATTAGGAGAAAGGTTTCTCAAAATCATTTTTGATAACGCACTTCAATACCAAGTTGAGGAAATTTATGTAACCATATTTGACAAAAGAGAAGAACAACTAAGATTAATAAAACTATTAGAAGATTGGGGCTTTAAACATTGGGGAGAAAAAGAAACATCCAACGGGAAAGAGCAAGTATTTGTAAGAAAATTATTAAAACAACCGAGCCTAAAAAATCCTAAATTTACATTCCCTTCCATTTCGAGAGATACCCAAAAATGGATTGTTCCCATTTATCCTGAATATCATACAGAGCTTTTTCCAGATTCAATTCTCAACAACGAATCACCAGAAGAATTTATTGAAAACGAACCTTATCGTAATGCTATAAAAAAGGTGTATATCTCTCGGTCTTGGAAAAGAAACCTTAATAATGGAGACCTAATCTTATTTTACCGAACGGGTGGCCATTATAGAGGAGTCATTTCAACTTTAGGCGTAGTAGAAAATGTAATAACAGGTATATCAAATGAAAATCAATTTATACAATTATGCCGCAAAAGGAGCGTTTTTGATAACAAGGGATTACGGAAGTTCTGGAATTACAATCGTCATTCAAGACCATTTATAGTTAATTTTCTGTATGTTGATTCTTTTCCTATGCCAAAAGTAAACCTTGCAAAATTACGATCTGAGGATATTATTCAAAACGCCCCAAGAGGTTTTGAACCGATTAGTGACGAAAACTTTTTTAAAATATTAAATTTAGCAAGAGCAGATGAAAGTTATATTATCAATTAAACCGGAATTCGCATTAAAAATTTTTGACGGATCAAAGAAATTTGAATTTCGTAGAACCCTATTTAAAAATAAAAAGGTAAAAAAAATTGTGGTTTATGCCTCACAACCAATTAGTAAAGTCATCGGTGAATTTGATATTGAAGATGTCTACTTTGAAGATTTGGAATTATTATGGAATAGAACTTCTCGATTTTCGGGTATTACTGAACAATTTTTCAATCAATATTTTGACGGCAAGGAGTCAGGTTACGCAATTAAGGTTAAAAATCCCATTAAATACAATAAAGCGTTAAACATAGAAGATTGCTTTGGTATGAAGCCCCCACAATCATTTGCATATTTGAGACAAAAAACACAGGAGATTAAAGGCAGCTGCCAACATGAACTGTGTAAAAAACCAAATAAATTAAGCTAAAAAACTACGGTAATTT
>CAZOGC010000040.1:0-3249 GCA_964579505.1 uncultured Flavobacteriaceae bacterium | reverse complement strand
CATCGGATTAGATTTTTTTATGTTCAACATTCTGTTTGGTAAAATTACCGCTAACGTTTTGCAGCTTTCTGCAGGGGCGGGAAGAAAAGCCGAATCTTCGACTTAAAAACTGACCCAAGCAAAAGCTATCTTTAAAGTTTAAACTTACTCATAAATTTTAAAAAATTGCTTTTGCGACCAAATAGAAACGGAACTTAGAATTGATAACATTAACCGCCCTTGCAGAAAACTGTTTGTTGCGCACAGGAAAATTAGCCTTTATGTTTCTATAGTGGTCTTATTTATTATACATTTTAAGAATGTTTAGCCATTCCTTTTTTATCTCATTTTCGGCCATTTGTAAAATATCACCAACCGATTTAATAATGTTTTCGTAATCTTTTGTATTACTTTTCATTAATTTCAGAAGGCCTTCATCTTTCTTTTCGTTATATACCAATTCACATAAAGCTGCACCTGCAGGGTAGGCTGTTTGATAACCATTAAATCCTACCTTTTGTGAAATTATGGATTCAAAATTCATCTTTTTAGGTTGATCAACGACATCCGAAGCCAACTGTCCTAAGAGTTTATCATAATCCGCTTCACTTTCTTTTGAACCCAAAAAAGTAGCTAAGCCTTCTTCAACGAGGTATCCGCGGTTCTTATTTTTAGGTAAAAGTTGATGTACAAATTCGTGAGGATAATACTCGTTGCCTTTCGCCGAAAAAATCGTATTTTTTCTCGTAAAACCAGTAGTTATGCCTACAAAATAATAATCAAAATTTGACAAAAGACCCATTTCATCAATATTATCGGTTATATAAAATTTGAATACATCATCATAACCAGGATTAAAACGAGTTATTATTTGTTGCGTAAAAGCCTTTGCCTTGTTTGCTTTTTCCTGGTTAAATTGATGATCCGGCGGATAATGATATTCTATTTTTCCGAAGGTTTGGAACGACCAGTTTTTAGTAATTTCGACGATGAGATTTTCTAAAACCCATTTCCCGTTTTCCTTTATGGCATTCAATTTTTGAATGGTCCAAACCTTTGAGCCAGCATACTCAGGATCAGTAGTGGGGGAAGAAAACAATACACGAATTTGATATTTTTTGCCAATTGGTTCTACTGACATTACAAAAGGCGAATAATATTCAAATAATTTTTTAGGTGTCATATTACCTTGAAAAATACTACTTCTTGAAAAGTCAAAATCGGTATATTTCTCTTTTTCTACCTTGTTCCAATAAGGATTGTTGTATATAGAATCGGGTTTAGAATTGTAATAATTTTCATACAGTTTTACTACTTTTTTTACATCAGTTGAAGTAGTATCAACTCTTGAACTAATTAATAAATTTAAACGCTGTGAGGACTCTTGTGAATGGCATACTTGAAATCCTAAGATGGCAATTAAAAATATTATTAACGATTTAATTCTCATTGATTTTATTATTTCTTGTGCGCAACGGTTTGCAGCTTGGCGCTGGTGCGGCTTTTACGCCCGAACCTTTCCGCCGAAGCTCGACCCAAGCAAAAACCGCTTGGGCTTTTGCTAATTTAACCTTTTTTTGCAAAAATCAAGTGGTTTTTGCGTGCTAATAAAACTAAACCGTGCGTATGGCACTTTACCCGCACTTGCGCCAAACTGTGTGTTAACAGCCGTTTTTTCAATTCAATATTTTTTCAGTATTCACAAGTTCTATAATAGGATGTGCTTTTAGATATAATTCCAAAGGTTTGATGTGTGCTGAGCCAATTAAAACTAAAACTCGTTTTGGGTGATTTTTGAGTATATCTTGAATAATATTTTGATAGATATGTGCATTTCTTAGCATAGCATTTTGACTCCAAAAAATATTTTCTTTATAAATATCTTTTTCAATCATACCTGAAACATTGGTATAAAAAATTCTGTTTAATGCCTTTTCTGAATTTAATTTTCTAAAAGCATCAATCAGTTTCAATTTGTAAATACTATCATTGAAATCATAATCCTCTTGAAGTGAGTTAGCTAAATATTTGGATTTCGGTCTTATCCCGTTTCGGGCATACTGAATGGAATCGTACGTCCAAACTTTGTTACGATATTTTATGTACTCATTAAATACATAAGTACTATCATCATAAACCCAATTAATACAAGTTACTCCTTGTTTTAATTTTAATCTAGCAGCTAGTTTTACGCCTATTTGAAAAATTTCTGTTTCAAGAGTTATTTGTTTATTATTACGGTATGATTTGTAAATTCTATCCCAATAGGGCTGGCTAGAAGTTGGACATTCCACATAAATTCTCTCGGGTTTAAATTGCTCTAATTTATTTAAAACAACATCAAGTTCTTTTTGTCTACTTAAAATACTGTCATTTGTAACTTTTTCTGAATCTGACGTATGTCCACCAAAATGATAAGTACCAACCAATAACACTTTGGTTTTTTCTTGTGCTTTTAATGGTAATAGTGTAATTGAGAATAATAAAGCTAAAAATAATTTTTTCATTGATTGGTCATATTTGCTAAAATGGCTGTTAACGTTTTAGCGGCTTGCCGAAGGAGCAGATTAGAAGGACGAAACTTCCAATTTATCACGAACCTAAGCAAAAGCCATTTTTAAAGTTTAAATTTAGCAAAAATCTTTAATAAATGGCTTTTGCGACATAGAAAACTCTACCGTTGATTTTGCCGATTTACCCGCTCTTTTGGCAAACCGCCTGTTACAGGCTGGCCATCTTTCAGAGTGTAATTTTCCTTTTGTCGAAGTTCTTATATTTATATTTTTGGTTTGGATAAACTATTTTTGTCTGCGTTGGCTTTGCAAGCTCTTTTGCAATTTTGGCTTTGTGCGGTTGGCTTGAGCGAATTGCAAATGTGCTTGCAAAATGCGTGGGCTTAAAACACAATTTTTACATCTTCTTTATAGTTCTGTAATGTTCCGTTTAGGCTGGCTGTCCAACCGTCTATAAATACTTTGCCGTTTTTAATGGCGTTGGCATAATCGTCTTTACTTACTTTTTCGCTGTTGGTTATGTAATAATGCTTGCCGATTTTGTAAATACTGTCTTTTACCACTTCATCGGGAACTTGTGTGGGCTCATCTAAACCAACGGTAAAGACCATATTGTAAATACGACTTAATGTATCATCGCTAATTTCAGGGAAAATAATTTTCCCGTCTTCTACTTCCAATTTTGGCGCTTCTACGCTGTCAAAAACTTTATAACCAATATCGGGAACTTGTTTTTTATCTTCGTCAAATAAACCTG
>CAZOGC010000039.1:0-3311 GCA_964579505.1 uncultured Flavobacteriaceae bacterium | reverse complement strand
GAGGCTCATATGAAAGCAAGTATGATTTTCACCTCAAATGACGTAATTATCAATTTGGGAGTTATTACAGCCGGACTTTTGGTCAATTGGCTAAATTCAAATAAACCTGACCTGATTATTGGAACAATAGTTTTCGTTTTGGTAATTCAAGGAGCAGTACGAATATTAAAACTTGGAAAATAAAGAAAGCACTGGCTACAACAAACAGTTTGCCGCAAGGGCGGTTATTGTTTAAAATTCAATGGTCGGTTTTCTTTGGACGCAAAAGCCATTTGTTAAACTTTTTAGTTAAATTTAAAGCTCAAAAATGGCTTTTGCTCGGGTCAGTTCTGAAGTCAAAGTTTCGGTTTCTTTGCCCGCCCCAGCGGCAAGCTGCAACCCGTTGTGGGTAATGCTTAGAGAAACCATTCGTATAAAATGGAAAAAGACTTAAACGAAAAAGAAAATATTTTTAAACTCGTTCAAAGTTTTCTAAAATCACCACCTTTAATTGTGTGGGGGTCAGGTGCGACAATTCCCTTCGATATTCCCAGTATGTGGGACTTAAATGAAAAGTTGAAAAAAGAAATCCCTCAATTTGACAATTCAAGTGATAATCTAGAAATAGAATTAGGAAAAGACAAATATCGAGATGTACTACCTGAGATAAAAAAAATTATTTGGGATGAGATAAATAATTCAGACTTATCTGTTTTGGACAAAATAACTTCGAACAATACAGAAGACTTTGAAGGAATTAAAACACTTTTTAGGAAATTTTTAGATGCCCATCCTCAAATGCTTAATGTTGTAACCACAAATTACGACAGAGTTCTAGAATATACTTTATCTTACAATAGAATCAATTATACTGATGGCTTCATTGGTAAAACGCTATCTAATTTTGATGAAAGTCTTTTTGGTATAAAAAATATTGTAAATATCATCAAAGTACACGGTTCTTTAAGTTGGTTTAATATTGATGAAGAAATTCGCTTTTTAGGTTCAGGAACGAATAAATATGAACCTCAAATTATAGCCCCGGGAAGAAACAAATATAGAGAAGGTTATAATAGCCCTTACAGAGAATTAATTCAAAAAGCAGATAATTCAATAAAAAATGCAAGTGCATTTTTAGTTGTTGGCTTTGGATTTAATGACGAGCATTTAACACCCAGAATTAAAAGCCAAGTCAAAAAAGGTATTCCCTTAGTTCTAATCACCAAACAGATTACCGAGAATACCTATTCTGAATTAATTTCAGCTCAGAATTACATCTTATTTGAAGAAAATGGAGAAGGTAAAACAAAAGTAAAAATTAAAAGCAACGGAACTGTTATAGAAGATAAAGATTTAATCGGTAATTTTTGGGAACTTCCAAGCTTTATAAAAATAATTTAAATATGGAAGAAGAAATTCTAATCGGTAAAGTACAGAGTGTAGACACAGGCAACATTACAGTTAAGGTTGATAATGAAGAGCTTTTAAACAGCGTACAGATTAATCAAATTGTTCAGATTCGTTCTACTAAAACTAGCGAAAAAATTATTGGTTTAATTTCTAAAATTCTTAGAAAGGCTATTTTGGACAAAATTGATGGAGAAGATGAACCTGATGTTGTTGTAGAAAATATTGTTAGAATCAATCTTGTTGGAACCTTATTACAAAAAAGTGGAACACAAACTAATGTCTTTAAAAGAACATTAAATACAGTTCCAAGCATTGATGCAGATTGTTTTCTACTTCAAGGAAATAGCCTCTCAAATTTTATGAGCATAATCTCATCTAATAGCGAAAACCCTTTAAATATTGGAAAATATACCATTTCTGAGGATTCGAATGCAAACTTAGATGGTAACAAGTTTTTCCAAAGGCACGCAGTTATTGTAGGTGGAACGGGTTCCGGTAAATCTTGGACGGTAGCTAATATTATAGAAAAATCTACAAAATTAAATTCAGTTAATTCTTTGGTGTTCGACTTACACGGTGAATATAAACCATTACAAGAATTAGAAAATACAGTATTACTCAAAATAGCAGGTCCGTCTGACAAACCTGATGACGATAATGTTATTTTTCTTCCCTATTGGCTTTTATCCTATGAAGAAATCGAATCGCTTTTGTTAGATAGAAGTGATAGCAATGCACCAAATCAATCTAGAACTTTGTTTGATTTAATCATAGAAAACAAAAAAGAGGTTCTTACTAGTGAGGGTAAAGATGAAATTCTTAATAATTTTACGGTTGAAAGTCCTATCCCTTACAATATAAACAATGTTTTAGCTTCAATAGAAGAACTTGATAATCAAATGGTAACAGGTTCGAGTGGAAGAGAAAAGCAAGGACCTTTATATGGTCGTTTGACACGATTTATTCAAAGGCTTAAAAGCAAACAATCTGATAAAAGATTAAATTTTCTTTTTAATTCAGAACCATCTCTTTTGCATTACGATTGGCTCTCAAGTTTGGCAACCACTTTACTCGGGTTTGGAAATGAGAAAGGTGTTAAAATAATAGACTTTTCAGAAGTTCCTTCTGATATCCTTCCCTTAATTACCGGTTTAATATCTCGACTTATTTTTTCTATACAACAATGGATGGATAAAGAATTAAGACACCCAATCGCATTGTATTGTGATGAAGCCCATCTTTATATTCCTTCAAATATTAGGGGAAGTATTGAAGAAAATGGTTTAAAGAATTTCGAAAGGATTGCAAAAGAAGGTCGAAAATATGGTGTTTCTTTAGTTGTGATTAGCCAAAGACCATCTGATGTTAACAAAACGGTATTGAGCCAATGCGGAAATTTTGTTGCAATGAGGCTGACCAACCCCGATGATCAAAACGTAATTAAAAGATTATTTCCAGATAATCTTGGCGACTTCTCTGAAATGCTGCCAATTTTGGATATAGGAGAAGCATTGGTTGTTGGAGATGCTTCCTTACTACCTACTCGAGTTATTATTGACGAACCTGAAATTAAACCAAGTAGTGCAACTATTGATTTTTGGGATGAATGGGAAACCGAAAAAAATAGTAATGGGATTAATGAAGCGGTTGAATCATTAAGAAAACAACAAAAGTAGCACTACCCACAACAGCCAGTTTGGCGTCAGGCGGGGTAAACGTCTTCAATTGAAAAATTTCACTAAATTTGAAGTGTCGGCTTCGATTAACGTTTTCGGTTAAAATCCCGCCCGAACGCCAAGCTGGTCAAACGTTGTCGGTCAGGCTAACAAACGACTTCAAGAAATAAAAACGTCGAATTAAAATTTGGAGAAATTGACACTTAGAAACGGAAAACTCGAAGACTTAGCAGAATTGCAACAATT
>CAZOGC010000038.1:0-3496 GCA_964579505.1 uncultured Flavobacteriaceae bacterium | reverse complement strand
TGTCATTATCTTATGCGTTGTTTATCAATGTTGCTAATTGTGTTTTATTGATGCGTTCTTTAAATGAAATTCTAATATTATGGGCTTTGTAGTGTTCACCCAATGCCTCAAAATACTTTTTGGCAAAGTCAATTTTCCCTTTTTCATCTACAGGTATAGCGGTTGATGATTGATAGCCTTTGGCTTCCACAACAAGGAAAATTTTGTTGCCTTCACTGCTTTTGACCGCATAGCAAAAATCGGGGTTGTAATCACCCAAAGGTGTTTTTATTTTCAGGCGGGGCAATTTGCCGAAGATTTCAATACTTTCAATGTCGGGGTCTTGCTCCACAATTTCCAATTCGAACTCGCTGTCGTATTCAATTACTTCTTCAAATATCCATTTGTTCTTCAACGAGAAATCGTTTGTAATGTCTTTTTGAAATTTGCCAACACTACCTGTATCTAAGTATGTTTTCCCTTTCTCTGTTTTAAATACGTTAGGTAAACCCGTTCCATTAATTCCGTCATACTTAATGTTTGCTTTTAGCATAGCTATTAAGTTCTTGTTGATTATTTCGGAAATCTCCCTTTGTGCTAGTTCAGGATTGTTGCAGAGCATTTTGTTTTTAAAATCATCACTCAAAGCATTGAAAATCTTGACCACAAAAGAAATAGGGGTTTTGGTCTTGTTGGATAAAGTGCGAACCAACTCCAAATAATCAATTTTGCTTTTGTAGGAAACCGAGTCGGTTAGTTTTTCTGATATTGCACCTTGTTCACCAATCTTATTCACGTTGAGTTCGGCACGGATGGTCTGCAACAGAATTTCCTCAATGTTTACTTCTTCTATTTGCGTTTTAATGTTTTGGATGAGTTGTTTTTCTTGCTCTTCGCTCAAAGTTTCTAAAACATAAAAAGCATTTTTGTTGATGGCTTTCCACAGGTTTTTAAATTCTTGCAAGTGTGTTGGCTTTATGAAAACTTTCTTTTTTTCCTTTTTCTTCTCGGCTTTCTGAACGTAGGTATTTGTGTCGGTTGCAAACAAATTTTCGAGTAATTTAACTTGTTCTTTAGGTAAATTTTGTTCTTTTAAAATGACTGAGAACTCGGGTGATTTTGCAAAAACATCAATGCCGTCAACAGTTGCTTTAAAAGTAATCATTTCGGTATCTTCCATAGTCCGGTATATTTTACGAACCGTAGCATCATCGAAACTGCCTTTTTCTTTAAGGATAATTTTGAGTTCTTGTTCAGTAAATGTTTCAGAAATAAGGAATGAGTTGTTTAAAATCTCGTTTTGAATGGCTTCTACAAATCCTCGCTCTTTAGAGGAAACTACAACATCTAAATTATTTATTTTCCAAAAGGCTTCCTGGTTTTCATTGAGGTTTTTCAATGTTCGCCGTTCTAAATTTTGATTGACACAAATACGCAAACCACGCCCAATTTGTTGTAACTTGGATATTTCACTCCCTTGATTGGATAGCTTGCAAATGGTAAATACATTGGGGTTATCCCATCCTTCCTGTAATGCCCAAATAGAAAAGATGAAGCGTGTAGGACTTTCAAATGAAAGCAACTTCTTTTTGTCTTTGAGAATTTCGTCAACTCCTGTTTTAATTTTCTCGTCTTTGTTACCTTTATCTCCCGAAAAATAACCCTTGTGAACTTGCAAATTGTTGTCGCTGTCATAATCATTTTGCAAGAATTTGTAATACTCGCTTGTTTGGTCAAGTTGGCGCACAACTTCACGATATTGTTTTTTGTATTCTTCCTCAAAAATATTCTTGATTTTTGGATTGTCGCCACGAAACAAACTGGTATTACTTTCCATAAAAAACAAGGTCAGCGCTTTTATACCTTGCTCAAACAAACCTTTCTCTTTTTCAAAATGAATTCTGATGGTTTCCTTAATCATTGCCCGCAAGGATTCGTCCGACAAAGCATAATCAACATTCACAATAGAATCATCAGCTAAAACAAGTTTGTCTTTTAGTATTTTTTTTATGGTTTTACCATTAAAAACCGAGCCAACACTTAGCTTACGTCTTGCAATAATTCCGTTAGTTAATGTACTTACGTGAGCAATATTTTTTGAACCAACCTTTTCAATGCCAATTAGTGTATCCGTATTCTCAATTACATCTTGCGTATAAACAACAATTTTCTTTACCAAATTTTGCCGAAACGAAGAAATGCTGTCTAATACATACGCTACATTGGATAAAGGCAAGCTATCTTTCTTTTTTGGGAATGTAGCTCCAAAACGCAAATAGTAATTATCGAAACCTTGAAAATATTTTTTAAAGGCATCTCCTTCAAAACGGTGTGGTTCATCCATTATCACAATTGGGTTTAAACGTTTCAAACATTCCAAATATGATTTTGGCGGTTCTTGCTTGTTTTCAAATAGTTCGGGTGCGTTAATTTCTTTTTCTAATGGTCGGTTTAGGATATTGTCTTTGTGGCTGAATGAGCTTGGCGTCATTACCAAAACGGATAAATGCGAAGTGCCAATAAATTGTCTAACTGCTGAAATATTACCGCCTTCGTAAACAAAGGTCTCAATTTCCTTTTCTTTCTCGTTGGCATAATAGCTTTTAAAATAATCCTTTGTGTCTGAAAGGTTGGTTTTTGTCCCTTCACGAATTGGAACAGAAGGAATAAGAATTATAAATTTTTTGTAACCAAAATTTTTGTTTAACTCAAAAATGGTTTTGATAAACGTGAAGGTTTTACCCGTTCCCGTTTCCATCATTATATCAATGTTTTTAGTGTCTTGAACTGGAAAGTTGTATTTGTTCTTTTGTTGGTGTGCTGTCAGAACCTCGCCAAAATTCATTTTTTGGCGAAGATTCTCAAATAAACTGGTAATATTTGTAACGCAGTCCTCTTGATAGCCTTGAATTTCATATTGAAACTGTTTTGTTTCTTTCTCTGTTGCCATTAATTTTTTTCTTTGTTAGATATTATCAATTCTTTCACGTCCACATCCAAAATTTCCGCAATCTCCATCAAAGTTTCCAATCTTGGTTGTTGTCGGTTTTGGGCGTAAGCGTTTACCATATTGTAGCTTTTGCCTAATTTTTCCGCCAACCAAGTCTGCTTAATTCCTTTCTGTTCCAACACTTCTTTAATTCGGTTCATTGTAATTCGGTCTTGTCTATTTTTAAAGGTCTCATTGAATCGCTTCGCTTATTTCAGACGTTGTTTTTTCAATGGCTAAAATAATCAGATTTTTGGTAGTATCTCAAATTTCTGTGTATTAAATGTAAATTTTCTGTTTGGAAGTCGGTTGGTAAAGCAAGCTCTTTTGTTTTTTTGAGGGTTGGTTTGTGCGGTTGGAAAAAACAAATGTGCTTGCGTGCGGTTGGTAAAAATTGTTTTCCGTGCGTTGGAAAAAATATAAATATATTTCTCTGTCAGAATTTTCCGTAGTCGTTGATTTTGGCTTGCCTGTAACGGCTGGCGGCTTGACGCAGGAGCGGATTTTTAATACTATCTTCAGCCCGAA
>CAZOGC010000037.1:0-3689 GCA_964579505.1 uncultured Flavobacteriaceae bacterium | reverse complement strand
CGCCGTGGTGTTTTCTGCTATGCTTACCGAAGCCGTGCTGCCACCACCATTGGAGCTAATGACAGGGGTATTGTCGTTAAGATTCGTCACGGCCACCGTGATGGTCTGGTCAACGGTATGGGTTCCGTCAGAAGCGCGTACGGTCACTTCATAGTTGTTATCACCATCGGCGTCTGCAGAGTTCTCGAAGTCGGGCTTCGCCTTAAACGCCAGTGCACCGGAGGAGCCATTGATGGAGAACAGGCCCTGATCTGCTCCTCCTGACAGGGAGTAAACAAGTGTCGTTCCGGCATCTGCATCCCTAGCGGTTACGGTGGTTACCGCCGTGGTGTTTTCCGCTATGCTTACCGAAGCGGTGCTGCCGCCACCATTGGAGGTAATGACAGGGGTATTGTCGTTGACATCCGTCACGGCTACCGTGATGACCTGATCATCTGTGTTAGTTCCGTCCGAAGCCCGTACCGTTACTTCGTAATTATTATCGCCATCGGCATCCGCGGGGTTCTCAAAGTCGGGCTTATCCTTAAACGCCAGTACGCCGGAGGAGCCGTTAATAGAGAACAGGCCCTGATCTGCCCCTCCCGACAGGGAGTAAACAAGTGTCGTTCCTGCATCGGCATCCATAGCCTTTATGGTAGTTACCGTCGTAGTGTTTTCAGCTATGCTGACAGAAGCCGTACTGCCACCACCGTTGGAGGTGATGACGGGTGTGGCATTTACACCAACGACTTTGACGGTAGCGGATATGGATAAAGTTGTGATGTCCACACCACCATTTGAAGTACCGCCATCATCCTGAATGGAGGTTAGTTCAATGGTTCTGGTAGCAAGAGTAGGATTCGTGCTGCTGTTTTCATAGGTCAGATTATTCAACAGGTTAGTCAACTCGGAAACGGGGATAGCGGGAACCGTAGGGTATAGCTCCACCGAAGCCGTGCTCCCGATTAGGGTAACACTAAAGCCTGTGAAAGCCCCTATGGTTCCGGTATTCCCATTGGTCAGGGTAACCTGTACCCCACCTATATTTAGTGCTTCATCTGCTCCATCATTGACGTTAGAAACGGTCAAATTAAATTTTTTAATCCCCTGTGAACTTTCCACCGTGTTGATAGAAACATTCGAAAAGAGAGACGATGTAGGCCCCTGGCCCTCTGTAAAGGTAGCAGTGCTGCCTGTGGCGCTAAGCGTAGGCGGATCGTTCACCCCTGTTAGCGTTACTGTGACGTTGGACACCGCACTGGTCTGGCCATCTCCGTCATTTACTGTTATGGCAATGGTGCGGGTGGCAGTAGAGGGATCGGTCCTATTTGTATTATAATAGGATAGTGCCCGGATCAGCGCCTGTACGGCCGCAGGCGTCGCGTAACTGGTAGTAAAGTTGACGACAAAGTCATTCGTGCCGGTACCGGCGGTGATGGTGCCAATGGGATTTCCATTAAATTCGAGGATACCCCCTCCCGGAAGCGTTATCGGTCCCTTGACATATACACCTATCTGATCCTCGCCCGGAGCCCGGTTGCCCGTGATGGAAGCCGTCAGATTGCCTCCGTTAAAATCAGGGGAATCGCTGTCTGTCAGCGTTGCATTACTACCAGCGTCCAGAAGTATCGGGTAAACCTCCCCTTCTGTAAAGGTATCCGCATCGCCATCCAGATTACTGATAACAGGGGCAGCTGATGATACCGTACAATTCGGGTCTTTACTATCCCCGGTTATCGTCCATCCGTGGTTATCTATTAATGCCTGTCGGGCGGAATCGGCGGCGCAATAAGTAAGCCCGCCTGCACCTAATGTTACATTAGCCTGTACATTTTGCGCCGCCCAGCCGGTAAGGGTGCTGTCGTAGTTGGCTGTGGAAAGGCCAGAATTATCCAACATCCATACCATATCTGTTACCTTAGAAATATCCCAGTTGCTCAAATCCTGATTAAAGGAACTTGCATTAGTGAACATCCAATGCATATTTTCTACCTTAGAAACATCCCAGCCACTTAAATCTTGATTAAAAGCAGTAGCATCTTTAAACATGGCTTGCATATTGGTTACACTTCCTGTATTCCAGCCGTCTAAGCTTCCATTAAAAGCAGTAGCCCCTTCGAACATCCCGAGCATCTTTGTTACCTTAGACACATTCCAGCTACTTAAATCTTGATTAAACGAAATAGCACCTTCGAACATATCGGTCATATTTGTTACCTTAGACACATTCCAGCTATTTAAATCTTGATTAAAAGCTTTAGCATCTGAGAACATATACGACATTTCGGTTACGTTTTCGGTATTCCAGCCGCCTAAATTCCCATCAAAGGAAGTAGCACCCTTGAACATCATGTTCATACTTTCTACCTTAGACACATCCCAGCCATTTAAATCTTGATTAAAAGACGTTGCCGACTCGAACATATGGGCCATATCGGTTACGTTGGCCGTTTGCCAACTACTAATATCTTTATTAAAAGCAGTAGCGTCCTTGAACATATAAGACATATCGGTTACATTACCGGGATTCCAGCCGTCTAAGTTCCCATTAAAGGAAGTAGCCCCCTCAAACATCCAGGACATATTTTCTGCCTTAGAAACATTCCAACTGCTTATATCCTGATTAAAAGAAGTGGCATTTTGGAACATCCCGGACATATCGGTCACGTTGCTAAGATCAGGCACGTCGGTGGCATTGCCCTGCAGGTTTATAGCTCCTTTAAAAGCACTTTCCATACTCTGCCAAACCTGTGTACCCCATTGTTCGATGGTCAATAATTTGGCATCATTGGCGTCATCGCTGGCAAAACTTCCGAACTCAATAGCCGGAAAATCGCCGGTAATACTCACGGTATGTGTACCGGCAGTAGCATACGTATGCGTAGCATTGTCGGTTTGATTGGAAGAAATATTACCATCACCCCAATCTACGGTGTAATTATAGCCGGTAACAAAGGAATTAACAGGAATGGTAATACTTTCGTTGGCGGTGGTGGTTCTCCAGGTGGTGATAAAGGCATCGGCAGGGGAGGTTTCAGCTGTTCCCACTGTAATATCATCAAAGTTTTCACTGGTGGGGGCAGCAAAAGGGAGATTTATTTCGTTACCATGAATAGGACTGTGACTATTCAGGGAAATAGTGGGCATAAATTTAACGGCTCCGTTTGCCTGTGACGCATTTATTGGGAGCAGCAGCACGCAAAAAGAAAGATAGATTATTTTTTTTGAAAAGTAGTTTTTTTTCATACGGATGAAAGTTTAAAATTCTTAGCCCCCGGGGGTTTTATTATTATTTAGGAATAATCTAGCTTTACTATATAGCCTACCACCTCAACTTTCATCACCGTTTTCTTCTCTTGCGTGTATAGTTAGCCTTATATTACTAATTAACACAAGCCGCTTTGAAGCGAATAAGAACGTAAAAGTAAGGATATTTTTATATTTTTTATAATTTATTTATAAATATATTCGTGTATGCTTACTTATTTTAAGGCTTGTTTGTCAGTTTAATACCGCTGCAAAGCATAATAGCTCTTAAAATTTAAAACGGCTTTGTGTCGACATTTTTTGTGCTACCAAAACGTCGTATAGCGTAGTTTTTTCTAGCTATAAAAAGGGAGGTGATAACCGGTTTGTGGGTAAGAATTGGAGCGGATAATTTGGCTGACTTTGGTTGCTCATTTATTTTTACGATATCTTTTGACGTATCA
>CAZOGC010000036.1:0-4005 GCA_964579505.1 uncultured Flavobacteriaceae bacterium | reverse complement strand
ATTACCGTAGTTTTTTAGCTTAATTTATTTGGTTTTTTACACAGTTCATGTTGTGCGTAGTTATCTATTAACCAAGTTCTTATGAGCCAGCAAATGGTGTTCCAAAGATTCCAACTGCAAGTTCTGCCCAAATCAGAAGTAGTGCAAATAAAATTGCTCCACAAATCAGAATTCTTTTTTTAAAACTCTTTACACTTCTTAATACCAACTCACAGGATAAACCCGTACTTAAAAGTAGAAGTCCCACGATTAGAAAATCACCGGGTTTCCAATTAAAACCTTGTCCATCTACTCCTGAGCCAATTGTTAATTGTAGAACAAGAAATGTTAGCATCAAAACAGCTACACCGCCTAAAATACCGAAAAGCCTTTTATTGGCTTTGTTTGTTTTTGTCTGATTTGTTTCCATTTTTATATGATTTTATGATTTACTGATTATTTAAGAAGTTGTTCAATCGCATTTATGTGTTTTTTGAAAGCATTTTTTCCTACAGTTGTAGCAGAATAAGTTGTATTTGGTTTTCGCCCAATAAAACTTTTCTGATAAATGATGTATTTGCTTTTTTCCAACGATTTTAAATGACTTGCTAAATTTCCGTCTGTTACACCTAATAGCTCTTTTAAGTCATTGAAATCTAAATGTTCATTTACCATAAGTGCCGACATAATTCCTAATCGTGTTTTATTTTCAAATGCTTTGTCTAAGTCTTTTAATATCTCTCTCACGCTCCATATTTCTTTTGAACTATTAAACCGTAAATAATTTGAAAGACTCCAAAGCCCAATGCCCAAAATAGTATGCCGTAGTTAATAAACTGAAAGGCAATAAGTCCCAACAAAATTTCAATTATTCCTAAATTTCTTATTTCCGTCAAAGTGTATTTGCTTCCATTTATTAGTGCAAGGCCGTAAAATATCAGCGTCAAAGGACATAGAAAGCCTATAAATCCTTTGAGTAAAAACATCAGGCACAGCAATCCGCCTGCAATTAATGGAATTGATAAATTGAGAAGCAATCTTTTGACTTGAATGTTCCATATACTTTGATTTTGCTTTCTTGTTTTTATAGTTGTAAAAAAAATTGCACAACCTATGGATAAAATCAGCGTTCCAACTGAAACCAATAGCAAATACCAAAGGCTTTCATTGCTTATTTCCACAGCATTGTAAATCAAATAGTCATTGTTTTTAAAAACTGTTTGATAAGCAACTAATGCTCCTATCAATGCAGTAATTCCTGTCGAAACTCCCGAAAGTCCGCTAAGGGATATAAACCGAGTCGCTCGGCTCAGAGTGTCTTTAATCTCTTTCAGGTCATCAATGTATTTTTCTTTCTCCATATAAAAGTACTTTGTAATGCAAAGTTAATTCAAAAAAATATAATCAGCAATTTTTTTGCCGATTTTTTTGAGAGGATGTTGGTTAGAGGTGTCTGGTATAATTACGCACAACGGTCTCGGCTATGAGTAGTTGCGTGGGTTAGCACGAAACTTTACAAGTACACACCAAACTGAAAATCCACGAGGATTTTCAAAAGTAGGCGAAAACAAGCAATTACTTATAGCCATTGTTGGCAGTAGTATTTTTTATTATTTTCAAGTTATTAAAATCAGTGTTGTCAATTATAATGTCTGCAATTTTTTCAGGCTCATTTTCGGTCAAGTACATTTTTGAAGATTTGTGATAACGTTTTTGGTATTTTTCTTTTGTTTGTTCAATTCCTCCGAGTGAGTTTTTGTCTCTTTCTATTCCTCTTTTCATTGCAGTTTCAAAACTGGTCTTCAAATAAATTTTCAAATCCCAATGATTCTTATAATTTGGTTTAAATAAATAGGCTCCATCTGTTATTAAAACCGTATCATTTTCTAAATATTTTGGTTCTAAATTCAAATATTCATCGGTTTCTAAATCGTGCGTGGCGATTGTATAATTTGGAAATTCCGATTGGGAAGATTTCAATACTTTTTCTACGAATGCGAGTTCGTCATATGAGTCTTCATAATATCCTTTGGCAGAATCGCGACCTTGTTTATATCTGACTTCTTTATTGAAATGAAATCCATCGATAGAAACTTGGATGGCGTTTAGTTTTTCTGAATTTAGATATTCGGTCAGTTTTTCAGCAAATACAGTTTTTCCAGTTCCTTCAATTCCATTAATAGCAATTCTTATAGGTTTAGTTTTTATCTCACGAATAGAATGGACACTTTCTTTTATTAGTTCAAATGTTTCTTTCTCGTTCATCGTTTTATATTACTGCCAACGTCTGGCAGCTTGGCGATAGTGGCGGGTTTCAAGGCACTGACCTTTCAATTTATCACTACCGTTAGCAAAAGCCATTTTCAGTTTTTAAATTTACACAAAAATTGACAAATGGCTTTTGCGGAATTGAAGAAATGCCGTTCAATTTACTCCTTTAGCCGCCATTTCGCCAAGCTGTTTGTTACCTGCTGGCCATCATTCAGTTGTGGTAGTTCTATTAGATTTTTTATTTTTTAGCGTTGGCAATTTAAACAATTTTTCTTAGGGTAGGGAAGGCACACTCTTTGCCAAGTTTTGGTTTGTGCGGTGGGCTTGTGCGACTTGGCAATGTGTGTGCCTTTTGTGTAGGCTTCTGTTTACTGCTTTTATGCTCTTTAAATTTGCCTTAACAACATTTCTGTCCTTGTTGAATTGGCGGACATTTTACACTTCCATAACTGCAAAAAACACAACAGTCGCCTTGTTTTGGTTTTAATACGGTTTTGCAGTTTCCACACTCATAAAAATACTGGCAAGCGTCTGTTGGCATTGTTTCTTCTTTTTGGTGTCCACATTTCGGACAAGTGATTGTTGATTGTAATATGATTTCCATTTTTACTTTTCTTTTGTGTTGGTTACTTTATATCCTGTTGAATTTATCGCTTTTTCAATTTTGTCAATACTCGTTTTTGAATTGTCAAATTTTACGATAGCTGCTGCATTTTTGTATGAAACTGTTGATTTGGGAATGCCCGAAAGTTGATTGATTTGGTGGTCTATTGGTCTTTCACAATCTTCGCAAGTCATTCCGCTAATCGAAAAATCAACTGACTGTATATTTGATTTATCAACTACAATCACTTGTTTCTCCGTATTGGGGTAAAAAACGTTAGAATATAAAGGAAAAGCGAGCATTAAAGCTGCGAAAATCGTTACTATTCCCAAGAATTTTTTGCTTTGGATAAACTTTGGCTTGCCGTCTGTTTCACAATTACAATCCGTTTGCTTTTTCGGTTTAAGTTTCTGATACCAAGCAAAGCCGAGTACCAAAATTGTCAACCCGATAAAATAAGGTCTGAAAGGTTCAAGCCACGAAAAAGTTGAAGCAAGACCACTTACTCCCGCAATCATAGCAAAAACAGGTGTTATGCAACAAAGTGAAGCGGCTATCGCCGTTAAAAGTCCTGCGCCGATTAGTTTATTATTTATTTTCATATCGTTTCCATTATTTTGTTTTCTTCAAGAATTTTAAAAAATGGTTTGAGCATCTTCTCATACTCTTTTGTCAAAGAGTTGAAAATTGTTTGTGCTTGGCGTTCTGTTTTAATGAGTTTACGGTCTTTGAGTTTTCGCAGGTGTTGTGAAACTGCTGAAATATTCATTCCGAGAATGTCACTCAGGTCGCAAACGCAAAGATGTTTCTCTTCATAAAGAAGGAATAGTATTTTTAGTCTTACGTTGTTACCCGCCAATTCAAGTCCGTTGGATAAATAGTCAAATGTTCCGTCAATTTCAGAAATCCTTTCTTTACAACGGTTGATTTGCTTAACGTCTGCCTGTTGTCTTATGCAAGAAATGTTGTCCATAAGTGCAAAGTTAATGAATTTGTTTATTTAAGCAAATACTAAAGTACGGTTTTAAAAATCGCCTGATAACTCTGTCTGTTAATTTTATCCATCATAATATTTTAGTATGTTACCGTTATTCCTGCTCCCCAACCCATATCACTATCATAATGAGTTGAAAGTGAAAAATATCGGGTTA
>CAZOGC010000035.1:0-4088 GCA_964579505.1 uncultured Flavobacteriaceae bacterium | reverse complement strand
AGGTATTGAACGATAAATTTAGATAAAGTTTCGTAAGCCTAGATTTTTTTGATTCTTTCCTGCCCGCCACAAAGTAAAAAATAGGAAGGCAGGCGGGTTTCATCAATGGAAAAAATGAACAACATAAACATTTAGGACAGAATTGATTGGTTTCTTATTTTTTTACGGTGTCTAAACTTTTACTCACCAGCATACTGTTTTGGATTTGTAAGTTAAACTTTCCACTTTTTTTAGCCACCATCTTTATGATAAATAATTTATGTGTCCCCGATAGGGTTTGTTGATTGCCCACATTAACAAAAGTGGGATAAAGAACTGTTTTTCCATTTGTGTGTAACCTGCTTTTGGTCAAGTTTTTCATGGATTTTGTGTGTAAAATTTTTATCCCCAGATAGCTATACTCATCAGGATTGTAGGGCAATGCAAACCCAAGTGCGTTGACATTTTTTAGTACATTACCGGTTACGGTGACACGCAAGGTGTCCCCTTTCGAAAAGGATTTTTTATTGACACTAAGCGTAAGTTTTCCGGAAGGTTTTTTGGGTTGATTAAGATGAACTCCGCCAGATAATTGGGTGGCTACAGTAGAAATATCATACGCATCTATACGGTTGTTTTGATTTACATCTCCACGACTGATATAGCCTTCAAAATCAGCGTCTCCTTTTTGTAAGCCTACATAGTTTGTATAAGAAGTCAGATCGTTTATATCTATTTTTCCGTCACTGTTAATATCGCCGGCTAAAATGCTTTTGGTACCGGGAACTTTAAACACATAAAGTTCTCTTCCCGAACCGTAGTTGCCCACACCGGCTGTAATTTTTAATTTAACATAGCGTGCTTTTACCGGTTGTTTAAAAATAAATTCTTTAGTTGTGTTATTTGCTTTCCAGGTAAATGAACCCGCCTTTTTCCACTCTTTTTGGTTCAAGCTGGTATAGATTTCTCCTTTGGTTAGCACGCCATTTAATCCGTTTTTACGAGGAAGATATTGCATTTTTTCGAGTGTGTTCGTGCTGTGTAAATCTACTGTTAATACAAAGGGAATGGCATCTTTGTGATACCGACTATGCCACAACGTACGCGGATCGTTATCTACCAAGTGCTGAAGACTAAACCCGGGTTGCGTCGGCGCGGTGGCATATGCTGATACCCCTTTTATAGCATATTGCAACGGGTTTATAGCCGTTTGAGCCGAAAAAGTAACCCAAGGTGAATTTCCCGAAGCATTTACAGCACGCAGTTTAAAAGTGTACCGGGTTTTAGGTTGTAAATTACTAAACAAAAATGCCGTGTCTTTAATATGTGTGTACCGCATGTGATTAAATATAATCTCATAGTAGTCGGCGTTAGGAAGGGGTAGCCACGAAGGACGTATTGAAAAAGGATGGGTGTTTTCTTGGGTAACACCGGCTCCTTGAGGAGTGCTTAGAGTGCCTTTTTTCTGCGTGAAATGATTGGGAACCGTAAAGGCATACCCTTTTATAATAACGTCAATATGGGTTTGAGTCACATTAACAGGGGCTAGTTTAATAAGAACTTGTGGGTTACGTTTTATACTGACTTGAGCGAAAGAGCTACCCGGGGTAGCAAACCGGTTAAATTCAGGATTGGGATTGTAATAATATACGTTTGTCTGTTTTTGGAAAGCTTGCAAGGAGGCGACTTTTTTTAGTTTTACCTTTTTTTTATTAATGCGGGCAATTATCTTTTTAGGCTGCTCCGAAACGTTTACTTTTAATACGGTGCTTTTTTCTTTTACAAATCCCTTAAAGTTTCCTTGGGTGGGGTAGATGGTCAACGTTGCTTTTCCGTCAGAGTTGGTTTGAGAAGTGATACGTGTTTGTACGCTTTTCCCATTTTTATAAGCAATGGTTTTCCCATCGTCGTTGTATAAGGTGAAACTAGAAGAGCCATCGGGATAAAAAGCAAAAACGCGTTGTTTTTTATTGATTTGTGAAGGATTGTTGTTGGCGTTTGTCAATGGAATAATGGCCCCGGATTTTACAAAGATTGGGAGTTTCCACAGAGGAGCGTCAAAACTGTTCCAGACACAATTTCCGGTGTATTTAACTCCCGTAAAATAGTCTATCCACGTTCCTTTTGGTAGGTAAATATTATGACGAATGTCATTTCCCTTTTCGTCGGCTTGCGTGTTTTTATAGATAGGAGCAATTAAAAAGTAAGGTCCATACATAAATTGGTATTTGGTAGCCGTTTCGTAGGTATAAGCATTTGGGTAAGCCAAGAACATGGCTCGTACCATAGGTAAACCATTTACTGCTTGATGCGCAATGCTGTAGGTGTATGGAAGTAATTCAGACTTCAGCTTTAAATAATCTCTGTTGATAGAGGTAGCCGGTTCACCTAATGCCTGTGGATATTTAGGATTGGTTCCCCAACCATCCATATTGAGTTGCATAGGTGTAAAGGTACGCCACTGGTAGTCGCGCACATTAATCGGGATATTGCCGCCACCAAAGATACCATCCATATCTGAGGTAATGTTGGGTTCTCCGGAAAGGCCGGCCCCAATATAAGTGGGGATGTGAAACCGAATATATTCCCAGTACCCACCGGTTTGATCACCTGACCATACGGCTGCATAGCGCTGCGTACCGGCCCAGCCATCTAAGGTAATGATAAATGGTCGCGCCTGATTTCCATAGTTAACCATATCGTTGGCTACTTCGGCAATTCCATTAAGCCCAAAAGAATAGCCGGCACCCACCCAAGCCACATCGGTTTTTAATACCCGAACACCCGCCTGGCCAATTTCTCTTACAATATCGCGTTGCAACAAAGCCGGTACGCCGGGTTTGGGGTGAAGGTCACTTTGTGTCCATAGTCCTACTTGAACTCCGTGTTTACGGGCGTAATCCCCAAAACGTTTTAAATTCAATATATTTCCCTCTAGGGTACTGTCTTGCCCATAGCCTGCGCCGTATCCGTCGTTAGGTAAAATCCAACCCAAAGGCATATTATGAGCCGCATACCGATCAATAACAGCTCGTGCTGAGAATTGATAATTGTTTTTCTCTCCATTTAGAGATTCCTTAATTCCGCCATTATTTTTTTGACTTTCTACATATCGTTTCCCGTCTTCAAAGAGAATACCGGTAGAATCTTGTTTCCAATAATCTCGGTTGTAGGCATTCAGATGTCCTTCATAAAAAGCAAATTTAGGAAGCAAGACCGGATGACCGGTAAGCTGGTAATAATCGTTTAGAAGTGCTTTAGGGGTAGCACTAATCATAAAAAAGGCATCAAAATAAGTAGTTTTGTATTGAATGGCCACGGTGTTTTTGTCGGTTGCGTCAAAATCGTAATGCCCGGGTTTAAAGGTGTATTGCATCATTCCATACCCGGCTGTACTCCAATAAAAGGGAGTAGGGGAAGCCACCCCGCCATCCGTCCACTGGTTTTCGTTTTTGATAGCAATAATTTTTCCTCGGTGAGAAAATCGGCCATTTTGAACACCTCCGCCATAAAAATATTCGTTAGGTTGTGCATGAAGTTGCATTAAAATCTGTTGCTGATTTAATTTTAAAGGAGCTGTTTCGCGAATAATGGTTTGGTGTGAGTGTTTATTTTTTACAGTAAAAAGGGTGTTTTGTTTAGAAAAAGCAATCGTTATCTGTGCTGTAGAAATGAAAACACTATCAGCTGTAGTGTGTAGTTGTAATAGTTTTAAGGCTTTTCGAGGGTTAGAAACCAAAATTTGTGCTTCCGGCTTAGCTTGCGGTGCATGCATCGAATTTTGCATGCTGTCTACCACCATACGAAAGATGTGACCGCTGTAGAAATCGATAAAAATATGCCGGTGAGTGTCTAGTTTTAACTCAATGGTAGTAGGGTTTATCTGTTGAGCCTTTATGATTTTTGGCAATTGATTTTGAGCCGATATAAATAATGAAGAAAGGAAAAAGATGCCCAACAAGCTAATTTTTTTTAAAAACACCATCGAGAGAATAAGTTATAGGTAAGGTGTAAAAATATGAAAATGTAAAACTTTATAGGAATGAAAGCTATAAAAAAAGTAGCTGTCTCAAAACTCAGAGACAGCTACTTTTTATTTTTATAACAAA
>CAZOGC010000034.1:0-4377 GCA_964579505.1 uncultured Flavobacteriaceae bacterium | reverse complement strand
TTTTTTTTATCCCCTTTTTGTCTCCTTTCCTTAACCCCTTATCTATCAATTATTAATATTCCTTTTTTGGCTGTTTTTTTTGGCTTTTTTTTGATTGTTTAGTTACGTCTCTTTTTCTTAATTAATCAGGGAATCGTCCTAAAAAACCATTATTTAACCTACCTATAGTATATAATCGCATATTGAAAAATTATTTCACGGCAAATAAGACTGCTTAAACAGGTTGTATTTGTATCTTGCCTGAAATTTGTTCACCTATAATATAAAGGTACCTCTTTCATATTATTAGAACACTTAAATTGCAAGCAAAATGAGCAAAGTAGGAATTGTTATGGGCAGCACAAGCGACTTGCCTATTATGGAACAGGCTATTACTGTTTTAAAGGAGTTGGATATTGAGGTGATGGTAGATATTGTGTCTGCTCACCGTACACCTGAAAAATTAATGGATTTTGGAAAACACGCGCACGAGCGTAATATAAGTGTAATTATTGCGGGGGCAGGTGGTGCCGCTCATTTACCCGGAATGTTAGCCGCTGTTTCTCCCCTTCCTGTAATTGGTGTACCCGTAAAATCACGCAATTCTATAGATGGATGGGACTCTGTTCTTTCTATTTTACAAATGCCCGGAGGGGTGCCTGTAGCTACAGTGGCTCTAGATGGGGCTAAAAATGCTGGTATTTTAGCAGCTCAAATCTTAGGTGCTACTAATGAAACAATCCGCAAACGTATCATAGCTTATAAAGAAAATCTAAAAGAAAAAGTAATAAAAGGAGCCGAATCGGTAAAAAACAATTACTAAGAAAGAAATATAAAAAAGGGTGCTTAAATTCTTTTTTAATACGATATGTTCCACATCACTTTTACCTTATCCCGTCAGCGTAATCCTGAAGATAAGCAAAACGTGGCGTTAGTTTTCCATTATTCGTCATTTGTGCACGGTGTAAAATTCCATCTTTATCTCCATTAAAAAGTGCTGGAATAACATTTTGTATAAACATTTTTCCAAAACCTTCACTGGCATCTTTGGGTAGTTCACATGGTAAATTATCTACAGCCATTACGGTAATAGCATTGTCTGCATCATAAGCCACTTCTTTCTCTGCTTGTGGGTCGTACCCATAAAAAGGATCGGCTATTGTAGAAGGACGCAATGTAGAAGCCACCGGTCCGTCAATATCGCAGCTTACATCTGCCACCAAATCAATATTAAAATCCGGTTTTTTTGCATCATTACGTGTAAAAATATACGGAGCACCTTCCCCATAAAAATGTCCGGCAATATAATAGTTAGCCACTCGCGCAAATCTCATAAAATCTGAAACATATTCTTCAGGGTGCTGAAAGAAATCAGTTTCATCTACTTGTTTTCCATCTTTACGCTTATTATAGTCGAGTACGCCAATTTGGCAAAAAACAGGTTCTGTAAAATCCTTCTCTAAAAAATCATCTACGCCTACTTCTTTTATATTCAAATCCTGTAAGATTTCGCGTACCCCATGTGCTACTTTACCCTGACCGGTAAGTACGATCTTATAGTCATCAGGTAAATTTACCATCTGCAAAGCCCTTGCTACTGCTTTATAATCGTGAAGAGTTTCAACTTTTGGCAATTCATACCGGTTTTCTCTTAATCCAAAAGCACGAAAGCCATTGTAGGCTCCCACAATACCTGCATAATACCCAAAGCCTATTAAGCGCGCCCCATGGGTATCTGTAATGGTTTCGTGATCATATAGGCTAATTTTTTTATCTAAAACAGTTTGAAGTAGCAGTTGGTTGTATGGCTGCTTCTTAATAGTATGGGAAAAGAAAAAATATTTTTTTTGAGGGATTAAGGCATCAATAGGGACTTCTTTTACACCAATTAACACATCACAATCTAGCAAATTGGTAGAAACCTCAAATCCCTCTTTTCGGTATGCTTCATCCGGAAATACTCGAATAGGAGAAGGTTCTACCACAATCTCTACCTCCGGATAGGCTCTTTTTAGTTTCACCAATTCTTCAGGCGAAAAAACGACCCGTCTGTCTGGCGGCGTTTTGCGCTCTCTTATAATACCTATTTTCATAGACTCAGTATGGATTTTGAATTTTATAGAAGTGTTACAAAGATATAATTTTATTGTATCTTTGTCACCTCTATTTCTTACTATCTAAAAAGCAATGAATTAGAGGTTCTTTGAAAACATTACCGGGGTCGATTTGGTTTTGACAGCAGGTCGAATTGAGTGGTAAGCACGTCGAGCGCTGGGATACAGCTCGTTAATCTCATATTTCATACTTTTTTAAACGGCGAAAATAATTACGCCTTGGCTGCCTAATCCGAATCACAGTAGGATTTTGGGTTTAATCACAGCGTTAGACGCGTGACCAAGATGTCTCTCAGAAGCCTTGATTTACGGCGGCTGGATTAGAGACACCGTAAAAGTAAATATAGCTCTTTTAGGACTTTGATAAAGGAGTGAAACTCAATTGAAGTTAAGCGTAAAATGGGTAGCTTTCTGCCGGTTTTGCGACGAAAATTAAGTGAAAGCTAAACGTGTAGAAAGCTATTGAATTGCTTGTTTGGACGAGGGTTCGAGTCCCTCCGACTCCACTATTTAAAGTCCGATCCAACAAACTTTTGAATGAAAAACGAAAAGTGAAAAATAAAAAATCCTTCCCTTCGGCTCCCTCAAGACATCGCATTCTATTTCACGCAAAGAACGCCAAGTTTTCACGCAAAGAGCGCAAGATTTTTAATGGATAATCCATCATTATTAATTCTTCATTATCAATTACAATTTCCCTTTAAACGCTTGGTCTAAAAGGCTGCTTTTTAAGGCCTCCAAATTTTCTCGTTTCTCTTTATAATCATTAACCAACCCATCTATCTCCGCAAAAAGAGCATCTAATTTTTGAACGATTTTCAATTTTTGTTCCGTTTTAAAAAATTCTTGTCATAATATTCTTTGTATTTAGCATTGAACTCAACAAAATTTTTCGTCCGATTATCGCGGTAAGGAATCTCTAAATCATACTGGAAATTATAAGAGAAGGTCAGATTATTAATAACATTCTTAATCACCCTAAGCTGCTTAAACCCCTCATTTATTTCACTTTCAGTAAACCCCTCGAATTCGTATGGCTTATTTATATTATTTGCATCTGAATGTGCAAACTTTTTATCGCGCAATGAACATATTCTTTCGTGGTAAACGGAAATTTGTAGCTCTATAATATTCCTATTATTCTCTTCAT
The DNA here is from genome assembly GCA_964579505.1 of uncultured Flavobacteriaceae bacterium. Lineage (GTDB taxonomy): Bacteria > Bacteroidota > Bacteroidia > Flavobacteriales > Flavobacteriaceae > JAJYSO01. The sequence continues at coordinate 1,134 of CAZOGC010000034.1, read as the reverse complement.
ATTTATCGTTGAAACCATCTCCTAACTCCTTGTATAACAATTCATTTAAACGATGTAGCGATGAAACATTAGCTTTCCCTTTAGCTTTCTTTTTATTTTCTAAAAGTTTACAATATTCCATAATGAAGCAATATTGCAGGGTAACTTTATAAAAATTAAAAGTTGACGAGTTGACAATGTTCAATTCTTCTTTATTATAGCGCTCTTGCGTAACCAAATTAAGCTCTGTTAAAGACCGATTATATAAATAAAAAGACCAATGGACTTGCTCCAATCTTTCTTTTATTTTACTGCTCATATCCTCTATATTCATACAGTTGATATTATTTACAGCTCCCCCTTAAAAGCCCAATCCAATATACGGGGCTCTAATCTTCGAACTTATATAACTCAATTTTTAAATAATAATCTTTGTCATATTTTTTACACCTTGAATTAACGTCTTTGACAAGGTTCTGCTGAATTTCATTTATGGAAGAAAAATTTCTTTTTCTTCTTGTTGTTCCTGAAAGATGACACATATACTCTTGTGCTTTTAAATCTTCTTTTTCAAATTCATCTGCAATCAGAGACCATATGTAATTTAAATAGTTCTTGAGTAATAAAAATTCAAATTCATTTTTAGGTGCTTTATACTTTTCCGAATCAGGTAAAATAAACTCTCCCTCATCTCGCCAAGGATGAGCGATAATGTTATTTCTAAAATCCCTTAGTTTCCATTTATTTATTTCTTTAAAAATAGGTTTTGTTATATACCGAATTTGATTAATCCGTTCTTTATATTGAGGGATATTTTTACAGTTGAAATAACCCTTATATTCTTCCATAAAATTTTCTACCTCAAGAATCATATGAAAAAGAAGAAAATTATTTCCTCTATTTTTTTGATATAATTCCCAAGTTTTACCTACAGTTTGATTACACTTAAACAAAATGAATAAGCTTTCATAAAGCCTTATATCACCTATTTTATATTTTGAATTTTCCATTATCATTTCTCAATTACAACTCCCCCTTAAAAGCCCGATCCAACAAACTTTTTTAATTGACAATTAATAATTAACAATGGACAACGCATAATTATCAATTCTTCATTATCAATTATAATTTCCCTTTAAACGCTTGGTCTAACAA
>CAZOGC010000033.1:0-4522 GCA_964579505.1 uncultured Flavobacteriaceae bacterium | reverse complement strand
CGAGGTTTTCGGCTTCGATTGTCGCAAAAAACCGCTTGTTTTTTGCAGAAAAGAACTAATTTAGCAAAAGCCCAAGCGGTTTTTGCTTAGGTTCGGGGTTAAATGAAAGTTCCGTCTTCGAAAACCCCTCCTGCGCAAAGCCGCAGAAACGTTAGTGGCAATTTTAAGACGACCGCAAAATGAACAGACTAATCATATTATTGACATTATTATTGACAACGAGTTGTTTCGGACAAGACAAGTTTATTATCAAAGACATTGTTGGACAAGACGGATTTAGTGAAAGCAACATCAAGGTAAATCCAAACAATATTTTTGAAGACAGTTTATACATTGTATCAAAAACTTGTAGTGGCGAATGGGGCGGAACAATAAAATTCAAAAATAAAAAGACAGGCATTGAATATTCCGCATCTTCAACTTGTCCTGTCGTGGTTAATAAACTGAACGGGAAATATTACATAACGAACACTTTGGCTCATTTAAGCGGATTTTCAGAAATTCTTGAAATTAGCAATCCTGATTCAATGACCGTTTTTGAACTGCCTAAACCGAGAAGCAAAAAGGGTAAAACGATAGTTAGATATGTTGGCGATGACGAATCAAAATCAACAAATGGAACAAAACAGTTAGTTGACAGCATTGGCATTTTGACACTTGCTTCATTTCCATACAATGGACAGTTATATCATATTGTTACCGACTTTAAAAAGACATTCTTAACCAAAATTGAAAATAATAGATTTGTAACCCTTGACACGATTTCTGACAAAAGCATTTGGACTTACGACCCAGAAGTTTTTGTAAAAGATGACGGACATTTAATTGTCTTATTTAAAAATCAAGAGGTAGAAGGAGTTTTGGACATCTATGAAAACCAAATAACTGTAAAACGAAAAAAATAAAAAACAGCCACTAACACGGGTTTTGCGTCAGGCGGGCTGACGTGCAAACTTGGAGCTTAGAGCTTTGATTGAACATTAGTAATAAATTGAAACTTTGTGCTCCGAAACCCGCCCGAACGCAAAGCCCCGAACCGTTGCCAGTAATGCTTTGGCGACGTCCATCCTACAAACAATGAACAAAAATGAGACCGAAAGTATCAATATTAGTTGGCTCTGGATTTTCAATTCCCGAGAAAATTCCTGGCGTTCAACAATTGAATCAAAGACTCTCTAAAATTGACGAAAGTGAAATTTTAATTTATACCGACCAAAGAGCAATTTTTCTAAACGGACAGGATGACCCAAATCGCTGGGCAAGGTGGGATGAGAGAATTTTTCTTCAAGAATTTTTAGAGTTTTATAATGCCAAAGTTCTTAAACAGGACGAAGAATTTCATTACGAAACATTTTACGATTACTATTCTGGATATTTGACAAATCGCGAGAACAAAGAAGCTATCGAAGATTTTTATAAACAATTTAACGACAAGCATTTTAAAGATGCAGATAATCACAGGGATTGTTATAACAGGATTTCAGATTTCAATAGAAGTTTTAATCAGCTTTTAGCATCTCAACTTCATAAAAGGGAATACTTTGAAGATATAAGTACGCTAAATTATCCACCCTATGACCCTTTTATTGGCTTTTTAAGAGAGTTGCTTAAGACAAGCGATATAAAATTCCATTCTCTTAACCACGACCTATTTTTTGATTGGCTTGGACGACATCATTCAGATTTATGGCAAAATTTTACGGATGGTTTCCAACTTGAAGGCTCTCCGTTTTATGGAACAGTAAGTTATGATTTTAATTCAGGCACGGAAAACAAAGTCCATAAAACATATTATATAAAATTAGAACGATTTGTAAATAAATTTGATAAACCGCTTGCATTGTTTAAATTGCACGGTAGCGTATTTAATACAATTGTTTATACTCCACATCCGGAGCAGCAAAGAAAACGTTTAAAAGATAATTATGCCGTTTCTCAATTTTATATGGAAACTACAGACTCAAAAACTGGCGAAAAACGACTTGAACTTTTATTTGATGAAGTTTCACCTGACTTTTTAAGCGGAACGACCAATAAAACAAGATTTTATAATGGAGACCCTTATTATAAAAACCTATTCCAACACTTTGAAACTAACCTTTTGGCATCGGAATTACTTGTAGTTATTGGTTACGGTTTTCAAGACCCTGGTATAAATGAATATCTTGAAAAAAACTTTTTATGTAGGGGTAAACATATGGTTGTAATTGACCCTTACAGGCCAAAGACAGATTTCTTTGAAAAATATAATATCACTTACATTGCGAAAGGAGTAACTCAAGTAACTTACCAAGAATATTTAGACCAAATTCCTATGGAACTTAAATCAAAAACCGAATGACAACGTTCCAACTGAAAAGAAGCACTACTGGCAACAAACAGCTTGCCGCAAGCGGGGGTAAACGGCTTCGATTGACAAAAAGTACTAAATTTACGTTCACGTCTTCGGTTAAAGTTTAGTGGTGGAAATCCCCGCCTGCGGCAAGCTGCCAGACGTTAACGGAAACCTTAAAAAGACACTCTTAATTAATGAAAAATAAAATCTACTTCATACCTTTTATCTGCACTTTACTACTAATGAAAATTTCTTTTGCACAAGAAATCACCTTACCTTATCAAGAAGTCGGTGGTGTTCCTATTGTTAACGTCAATATTAATGGTGAAAATCACGATTTCGTGTTTGATACCGGAGCAGATATGACCCTAATTGATTCGACCTTATCTAAGAATTTAAAAGTTATTGATTCTTCTTCAATGGAAGGTATTTACGGAAAGAAAAAATGGTTGAGAACGGTTCAATTAAATCATTTGAGATTGGATAAAACAGATTTTAGACGGTCAAAGGCTTTTGTAATGAATTTCAAATCAATTCGCAAACATCTTTGTGGTATTCATTTGGATGGAATTTTAGGAATCAACATTATGGAAGGTTATATTATAGAAATTGATTCCCGGCATCGGCTCATCAAGTTTTATAACCCCAAAAAATTTGATAAGGAAAAATTAAATGGATTTTCAAGATTCAGCTATTGGCACTATCCCAGAATCAAACTAAAGATCAATAGTAAAAAGCATATTGGCTATTTTGATACCGGAAGCTCACAAGGGTTAAACCTAGCCGGAAAAGATAAATTGCTTGAATATGCCAAAAATCATCCACATATCACAGCATACAGCTCAGGGGGTGTGGGGCTATACGGGAAAGATCGTTATATCGCAAAATCCCATAAAGTCGATACTTTACACATCAAATTTGGCGGGTGGTTTAATCACATCTTCCTTCCCAGCTCTCCGGTATCTGTAAATCCGGATGCCGGTATGGATAATATGGGGTTTCAATATATCAAACAGTTTCACGTCTTTTTAGACCAGCACAAACATAAATTATATCTCAAGCCTTATCCGCAGAACGAACAAGAAAAATACGTTGATTCTTTGTTTAAATATGGTTTTGATTTGGATTTTGACTTTGACCGTCATCAATTTTATGTTAATGCCCGAGTAGAGTTAAATACACAACTCAAAATCGGCGATATTGTCATAAAAATAAATGGTCATAAGTTGCCTCAAGAAAAATGTGGCTTAGCGGATTTTAAAAAAGAACATCTTAGACAAGAGATGAAAATGACTATTCTGCGTGATGGAACAGAAAAAGTGATTGATTACAAAGTTCCAGAGAATTTGAAAAAATCTTAAAGTAAATACAAGGATTCCGTTAACAAAGCGTTTGGCGCAAGTGCTACTATTGTTTTAAACGGAAAAGTCGGTTTCTATTTGGCGCAAAAGCCAATTTTAATTATTTTAGAAGAGAATTTAAAAATTAAGAATCGGCTTTTGCTTAGGTCGTTTTATAACGCTGAGTTTCGGCGTATTTGCACACACCTGCGCCAAGCGCCAAACCGTTGTGCGTCATACTAACCAACCGCACAAACAGCACATTTATTTTTCCCTCGCACAAGACAAAACCCAAAAATAAAAGAGCTGTTTTTTACCAACGCTAGAAAATAATTTTGCCAATAAAAATATTAATCGTAATATTGCAATTAAATAATGAAAGAAATGGGATTAGCTAAATCTGAAATATTTACGGATGAACAAAATCAAATTGCAATCTTTGCCAAGGTTTTCGGACACCCTGCAAGAGTTGCCATTTTACAGCATTTATTCAAAATAGAAGGATGTATTTGTGGAGATTTAGTCAATGAAATTGGCTTGGCGCAGCCGACTATTTCCCAACATTTAAAAGAACTTAAACATTTGGGATTGATAAGGGGAAATGTAGAAGGGACAAGTGTTTGCTACTGCATTGATCCCGAAAATTGGTCGAAAATGAAAGAAGTAATGAACGAATTTTTAAATCAGGACATTCCCAAAACGGATTGTTGCTAAAAAAAATTAAACTAAATAATCGTATAATCGCAATAAACAAATAAATATGAAATTGTCAGAAGTAAAATCGGCATTAAATCAATTGGAAACAATCGCTTTTCAATTGCCCAACGGAGAATTAGTCCCAAATCAT
>CAZOGC010000032.1:0-5859 GCA_964579505.1 uncultured Flavobacteriaceae bacterium | reverse complement strand
AGAATTAGAAGTTTAAAACATCCTCTTGGGTTTTCGTTTACTGTGAAAAATATGTCTCTTTACCCACGGATAAACCGCATAAGCTATTCGGGTAGATAGAAAGCCAATCGCCGCTCCGGCCACGACATCAGAAACCCAATGACGATTATTGTAAACCCGTAATACGCCTATAGAAGTAGCCACCGCATATCCTGCAACACCAATCCAGGGGGATTTATGTCCATATTCCATTCTTAACCATTCGGCAGCAGCAAAAGCCGTAGCGGTATGACCGGAAGGAAAGGAATTGTAAGCCGAGCCATCCGGACGTAATTCGTGCGTAAGTGGTTTTAGGCTTCTAACTGCTCCAATCATAATGATGGAAGAAATACCGTAAACGATAAGTTCATCCTTAAAGGAATGTTTGCCTTTTACACCGGCTAAATTCAACCCGATGACCGCCGCCGCAGGGGAAAATTGCAAATAATCATCTATATGCGTACGAAAAAACGGATGGTCTTCCCTGATTTCGTTTTTAGTTGAAAGGTTAAGCGCTTTGAGTTTATTGGAATGCAACGCCGCAAATCCATAACCTATACCCAATGCTGAAACACCAACAGAATAAATATTTAATGGCTTCTTATTTTGAAAAAAGGAAGGCTTTGTTTGAGCATCAAGAGTGTTAAAGTGACATAGACTTGTTTTAAAATCAAAATCCTTATGCCATAAATCAAGTGTTTGAAAACCAGTCGGGTTTAAATGCCCCGTTATAAAACTCGACGGCTTGTTTAAAGATAGATTGGTTTCAAATTGATGGTTTTGAATTTGAAAGGAACGCTGAGCCTGAATAGGCGAAAACGAGAAAATACAAACAACTATAGTTATTAAAGCGACAAATTTTGATTTCATTTCCAAGGATTTGCAAAATACAAGGCAAACCTACGAGACCATTCTGAAGTCTTTTGGAAGGGGCTTAATGCTTCATATCCAATTATAATGGCTTCCGAAATTTGCTTTCACATATTTGTATAGCAGTCCCAAACCATAGCCTACGAAACTTCCCAAAAGCATTCCTCCAAGCACATCCCCCGGATAATGAACCCCGTTATAAATTCGGCTGTAACAAACTAATAGCGCCCAAAAACACAATACCCATTTCAGCCAATTGAATTTTTTGCCCAAAATCAGGGTCAGGAAGACAAATAAAGCAAAACTATTGGTGGCGTGGCCCGAAACAAATCCGTAAAGCCCACCCGGACCGGATTGGCTCAGGTGTATAAGACCTGCCAATGCCGGATTGTGAGAAGGGCGCAATCGTGCTACCAAGGGCTTGATGAGGTGAGATGATAGTTGATCGCTAATGGTAACCAACAAACCTATAAAAACAAAAATAAGGATACTTCTACGCTTGTAAACTCGCACAATTAATACGGCAATTAATAGATAAAAAGGAACCCAAAACCATTTGTTGCTTGCCCAATACATAATAGGGTTGAAAAAAGCAGAATGATGGCTGTTTAAGAACAAAAATAAACTTGTATCAAGCGCTTTTAATTTGTCTATTACCGTTTCCAATGGTAGTATCTATTTATGATTCAACTTGGGTGCAAATCTATACGCCAATTCTGAAGACTTTTGGAAGTAAAGGAAACTACAATTTTAATGTAATAGGCAGATACAAGACTCTTCTCATTATCACAATTTACCTGCGTCCAGCCATTGAGACACGGTTTCATAGGTTGCAATGGCTTCGTTCTCCAGTTTTTTATGTATATGTTTTACGGGCACTTCTTTGTAGTGGATATTAAATACATTCGAAATGTCCGGATTCTCCTGCTGAACCAATTTGAATTGCCGCACTTTTTTCTTGGGTGACAGGATAGTGAGAAAACCATTCTTGATATAACCCAGATCTTCATAGGTTGCAATATAAGCTCGTGGAATATAATCCGGCTTAAAGACACCTTGCCCCAAAAATTTGGAAGTATAGCTAAAATGCAGCAACCCAAAGACGGTTGGCATTAAATCCATTTGAGACATCAGCCCGTTAAACTGTCCCGGTTTGACATAACCGCCGGGCGAGAATATGAATGCCGGAATACGATACTTAGCCACAGGCAACTTGGTCTTTCCGGCACTCGAAGCGCAATGGTCGGCGACAATAATAAAAAGGGTGTTCTTGTACCAGGGTTGCCGTTTAGCCATCTCAAAAAATTGCCGCAATGCAATATCGGTATAACGCACCCCGCGATCCCGCCCTCCGGCATTCTTCGGCAAGTTTAAATCGACATTCGGATAGGTATATGGGCGATGATTGCTCACCGTCATCCAATGGTTAAAGAAAGGCTTCCCTTTTTGATACTCTTTGTTCATTACCCGAATCAACTTCCCGGCCATATCTCCATCACAGGCGCCCCAAATATTGGCAAAAGTGATACTGTCCGGATTTATAGCATTTCTATCAATCACATCATATCCATTACTACCAAAATAATTTCCCATATTATCAAACGAGCTGTAACCGCCGTAAAGAAATTTTACCTGATAACCTTTCTTTCTAAAAAGGAGTCCGGTAGTAAATTTTCCTTTATAATTTGTTCTTTTAATGATACTTTCTCCCGGAGTAGGCGGTACATTCATTGACAAGGCTTCCAGTCCTCGTACCGTTCGGTTTCCGGTCGCGTAAAAGTTGGTAAACATTAAACTTTGGTTAGCCAGACTATCCAGAAAAGGAGTAAGATTCTTTTTATTTCCGTAATGAGCCAAAAAATTGGCCGAGAGACTTTCCACAGAAATTAATACCACATTTTTGTGTACTTCAGCAGAATCCGACTGAATAGTCCGGGGAAAAACAGGTGGTTTAAATTGAGACAAATATAGTTTCTGCGCTTCCTTTTTGGGGAGTGTTTTGTAAAATTTAAAGTAATCCAGTTTGTTATGCTCAAAAGCATAGACAAATTTGTACACTCCGTTGGCCCGGATTTCCTCAGAAAAATTATCTTCGGATTTAAGCTGATCAAGGGGAGGAATTACATAGTAAGAAACAATGGCCAGCGCCAAATAGCCCGCCAATAAAATCATCTTTTGGGAGAGCTTGGGAAGAATATTTAAACAACTTCCGGTCTTCTTAAATATTACCAGAGACACGGCTAACGATAGGATACCAATCCCAACGAACAACGGAATAACAGGATAGGATTGCATAATATTACCAATCACTTCATTTGTATAAACCAAGTAATCTACGGCGATAAAATTATACCGCATCCCAAATTCATTCCAGAAAAAATACTCACTCACAGCATTGAGAATAATGGCAGCTGTATAAAGAAATAACGTCAGAAAATATAGCCATTTTCTAATCCTGTCCCTGTACTTTGGTAAAAGAAGCATACAGGCAAAACAGACTGTTTTTATGCCCAAGAAAATCATCACAATCAAACTAACGCCACCTCCGTATTGCTTAAAAATATTTCGGGGGTAGAATTTTACGTACAGCATAGCCAGAATCAGAAGGGACAAAATGATCCAACCCCAGGGTTTCTTATACTTTTTATTAGAAATAAAGAGTAAATACAGGGCAAAAAGGCTACTGATAAGCACAAAAACAAAAGCATCATTAACCAAACCGAACCCAATCATTTGCAGGCTTTCCAAAACTGAAAAATGGTCGGTAGTGATGGGGTGAAAAATAAAAATAATCCTCAGGATTATTGAGACCAGGCAATAAAAACCGCCTAAGTACAGGAAGGGTTTAAGCCATTTTTTATAATTAGAGAGTGTTTTTTTCATCTTTACCGGAATGTAATTTAAACTGCTAAGCCAAAGGAAATTAAGCACCCATTGCCCGATATGTCCTATTTGGCAGGCAAATTTCCATTCTAATTCTGAATAAATTCTGAAGTTTTTTGTTCTTATTACTTAGAACCGAAGTTTAGGGTGAATATATGTCTGTTTTCCAAGTAATTATAGTGTATGGCATACCCGCAGGTGTCACAAATTTTCTTTACAATCGCCAATCCCAATCCGTTGCCACTCGAAGCCCCTGAATGGCTCCCTTTTTGAAATCGTTGAAATAATTTGTCTTCCGAAAAGGGTAAAGGCAACCCATCATTTTTTATTTCAATAAATTCGGGAGCAACGTTCACTTCAATGCTACTTTTTGAAGGCGAATAGCGCAGGGCATTGTTGATTAAATTGTTTAACAAAATCTCGATAAGTACGGTGTTGGCGCTAATCGTAAAATCTTCATAGTTGGTTTCAAGCGAAATTTCCTTAAAATCAATTTTATACTTCGCCTGCTGAAGCAATTTTTTTACTAATTCGGTAATTTCTATATTTTCCCGGTCAATAAATTGTTCATTATCTATTTTTGTCAATAAAAGCAAGGCTTTATTAAGTCGGGTTGTCTTGATTACGGTCTCTTCCATTGACTGTAAATAATTAGACTGCTTTTCGGTCAGGTCTTTATCCTGAATCAATAACTCTAATTTAGCCTGAATAGCTGCTAAGGGTGTTTGTAATTCGTGGGCGGCGTTGCCGGTAAATTCTTTTTGTTGCAGATAGGATTTGTAAACCCTTTCGGACAGCGTTAAAATGGCCTGTTGTAATTCTTGAAATTCACTGATATTGGTTGGAGCAAAATTGAAATTTGGTTTTTGGTCAAGATTAAATGCCTTTAATTGATTTAAAATCCGGTAAAAGGGCAACCATATTTTTTTGGATTGATTCCGGTTGATGAGAAAAAGCCCGCCTAAAATAAGTACAATCAATAATGTAGAAGATAAGACGACTCCCTGAATCAAATCTTCAATATCAATAAGCGAAATACGCAAGGTAATTGGATATACCCGGTTGTCAATTTGGATAAAAGAATGCAATACCCGGTAGGGTTCATTTTCTTCGCTAATTTCATTGTATCTGCTCGCTATAATGATTTTATCAGACCGTCCATTTTTTACCGGTGGATAAATGATTGTGTTTTTTGTAAAATCATTCCAAGGCAGGTTGTTTAATAGTTCCGGATGTGCCTGAATTTGCGCAATGGCTTCCTGCTTGCGGTTTTGCAAGGCTTCATCAACATCTTGCAAACATAGCGCACGCGTAGTAAAATAAGACAGCGGAATGGATATGAGCAGTATCAACGCCGAATAAATCAAATAGCTCTTTAAAACACGCTTTAAAAGTTTCATTTAATCTCCATTTTATACCCCATTCCGTATCGTGACTGAATGTAATCTTGACACCCGGCTTTTGCCATTTTTTTCTTTAGGTTTTTGATATGAGCGTAGATGGTGTCATATTGTATCAAAAATTCTGCTTCATCTCCAAGCAGATGCATCGCAATCGCATTTTTTGAAACAACCTTGTTTTTGTTGGTGACTAAAAATAATAAAAGCTCGTACTCCGTTGGAGTAAGGTCTATAAAACCTTCATTCACTTTGACCGTTTTTGATAATAAATCAATAGTAAGGTCGCCAAATTCCAAAATATTATTTCCCTGTGCATATTTCCTGCGAATAACGGAAGCAATACGTGCACTCAATTCCGACAAATGAAAAGGCTTTGCCAGATAGTCGTCTGCCCCAAGATGAAGACCGGAAATCTTATCATCCAGGCTATCTCTTGCAGAAATAATGATGACACTATCCCGGTTTTTATCATTACGCAGGATTTCCAACAATTTAAGACCGCTGCCACCGGGCAAATTAATATCTAAAAGAATGCAGTCATAATGATAAAGTTCAATCTTTTCTAATGCGCCACGGTAATCCATAGCCGTTTCACAGACATATTGCTCATCTTTAAAATAGCTTACAATGCTATCCAATAAATCCTTTTCATCTTCTATAACCAATAATTTCATTTCAAAACAAAGTT
>CAZOGC010000031.1:0-8528 GCA_964579505.1 uncultured Flavobacteriaceae bacterium | reverse complement strand
GATAAATTTTCGATAGGCCAAAAGAAGTAAAACTTTCAAAAACAATCTCTTCAATGCTAAAATCACTCAAGAATAAAGTATACAAAGGTTTTGCAGAGATTTCTGAAAAACGTTTTGGACGCTATTGGAAACCAATATAAATTATAAAGTAGCTGTTTTGAGTTTTGAAACAGCTACTTTTATTTTGCGGAGAGAGTGGGATTCGAACCCACGGTTCCGCAAAGCGGAACAACGGTTTTCGAGACCGCCCCGTTCGACCGCTCCGGCATCTCTCCTATCATTATATTAATGTAAATGCGTGCAAAAATAGAGGGTTTTCGTAAGAATTATTCTTTCTTCCCCTAAAAAATTATTTGATCAGGCGTATCTGAAGTGATTGATGAAATAGGGTATTTCAAAAGTGCTTTTGCTTCGCTTGAAGTATTGACCGTCCATACATTTACGTTCATTCCTTTTTGGTGAACCTTTTCAACTAAATGAGGACGTTTTTTTACTAAATTAAGAGAAAAACCAACCCATTGAACCGCATGTTTGCGCAGACGATTTAGCCTCAACAACCACCGCCTTTCCAACAAATACATTACTGTAACTCCTGGCGCGTATTGCAAAACTTCTTTTAAAACCGTAAAACTAAACGACAAAATAATCGTGCGCGACAACAGTTGGTGTTTTTGCAATAGGCTAATTGCTTTTTGAATCAATATTTTGCGATGATGTCTCCTGCCAATCGGTTTTATTTCAATATACAATTTTAAATCCGCATGCTTTTTTACCAAGGCAATAAAATCAGTGTATCTAGCTGGTGCCCCCCCATTTGATAAGGAAAGTTTATCGATAACAAACGAAGTTGTTGTTTGTAAACGAACTCCATTTATTTTTGCATCATGGCTTAGATACAACACCTCATCTTTTGTCATTCGCACATCTATTTCTACCCCGTCAGCAGGTAATGCAATAGCTGCTTTTACTGCCTGCAAAGAATTTTGAGCCGTCTTGGGCGTTTTCCACAACCCACGATGTGCGATAAGGAGTATTTTTTTCAATTTATATACGTGTAAATAGAAAATGAACTTTCTCAGCACATTTTCTTCTTTCAAATTTACAAAAAGGCTCGCTAAAAAAGGAAGTAGCTTCGCCAAAATTCTAACAATCAACCGCTAAATAATGCAGCTGATTTTATAAGAAAAACGTTACTAGTTTGCTAAAGCTTGCAGACAATTTCCTAAATTTGGAGGCTTAAAAAACAACAGCAAAAAAGTTGCTATAAAACGAACTAATCAACTATGTTAAATCTGCACCCCGCACAAATTGAGTCGCTTTCTATTCATCGCGTAGGTAATAAAAGTCGCAATGAAACCCTCTTTTTATCAGAAGAATCATACCCGCTTAACGACGAACTACACGCTTTGTTAAAAGAGTATTTTTTAAAACCTTTTCGCGATAAAGAAGAAAACTATTATCAATTTGTACACGAAACAGATTTAGAATTTCACGAATTGTACAACGCGGCAACTACTGTTTTTAACAACCCCGATACCGCTCATAAACAATCGCAAAAGATTGCGCGGTATTTGTTTGATCAATCGCAACATCCTCACATCAAATCGGGTGAAGTGTATGTGGCTTATTTTGAAAATGTGTTGGTTGACAACGAACGCACTTCTGCTCTAGGTATTTTTAAATCGGAGTTGAAACACGATTTCTTACAGTTTGAAGAAAAGGCGCATAACCTTACTCCGCTACTAGAACAAGGCGTAAATTTAAATAAACTCGATAAAGGAGCGCTGATTTTTAATGTTCAGAAAGAAAACGGGTATAAAATTTTATCGGTAGATGCTAATCGATATGACACCAAATACTGGTTAGATCAATTTCTGGGGGTAACTATTTTTGCCGATGAAAATTTTAATACCAAGAGCTATCTCAAATTTTGTGAGCATTTCGCCAAAGATGTGGTGCTTCCAGCTGAAGACAAGCAACAAGAAGTACTGTTTATGAACCGTGCCGTCAATCACTTTGCTAAAAACGATAATTTTAATGAAAGTCAGTTTTTAAACGAGGTGATTGAAAATCCGGAATTAATCCCCGAGTTTCAACATTACAAGACCGAAAAAGCTCCTAAATATAAAATTGAAGACTTAACCGAGTTTCCGGTTTCAAATACCGCCGTTTCTGCTGCTCGAAAAAAGATGAAAAATGTGATTAATCTAGACACAAACGTGCAGATTAAACTCGATTTTATCAACCCCGAGAGTGCTGAAAAATTTATTGAAAAAGGCTGGGATCCCGAACGTGAGATGTATTATTATTTGGTGTATTTTAATAAGGAAGAAAAGAAATAAAATACTTTCTTTTCTTCAATTTTATTTCCATTCAATTACTTTAAAAGCAATTTCTGAATAACCTTTACGCTCGTATAATACTCCGATATGGGTGCTGTCTATTTTAACAATATCTGAATAAGCAGTGCCTTTATTGGGTTGGTCTATCAAAAAATGTTTGGGCCAAGTTTTTCCGCCATCAAAACTGATACGCAACGTGAGGTTACGGCGGTAGTTTGTGTCTGCATTGTTGCAAAAGGCCAAGATACTGTTTCCGCGTTCGGTAGTCCCAATATTTAAAATAGCGCCTTGGCAAACCGGGTCGGGTAAATTGTGATCGTAATAAACCTTATCCCAAGTCTCTCCTCCGTTTCTGCTTATGGCTACAATACGTGTTTTAGGAGTTCCTTTCTGATTGCGAATATTCATCATTAACCAACCATTTGTAAGAGGAGCAGCTGTAGCCTCATTTCCCCCCACAAAACATACATTTTGACTTAGGTGAAAAGTTTTTCCGTGGTCATCTGTATAATATCCATGGGCTCTATAATCGGCAAAATGAGGTTGTGGATTTCCTTTTGAGTGATTAGCAGCCACATAAATCCTCCCTTTATATTTTCCGTGTTGAAACTGCATGGCATGCCCCGGAGTATTGGCATAGGTACGCCAATCTTTTTTCTTTACCTGAGCTGTAATTTCTACGGGTAAAGACCATGTCTTTCCATTATCAACAGATGTTTTATACCATACCCTACGTTGTCCCAACCCATGTCTCAATTCACTTTCTGCTTTATTTCCGGTGTTGTAAAACAAAAAAATACGGCCTTGTGGATAGCGCGGGTCTGTTAGGTCTACCACCGGCGCTGCATTACCAGCCTGTAGCGAATCATTTTGTGCTACCATTTGAAGAGCGGACCACGTTTTTCCTTCGTCTTTACTTCGTCTCATCACAATAGTAACATGACCAAAATCAGCCGCCCCATTAACGCGCCCTTCCGCAAAGGCCAACAAATCACCATCAGGCAATTTAATAATAGCCGGAATACGGTAACTCTCATATCCCTTTTGCCCGGCCTTAAAAATCGGCTGCGCCGGGGTTTGAGCAAAAAAGACATTTATCCAACATAAAAAGAAAAAACTGAAAACAATACTTTTTTTCATACCGATTAATTAGCTAATATAGTTCCAAATATTTTTGTGTTTGACTAAGGTAGCATAGGTATATTTAACCATTCTATGCTCGGCAAGTGCCAAATTGGGATCCGTTTTAAGTAGACGTTGTGCATATCCACGCGCCACTTTTAACAGCGTGTTATCAGCCACAATATCGGCAATTTTTAAGTTGAGTACTCCACTTTGCTGTGTTCCCATTACATCTCCGGGCCCTCGCAATTTTAAATCGACTTCTGCTATTTTAAATCCATCGTTGGTAGCCGTCATTGTTTGGAGGCGCGTCTTGCTATCAGCCGATAGTTTATAACCGGTCATCAAAATACAATAACTCTGCTCGGCGCCACGTCCTACCCTACCGCGCAATTGATGCAGTTGCGACAAACCAAAACGCTCGGCACTTTCAATAATCATCACGCTGGCATTGGGCACATCAACCCCTACTTCTATAACCGTAGTAGCCACCATAATTTGTGTTTCGCCATTGGCAAAACGTTCCATCTCATACGCTTTAGCCTCAGGTTTCATTTTTCCATGAACCATAGAAACTTGGTATTGAGGTTTCGGAAAATCACGTGTAATGCTCTCGTAGCCATCCATTAAATCTTTATAATCCATAGCCTGGCTTTCTTCAATTAGTGGGTAAACCACATAAATTTGGCGCCCTTTGGCTATTTCATCGCGCATAAAAGCAAACACTTTCAACCTATTTTTATCGTATCTGTGTACCGTCTTGACCGGTTTTCTTCCCGGGGGAAGTTCGTCAATTACCGAAATGTCTAAATCGCCGTAAAGACTCATCGCTAATGTACGCGGAATAGGCGTGGCCGTCATTACCAAAACATTGGGCGGATACTGGTTTTTTCGCCATAATTTGGCACGCTGTGCTACTCCAAACCGGTGTTGTTCGTCAATAATAGCTAACCCCAGGTTTTTAAATTTTACTTTATTTTCTATTAAGGCATGCGTACCTATTAAAATGTTTAACGTTCCATCTTCTAGTTGTTCGTGTAACTCTTTGCGTAGCGATTGCTTGGTAGAGCCGGTTAGCAAGGCCGTTTTAATTTGTAAAGCCTCACAAAATTTTTGTAGTGCCTGGTAGTGCTGGGTAGCCAATATTTCTGTGGGAGCCATTATACAAGCCTGAAAGCCATTATCTATGGCTATTAAGCAAGTCAAAAAAGCCACTATGGTTTTTCCCGAACCCACATCTCCTTGCAAAAGCCGGTTCATCTGTGCTGAGCTTCCTAAATCTTTTCTAATCTCTTTAAGTACCCGTTTCTGCGCTCCTGTTAAGGTAAAAGGCAAGTGCTTTTCATAAAAAGTATGAAAATAAGTCCCTACTTTTTCAAACGTATAGCCTTTTATTTTTTGTTTACGCAGTAAATTTTTGCGGATAAGCTGTAGCTGCAAATAAAAAAATTCTTCAAATTTTAGGCGATATTGTGCTCGTGCCAACTCTTCTGCAGACTGCGGAAAATGAATATTAAACATGGCTTGAGTGCGCGAAACCAACTTCAATTCTGCCAGTGTATAAGCAGGAAGCGTTTCAAAAAAAGCATCTTTACAGGCTAAAAAAGCCTTCTCCATAATTTTTATCATAGAATGATTGCTCAGCTTTTTACTCAATTTTTCTGTTGAAGGATAAACGGGCTGCATGGCCTGCTGCATTCCGGATTTGTGTTCTTTGAGTAACTCCATTTCAGGATGCGGCATAGAAAACACGCCACTATATCGGTTTACCTTCCCAAAAACCACATAGGGTTCGTTAATTTTAAGGTTCTCTTTTATCCACTTAATTCCCCTAAACCAGACCAACTCCATTTTTCCGGTTTGGTCAACAAAAGTAGCTACCAAACGTTTCCTCCTTTTTTCTCCAACCGTTTTTAGATGAATAATTTTTCCCACAACCTGTACTTCGGCAGAGCTAGTCTGCAATTCTGCCACTTTATAAAAACGACTTCGGTCTATATACCGATTGGGAAAGAGGTTGAGTAAATCTTGATAGGTATGTATACCGAGTTCTTTCCGCAGCAACTCGGCACGGCTAGGCCCAACGCCTTTTAAATAATCTATCGGGGTTTGCAGCAAGGCTGATTTCATAAAAAACGAAGATAAAAAATCTTCTAAAATCAATAGAGAAAGTAAGCCGAAAATAAAATATAGGCATGTTATTCTTTAGCTTTGTATAACTACTTAAGTAAAATTTCATTATTCGTTTATGACACTCACATTTGCCGAAAAAGTTATTCGCTTTCATCAAGAGTTGCAATTATCGGCCACGTTACCGAACAATATTAAGGTGATGAATCCGTATCAAAACCAACCGGAAGTTATGAAAATATTGGAAGAATTTTGCACCACTTTCTTTCAAGATAATCGTACGCGAAAACTCATTGTAGGTATTAACCCCGGACGATTAGGCGCCGGAATGACGGGTATTCCGTTTACCGACACCAAACGTCTTACCATTGATTGTAAACTAACCCCTCCCTCGTTTGAAACACACGAGCCCTCTTCGGTTTTTGTGTATGATGTAATAAACGCGTATGGTGGCCCTACTTCTTTTTATAAGCATTTTTATATCAATTCAGTTTGCCCGTTAGGGTTTATCCAAAAAAATAGAAAAGAGCATTGGGTAAACTGCAACTACTACGATGATCCCAAACTTTTTAAGGCTGTTAAGCCTTTTATTTTAGCCAGTTTACAACAACAAATTGCCATGGGCATAGACACCCGCGTTTGTTTTTCTTTGGGAAAGAAAAATGCCCGATTCTTAGCAGAAATTAATGCCGAAGAAAAACTATTTGAAAAAATTATTGCCCTTCCGCACCCGCGGTATGTGATGCAGTATAAGTTTAAGACAAAAACTCAATTTGTGGCCGAGTACCTCAAAGAATTAAGAAAATAAAATGTCTTTGCTTACAGTAAGCATTTTGTGTCTATGAGTGTAAAGGCGACTTGTTTTTATTATCTCCACACCCCCCTTGTCTGCTGCCACTTTGTCACCAGTTTAGGATTGGTATTTTTTTTGAAAGAGAAAAGAAAACGACAATAAACTAAAAATAATACGATTATGGCACAAGGAAAAATAAACGTCTCTGTTGAAAACATTTTCCCCCTTATCAAAAAATTTCTCTATAACGACCACGAAATATTTTTACGCGAGTTAATCTCTAATGCTACCGATGCTACCCTTAAACTAAAGCACCTTACCGGAATTGGTGAAGCTAAAATAGACTACGGAAACCCAAAAATTGAAGTCAAAATTGACGAAGCCAACAAAACACTTCACCTTATTGACCAAGGTATTGGGATGACACAAGCCGAAGTTAAAAAATACATCAACGATGTAGCTTTTTCGGGCGCCGGTGAGTTTCTTGAAAAATATAAAGATACCGCCCAAGACTCTGGAATCATCGGACATTTTGGTCTCGGTTTTTACTCTGCTTTTATGGTAGCCGATAAAGTTGAGATCTTAACCAAATCATATCAAGACGAACCTGCCGCTCATTGGGTTTGTGAAGGCACCACCGATTTTACCTTAGAAGAAGGGACCAAAAAAGAACACGGTACAGAAGTTATTCTTCATCTTACCGAAGACAGTAAAGAATTTTTACAAGAAAGTCGCATCCGCGAACTCTTGTTAAAATACAATAAGTTTATGCCGATTCCGATTAAATTCGGCACCAAAGAAAAAACCCTACCCAAGCCTGAAGACGCTCCTGAAGATGAAAAACCCAAAACGGTAACGGTAGATAATATCATCAATAATACCCAGCCGGCTTGGACCAAACAACCCACTGATTTAGAAGAGCAAGATTATAAAGATTTTTATCACGAGCTCTACCCTATGCAGTTTGAAGAGCCGCTTTTTCACATTCACCTCAATGTAGATTACCCGTTTCACCTTACCGGCATTTTGTATTTTCCGAAGCTGTCTAACGATATGACCATTCAAAAAGATCGTATTCAGCTGTATCAAAATCAGGTATTTGTTACCGATAATGTAGAAGGAATTGTTCCTGAATTTCTCACCATGTTAAAAGGAGTAATCGATTCTCCCGATATTCCATTAAACGTATCGCGCTCGTACTTACAAGCCGACGGTAACGTAAAAAAAATAGCGAGTTATATTACCCGAAAAGTAGCCGACAAACTCAAAAAAATATTCAAAGACAACCGCGAAGACTTTGAAAAAAAATGGGAAGGCATTAAAATGGTGATTGAATATGGTATGCTTACCGAAGATAAATTTTTTGAAAAAGCACAAAAATTTGCCCTCTACCCTACCGTAGATGGTAATTATTTCACTTTTGATGAGTTACAAGAAAAAATTAAAGACCAACAAACCGACAAAGACGATAAACTCATCATCTTGTACGCCTCAGACAAAGAAGCGCAATACAGCTATATTGAAGCGGCTAAAGAAAAAGGATATGAAGTTTTGTTGTTAGACTCGCCTATTGCTCCACATCTCATTCAAAAATTAGAGACTGAAAAAGAAAAAGTTTCTTTTGCCCGTGTAGATAGCGATCAGATCGATAACCTTATTAAAAAAGATGAAGAAAAAATTTCTAAACTCTCTGATGAGGAAAAAGACACTTTAAAAACGCAACTTGAAACCGTAGTTCCTAAAGAAAAATACACGCTTCAACTAGAAGATATGGACAGTACTGCAGCGCCGCTTATTATTACACAACCCGAGTTTATGCGTCGTATGAAAGATATGCAAAAAACCGGTGGTGGCGGGTTTATGGGAATGAGCAACATGCCCGAAATGTACAACCTGATTGTAAATACTAACAGTGATTTTATCAGCACAATCTTAAACACCAAAACCGATAAAAAACGCCAACGTTTAATTAATCAGGCACTAGATTTGGCTAAACTCTCTCAAAATCTATTAAAAGGTGAAGACCTTACCAATTTTGTAAAACGCAGTTTTGAGATGATTAAATAAAAGTATACGCTAAATAGCTTAAAAAGTAGCCGTCTCAAAAGCATATTTTGAGGCGGTTATTTTTTTGAGCTTTA
>CAZOGC010000030.1:0-9002 GCA_964579505.1 uncultured Flavobacteriaceae bacterium | reverse complement strand
TAAAGCTCAAAAAAATAACCGCCTCAAAATATGCTTTTGAGACGGCTACTTTTTGCTTTTATACAATTTTCTTTTAGAATTAGAGTCTCTCAAAAAATTATTGAAATCGCTTTCAGACAGTTTAAACTCCCGTAACTCAATGCCATCACCACAAAAAACAATTTTCACTCAACACCTTCTTCATTAACCTAAGAGTAGTTATACTTGAATAACTCCCAGATTAAATGGTTTTTCAATAGGAGCATGGTTAGCAACCTCAATTCCGGTAGAAATCCATTTACGAGTTTCTAACGGATCTATTACCGCATCCGTCCATAGGCGCGAAGCTGCGTAGTATGGGCTGATTTGTTCATCATAACGCGCTTTTATTTTATTAAAAAGTTCTTTTTCTTTCTTTTCATCAATTTGTTCTCCCCTCTTCTCTAAAGAAGCTTTCTCTATTTGTAAAAGTACTTTAGCAGCAGAGTTTCCACTCATTACCGCTAAATTAGCGCTAGGCCACCCCACAATCAATCGTGGGTCATAAGCTTTGCCACACATAGCATAATTACCGGCTCCATATGAATTACCAACTACCACCGTAAATTTAGGCACCACACTGTTGGCTACCGCATTCACCAATTTAGCCCCATCTTTAATAATACCTCCATGTTCACTCTTAGAGCCCACCATAAATCCGGTTACATCCTGCAAGAAAACTAACGGGATTTTTTTTTGGTTACAGTTGGCAATAAACCGTGTAGCTTTGTCTGCAGAATCACTATAAATCACCCCACCTACTTGCATTTCTGACGGTTTGGTTTTTGCTTTTGTGGTTTTTACAATTTTACGTTGATTAGCTACAATACCGACAGCCCATCCGTCTATACGTGCATAACCGGTTAAAATGGTTTGTCCGTAACCCGCTTTATACTCTTCAAATTCAGAGTTATCAACTAATCTAGTAATGATTTCGTGCATATCGTACTGATCTGCGCGACTTGCCGGCAATACTCCATATATTTCTTTCTCTTTAGCCTTTGGTTTCTTCGGTTTTTTTCGGTTAAATCCAGCGGTGTCAAACGCGCCTATCTTGTCCATGATATTCTTAATCTTGCTCAAACAATCTTTATCATCTGTAGCTTTATAATCAGTCACACCACTTATTTCACAATGGGTAGTAGCTCCTCCTAGCGTTTCATTATCAATACTTTCTCCTATAGCCGCCTTTACCAAATAGCTTCCGGCCAAAAAAATACTGCCTGTTTTGTCTACAATTAAGGCCTCATCACTCATTATAGGTAAGTACGCCCCACCGGCAACACAGCTTCCCATTACCGCTGCAATTTGGGTAATACCCATACTACTCATCACGGCATTATTGCGAAAAATGCGTCCAAAGTGTTCTTTATCCGGAAAAACCTCATCTTGCATTGGTAGAAAGACCCCGGCGCTATCTACCAGATAAATAATTGGTAACCTATTTTCTATTGAAATTTCTTGTGCTCTTAAATTCTTTTTGGCGGTCATCGGAAACCAAGCTCCGGCTTTTACCGTAGCGTCGTTAGCTACCACAATACACGATTTATCAGATACTTTACCAATTTTTACTACTACTCCGGCACTGGGGCAGCCACCAACATCTTTATACATGCCTTCGGCTGCAAAAGCACCTATTTCGATTGCATCTTCAGGATTATCCAACAAAAAATCAATACGTTCGCGGGCAGTCAATTTTCCTTTGGCGTGATGTTTTTCTATACGTTTCTCCCCTCCCCCTAAATACACTTTTGTCAGCTTGTCTCGTAACTCTGCTACTTTTAATTTATTAACGTCTTCGTTCTTATTGAATTTTATATCCATCGCTTATTTTGATTTGTCGTAAAATTAAGGAGAAAAAGCGTCTTTTCTTACTCTTTTAAGGAATAGTTCTTGCTTTTGTTTTTTAGCCTAGCAAGTCTTTTGTAACTGCTTTTTAGTAGTTCGATTAAATCGAAGCGTTAGCAAAACAGAAGCCATAGTAAGCCCCAAAATAAACCCAATCCAGATACCGACAGCTCCCATATCAAAATAAAAACAGAGTAAGCTTCCAATAGGTAGCCCTACCACCCAATAAGCAATGGCAATAAACACGGTAGGAACACGTACATCTTTTATACCTCGCAACAGCCCGGCACTAATAGCCTGTGTACTATCTGATATCTGAAAAATGGCTGCATATAGCAACAAAGTTGCAGCCATGGCTACCACCGCCGGGTCGTCATTAAACATATAGGGAATATACGTTCGAAAGACAGTAAGTAAGACCGCACACAAAATACCATAAACCAATGCAGAACCAAATGTAGTTTTACCTATAAGGCGTAGCAAGAGCCAATCTTTACGCCCAAAGGCATTACTTACACGAATAGACCCGGCTTGAGACAATCCCATAGAAACCATAAAAGTCATAGAAGCTATAGTCATTGCAATTTGATTGGCAGCTTGCTCTCGCGCACCAATAATTCCAATCAGAATAGCCGAAACGGCAAATGCACCCGACTCCATTCCTACTTGCAAACTACTTGGCACTCCTATATGCAATAACTCACGCATCGTTTGTCTACTCAGATACCATTGTTTCTTACCTATAAGAATGTACTTCCTAAACAATTTATGTCGAAATATAACTGCTGCCAAGGCTATGAAAACTATAATACGAGTAAGTAATGTTCCTATTCCGGCTCCTACCAAGTGCAATTCCGGGAAGCCCCAATTTCCATAAATAAAAAGCCAGTTCAGAAAAAAGTTAAGTGGAAGCGCGCTCAGCGAGATAAGCATGGCCGTTTTGGTGTACTCTAGTCCGTCTGTAAACTGTCGCAACGCCATAAATAATAGAGTTGGTACAATAGACCAAGCTATGAGCTGCAAATAAGGAACCGAAAGGCGTGCCACTTCGGGGTCTTGCCCTAAATGAAATAAAATATTTTTTCCGAACTCTAGTCCGAGGGCAATGCAAAGCGCTACAACAGCTGATATAAGCAATCCATTAAACAAATAATGGCTCACCTTAGCCCCATCGTGTTGCCCATTGGCCATACTTACCAACTGCGATACCGAAATGGTAATGCCAATGCCCAACACTAAGGGAATGTTTACCACACTGTTTACTAAAGCCCCGGCAGCCAGCTCTTTATAGCCCACCACTCCAATCATGGCTACGTCAATTAACCCCAAAGCCATCTGAGCCAGTTCTCCAATAATTACCGGATAAGCCAGCTTTAGGGTTTTTCGGGTTTGTTGTACTGCTGCCTGCTTCATGTAATTCTGCACCTTACTTTAATCAGAAGTTTTTACAAAACTTTCTAATAATAAAAAGAGCGCAAAAATACAAAAATTACCTCCCTACTATAAAACCTTTTAACAGATTGAAAAGGTATCCGCTATTTCTTCTTGTTAAACAATAAGAAATCTAACGAAATTCGTCCGGGACCGGTAAAAGTCAAAGCCACAAAAGCAAACAAATAGAAAAAACGCGGTTCTAAAATGGTAAACCCATCGCCTATCATAAAAGCATGGAAACAAAAAATGACCAAAAAATTAAGAAGCAATACTACGCTTGCAAATCTAGAAAAGAGACCCAAAATCAATAAAATAGCACAGATACCTTCTGCAAAAGCAGCTAAGTAAAAAGACAAGGTGCTTCCCAATCCTATCGGGTCCATAAAATGAATTTCTTGCCCGCTAAAAACTGTAGACAATTTCCCAAATCCGTGACCATATAATAATACAAGTCCGAAAATTAAGCGCAGAATTAATAATCCTAAATTATTACTCCACTTTGTTTCTTTTGTTAGAATTCCCATAATTGAAGATTTAGATTTTCGTAAATATATAAATAAAGCGTGAAATCAACCTCATCTTACACTTTTTCAATTATTTCTATCTTTCAAAACTTCTTCAATATCTGCCAAGTTAAATTTCTTATACCGCAACAAAATCAACAAGTGGTACAACAAATCAGCTACTTCATTTTTAAATAAATCATCGTTGTTATCTTTAGCTTCGATTACCACTTCAACAGCTTCCTCTCCTACTTTTTGAGCTACTTTATTCACGCCTCGTTTAAACAATTTATTGGTATAAGAATCCGAGGCATCACTCGTAATTCTCTCGTCAATGACACTTTCTAATTGATATAAAAATCCTTTAGCTGAATCGCTATCAAAACAAGCCGTTGTGCCACGGTGACAAGTAGGTCCGACTGGTTTAGCTTTAATCAATACCGTGTCATTGTCGCAATCGCTGTACAGTTCTATGACTTCCAAAAAATTTCCGGATGTCTCTCCTTTTGTCCATAAACACTGACGTTTTCGACTGTAAAAAGTTACGCGCTTTTCAATTTGTGTACGTTTAAATGCTTCTTGATTCATATAGCCCAACATCAGTACTTGCAAGCTATCGACATCTTGAATGATAGCTGGAATAAGAGCTTGTTTATTAAAATCTAGTTTCATCGTATGGCGATATTATAAGTTTTTAATGCTGTTTTTAAAGTTGAAATAGGCAATTGACCATAGTGAAAAATGCTAGCTGCCAATCCCGCTGTTGCTTCGGTTTGTTGAAATAAATCGACAAAATCTTGACTAGTTCCTGCGCCTCCTGACGCAATAACGGGCAAGCGAACCGCTTGGCAAACAGCTTGTGTAATTGCTAGATCAAATCCTGATTTAGTGCCGTCTTGTCCCATAGCCGTCAATAAAATCTCTCCGGCTCCTAAACGCTCTGCTTCTCGTGCCCAATCTAAGGTTTTATAGCTTGTTTTTTGGCGTCCGCCCATACGATAAACCCAGTGTTCACCCGCTTCACATTTGGTATCAATGGCCACTACAACACATTGCTGACCACAAGTTTCGGCTACTTCGGTAATCAACTGTGGGTGCTTAAGTGCTGCCGAATTTAAACTCACCTTGTCGGCCCCGGCATTGAGCACCGCCTTAGCATCGGCAACGCTACCTATACCACCACCCACCGTAAACGGAATACTAATTTCGGCGGCTACTTTTTCTACCAAATCGACTAGCGTTTTGCGCTTTTCAACGGAAGCTGAAATATCTAAAAACACCAACTCGTCGGCGCCGGCATCGCTGTAAAGCTTAGCCAGTGCAATAGGATCTCCAGCATCCTTTAAATCAAAGAAATTCACCCCTTTTACGGTGCGCCCATCTTTAATATCTAAACACGGAATAATGCGATTTTTTAACATAACGCTTCCAATTCTTTTAAGGTGATTTTTTGATCGTAAATAGCTTTTCCTATAATAGCCCCTTCACAACCTATAGCTTTTAATTTTTGTAAATCTTCTAGTGATGAAATACCGCCACTAGCAATGAGGTTCAGTGAAAAACGTTCTAATATTTGATTGTAAAGTTCTAGTGCCGGCCCTGCGAGCATCCCATCCTTTGCCACATCTGTACACACTGCATACTTGACATTCTGAGCGATGTAGGCTTCTAAAAATTCAAACACATCACGGTCTGACTGCTCTTGCCAAGCGTTAGTAGCGATTTTGTTGTCCGACACATCTGCTCCGAGAATTATCCGCTCAGGACCATATTGCTGAAGCCATTTTACAAAAATTTCGGGCTGACGAACAGCTAAACTTCCTACGGTAATTTGTTGGGCGCCACTTTCAAAAGCAATCTTTACCGCTTCATCCGATTGAATACCGCCTCCAAAATCAACCTGCAAATTGGTTTTAGTCGCAATGGCTTCCAAAATTTCATAGTGCTTAATCTGTCCGGCTTTGGCACCATCCAAATCCACTAAATGCAAATAGTGAATCCCGGCATCTTCAAACTGTTTGGCTACCTCTAAGGGAGAATCGTTGTATATTTTTTTAGCAGAATAATCGCCTTGCGTCAAGCGCACACACTTGCCATCAATAAGGTCTATAGCTGGTATAATTCGCATTAATTAAGTTTTAAAAAGTTTTGTAAAATACGTTCACCGACCTCTCCTGATTTTTCAGGGTGAAACTGAACGGCATAAAAATTAGCGCGTTGTAAAGCCGCACTAAACGGCAAAATATAATCGCTTTTTGCCACTGTAAAAGCATTACATTCTACATAAAAACTGTGCACAAAATACACGTCATCGGCTGCTTTAACAGTATTGCACAAGGTAGATTCCGCGGTAGCAATCAGATTGTTCCACCCCATATGTGGCACGCGTTTCTCTGCCGGAAAGCGCTTTACTTTTGTCGGAAAAACGCCTAAACCCGCTGTATTTCCCTCTTCAGAATGTGTGCACAACAACTGCATTCCCAAGCATATGCCTAAAACAGGTTGCGTCAAAGTCGGAATCAATGAATCTAAGCCTTTGTTTTGCAATTGCTGCATTGCGGAACTGGCTTCTCCTACCCCGGGAAAAATGACTTTATCGGCTGACCGGATGATTTCAACATCATCTGTAATAACAGCTTCGGCACCCAAGCGTTTTAAGGCATTGGCCACGGAGCGCACATTGCCTGATTTATAATCAATTATTGCTATCATAACACGCCTTTTGTACTGGGAATAGAAAAATTATTGGCCTGTTGCTTGACCGCCATACGCAAGCTTTTTGCAAAAGCTTTAAAGATAGATTCGATTTTGTGGTGTTCATTCTGGCCTTCGGCTTTGATATTCAAATTGCATTGCGCCGCGTCACTAAAAGATTTGAAAAAATGCAGAAACATTTCGGTGGGCATACCGCCAATTTTTTCACGCTTAAATTCTGCGTCCCACATCAACCACGGCCGCCCGCCAAAATCAAGGGCTACTTGCGCTAGGCAATCATCCATAGGCAAGGTAAATCCATAACGTTCAATTCCTTTTTTCGTTCCTAAAGCTTCAGCAAAAGCGGTTCCTAAAATCAATGCCGTATCTTCAATGCTGTGGTGTTCGTCAATTTCCCAATCGCCTTTAACTCGTAAATCCATATCAAATTGACCGTGACGCGCAATTTGTTCAAGCATATGATCAAAAAAGCCCAAACCTGTTGTAATAGAGCTCTTCCCGTTTCCATCTAAATTAAGCGTCAAGGCGATTTGCGTCTCTTTCGTATTTCGCGTCAGTTTTGCAACACGAGGCTGCTGAGCCAAAAATTGATAAATCTCTTGCCAACTGGTGGTTGATAAGACCGCATTTTCAGCTTTATCAGCTCCGATAAAAATACCTTGAGCCCCTAAATTTTGAGCCAATTGTACATCGCTTAACCGATCACCAATAACATACGATTGTGACAAGTCATAAGCACCTTTGCAGTAATGCGTCAACAAGCCTATTTCAGGTTTTCGATTAGGTGATTTATCTTCTGGAAAACTTCTGTCGATTAGAATTTCTGAAAACACGACGCCTTCATTTTTAAAAGCCTGTAGCATTTTTTGGTGTACCGGCCAAAAGTTTTCTTCCGGAAATAATGCAGTACCTAAGCCATCTTGATTGGTTACCATCACCAATTCATAATCTAACTCGCGGACTATGCGCGCTAAATTTTGAAATACGCCGGGATAAAATTCTAGTTTCTCAAGGCTGTCGATTTGTTCATCGGCAGGCTCTTTAATCAACGTGCCATCGCGGTCTATAAACAATACTTTTTTCATAGGGATTTTAAAGTTTTAAGTAATAATTGGTTTTCATCAGGTGTGCCAATACTAATACGGATACTATTGGGAATTTGTGAACTTCGATTGCGCAATACTATTCCTTTTTCTCTTAGCTTCCCATAGACCTCAAAGGCACGCGCTGTACGTATCAAAATAAAATTAGCTTCAGAAGGATACACCTCATCTATCCACGAAATGGATTTTAAATTTGCTTCAAGATTAATGCGTTCACTAATCAACAGCGCCACTTCTTTTTGAAAACGTTCCGTATCGCATAAGGCATTTAGAGCAGCCGTTTGATTTAATCCACTGACGTTATAAGGCGGTTTGACGCGATTGAAAAAGGCTATAATTTCAGCATTAGCCAACCCAATACCAACGCGAACATTGGCTAGCCCTCGGGCTTTACTAAAGGTTTGCGAAACAATTAAATTGGGATAGTCTTCAATTTTTGTACTCCAGGATTCTTCCTCACTAAAATCAATATAAGCCTCATCAACCACTACAAGACCATCAAAATTTTGTAGAATTTCTTCTATGTCATTCAAAATATTTCCGGTAGGATTATTGGGAGAGCACAACCAAATTACGTTAACCTGTTCTCGTTTTGCGGTAGCTAAAACTTCAGAAGTATTGAGTTGAAAAGAAGTTGTCAGTGGCACTTCAACCAAAGCAATATTGTTTAAGGCTACCGATACGCGATACATACCATAAGTAGGCGGACAAATCAGCACTTTATCTCGACCCGGTTCACAAAATATACGGAAAGTCAAATCAATGACCTCATCGCTTCCATTTCCTATAAAAATTTGATTTTCATCGAGATTAAGTGTATTTGATAAAGCTTGTTTCAAGCTGCTTTGATTAGGATCCGGATAGCGGTTAAGCGTTCCAAATGGATTTTCATTAGCGTCTAAAAAGACCGTAGCCTCGCCGGTAAATTCGCTGCGCGCGCTTTGATAAGGTGAAAGTTTTAGAATATTTTGACGTACAGGTAAAGTCTTCATAGTTTAAGCATTTTCTAAAATGGATTTGCGACGAAATTGCATTGCTTTTTGGTGCGCAACCAAACCTTCAGCTGCAGCCATAGTTTCCACAGCTTCGCTGATTTTCTGGACGCCTTGAACAGAGAGTTTCTGAAAGGTAATTTTTTTAATAAAACTATCTAAGGATACACCTGAATAGGCTTTAGCGGCGCCGTTTGTCGGCAAGGTATGATTGGTGCCACTGGCGTAATCTCCTGCACTTTCGCAGCTGTATTTTCCTAAAAATACAGAACCGGCATTTTGAATTAAACCAACCAATTCTTCAGGATTGTCGACAGCCAAAATCAAGTGTTCAGGAGCGTAATAATTACTAAAAGCTACACAAGATTCGAGCGTTTCAAAACTGATTA
>CAZOGC010000029.1:0-11270 GCA_964579505.1 uncultured Flavobacteriaceae bacterium | reverse complement strand
AGCAACTGTTGTAGATAGTGTAAAAGGCACAGCGGATGTGTTTGACGGCATTGTGGTAGCCGGGTCATCAGTACAATTGATTCCCAATCGGGCAATATTGGCACAATATGGATTAACACCCCAAAATCTGCAAAGTCAGATGCAAATGCAGCTTCAGGGTACAATTGCCGGAAAAATATTAGAACCTTTACGGGAAACCAATGTGCGTATGATTGAGCCTGCTGCCCGAAAAAAAGGTATTTCGGGTATTAAAAATGCGCATATCTTCTTACCCAATGGAAAACTAATGCCCATTACCAATCTGGCTGATGTAGAAATCGAAAAGGGCGATATTGAAATACAACGCGAAAACCTGCAAAATATGGCGGTAGTTACCGCACGGCTTAATAATCGTGATTTGGGAAGCGTTATGAGTGATATAAAAAGTGCGGTCAGAAAGGATATTTATTTCCCAAAGGGTTATTATGTTGAATATGGCGGTCAATATCAGCAACAACAGCAATCGTTCAGAGAATTGCTGATGATTTTAATTTCCGCCGGGCTTTTGGTTTTCGGCGTGGTGTTGTTCTTCTCAAAAGATTTTTTGACTTCGCTTATTGTTCTTTTGGTAGCTGCTTTGGGAACAGCCGGTTGCCTGTTGGCTTTGTATATTACAGGGACACCTTTAAACGTGAGCAGTTATACCGGAATCATTATGATTGTCGGCATTATTGGGGAAAATGCCATTTTTACTTTCCTGCAATTTAATGATACCCGAAAATCAGGCACTACGGATGATGCGGTTGTTTATGCTATTTCAACCCGCTTGCGACCAAAATTAATGACTGCAATCGGGGCTATTGTCGCTTTGTTGCCTTTAGCTTTAGGTATTGGCGCCGGGGCGCAGTTGCATCAGCCGTTGGCTATTGCGGTTATTGGCGGTTTTTTGATAGCTTTGCCATTGTTGTTGGTCGTGTTGCCAACACTGCTACGTTTAAGGTTTAAATAATAGTTGTCTTTCCGTTTAGTTTTCTAAAGTCAGTATGCTTTGTGAGTGGTTGGGGCAAAACAAATGTGCTGTTTTGCGGTTGGTCGGGGGGGAATTGCAAATGTGTATGACGTTAAGCGGTGGCTTTCTTGTAATATTTCTTCCGCAACCAAAAGGATACTTTAACCAATAGAATTAAAGCCGGTACTTCTACCAAAGGTCCGATTACACCTGTAAAAGCTTGCCCTGAATTGAGCCCGAAAACAGCAATGGCAACCGCAATCGCCAATTCAAAATTATTTCCTGCTGCGGTAAATGCTACCGATGTAGTTTTGTCGTATTCTGTACCCATTGCTTTAGTTGTAAAAAAGCCAATGAGAAACATTACGGTAAAATAAATGAGCAAGGGAACGGCAATAATCAATACATCTAAGGGGATTTCAACAATTAACCCTCCTTTTAAAGAGAACATAATGATAATTGTGAATAATAGAGCGATTAATGTCAAAGGTGAAATGGTTGGGATAAATTTTTGGTTGTACCAATCTTCTCCTTTGAATTTTACTAAAATCAGTCGACTTAAAAACCCTAAAAGAAATGGAATACCCAAATAAATGGCAACACTTTCTGCGATTGTCCAAATCGAAATATCTACTAATGCACCTTTAAATCCGAAGTAGGGGGGAAGTACGGTAATAAAAATCCAAGCATAAAAACTATAAGCAAAAACTTGAAAAATGCTGTTCAATGCAACCAATCCCGCTCCGTATTCGCTACTGCCTTCGGCAAGGTCGTTCCAAACCAAAACCATTGCAATGCAACGGGCTAAGCCAATTAAAATCAATCCGACCATATATTCGGGATAATCTCTTAAAAAAATAATGGCTAAAAAGAACATCAGAACCGGTCCGACAATCCAATTCAAAAGCAACGAAATGGAAAGCACTTTTGTGTTACGAAAAACTTTTGGCAATAAAGCGTAATCCGCCTTTGCCAAAGGCGGATACATCATTAAAATCAATCCTATGGCTATGGGAATATTAGTTGTTCCGCTACTAAAAGAGTTGACAAAATCAGGGAAGTTAGGGAAGAAATATCCGATTCCAACGCCGATTGCCATTGCGACAAATATCCATAAAGTCAGGTTGCGGTCAAGAAGACTTAATTTTTTTGTTGCCATTATTTTATTTGGATTTTAGCAACAACCACTTCCGGGGGTACAAGTAGAATTTTGCAGGTCGTTTAATTTTACCTTTTGTTTTTCTGTGGAAATGTCGCATTTCTCTTTTGCAAGACAGTCGGTCTGTTTGGTGGTCAGTAAAAAGTTTGTTCCGTCAAAATCTAAACCGAATTTTTCAATGGTTTGTCCTTGATATTCCACTTCTACTTCAAAGTCGCCAATGTTTAAGGTTTTCTCCGAAAGCTCGATAATATGTACTAATTTTTCAGGGTGCAGCCGGTGGTCGTAATCATTGGCGTTCCAAAGTTGAAAATTCACAACTTTTTCATTTCTTACCGTTCCGCCACAATCAATAAAGCTCTTGTTGATTTCTCCGATTTCCGTAACGTGGAAATGATTGGGAATCAATTCTCCGTTGGGCAATTGAAATGCGATTGTTTCCAATTGACTTAATGCTGATTTTACTGCTGATAATTTCATATTTGATGATATAATTAATTGATAATATGATGTATTGATTATTGTTTTCGTTTTAAGGTTCCTAAAATTTTCCCTAATAATTTTAAAATGCTTGATAGTTTTTCTTCTAAGTGTGGATCATAGGGGTAGTGTTTGGACAGCTTACACAATTCGAGCCAATATTCGGTTTCATCAGCTTCTTTTGCGGCAATTTTCAATTTATGAATAAAATCAGCTTTACTTTCAGCGTTTTGTGCTTCCCGAATATTAGCGCCTATTGAAGTTCCCGATTTCAGAAGTTGCCTTGCAATAACATATTTTCTTTCTGCCTCTAATTTTTCACAGAACGTAATAATTAGCAATGCAAATTCAACACTCACTTTTACAATTTCATTTTCCCGGTCATTTCTCATAAAATTAAAAATTTCAATCAAATAATCTTCAAATCAACACATCTTCAAATCAACACATCTTCAAATCAACACATCTTCAAATCAACACATCTTCAAATCATTTTTTAGCAACAATCCGTTTTGGGAATGTCTTGATTTAAAAATTCAAGCATTATTTCTTTCATTTTTGACCAATTTTTAGAGTCTATGCAGTAGCAAACACTTGTTCCTTCCACATTTCCCCGTATCAATCCCAAATGTTTGAGTTCTTTTAAATGTTGGGAAATGGTCGGCTGTGCCAATCCGATTTCGTTGACCAAATCCCTGCAAATACAACCTTCTATCTTGAATAAATGTTGTAAAATAGCCACTCTTGCAGGATGGCCAAAAACTTTAGCAAAATTTGCTATCTGGTTCTGTTTAGCTAAATACAGTTCGGTTTTTATTGAGCCCATAACTTCATTGTTTAATTGCAATATTACGATTAATTAGATTAACCACAAAGAAATATTTGAGAGCTAATTTTTAGAGAGTTAAGTCTATTTTTCGATTCTGCTAATGTCTAAGATTGTGATTGCCCCTAACCCTTTTAAGGTGAAAATAGGAAGCATTCGTTTTCTGAGTTTTTTGCCCAAGAATGTAGCAGAAACAATGTGAATATCCCATTTGGCAGAGGTGAGAGATTGTTTTTTAGAGTCGTATAAAGGCTCGGCTTTATCTGTTATGATTTTTTTTATGTGAGCCATTTTTTCTTCGTCTCCTGAATAAGTGTATTGTAGATTATCGTCATTTATTAAGTTAATCTCCCATTTAATATCTTCATAACAGCTGATAGAGTATAAGCTGTCCGTACGGTTGTTTCTTAAGTAAATCATAGGAAAGCTGTAGCCTTCAAGTTTCTGAAAAATGTTAGTCCATTTTGTTGTGTCGGAAAGGGCATACAACTTGACATCAATTTTAGGGTTACTCGTAAAGGGTTCGTAATAAGCAAATCGCTTTTCTTTACTGATGGCCTTGTTAGGGTTTTTTATTCCATAATAAGCAAATACAAGGGTTTGACAAGAGCAGAGACAAAAAACCAATGTAATTAAGAACATTGGGATTTTAATTGTTGACCAATTTTTTTTCAAGAGACCACTTTGCATAATGGGTGGTTTTTTTAAATTGTTATGCTCAGCAAAAATACCAAATTTTAAATATTAGCCTGATATTCTACCCCCTTTGAGTTCCGATAATTCTTAAAATTCGTTTAGCGGGGAGTTAGATCAATCTTTTTTTATGGTGATTATGGGACCTTTTCAATGCACGCTGTACTATTCGAATCAGCATAACAGCTAAACCGACAATGATTCCAACATAAAGGTACTGCGTCAGTGAGACGCCGGTGCCAAATGGGAACCAGATACCGGGCACGCCTAATGCTGTCAGAGCACCGCTAAATTGACTGGCAGCGACAAACAATACAGTAATGAAAGTGAGCAGTTTGTCTGGCTTCGGTTTACGCAGGGCAAGCACAGCAGTAGCCAACAAAACAATTGCTAGCGGAATACGCCATAACGGCCTCCACATACTAAACATGTTGTGGGGCATCGTAAAAATTAGGATTACGCTTAGCAGGGTAATGATACCAATACCATAGGTCAGCCATCGCCACCTTTCAAGCTGATACCAATGACGCCATGCCATAATCCAGGATGCCAGTCCCAGAGGTATGAGAATGCGATGTACATTGAGATACACCGTCAAATTTTCGATAGACAGCCAGGTATAAACTGCCTGATTGAGTCTGTAGGCAGCAGTCAGCAGAAGCGCCGTACACAACCAATACACAAACCGTCTGTTAGAAATTGCCGCCCGAAAACACCAGATTAGCAATGCCAGTAATAAAAATGCTAATGGTTCTATCACCTCGATTACATATCCCTTGAACGTTTCCAACCAATCTAATTGGTACTGTGCATGTATAGCATCACGTGTGCCAAGCATGGGAGGGATGTGGATACCGCCGGCGTCCGGCAATCGTGAAAGACCTGAACGCATCCAGACCCTTATTGCGATGACGGCATCATGGCTATTAATTGCCTCAAGTGGCAAACGAAAAATCTGTGGTCTGGTGCTGTAGATGACGGGTGTCTTACCTGAAAAATCACCCGATTCGCCAATCAAGATCCCGTTCCAATACAACTGATAGGCATCATCAACATAGGGAGGAGCGAGGAGTGCCATAGGTATTCCGGAAGGAACATCAAAAGAAATATGCAGACGGTACCATGCATATCCGGTATAACCTTCATAGCCATGCGACCACCAGCCGGGCACGTAGTCTGTGAGCCCCACATCACCATCATGTGCACCCGGATCGGGTGTGAGGTCAATAGATTTCCACTGTACATCATTAAATTCAGGTGCAGCCCAGCGAATGTTGTCTCCGGTATGGAAGCGCCACGGTCCTGTTAGTAAATGAGCGCCTTTGCCAATATGTATTTTCATTGACGGAACCAGAGTCGGCATCCCATCCTGATCGGAACTGGTAGGAGGGCGGTTAAACCCATCTTTAGGGATGGACAAGGTGGCCGATTTTGTGTTCGCGTTAGCAGAATCGAGATCGTAGCCCTCAGACTTCGGGATTGATTCATTATGCATTTGAAACAGATATGTAACCAAACCTGGATTGACATCTTTTGGCGAGGTGTTTACTATTGCCAAGCCTATAATGACAATAAAAAGAGAAGCTGTATAAAAATAATTCTTCATTATGGTTTGTATAAGTTTTTTATTGCGGTCATTAATGTTGTATAAATTTCACCCGGGTTAGAATTATGTCAATTAGTATTCGATTTATTTTTGGTAGGCATTCCTTCCTTCTTCTCATATAACCACCAAATATTTTCTGAACATTTTCAACGTAAACCTGTAAAAATGCCGGTATAAGGGTATACTTTCTATGCGTCAAAAACCTTTTCTACGAATTCAATAAAGTTAGTTACTCCTCCTTTAATAATAAGAAAGAGTTAGCCTTGCTGTAACTTACCATTTTAATTTCGTTTATTTTTTGAACTTTAAAAATCAATTTGTCATTTTTACAAAGTTAAGCGGGTATTTACTAACCTAAAATGGTCAAAAATGACATTCCCACGGGGTAATCATGCCATGTTTTTCTAAAAATAACGACCTTTGTTTTATGAAAAAGGTTTCCGTATTAATTACTGATTATGTGTTGATTGCCGCGGTTGGGAATACGCATTATTTGTTTAACCGTATCAATGATTTCTTAAGCCAGTCAGGGAAACAGCCTTTATTTGAGATAAAACTGGTTGGTAAAGCTGAGACTGTTGAGCTGCTCAACGGACCCTATACCGTTCAGACGGATTCCACTTTGGCAGAAACAAAACGAACCGATTTGATTATAATTCCTCCCCTGAGTGGTGACATGGAGAAAGCCATTGTTTCAAATAAGACGTGCATATCCTGGATGCACCAACAATATCAAAAAGGGGCGGAAATAGCCAGCTTGTGTGTGGGAGCATTCCTGTTGGCAGAGACAGGACTGTTGAATAACCGGTCATGTTCCACACATTGGGTGACAGCAAATACCTTCAGAAACCGATATCCTGAAGTGAACCTTGTGGATGAAAAAGTGATTACGGATCAAGATGGTTTATACACCAGCGGGGGAGCAAATTCTTATTGGAACTTATTGGTTTACCTGATTGAAAAGTTTGCAGGAAAGGAGGCGGCCATTTATGCCTCCAAATATTTTGAAGTGGACAAAAGCAGAAACAACCAGTTGTTATTCAGAATCTTTGAGGGGTCTAAAACACACGATGATGAAAATATAAAGGAAGCGCAACAGTATATCGAAAGAAATTATGCGGAAAATTTCTCCATTGACCATCTTGCAGAACTGACCCGACTCAGCCGGCGTACCTTCCAAAGACGCTTTAAGGCAGCGACTCATTTCCCGGTACATACCTACATCCAAAAAATAAGGATTGAGGCAGCAAAAAGGTTACTGGAAACAAAAAGGTCAACCATTAATGAAATCATGTACGAGGTAGGGTATCAGGATACCAAAGCCTTTAGAACACTGTTTAAAAACGAGTCTGGTGTATCTCCGTCGGCTTATAGAAACAAATATTCATAACCTGAAATTTAAATTTGTTCTTGCCATCCAAAATTTATTTTCTTTTTGTTTACCATCGTACCATAAACCCAAAAATTGATTCCAAAACTATCGGATAGAAATTATATTAAGAATGAAAAAAGTCCTCCACAATATTGTAAAACTGTACAATTAGCAACCTTTTAATTTAAAGAAATTCCCGAGGCTTTTTGCGTTATGTTGTTCGCGGATGATGCTGCTTCACCACCTGTTTTTGCCACTACGAGAATGATTTTATTTAATATAATCGTTTAAAACATCTACATATTCTTCAAAAGCTTTTTTTCCTTCTTTAGTAATGGAACAGCGAGTTTCGGGATAATTGTTTTTAAACTGCTTACTAACTTTAACATAATTGGCTTTTTCAAGTTTTTTAATCTGAATACTTAAATTTCCCGAACTTGCCTTTGTTTTTTCTTTAATAAACGGAAAAGTTGCTGATTCAACATTTATCAACAAGGAAATAATTGACAATCGTAATTGAGAATGTAATAATGGATTTAATTTCCTAAACATTTCGTAATTATTTTACAGCATTATATTTTCTATAGAGCATAATCCCCGGAATTAAATACCCCAAAAGAATAGCTAAACTAAATGCTAAAAGCTGGGTGGAATAATTAACCCAAAAAGCGATAACTCCAAGAGCTAAAACACAAATGCTTCCGAATATAAAAGGAGAATATTTAATGCCTAAAGCAAAAATATAAATAGCGAATGCTGTCAAAATAAGAATATAAGGAATTGAGGAATTATTATTAAGCGTAGGGAAAAGAATCGTAAAGAAAAGCACAACCCCAAAACCTAACCACATATATTTAAGTAGATTATCAATATGGGTTTTTACGCCTTCCTTTTTAGACTGCCGTTTCCTTATTATAATAGAAAGGATTCCGCCCAACGTTGGAAAAGTTATCCAAGTTATGATTATTCCTTTGCTCATTGTTTCCATATCTGTTCCAAGCGTAATTAGAAAATAATTGACGAGTGCTGCAAGAATTAGCACAATCGCCCAAATAATCATAAATATTCCATTATCAGCAAATTGTTGTTGTGATGCTTTAACCATTTGCTGAATGATTTTGATACTTTCTTCGGGTTTAAGTTCTTTTTCCATGTCAATTTGATTTATGATTTAAATACACATCAAATATAAAGTAGTTTATTTTATAAACCAAATTATTAAGAAATAAATTTGTTTAGATCGTTGATTCTTTTGTAGCTTGTTTGTGACGCTGTGCTTTACGAAGTTTTGAGCAGAAATCGTTTTTCTCTAAAAATAAACAAAACTGGCTTTGGTGGCAAAGAAATTAAGCCTTTTGGGCTAACCATTAGCCGCTCTTTTTAATTTAGCTATTTCAGTTTTGTAATTTTCTAAGGATAAAGCACCACTTGAAAATTTTAAATTTAACAGGTCGATTTTTTCAGTGTTGGATAAAGGTTTGTTGTAGATCTCCGCTAATGTTTCCTTCTCAATGTTAATTGGACTTAAAATGTGCTTTTTTTGGTTAAAAGCTTCAAAATATCGAATGCCAAAAATTCTTTGGGAAGCTGCATTTATATGGATTTCATCAGGGTTAGCAGTTAAACCTGAAGCAGTCACAAAATAACAATTTGGGGTGTTTCTGGCAAATTTTTCCAATTCTTCATTTACAATTGAATAGGATTTGAAATGTTCTCCGTATAGACCTTTTATTAGAAAATCGCCAAGTCCACCGATTATTAATGGAATGTTCAGGACCTCTAGTTCTTCTCGTAAAGTTTGAATGATGGCAGAAAACTTTTCGCCATAATTTTTGGCATTGTTAGGGTGACAATCATTTTCTCCTTGATGCCAAAGAATACCTCGCAATTTGCTTGTTTTTTGAGCAAGTCTTGACTGAAAAATTGCATTTTTAAAAAGCACTCCCTCCACATTCCAGTCCTCTAAACTTGTCCCGCCATCTGCACAAGGAATCAATCCTATTTCTTCGGTTTGATTTTTTGAATGCCAAGCAGCCGCAAAGGAAGAAGCCAAACCAACCCCTGCATTTGGCCGGTCATAATTTATTGGTTCAACCATTGTTTGCCATTTCCCGTTTCGAAGCATTTTTATATGTTCGTCATAAATTGGCGGTACATCTTTTAGGAAACCACGTCCTGCCATATTGGACTGACCAATCATTAAAAAAGAATGTATCATTTCTTTATCTTATCTGTTTTTTTAAATTGTTTCCTTTTATTTTTCAGTCTGAGCGTTACGAATTCTTAGCCTTTCGAAAGCGACAATTTTACCACCAAATTTTAATCGAAATGGATAGTCCAAATTTAGTACAAAATGTTCAATCGAATCCCCGCCTTTGGCCATTACGGCTAAAGGCGTTTAGCAATGTTTCAAATCAAGGGGTTACCGCATAACGTTTGGCAATTATTTTGCGCATTCTGGCTCTGGCATTAGGGGTTTCACTCTTTCTTAAAGGCCTTCCTTTGTATAACGTATAAGATGGTGCGGCCTTTTTTTTAAACGTGACTTTTTCTACAGCAATTAGTTTAGAAGGAATTTTAGCACCAAACCATACAGAATCCGGCTGTTGTTGCCAGGTGACTTCATACAAAACTGATCCGGCAGGATAATTTGCACCGCTGTTTTTTTTCGCAAAATTGATTGCAATAGCATTACCGTATAGGGTTGACATCGTTTTGTTGTTCAGGTTTACAGAAGTCGTGATTACGCCCATTAACAACGGATTTTCGGTTAAATCGCCAGCTTCTAAAATGGATGCTTCCGTATTTAGATTAGTCGGTTTGGGGCTCTGACAACTAGAGAAAAAGCACAAAGCCAAAGCAAGAATCGTTATCGGTTGTAGTTTAAATAATTTTTTCATTTTAAGTTTTTTTGTAATTCAATCAAATTAAGAGGTTTTGTAAATACATTGTCATTCTTACGGACGGGGCTGTGGCATTTTATACAACTGACGACAAAATCAGCTGATTTTCCGTGGGGGGTTAGCTTGTCGCCCTTCCACCTTGCCCAGCCCCAGCCTTGAGTTGCTGCATATTTTTTGGCATCTTTAATCATATACTCTACGTGAATAAATTCACCTGTAGAAACGATCCCCTCTGGGCTTATTTCTTGTTTCCATAATGTTTTGGCCAAAATGCTGCCGTCGGGCCAAGGATTTGTTTGTCCGTTTTTTATGGCATCGACCGCCTTTTTATTTGCAAAAATTATTCGAATGGTGCCGTTATCGAATCGATCGGTTGTGCTAATGGCCTTCCAATCCCGATAACCGGGAATATATTCAATGCCATTTGGAGCAGGTTTCACCCAATCATATTTCTTTTCTTTCTTGTTGCTTTGAAGTGCATTAACGTATTCCTGTTCAGATTTTTTCACCTGAGAAGTATCCGTTATTGGTCTTGGAGTGATGGAAATTAAATAATTTTTGATGAGGCTGATTTGTTTTTTGTTCAACTTAGCAGAAGGATGTACTAACGCATAGCTCGGGAGAGGCATTTCGCCGGCCAATATTTTATTCAACCCATAATATAGAGCGCCTTTTCGTTTTTTGGGACTCATATTCTCCCAATTAGAAAAATTCAATGCTGCCATTCCTTTTCGGATATGTGAATTCACCAAAAAATTGGCTGGGGTGATTTTGTCATACCAAGCCAATTGTGGGGAAGAAGAATGGCAATTAAAACAGGATATTCTGAGAATTTCATTAATTTCTTGAGGTACTCCGGCGAGATCTTTCGTTTCTTTTATCCGTTCATATTGGACAGGCGCAGGCCGAATGAATTGAATAAGACCAAATACGACAATCAGTAACAATAGATAGAAAATTCCTTTTTTCGTTTTCATAATTTTAATTTGCAAATTAAATGCTCATTATATTTGTACAAAACTAATTGGGTTTTACAGGAGAAAGAAGGAGAAAATAGGGGAGAGGGATAAATTTGCACTTAAAGCGGAATATTTTGACCTAAAAAATGAATTAGAAATGGTATTTGACCTATTCCACTTAAAATGTAAAACGGAAATGATTTTTGAAATGGATCAAATATTTTGTCGTGAAAATTTCAAAGGTCAAGGCAAAAAGCACAGGCATAGCCATAGCTATGACGAGC
>CAZOGC010000028.1:0-13269 GCA_964579505.1 uncultured Flavobacteriaceae bacterium | reverse complement strand
TTTGAGCGTTGGCTTGTGCGTTGGGAAAAACCAAATGTGCCATTTGTGCGGTGGGTGAAATTGTTTTAAATGTGTGTTGGCAAAAATAAAAATTCATTCATTCTTGTCGTTTCGAGTTTGTCTGCGTGTTCTTTTTGGCTTGCAGGTAACGTCCGGCGGCTTTGCGAGGGAGCGGATTTTTACCACTACACTTCAGCCGAAGCCGACACTTCAAATATACAAAAATCTTTCAAACGGAGACGTTAACCCGCTCTTGCGTTCAAACCGTTTGTTCTCTGCTGGCTTTCTTTCCGCATTCCTGTCAGCGTTGGGGAAACCATACTCTTTGCCAAGTTTTGGTTTGTGCGTTGGCTGGTGCGACTTGGCAATGTGTATGGTTTTGAGCGTTGGCGTTGAAATATACAAATCAATGAACCCTTTTTGAGCCCATTATGAGCCGTTTGAACCCTTTATGAGCCCATTTTTAAAACGTAATTTGTTCCGACACCTGTTTGTCCAACTTTTTCAAAAATTTCATATTTTTCAACTAATTCGGTCAAATCTCTTGTTGCTGTTGCTTTTGAAATACCAAACAATTCTTGTAATTCAGCATTGGTAATTTTTCCTTTTTCTTTCACATAATCAACTGCTTTTAATTGTCGTTCGTTCAGCCCAAGTTTAGTTAACTGTTCTGCTGTCAGTTTGTTTTTGAAAAGGGTTACCAACATCCCACCGTTTTCTTCAATTATTTCGGGTTCGGGAAGTCCTGCCCGTTTGCACGATTCTATAATTTTGATTGTGCCACGTCCCCAAGCATCAATCAACCCGCCTTTAAAGCAAACGTCTGCAATAATCAAATTTCTTGGTCGTGAAGAATGGGGTCGTTTTAATAATTCCAACGTCAAGTCGATTGGTAATTTGCCTTCATTCCAAAAGGTGATTTTATCGTCATATACACGAATTTGCGTCGGAGCTCCCATATAATTGCGATGAACCAAAGCATTTAAAATGGCTTCGCGCAATGCTTCTATTGGATATTCAGGTGTCTCATTCCGATACATTCCTTCAAATGTGATGTTTTTGATGATAAATTTATGATTGATTTGTTGCAAAATTGCCTGATGAAGTTGTATCAAGTTTCCTTCTTCTGTTTCCTGAAAAACCAAATCGGTGTCGTCTTTTCTGAAACGCCCTATTTTAACATAAATGCTCGGATAAAATTTCCCCGGGTCTTTACCGAACAGAACGAGTGCGGCACGTTTTAGTTGGTTGTTCTCAGTCAAGCGTAATTTGTCAAAAATCTGTTCGGTTGTCAATCCGGTTACTTCGGGTAAACGTCCTTTTTCTTTTGCCATCACCAAAAACTTTGCAACTATTTCTTCATCAATATCATCAAACGTTGCTTTTGGTTCTACAACATCATCCCAAGTTTTACCTGATTTCTTCAACAGAAATTCATTTAATGGTGCTCCCGTAAGTTCCTGTTTAGTGCTTCCACTTCGGTAATAATACCTGCCACGCAAAGAAATAGGAACGGAATAGGGAAGTACGATAATTTCTATGAAATGCTTTTTGTTGTATTCGTGCAGATTTACTTCAACGGTAATTCCCATAGCATTGCGGATTTTGTTGGGAATATCTTCCATCAGTGTTTTGTAATCTTCCAATCCGATAACATTTCCGTTATCGTCTTTACCAATGTAAATTATGCCACCTTGTGCATTGGCAAAACCGCAAACCCACTTCAAGTAATCATTGTGCCAATTGCTTTTGTATTCTATATTTTGTTGTTCGGGCATTACAGTTTTTCTGCGTCATTTAATCGTTTATACAAATGTGAAAGCAAACTTAGAAAATCTAAGCAGTCTTTCTCTGAAAACAAACCTGTTTTACTTAATTCAAGATGTTCTTCGTGCTGTAAAGGATTTCTTCCTCCTGCTACAATTCCTTCGGATAATAATTTCTGTCCGTCCTCTATATTCTGAATGGTTAGTTTATCAAAATCTGAACTATCTGTTTTCTTATACTTTTTCGTTACGAGTAATTTTCCGTTAAAAACAGCTTGCATCAAATTTCGGTCTAACATATTTGAAATGCCTGATTTCTTTTTAACCTCTGATACATACTTTTTCAACGCTTCAATAAATGCCGTATAATAGTCTGCATTTTGATAGTATTTTTCGGAAACAGAACGAATGTCGTTTTCTAAGTTTCTCCAATGTAAATTGGCATATTCCGGTGCAATTTGATGCAGTAATCGTGTTACTTTTTGCTGTGTGTCTTCCGATAATTCGGGAGTATCATCCAATAAATTTACAATCGTTTCAACATTCGTTTGTATATTGTTTTCAGTTGGAAGTTTACCCAACCAATCTTTTATATTTAAATTTATCGTTTTACTAATCTTTTCTTTCTTTTTGTCTTTGCGTTTTTCTCTCCATTGTCTTTCAATAATTGACAAGCAAGAAGCAAGATATTCTCGCAATTCAGCAGTTTTCGGGTTTTCCCAATCAATAGACTGACGATTGGTAGAAATTACATCTTCGTCCCAATTATCAATAAAATCAACATTTAGCCAGCCTGTTGTATAAGAATAAAAGTGGCTCGATTCCGAAGGGCTGAAAAACTCCGGATAATTTACCATTCTACCATTTGCAAAAAGTGTAACACCACGCAAATTTGCTTTTAGCGGTTTTTCGGTTGTAACAATAGTTCCCTGTATATTATCTTTTTCAGAATATTGTTTGTCATTTGCTTTAATAATATCTTGAATGTTCCATTCAAATTCAGAAATGATATTCTGATATTTCAGTTTGTTGTCAATTTTAATTGCTTCTCCGTCATTTAACGAAAGGTAAACGATAAATTGGTCTTGAAAATTGAAAAGTTTCGCAATGCTTTCCGCATAATCTTCAACAGGAAATCCTGTTTTTCTTTTCAAGTTTGTAAGCGTTATTGTTGTACCCTTTTTCTTTTCGTCATTTTCCGAACGATTAAATTTAGGCTGATAAGTTCCTGTTGTATTCAAGATTTCGTTCCAATCAAGATTGAAACTTACACCTTCTTTTCCTTGATAAGTCGTTATGTTTATGGTGTCGCCAATGCCGAAAAGAGCTAATTTGCCAAGACCTTTTTTCCCTGTCGGTATTCTACCACATTGCGATTGTTGGTTTTCTGCTCGTCTGTTTCTTCCTATTTTTAAAAAGTAATCATTGACTTGCTCAAACGACATTCCGACACCGTTGTCTTCAACAACCACTTTCTTTTCATTGGCATCATACAGCCGAATATAAACTTCTGTTGCACAAGCATCATAAGCGT
The DNA here is from genome assembly GCA_964579505.1 of uncultured Flavobacteriaceae bacterium. Taxonomy (GTDB): domain Bacteria; phylum Bacteroidota; class Bacteroidia; order Flavobacteriales; family Flavobacteriaceae; genus JAJYSO01. The sequence goes on along the minus strand of CAZOGC010000028.1, from coordinate 9,969 downwards.
TTGCGATTAACTCTGCTAATGCAGGAGGCATTGTTGAGTACATTTTTACACCAAGATGTTGTATGGTGTTTGGTTCGAACGACATCGAAAGTTTTTCTTCGCTCATCTATCACTATTTTGGATTATCGCTTTCCCAATCGCTTCCGCATATTTTGGCGGAACGGCATTGCCAATCATTCTTGCCGTATTGGCGATACTTGTCGTTTTAAAGATGTATCTTTTGGGGAAAGATTGTAGAGTTGCTCCTTCACGTAAGGAGATGGCTCGATTTTCTTCCGGATGGGCAAAACGTCCGTTCGATATGCTAAAAAATTTGGTTGTAATGGTTGGAGAAGGTCTGTCCCAAAACATACGTCCATAAGAATCTTTAAAATTCAAATTGTCGTGTTTATGGCACTCTATGGCTAAATCGGAATTTACGTAAGCAAGACGTGTACCACCATTTTTTTTGGTTTGTTTTAGTCTTTGGATATTAATCTCTTTCAAGCCCGCCACTGTGTGCATAAAAGGTGTTTCATCCCGATGTCCGGCTTCAACTTTCGGAAAGCCGTGTTCCACACCCAGAACGTCTCTGACGGTTAATTTATCGCCTTTTCTTTTTATCGGTTCTAATTCAATATCCGATACCCTATTGGCAATTAAAGTAAATCTTCTTCTGTGTTGTGGCACGCCGTACTCACTGACTTCGTGAACGTCAAAATGTACTTTATACCCTTTTGTTTGCAGTCGTTCAATAAATTCAGCTAAGCCGCTTTCTTCTTTTCTTCTTAAAATGCCCGGAACATTCTCTACAACGACATATCCGGGGTTGAAATATTCAACAAAGCGCCTAAATTCTTTTAAAAGGTCTTTTGACTGTTCAGATTTCTTCTTAGAACTTCGTATGATGCTCCAAAACTGACAAGGACTACAGCCGATAAGCAATAAATTATCATCATTCTTTTTGAGTGAAAGGCGTTTTTGCAATTCTTTTTCCTGCAGTTCAAAAACATCAGCGTGAATAAATTCTGCTCCTTTAATATTGGCTTCGTAAGTTTCTTGGCAACTTGAGTCAAAGTCTATTCCGGCAAGAATGTCAATTCCGGCTTTTTGCATTCCGGAACTCATTCCGCCCCCGGAACAAAAAAAATCAACCGCTTTAATGCTTCCTTTTCTCTTCATTTATTGCTTTTACAACTTTTTCGACACAAAATAACAAATTTTTCTTGATATCCTGTCCCCAAAATCTAATAATTCTCCAACCTTGTTTGTTCAATTTTGCATTTACTTCTTTATCTCGTTCTATATTTCTTTCAATCTTTTTATGCCAAAACTCAATGTTAGTCTTATGGTCGTGTTTCCTTTCTTGCCAATTTTTGCCGTGCCAAAATTCACTATCACAAAATACGGCAATTTTATATTTTTTAAAAGTAAAATCCGGTTTGCCGAAAACCGTCTTATCATTTTTGCGGTATCTATAACCTTTACTCCACAGAGCTTTACCAAGCATAATCTCGATTTTAGAATCTTTATTCTTAACCGCTTGCATATTTTTTCTTCGTTGCTCCTTTGTTAGTCTATCCATTATGTCTAATTTAGCACACTACATTTTAAAAATATACACTAAATATTTGCATAATTAAATAATGTAGCGTATATTTGCTCTGTTTTAACCTATCAAAGGTAATGAAATGAATACAAAACGCAGAGATAGATTTGAAAAAGTGGCTTCCAATCGAGTGCAAAAAATCATTGACACACTCAACTTATTGGGGAACTGTGCCAACAAAAATAATTATGAATATACCGAGAAAGATGTTGAGTTGATGTTTAGGGAAATAAACAAGTCGTTAAAAGAAACTAAGCTCCTTTTTGACAAGGGAATGAGCAAAACGAACAAATCAGGCTTTAAATTTTAAAAAATTATGGAAAAAAACTGTAAATGGCATTTTAAAGCAGAAGGAGGAAGGGATGTTGGACCAAATGACCCCGTTGATGAAAAGTTTAAGGGACAACCGTATTATTCGATTGTTCGAGAAGCTATTCAAAATTCTTTAGATGCAATTGACAATGAAAATGAACCTGTAAAAGTTGATTTCAGTTTCTTTGAGTTAGACAGAAACGATTATCCCGGATTTTTTGATATTGAAACTCACATCAATCAATGCAATTCATATTACCCCGAAAATGATAATGCCAAACGACTGTTTGAACAGATGCTGTATTACTTGAACGGAGATAGAGAGGGAATGAAACGGTTGAATTTAAACTGTATGAAAATCTCGGATTACAACACGGTCGGAATGAATTATGAAGAAAGCGATACAAAATCTCCTTTTTACGCTTTTTTAAGGGCAGGCGGTGTAAGTGCCAAAAGTCAAGGAGCAGGTGGTTCTTTTGGGTTCGGGAAAGGTGCTTATTATACACTCTCTCCTATAAAAACAATAATTGTATCAACACGAACCAATGAGGATAAAGTGTTTTTTGAAGGCTCAACGATTTTAACTACCCATAAAAATGATTCCGATGAAAAATTAACCGCTTACGGTTATTATGACAATAACAACGGAGAACCTACGAATGAGGAAGGCAAAATTCCCGAAATTTTTAATAGAAACGAACAAGGCACCGATGTAAATATTATCGGGCTCTGGGATGAGCGACACCGAAAAACAATAATGGTTAAATCGGTTCTTAATAATTTTTGGTTAGCCATTCACGACAATAAATTAGTTGTTGAAATTGATGATGTAACAATTAATCACGATAATTTGTCGCAGATAATGGATGAGTATTTTGAAGGACAATTTGAGAGTGGCGCAACCACCGAAATTGAGTCGTGGAATCCTAAATCCTATTTTAAAGCTGTAAAGTATGCCGGAACAAGCGACCAATTTCGGGTATTTGAAGAAACTTTGGAAACTCTTGGGAGCGTCAAACTATACGTTTACTTGGAGAAAAGTTTACCCAATAGGACAGCACATTTCAGAAAACCTAAAATGGTCGTTTTTAAAAGAACCAACAGAAAAGTAATCGGTTATTCAGCCGTTTTCGTTTGTGAAAACGAAAGAGGAAATGAAATCTTACGATTAATGGAAAACCCCGCCCACAATGTATGGCAAAAAGAAAACTATCCGAAAAAAGAAGGTAAAATCGATAAAACTGCTCGTAAAGCAGAAAACGAAATAAGCAACTTTATAAATGGGAAGCTCGAAGAGTTGTCAAAAGTAAAAGCAGGAAAAAAAGCAGCATTTTTAGGATTGGAAGAATATTTGTCCATTCCTGAAGATTTGGCGGAAAAAGAAGAGGAATATGATTTTGATGGAAATAATCATAATACCGCTTTCGGAAAAGAAACCAAAGAAGCAACGGATGATGAAACCGGGATGCAATCCACAGAAGATGAACCGATAAAAATTAAACCAACAATCAAATCAAATTCCGAAGTCAAGGAAAGTGATGACATAGAACAAAATGAAGATGGAAGCGAAAGAACAACTTCAGGAGGTGAAAATGAAAGCGGTGGCGGTGACCAACCCGGAAAAGGAGATTCCGGAGGTTCAACAGGCGATAAAAATGAAGATAGTCCGACCAAAAGTAAAATGTTCATTAATGTTGGGTTTAGGTCTTTTGCTCAACAAGAAAATGGTAACCTATTTCACATTTTAGTTGTTAATGCAGACCGACAAATTGAAAAGGCTGAGTTGGAATTATTTGTGGGTTCGGATAATGACAGAGAAGATGGGGTCAGCATTAGAAATTGCGATTTGGGTACACCTGAAAAGAACACGATTAAAAACGTAAAATTAGAACCTGGGAGTAATAAAATAAAGGTACAATTTGCCGATAACTTGGCACATTCCGTAAAATTAAGAGCGTATGAAATTCAATGACATTTCTTTTCCGCACCCGGTTTTAGGTATCGGGGATGCCGTAGATAGTTATATAAAGCAATATAAACAAGGGGTATTTATGCCCGATATTACTAAAACACGAGATGAATATTTAATCAATCTTGATTTTCAATTTGAGAACCAAAAATTGCGAGAACTTCTCAATGACAATAAATGTGAATTTTTATGTGAGGTAACTTGCTCAAATACACTTTACAGAAAGTCTATTACATCCGATTCCAACAAATTTGAATTCACTATTCCAAAGAAAGCGATTAAGGGACGAGTAGAGTTTCTTTGTGTTTTAGTTGTGAAAGAAAGTATAGACAATTATTCTAATACCCAATCACATTCGGACTACAACGGCTATTCTTTTGATTTAGGAAAAGGAGATGTTTTGGCTTATTTCGGTGAATTTTCTTTTAATGCAGACATTAAATATGAAAAGTTGAAAGCGGTTTCTTCATTTATGGAAATCGTTGAGAATTCGGAATTGACCTACACAAATATTGATTTAAAAAGAGCAAAAATAAGAGTTGAACTTCCAAGCGAGGCATACAAGTTATATCAAAGCGACAGCATTTCACAAGAGCCGAGATTTTCTCCTGTTTTTCATTCTTCTATCGTCCTGAATGCGCTACTGACAGCACTTTATAGTTTTGAAGAACACAGGGATTATTTATGGGCGCAGGTTATTGAGTATCGGTTGAAAAATGACCGACAATTAAAAAATATAAGTATTGAAGAAAAAGAAAATATCCCTGAAATAGCGCAACGATTATTGGGGAATCCTTTTAACCGTTTGTTGGAAGGATTGAACGAAATTGTTGAATCTGCAAACCTTTACGAAGAATAATTATGGCAAAGCAACTCATATTTAAGACAAAATATACAGAACATCTGAAAAGTGATGTTTCTTCCGGTGAATCTTTGGAGTTTTATAAAAGCAAAGAGTTTGTATATGATAAAAAGCAAGTTTTAATGATGCCGAATATCGAAGTCGTTCCCAACCTGTCTGAAAATTTAGACGAAAACGATGATTTTATAACGGCTGTCAAAATTTATGAAGCTTATAAAAAATTAGAACCCATTCAGGCTTCTGATGAACGATTGTGGGTTTATTTGGCTCACGTTGATTTATACCCGTATATGATAAAAAGATGGTCGGAGGTTTATAACGGAAAATCAGCTAACCCGAGTAAATATATTTTAGACCATTGGTTTTTAAGTTCGTCTGCTCAAAGCAGTTTATTAAGACACGCTATTGCTGGTCTATGGTGGTCGGTCTATTTATCTGTTGATGAATCCAAAGGAGAAAACAAATACGATTTGACCAAAATTTTATTCCGTCAATTGGATTTTCCAACTCGTACTTTAGGAACCTATAAATTAGGTCGCCATAAAGAAGCTGTCTTGGGTATTTTGGAATTTATCCAAGAGAATGAGGATTTGTTCAAAACCAAGTTTGAAGATAAAACCCGCTTTGTTACCAAGCACTTAAATGTAGTTGGCGGTGTCAAACCAATTGCCTATTATGACCGTCAGTTTTTCAAGTCTGAATTAGAAAAGGTCTCCGGAAATATTTCAGCAATTTAGCTTGCTTGCTATTGTTTTTCTCGAGCGTTGGCAAAAAACAGCTCTTTTGTTTTTTTCAGCGTTGGATTTTGTGTGTCGGCAAAAACCAAATGTGCTGTTTGTGCGGTTGGGTAAGCTTGCAGAGAACGTTCCTGCTGCTTGCTGAAGGCGGCATCTTTTACCACCTAATTTTATTCGAAGCCGATTCGCTAATTTAATCAAAAAAGTTGAATCGAAGATGTTTACTGCTGCTTTTGGCAAACAGCGTGTTAGCAAACGTTTTATTCTTTAATATCTTTAGCTTCTTTCTTTAATTTACTCTTTTCCTTGTCAGTATAGAATTTGCTTTTCACTAAAGATTTATAAAAATTTTCAAACGATTCGTCACTTTTTAATTTCGTTTTTGATTTAGCCGTTGCAATATATAAATAGCCTTCTGAAAAATTCGGATAAAATTCCATTAGTTTTTTCCAAGCCTCAATTGCTTTTCTATACTCTTTTAAATTAAAAAAATACCATCCTTTACCATTTAAGTTTCCCAAAGAAATTTTTAATCTACTGCCATAATGCGCATCAATATTTTTTTCTATAGTGGATAGAGTACTGACCGAATTATTTGAATTTGATGAATATCTGTTTTGTTCCTTATTCCAATATTCAAAAATTTTATATAGGCTTCTTGCAATTGTTAACCCGGGCGTGGCATTATGGTACGCTTGCTTAAACAACCAGCCTTTTGCATTTATTTTAGAATTATTCAACTTCTCTAATGAGGAATCCATTTTATAGAAATCATTTGGGTAATCATTACCTATTCCAAAATAATAATACTTATAATATTTGAATTGGATATTATTCAAAGTATTTACTGAATCTGTCAGTGAGATGCCTTTCTCCGAAAAAAAAGGACTCATCGAAATAATTGCATTAATTTCTTTAAGTTTACTGAACAGCAAAGAGGTTGTAAAGTAACCATATCTGGAATGGCCTATTAAAAGAGTAAATGGAGAGGCTTTATAATTTTTGCGCGCTAAAGGTATAAGTTCATCAAAAATAAACTTCTCATTGTCTATTGCCTTACCATTTCCAATATATGAAGTTTCCCTATACCTATGCATTTCATCCGATTTAACTCCAATTACAATTGATCTTGGCATTTGAGCTGTACTTGTTAAATAATCAATGGTTCTAATAATATAAGAATAATTTCTATTATTTTGTCTGTCGAAGATGACTATCAATGGGAAAGATTGATTGATATTTTTTTGCCAAACATCAGGAACAGTTATGCTTATGTTTTTAACATAATTAAGATGATTTGAATATATAGTCGTGTCATTAAGTCTTTTGTAACTTTCATATTGTTGCCCGAAAAGAGAAGATGTAATTGTGAAAAAAGAAACTAAAGTGATTATTGATGTTTTTTTCATCGCTTTAAATGTTTGCTAACGCTGCGCTTGACGAAGTTCCGAAAAAAATCAGAGAATACGAAGTGGCGGAGCCACAAAAGTATTTCTGTGTTATTTTTTCGGATCCAAATTTAGTCAAACGTCTTGTTAGGCGACGTTAGGAGCCAAGGCGTAATAAATTTGGTCAAGCGCAGCGTTAGAGCGACATATAGTTTGAATGCAGGAGTTTGAGCGTAGCGAAAACGAGCAGACAAACAACGCCGCAGGCGTTATGTCGCTCTAACGGCTGGCAGCTTGCCGCAGTGGCTGATTTCAACCACTAAACGTCAACCGAAGACGTGAGCGTAAATTTACTACTTTTCTGTCAATCGAAGCCGTTTACCAGCCATTGCGGCAAACTGTTTGTTGCCTGTGGTTTTTTTATTTCCGAGTTCCAATTATAGTCTTATTGATAGATCAAGATGTCCGCCTAATCCGAGTTCCACAATTTTTTGTAACGTCGAGATACGCACTTCTTTCAGATTATTTTCAATTTTCGATATGTAACCTTTGTTTGTTCCGCATTTTTTTGCGAGTTCTTCTTGTGTCAAACCTTTTTCAAGCCTGGCTTGTTGGATTAAAAATCCGAGTTTGAAGTTTTCATATCCTTCTTCAAATTTATCCCTTTTTGAGGTTCCTGTCTTGCCGTATTCTTCTTCTATGAATTGGTCAAGCGTTTTTAGATTCTTTTTCATTTTCGTACTCCTTTTTTATTTTTAATGCTTTCTCAATCTCTGACTTTGGTGTCTTTTGAGTTTTCTTTTGAAACCCATTCGCCAAAACAATTAACTGTCCTTCATCAAAGAAGCAAAAAATTCTAAAAATATTGCTTCCAAGTTTTACCCGAATTTCAAAAAGCCCATCCGTTCCTGTCATATGTTGAAAATAGTCGGTTGGGACATCTTGTATGGTTTCAACGAGTCTAAAAGTCCATAAAATCTTATTTTTCACTTTCTGGTTCTGCTTTTTGTAGAAATCAGAGAAGTAGTTTTTATACAAAGTTATGGTTCTAATCTTCGGTTCATTCATTTACAGCAAAGATACAGAAAGTTGTCCGAATGAACAACTTTTCAGAATATTATTTTGTTTTGATTGTTTATCTGTTTTGGAAACGAAGCCGTAGTAAAATCACAGGCAACGTTTCTGCTGCTTGCCGAAGGCGGCACTTTTAACCACCTAATTTTATTCGAAGCCGAGACTTCAAATATACGAAAAATGTTCAATCGAAGACGTTTACTGCCGCTTTTGGCAAACAGCGTGTTAGGCGTACGGCGTATCATCTATTGGTAGTCTTCAAACGCTATCTCAATTGAAGTATCAAGCTCAGTCAATATCTTTATAATGTCTGTTGATGCGATTGCATTATAAAACGGAATAGATTTATTGTCAATAAAATTTTCTTTATCCACTGAGACCTGAGTTGCCGAATTTGCATATTGTGTTACAATTCCCACTATATAGCCTTTCTTTGAAATAACTGGACCGCCACTATTCCCCGGTCGGACTGTCGAAGAAATTGTTATGCAACTACAATTATTCCAATCTCTACTTAAGGCATTAATTTCTCCTTTTTGAGATATGAGAGGGGCTTCTCTCATTCCACGTAACGGTGGGTACCCCATTGTTAAAGTTGTATCTAAAACATATGGTTCTCCAAAGTATGGGAATGAGCCGTAATTTAAATCGTTAAGAGTTTTTACAATACCAATATCGTGTTTGTCGTGATAGCTGTGATTATCAATTTGTAATTCAGAATCTCCTATGAAACAACGATATTTAACTAAGTCCGTAATATTGTGTCTACAAGTCAAAATGGTGTTTTTATTTATCAAAATGCCAGAGCCTGTACCTGAATTCCCATTTTTATATTCTCCTTCAAATCTTACAATAAAAGGTTCATATTTTTTCATTAGGTATTCTTCTCCTAGGACGTCCCCAAGCCAATATAGGCTTTTGCTTTGAAGATTGGTTAATTCAAATTGGGCATAATAACAATGATTCATAGGTGGAGATCCCTTAAATGTATTCCCCGCATTTACAAAAAAACCTTTATCTATAAATTTTTTAATTAACACATCCAAATGACGCATATATTTATATGGATCAAGATTTGTTTTTATTTTAAGATATTTTAAAAGGCTTCCAAAGGATAATGGTTTTATAGACTTTTCATCTAGTTTAATTTTGAGCAATTCACAATTTTTCCTATAATTCAAAGGAGAGAAAAAATTACAGGTATTAATTGCGAAAATTTCCTGCTCTTCAATTGTTAAGGGTCTTAATATGCTATATCTATTTTTCAAAGCTTAATTTCTTAATATTTAGTATGTTGATGGAATTAAGTTAGCTGTCGCCTAACGCTGCGCTTGACGAAGTTCCGAAAAAAATCAGAGAATACGAAGTGGCGGAGCCACAAAAGTATTTCTGTGTTATTTTTTCGGATCCAAATTTAGTCAAACGTCTTGTTAGGCGACGTTAGGAGCCAAGGCGTAATAAATTTGGTCAAGCGCAGCGTTAGAGCGACATATAGTTTGAATGCAGGAGTTTGAGCGTAGCGAAAACGAGCAGACAAACAACGCCGCAGGCGTTATGTCGCTCTAACGTTTTCGGGCTTTGCGTTCGGGCGGGTTTCGGAGCACAAAGTTTCAATTTATTACTAAAGTTCATTAGAAGTACAAAGCTCCAAGTTTGCACATCAGCCCGCCTGACGCAAAACCCGTGTTGTAGCCAGTGCTTTCTTTATTTTCCAAGTTTTAATATTCGTACCGCTCCTTGAATTACCAAAACGAAAACTATTGTTCCGATAATCAAGTCGGGTTTATTTGAATTTAGCCAATTTACTAAAAGTCCAGCTGTAATAACTCCCAAGTTGATAATCACGTCATTTGAAGTAAAAATCATACTCGCTTTCATATGTGCTTCTTCTTTGGATTTTGATTTTTGTAGTAAGTACAAACAAATTCCATTTGCGGTCAGGGCTAAAATGGAAACGATAATCATTGTCGTAAAATCGGGTAGCTTTTCCGCTCCGAAAAATCGTCTCAATACTTCTGCAAATCCAATAATTGCAAGAG
>CAZOGC010000027.1:0-14356 GCA_964579505.1 uncultured Flavobacteriaceae bacterium | reverse complement strand
TAGCTTCTTCTTTTAAGCCAAAGGAAATGTCGAGCAACAAGGCCGCTGACAAAATAGAAGCTAGTGGATTAGCAATGCCTTGCCCTACAATGTCGTGAGCTGATCCGTGAATAGGTTCGTAAAATCCGATACTATCGCCTACTGATGCTGAAGCCAACATTCCCATAGAACCGGCAATTTGTGAAGCTTCGTCTGTCAAAATATCACCAAATAGATTGGCCGTTAGCACCACATCAAATTGGCGTGGATTTTTGATGAGTTGCATCGCAGCATTATCAATAAACAGATGCTGTACTTCTACTTCCGGATAATCTTTAGCCACCGTTTGCACCACATCGCGCCACAAACGTGAAGTGGCCAATACATTAGCTTTATCAACTGAACATACTTTTTTACGACGGGTCATCGCAGCATCAAAAGCCTTACGCGCAATGCGTTCAACTTCATAACGGTGATAGTTCATCAAATCAGACGCGTAACTGCCGTCTTCTTCGGTGTGTTTATCGCCAAAATACACATCGCCAGTCAACTCGCGGAAAAACAAAATATCGGCGCCTTTTAAAACTTCAGGCTTGATACTTGAGGCACTGAGTAACTCGTCGAATAATTTAATAGGACGCAGGTTGGCATAAAGTCCCAGTGATTTTCTAATCTTGAGTAAGCCTTGTTCCGGGCGCACTTTTAACGACGGGTCATTGTCGTATTTGGCGTGGCCGATAGCGCCAAACAAAATAGCATCGGCAGCTTTAGCTTTTTCTAATGTTTCATCAGGTAGTGGATTTCCGGTAGCTTCAATGGCTACGTGCCCCATTAATCCTTTTGAAAAGGTAAAGCTGTGTCCAAATTGTTCAGCAATTTGTTCCAAAACTTTTTTGCCCCAAACGGTGACTTCTTGTCCGATGCCATCACCTGGGATGACGACTATATTTTTATTTACTGTACTCATTATCTAAAATTATCCGGTCTATTTGTTTCAAAGGTTTCAATGGCTTCTTTTTGACTCAACAAGTAGTCAATATCATCATAGCCATTGCTCAGACATTCCTTTTTGTAAGCATCTATTTCAAATTGTTCAGAATCTCCTGTAGCGGGTAGGCTGATGGTTTGCTGTGGTAAATTCACTAAAATTTGTGTATCAGGATCAGCTTGAACAGCGGCAAAGAGCGTTTCTAAAAAGCTTTCAGACACCTGAACCGGCAGTAAAAAGTTGTTAAGGGCATTATTTTTAAAAATATCGGCAAAGAAGCTACTCACAACTACGCGAAACCCGTAATCTGCAATAGCCCAAGCGGCGTGCTCACGCGATGAACCACAGCCAAAATTTTTGCCACCCAACAGAATTTCGCCGCTGTATTTGGCGTCATTTAAAGGAAAATCGACTTTAGGTTGATTGACATCATCATTGGTGTATCGCCAATCTCTAAACAAATTTTCGCCAAAACCTTCTCGAGAGGTTTGTTTTAGAAAACGAGCCGGAATAATTTGATCGGTATCTATATTTTCAATCGGCACCGGTACGGCCGTTGATTGTATTTGATTAAAATTCTTTTTCATAATAAACTTTTCAGAACGATTAAACAGGCTTTTACAAATAGTCGCGTACATCGACAATTTTTCCGGTTACAGCTGCCGCCGCTGCGGTCAGTGGACTAGCCAGAAAGGTGCGCGATTGCGGTCCTTGGCGTCCTTCAAAATTTCGATTAGAGGTCGATACGCAGTATTTTCCGGCAGGAATTTTATCTTCATTCATCGCCAAACAAGCCGAGCAGCCCGGTTGGCGCAACTGAAAGCCTGCGTCTTGTAAAATGGCTTCTAGACCTTCGGTTTTAGCTTGTTGAGCCACTTGTGCCGAACCCGGTACAATCCAGGCTTCTACGCTATCGGCTTTTTTCTTTCCTTTGACAAATGCTGCTACAGCACGCAAATCTTCAATACGCGCATTTGTACAACTACCGATAAACACATAATCAATTGGGCGATTAAGCATAGATTCACCTGCAGGCACCGCCATATAATCTAAGGCTTTCTGGAATGACGGGCGTTCACTAGGGGTAATGTCTTCAACACGTGGCACAGCGTGCGTCACTCCTACTCCCATTCCCGGGTTAGTACCGTAGGTAATCATTGGTTCAATGTCTTCAGCATCAAAATGTAGCGCTTTATCAAACTGTGCATCTGTATCAGAGTACAAGGTTTTCCAATAAGCCAAAGCGCGCTCCCAGTTTTCGCCTTTAGGCGCAAATTCGCGTCCTTTGATATACTCAAAAGTGGTTTCATCAGGAGCGATTAATCCGCCGCGCGCACCCATTTCGATACTCATATTACAAATGGTCATTCGCGCATCCATACTCAAATTTCGAATGGTCTCACCCGTGTATTCTACAAAATAACCGGTAGCACCAGAAGATGATATTTTAGAAATGATGTGTAAGATGATATCCTTAGCAGAAACGCCTTCTTTTAAAGTACCATCCACTTGAATTTTCATTTTTTTAGGCTTGTACTGCAACAAACATTGCGAAGCCATTACTTGCTCTACTTGCGAAGTTCCTATACCAAAAGCAATGGCTCCTAAAGCGCCGTGTGTAGAGGTATGGCTATCGCCACACACAATAGTTGACCCCGGAAGAGAAATACCTAATTCTGGTCCAATAATATGCACAATACCCTGAAAAGGATGTCCTAATCCGTAGAGTTCAATGCCGTATTCATCACAATTTTCGGTGAGTTTTTGCACTTGCAAGCGACTCAAAGCTTCCTTAATTGGCAAGTGTTGATTAAGCGTAGGTACATTGTGATCGGCCGTAGCGTGTGTGCGTTGCGGTCTAAACACCGGAATATTGCGCTGCTTAAGTCCGTTAAAAGCTTGTGGACTCGTGACTTCGTGAATTAAATGCGTATCAATATACAGCACATCAGGGTAATTTTCTTGATGATTAACCACGTGTGCGTCCCAAATTTTATCTACCAACGTCTGCCCCATAAAATTTCCTCCTAGTTTGATTGTTTTGACCAAAAGTATTAGCATCTTTACAAATGAAAAATCTTTTTTTTAAGATTTATACAACATTCAAAGCTTATAAAATATTTACAACTAACTAACAATTAGTAGATTAACAAAATATCTTTCCAATGCCCAAACAAAAAAATGATGCTTTATTTGTGTTAGTAAAGTCTTTAACCAAGGCTGAAAAACGCCATTTTAAGATGGCACATCCCCCGACAGAAAAAGGAAAGTCGGCTTTATTTATGCAGCTATTTGACGTTTTGGACAAGGCTAAAGATTACGATGAACAGAAAATCATCAAGCAAATCACAGAACTTAAAAAGCAACAACTCTCTAACTTAAAGGTCAATCTGTACAATCATATTTTAGAAAGTTTACGCTGGTTATCGCGTCAAAAGGATATTCATTTACAGATTAGACAATCGGTTGATTACTCGCGAGTATTATACAACAAAGGCTTGTATCAACAGAGTTTAAAGTTGTTAGGAAAAGCCAAAGCCTTAGCGACAACGCATCAAGAAATCGAATTAAAAGTACAAATTGTAGAGTTTGAGAAACTCATTGAAGGGCGGCACATCACCCGAAGCATTGAAAATAGAGCAGAATTATTGAGTGAAGAATCACAAGTTTGCCTCAATCAACTCACCAACCTCAGCCATTTGAGCAACCTGGCCTTAAGTTTATACGGAATGTATCTAAAAATGGGGCATGTACGCAATGAAAAAGAAGCCCTGATGATTCGCTCTTATTTTAAAAATCACCTACAAGCCTATGCCGCAATCAGCAAAGGTAAAAAAACACATACAGTAGAATCTTTTTACGAACAAGCTTATATGTATCAGGCCTATTCTTGGTATGCGTACATTCTTCAAGATTTCTTGCTCTACTATCGGTATTCACAAAAATGGGTAGATTTATTTGAGGCCTTCCCGCAACAAAAAAAATCAGATCCTTCACTATATTTAAAATCGTTAAACAATTTACTCACGGCGCATTTTTTTAATCGTCATTATAAAAAATTTGGGGAGGCAGAACACACATTAGAGTCTTTTTGGAAAAAAAACAAATCCCATTTTAATCAAAATACTGACACCTTGGCTTTTGTTCATCTCTACATGGCCAAAATAAACAAACACTTCTTAGATGGTTCTTTTACCGCCGGACAAGCTCTTGTTCCTAAATTGCTGCGTCAACTAAAAAAACATGAATTACACCTAGACCAACACCATATTTTGGTGTTTTATTACAAAATTGCCTGTTTGTATTTTGGAGGAGGTGAAAACAAAAGAGCAATTCAATTTCTCAACAAAATCATCAACTTAAAGATTGGAAATTTACGTGCCGATTTGCAATGCTACTCGCGCATTCTTCACCTAATTGCTCATTATGAACTCCATCATTTTGATTTGATGGAATACATGCTTCCTGCTGTTTCTCGGTTTTTAGAAAAGAATAAAGAGGTAAGTCCGGTTATAGAAGAAATGTTGAAGTTTTTAAAGAAATTCAATTATTTAGGAGTACGCGGACTAAAACCTGCTTTTATAGAATTGAAAGCCCACTTAGAAAAGATTGCACAGAACCCATACGAAAGGCGTGCTATGCTCTATCTCGATATCATTTCTTGGTTAGAAAGTAAGATAGAGCAACGGCCGGTACAAGAAGTAATTCAGGAGAAATTCAAAAAGAAAATCCCCCGAATCTAGTTCTAATTCTCTTACTTGTTAGGTGGATTGATAATCAAATGCTGTACAAAAAATTTCCAACGTTTTTTTCGTACGTAGGGTACATATTTTTGTTTAAAATGATGTCGTTCACTCGGAAGAATCAACATATCAAAATATTTTCCGGCATCAATAAGTGCCTGTGCCAACTTAAAGGTGGCTGAAGGGTTTACATTTTCGTCAATTCCACCGTGAATCAACAATAGTTTTCCTTTCATTTGTGGGGCTAAGGTTACGTTAGATTGGTTTTGATATACGGCTCCCACCGGCCATCCGGCATACATTTCAGGATACCAAGCCTTTTCCATACGCCAATCGTGATCACCCGACTCTGATACGGCCACCTTATAACAATTGTGATAAACTTCTAAGGCATGAGCGGCATCATAGCCACCAAAAGAATGGCCGTAAATTCCGACACGGGTGGTATCTATCCATGAATAACGTTTTCCTAATTGCTGAATGGCTAAAACGTGGTCTTTTAAGTTATGCCCCAAATGCCCATAAGACACCTCATGAAAGGCCTTAGAGCGTCCGGCAGAACCCATTCCATCTACTTCCATCACAATAAATCCTAAATCTGCTAAAGCTTGTGCAGAGTTATATAAACCATACAAGCCGTCTTTAAAAGTGTTCGGAAAAACATGCATATGCGGGCCGGTATAGGTATAATCTACTATCGGGTATTTTTTGTGGGGGTCAAAGTTTGCCGGTTTCCACAGAGCTCCATATAGGGTGGTTTTTCCATCGCGCGCCGTAACGGTAAAAACAGTCGGAAAACGCCATCCTATTTTTAAGACATCGTCAATCACAGCCTCATCTATTTTAGCGATGACAGCGCCATTTTTGGTGCTGCGTAAATATGAAACGGTGGGTTTCGTAGCCGTTGAACTATTATCTACGAAATAACGCATGTTTGGGCTTATTGAAACTTCGTGGTTTACAGGCTCTGGTGTTAACAGGGTTAGTCCGGTTCCGTCAAAATTTACCTTATACAAACTCTCAAAATACGGATTTATGCCTTTTTTTCTCCCGGCAGCTGTAAAATATACTACGTGGTTTTTAACGTCAATTGCTTTGATGGCTTTTACCACATACTTTCCGTGGGTAACCGGTTGTAATTTTCCGGTATCCCAATGCAATAGATACAATTGTTTCCAGCCCGTTTTTTCTGAGGTAATAAAAGCTACGTTTGCCTCTTCAACAAATCTAAATAAGGTTTTATAATCTATATTGGTTTTACTATTTTCAGTGTACACCGTGCGTACAGCACCCGTTTGGGCATCTACTTCAATAACATCCATCGTCTTATACCCCCGGTGGTTGTATACCCCATATAAATGCTTTCCATCTTTCATCCAATGAAGATTAACGGCCAAATAATGGGGCAGCTTGGGCAAGTCAATTTTAATTTTTCGCTGCGTTTGCACATTGTATATAAGTGGAATGTATTTTAAATCTTGTGTATCTCCGGGAGAGGCGCGGTAGTATGACATTAACTGAGGTCGGTACAAACTATCTATAGACCAATTGAGCAAGTACATTTTTTCTCCGTGACGAGCATCGGTTATTTGCGTTACTATTTTTTGACTGTTTGGAGACCAACTAACAGACAGTCTGGGTTCAGGGCCGGCATTTTCACCCACCATTGTTTCATTCCACCCATAGGTGCTTCCATAAATGTAAAACTTCTTTCCATCAGCAGACAACGGGTATGTTTTATCATTTTCAAGGTTTTTATAGTATAAATTATAGTTTTTCAAAAACACCTCCCCTTTTCCGTTAGGAGAGACCGATGTGTTTTTACTTCGGTCATTTTTATGTTTTTTAGGGAGTCTTTTTAAGTGCCCATTCTTTGTGTTTAGTTCATATTTTTTTCTGTGATATGAAAAGGTAACCCGATTCTTGTCTTTCCATTCAAAATTATCAGGAGAAAAGTTTTCTGCGGCTATTTTATGGCCCGTAAGCTGCCCCACTTTTTTTGATAATTCTTTTAAACTAAATGCTTTTTTTCTACGACCGTTAGCAAACGTAACCGCATAAAATTGATTGCCCTGCTCAGTATGGGCACGGTAGGCAAACCCTTTAGCATTTGTAAACCAGTTTGGGGTAACCGATAAGTGGTAAACCTTGTTGTACAAGCTATCCCATACCAAACGTTCTGCGTGTTTATAATTAATTTTTGTTGCCATTGCCCTTTGTGTTACCGGTTGTTGTGCCACCGCTTTAGCAGATAACATAAAAGCAAAAATCACTAAGATACAGCAGGGTATTTTTTTCATGAAATTGGGGTCTTTTTAATTGAATTACTTTTTAGGGAAGTACCAAATTTAAACAATACAAACAACTCTGGCTAATTTAACCGTAAAATACACCAAACCGATTTTTGACATTATTTTCAAATACTTTTTCTTACAATCAAAACTAAGCCCTTCAAAATCATTATTTTTTCTACTACTAAAACGAATATACCATTCTTATTTTTATCTGTTCAACTTCATAAAATCAAAAAACAACACATAAAAAGCAGCATTTCTAACAACATGTTAGTCATTTGTTTATTTTTGTTAAAAATATAAATCATGAAACGTACCTTTTATCTCAACATGCTGGGGATTGTTTTTTTTCTCATTTCTCCGCTCACGTTTGGCCAAACCCTCAACATTAAAGATGGCGCCAAATACCAAGCTACATCTACTGCAAAATCTAACACCTCTATGAATTTTATGGGGCGTTCTATGACCGTAAATTCTACCGTAAACACGGCCTACGCTATTAAGGTGGAAGGCAAGAAAGATGGAAATTACCTCCTAACCAATCGCATAACCCGTATTGCTACCACTGCAAAAAACTCAATGATGGGGCGTGTGGTGTCTATTGATTCAGATAACCCCGATGATTTAAAGGGAAAACAAGGAGACGTGATTCGAAATCTGTTGAATTCAGACATTAAAGTAACCCTAAGCCCCAAAGGAAAAGTCTTAAATGTTGATTTGGACACCACCAAAATGAATGCTGAATTATTAAAGACCATTAACGGTTACGGCGGCAAAAAAGGGTTTGGCTCTAATATGGTTTTCTTAGCCCTTCCCAAAAACCTTTCAGTCGGAAAAAGTTGGCAAGAAAATAGTTCTGCTAAAGGAATTCAATCAACTACTACTTATACCGTAAAATCTATTGACGGAAAACTCGTTACTTTAGATGTATCCGGCAAAGTATCTATCACTAAAACAGTTCAGAAAAATGGTGTTTCTTCTACCGTAAACTTTTCCGGAACATTTAGTGGAGAAACTGTTGTAAACAAAAAAACAAACGTAATTCAACACAGTTCTAAAAAATTGGATATGAAAGGAACCACCCAAGTAATGGGTAAAGAAATTCCGATGTCTGTTTCTTCTGAAGTACATACAAAAGTAAAAGCTTTGTAAGAAGCTTCACTTATTTTATTCATAAAAGTCGGGAGGTCCCGGCTTTTTTTATGGGGTTCACCTCCTAAAAACCACGTGTTCATAAATTTTTACAACTCGGTTGACTAATTATTTTATTCCATAAGAGAATGTGTATTTTAGCTCAATCAACAAAAACATCTCACTTTGGCTACAAAAAAAACAAAGAAAGTTACCCCACTTATGAAGCAGTACAACGGGATTAAGGCTAAATATCCTGATGCATTACTACTGTTTCGCGTAGGCGATTTCTACGAATCTTTTGGAGAAGATGCCATTAAGGTAGCCCATATTTTAAATATAGTTTTAACCAACCGAAATAATGGAGGCGAAAAAACGGAATTGGCCGGGTTTCCCCATCATGCACTTAACACCTATTTGCCTAAACTCGTTAAAGCCGGTCAGCGCGTAGCTATTTGCGACCAGCTAGAAGATCCTAAACAAGCCAAAACCATTGTAAAACGAGGCGTAACCGAAATGGTAACCCCGGGAGTTGCCTTAAACGATGAGGTCTTGCAAAGCAAATCTAATAACTTTTTAGCCGCTGTTTATTTTGATAAGACCCTAGGGGGCATTGCCTTCTTAGACGTATCTACCGGAGAATTTTTAGTAGCTCAAGGAGAAACCGACTATATAGACAAGCTACTCCAAAACTTTAAACCAAATGAAGTTTTAGTCTCTAAAAAGTATAAAAACACGTTTAAAGAAAAATTTGGAAGCCATTTTAACCTTTATCTAAAAGAAGATTGGGTCTTTAAACCTGATTTTGCTCACGAAATACTCAACGCACATTTTCAAACAAAAACGCTAAAAGGCTTTGGGGTAGACTCACTCAAGAATGGAATTATGGCCGCCGGGGCTATTTTGCATTACCTTGAAGAAACCCAACACCATCACTTACAACACATCACCTCTATTGCACGCATTGCCAAAGATGATTATGTGTGGATGGATAAGTTTACAATCCGTAATTTAGAACTCTATCAAGCCAACAACCCCGAGGCTGTTACCTTGTTATCGGTCATCGATAAAACAATTTCTCCTATGGGGGGGCGTCTCTTAAAACGCTGGTTAGCTCTCCCCTTAAAAAATAGCCATAAAATTGAACAACGGCACCAAAGCGTAGCTTATTTATTAAAAAATCAAACGCTTCAACAAACACTTCAAGTAAATATTAAAAAGATATATGATTTAGAAAGACTTATATCTAAAGTAGCTACCCAAAAAATTAATCCGCGAGAGGTCGTACAGCTCAAAAATTCATTAGATGCCATTGCGCCTATCAAGACGCAAATCAGTACGGTTAGCTGCGAAGCTTTAAACGTAATTGGGGAAAATTTACAGTCTTGTGAGTTACTCAGACAAAAAATAACCGAAGCACTTCAGCCCGAACCACCCGTCAATATCAATAAAGGAAATGTAATGGCCGAAGGATTTTCTGAAGAACTGGACGAGTTGCGAAAAATAGCTTACTCCGGAAAAGATTATTTGGCACAAATGGTGAAACGCGAAATAACAAACACCGGCATCTCTAGTCTAAAAATAGGAAACAACAACGTTTTTGGGTATTATATTGAGGTGCGAAACACCCATAAAAATAAGGTGCCTGAAAATTGGATACGCAAACAAACGCTGGTAAGCTCTGAACGTTATATTACGGAAGAGCTAAAAGAATATGAGGCTAAAATTTTAGGCGCCGAGGAAAAAATTCAACTTCTTGAACAGTCGCTTTACCAAAAGCTCGTCTTGTGGTTGAGTAGCTATATACAAGCCGTACAGCAAAACGCGGGACTAATAGCGCAGCTAGACTGCTTATGCGGATTTGCACAACTGGCTTTAGAAGAAAATTATACCCGCCCCACGCTTACCCAACAATACAATTTAAACATTACCGAAGGAAGACATCCGGTTATTGAAAAACAACTTCCTCCGGGAGAGGCTTATATTGCTAACAACCTCAGCCTAGATCGTGAAGAACAGCAAATTGTTATGATTACCGGCCCCAATATGAGCGGTAAATCGGCTTTATTACGGCAAACGGCGCTGATTGTCTTACTAGCACAAATGGGAAGCTTTGTACCTGCTAAAAGCGCTGAAATAGGGCTGGTTGATAAGATTTTTACGCGGGTGGGGGCCAGTGATAACATCAGCCTGGGAGAATCTACTTTTATGGTAGAAATGAATGAGACCGCTAATATTCTCAATAATATTTCTGAACGAAGCTTGGTTCTTCTCGATGAAATTGGCAGGGGCACCAGCACGTATGATGGGATTTCAATTGCTTGGGCTATTAGCGAGTACCTACACGAACACCCTGCCAAACCCAAAACACTTTTTGCTACGCATTACCACGAGCTCAATGCTATGGAAAAAACATTTGCCCGCATAAAAAACTACAATGTATCTGTAAAAGAATTAAAAGACAAAGTACTATTTATGCGTAAACTCGTTCCCGGTGGAAGCCAACACAGTTTTGGTATTCACGTAGCCAAAATGGCCGGCATGCCACAATTTGTTTTGACACGCGCCAATAAAATTCTCAAAAAATTAGAAGCTTCTCATGATGGCGAAGAACTAAATGGAAAGCTAGAAACCGCGGCTCAACACGACCCGCAACTCAGTTTTTTTCAATTAGATGATCCACTCTTAGAAGATATTAAAGAAGAAATATTACATACCGATATAGATACGCTCACTCCGGTAGAGGCCTTGATGAAGCTCAACGAAATTAAACGAATGCTACATCCCAAAAACAAAGAAAAATAGCGTTTTTACTCAACGATAAGAAAAATGGATAATCGGGCGCAAGCAAAACAGCAAAAGTAGACCCCCAATTTATTAGTTAATTCATTTTCAACCGCTTTCCAAAGCAACCAGCTCTACCTTTGTTTTAGATGCATGTTTTATGCAAAAAAAGTTAGTTTTTTAAAGGATTTCATTTTGCCAAGTAAAGAAAAGTTTTAAATTTGCATCCGCAAGAAATTACGTTCTTTTACAATTCTTGACAATATGCGAAAATAGCTCAGTTGGCTAGAGCGCCACCTTGCCAAGGTGGAGGTCGCGGGTTCGAATCCCGTTTTTCGCTCAGCAAGTTGAAAGCGAAAAATGGTCTTTTGTTTTTCGCTTTTTTACTTTCTTATTTATTTGCTCGAGTGGTGGAATTGGTAGACACGTTGGACTTAAAATCCAATGGACAGTAAACGTCCGTACGGGTTCAAGTCCCGTCTCGAGTACAAAACCCTCTTAGTTTAAAACTTTGAGGGTTTTTTGTTTACTTTATCTGTGGCTTCTATTACACTCTACCAACAAATTTTAGAGTGGCTTTACCAACTCTAAAAACCATTCTTTTACTTCACCTTCTAAAAGTGGTGCTAGTTTTTCTTCACATGTTTTATGATACTTATTAAACCAAGTTATTTCTTGTGAGGAAAGTAATTCTTTTACAATCGGACTTTTAAAGAATGGGCAAAAAGTAAGGGTTTCAAAATCATAAAAATGATTCCAAGTTGTTTCTTCCCATTCTCTTACTGCCATCAAATTCTCGTGGCGTATTCCGTATTTGTTTTCAATATAATATCCGGGTTCATTAGATAACACCATTCCCGGAACAAGAGTATAAGCACTAAACTCCTTGCGAATAGCCTGCGGACCCTCGTGTACATTTAAAAAGCTACCTACTCCATGACCCGTTCCATGGTTGTAGTCTTTTCCTTCTTTCCATAAGGGTAAACGGGCCAAAATATCGAGCTGAGCTCCGTACGTCCCCTTAGGAAATTTAGCCATAGCTAATTGAATGTAGGCTTTTAAAACTAAGGTATAATCATGCTTAAAACCTTCACTCACCTCTCCTAATGGAAAAGTACGTGTAATATCGGTTGTACCCTCTAAATATTGCCCCCCTGAATCTACTAAAATACTTCCTTTATTGGTTACTTCAGCGCTGCTTTCCTCTTTTGGAGAGTAGTGAATAATAGCTCCATTGCCTTGATAACCAACAATAGTAGCAAAACTCTCTCCTACAAAATTCTTTCCTTCTGATCGAAAACCATGCAATTTTTTAGCTATGCTGTATTCAGTCATGGGTTCTTTACCTGCTTGATGTGTTAACCAATATAAGAATTTTACCATGGCCACTCCATCACGTACCATTACCGTTCGAAAGCCTGCTAACTCTGTTGAATTTTTTATGGCTTTCATCAAATTTCCGGGGACTCCCTGCACAACAAAACTATTATTGGCCTTTAAGGTTTCAAAAATAGCCTGATTACTCGTTGGAGAAATTAAAACCTTCTCCTCTTTAAGCGATTCAATATATGTGAAAAAGGAAGCATATGATTGTGTTTTCACGTCAGAGGCTTTTAACAAGGCACAAGCATCTTCCGTTAGTTTATCTTCTTCTACAAAAAGCAATGTTTCCTGCCGGTTTATAATCAAATATCCCATAAAAACAGGATTGCATTCCACATCACTTCCGCGTAAATTAACCGTCCAAGCTACATCATCTAAACTGGTTATAATATGCGTAGAGGCTCCATATTCCTTCATTTTATTGCGAATCGCTGTTACCTTATTGGCTACTGACTTTCCTGAACGCTCTATAGGATGCGCATAAATAGATTCTCGTACCGGTTCTCCCCTATCTACCCAAACGGTATCTAATAATGGTTGATGAATCAATTTTCGGCCGGTCTTTTCTAGTTTACGCTGCAAAGTTTCCCATTCTGTATGAGCGGTTACCAAAGCATTTACCGCTACAGTAGCTCCCTCCGGGGTTTCTTTAACAAGCCAATCAGCATAGTTTATAGCATCCACTACCCTATCTTTATACATGGTAATACCGGTATCTTTCAACTCTTGCGCTGCTTGTGTAAAATAGCGTCCGTCTGTCCACAATCCGGCTTTGTCTTGTGTAACCACTACCCAACCGTATGAACCGGTAAAACCCGAAAGCCAAACACGTTCTTTCCATTGATCCGGAAGGTATTCACTCATATGTGGTCCCGCGGTATATATTACAAAAGCGTCAATACGCTGCTTGCTCATTTCTTTGCGTAACTGAGCTATTTTTTCTCGTACTGTCATAGTTATAAATTTTGTGGCTGAAAGGTAAGGTTTATAGCTGAAAAAGAGGAATAAAATAGCTACTTATACGTTGAAATAGCACTCAAAACAATGTAACAACAGACAGCCTTATTCTTGTGTTATCGGATTGCAAAGCCCTCCGCCAATTTGTGTCCAGTGTTCCCAAAATTCAGGGTATGATTTGTTTACCGCGTCAGCTATAGCAATAGTAACTTCAGCTTTACCTTTTATAGCGGCTACAGCACAAGCCATAGCAATGCGGTGATCGTGATGAGAGTGAACGGCAGCTGATGTGATTGTACCGCCGTGAATGCGCATAATGTCATCTTCAACTTCAATGCGAATGCCCATCTTGCCAAATTCTTCTTGTAAAGCTACACTGCGATTACTCTCTTTATGGGTTAAACGAGAGGCGCCTTTTAAGACCGTAATTCCTTCACAATGTGCGGCCAAAGCTACTAGCGGCGGAAATAAATCAGGGCATTGTGTGGCATCAAATTCAAAACCTTTAAGCGGTGCGTGGCTGATACTCACTGCATTTGTGTGACGGATAACTTTGGCGCCGGCACGACGTATAGCTTCTAAAATAGCAATATCTGATTGAGTGGTTTGCATATTGAGATTACCGACTTCGAGTTGGCCTCCAATAGCGGCGGCTACCAGTAAAAACGCCGCTCCGCTCCAGTCACCTTCCACCGTATAAGTGGTGGGTTGATAAGATTGCGAGGCCTCAAAATGAAATGTTTCTAAATTCTCGTGTGTTACAGTAACGCCAAAGTGACGCATAATAGCCAAGGTCAATTCAATGTAAGGTTTACTGGTTAGGTTTGCTACGCGAATTGTTTTGTCTGTTTTTGCCGCGCCAAAAGCCATTAGTAAACCGGTTAAAAATTGAGAACTCAACGAGCCGTCAACGCTGATATCTTCAGGTTGTAAAGGCCCGTGAATGTTGAGCGGAGGCCGGCCGGCATTAGTTTGGCAGTTGACGTGAAGCTGTGGCAATACGGTTTCAAAAAAATCTACAGGACGTTGTTTGAGGCTTCCTTCAGCTTTAATAGTCAGAGGTTGTTCACTAAGCGCTGCAATGGGCGTAAACATTC
>CAZOGC010000026.1:0-16015 GCA_964579505.1 uncultured Flavobacteriaceae bacterium | reverse complement strand
AAACAATAGATTTATGGTCCCGCCAAATTCCGGCAAAGGCAACTCCGGCACAAAAGGTTTATAGTTGCCATGCGGAATAACGGCTATGGGTGGAAAATTATAAGCTTTCGTTTTTAAATCTTTATAAGAACTTTCGTTATGTACAATAACACCGTCCATCAAGGCATAACATTGCTTTTCGATGGTATGAGAGGTTGCCCCCGCAAAGGCATCTACATCGTGAACGGTAACTACCACTTTTAAACCATACCATTTAAGCGCTTTAAGTGCCAATAAATTTTGTGGAGAAAACCCAAAAAAATGCAGGTGAGCAATTTGTGCCCCTGATTTTTTAGCGTGTCGGGCAGCTTTTCGATAACCCGTCAAAAAAGCTGTTAACTTGCCCAATTTCCCTTTTGCCCATATATTTTTAAAGGGAAAGCATGTGGTTACATTTTTATAGGGACGCTTCTTGGTTTCGGCACAAGTGTAGTAGATAACTTCCCCTCCATTTTGCGCCAAGCCCAGGGCTAAACCATAGTCGTAATAATCCATTCCGCCGTGACCTCCCACGGGGTCGATGAGGGCAATTTTGGTTATTGGCTGGCTATTAATTGTTGGCATTTAACTGTTTTATAAGGCATTGAAGAAACGAATATCTTCCTTTAAGATTTCTTCTGTAATCTGTTTTTCTTCCGGGGTCATTGTCATCTTTTCTGCGGGTTTATAAATTATGGCATTCGCTTTTTTTATTAAACCTTGTGGTATAATGTGTTTTAAGTTTTCCGTAATATTTCTATTTTTTTGAAAAAACCGGGCTATTCCGTTTTTGGGTTCCTTGTTCTCATTAACACGTTCATCTGCATTAATCGTTATCGGTGAGACACCCAAAAAGTCAAATACTTTAGGAATTTCTTCTTTGATTCTCTCTAATTTAAGCACCAATACGTTTTCTACCCCAAAAACGTCAATATAACCTTGCACATTTTTAGCATAGTTGCTATTGCCTATATATTGCACATAATGCGCCTTATACTCATTCTTATTTTTTAGATATTCTAAAAAAGGTTGATTGGCATAGCCCATACGTCTATCCATAAGATAGTGCGAGAATGCACGTTTTACCGGATTACGAAGCATAATGATGATTTTAGCCTCGGGATTAAATTCATGAATCCTCTGTGGCACCTTAGGGTACGCAAAATAAGAGACACTAGCATCTATAGCATACTTTTGTTCTCTACTTACTTTCTTGTAGAGGTCTAAGTACTTTTCTTTGTCCTTTATCCTAAAATCTCGGTAATAGGATTCCGCTTCTAATTCTTGTTGAGAGAAATAGTTTAGTTCCTTCGTCTGTGTATAAAACAAGGCTGGATGCTGCTTTATTTTTTCATATAAAAAGGTACTCCCAGCTTTGGGGGCGCCCACTATAAATAAATTAGGTTCCATGAGCGATCTGAGTGTTTTTAATACTTTGCTCCTTGTTTTTCTTGGTATAAATAACCAATAACATTAACAAGATGAAAAAATCGGGATTACGAAATATGTTAGCATCTTTTAAAGTAGCAATTACATTATATAAAAGAAAAAAGAAAAAAGCCATTTGTATGGTGTTCCTTCTATCTATAATTTTGTATTGTCTTTTCATCAAAACCAATACTGCAATATAAATAAAAAGCCCAACCAAACCATAAAGGTAAAGCACCCCATAAATTCCAATATCTGTGGGATAAAAGTATAAGTTAGGTAAAATCCGGTCTTTATATGACGCCCTTAAATTTCCATTACCAAACACCGGGTTTTCAGCAAACTTATCCATGGCATAGGTAGTTTCCACTATACGCACAGAAACAGAAGCATCTTGAATTTGATTCTGAGAATCGGTATTTAACAGTTTGAATACCGCATCAAACTTTTTATCAATAATATTAGTAAAGTCTGTATTTTGTACCAAAAAGAAAACACCTGCAATGAATAATGGAGATAAGATAAGTACTTTCTTTACACTTGTAGTTTTTCTGTATGTGAAGAATATCAACAATAATAAACCTATAAATAAAACTATGGTTCCTCTCTGAATGTCATGTATTTGTGTGGTTATAAAAAGCCCCAGGCTATAAATATAATATCGGGCTTTCTTTTTATTAATAGCGGTTATCGCGTAGTAAAGCATACCAAAGATGACAAAATTCTTAGCTATTTTTCCTGCATCAACTGTCAACATACTTCCGGAAAAAGGAGAGGTAAAGATATAACTCAACCCAAAGACACTAAACAGCAAGAGATAAGCAGCATTCATCCAGATTATAAACCGAATAGCGCGCCAGACTCCGGGGCGGCTTATAAAGCCAAACCTTATTCTTTCCCAAAAAGCAAAGGGCCCAAAGACGTAAAAGAAAGGTGTCACACCAAGTATTCCTGAAATAACGGGCTGATTATAATTTACATGAGAAGATATAATAGAAATTAATATAAGAGCAACTGCTGTTATTACGCCCCATTTTATAAACTTATGCCGTTTATATAGGTTTTTTAATAAAAAATTTAAAAAACCTATAAATGTAATAAGAGACATATATAATCCTGCTAAAAATGCAACAGGAGTATATTGAAAAGCTCCAAAAACACAAACGATATAGAGGAGAAATAGGAAGTTTTTCATTAATAAATCTTATCTTCTTTATAATATTTTTTTCAGAAAAAGGCACGGCTACTAATAATGCCACAATTAAAAACTTTAAAATAGCAGATATCCAGTCTATAACAACCTATTTTCAGCACACTAAGCGTGATTTAAAAGCGATTTGTTACAAAAAATAAAGACTGCTTGGCATATATAGGTCTCAACAAAGTTGGTCATGGGCTCAGTCAAATGGATTGACCTGTCCTAAGCGACTGATAATTATCTTGTTATTCATCCAAATCATAAACTCCCCCTGATTATTTAGGGCGACAATGTTATGAAACTATAAACACGAGATTATCCAAGTAAGTTTCTTTAGTACTTGAAATAGCTTAATTATTTGAACACAATATCTAACAATGAAAAAATAGGTGAAGAATCAAATTATAATTCTTTAATGATTTTTGCTGGTATTCCTCCAACTAAAACTTTACCTGGAACGTCTTTAGTTACAACTGCACCTGCAGCAACTACCGCCCCTTCTTTAATTGTTACTCCCTGTGTTACAACGACATTTGCACATAACCACACTCCGTCTTCAATTACTATTGGTTCTGATGTTTTTTTTCTTAAAGTCCCTGGAATATATTCTAATCTATGGCCAATAGTCTCCAATTTTACCCCAGGACCAATAAGAACATTTTTACCAATCAGCACTTCATCAAACTGAGCATCTATATAACAATGTTTATTAATAAAAGTACCTTTCCCAATTTTAATATTTTTTGCTCCCCCAATAGGGCTAATTGTTATTGGGGCAAATATTCTACATTTTCCTTCTATATTAAGACCAGCCATTTTTAACATTACAAAACGGATTTTATCAAATAGCCTGAATCTCGGTAAATGGTTTGCTATAAATAAAAATATATATTCCCTAACTACGTTCACGATTACAGTTTTTAGAAGCTCAACTTCTTAGATTTCTTTTTATAAAAAGTAAAATATAAAACACAGATGTTTTATTAAAATTATAACATAAATAAAAAAATCCTTTCAATTTACTTTTGACGCAAAAAGCCAACAAAAAATACATCCTCTTTTTAATTGATATTATTTTTTCATTTAATATTTTCTCGCTAATTGGACTTAAATAATTTAAATAATATAAAGCTCTTAAGTAATCCCTATATTGTTTTTTAACATCCTTTTTGGTCTTTTTTACATTTGAAAACGAACCCTCTGTACTTGCATTATATACACTAGTTACACTACTAACATAACCAAACTTTCCCAATATCAATGCTCTATATTTTATAATAAAATCTCCAGCAAAGGATGCATTCATCCAATCTCTGTATGGAGTATCCGTAATAACTTCTTTTCTGAAGAGTAGAGTTAACGTTCTTGCGTAATAATATACTCCTTTATAGCCGTTTTTTATATCACTTAGAAAAAACTCTTCCGCCGTCATTTTATTAAGCCCATTATATTTTTCAATTGTCGTACTCCCTTTATCTCTTGAAATTTTGAAATCAGTAAACACAATGGAACAATCTTTGTTCTCTTCTAAAAAATCCACCTGCTTCTGCAATTTCAAAGGGTCGATCCAATAGTCATCCCCTTCGCAAAGGGCGATGTATTTGCCACGAGCGACAAATGAATTATATAAAAAATTAAAACGGCCCGAGGGGTTTCCGCCAATTTTAATATTATTTTCACGGTGGTGTAGAAACAACCTAATTTTATCCGGGTATTTAGCTGCATATTCTAAGCAAATCTCTCGCGTACCATCTGTGGAGGCATCCTCACCTAACAAGATTTCAAAAGGGATATCTGTTTTCTGCATTAAAATACCATCTAAACACTGTTTGATATAAGGCTTATGTTGATAGGTCACTACACAAACTGAAACTACCGGTTGAGCAGGCACTTGATTCGGTTGCTCTTCAACCTTTTTGTGTTCGTATTTTTGCTTAAATTCTTTAAAATCCATTGTTTTTTATTTTATGCGGATGCGCAAATGTGCTGATGTGCTAATTCGCTGAATCGCTGGTGTGCGAATTTGCAAATGTGCGAATCTGCAAATGTGCGAATTTGCTATTTTAAATATTTCTCCAAGGTCGTTCCTCGTAGATCTGCTTGAATTGCTTCAATGATATATCCCGGCAATTCGGTTTTCCATTTATCGTCTGTGGTCTTTTTTCTGTAAACGCCATAGGCATCATTTACTGAGCTGCTTCTACGAAGGCACAAGGCACGAATCCGCAAATAGGCGAATTTGCTAATTTGCAAATCTGCAAATCCGCTATTCTAAATATTTCTCCAACCCCGTCCCCTGCAAATCCTCTTGAATTGCTTCAATAATATATTTTGGCAATTCGGATTTCCATTTATCGTCCGTGGTCTTTTTTCGGTAAACTCCGTAAGCATCTTCCACGGAAGTGTTTCTGCTGGCTTTTAAAAAGTTCTTCGTTTGCTCGTCCATTTCTAAACCGGCAAACTTAAACAAGGCTTCAACAGTTTCTATAGGATTCTGTAATAAATCCTCGTAACGCACTAAGTAAAATCGGTTGGGGTAATCCTCTTTCAACTGTTCAAATAATTGAGTGGCTTCTTTCCATTTTTCGAAACCAAAGTAATGACTTTTTTTACCTTCATTTTTCAAATCAGCAGAGCGCCATTGTTCACTTATATTCCAACTCGGGTCAAATTCTTTTGGAATTTTCAGCCAAGATGAAATCGTAGCAAAAGGAGAACGCACCAAGCCGATTACTTTAGTGTCGCTATTTTTTAAAAGTGTTTCTGCTAAAAACACAAAATGCGTTTCCTTCCAAACAAGTTTATCCGGATTATTTTTTGGGAAGCCTTCTTTTTCTTTGCTACTTATGGAAAGCTTGTCACAGACAAAAGGGTCTTTGCTTGCTACTAATTCTTTATGGAAATATTCAATTGCTTCTTCCGTACTATCTGCTTTCAAGGTCGAGGAGAAAGAATAAGCAAAGTTGGGTTGGAATCGAAAAATCGTGTGTGGCGAGCTATTAAATATTTCTCCCAACCAAGAAGAACCGGAGCGTGGCACAGAAAAAATGGCAAGATTATCCATAAATTAAAGGTTTAAGCAGTTTAACATTTCATTCATTTCCGTTCTCCCATAGCGTTGATCAATAGGCAAACAAACCAAGTTTTGGGTTAATTTGTAATCCCAACTTTTTTTATCTGCCCAATCCAGTACATTAGGCCAATATTGCGGCGTGTAAATTCTATGGCTTACCAATTGTTTTCGCAACTGTGGTTTTTCTGTCAATAAGGGGTAAATTAGAGGAACTTCGTTATCGACATTGGGTAAACTTAATTGATTGTACGTCCCCAATTTAGCATTCAGATAATTAAAATTTTCTCGACGTTGCTTAGCTATACCACTATAATCTATTCCTTTAAGTAGTTGTTGGGTTAAGTAGGACATTGTTTTTATCGGCTTATTTTCTAGTGATTTTTCTACTGTGGTAAAAGCCGCATAACCGTCTTCAGCATTTTTATCAACGCGGGTTAGCAAATGCTCAAAGCGCGCTAAAGATACATCTTGTTCAATTTCTGTATTATAATCTGTATCAGTGTATAAATAAGCGCCATCCGGTATTCCAAAAAATTTTCTTGGGGAATAAAATGTATCTATGCTTTCTACTGGTTTAGCATAAAAAGCTTGCGCGTTATCCACAATTAAATTCCGACAACTTTTAGCTAAAATCTTTGTAAACTCGGTCTTTAAACCAAAGTAATTGGTATAAACAAAAGCATCTTTTTCTCCTATCTTCGAAAAGTCAAATTTAGGTTCAAAGCTTTTATTGATGGAATAGAAATCAAACGCTAAATTTAGTTTTTTAATAGGTTCCATCACCGCATCACAGGTGTAATAAGGCAGGTAAACCTTGTCATACCCTTTAACTCGCAAGATATACTCTAAAGCATTCCGCCCGGTATTCAATCGTTTTGCATCAAAATGATACTCTTTTCCTTCATTTAGTTCTAAGCCAAAATAACCACCTATCGCTTTCATTTTCTCTTTTTGAGTTATCAATTGGTTATTACTTCAAAATATTTTGAATACTCCGCCAGCACTTGTTCCAGTCGTTCTGCGGTTTCAAATTGCAGCACCAGAGTGCCAATGGCATCATTAGCGCCATTAAAAGCACGTACAGCCTCTCCCTTTTTCACCCATAAGTCAATTTCCTGCACCGCTGATTTTACTGCGTCATCAATGCTCAGTTTTTCAAATGTGCCGGCTTTGGTGCTATATAAAATCACCTCTGCCCAATGGCCGTTATAATGCCAAGTTGAAATGAGCGCCACTTCTTCGCCCAAAGTAGCTTGCACGCTTCGTTTAATCAAATCAACTCCGGTGGCAAAACGCAACATCTCCGATAAGCGATTTCCGCCACCACGCGGAGATACTTCCATCAAATAAGCTTTGCCGTCTTTGGTTTCGCGTACTTCGACATTATAGACCGAAGATTTCATCTGTAATAACTTCAGCAAGCGTTGCAACTCGGTCGTAAGTTCTTTTTGATTCTTTTCTGAAATATAAGAAGGCCAACTGTAGGCCGATGGCGTATAGGGATTGGGGGCTTTGGCATCAAAACGCTGATTGGCAAAAGAGGTGAATACGAGCTTGCCATCAATCGAAAAACAATCCGTATCCGATGAAAATCCTTTTTTTTCTAAAAATTTTTCGATGATAAAGGTTTTTGATGCAGAAAATTGAAGTGCATCTTGAATCGCTTTTTCCAATTCCTCTTTTCGTTCAACTTTTGATACACCTTTACTTCCTGCCGAATCGACGGGTTTAACAATGACCGGCAAATCTGCTTCATCAAACTCCTTAATCGCTTTATCAACATCTGAATACCCAGCAGATTTTGGCACCTTAAAATTATGTTTCTCCAAAAATTGACGAAACAAGGCTTTATTTTGAAGAATCTTAACCGATTCATAGGGTCCCGGGCTGGGCAAATCGAGTTGTTCTGCCACATAAGCTGCTGTTTCCACACCCGGATCAACAGCAAAAGACATTATCCCATCTATTTTTAAGGTTCTTGCCAGTTCCAATACAGCCTCTTTATCCAGAATACTCACATTGTGGTATTCGTCTGAATACTTGTGCGCTATATTATCGGGCAAATAATCGCAAGTAATCACGTAATGCCCCATTTTATGCGCGGCTTCAATAACGGGAATCAAATACCGTAAGCCACCGAGGAGGAGGAGTTTTTTCATTTTATGTTATTTTAGGTCACAGAGTAGCGCAGTGTTTTTCACAGTGTTACGCTATGTAGTGCCTTATGAGACACTGTGACTTTTTTCTATAATATCAGTCTTTTTACACCATTTTTTAAGCTTTTGGTATAGAAATTTAAAAGTAATCCTACTTTGCACCCGGATAGCTTAAGATAAGTGAGTGTTTGTGCAATATGAACGTCTCTAAATTGTTCTACAGTTTTTAATTCAATAACCACTTTTCCTTCTACTAAAATATCAATTCTATAGCCACATTCTAACTTTACTTCTTCATAAATTAAGGGCAATGATTTTTCGACCTCCACTTCTAACCCTTTCTTCTTCAACTCATAAACCAAGCAAGCCTGATAGGATGATTCTAAAAGACCGGGACCAAGTGCAGTATGTACTTTATAGGCTGCATCAAGGATTTCGTGGGTGATGTCGTTGAGTTTCATTGCTTCTTTGTTTTTAGGTCACAGAGTTTCACGGTGTTTTTTCACAGTGTTACACGATGTAGAGCTCAGTGCGACACTGTGACCTACTTGTATTCATTATGTACTTTTAAAATTAATTCACAAATCCATTCCACTTCCTCTATTTTTAAATCATAATACAATGGCAAACAAAGTACTCTGCTGGCAATGTCTTCCGTTATTGGCATTTCTTTGGGTTCCACATAAGGTAGTACTTTGGCTAAAGACGGGTAAAAATAACGGCGGGGAAAAATGTCGTTTTTATTAAGCGTCTCTAAACAACGTTTCATCAAATCCTCAGTTTCATAAACAAAGGGCAAGTACGCATAATTCAAGGTTGCTTCAGCGTGCCATTGTGGTCGAAAACCGGGAACTGCTTTTAATTGCTTTTCGTAACACGCGGTTAGCTGTTTACGTTTTTGATGAATTTCTTTAATATACTTTAAATTCGCCAAGCCCATCGCTGCGTGAAATTCTGAATTCTTACCATTAATGCCCAATTCGGCAAAGGCTTCCGGGCCGTCAAACCCAAAATTTCGCATATAGGCCAGTTTTTTGGCAACTTCAGGGTGTGGTGTCACTAACAAACCACCTTCTCCGGAATGATACAGCTTAGTGGCGTGCAAAGAACAAATAGAAATATCGCCATAATTATACACGGACTGCCCATTAATCTCAACGCCAAAAGCGTGTGCCCCATCGTAAATCACTTTTAAGTGGTGTTTATCGGCTATTTTTTGAATAGCTTCCACATCACAAGGATTCCCATACACGTGCGTAGCTAATATAGCTGAGGTTTTTGAGGTAATTGCCGCTTCAATTTTAGCGGGATCAATATTGAGGGTATTTTTATCAATATCGGCAAACACCGGTGTACAGCCTTCCCACACAACACTACTTGTAGTCGCTACAAAAGAGAACGGTGTCGTGATAATCTCTCCGGTTAAATTTAGGGCTTTAATTGCCATTTGTAGGGCTACTGTGCCATTCGTAACAAACAACAAGTGTTCGAGTTGAAGGTGTTTGCCTAAT
The DNA here is from genome assembly GCA_964579505.1 of uncultured Flavobacteriaceae bacterium. Lineage (GTDB taxonomy): Bacteria > Bacteroidota > Bacteroidia > Flavobacteriales > Flavobacteriaceae > JAJYSO01. The sequence goes on along the minus strand of CAZOGC010000026.1, from coordinate 6,631 downwards.
CGCTGTTCCAATTCTTTGGAAAGTGGTCCCATATTGGTTAGCCAATGGCTGTTCCAAATTTTATTGAGGTATTCGGTATATTCTTCCTGAGGCGGAAGAAAAGATTTAGTTACGGGTATCATATATTAATTATAAGTCTTTATTACTTAGTAAACATAGCTCGCTTTGAAGCAAACAAAGTACGAACGATTGATTTAAACTCTATATAAGGCTGCAATTTTATTTTAATGGCTATTAAGGCATATAAGCCAGCACCTGCCAATCCACAAATTAGTAATCGTAAAAAATCCGATAAATTTGCGGCTACAAAAGTATCTAAAAAGTACACACCACCCCCCACAAAAATACTCAATAAGAATATGGGCATAATATCTTTCAACTGCTCTGGTATAGGATAACCTATAAATTTTCCTGAAAAATGTGCATTGACAAAATACATTAATACAGAATTCACCGCTTGAAAAATAAGTAAGGCATATATCCCAATAGGTACGGTGATTATTAAGCCTATGACGACTACAATTCTTTTAACAATCTCTAATTTCAAAAATAAATCACTCCGTCCTTTTACATTAACAATATTAAGATTGTAAAGATGTAAGGGCAACATAATGCCGACTACACAAAGCAATCTAAAATAAGGTACAGCCGGTAACCATTGCTCAGTAAATACAAATCGAAATAACGGCTCAGCTAAAACACCGGCAATAATAAAAATTGGGCAAAGCCAAAACAAAACTTGTTGAATTATCTTTTTAAAACCTGCTTTCAATTTTTCATTTTCATCCTGTATGGTTGAAAATGCCGAAAAGGTCACTTTATTAAGTGCCGAACTAAACGTTGTGCTTGGGGTTTTTACTAATTGATTTGCATTTTGATAATACCCAACTGCACTTACCGGGAAAAATTTACCGATTACAATTAAATAGATATTTTGAAAAACAGTATTTATTACTCCCGAAATCAGTAATTTACTTCCAAAAGAAAATAATTGACGTGCTTTTTGCGCATTGAAAGTCCACAAGGGTTGCCATTTACTATAAAACCAAATCTGTACGGCATAACAGAAGCGAGTGATTAACTGAACGCCTACAATACTCCATACTCCAAAATCCATTAAGGCCATTGTAATACCGGCTATACCGCCAATTACCGTAGAAGGAATATGTATAATGGTGAGCGTTTTAAACCGCATTTCCTTTTGCAATTTAGTCTCTTGTACATAAGAAAACGCATTAATCACAAACACCAGGGATAACACCCGTGTGAGTTTTGTTAAAACCGGTTGGTCGTAAAATTCTGCAATAAAAGGTGCACAGAAAAATAAGATACCATAAATCAACAAGCTTACCACCAGATTAATCCAAAACACGGAAGAAAAATCCTCTTCGTCGGTATCCTTCTTTTGAATGAGGGCTTGGTTAAACCCTGCTTGTACTAATACCTGGCTCACCTGAATAAAAATCATCAACATCCCTATCAACCCAAATATTTTGGGAGTCAACAGACGAGCTAAAACAATCATCACGACAAAGGTAATTCCTTTTCCACCAACGTTTTGCAATAGAGACCAGATGATTCCGGATACTGTTTTATCTTTTAATGAGGCCAATTAAGTTAATATCTTAAAGTTTGTATTCCTAATTTTACATTTATTACTTAAATCTAAGAAACGTAAAAATTAGCGTTCTGTTATTTTGGTGGGCAAAGATAGTTTATTAATGGCTGGTTCGCTTTGCTCACGCTATTGGCTACTGGCCTTTGGCTAAAGGCCAAGGGCTAATAGCTATGAGCTAATGGCTAATATTTCGGAAATCATCCTTCGTGGTCATTTATTTTGGGTTATATCCGCAAAAATATTATTTTTCGCCATTATCATTTTTTATATAATACCCTCCTGTTTTTGGGGCGCCTTTAAATTCGACTCTCCCTAATTCTCGAAGTTCTTTTAACCACCTTTCCAATGTTTTTCTCGGAATATTTAACTGCTTTTCAATGAAAGGAATCCGCTTCCCTTGATTATTTTTAATAAAAAGGAATAATTTATTTACTCCCTCATTTACTCCCTCATTTACTCCCTCATTTACTCCCTCATTTACACCGTCATTCGCAGAAGATTGAGCCGTTTGTTTTTGTATTTTATACTGTAGTTTACTAAAAAATCCGTCTGCATATTCTTTAATTTCCAATTGCATACTGGGATATTTCTTAATAGCTTCGCGAATACGGATAAATCCACTACCATATTTTTCAATAGCTCCCGTTAAATAAAATGCTTCTGCAATGAGTTTGTTTCGCGTTCGTGCTGCATAATCATCTTTTTGCAAATCTTCTATTCGTAGATTACCATACAGCTTTCCGGGATTAAAGAAAGTTATCTTTTGATCAAATATCTTAATCTGCACATCTGTTGAACTCATATAATCACGGTGAACAATAGTATTCAACACCAATTCGCGCAAGGCTGAAAGTGGGTATTCAAATATTTCTTTCCGCTGAGTGGTTTCGCCCGTAATTTCAAAGGCGACTTTTAAATGACTAATAATATAATTTAGTGTTTGCTCAACTACCTCAAACAGCGTACCTTTAAACATTCGATCGTCTACAATAAAAGACGGGGTTTTAAAGCGGCCGATATGCACATTATAGTTGGTCTCTTCTTGTGCAAACAACAACCAGGCTGCATTTGAAATCTTACTGTCGTCATCAATCAGTTTGAGCTTCTTTAAGTTTTGATTCCTATCATCTGCAAGTCTAAAACGCCCGGAAGCATTGACCTTATCAATAAAGGCATCTATTTTTTGGCGGTCTAAGTCCTTTATCGTTTTTCGGGGTTTCGGATAAGCGTCCCAAGATAACTGCAAGGATTGTAATTTTAAATCAGCAATTTCCATCGCTGTCAACTGATGATTTGAGTTGTGTACCCGTTTATAATAACGCCCTTTAAAAGCGATTGGCTTTACCGGATATTCTTGAACTTCGATAACAACAACTGTTTTATCTGCTTGCTTTAGGGTATGAATCTCCGGAATAATGGCCGGATCGGTTTTTTGTTTAATCTCATTCAGCCATTTTTGTATGGTTTCTTTGCCAAGTTTAACACCTTGAAACGTGCCGTCATCCTTAACACCAATGTATACTCTTCCTCCCTTAGCATTAGCAAAAGCCACCAAGGTCTCCACCGTCTTTTCCTGAAAGGACCTCTTAAACTCTATGCGTTCATTTTCTGATTTCGGAATGTTCATTGTTTTTTGGCTATTGGCTGCCTGGTTCGCGTTGCTCACGCTATTGGCTTTTGGCGGTTGGCTATTAGCCGTTGGCTTTGGGCCCTTTGCTATTGGCGCCTGGCTATATTTTAGCGAATGGCTAAAGGCAAAGGGCTAATAGCTAATGATAACGAAGCTATTGGCGATTTTGCTTTTCAAGGCTATATTTCTTCAAATACCATTTTACGGTTTTTTCTATCCCGGTTTCAAAATTCTCATCGGCTTGCCAACCCAGCTCTGATTCAATCTTTGTTGCGTCTATGGCATAGCGACGGTCATGACCGGCACGGTCTTCTACATACGTGATTTGGTCTTTATAGCTTCCCGCTTGTTTGGGGTTGAGCTCATCAAGAATTTGGCAAATATGTTGTGCGATATAGTTATTATTCCGCTCATTTCTTCCGCCTATGTTATAGGTTTCTCCGGGCAGCCCATTTTGATAAACTAGGGCTATCCCCTTACAATGGTCTAAGACATATAACCAATCGCGTATATTTTTTCCATCACCATAAATCGGAATTTCTTCCCCCTTTAACGCTTTTCGGATAACCGTAGGGATGAGTTTTTCATCGTGTTGTTTAGGGCCATAATTATTAGAGCAATTGGTAATCACCGTATTTAATCCATAGGTATGGTGGTAGCTGCGTACAATCATGTCCGAACTTGCCTTGCTGGCAGAATAGGGAGAGTTTGGAGCATAGGGTGTTTTTTCGGTAAACAAACCGGTGGAACCCAAGGTTCCATACACCTCATCGGTTGAAATGTGGTGAAAACGGCAGTTTTCATAGCCTTCTTTATACAAAAAAGGTTTTTCCATCCAGTATTTATAGGCTACATCTAATAATGTGAAAGTACCTTTTACATTGGTTTCTATAAACACTCCCGGGTTTTTAATAGAATTATCTACATGCGATTCTGCTGCAAAATGAATAACCGCTCGTATGTCATGTTCTTTAAACAAATCGGTTAGCAATTCTCGATTGCCAATATCGCCTTTAACAAAGGTATAGTTAGGATGGTCTTCTACCTCTTTAAGATTGTTTAAATTTCCGGCATAGGTCAATAAATCTAAATTTATAAGTTTATATTCCGGATATGTTTTTATAAAATAAGGCACAAAATTGGCGCCTATGAACCCTGCTCCTCCGGTTACTAAAATTGTTTTCATTTGATTTGGTATTATTTTATAGCTTAATCTTCTTACTCTTCTTGACCTGTGAAATAAGATTTGAGGCGATTCCCCAAAAACATTTTCCCATAGTGTGTTTTTAAATATTTCTCTCGCCTAAGAGCATCTTTTTGTGTAAGACAACCTTCAAAGTATATCAATTTTAAAGGCCTCCGATGGCGAGTCGATTTAACTTTACCCGATTGATGTGCCTCAAATCTTGATGGCAAATCTTGTGTATAGCCTGTGTATTTCTGCTTATCCTTTAATGATAAAAGAACGTAAACATAATAATATGAATCAACCAAATTTGCCATCATTTCACGGGTTGAACCCTGCTCCTCCGGTTACTAAAATTGTTTTCATTTGATTTGGTATTATTTTATAGCTTAATCTTCTTACTCTTCTTGACCCCTCGACAAGCCTACCATAGGCAGGTAAACTCGGGGTGACAATGTTATTCAATTTGTCATCCTGAGCTTGACTCAGGATCTCATACAACCATACTGTCAATTCTGTCATACTTCTCTGCCATGGACGACCTCTCGACAGAGTTTATCCTGAGCTGCCTGGCAGTTGGCTGGTTCGCTTTGCTCACGCTATTGGCCATTTGCCCTTGGCAAATGGCGGCGAAGCCTTTATATATTCTTTAATCTTTCTATACAGTCTTTCAAACTATCACGCCAATACGGAATTTCTACCTTAAAGTCCTTTTTTAACGTTGTTTTATCTAAAACAGAATAAGACGGACGCGCTGCCGGCGTAGGATATTCTGCGGTAGCAATAGGGGTTATCTTACACGATTTCCCTCCCAGTTCCATGACTGCTTGCGCAAAATCATACCACGAGCAGACTCCTTCATTGGTAAAATGATAGGTTTTTACTCCTGTATGTTGTGCATTCAACGCATTCTTTAAAATAAATTCTGCCAAATCGTGTGCATACGTGGGAGTCCCTACTTGATCTGCCACAACCCTAAGCTCTTCTTTCTCCGCTCCCAATCGCAACATCGTCTTAACGAAATTATGCCCAAAAGAAGAGTATACCCAAGCCGTACGAATCAACAGCGCATTATCAGGATTACTACTTTTTAGGGCTTCTTCTCCTTTTAATTTGGTAGCCCCATATTGATTGATGGGGTTGGTGGGATAATCTACCGGATACGGTTGATGTCCTTTCCCATCAAAAACATAGTCGGTTGAAATATGAATAAGTCGGATTGCATATTTTTTGGCTATAGCGGCCATATATTGCGTAGCCAGATGATTGATTTTATCGGCCAATCCCGGTTCTGATTCTGCCTTATCAACTGCGGTATAAGCTGCACAGTTAATCAGTATATGGATATTATTTTCTTGTATATAATTTTCTAAAGCGATTTTATCGGTAATGTCTAATTCTTCTTTATCGGTGAAAAAGAAGTTGAAATTTGGATAGTTTTTCGCTAGTACTCGAATTTCGGAACCCAATTGTCCGTTAGAACCGGTGATTAATAAGTTTTTCTGCATTTTGCTTTTGGTTATTAGCTGTTAGCTGCCTGCCCTGAGCCTAGTCGAAGGGTTGGCTGGTTCGCTCTGCTCACGCTATTGGCTATTAGCTCTTGGCTCCATTTAAATAGCTATTGGCGGTTAGCTTTTTGCTATTAGGTCTTAGCGGGTAACACTCCCTTTATTCTTCATTTCTTTCTGTCAGATCGAGCGCAGTCGAGACCTCATCATCAGTCGCACGATATCTATAGTGTGTCATATTTCTACATTCTGCCAAAATTTGTAAACGATTAAAATCTCCCTCGGCTAAAGCTCGTTTTTTGTGAGCGCTCCACTTCTTTATCTTCTTTTCAAAATATATCGCTTGTAACACATCGTTAAAAGCTTGGTGAAATATTAATTTTAAAGGCCGTCGTTTATAGGTAAAGCATGACTCGTTTCGTCCCTTTTGATGTTCCTGAAACCGTCTGTTTACATTGTTGGTAATCCCCGTGTACAAGAGTCCATCTGCACATTCTATAATGTAAACGTAATAAGTTTTCATTTGTTCTTTTTTGGGCAACCTCTCGACAAAGTTTATCCTGAGTCTTGCGAAGGACTCAAGGTGACATTCCTATTGACTATGTTTTTTGCTGCGACCTCTCGACTCCGCTCGAGGTGACATTCCTATTGACTATGTTTTTTGCTGCGACCTCTCGACTCCGCTCGAG
>CAZOGC010000025.1:0-16628 GCA_964579505.1 uncultured Flavobacteriaceae bacterium | reverse complement strand
GCAACCAATTTTATGTCAACGCTCGAACCGATTCAAATGACCAACTAAAAATAGGCGATATTGTATTAACAATAAATGGAGCTGCCCTGCCCAAAGAAAAATGTAGTTTAGAAGATTTTCAAAAGAAAAACTTTAGTCAGGAAATGAAAATGACTGTTTTGCGCGATGGAGTAGAAAAAGTGATTGTTAGCCAATTTTCTTCTGCTCTTTAATGTTACTTAAGTTATTTCCCCAGAAAACTTTAAAAAAACAAGTTGGCATGATGCGTCTTATTCCTAATTTTGTGAGTTCCGTATAATACCACCCCGGTTATAAAATATTCATCCATAAAATCTGTTTTAAAAAAGAATGATTTAAAAGTCTATTTTATGAAAATGTCTCTAGTAGTCAGTATACTCAGTTTCCTAATTTGCAGTTTTTCGGGTCATAGCCAAACGCAAAACATCAACCAATACGACCAACAAGGTAAACGCAATGGGCTGTGGAAAAAATACTATAAAGACAGCCACCAACTGCGGTATCAAGGCACTTTTAAACACGGGGAAGAAATAGGAACCTTTACATTCTATAAACCCAACAGTAACGGCATTCCGGCCGCTTCTAAAACGTATACTCCCGGAAATGATACCCTCTTATTAAAATTTTTCAACACAAAAGGCACTCCTATCATTAGTGGGCAAACCATTGGTAAAAACAAGGTGGGAATATGGAAATATTACCGCAAAAATAATCCACAACAACTAGTGATGACAGAAGCGTATAACCGTGGAAAATTAAATGGATGGAAAATCATCTACTTTCCCAACGGAAAAGTTATGGAAAAGCGTCATTATAAAAATGGATTACGAGATGGGTACCGTTTTATTTTTGCCAAAAGCGGGCAACTGCTAAAAGCCTATCAATATGTCAACGACACCTTGCAAGGCATGAGTCGCTTTTTTGATGAAAATGGAAGCCTTATAGTTGAAGGAAACTACAAAGACGGAAAGCGCAACGGACCGTGGAAATTCTATACCAACGGGAAACTAGACAGCATTCAAAAATTTCCGAGAAAGATGCATATTCCCAATGCCTCTAAAGAGCTATAACCCCGCAAAAAGTCGTAAATTTGTCGCTTTAAATTAAATTTTTTGTTTTGAGTAAAAAACGCGTAGTTGTTGGATTAAGCGGGGGCGTAGATTCTAGCGTAGCGGCCTATCTTCTTCAGCAAGAAGGCTATGAAGTAATCGGTCTTTTTATGAAGAATTGGATTGATGATTCTGTAATCATCAGCCAAGAATGCCCGTGGTTAGACGATAGTAACGATGCTATGTTGGTTGCCGACAAACTAAACATTCCTTTTCAGGTAATTGATCTGAGCAAAGAATACAAAGCACGCATAGTTGACTATATGTTTGATGAATACGAACGCGGTCGCACTCCTAACCCGGATGTGCTGTGTAATCGTGAAATCAAATTTGACGTCTTTATGAAAGTAGCGTTGAGTTTAGGAGCCGATTACGTGGCTACCGGACATTATTGCCAAAAAGGAACGATTGAGAAAGACGGAAAAACTTTTTACCGCTTGTTAGCCGGAGCCGACAAAAATAAAGATCAATCTTACTTTTTATGTCAAGTTTCGCAAGATCAGTTAGCCAAAGCTCTTTTCCCCATTGGTCATTTACAAAAAAGCGACGTACGTAAAATTGCTACCGAACAAGATTTGGTTACCGCCGATAAAAAAGACTCTCAAGGGCTCTGTTTTGTAGGAAAAGTACACCTACCTGAATTTTTACAACAAAAATTAGCCCCTAAAGAAGGAGCTATCATTGAAATTCCAGCTAGCGCAGAGGTGTATCAAAAAACCACTCCTAGTTTTCATTCAGAAGATGAAGAACTAGCTTTTTATACGCAAAAATACACGTACACCCCTGCCCTAGGAAAAGAAGTAGGTCGACACCAAGGTGCTCACTATTTTACCAAAGGACAGCGTAAAGGCCTGGCTGTGGGAGGTACTCCCAAACCCCTTTTCGTTATTGAAACCGATGTAGAAGAAAACGTAATCTATACCGGGCAAGGCAACGAACATCCCGGGCTATGGCGCAGAGGACTTTGTGTAGCAAAAGACGAAATACACTGGGTACGCCCTGATTTGCAGTTAAAAGAAGGGGAAACCTTGGCCGTAAAAGCCCGCATTCGTTATCGACAACCTTTAGAAAAAGCCACATTATACCAAAAAGAGAACCAACTATATGTGCTTTTTGATCAACCACAGCGCGCTATTGCCGAAGGGCAATTTGTGGCCTGGTATCTCGAAGAAGAATTATTAGGTTCGGGGGTTATTGCTTAGCTTTGTCAATAAAGCTAAATTTATGAACCCAAACCGAATAACTTCTCTTTTTCATATTAAATACCCCCTCATTCAAGCCGGCATGATATGGGCTAGCGGCTGGAAATTAGCCAGTGCTGTTAGCCAAGCAGGCGGACTAGGTATTTTAGGTGCCGGTTCTATGTATCCGGACATATTGCGTACACACATAAAAAAATGCCAGCAAGCCACCCATAATCCTTTTGCCGTAAACGTACCACTTCTCTACCCTGACATAGAAGAAATTATGCAAATTATTGTAGAGAGTGGCGTTAAGATTGTGTTTACCTCAGCCGGAAACCCCAAAACGTGGACGTCTTTTTTAAAAGAACACGGCATTACAGTAGTACACGTTGCCGGGAGCGTAAAATTTGCCTCAAAATCTGAGCAAGCCGGTGTTGATGCGGTAGTGGTTGAAGGTTTTGAAGCCGGCGGACATAACAGTCGTGAGGAAACCACTACGTTTACACTCATCCCTATGGTAAAAGAAAAAGTACAGATTCCGATTATTGCGGCCGGCGGTATTGCTACCGGAAAAAGCATGCTAGCTGCTATGATTTTAGGAGCCGACGCCGTACAAATGGGTACTCGTTTTGTGATGAGTAACGAAGCTTCTTCTCATCAAAACTTTAAAGAATACATACAAAAATCCGGAGACGGGGACACTATTCTTACACTAAAAGAAATCGTTCCGGTACGCATGCTAAAAAATGAGTTTTATGAAGAAGTGATGAAACTATATGCTCAGAAGCCCGGCAAAGAAGAATTGCAACAACTTCTGGGGCGTGCTCGCCCTAAAAAGGGTATGTTTTTAGGCGATTTAAAAGAAGGTGAACTGCAAATTGGACAAATAAGCGGATTGATTGACGACATTAAGCCCGCTGCACAAATTGTACACGATATTATAGCTGAATTTAAACAAGCTCAGCAAGCAGTAAATCAACTTGCTCTATAATTTTAAAGTATATATGCTGTCAAGATAAGTTTACCTGCCCAAGGTAGGCCTATAGAGAAATCGTTTCATTTATTCCTTGTTTCGCTTCGACAGGATCAGCATGACACAAGGCTTCACTTGTTTTTGGGCTCTGTATGACAAAGTGTTTTTAATCATTACAGTGTCATTCCGAGCCTGTCGAGGAATCGCTTTATTCATTTTTGTCGCACTTTAACATAGGCCTACCCTAGGCAGGTAAACTCAGTGTGATAGAAATATATTCAGCGAATTATTTTTAGACAGCAAAATAAGCCTGCATGCATAAACAGGTTATTTAGCCCTTATTTTCTTATAAATTCGGATAGCGAGCATCAGTACAATAATAAGTACAACCAACCCAATTAACCCCCACAACCAACTCATCGCGTCTTTAACCACGGCCAAAAAGACAATGGCAACTAGAAAAACAGTAGCCACTTCATTCCATATACGTAAACGCTGTGAAGAGATTTTAAAGCGATTGTGTTGTTGTTGCTTGTAAATACGGTGTAGACTATAAAAATACAAATAGAGCAAAACGACAAACCCCAGTTTTACATGCAACCATGTTTGAGATGAAAAGGAAGTATCCCAGGGTCCTACAAAAATAAGTAAGGGACCAAAAATAGCGGTCAAAATAGCTGATGGCCACGTAATTCCCAGCCACAATCGTTTGGCCATCAGTTTATATTGCTTAAGCAATACCGTACTTTCCGGCTCTTTTTTTTCGTGAGCTTCAGCTGCATAAATAAACAAGCGTACAATGTAAAACATACCGCTAAACCACGTAACGATAAAGACAATATGAAGCGCTTTTAGGTAATTATACATAGTTTTAGATAGGCTTGCAACGCAACAAAGATAGGAAAGAAAACCTTTTTATGAGGGTGAGAATAGTTATCTTCGTTCTATGATTTTAGTAACCGGAGCAACAGGCCTTGTAGGGCAGCATTTAATTGCCGAATTGGTTGATAATAACCAACCCATTCGAGCCTTATTTCGCTCTGAAGAGAAACGAAAATTAGTTTTACATCGCCTACAAAAAACACTTGATTCGGTTGGAAAGGAACGTTTAAAAACAATAGATTGGGTAAAAGCCGATATTACCGACCTTGCTACATTAAATACTGTTTTTACAGCAATAGAAGTAGTTTATCACTGTGCCGGATTGGTTTCTTTTGATGTAGGAGACAAGAAAAAATTGCGAAAAACGAATATAGAAGGAACGGCCAATGTGGTGAATTTATCAATTCAACACCATGTAAAAAGGCTTTGCCATGTAAGCTCTGTTGCTACCTTAGGAAATGAGCCCACCGGAAAACCTATAAACGAAGAATCCCCCCGAAACAACAATGCTCCACACAACTATTACGACATCAGTAAATACGGTGCTGAAATGGAAGTATGGCGGGGCGCTCAAGAAGGCCTGTCGGTAATAATTGTCAACCCGGGGGTTATTATTGGCGCCGGCAACTGGGCTACCGGAAGTAGCCAATTATTTAGTCGCGTAGCTAATGAATTCCCTTTTAAAATACCGCGAAAGAGCGGTTTTGTAGGCGTAAAAGACGTGGCGCGGGCTATGTTGGCATTAACCAACAGTAAATTGAGTAGTGAGCGTTTTGTATTGGTTAGTGAGGTGCTGTCTATTGAGCAACTAACTCATAGCATTGCAGAAAAACTGCACTGCACACCGCCTCGGTATGCTTTAAAAAAATGGATGGTGTATAGCCTATGGCTTTTTCAATCAGTGCGTTATTTGTTTACCGGAAGGGGAAAAACAATCACACTTCAGTTGATACACGATTTGTATGCTAGCGTAGATTTTGATTCACAGAAAATTAAACGAGCAATCGGGTTTACATTTACACCTATTCAACAGGCAATAAAAGAAACAGCGGATCAATACAAGGGAGAACATTCAAACTAAAAAAGCCCTCAACCCAAAGGTTGAAGGCTCTTTAATTAGCAGGTTAAGCTAAACTATTACCAGCCCCAGTTAGGAGCATTTACATCCCAAAACAATTGCGTTTCAGTAACATCTCCACCTATAGCAGAAGCCGCTGCTTCTCTATTATCATTGTTCAGGTTTTGTTCGTTTATAGGATAGGTATATCGAACCGGGAATCCACTTTCAGCACGAGCAGGTTGCGCCAATACCGGATAGTCTAATCGACGTACCGACAAATAAGGAGCAAAAGTTCTGTCATACAAAGCAATCCACTCTTGGGTACCGATTACTTCTTGCCAAGATTTAGTACCTGTAGCCGTAGCATAGTCTACTGCCGGGTTGCTCAAATAAGCAGTTGCACCCGGAGCGCCCCATTCTGCAAAAGAAGCTTTAATTCCTTCTGTATAATAATAAGCGGCATCGTGTGGCAAACCGTAACCCGCTTGATCACGAGCAGCCAATTCGGCTAATAAGAATTGAGCTTCTACATAAGAGAGAATAGTTCCCGGGCGAGACCCTACCGTTAATGCACGAGCAGGATCGCTATAATCAATAAACGGTGATTTTTGACCTATTTGTCCTCCTTTATATATACCAAAGAGTAAATCGTCACCAACAGCAGGCATTTGAACCGTATACTTAATTGTAATTTGATTTGTCCCTACACTTGCCACGGTTCCTACTTCTTGTGGCGTAAGTGTACCATCAGCAATAAATACCATATCACCTGCTTGAGGAGCAGCCGTAGCGGTGCTTGACGGAGTGTATTGAATAGTACTTCCGCTTACACTGGTTACGGTACCGATAGTCGAATTTATATTTGGGTCAAAATAAGCCGCTCTACGAGGGTCTTGTAAGTTGTTTAACACATCTGTAAACGTAACCGCCGCCACATAATCATCACGTCCACTCAAAATCAACTCGTTATTATCCGGATGATTGTTAGGCGCGGCACCTGAATATTTATATTCAGCATTATCTGCATTACTAGTAAAGATTCCTCCGTTAGCAGGTAACAAAGCCGCTTTTACAGTCGTTTTAGACAGGGCTTGAAGGCCCGGAACAGCAGCAATGTTAGCTGCCATACGTAAACGAAGTGTGTTTCCAAACTTAATCCAGCTTGCTACATCGCCTCCATAAATCAAATCATTTGAAGCACTAAAAGAACCTTTAGAAACATCTAAAGCGGCGATGGCTTTATCTAAACGAGTTAATAAATCTTTATAGATTGTAGCGGCATCATCATATACCGGAAGGGTATTATTAATGTCTAAGGCTTCTGAGTAAGGAACATTGCCATAGGTTTCTACCAAATTACTCCAAGCATATACTTCAGCAATCTCTATAACGGCCAATTTATTTGGTTTTACCGCTTGATCTGCCGGAAGAGAATAATCGGTATTAGCAATTACCTCATGCGCTTTTTTCAAATTCATCAACACATCACTATACATAATCGTCCAATGATTATCGGGAATAGTACGTGTATTTTGATCGTAGTTACTTTCGTCAACATACGTGGTTTCTTGCCAGTATTGCACCCACAAACGGTTGTTTTTAAAACTTTATAAAAGTTTTAAAAACGTATTAGAAGCTGATTTACTTTTATTTATAAACAAAAAAACAGCGAGCTCTCTTCTTCTCTAAAAAAATATTATTTATTTATTTTTTTAGTAAACAGGCAACGATTTTAAGTAATTTTTGTTTTTAAAATTTGTTAATCTTATGTTGTTATTTCTGTGATTAAATAACCCCCATAAAAAAAGCTGCCTTCTTTAGGGAAGGCAGCTTTTACACCATTCATTTAATTGTTTAATCTATAAAAACTTTATTAATTAACTTCTAAAACATTTTTATTGATAAATAAACGGTGTGTGTTGGTTTTTAGTAAAAATATCTGCAAGGGGTACATCCGGTACGTTAGCACTGTTTGCAGAATACTCAGCAGCAGGGTACAATAAACGCCATGGTTTATTAGGGCGTGTAGTTGTCGTAGCTAACGGGGTAACAGGGTATCCTGTTCTTAGGTAGTTTATATAACTCTCTATACCATCAAAGTTAGCTAATGCAATCCAACGTTGGTATTGAATAGCAGCTACTTTATCTGATGTACCTCCGGTCCAACCCACTTGAGGTTTAGACGAAATAGCAGAAATATAGGTGCTTGCATCAGCCGGGGTCATTCCATCAAATGCAAAAGAAGCATTGATAGCATTGGTAAAGTGAGTTGCACCACCTGAGAAACCGGCATAACCGCGAACAGCCGCTTCTGCTTGTAATAACTCGGCGTCTGCTTTAAACATTAACACCCCATCTATCACTCCACCAACAGCAGGCGTTTTATTAAACGGCCCTGCTAAAAGGGATATATTAGAAGCGGTAGGGTTAGGGTCTGAAACGGCATAGCCTCTATTTGTTTTAAATTCGGGGTTACCATTTCCTTGTAGATAGCTATCGTATCCAATGCCTGACGCATTTGCGCCACCATCATATATATAACATTTAGTAGCAAGGAAAGAAATACGTGGGTCACTTACCCCTGTGGTAATGCTAGTATTCCCCAATAAAGATTCTATAATATGCTTAGACATACACATTACATAATAGGCTTGTGTATCTACAGCACCAGCCGCAGTGTACAATCCAAAAGAATCATATAACGGGTTTAGCTTAGAATCAGATTCTCCGCTGTATCCCGGATTAATGGTTACATCATCGGTAATAAAAGCAGCTCCGCTCAATGAACTTATTATACTATTACGTAAAGCAATACCATCTGCATTTGTCGTATTTGACATGCGTACGGCAAAGCGCAAAAGAATGGTATTAGCAAAACGTTTCCACTTACTCATATCTCCTTTAAAAATAGGATCACTAGAAGCTTTTACCGCCAAACCGGGATTAGAAGTATTAATCAACCCGATAGCGTCGTTTAATTCTTGTACCAAACCTTGATACACGGTAACATCATCATCATATTTAGGCGTGATATTTTCCGTTTCTTTAAAAGCCTCTGAATAAGGTACATCTCCATACAAATCTACCATATACTGCATATAAAATGCCTTTTGTATTTTAGCTATAGCTACATAGTTTGGATAGTTTGTATTGGCATCCGGGTAATCAATAATACGTTGAAACCTGGTTACTGCTCTATACGTACTTGTAAAAATACCTTGATAAAACGTAGTTGAAAGCTCTAGATTACTTTCTACCGTGGCAGGGTTACCAAATACGGAAAAATCTCCAGACCACGTATTCATCCAATAGTTACCTAAGCCATTCATGCTAGAGGCAAATATACTATATGCTGAAGTTTCAGCCGCAGCCAACCTTAATTCTGGGGTAGCCTGATCTGCCAGTACAGTATTGGGGTCTTCATTGGGATCTAAGCTACAAGAAGTAGTAACCATCATTAGTCCCAAAATCATTACAAAAACTAATATATATCGTTTCATATTATCTGAATTATAATTTTATTGTTATTGAACCTCCCCAACTCTTTGTAGGCGGATATTGCGTAAGTCCAGCAAGTCCTCCTACAGCTCCATAATTAGAAGTCTCCGGGTCTGCATAATTTAAGTTATCAGAGGCCAAGTCTGTAAATACATTTCTACCATGTACTCCAAGAGTTACGCTGCGAAGTCCGGTTCCTTTTAACCATTCTTGCGGAAGGTCATAGGTTAAAGATACTTCTCTAATCTTAAAAGCATCACTACTTACTACCCAGTTTTCTTTAGCGTTACTATACACTGATGCAAAATAACTATTAACTGTACTATAGGTATTCCCTCCTGTTTTTACAGTAGTATTAGGGATATACTGACCAGGATTAGAAACATCCGGTATTACCGAATTAGGCATGATAAATCCTCCTTGGTCTCTATGTCCATTCATGCCAGATGCTTTTAGGGATCCGTTAAATGCCATTCCGTCTTGTACGGCCGCTATAAAATGTCCTCCTACACGAAGGTCTGCTACTACACCCAAGGTAAATCCTTTGTAGGTAAACTTGGTGCTAAAGTCATAAATTCCTTTAGGAGCGCCTATCCCGGCTGGTGATAACTGATTATCCAGCAACGGATTTCCATTACTCGGGTTAATAATAATACGACCTTGATCATCTCGCGCCATTTTAACTACCTTAATTAGTGGAAATAAAGAGCCTTCGTGGGCAACAATCGCTGCGTCACTATATCCTCCAAGATTCACTTCATCAGCGTCATCAGACACTTTTAGTACTCTAGACTCATTATGTGAATATCCTACACCCAAATCCCATCTAAAATCAGGGGTTTTAATTGGGGTAACGCCTATATGAAGTTCATACCCTTCCGTACGCATCTTACCTATATTAATTAACTGCGAAGATAACCCTGAAGCAGAAGACGTTGTCTGACTGGTAATCATATCTTTGGTATCTTGTTTATAAATAGATCCCGTAAAGTTTACTCTATTATCAAAAAATGATAAATCTAGATTCAATCCTAGAGAGGTTACAAACTCCGGTTTTATATCAGGGTCTGCCGGAGACATATTATCTCTATAAGAACCCACTCCATTAAATGGAAATCCACTTCCCAATAAAGCTCTTCTGTTAACTGAATACCAGCTAATAGCACTTGAGTTTCCTACACGTGTCCAGTTAGCTGAAATTTTAGCATGGTTTAACCAGTCTCCACCAAAGTTATCAAAAGCTTTGGTAGGCACAAAAGAAACCCCTACAGAAGGGTAGAAATACGAGTTGTTATCTTCTGGCAATACAGAAGCCCACTCGTTTCTAGCGGTAAGATTTACGAATAAATAATCTTTAAAAGCCAAATCTAAATTGGCAAAAACCGAATTTTTATTTTCTCTATAATGATTATTACTCAGTTGGCTTATCGGTAATGGAAGCGTCACATTAGACATATTGTAAACGCCCGCTACAGACAATCCGTTACCACCATTTTGAGATACTCTATAAGTGTGCTCTTGATAATTATGTCCTAAATTTAATTTTAAATTTAAGGCGTCTGTCAAATCATAATTAAAATTCAACATCAAGGTACCATAATAATCCATTGCATCATTATCAGAAATAAAGTAAGCCGATGATATATCAGAAGCAACAGATGGCGGTTGGTTTATATAAATTCCATTAAACGCATCTCTATGAGACTCTGATTTATTAAACGTACGGCGCATGTTAGCTGTATAATTTACAGAGATATGGTCAGTAAACTCATAGCCAATTGATCCTTTTAAATTAAACATATCTCTTGTAGATCGATAGCGAGAATGTTTCATTAACCAATAAGGGTTCATATAATAGCCATTCCATGCATACGCATTGTCCGGATATTGTTTATACCATGTAATAGGAATATCAGGAGCTACTTGTAGCAGGTTCCAATACAATGATTGTTGTGAACCATCATCAAACATTGTTGATGTTTCTCTTAAGTCTGAACGTATATAGGTAATCCCTCCATCAATAGAAAGTTTTCCTACTTTGGTTCCGGCTTTAATCATAAAATTAGTATTGGTGTTTTTATCGCCATCAATAATAAAATTACGAATGGTGTTACTAATATTTCCTAACAAGTAACTATTTTCATTACCAGCATTTAAGGTAACCGAGTTGTGATAAGCTAAGCCTGTTTGGAAAAAATTCTTAATATTATCAGGTCTTGCTTTATAAGCTCCATGAAAAGCTGCCGGATTATCGCCAACAGTAGGACTTCCAGATCCTACACTTATCATATCTCCTAAATTAATAACTCCGTCTCCATCAACGTCATACATAGGAAGTCCGTACATGGTTTGTGAACCATCAAGCTTAGGCCCCCAGGCTCCATTCTCAAACTGGATACGCATATTTCCCCAGCCTTGTCCATAACTAGTTTGTCTCTCCGGCAAATAAGCTACCGTTTCTGCATCTATCGTGCTTTTTACGGTTACTTTTAATCCGTTCTTAGAACCTTTTTTGGTAGTTACCATTATAACTCCATTAACCCCATCGGCTCCGTAAAGAGCAGCTCCTTGAGCTCCTTTAATTACGTTTACCGATTTAATCATTTCAGGTGGTAAACTAGCCAATACACTAGCCGTAGAAATTACGTTATCTATAACGACCAACGCTTCGTTGTTTCCGGTAATAGAACGCGCCCCTCTCAATACAATAGAATAAGAGTTTCTTGCTCCACTATTCGTTAAGGAAATATTCAGTCCTGTTACTTTACCGGCTAAAGCACTTACAATATTTGGGTCAGATGCCTGGGTTAATTCATCGGACGAAACTATCTCCTGCGCCGAGGTAACCGCATCAGGCACTTTTTCAATACCCAAAGCCGTAACCACTACTTGATCCAAAAGTGTTCCGGAAGATAAGGTTACATTAATTACATTACTAGAACCAACGGTTACCGTTTTCTCTTTGTAGCCAATAGCTGTAAAGTGAAGCACATCGCCTTGAGATGCCTCAATTGTATAGTTTCCATTGGCATCGGCCGCAACTCCAGTAGCAGAGTTTCCCACTGTTACCGTTGCACCCGGTACGGAAAGACCGTTCTCATCGGTAATCTTACCCGTAATGGTTTTTGTTTGATTTTGCGCAAACGCAAATTGCATCATGAACACCATAATAAGTGTCAGATAGCAACTGATTTTTGTTTTCATTAGGCTTTATTTTTAAAATTATCCGCAACAAATATTGTCAAAAATTGTCTTAACAGCAAATTTAATTCCTTAAAATAATTAAGTTTTATAAAAATACCCCCTTCAAACAAAGCCTTTCACTTCTTGTTCTCATAGCATTTTTAACGCTTAAAAAAAGTATATCTATTTTATATACAACGCATTACGAAACAACAATAACTAAAAGTTATATAGCTACTCAGAATAAGTACACTTTTTGTAAAGTTCTTAAATATTTAGAATTACGAATATTATATGTTAAAATATATTTTATTGTAATTAATATTTAACATAATCATAATTTTAAATTACATTTATAATCTAAATAAATATAGTTTATATACTGAAATTATGTTAAAAAATTATCTGAATGTTTTTTACAAAATCAAATCAACAATCGCATAGAAAAGAAGTAACCTTAGACATAAGAATCAACACTGACAATCAATCGTTTAACCACAACCATCTTTTTACGCAGTAATTTTACATTAATCGTATTTCCCCCGATTTAATCTCTATATTTGCGCCCAATTTTATATGTATGGATAATTTCAGTGCCTTAGGCTTGAACCCTGAGTTTATCAAAGCTATTCAAGACCTTGGCTTTGAAACCCCTAGTGAAATACAACAAAAGGTAATTCCTTTATTGTTGCAACAAGCTACCGATTTGGTGGCCCTAGCACAAACCGGAACCGGAAAAACAGCAGCTTTTGGTTTTCCACTATTGCAAAACACACAAGAGAACAACTCGCAAACGCAAGGGCTTATACTTTCGCCCACCCGCGAACTTTGTTTACAAATCACCGCTGAGTTACAACAGTATGCTAAATACCTACCGGCTATCAATATTGTGGCGGTGTATGGAGGAGCCAGCATTAGCGAACAAGGACGAAAAATTAAACGGGGAGCGCAGATTATTGTTGCTACTCCGGGTCGTATGAAAGATATGCTTCAACGAAAAATGATTGATATTAGTCATATTAAGTACTGTGTTCTTGATGAAGCCGACGAAATGCTCAACATGGGTTTTTATGAAGATATCACCGCCATTTTATCACATTCTCCCAAACGCAAAAACACCTGGCTGTTTAGTGCCACCATGCCCAAAGAAGTGGCTCGTATTGCTAAAGAGTTTATGAACCAGCCTCAAGAAATTACGGTAGGTTCTAAAAATGAAGGTACTAAAAATGTAAGTCATGAATATTATGTTGTAGGTGCCCGCGATCGTTACAAAGCACTTAAGCGGTTAGTTGATTTTAATCCACAAATCTTTTCGGTTATTTTTTGTCGTACCAAACGCGACACCCAAAAAGTGGCCGAACGGTTAACCGAAGAAGGCTATAATACTGCCGCACTACACGGTGATTTAAGTCAAAACCAACGCGATTTGGTGATGAAAAGCTTTCGTAGTCGGCAAATACAACTTTTAGTAGCCACCGATGTAGCTGCCCGCGGAATTGATGTTGACGATATTTCTCACGTTATTAATTACCAACTACCCGATGAGGTTGAAGTGTACACCCACCGTAGTGGACGTACCGGGCGTGCCGGAAAAACCGGGGTTTCTATGGTATTGATTACCAAAAGTGAACAGCGAAAAATAAAACAAATAGAAAACATTCTTCACCAAAAATTTAAACAGAAAGAAATTCCGAGTGGGGAAGATATATGTCAGGTGCAACTTTTTCACCTTGCTAAAAAAATTAGTAAAACAACTGTAAATCCGGGTATCGAAAAATACCTTCCTGCTCTTGAAGAAAATTTTGAGAGCTTAGATAAGGCTTCTTTAATCAAAAAAGTATTCTCCGTAGAGTTTACGCGTTTTTACAACTATTACAAAGGTGCTGCCGACTTAAATGCGCCGGCCACCACCTCAACTACCGGAAATTCAGAAGGAAGCACGCGTTATTTTATCAGCTTAGGGGAAAAAGATGGTTTTGACTGGCGATCTTTAAAAGATTTTTTAAAATTGACCTTAGGTTTGGCACAAGAAGAAGTTTTTCATGTAGATGTAAAACCGAGTTTTTCTTTCTTCAATACCGATTCCTCTCAGACACAAAAAGTATTAACCACTTTTGAAAATTACCAGTATGAGGGGCGAAAAATAATTATTGAAGTGGCCAGCAATAAAAAAACGGGGCGAAAAAAACGCAAACCTGCTCGAAAAAATGCTAGACGCTCCGCTTCTTTTACGCCCAAAGGAAAAGGGAAGCCCTCTGGCAAACGCAGAAAGAAAAAAAGGTGGTAAGCTTTTAATTTTGGTTACAAAATAACCTTACCTCTTATATTGTATCGAGCTTGTCGAGGAATCCTTTTATTCATTCTTGTCACACTTCGACAGGCTCTGCGTGACAGGGATTAATTTATACCTTTCTGTCAACACCAACGGTTTTTTATTCTACGGTAATTTTTTTTACAATAAAATCGTCTTTATTTGATTGAAAATTTAGTGTATAATTACCGGGTTTTGATGGAGTGAATTTATAAATCGTTGTTCTAATAGGCGCATTTTGAAGACAAAAGCAACCTTTATATACTGCTTTAACTTGAATTATTTTATTAAATTCAGTTCCACTTTTAATAAATTCATCGAAATGTCCACATCCATTAAAAACTCTAAATTTTACTTCAAAACTCACCGTTTCATGTACGTTTGCAGATGAAGGACCGCTTACTTTAGTAACAAATGCTTTATGATATTCAATACACTTTTCCTCCTCGTCATTAGAACAAGAAAACAAAGTCAAAATTGAAATTAAAATTAGTATTTTGAATTTTATGTTCATCGTATTAAAATTTTATGGTTAGTTTTATCTAATTACTATGGTGTGACTCTCTTTCTTCCCATTAGTAGAAATTACAAGAATATAATACCCCGGGCTTAAATCTTTTACATTCATCGTTCCTGCTGCAGGAGATTTTGCAAGTACCGGATTTCCATTAAAATCATACAAGGTGGCTATTGTATACTGTGTTTTCTGTCCTAGTGCTGTTATTAAGGAATCACAGGGGGCAGGAATATTAGGTGTAATTTCGATGTTAGTACTTGTAGGGTTAGGCGATATCAAATAGGTCACATCGCACGGGTCGTTTCCATCTCCACTACAATCTTTGGCTGTAAACGTAAAATCTCTTGTAAAAGTACCACATTCGTTGTTTAAGGTTATCCTAAACGTTGCAGTTTGATTAATATTCCAAAGATACAAAGAAAGGTTATTTCCCTGTTGACTCCATGAAACTGTTTGGGAAGAATTTACCAATGACCAAGAAGCGCTGTCAGCCCCTCCGAGGGTAATATCAGTATTGATTTGCTTTAATTTACATACTTGGTTTGGAAAAGAGCCATAGGATAAATACTGCCCATCATCAAGTTTTGCGGACGTTATTCGGGGTTTGCCAATCCAAATATCCTTCTTAATTGTTTGAGTTTGGAAGGTGGCTTCAATATATCCCGCTCCATTAGTTGATGAGGATGTAGGTTTTACGGTAATTGAATTTTGACTTTGTGAAAGAATAATCAGGTTTGATGAAACATTCCAAGTGGGAGTGGTATTAGATGTGGGATTGAGCGTAAAAGTTGTACCCAAGCTGTTACAGATATTTACAGGTCCACTTATTTTGGGTATGAGACAAGTAGTTCCAATCACTTGTTGGAGTATGGGTGATGATGCAAAAGCATATCTTGACCTTGCTATTTGCCCGTCAGAGAAATGATCAAAAGGATAATAATAGGACATTATATTATCCATATCAGGTGTGTAGCCACCGGAATTTCCCGTATTTGCATCTGCCGGAGTGTCGCAAACATAATCACCGCAAGTAGTGCAATTTGAACCATTTATAGCTTCAGCACATCCACTTGTATTCGCAGCTGTTCCTTGGAAAGTATGCCATAAATCAAGACAATGACCTACCTCGTGAGAAACCATCTGCGTGTTAACCCAAGAAGATTCAATAACTAGTGCCTGGCTTAAAATCCCATTTGCCCTACCATCATAACTTACTGCATTATTAACTATGTAAATATTAATAGCATCTTGTCTATTATTTATTTGAACCAAAGCATTAAATTCAGAATTATTATTTCCTACATCGTCTATATTGTAATAAGTAGAATTATTAATATAATCAAAACCTAAATTATTCACATACAGTAAATGAGGGTTAAAAGCTTCATTAAGCCTCTCTGTGACTTCATTTAATAAAGAGCTATAAACCCACCAGAACCGTTACTTTCTCGAACAATGTGATAATATACATTGAAACAAATTGGCTCAAAGCTATCATTATATAATGAATTTGTAACTGTCCTTTTATTTTCGGGATAGTTTGTAATCTGTGGTGTGCCACATATTTGTGCGTTGAGTCTGTTAACTGTAATAATTCCAATTAGGAACATTAAAAGTAAAATTTTTGCTCTCATAATTTACCGTTGTTTAAAATTAGCCATTTAATTTGGTAAAGCTCAGCGTTGTTTGCCATAAGGTTTTGGGTTGGGAGTTTTGCGTAGCAAAACGTAAGCCAAAACAACGCCGAAGGCGTTATGGTGAACAACGTCTGGCGGTTTTGTGCAGGAGCGGCATTCGAAGACGAAGCCGTTGAATTTAAACATTAACTCGCTCCTGCACAAAACCGTTTCCTATGTTTGAAAAGTCATTAAATTAGCATATTAATCAACAGGA
>CAZOGC010000024.1:0-17103 GCA_964579505.1 uncultured Flavobacteriaceae bacterium | reverse complement strand
TTCAAATATTCCTGTTGATTAATATGCTAATTTAATGACTTTTCAAACATAGGAACGGCTATGCGCTAGGCGGTCCCGCACGTGCGGGATTCGGTTGACAAATGAAGAAACATAGAAATAAGCGTCTTAATAAAGCAAAACTTCAATTCCTGATAAAATAGTTAATAATTTATGAAAGAGTGGGAAAATAAAATAGTATTTATTACAGGAGGAGGATCGGGAATTGGTCGTGCTTTAGCCAAGGGAGTTGTAAACAAGGGCGCCAAGGTTATTATTGCGGATATCAACATTAAAGCTGCAAATGAGACTGTAAAAACTTGTGGAAAAAATGCTTATACAATAGAATTAGATGTGCGAGATTCGGATGCCTTTCATCAATGTGTCGATTTTATTTTCAAGAAATTTGGAAGAATAGATTGTTTTTTTAATAATGTCGGCATCGGAGTTTCCGGAGAAGTTGAAGAAATTCCATTAGAAGTATGGAATCGTATCATAGATATAAATATCAGGGGCGTTGTCAATGGCATTGAGCGTGTTTATCCTATAATGGTTGAACAAGGATTCGGCACTATCGTTAACACAGCATCGCTAGCCGGACTTAGCCCTTCTCCCCTATTAACCCCCTACTCAATGACAAAACACGCCATTGTAGGACTCAGTAAAAGTTTAAGAATAGAGGCTTCGGCAAAAGGCGTGCAAGTTAACGTAATCTGTCCGGCAGCTATCGAAACACCGCTGATAGATGCCGATAATCCAACCGATTTACCCCCGGTTCCTTGGAAACCGAACGTAAGGCGTTTTTTGTCGAAACTTTCGGGAAAGCCCTACGCTGCTGATAAAATGGCAGAAGATGTATTCATCGCTTTAAAAAAGAATGTCGGTATCATTGTGTTGCCTTCCCGAGCCAAAATGATTTGGAAATTAGACCGATTATTTCCTAAGATGATAGCAAAAAAGATTGAAAAAGTAGTGAATGAAGAACGCCAAGAAAGAAATACAAAAAAGTAGGTAGATAATGGAATACTTTTATGGCTTTGCCACTCCGTATTCTCTAATTTTTTCGTAACTCCGTCAAGCACAGCGTTAGCCGACACCCCAAAACAAAATCTTCGTAAAAAACATTACAGATAAAATTTACCTTGGTTTACATCGACCACGGTAAATTTTTGTATTTTTGATTGAATTGAAAAAAGCAGGATAATGACAGAAAATAAAGTAGCAAAACCGTTTTTAAAGTGGGCAGGGGGTAAAACTCAACTGATTGGAAAAATTGAAAACGTTTTGCCAACTGAAATAACCAATCAAAAATTTACCTATATAGAGCCGTTTGTGGGGAGCGGAGCGATTTTATTTTGGATGCTTTCTAATTTTCCTACTATTAAAAAAGCGGTAATTAATGATATAAATCAAGACCTGGTTAATACTTACAAGGTCATAAAAACCAGTCCAATCGAATTAATATCGATTTTGGAAGAATATGAAAAGCAGTACCATTCTTTTGAAAACGACCAAGAAAAAGAAAAGGAATATTATTACGACAAAAGAGCGGTTTTCAATACGAGAAAAGAAAATAATATTACCCAAGCAGCCATTTTTATTTTCTTAAATCGAACTTGCTTTAACGGACTTTATCGGGTGAACCGAAAAAATGAATACAACGTTCCCAAAGGCAGGTATAAAAATCCAACCATTTGTAATAAAGCAAATATTTTAGCTGTAAGTGAAGCTTTACAAAAAGTAGAAATTTTGTGCGGAGATTACGAAGCAACATTGGAATATGCTAATGACAACACGATTTTTTACTTTGACCCGCCTTACAAACCGTTGAGTGAAACGTCAAGTTTTAATTCTTACGCAAAAGATGAATTTAACGACAATGAACAAATAAGACTAAGTGAATTTTGTACTAAACTTGATACACTTGGACATTATTGGATTTTAAGTAATTCGGATGTAAAAGGTAAAAATCCTGATGATAATTTCTTTGATAATTTATATGCAGACTTTGAAATAAACCGAGTAGATGCCAAAAGAAGTATTAACGCAAACCCTAAAAAAAGGGGAAAATTAAAAGAGCTATTAATTACAAACTATAAGAATGAAGAAACTTTCGAGCCTGCTTGATTTGAAGAATGATGATGAATTATTTAAGACAATCTCTGATACCTTTAAAACCAAAATAACACAATGGGATTACTTTGTCAATTGGAAGAAGGTGATAAACAATATCGAACCGATTGAAACAGAACTCAATCTATTGAATGTTTTGGTTGGGAAAAAGGATATTGAAGAAGAAGCTATCAAGCTAATCAAAAAGTACCCGAATGTAATAAAAGCTTTCCCAGCTCTTTTGGCAATCCGTCAAAAATCTGTGGAAGTACTAATTGATACCCAAAATTTCATTTATAAAAAGTACAAATTCAACAAAAAAGAATTAACGGATCAAGATTGCAAAGAGCTTGCAGAGTTTCTAATAAAATCAGGGATAGGTTCACTTTTGGCGAATAGAAAAATCAAAAACCTTGTAGACTATGCAACCGGAGTTGAAGTCGGCTTGGATAGCAACGGACGCAAAAATCGTGGTGGTACACTAATGGAGAACCTTGTTGAAGAGTTTATAGCTGAGACTTGCAATGAATTGAATATCGGCTATATGGAACAAGCTACAGCAACAAAGATCAAAAGAGATTGGGGAATTGATATTGAAGTGGATAAATCTTCCCGGCGAATTGACTTTGCTATCAACAAAAACGGTAAACTCTATTTTGTAGAATGTAATTTTTATGGTGGCGGCGGTTCTAAACTAAAATCAACAGCAACTGAATATGTTCAAATGAACCGATATTGGAACAACCAAAATATTGAATTCATTTGGATTACTGACGGGGCAGGTTGGCAATCAACCTTAAAACCTTTAAGAGAATATTTTGATAAGGCGGATTATTTATTAAATTTAGAAATGTTAAGAAGCGGTGTTCTAAGGCGAATTATCAAATCTACCTAAACCCAGGTTGAGAGGCTTGTATAACAGTAATATAGTCAACCTCTTTCTTAGTATATTTCAATAATATTTCCAATAAATTATAAAACATATAAGCGCCCTCATTTCTTTTCTCATTTATACAGAAAAGTTCAATCATCATAGCCACATATTCTAAAGATAATGTATATTCTTGGTTAATGTGGTCAAACTTTTCCGTTATAGGCTTAATAGTTTGAAAAGTAAAATTGGCTCGTTCCTCTTTTGAATTAAATGGCTTAATGTTTTCATAGAAGTCAATATAGAAGACTAAAATCTCTTCTACCTCTCGCCTGTATTCAATTATTTTCATCATTAGATCAACTACCCAAAAAGAATGTAAGGGAGGAAATAACCGTTCATCTTTTCCAGGTTTTAAAATCTTGATGACAAAATCTAAGTCAGGATGTGCACCTCTTGAGCCTTGAAACATCCCTATTTTAATTCCATCTGACGTAGTAAAGGTATGAATTGCCTCTGCTTTTGGTCTCAGTTGATGTAATTTATCCTCAAAGAAATATTTTGAATTATATTCCATTTTCTATCTTTAAAAGTTCTGATAGTTCTATATCAAAAGCTTGTGAGATTTTATAAATATTTATAAGCGAAGGATTCCTTTCTCCCCTTTCTATCATCCCAATATAATTTCTATGTAATCCACACTTTTCTGCAAGATCAACTTGAGAAAGATGTCTGGATTTCCTTAATTCTCTGACTCTTTTCCCAAATTGAGATAATAATTTCTCTTTCATCTCTCAAAAATGCAATCTTTCAAATTAAATTCCTACACACAATAAGTGTCATTTATATAAATAATCCTTATCTTTGTCTCATAACTATTAAAAATATTCTTATGAATAATATCCAAGTTGACAAAAAGATAAATTTGTTAGTAGAAACCTTACGTAATTTCGCTACAAATGAAAAATTAAGAAACAAAGACGTGATTATTCCCGATCAATGTGAAAAATATGGATTTGCACAAGGTTGTTATAATCTTGAAAAATTATTATATTTCTTAGCTGATATGATAGAAGAATGATTAAAGCCTACTTCAAATCCAAAGACAATAATTTCAATCTCCTCCAAGGAGATACAATGGAATTATTGCCAAAATTCGACCACAAATTCGATATGATTTTTGCTGATCCTCCCTATTTTTTATCCAACAATGGTTTGTCTATTCAAAGTGGAAAAATAGTTAGCGTAAACAAAGGCAAATGGGATAAATCTAAAGGCTTCGAATTTGTCAACGAATTTAACCGACAATGGCTTTCATTAGCACGAGATAAAATGAAAGATAACGCCACTATTTGGATAAGTGGAACAATGCACAATATATTTTCTGTGGGTCAAATATTAACGGAATTGAACTTTAAAATATTGAACATTGTTACTTGGCAAAAAACAAATCCGCCCCCTAATTTTTCTTGCAGATATTTTACCCATTCAACAGAACAAATCATTTGGGCTCGAAAAAAGAAAAAAGTACCTCATTATTTCAATTATGAATTAATGAAACAGCTTAATGGAAATAAACAAATGAAAGATGTTTGGCCGTTACCTGCCATTGCAAAATGGGAAAAAAGCTGTGGAAAACACCCTACCCAAAAACCACTTTCTGTTTTAACTCGACTTATTTTAGCATCAACAAAACCAAATGCTTGGATTTTAGACCCATTTACAGGCAGTTCAACAACAGGCATTGCAGCTAATTTAGCCAATAGAAGATTTTTGGGAATCGACCAAGAAGGCGACTATTTAGAAATGAGCAAAAACAGGAAGTTGGAAATTGAACATCCTCAAACAGCAGGGAAATACAGACAAAAATTAGCGGGATTCAACAACAAAAAAGAATTGGAATTATTCTTAGCTAAAGAACCACAGGAAGAATATGGAAATGAATTAATACTATGAAAAGGAGCGATCGGCTAACAACTAGCAAAAGGCGTTTGACGAAATTTGGCTCCGAAAAACAAGAACGTTTTTTTTTGGAATGGAATTCCATTTTACACAACCAAAAACCTGCCTCAAGAATTTGTAGCAAACCGCAATAATCGCCAATTTTCCATTTTTACCCCTCGCCTACCACCTTAACGAATGGGAACTAAATTTTTATTAATTTGCAAATAACGGACGACATAATAAAAATAGAATATGACAAAGCTTTTTATTAAAAATATGGTTTGTAACCGCTGTATTATGGCGGTGAAGAACGAATTGGATAAGCTTGACATAGTGGTAAATGATATCAAACTCGGAGAAGTTATTTTAGAAAAGGAACCTATCCCCGAAGAAAAAGACAAATTGTCAAAGGCCTTAATTTCATTAGGTTTTGAATTGATTAACGACAAAAAAAGTCGCATCATAGAGCAGATAAAAAATATAATTATTGACTTAGTACACCATCAAGACAACGACATCAAAGTCAATCTTTCAGATGTATTGAGTAAAAAACTACATCACGATTACAACTATATTTCTAATTTATTTTCAGAGGTAGAAGGTATAACTATTGAAAAATATTTTATCGCTCAAAAAATAGAAAAGGTAAAAGAACTATTGGTCTATGATGAATTGTCTTTGAGTGAAATTGCTTTCCGTCTAAATTATTCGAGTGTAGCGTATTTAAGCACCCAATTCAAAAAGGTAACAGGCTTAACGCCCAGCCATTTTAAGCAAATTCGTGAGGATAAAAGAAAACCTTTGGACGAAGTGTAAGTAAATCTTACAAAACATTTCCAAAATTCCACAACAACTGCCATTCATATTATCGCCAACTTTGCATTGTAACGTTAAGCCCGGCTATTGAAAAGACGTTTAAATTCATATACGGAGTAAATAATTAATGTGTTTAACAAATAAAACTCAATAAAATGGAAAAAATAACAAAACCTCGCGTTCGGAATTTAGCTCTCGGCTCAAATTTCGTAGCAAAGCAAATGGCAGGAAAAGAAGGTGACCTACTTCCCCTACACCAAGCCGATGTCGAATCAATTATGTTCATTCACGAAGGAGAATGTATCTTAATCTTAGATGGAGAAGATCATCATTTAAAAGCAGGTGAAGCAATGATTGTTCCCCCTAACATCAAACACCAGTTTAGGGCGATTACTGATTTCACGGGTATACATTTTATGCCGAGAGATATAAAAATTGAATTTTTCAATTAGTTAATTCTGCTTTGACAGATTAAAAAAACAGAAAAATGACACATACCTATCACATCCACGGCATGACTTGTAACGGCTGTCGCAATCACGTAGAAGAAACACTTTCTAAGGTGGAAGGCGTTTCGAAGGCATCGGTGAATTTAAAAAAAGCCGAAGCGACTATCGAAATGAAAAAACATATTTCGTTGGAAACCTTTCAAAAGGCATTAAAAGAAGATGGAGGTCATTACAGCATCCACAATCAAGGAGAACATCACCATCATCATTCAAAGCCAAAAGAAACGAAAGCTCCAAAAGGCAAAGGAACCGGCACGTATTATTGTCCGATGCATTGCGAAGGCGATAAAACCTATGATCAACCGGGCGATTGTCCTGTTTGCGGAATGGATTTAGTAGAAGAACAAAACCTTTCCACGACCGCATCAGCCGAATGGACGTGCCCGATGCATCCCGAAATAGTCCAAGACGAACCCGGAGCTTGCCCTATTTGTGGGATGGATTTAGTGCCAAAGGAACCCGATCTTTCAGCGGAGGAATTGAACTATAAAAAGCTTTCGAAGAAGTTTTGGATTTCGATGGCCTTTACCTTGCCGATTTTCATCATCGCGATGAGTGAAATGATTCCTAATAATCCGCTGTATGATGTAATGGGACAAAAATATTGGAATTGGGTGCAATTCGGGTTATCCATTCCGGTAATCTTTTATACCACTTGGATGTTCTTTGAACGTGCCTACAGAAGTATCGTAACCTGGAACCTCAATATGTTTACGCTCATTGGAATTGGCGCGGGCGTAGCGTGGGTATTTAGTGTGTTTGGTTTGCTCTTCCCAGGTTTTTTTCCGGAGCAATTTTTATCCCATTCCGGCGCTGTTCACGTGTATTTTGAAGCGGCAACCGTCATTTTAACCTTGGTACTGTTGGGACAGTTGTTGGAAGCGCGCGCGCACAGTAAGACCAATTCAGCCGTAAAGGAATTACTTAAATTAGCTCCGAATAAGGCTTATAAAATGGTGGATGGTGAAGAAATTGAAGTCAGTATCGATAAAATTGAAAAAAATGATATTTTAAAAGTAAAACCGGGAGATAAAATTCCTGTTGATGGTGTCATTACCGAAGGAGAAACCAGTATTGACGAATCGATGATTACGGGCGAACCCATTCCGGTCAATAAAGTATTAAACGATAAAGTCAGTAGCGGAACCATCAATGGAAACCAAGCTTTTTTAATGAAAGCAGAAAAAGTGGGAAGTGAAACCCTACTCTCGCAGATTATTCATATGGTAAACGATGCCAGTAGAAGTCGTGCGCCTATTCAAAATTTAGCCGATAAAATATCGAGTTATTTTGTTCCGGTAGTGGTGCTTATTTCCCTTCTCACTTTTGTTGTTTGGGCCGTTTGGGGACCCGATCCGGCTTATGTTTTTGCTTTTGTAAATGCCATTGCGGTATTGATTATTGCCTGTCCTTGTGCCTTAGGCTTGGCCACCCCAATGTCGGTGATGGTGGGCGTGGGTAAAGGCGCTCAAAATGGGGTGCTTATCAAAAATGCCGAAGCCTTGGAGAAAATGAATAAAGTCGATACGCTTATTGTGGACAAAACAGGAACCATTACCGAAGGAAAACCTACCGTCGAAAAAGTAGGTGCTTTTGAAAATGATTTTACTGAAAAACAAGTATTGGATTACATTGTTTCCTTAAATACCAATAGCGAACATCCATTGGCGGAAGCCACCGTTAAATATGGGAAGGAACACGATGTCGAAATCATTAAATCATCGAATTTTAGTGCCGTTACAGGAAAAGGAGTTGAAGCAAAAATTGAAGGTCAAAAAATTGCTTTGGGAAATCCGAAGATGATGGAATTTGCAAATGCCGCCATCACTTCAGCGATGGAAGAAGAAGCACAAACTTACCAAAAACAAGGAAAAACGGTTTCCTATTTAGCCGTTGATAAAAAAGTGCTGGGTTATGTCGTTATCGGAGATAAAATTAAAGCGACCAGCGCCAAAGCCATTCAAGAATTACAAAACAAAGGGGTGGCTGTCATTATGCTGACGGGAGACAATCACGATACCGCACAAGCCGTTGCTACAGCATTGAATTTAGCCGATTTCAACGCCGGAATGTTGCCCGAAGACAAATTAAAAGAAGTGGAGAAATTGCAAAACCAAGGCAAGGTGGTGGCAGTGGCAGGTGATGGTATTAACGATGCCCCGGCCTTAGCAAAAAGTGATGTGGGAATTGCGATGGGTACCGGTACAGATGTCGCTATTGAAAGCGCAATGATTACTTTGGTAAAAGGCGATTTGCACGGCATTGTAAAAGCACGTCATCTGAGTGATGCGGTAATGAAAAACATCAAGGAAAACCTGTTTTTTGCCTTAATATACAATACCTTAGGCATTCCTGTTGCCGCAGGGGTATTATTCCCTTTCTTCGGAATTTTATTATCCCCGATGATTGCCGCTTTAGCGATGAGTTTTAGTTCGGTTTCGGTAATTGCAAATGCTTTAAGGTTGAGAGGAAAGCGTATTTAAACGAAAGAGATAGCAAGCTGGTGGATATTGTAGGACCGATAAAAGCCGGGAAGTGATGAAAAGTAATAATGCATTCGACTGAAAGTCGAAATTACTCCTGTCTAATGGCAACGCCTTAGGCAGGAATAGGTACAAAATCCATTTCAACGGGTTGAAAACCCAACATAAAAGAATCGGTTTTTAGAAAAAGATGGCACAATCCTTATCGAAATTGTATGCCCACTTCCTATTCTCTTATTTTTTTCGGAACTTAGTCAAGCGCAGCTTTATAGCCAAGCAGAACCCAAGTAAACCGTAAAACAAACAAAAATGACTGTAACACCATTGTTTAAGAAGCTGAACTTTAAACAGCGCAAAGAAATCTTGATTATAAATTCTCCGACAGAATTTGAAGCGGAGCTCAATGCCATAAAAGACTGTACGGTGGTCAAAACAGATATCAAAAGCCTTGATGAAATCGAGTTTATACTGACGTTTGTAAATACACAGGACGAAATTAATGCCCTTACGCCACTTATCGACAAAAAACTAAAAGGTGACGGAATAGTCTGGTTTGCCTATCCCAAAAAGACTTCCAAGAACTATAAATCAGAAATAAACCGGGACAAGGGATGGAACACACTCAGACAATCAGGCTTTGAAACTGTAAGACAAGTAGCCATCGATGATGATTGGAGTGCTTTACGTTTTAGAAAAATAGAATTTATCAAGTCAATGAGTCGTAAAACAACTCTGCAATGACCGAAAAAGGAAAACAAAATACCAAAACACCAATCGCTAGCATCGTATTGACAATTGACGGAATCAACAGAGCGAAAATTAGACACGCTCGATATCTATTGACACGTTATGGGCTATGCTAACCAGAACTTAAGGTAAATTTTCAACTTCTAAAAATTTGCAATAATGTAACTTTTAAATTACCTTTGCGATATGAAGGTAAGAGAAGTTATAGCTTTCAAGGATTATTTTGAAAAGTTCCTATCTAAACAACCAAAGAAGGTTCAGGACAAAATATTCAAAATAATTGAAGCTATTGAAACTCTTGAACGAGTTCCCTCAAATTATTTGAAACATTTGACAGGAACGAATGGATTGTACGAAACGAGAATTAAACTCGGTTCAAATATTTGGAGAGTGTTTTGCTTTTTTGACGGTGACAGATTAGTGGTTTTGATGAATGGATTTCAAAAGAAAACTCAGAAAACCCCTAAAAACGAAATTGAAAAAGCATTAAAGATTATGGCAGAATATTACAAACAAAAAGCAAAAGAAAATGGAAACTAAAAATTGGAAAGAAATTAAAGATAATATTTACGGCAAAGTGGGAACTGAAAGACGTGACAACTTAGAAAGGGATTTCGAATCTTTTAAAATCGGTTTGTTACTCAAAAAAGCACGTGAAGAAAAACATTTGACTCAGTTGGAGCTTGCTGAACTCGTAAACAAAAAACGAGAATATATTTCAAGGGTTGAGAACAACGGAAGTAACTTGACATTGAAAACGCTGTATGACATTGTAGAAAAAGGATTAGGTGGACGAGTTAGAATTTCAATTGACCTATAAAATAGCGCAACATCTTCGGCTCGCGGTTTTGGGTAAAAAACCGCCCGAACGCCAAGCTGAGCAAACGAAACTTTCGACAAGAACAACACTGATATACCTTCATTTGTAGCGGAAATGATTCTACAAATATACTTTTAGATTTATGTAAAACTTCCAAGCCGAAACAAAGAGTTTTAACCAATGAAAACGATAATTAAAACAACTCAAATTGAATTTGACAAAAGTGATTTTTTAATTGACTTGGTAAAACACGACAATGGCAAACTTTACATAGAGATAGTTCAGACCATTCTAGGCTCAAACAAAAATTCGGAATCAATAAAAATTAATCCAACTGTTTTATCGGACATTATCAAAGTTCTTCAGAGTTATCAGAGCAAACTTCCTCAAACATCCGAACTTGAATTAAAACATATAACGGAAATTGACCAACAAAAAATTCAAAACAATTATTTGAAAGGAGTAACTATTAAGGATTTGGCTATGCAGTTTGACCAAGAACCTGAACTGATTGAAATGATATTGAGAAATAAAGGAATTGAAATAGTGGATAATACAATGCCTAAACCAAAATATTGGAGGTACAATAAAAAAAAGAAGAACCGAAAACGATAAAAAAGCACAATCGCACACCCCCAACAGCCAGGCCGGTTGACTACATCTTCAATTAAACAAAAAACACTTAATTTACGGTTTCAGCAGAAGAACAAAATTTATGTTTAAAATTTAATGGAATGAAAAAACTGGACTTCTAATATTATTTTTAGTATTTTCAACAACTGCATTTTCACAACAGTTCTGATGGTAATGTGTATTGATAAAGAGAATGTAAACATTGTTACTTTTTCTAACGTATTTGAATTAAATGCTATTTTCACTTCGGACAGAAAAAAGTTTCTAAAATGGTTTAAAACGATTTTACAATAAAACTAACCTGAAAGTAAACTTTGCTTTATGACTAGAAAAATTATATATAGCTTAATAGTCCTAACTCTTACCTCTTGTGCGGCTTTCCAAACTTCAATGACGCCAAATCAAGTATATAATATTTTACCCACTCTGACAAAGTCAAAATTTATAACGCAAACCCAAGCAGAGAAAGCCATAGAAACAGGGAAGTGTAAATACTTGGTCAAAGGAAGAACCTATACAGCCCCTATGGGACTTACTGTAAAAGGAGATTTGAAAAATGGAGCAGAAGGCATAGACCAATGGGTAAAATTAGACAAGGGGAATGCATATATTCTTAAAAGTTATAAATGGGTTAATGTCGATGATTCAGGCTCAACTCAACTTTCTTTGGAATTTGATACAATGTTGTGTGAGTAACATTTTAAGTGTGTCAGAAACTATCTAAGTAAAATTTACAATACCGATCGCCCAACATAAACTGTGTAAAAAACCAACTATGCAAACAACTGACAAACATAACGAACGTATTGCCAAAATGACTTTTGCATCCGTTTATCCGCATTATGTAAAAAAAGTTGAAAACAAAGGCAGAACAGTTGAAGAATTGCATCAAGTTATCGAATGGTTAACGGGATTCGATAAGAATAAACTGCAAAAACTTATTGAAGAAAAAGTTACTTTTAAAACCTTCTTTGAACTTGCCAATCTGAATCCAAACGCCCAACTAATAAAGGGAGTAATCTGCGGTTATCGAATAGAAGAAATAGAGAATCCGCTGACCAAAAAAGCACGGTATTTAGATAAATTAGTGGACGAATTAGCGAAAGGACGTAAAATGGAAAAAATTCTAAGAAAATAATACGGAAATGATTTTTGAAATAGACTAAATATTTTGAATGTCACTTCTGTATAATATACCTATGGCAAAACCCAAGACAACATATACATCGGCAAATGCTCACGATTTTTTCCATTCATTTGGTCAGACAAACTTCCTCGACTGATTGAAAGCTTATTTGGAATGTGGAATATTTTTGTGGAAAGGAGCATTTGAGTCTATGTGAGAACAATTAATCAAAGAAAAAGCTACACACAAAAACAAATAGAAAAAATGAATTGGATTATTTTAGTTATTGCAGGATTATTTGAAGTAGCTTTTGCTTTCTGTTTAGGGAAAGCGAAAGAAACATCCGGAAACGAAATGTATTTGTGGTATACAGGTTTTTTGGTTGCACTTTCTATAAGTATGATACTTTTAATTAAAGCCACTCAAACCTTGCCAATTGGCACTGCTTATGCGGTTTGGACAGGAATTGGAGCTGTCGGAACAGTTTTGGTCGGTATTTTTGTGTTTAAAGAACCCGCAACTTTCCTACGACTACTTTTTATTACAACTTTAATAGGTTCAATTATCGGACTAAAAGCAGTTTCACATTAAAGTGGAAAATATAGACATCAAAAAAGTAGCACTAAATAGCATTGACGAATTACAAAGAATTGGCAGACAAACGTTCTATGAAACTTTCGCCTGGGGAAACACCGAAAAAAATATGAATAAATATCTTGACGAAGATTTTTTAGTTTCTAAACCGACAAATGACAAGAATGCCGGCAAGGCTAAGTACACCTAGCGAAAAAATTCTAACTTTCTTGCCAAAGGAATAAAACAACGCTAAATCTAGACGGAAAGCAATTTAAATTGTAAATTTAGGGATGCAAAAAATAAAGTATTATGGAAGCAAAAGAGGTCAAAGCCTTTAACGACAAACTTGATGAAGATATGAATCAACTGCTTCCTGAACTGGAAGCCATTTATAAAGATATTCACAGCCATCCCGAATTGTCGATGCAGGAATTCCGAACCGCAAAAATCGCGGCGGAGCATTTAACCAAATACCATTATGAAGTTTCAACCGGCGTTGGCGTTACCGGCGTGGTTGGCGTTATGAAAAATGGAGAAGGTCCTGTGGTGCTGGTTCGTGCCGATATGGATGCCTTGCCGGTAACGGAAGCGACAGGGCTGCCTTATGCAAGCACGGCAAAAGCAAGAGATGAAGAAGGGAATGAAGTAGGCGTATCGCACGTTTGTGGCCACGATATCCACGTTACCTGGATGATTGGGGTCGCTAAATTGTTTTCCGAGCATAAAGATTTGTGGAAAGGCACTTTATTGGTTGTTTTTCAACCGGGAGAAGAAGTGGGTCGCGGAGCACAGTCGATGATAGATGACGGCATGATGGATCGTTTCCCTAAACCCGATATTATACTTGGGCAGCACGTCATGGTTGGTGAAGCCGGAACAGTGGGGCATCGACCAGGTCCCATATTAACCGCAGGCGACAGCTTAAAGGTGAAACTCTTTGGTCGAGGAGCGCATGGCTCTTATCCTCAAACGTCTATTGACCCGGTAGTTATGGCGGCCGCTACGGCTATGCGATTGCAAACCATCGTATCGCGAGAAACAAATCCCAATGAAATGGCTGTATTGACCATTGGCGCATTGCAGGCCGGTATCAAAGAAAATATTATCCCTGAAGATGCTACGCTGAAATTAAATATCCGCACTTTTGATGAAGGCGTTCGTGATCATATTCTTTCTGCTGTAAAGCGTATTTGTCAGGCCGAAAGTACGGCTTCCAATGCCCCAAAAGAACCGGAATTTACTTCATTAGACAGCTATCCGGTAACGATTAATGATGCAGTCGCCACAGCAAAACTTGCCGAAGCCTTCGATACACAATTCGGCGACCGTTCGTTTGAAACAGCGCCTGCTTCAGCCAGCGAAGATTTCAGTATTTTCGGTAGAAATTGGAAGGTACCTTATGTATTTTGGTTTGTCGGTGGTACAGACCCTAAAACGTATTTGGATGCAAAAAAGAATAATAAAATCAATACCATTCCCAGTAACCATTCGCCTAAATTCTACCCTGTATTGCATCCTACACTTAAAACCGGTTTACAGACCATGACTACCGCCGCTGCGGCCTGGCTTGACAAACCTTAGAAGATGGATAAATTACATTCGCTATATGCTTTTGTAGATTTAGCAGGAACTTTTGCTTTTGCCATCAGTGGTGCAGTCGCTGCCAAAGAAAAAGATTTGGATATTTTTGGCATTTTGGTTGTTGCGTTTACCGTTGCCTGCGGTGGCGGTATTGTTCGAGATATATGTATTGACGCTATTCCGCCTGCCGGACTATCGGACTGGCGTTATTTATTGGTGTCCGTTATTGCAGCTATTATAGCAGTCGGGGTGCATCCGCTGATGAAATTACTTGACCGTCCGGTAATACTGTTTGATGCGCTTGGTTTATCTCTATTTGCCGTTTCGGGGGCAGAAAAAGCACTAATTTTTAGTGGTAATAGTGAAGTGGCAGTTTTGCTGGGAATGATGACCGCAGTGGGCGGTGGCGTTATCCGGGATATTTTTCTTAATCGTATTCCTGTCATTTTTGAAAAAGAAATTTATGCTTCTGCTGCTCTGCTTGGGGCAGGAATAGTCGTAGCAGGGCATTATTTAAACGTCCCAAATGGCTGGGCTTTCCCGATTGGGTTCGTTTTTTGTCTTGCCATCCGTTTATTGGCGCTGAAATATCACTGGGAACTACCTGCATTTTCTCGAAAAAAATAAAATATAATAACTATGACAAAAATAAATTCAAGCATCAGGAAAGAGAATTACAAAGTAGAAATTACTTCCCCATCTGGAAATATACTTATTGCAGATGAGCCAATAGCAAAAGGGGGAAAAGATCTCGGGTTTTCACCAAAAGAATTGTTGGCATCCGCATTAGCCGCCTGTACCAGTGCTACGGTAAGAATGTACGCCGAAAAAAAAGATTGGAATCTGGAAGAAGTGAAAGTGGAAATAGAATTGGCAAATGATGAAAAAGAGAACAAAACTACCATCAACCGGAAATTGAGATTTATCGGACATCTTGATGAAAGCCAAAAAGAAAGACTTTTGCGTGTTGCTAATGCTTGTCCAATCCATAAAATTCTCACCAACCCAATAGAAATAAACACTGAGCTAAGGTAATATTTAATTTAAAAACTTTGAGAAATGGACGAAGAGATAGAAAACACTAAACAACAAGATTATGTAACGCCGAAACAAACACGAATCGGGCACGTGCATTTAAAAGTATCCAATCTTAACAAGGCGCTGGAATTCTATCGTGATTTATTGGGCTTTGAATTGACAACTACGTATGGCGATCAAGCGGCATTTTTATCGGCCGGGGGTTATCATCATCATATCGGGTTAAATACTTGGCACAGTAAGGATGCACCGCCTGCACCTGTAAACGGTGTAGGTTTATATCATACTGCCATTGTTTACCCCGAAAGGAAAGATTTGGCCTTTATCTATGACCGCTTGCGTCGGGCTTATTATCCGTTGACCGGAGCTGCCGACCACGGCGTATCGGAAGCTTTGTACCTGAACGACCCTGACGGGAATGGAGTTGAATTATACTGGGATCGTCCACGCGAACAATGGCCACACCATTCTGATGGGTCATTGGAAATGTACACCCGTCCACTTGATTTAGACGATTTGCTAAAGGAACTTGATAAGTAGAGCAAAAATGCTCTAAATTACAAGTCCGTTGGGTTTCAATGAAAGAGAAACAATTCGGGGAAAGAGAATATTACCATCACCTATCCAACCATTTTTTAAAATCAGCGACCTTATTTTTACTAATCAAAATATCCTGATCAGACTGGGGTTGTGTGATGAGTTTTAGTTGGTTTTTACCATAAATGTATATGGTTTTAATGGCATTGATATTCACAACCAATTGCCTGTTTACCCGATAAAAACTGCGGCCGTCCAATTGTTTCATCAACTCGTCTAAACTCCCATTTACAGGATACTTCTCGTTAGAAAAAGTTTTAATATAAGTCGATCCGTTTCTTAAAAAAGCATAGGCCAAATCCGCTGTTTTAATAGTAACAACTTCATCCTTTTGGTAGGTGATGATTCTTTTCTTGCTTTCCTCTTTAGATTTTTCGGGAGGTATTTGATTTTCATTCTGTGAGCGTACCAATTGGTGGTTCAAGGCATTCAGGAGATTGACTTCTTCATTTAATTCGCCAATTTCTTTGTTAACCACTCGTTCGTATTCTCGGTATAGAACATTCATCAGTAAATAACTCAACAAAACAATGATGACAATGCCAATTAAAAACACAACAACAAACCGATAATAAAGACTGGATAATTGAGCCTGCAAAGCAGGAATATTAACGTGTGAAGCCACCATCCAATCCGTACCGGCTACAGGATATACATTTACGATTTCAGATGCTCTGTGATGTGTCTTAGGAAAATTACGAATGCCACTGTTCAATTTTCCCGATTTTAAAATTTGCAGAAATGAAACCTCCTTTTGATTATCCAAATGCGCTACATAAGAATTCTCTTTGCTAATTTTTTTCCCTATACGAGCCGGGTTTGGGTGACATAATTCTACACCAAGCGTATCGTACATACAAATGAAGCTAACACCAATATCGGTATTCACAATGCTCTTTTGTAAGTTTTCAATCACTTTTTCCTGCGAAAGTCCGCTTTGTAATTGTGTTTCCAAAAGTTTGGCTATTTCCCGCACCTCTCTTTGCCCTGTTTCTAGCCTGTCGTTCAACACCCTGCTTTTTGCAGATTGATAAACAAAAGCCAAACCTAAAAGACCAACAATTATCACGGTAAAGCTGATGCCTACAAAAATGAGTTTATGGGGTTGTTTTTTCTTCATTCAATTTGAATTTGGTGTTTTATACGGAAGTGACATTCAAAATAGACCAAGTCTTCCTGTTAAAATTACAAATCTCTGCGTTAAAAATGCTCGTCATAGCTATGGCTATGCCTGTGCTTTTTGCCTTGACCTT
>CAZOGC010000023.1:0-19313 GCA_964579505.1 uncultured Flavobacteriaceae bacterium | reverse complement strand
TTTTCAAGTCCCTTTTGGATAAAACCATCAATCAGAATTTTATAATTTGTTCCTTCTTCTATTTCTAAGTTTTTTATGTCAAGCTCATTTTCAAGGAATTCTTTCCATTTCTCATATGGTTTTTCAAATATGAAGGTTCCAAAGCTTAAATCTTCAATGGGCCCCGAAAATTCATCTCCCCTTTTCCAAACTTCTTGCTTTTCTTCAAAACTGCTAATAAGTTCTGCCTGTTTTAAGGAAAGATCTTTTCCTTCCCATAAATAATCAAGTATAGTTGAATCCAACTTATATTTTTTTAAAAACTTAAAATTCCCTTCTTTTTCAGAAAATTTATACTTAGAATTATTACTATTAAAAACATCACTTTCACACATCCACCTGTTATAAGGAACGTTGGTATTCCTATTCTTTGTAAAGGATAACCAGGTGTTAAGGTGGCGATCCAATTCGTCATTGGTCTCCGCATTCTCAAAAAAAGTTTTAATCTGCATCCGGGAATTCAGGTTCCAGAATTCATTGTTCTTTCCAAGTGCAGATGCAAATTTTACCAACGCCCTAAAGCTAATTATAAACTCTTTTTGCCGCTTTATCAGTTGTTCAAACTCTTTACGAAGATAAAATATATTAACATCCTTCTTATGCTTTAATTTATATAGGGGTACCAATATCCCGTCTATCATTTGCTCTCCTTCTTCAATTCCTTCAAAAACATATTTAAATATAGAAATCGGTTTTCCATAGGTATGATCAATTATTTCAAATTTTTTCATCCTTCCACCAGGCATCTGTTTACCCGGATCCAATTCAAAGGAAATTTTCATTTCCATTTCGTTACCTAAACCCCACCATTTTACTGGTTTTGAAAAGGTTAATACTCTTTCGGTATCCGGGCGAACACTATTAAAATCCCCGAGGACTGAAAGAGCTTCATCAAAATTTAATTCAAAAATCGGGAAAGATTTATACTTTTGCTCAATATGCTGAAACAATCGCAAGGCCTGCGTAAAAGAGCTTTTGCCACTACTATTTGTTCCGGTTAAAACCGTTAAAGGTTTCAAGTCTAACTCTACCTTTTCTTTAAAGGCTTTAAAGTTTTCTACACTAAATCGGTCGAGCATAATTTATTAGTTTAATTTTCAATTATTTTTGCAAATATTACCTTCTGCTATGCACTCAATCCGCACAACAAAAAATTATTTCTCCTTTTCCCCTTTCAACTCCTCACAAACCCCAATTGCTTCCTGGCATTGCGCTACCGTAAACATCCCAAAATGGGTATATTTTACCGGGAGGTTCATCTTTTTAGCCAACCAATCATAGGCCGCTTGACGGGTGTTGAACAATCCGTCTTTCCACAAAACATCAAACGCCTCGTGACCGCGATGCTTCCATTTCCGTAGTTCGGCATCAGCTAATCGGCCGAGGGCGGTTTTGTTGTCGGCATAAGTCCCTACATAATGATCAGGGTCTACTTTGCAGACGTAGTACATTTTATCTAAATAAGCCGGTCGGGGTTCTCTTTTTGACCCATACAGATATACCTCATCGCCTTTTACGAGTTTGGTTTCGCAATGGCAGTAAGGACATACCTCTCCAGTGATGATTTGTTGAAATTCTACAGTCAAAAAAAATATAATTATAAAATCATTTTAGCCCCCCACTAGCATAGTACTCAAAAATAATAAAAATATTAACACACATTTAATAACTCTAATGCTTTTTCAATTTTATTCTCAAGATTAATAGCAAAGATATATTTTTACCATGCAGTCTATCAACATTAGGTTTATTAGCAACCAAATTGCTCTTCCAATCCTCCAAAAGCATCATCCTCCTTCATAAATCTTTCTTTTTCTCTAAATGATAAGTACTCTTCTAGGATTAATTGGTATTCTTGCAGAGCATTAGTTCCTACAATTTTGACTTTCTCATTATAAACCGGAAGTTCCCCCGTTTCATAGGTAAGATAGCACTGCCTGAAATATTTGGCGGCATCAGAATATTTTTTTAATCTTAAGGCTTCTTCTGCCTTTTCATACAAACTAAGAACTCTCTCTATAGCTGACATGTTTTAAGTTTTTATTTTTTATTCCATTGTTCTGTTTGCAAAATAATGCTTAACTTGTGCAGCCTATCTGCATCATTAGTTTTTTATTATGGCAACCAATAAGAATGCACTCATCCGCTATCAGGTTTTAGATCGTTGCTTTCGCAATTCGGGCAAAATGTATTTTTGGGAAGACTTACTTGAAGAATGCAACAAGGCACTGATAGATTTCGACCCCACTAGTGACGGAATTCAAAGAAGGCAATTGTTTGACGATATTCGTTTTATGGAAAGTGAAGCAGGTTGGTCTATTCCACTCGGTAGAATTCGTTATGGTCGAAAAGTTTACTATCGATATGAAGACTTGTCCTTTTCTATCAGAAACGAGCCTTTGAACGATTCGGAAGCCGAACAAATAAAATCGGCTTTACAAATCATTTCTCGTTTCTCCGGCACGCCACAATTTGAATGGGTTAATGAAATGATCCCCATGCTCGAATCTAAGTTTGGGTTAATTGAGCGGAAAAGTGAAATTATCAGCTTTGAGAGTAATATCGACCTTAAAGGACTTCATTTTTTAACCCCTTTGTTTAATGCCATTATTAATGAGCGGGTTTTGTCAGTCAAGTACAAAGATTTCAAAAGTTCAGAACCCTACGATATTACTTTTCACCCCTACTATTTAAAACAATACAACAATCGGTGGTTTGTTTTAGGGCTCAACTCAGAGAATCAGGTGTCCACATGGAATTTAGCCTTAGATCGGATTGAGTCTTTGGTTGAAACTGCCGAGAAATACACTCCGTCAGAAACTGATTGGGAAGCGTATTTTTATGACTTAGTTGGAGTTACGCACCCTGAAGGGGGCAAATTACAGGAAATCATCCTAAAGTTTACTCCTGAAATAGCCCCATATATTATTACCAAACCTATTCATCCAAGCCAGAAGTATAAGAATGGTCCAACCGGTCTAGAAGTCAAAATAAAGGTCATACCAAATTTCGAGTTAGAACGATTGGTTCTATCGTTCAATGAACAAGTCAAAGTAATTTCTCCATCAGATTTTAAAGAACTTATATCTCAGCGTCTTATGGCTGCCAATGCCCTTTATTAGGTTTCACAAAAAACAAAACTTTTGATTTTTGTTGAAGTCTTGTTCGCTCCCCAAAACAGAAACGTCTTATTAATACGTCTTGCACACCCTTCATTCACAAAGAAAAACGACTTATACAAATCTCCTATATTGCTGTTTGAATTACTAAATGTTTACAGCCATTAATATTACCTAGTGAATTGGGCCTTCAAAAACGCTACCTTATTTCATTAAATCAGCCCCAAAATATGCCGCAGGAGGAGGTGGCGGTGAATCTATCGAATCAATAGCCGGTGGTACAGGAGGGGTTGGGGGGATTGGAGGAGGAATACTTGCCGGAACATGATTGGGAGAAGGTACTTTCTGCGATTTTTTTGAAGAGTTACTTATATTAAAATGAAAAGGCAGTATATAAGAAGTGCGTACCGTTTTTCCATTTATTTTACCCGGAGTCCACGGAGGCATATTTTTTACAACGCGAACCGCCTCTTGCGCCAATCCGTGCCCTAGTCCTCTACCCCGAAGAACCTTAACATCAGCGATACTTCCATCTCTTTCTACCGTAAATTTAACATAAACCCTACCCGAAACACTATCTTCTCGAGCAGCTTCAGGGTAGTGAAGATTTTTACTGATATAGGCTGACAAGTTACCGTTAAAATGGGGTTTTTCTTGTTTTACCTTTTGTCGAACTTGTGCTACTGTTTTTACCTGAAAAGTAAAAAAGAACACAGCAATTAACGGCAAAATAAAACCTAATTTTAAATAAGCCGATTTACGTGATTTGTTTTTGTGTAACATCGCTATACGTGTTTTTAAAAATGATTGTTGAAAACTTGTCACCGGCAAAGCCGAATGAGTAACTGTCGCTCTTCTCACCAAACTCAGTTGATAAGCTTTTGATGATTGAAGCGTAGCCGTAACCGATCTATCTGCTAAAAACTCTAAATTTTGTAGCATACGTTTTCGATACAGCCAGACCAATGGGTTGAACCAATTTAGATAAGCTACTAAATTAGCTACGACAAGATCTACACTATGCAATTTCTTTACATGCGTTTGCTCGTGTTGTAAAATAAATTCTCGTTCTTCTTTGCTGCATAAACTCGGGTTGTAAACCACTGTGTTAAAAAAGGAAAAGGGTCCTAAGTCTTCGGTAGTTTCAATATAACAAATACCATTTTCACGTCTGCGCACCTGTTGTTTTCTTAAAGTACTGTACAGCTGCCAATATTTTTGTAAAAATTTAATACCCAAGAAAACCAACACTACTATATACACTACCAACAAGAGCTGTGCATAATCTAGTTGTTGCCAAAATGATAGTGAAACGGGTTTCGTTACCGGTATGTTTTGTAAAGATGAACTT
This sequence comes from uncultured Flavobacteriaceae bacterium, assembly GCA_964579505.1. Taxonomy (GTDB): domain Bacteria; phylum Bacteroidota; class Bacteroidia; order Flavobacteriales; family Flavobacteriaceae; genus JAJYSO01. The sequence goes on along the minus strand of CAZOGC010000023.1, from coordinate 14,804 downwards.
GCCGTTGATATACGTAAATATTTATACACCACCACCGTTTTCTCCCAGCTAATTGCCGGTAAACAAGCGGCTGTAAAAATACCCCCCAACAAAAAGTAGCGGTTCAGTGCAAAGAATGTTTCCCTTTTTAGAAAAAATTCATATACCCCCAAAAACAAACTGAGCAACAGGGTGCTTTTCAACAAATATATCAAGAAATCCATTTTACGTGTTTATTTTTCGCCTTTCTCTATCATCGCCAATATTTCGCGTAACTCATCTGCATTAATTTTTTCTTCTTTGGCAAAGAAAGAGACCATGTTTTGATACGAGTTATTAAAAAACCGTTGGCTAGCCGAATTAAAATAATACGCACTGTATTTCTCTTTAGAAATTAACGGATAATAACGATGGGTACGCCCAAAAGCCTCGTGCCCGATATAGCCCAACTCTTGCAAGTGCCTAACTACGGTAGATACGGTATTGTAATGCAGTTCTGAAGGTATTTTTTCTTTTATATCTTTTACAAATGCCTTTTTTAATTCCCATAAGGCTTGCATTATTTCCTCCTCTTTTTCTGTGAGTTTTTTCATCGTTTATGATTTTAAATTTATCCAAATATATAACTTATATTTTAGTTTAAAAACTTATTCGTGCGTTTATTTTGAAATAACTCACAAAAGGAACCTCCTTTCAAAAAAATATTGACTGCATAAAATTGATTTTAATCAACTTAAAAACTTATCATATTTAGGAGAAAAAAACTATTAAAAATGAGTACCTTGCGGAAAAATTTTAAGTAACCTTTTTAATTAAAAATTAAGCTCATGGCAAAAGGATTTTTTCACGTAAACAAAGCCGTAAATGAACCTGTAAAAAGCTATGCCCCGGGCTCACCGGAACGCGCTGAAATTTTAAGCGCATACAAAGCTATTTACAACACTAAATTTGATGTGCCTTTATATATAGGAAGCGAAGAAATTAGAACCGGAAACACCAAAAAGATTGTAGTACCTCACGATCATCAACACGATCAAGGGCACTACCACACTGCTGATGAAAATCATGTAAAACAAGCTATTTCAACAGCTCTAGAAGCTCGTAAAAAATGGGCTAAACTTTGTTGGGAGCAACGCGCTGCTATCTTCTTAAAAGCAGCTGAACTTATTGCCGGTCCGTATCGCGCAAGAATCAATGCCTCCACTATGATCGGACAGTCTAAAAATGTTTTTCAAGCAGAAATAGACGCGGCTTGTGAACTTATTGACTTTTTCCGATTTAATGTAGAGTACATGACCGAAATCTACAACGAACAACCCGAATCAGACAACACCTCTTGGAACCGTTCTGAATATCGTCCGTTAGAAGGTTTTGTATATGCCGTTACACCTTTTAACTTCACTTCTATTTCAGGAAACCTTCCGACAGCCCCAGCTTTAATGGGTAACGTGGTAGTTTGGAAACCCAGTAAAAACCAAATGCTTTCTGCAGAAGTATTAATGGAAATCTTTAAAGAAGCCGGTATTCCTGACGGGGTTATCAATATGGTAGCCGGCGATGCTGAAATGATTACCAATACAGTATTGAGCAGCCCGGATTTTGCCGGTATTCACTACACCGGCAGTACCTCTGTATTTAAAGGAATATGGAGTAAAATTGGAAATAACATAGACATTTACAAAACCTACCCGCGTATTGTAGGTGAAACCGGAGGAAAAGATTTTGTAATTGCGCACCCTTCTTCTAATGCTAAACAAGTAGCTACCGCCCTGGCGCGTGGAGCCTTTGAATTTCAAGGACAAAAGTGTAGTGCCGCTTCTCGTTGCTATATTCCCAAAAGTTTATGGCCGGCTGTAAAAGAATATTTAGTAGCCGATGTAAAATCTTTTAAAATGGGAGCACCCGATGATACCAGCAATTTTATCAACGCGGTTATTCACGAACGCGGATTTGATAAGATGGCTAGCTATATCGATCAAGCCAAAAAAGATGCCGATACCGAAATTGTGGTTGGCGGAAACTATGACAAATCCAAAGGATGGTTTATAGAACCTACCGTTATTTTAACAAAAGATCCGAAATATACAACCATGTGTACCGAATTATTCGGTCCTATTTTGACGGTTTACGTATACGAAGATGCGAAGTGGGAAGAAACTCTTCACTTGGTTGACGAAACGAGTATCTATGGATTAACTGGAGCTATTTTCTCAGGTGATCGGTATGCAGCCGCACAAGCCACCGATATTTTAGAAAATTCTGCCGGCAATTTCTACATCAACGATAAACCTACCGGAGCCGTGGTTGGAAAACAACCCTTTGGTGGTGCTCGTGAAAGTGGAACAAACGACAAGGCCGGTTCTAAAGCCAACCTTATGCGTTGGGTATCAATGCGCACAGTTAAAGAAACTTTTGTGCCGGCAACAGATTATCGTTACCCTTTCTTAGGTGAGTAACAAAAAGTAAACGGCGAAATCGTTTTTATATTTATAAGAGCCCTGTTTTTTTAGTAAATTACAGGGCTCTTTTTTAATATATACTGCTACCAAATTATTTCTTATTGAATAGCTTAAACTTTTGTGCTTATTTCTAAGCTACGACAAACAAAATTACCTTTCTAAAAGCCTCTTTGGGCAATTCTGATTACTTTTGTTGGAAGTAGAAATTATTTATGTACATATGAAGTTATTTTTAGTCCGCCACGGACAATCACAATGGAACTTAGAAAATCGATTTACCGGCTGGGAAAACCCTGATCTTACCGAGAAAGGGAAAGAAGAAGCACGCCAAGCAGGCATTTTTTTAAAAAATGAAACTATTGATTTGGCCTTTACATCGGTTCTACAAAGAGCACAACACACTTTGGCTATCATTCTTAAAGAAATAGGAAAAACAGATCTTCCTATTATAAAAGATCAAGCACTTAACGAAAGAGATTACGGCGATTTAACCGGTCAAAACAAAAAAGAGTTAGCCGAAAAAGTAGGAGCTGAACAAGTACACATCTGGCGACGCTCATACGCCGTAGCGCCTCCCGGAGGCGAAAGCTTAAAAGATACTTGTGAACGCGTAATTCCCTATTACGAAGCAACTATTTTACCAGCACTAAAAAAAGGAAAAAACATCTTGATTGCTGCGCATGGAAACAGTTTGAGAGCTTTGGTAAAACACTTAGAAAACCTCTCTGGAGAAGAGATTGTAAAACGAGAAATTGCCACTGGAGAGCCCATTGTCTATGAATTAGACGAGACAGGAAGTGCTACTCTAATAACTCAAAAATAAATTTATAATTTTCCCCATAAAGTAGCTGTTTGTTATCTTCTAAACAGCTACTTTATTTTCTATCTCATTTCTTTCTACTAAAAAATACAAATCGGTTAAAGGCTCAATATAAGCGTCATTCAGTTGCTTAATACCCATATTTTTTAGCTACCCATTTTCGTAATCTATAAAAGATATAACCACAAATAAACCCGGCTATTAGTCCGGCAAGAATATCTCCGGGATAATGTTTTCCTACATAAATACGGCTGTAACACACCAATGCCAACCATATAGATAATGGAATAAAGACATATTTGTAATACTTCTTTAAGATGCTGCCAATAAACAAAATTAAAGCCATAGCGCAAGAGGCATGCGAAGAGAAAAAGCCGTAATCTCCACAGTCTTCAGACAACAAATAGCGCATATCAAACCCCATTGTGCAAGGTCTGGGGCGCATTACTGTTTCTTTTACCAAATGAGAAATACCATAGGTAAATCCGACCATCACAAAAATAAATACCAAACTAACCGCTGTAGCTTTAAATCCTGTTTTTTTATACATAAACCATGTAAGCAAGGCGTATAATGGAATAGCCCATATTTGGTCTGTAAGAATAATCCAAAACTGGTCCCAGGCGGGAGTTCCCAAATTATTAAGGTACAAAAATAGCTGTTGGTCTAGGTGCTCTAAATAATGCATCTAAATTAGTTTTTATAACGTTCAACTTCACGATCATAAAAAGTCGAAGCCTCGTGAATAAAATTTTCAGTTTGTTCGGCTAATTCCTTTTCATCTTCTTTAGAAAATTCTTCTAACCATTCTACTTCATCATTTTTCAAATTGATAATAAACCGAGGAAACTGGGTGTGTATTACGAATACATCTTCCGGATTGTCGGTATTATCGCCCATTAAATATTCAGGAATTTCCATAAAGACAGTCTTTTAAATTTGTGTGATTTTAATCTTCACCTGTTATGCATTTATAATAATTAAAATCATTTTAAGTATGTATGTTGTCAAAGTGAGTTTACCTGCCATAGGCAGGTAAACTCAGCGTGACAAATTAAGTATCAAAATGAATATTTGTTAACGAAATAAGCCTTATATGCACAACAGGTTAATCTTTATAATCAGGGCGAATATACAATTTTGTCTTATCAAATTCAGTCATAAATAACGGTTGTAAATTAGTATACGCTGTGAACGTGTTATTTTTTAGTCCTTATTGACTATTAATTAGAAAGAAAAATACTTCAAAGTTTACGTTCAAACGTCATTCCCAAGCTAAAAACTTATCTTCGCGCTGTAAACGGTACTTATTTATCGTAAAAAATATCTCGTATAATGATAAAAGCCATTCTATTCAACGGATCTATTGATAGTCGGGCGCATGCTATCGGCAACACATTAACCAATTATTTTTCAGAAAAATTACAAGAACAAACCATTGAGGTGGATGTATTTAATATGGGAAAAGCTGCAATACCGTTGTTAGACACACAACAAATTAAAAATCCCCCGAGAAATGTCTTAGAAATGTGTCGTCGTTTTCAAGAAGCCGACATACATTTTTGGCTGGCTCCGCTCTATCACGGTAGCATTCCGGGGGCAATGAAAAATTGTTTAGATTGGCTTGAAGTAACTGCACAAACCGAGCAACCTTATCTCACCGACAGAACCATAGGAATGGTATGTTGGGCCGATGGCTCTCAAGCGGTACATGGCATTAATACGATGAATAATATAGCCCACGCTCTGCGCGCTTGGACGCTGCCTTATACCGTTCCTATCAGTACACAATTTCTTTTAGAATCTAATAAAACAGAAATTGTTTCTTTTTATAAAAACAAACTAGACCGTTTACTCAAATTAGGTATCTCGCGAAGAATAGATACTTGGTAAGAAAAACACTTGTTTTAGAATGAATTAATCAGTTTTACTTCTTGAAAAGGAAGCAGAGGTTGAACAGCCTTGGTTATCTCATTTTGTAATGCTTCTACAATTTGATTCTTAGCTCCACTTAAGGCGGATAAAATACTAACTTCTCTTGCCGGAGCCGGGCTCTCAAAAGAGTGAATTTGCTGCCGTTTTTCTCGATCGATTTGTAAACCGTACAATTCAGGAATAATTGTTAATCCAAACCCTCTGTCACATAATTGAAGTAATGTTTCTACACTTTTAGTGCGCAACATAAACTTTGTTGAAAGAACCTCCCCTACAGGCGCCTCCAAATAGCGGGCGCATTGCGTAAAACTATCATCCCCCTGTAAAAGCAACACCTCATTTTCTTTTAACAATTGTGGAGCTATTGTCGTCTGCTGGGCTAAAACGTGGTTTTGTGGAATGTACAGTTGAAAAGGCTCATAATACAAAACTCTTTTTTTTAACCTTTCATATAAGTTGGGGGTTGCCATAATACCGGCATCTAACGATCCTTCTTGTAGTCTTTTTAGTAATTGTTGCGGAGGACATTCTTCTATTTCTAACGCCACCTCTGTATAATACTGTAAAAACGAATCCAAGAATAAAGGCAGTAAAGGTGTAATTGTGGTAGGCGTCATACCAAGCTTTAATGAACCGCCTACATAACCTTCTGCTTGTGTTATAATTTCTTGAATACGCTCACTTTCTGTTATAATATTTTGCGCTTGCTCGACAATCCGTTCTCCTATTTCTGTAACGATTATAGTTCTTTTTTCACGCTTAAATAATGGAGTCCCTAATTCTTCTTCCAATTTCTGGATTTGCATACTTAACGTGGGTTGCGTTACCGAAAATTCTTTTGCAGCATGCGTAAAATTTCGGTGTTTAGCTACCGCGAGTACATAACGAAGTTGGGTAAGAGTCATTGTTTTTAAGGCGAAAATACAGTTTATCACAAATATAATCTAGTCTATAGTGCCCTGTTTTTTATTACCCGGTTGCTATTCCTCTTCCTTTTCTTCCGGAAAAGTAGCTTTTACAATTTTTAAGGCCTTATCTACATCCCTCTCGTGAACTTGTAACTGAACCTGGTCTATAAAGCCTCCTCCAAACCCGGCTAACCTTCCCGACTCAAAATTATTGCGTACAAAAAAGCCTATTTTAGCTTCTTTAAAAAGGTTTTGTAAGTGTTGTACATTTACTTCTAAACCTGTATAAACCGTAATATATTTATCATCTGATGCCATAACCTTATATTTTTCACCTAAGTTAGTTAATTTTCATCAGATTCATCCAATTTATAAAGAATATTTAGTTTCTATTTAACAAACCTATTAAGCATTAAAATATTTGCTTCGCCATACTGCCGGACTAAAGTTTCTACCCCGCTGAAAAAGAATGTAGATAGCAGCACCTCCTACCCATTTAAACATAAAGAAAACAATGATAAAAAATTCCGGTCCACTAAGATTAGTGGCAAACAAATCTTTTGGAAAAATAGCGGTGAGTAAAATACTCAATCCAAATAAAAAACCAATCATACATTCTAAATTACGCCATGGCCACATCATAATCTTGCGTAAAGGATGCAAATCATTACCCCATTTGTGTATTAAATAATAATACCCGTTTCCTATAGGTGCAAAAAGTAAGGGGTCGTCTGCATTTTTAAGTTTGAAAGATTTTGCCGGAGCCAAAATTTTAAACCCTTTTAGCGTAGTTTGATGCTGTTTTTGCAAGTGTTTAGTTTTTAGCAAAGCCTCATAGGGTAGATCGTCTTTAAAATACTTACTATCTAAAAAACGAAGTCTATAAACGGTGCAAATACGCTTTATCTGATTAAGGTGATAAATATTTTGTGTATCGAGTAAGTCTATGGTAAAATTATTAGATATGCCGTCTATATCTTGTACTTGTGGTTGGGTAATCTCGTTATAAATTTGCTCTTCTTCTGCTTCGTCTTCTACTAAAATATCTTTTATTTCTTGAAGAAGTATTTTGCCAGATACAAACCTATCTCGCTCATGTGCCAACCGGTCTTGAATATTTGTTCGCTTCATAACACCTTCCAATTTTTCACTAAATTAGTTAAATATCTCACAACGAAATTTGAAACATTTAAATTTAACACTCATATATGCTTATTTAGAATGAAAAATAATGTCCGGATAAAAATGTTTTCTCCATTTTTAGGCATCATATATACAAAAACAATTCGCCAATATTAACCTAAAAAGTCCTTTTACATAGCCTAATTATACTATAAAAAACGCTGTACAATTATGCACAGCGCCTATAAGTTGTTCTAATTTTAAACAGTAATTATAGCATCTCTCCTAGCGTAATTCTGCTTGTAATTTAGTTTCAAATTGCTCACGCAATTTCTTCATAATCTTATCTACTTTTTTATCGGTCAATGTTTTCTTTTCATCTAAAAAAGTAAAGCTTACCGCATAACTTTTTTTGTCATTTGGAAGGCTGTCACCTTCATATACATCAAATAAATCTACATTTTTCAACAGTTTATTATCGGTTGCATACGCCAGTTCTTCTATTGCTGAAAACTTCGTGGATTTGTTAAGCAACAGCGCAAAATCTCTTCTTACAGAAGGAAATTTAGGAATAGAGCGAAGACGGGGCTGTGCTTTTTTGTTGAGAAGTATTAAAACGGTGTCCCAATCAATATCAGCGTATAAAACTTCTTGAGAAACTTCATATTTTTTACTGATACTCTTTTTTAAAACGCCAAAGTTTCCTACCACTTCACCGTTACTTATAAGCTCTAATGCTTCTGAATATATCTTGTTTTCATAGGCTTGGCACTCGTGTGTTAGTCCTAAACGATCAAAAAGGGCGTCTATGATTCCTTTTAGGAAAAAGAACCCATTTTTTTTCTGTGGCAAACTCCATGTTTCCGCATATTGATTGCCGGTAACAAACAAACACAAATGTTTTTGCTCTAGATAAGTCTTCCCGGACTTGTAATAACTCTTTCCAAACTCAAAGAAGCGCAAATCTTCTCGTTGTCTATTTAAGTTATAGGCTATACTCTGTAGGCCACCGGGAATTAAAGATCTACGCAAAACTTCTAGCTCTTTACTCAACGGATTCAACAAGACTACGTTTTCCCCTTCCCCATCATTTTGTGGATGAGTATGCTCTTTATCGGTTAATGAGTTAGACATAATTTCATAAAACCCACGCCCAATTAGTTGGTCACCTACCAGGTTTTGAACCTTATAATCATCATACTTCTTACTTTGCGCAACGGTTGCTTCTAGTTTTCTATTAAAATTAATATTGTTATACCCATAAACGCGTAATATTTCTTCTACCACATCTACTTCGCGCTGTACATCTCCTCTAAATGGCGGAATGGTAAGCCCCATACCGCTTTCCGTTACATTGTTTACACGAATATTGAGTGAAGATAGAATTGATTTTAAATCATTTTGATCTATTTTTTGACCGATTAGGTTATCTATCTTTTCATACCGTAAAAAGACTTGAAAGCCTTCTATGCGTTTGGGATAAAAATCATCAATGTCACTAGCTACTTTTCCGCCGGCAATTTCTTGAATCAACAACACCAAACGTTTTAAAGCAAACTCACATAAATTAGGGTCTATGCCTCGTTCAAAACGGAAAGAAGCATCGGTATTCAAGCCATGTCTTTTCGCTGTTTTGCGAACGCTTACCGGATTGAAATAGGCACTTTCTAAAAAGATATTAGTGGTGTTTTCTGTTATTCCTGATGATTTACCGCCATAAACCCCCGCTATACAGAGCGGTTTTTTGTCATCGCAAATCATTAAATCCTCTGCACTTAGTTTGCGGTTTACATCATCTAAGGTTACAAATTTTGTTCCTTCGGGTAAGGTTTTTACCGTAATTTTTTGCCCGTTAATTCGGTCGGCATCAAAAGCATGAAAAGGTTGCCCCAGCTCGTGCATTACATAATTAGTAGCGTCTACTACATTATTAATAGGAGATAATCCGATTGCTTTTAGTCTATTTTTAAGCCAACTGGGAGATTCTTTTATTTCAATATCGGTAATTGTTACACTACAATAACGCAACGCTTTTTCTGATGCTTCAACCTCTACCGGAATACGGCGGGTATGGTTATCTACCTTAAACTTACTCACCGATGGCGTATTTATAGGCTTGCTAACCCCTTGTTGTATTAAACCGGCACGAAGATCTCTGGCCACTCCATAATGACCCATAGCGTCACATCGATTGGGTGTAAGTCCTATTTCAAACACCTCATCAACTACCACCTTATAAACTTCTGCCAAAGGAGTTCCCGGCTTCCATTCTTTCTCTAAAACAATAATTCCATCATGGCTGATACCCAATCCCAATTCGTCTTCGGCGCAAATCATACCAAAACTCTCTTCGCCTCTTATCTTACTTTTTTTAATCTTCCAAGAACCATTTTCAGCATCATACAATTCGGTTCCTACTAAAGCTACCGGAACGCACTGGCCTTTTGCTACGTTAGGTGCTCCACATACAATTTGTAGTGGTTTTTCTTGCCCCACATCTACCGTAGTAATCTTCAATTTGTCTGCATTAGGGTGTGGTTTACACGTTAAAACCTTTCCTACTACAATACCTTCAAGTCCTCCTTTTACAGACTCAAATTTTTCAATGCCTTCAACTTCTAACCCGAGATCTGTTAATAGTGCTCCTGTTTTTTCGGGAGACCAGTCAACTTCAATAAAATCTTTAAGCCAAGAATAAGATATCTTCATAATGTATTTTGCGAATTTCAGAGCAGCAAAGATACCATAATTTTCGGCTTTATAAAGAAATCTAAACCCGAGGATTAAAGCTTTTTTTTACTTGCAAAGCCTCATAACCATTCATTTGCCATCTAAAAAATGGGAGTATAATTCCTCTTCTTTTTTCTTAAAAAGTTACTGTAATAACCCTAAATTTGCAGCAAAAAAATATGCCTACATTAAATATACCTAAATCTGATTTGCCCCGCATAGTAATTATAGGGGCTGGATTTGGAGGATTAAAGCTTTTAACAAAACTTGTGAAGGCTGAGAAATATCAAATTGTCATTATAGACAAACGTAATTTTCATACTTTTCAGCCATTGCTTTATCAGGTTTCTTCTTTTGGTTTAAGTCCGGAAGCAATCGCATACCCACTGCGAAAAACCGTAAAGATAAAGACCGATACCGCCTTCTTCCGTATGGGAGAAGTAGAACGTATTGATGCAGATAATAAAACTGTTTTTCTAGACCGCGGTGAAATTACTTACGATTATTTAGTTATTGCTACCGGGTCTAAAACTAATTTCTTTGGTAACAAAGAAATCGAAACCCATGCTATGCGTATGAAAACAGTGGCGCAGGCTGTTAATATTCGTAGTTTAATCTTGGAGAATCTAGAGCAAGCCACCATTACGAAAGATACTGAGCGTAGAAAAGCACTCCTTAACTTCGTCATAGCCGGTGCCGGACCAACCGGAGTGGAGTTGAGCGGAGCTATTGCAGAGATACGCAAAAACGTAGTTCCTCATGATTATATTGATATAGACCCAAAAGAAATGCATATTCACCTGCTAGAAGGACAAGATCGTGTCTTGCCTCCTATGAGTGCTAAATCTTCTAAAGCAGCTAGAAAAGCCTTAGAAAAAATGGGAGTTGAACTTCATTTGGGCAGCTTAGTACAATCTTTTGATGGAAAAATTGTAAAGACTAATGATGGACAAGTATACCATACAGATACTTTTGTTTGGACTGCCGGGGTTACCGGGACAACCATTGAAGGTCTTAAAGAAAATGCAGTGGTACCTAGAGCTAACCGTTATAAAGTTGATGCCTATAACCGCGTAGAGGGATATACCGATATATTTGCTATTGGAGATGCTGCCCTAATGCAAAATGAAGATTATCCCAGAGGATACCCCATGATGGCACAACCCGCTATTCAACAAGGAAAAAATTTAGCAAAGAATTTTTTGAGAATGTTAGCCAAGAAAGAACTAAAACCTTTTAATTACTTTGACAAAGGTGCTATGGCTACTATTGGCAGGAACAGAGCCGTGGTAGATATGAAACATCTTCATTTTTCCGGGTTTTTGGCTTGGTTGGTATGGATGTCTGTACACTTGTGGTTTATTGTAGGTTTTGGCAATAGGGTAGCTATTTTTCTTAGCTGGGCTTATCGTTATATTAACTATGATCGTGCCAACAGGCTTATTATTCGTCCTTTTAAAATTAACCGTGTAGCTTTAGATGAGAAAGACTAAACTATCTGTCCTAAGTTATCATTAAAAAAGAATAAAAAATCCGCTTTGAAATTACTTTCAAAGCGGATTTTTAGCGTCTAAAACAACGTTCTTGTCATTTTATTCTACAACTCTTCATTCCCCAACTTTCTGTATTGGCATAGGCAAAATCGAGTTTGTATTTCTCCGGAATATTTCCTTTTAGCATAGCTCCTTCTATAATAGAAGGAAAAATTTCTTCATAGGTCAACATCTCATTTAACGAAATACGTCTATAGATATGTTCACGTGTCAAATTTTTAGCTTCATCCAGTCCGGTAGCTCCTAAAAGCTCCACAAAACTTTCAATTGTTTTTTGATGATAACTAGCTACCCTATCTTTTTTAGACTCCGGCACTAACCCTATAGTCAGGTTAGGGTCTTGAGTAGTAATACCGGTAGGACAATGGTTGGTATTACAAAGCAAGGCCTGGATACAGCCCAAAGCTAATTTATTGGCGCGTGCTTGGTAACACACATCGGCTCCTAAAGCCATAGCACGTGCTACATGAAAAGCTGACGTAATTTTTCCGGAAGCAAAAATTTTAATATGCTTACGAATATCTAATCCAACTAAAATATTGTGTACAAAATCTAAGGAGTCAATCAACGGTGCTCCTACATAATTTGTAAACTCCGGTGGGGCGGCTCCGGTACCTCCTTCGCCTCCATCAACCGCAATATAATCCGGATAAGTATCTAACTCTATCATAGCTTGGCAGATAGAAATAAATTCACTCTTATGACCAATACATAGCTTAAACCCAACAGGTTTTCCACCAGACAAATCACGTAGTTTTTTGATAAATCTGATCATTCCTAAAGGAGTATCAAAAGCCTTGTGGTACGGAGGAGAAACCACCTTAGTAAAAGGTTTGATATGTCTAATTTTAGCAATTTCTTCTGAGTTTTTAGAAGCAGGTAATATTCCTCCGTGACCGGGTTTAGCTCCCTGAGATATTTTCAACTCAATCATTTTAACGCTCGGAAGCTTTGATTTTTCAGCAAAGAGATCTTGGTTAAAACTTCCATCTTCATGGCGGCAACCAAAATAGCCTGTACCAATCTGCCAAATCAAATCACCTCCATGTTTAAGATGGTGATTACTAACACCACCCTCACCGGTATTATGAGCAAAATTACCAATCTTGGCTCCCCAATTTAATGCCTCTACCGCATTTCCACTCAATGACCCAAAACTCATAGCCGAAATATTTAGAATACTAGCCGAATAGGGTTGTTTACAATCTTTGTTACCAATTTTTACACGCGGATCTTGGTTAAGCGATTCAAAAGGCTTGGGGGCAATAGAGTGACTAATCCATTCATACCCTTCGGCATATACGTCATATTCTGTACCAAACGGAATAGTATCGCGTACAGCTTTTGCACGTTGATACACCGTAGAACGGTCTACCCTGCTAAAAGGTCTTCCATCAATATCAGATTCTACAAAATATTGATAAAATTTAGGGCGTAAATCTTCCATAAAATACCGTAATCTTCCCACTACCGGAAAAAGACGCATAATGGTATGCTTTTTCTGAAACATATCGTAATATCCTAAGATAGTTAACAGGACTACAATACCAAAAAGCACATACCAATTTTCACTAAGATAAATGGATAACCCCAAAGTTATTATTAACAATGCTGTTGATAATAAAACAAATTTTTTGCGCATGACATTAATTTTATAGCATTTTGCTATTAAATATTAGATATTTTATGATTTATATAATTTCATACTTATATTGCTGATTATCAGTATTATAATGTACAAAATTACGGAAGCAAGGTACAATATAATTTTGAAAGGTATTTCTAAATTTTGAGAAAAATTAATCGCATCTTTCCCTCCTGCCTTCACAAATACTCCTAGCACACAGTGAGCAAACAAGTTACGCATTTAAAAATTGATTTATCCTCAGATTCAATTGTAAGTGTATGTATTCAAAAATATTTTTATCTCTATATCTACCTCTTGTATTTAACTATTAAATCCACCTTTTATCTTTTGTGTTATAATCTTCGGCTAATCATTCAAAAATAATTACTTTCGTCGCAATGTTATTTTCAGAAATCCTCGGCTTACCGCATCTAAAAAATCATTTAACAACCACCGTAGATCGGAGGCGGATTCCACATGCACAACTTTTTGTAGGAAGTCACGGTAGCGGCACACTACCGATGGCTATAGCTTATGCGCAATACATTTTATGTCAAAATAGCGGGGGTGAAAATCAAGAAAACAACTCACCCTGTAACAAACAATGCCATAATCTGGCACACCCTGACTTACATTTTTCATTTCCGGTAGCCAACAACAAGCGAATAACCAGCAAAGCACAAGCGGTTGACTTTATGGGAGAATGGCGGCAATTTGTTCAGCAACACCCCTATGGAAGCTTGTTTGACTGGTATCAAGAGTTGGGAATTGAAAACAAGCAAGGAAAAATAGGACTAGATGATGCCAAAAATATTGCCCAAAGTCTTTCGCTAAAGGCTTTTGAAGGTGGGTACAAAATCATGATTATTTGGCACGCCGAATTGATGAACGTTCGCTCAGCCAATTATTTACTGAAACTGATTGAAGAGCCCCCTGAAAAAACAGTATTTATTCTCATTACAGAAGATGAAAATAAAATTTTACAAACCATTCGTTCACGTTGCCAAAAGCTATCCTTCCCTCCTCTCGGAGAAAACGACTTAAAAAAGGCTTTGCAAACTCGGCACAATTGTAACGAGGAAGAAGCACAGAAAATAGCTTTTTTAGCTAATGGAAACTATGCACGTGCTCTTAAAATTAAAGAACAAGGAAAAGACAACCAACAGTTTGAATCCTGGTTTATAGATTGGGTGCGCACCGCATTTAGTGCTAAGGGTAATAAAGCAGCTATCATTAAACTACTTTCTTGGGCTGAAGAAATTTCAAAGACCGGTCGAGAAACACAAAAACGCTTTTTAAATTATTGCATAGACTTTATGAGACAAGCTTTATTGCTAAATTACAAAGCCGATGCGCTGGTTTATATGCAACCGGCAACACCTAATTTTAAACTTAAAAAATTTGCCCCTTTTATTCATGGCAATAATATTGCAGCCATTACTAAAGAGCTAGAAGCCGCCATATACCATATTGAACGCAATGGCAATTCTAAACTAATTTTAAGCGATTTATCTATTAAACTAACACACCTACTTCACCAAAAGGGATAATATACTTTCTTATATTTAGAGCATAAAAAAAGTCCTGTTTCTATGAAAAAACAGGACTTTGAATTTGCTGGCCCACTAGGGCTCGAACCTAGACTCTTCTGGACCAAAACCAGATGTGTTA
>CAZOGC010000022.1:0-21155 GCA_964579505.1 uncultured Flavobacteriaceae bacterium | reverse complement strand
GAATTTAAATATTAATTGACCCTTCTAAATCCTACTTTACAAACATAGGATGACATATCTCATTGTCATTCTGAAACCTGCCAGCCGGCAGGCTGGAGTTTCGACGAAGGAGAAACTTATTCAGGATCTCGTCTGGGTATAGATGAACGTTATAGCTACCAATTCACAAGATACCTACCATCCGGCAGGTAAACTGAATCGCTCTCCGCCTATAGGCTGCGTTTGTTCAGTATGACAAATATGAGAGGGAAGTGTGCGAACTGTTTGAGCCCCGAAACTATCGGGATATCGCTGCGCTCTACATGACAAACTAGGGAGGTTGTTATATCGAAACTCGCTAGTCGGTAGACCAGAGTTTTACCCAAAGAGTTACCGTTCTTTTGAAATTTGCAAATAACTTTCGGCGTTCATCACCGGAAGCAGTGCCTTTTTAAAATCTTTCTCATTTCGAGTGATGAGTATCTCACAATTTGAAGCGATGGCTGTAAAATATTGCAAGGCATCCTTAAAATCTTTAAATCCTGCGTTAAGTGCTTTTTCCACCACTTCGTCATTCATCAAAGAGATGTAAGAAAGCATTTTAAACTTCCTCATCTTCTCTAACGCTTGCTTTTTATTGCTATACTTTGAAAGTAGGTAGTAACTGGTCGCTATAGATAGCGGAGAAGTATAAACTTTTATTTCTTTTTTATCAGCCAAGGTCATAATTTTTGCCGCAGGCTTATAAAACCCTTTTCGCTCCCCCAAAAAGTCAAGAATAATATTGGTGTCTAAAAACAGCTTTTGCATTTCTACTGATATTTTTCATCTAAATGCGTCCTATATGCCTCTTTCAAGTCCTTATCATCAATATCAGGTGAGATACTTTTTCCTGAAGAAATACTTTTTACAAAAGCGGAGATTTCAACATTATTCTCTTGTTTACCTATCATCGCTTCAAGATAGTTCTCAATCAAACGCGATAGGCTTATTTGTCGGCGGTGTGCATATTTCTTAGCCTCTTCTATGACCCGCTCGTTTAGCTTTAAGGTGAGTTTTGTGTCCATATCTCCTGATTATACGTACAAAATTACAAAATATATACGACTTTTGTATAGATTATTTTGGCGCAATTCTGCAAACCCTTCAATCTTGTTACGCAAAGAATACAAACATTTTGCCTTCAACAGACTAACTTGTCATCCTGAAAATTGGGAGGTACGAGCAATTTATTCAGGATCTCATCAAACTGGCCTATGACTTTTAGCTTTTGGCTTTTGGCTGTTGGCCTATGGCTTTTAGCTATCTTCGATGGTATCATGGACATGCTGAATACAGCCCTCCTAACGTGCAGATTGATTCAGGATCTTGTCCTCGCTGTATTTGAACGTTCTAACTACCGATTCTCAGGATGCTGAATCGAGTTCAGCATGACAAGGTATGGATGTAAGGATTTGTGAGATGCTGAATACAGCCCTCCTAGCGTACAGGCTGTTTCAGCATGACAGTATTAAGGTTTGGGATGACATTTAACCCGGCATTTTATCGCCTAACTGCGTTTTTAAAACCTGTTTACATGTGTTAAATGCAAAGTGCTCTAACAACATACGAAGTTTACCTTCTGTGGTACGCATACCGACGTAGCTTTTGAAATGACGATGAATCGGCATTTTTACGCGGGGAGAGTCGGGGGCAAAATCACGAGGATGGAGATACACAACGCCTGGCATATTTTTTTCTTCCAATTGCCGAAATCCTTTTTTAATGAACCATTGAGGCCATAATCGCAAATAGCCGCCTCCGCTGAAGGGAAGATTCTTCCCCATAACCTTCATCATGCTCATCGGTAATTCGGGGAAAGCATAACCAAAAGTTTTTTGATCCAACAACTGGGGACCTTGTTCAATTTCATACCCCCCATTATCACGTTGTGCTGGGAAAAAACTGGCATCGTAGGTCAAGCCTAATTCATGCATTACCTCTACTGCCCATTCACTACCGGGAGTAATGGAAAAGGATGGCGCACGAAAACCTTCTATTTTTGCTCCGGTTTGGTCTTGCAATACGTCTATAGATTGTTTAAGATCTTTATAAAATTCTTCCGGGCTTAGCTCATAAACTTTTCGGTGCCAAAAAGAGTGAGTACCCAATTCGTGTCCCGCTTTCACAATTTTTGGTGCAATAGCCGGGTATTTTTTAGCTATCCAACCTACGACAAAAAAAGTAGCCTTTACCTGATGTTCTTCTAAAATAGACAAAATAAAATCTGTACGTTCTTCTACTAAAGTAGGAAAACTGTCCCATTTTGAACGGTCTTCCAACTCAGGAATACCAATCAGGTGAAACCAGTCTTCTATGTCGAATGAAAGGGCGTGTGTCATTGTGTTGGAGGCTGTTGGTTTTTAGTTATTCTGAGTATTGGTAAGAAGCCATTCATATGCAGATATGATTGAAATGTTTTCGGGCAATTCGATAGAAAATTTATTTTTATCCATTACTATTTCTTTTAGTCGCTGCTTCTCCATTTATAGTTCATCGATGATAAGAGTATAGATACAAATTATTCTTTTACAATAAAAGGATTTGTAGTATTTCATTCGTTGTAAAAGAAAGGTATTTGATTTTATTTTTGGCTATTGGCTATTGGCTATTGGCTATTGGTTGCCTGCCCTGAGTCTGTCGAAGGGTTGGCTGTTATTTTTTCCATGCCGTTAAGGATTTTCCAAGTATTTTTTCCGTTTTTGCTATGTCTTCAGAAAAGTGTTTTCTTAAATGCTCTATAGTTTTAGGATCGACCTGTTCTTTGGAAAAAAATCCTGCCGATAATTTTTCAAGATATTTTCTCGGTACTATTTTCATCGTTAAAGTTCTTAACTTATTAATGAAATATGAATTTCGTGATGAAATCAAGCGGATTAATTTATTTTTAGGACTTCCCGATGGACTATATTTTACAGAAGTTTCATAGCTTGAGAAGTGATTTACACCTAGAAAATCTTCAATTTCCGCCAAGACCTCTTTTGGGTTATCCTGTATATCATCAAAAAGTACAACTTTTACTTTAGAGAAATTATTCATAAAAGCTTTGATTCCTTCGCTATATTTACTCCCTCTTGTATACGCCCACATCCAATCCCAATTTTGTTCTGCTCTCCTCTTTTCTTGCTTTAAAGCATCTTTAAAAGACAATTTTTCTCTTTGGTCTCGTACTAAATTGTTATATGCTGAATAACTACGTTCTACCGGATTACGAATGGAAATAATAATCGGAATATCACCGAGTATTCTTTTAATTTCCGGAATGGTGTTTTTATGATAGTAAAAATAATCAGAGCTTGCCTCTCCAATCATTTTATGATTACCTAATTCACTAAATAATTGTTTATAATCAGCAAAATCTTTTATAATCTTTTGGTCGACTGTTGTATCTCCAATTCCCTTCTGGGGGAATTTTATATTTAAAGAACTAAAATATTTTGGCTCTTTAATCTTTGGAAAACCAATTTCAGGATTCTGTTTTAAGTAGTGAAATAAAGAAGTAGTACCGCACCGAGCAACACCGACAATTAGGAAATTTGGAAGCACTACTCTTTTCCTTTCTTTAAGTTCTTTTTCCAATATTTCTCTAATATTTTTAATGTATTACTCTTTTTCTCTGAAACAAAAACTCTATTTTCAGGAGTTCCTTCTACTTCAACTTTATAGTTCCAACCCCTCCATCCATTAAAAGAAAAATAACTCCAAGCAATGTTTTTTTCTTCAAATATCTGAATAAGGTCTTCTATATATTTATCTTTTCCTTGTGCCCATCTCACTACGCTAAATTCTCCCGCATACAGATACTTAATATTATACTTATTGGCCCATTCGGTTACTATATCAACTTTGTCTTCAAGAGTTTTTTTATTCCATTTTCTTGACTTTATAACCCCAGGGTATGTAACGTTCTCCTTTTTATTTTTTATCCCCTGATGCGTATAACTATGAGGGAGGTAGAAATGAAAATTATAGATAATATTACTATCGTCTATAGGTTTTTCCATTGTTCTATATCCCATTGGTAATCCCCAAGGACCTGGGGTATATATTAAATATTTATTACTTCTCTTTCTTACAGTTTTTAGGATTTCTGAATAAAATTGATTCCAATTTTTTGGTATCAATGACTTACCCTTAATCACTTCAACTGGTTCGGCAATAAATTCAAAAGCAACAACATTTTCAAAAGAGTTAAAATGTTCAACAACTTTGTCTATATGTTTTAATGCTTTATTAAGTTCGTCTCTTGAGTTCCAAAATTCTGAGTCCGTTTGATTAAAACGAGTGGTAGGGTCAATAGGAAAATCAGATACACTGATTAAGACATATAATCCACTTTGACTGCACCATTTAATCACTTTATCAGACCAATCAAACGTATTTTTAATACTTTCATCCACTGAAATATTCTTCGCCTCTGCAAACTTTCGGACTGAAAGTCTCAATCGAATCAGGTTGACCCCTTCTTCTTTAAGATTTTCAATGGCTTCCTTTGTTACTCGTTCTCTATCAGTATGAGAAACAATAGTGATACCCCTCCAAGGCCATCCTGGTGGTTGCGCCTGTTCTAGTTCTACCCCTTTATTTTTTTGTTGAGTGTCTTTATATTGCTTACCCTCATTAGCACCGTAAGCAAAAAGCAAAGAAAAAACACAAATTAGCCAATACTTCATTTTATTGATTTAGTTTTTCTGCCAAATTTAAGTATCTTCCTGTAATGAGCGCCCAATTGTAATAGGTTTTCACCCTATTTAAAACATTTTGGGTCATTTCATCTCGGTTTATATCTCCAGATTCAATTTTATCAAATGCCTTTGAAGATTCTTCTACATTTCTAAAATACAACCCATTTGCCCCTATCGTTTCTCGATTAAAAATATTATCATGGCAAACACAAAGATTTGCCGACCCCATTGCTTCAAGTAGTGACGGATTTGTTCCCCCAACAGAATGCCCGTGGAAATAACTCAATGACCCTGCACGCAACAATTGTAAACGTTTTTTTTCATAAACTCCTCCAAAGAAAAAGAGTTTGTCTGTTTTATACTCAATCAATTTCTTTGCAAAAGAAGTAGTTACATTTCCAACAACTACTAACGGATATTTTCTTTCTCTCTCTAAATAACCTTTGATTATCATCTCTACATTATTTTCGGGTTCTAAACGAGCCACAACCAGATGATATTTATTGGGGGTAAAAGGCAAACTTAATTCATTATAATCTTCTTGAGAGTATTTTTTTTCTAGAAAAGGGTTAATATATGACCCATATTCTATAACTATTCCCCTACTGGATCTATTTAGATATTTGTGAAAATAATCCTGTATCCCCTTAGAGTCATAAACCAAATAGGGAGCCATTCTGGCAGCCATCCAATATTGTGAAAAAAATATTTTTTTCTTCCACCAGACATATTTATCACGTTTAAATCCGAGCCCATCAGGATTAATAGCCACTTTAGTAAGACCTTTTCGAACAAATGGAACAATCATACTTCCACCTACTCCACACATCAAAACAAAATCTGCTTTTTCTTTGACAGCAATCTTTAGGCTTTTATAATAAAACAATAACGGATTAGAAGGTTTTGAAATATTCACTTTTTTTATTTGAACCCCTTTATATACTGATTCATCAAACTCTTGGCCTTTATCCCCCACAACAAAAGTTTCCACACCTCTTTCCACCATACGTGTTGCTATTTCTTCTGCAAAAGTTTCAAACCCTCCATAGTTCGCAGGAATTCCGCGCGTTCCAATAATTGCTATTTTCATATTTGAAATATCTCTTTTTCTTATAAGTTACATCTCTATCTACAGCTGCTCATTTTTTAGTGTTATGCTGTTTTAAATGGCTGAAAAATTGTGATTATATCAAGTCGATCCAGCTTACTTCTCGACTGCGCTCGAAGTGACCGTCATTGTCGTTGTTTTTAACTTATAGCATTTCAATTATAACAACGTGTAGGCTTCCTGAATATTTTAAACCAACTCTTGATAAAAATACCGGGTCTTTTTACCAATCGCTTTCCAATCAAATTTCGTAGTTATTGTTTCTTGTGCCGCAAAAGTCGTATTTTTTATCGATTCTTCGGTTACACTCAAAATAGAGTCGGCCAAGTCCTCCTCATTTTCCGACTGAAAGGTAAACCCATTTTTCCCATCTTCCACAATCTCTGTAAATGCCGGCAAATCTGAGGTAAGGCAGGCTCGTCCGTAAGACATGCTCATCAACAGTACTCCACTCTGGTAGATGCGTTTATAGGGCAAAACCACAAGGTGGCTGTTTCCAAAGAAGGCAGCAACTTCGTCGTCCTCAATATACCGAAAATGAGTTTCTACATATTCGGTTAATCCCAATTCTTCAATTTGTCGTTTGTATTGCTCCAATTCTGTTTTCCAGGGTTTCCCGGCAATGGTAAGCCTAAAATTTTTGTTTTGTACAATGACCTTGGCAAAGGCTTTTAATAAAATATCCAAGCCTTTGACTTCTTTGATTTGCCCAAAAAACAACAAATTGATGGTTCCACCAAATTCCGGCAAAGGCAACTGCGGCACAAAAGGCCTGTAATTGCCGTGCGGAATAACGGCTATGGGTGGAAAATCATAGTCCTTTGCCTTTAGATCGCGATAAGAGCTATTATTATGCACAATGACCCCATCCATTAAGGTATAGCATTGCTTTTCAATGGTATTGGAGGTGCTCCCTGCAAAAGTATCTACATCGTGAACCGTAACCACTACTTTTAACCCGTAATACCGAAGTATTTTGAGTGCCAATAAATTCTGGGGAGAAAACCCAAAAAAATGAAGATGGGCAATTTGAATGCCTGCTTTTTTAGCATGGCGAGCAGCCTGCCTATAACCGGACAAAAATGTTTTTAATTTGCCCAACTTACCCTTTGCCCATATATTTTTAAAGACTTTAACCGTGTTTACATTTGGATATTCTCTAACAATCGTTTTATTACAAGTGTAGTAATTTATTTTACATTCGTTTTGGGATAATCCTAGGGCTAAACCATAGTCGTAATAGTCCATTCCTCCGTGACCTCCGACGGGTTCTATAAGTGCTATTTTGACTGTTGGCTGCCTGTCCTGAGCTTGTCGAAGGGTTGGCTGGTTCACTTCGTTCATGTTGTTGGCTGTTGGGTGCCTGTCCTGAGCTTGTCGAAGGGTTGGCTATTGGTTATTTGCTATTGGGCGCCTGCCCTGAGCTTGTCGAAGGGTTGGTTCGTTCATAAATTATTAAAGAAGTGAATATCTTTCTTCAAGATTTCTTCTGTTAATCGTTTTTCTGCCGGTTTATAAATTAGTAATTGCACAAATTTTTATTCCTCCTTAAAAATTGTTCGTATTACTTTGCCAGGATTTCCCACAACTAATGAATTAGGAGGAATATCTTTAGAAATTACGGTATTCGCACCAATAATGGAATTCTCTCCTATAGTCAAAGGCTTTGTAATTACGGTATTTGCTCCAATAAAAACATTCCTTTCAATTCTAACTTTTCCCGTATAAAATTGAAAAAACTCTCCTTTATCTTTTGATTTTTTTCCAGTATGAATAAAGTGCGCTAATATTTTTGCCCCATCTGTTATAATCGTATTTTCTCCAATCGAAATAAGCTCCGGATGCATATTATCCAAATTGACATTTGTTCCTATAAAATTCGTTTTAACATTATCGAATTTTATGCCACGCCAACTGTGTAATCTTGCTCTATATTTCGAGGGCAACAATGGGGCTTTCATGGCAAAATAACCAATAAGTTTACCTATAATTCTTTTGAAAGAATAATTTCTTGATGCATTATCTTGATTACTACTCATAATTTAATAATAAATGATTACCCATAAACTGATAGAAACCATAAAGCCCGGGAGGGCGCAATATTTCATATCATAGTTATACTATATTGTTTTAAAAAATTCAATGTCTTTTTCTAATATTTGCTTCAGTAATTGCTTCTCTTTTTGATTCATTTCTATTTTTTGTGCCGGCTTATAAATAACAGAGCTCATTTTTTTTATCGTCTGTTTGCCCATAACTCGTTTTATGATTTCCGTAATATTTCTATTCTTTTGAAAAAACCTGGCTATTCCGTTTTTAGGCTCTTTGTTTTGGTTGATTCGTTCTTCTGTATTCACTGCCATCGGCGGAATTCCCAAAAAGTCAAATACTTTGGGGATTTTCTCTTTGATTCTCTCTAATTTAAGCACCAATACGTTTTCTACCCCAAAAACGTCAATATAACCTTGCACATTTTTAGCATAGTTGCTATTGCCTATATATTGCACATAATGCGCCTTATACTCATTCTTATTTTTTAGATATTCTAAAAAAGGTTGATTGGCATAGCCCATACGTCTATCCATAAGATAGTGCGAGAATGCACGTTTTACCGGATTACGAAGCATAATGATGATTTTAGCCTCGGGATTAAATTCATGAATCCTCTGTGGCACCTTAGGGTACGCAAAATAAGAGACACTAGCATCTATAGCATACTTTTGTTCTCTACTTACTTTCTTGTAGAGGTCTAAGTACTTTTCTTTGTCCTTTATCCTAAAATCTCGGTAATAGGATTCCGCTTCTAATTCTTGTTGAGAGAAATAGTTTAGTTCCTTCGTCTGTGTATAAAACAAGGCTGGATGCTGCTTTATTTTTTCATATAAAAAGGTACTCCCAGCTTTGGGGGCGCCCACTATAAATAAATTAGGTTCCATGAGCGATCTGAGTGTTTTTAATACTTTGCTCCTTGTTTTTCTTGGTATAAATAACCAATAACATTAACAAGATGAAAAAATCGGGATTACGAAATATGTTAGCATCTTTTAAAGTAGCAATTACATTATATAAAAGAAAAAAGAAAAAAGCCATTTGTATGGTGTTCCTTCTATCTATAATTTTGTATTGTCTTTTCATCAAAACCAATACTGCAATATAAATAAAAAGCCCAACCAAACCATAAAGGTAAAGCACCCCATAAATTCCAATATCTGTGGGATAAAAGTATAAGTTAGGTAAAATCCGGTCTTTATATGACGCCCTTAAATTTCCATTACCAAACACCGGGTTTTCAGCAAACTTATCCATGGCATAGGTAGTTTCCACTATACGCACAGAAACAGAAGCATCTTGAATTTGATTCTGAGAATCGGTATTTAACAGTTTGAATACCGCATCAAACTTTTTATCAATAATATTAGTAAAGTCTGTATTTTGTACCAAAAAGAAAACACCTGCAATGAATAATGGAGATAAGATAAGTACTTTCTTTACACTTGTAGTTTTTCTGTATGTGAAGAATATCAACAATAATAAACCTATAAATAAAACTATGGTTCCTCTCTGAATGTCATGTATTTGTGTGGTTATAAAAAGCCCCAGGCTATAAATATAATATCGGGCTTTCTTTTTATTAATAGCGGTTATCGCGTAGTAAAGCATACCAAAGATGACAAAATTCTTAGCTATTTTTCCTGCATCAACTGTCAACATACTTCCGGAAAAAGGAGAGGTAAAGATATAACTCAACCCAAAGACACTAAACAGCAAGAGATAAGCAGCATTCATCCAGATTATAAACCGAATAGCGCGCCAGACTCCGGGGCGGCTTATAAAGCCAAACCTTATTCTTTCCCAAAAAGCAAAGGGCCCAAAGACGTAAAAGAAAGGTGTCACACCAAGTATTCCTGAAATAACGGGCTGATTATAATTTACATGAGAAGATATAATAGAAATTAATATAAGAGCAACTGCTGTTATTACGCCCCATTTTATAAACTTATGCCGTTTATATAGGTTTTTTAATAAAAAATTTAAAAAACCTATAAATGTAATAAGAGACATATATAATCCTGCTAAAAATGCAACAGGAGTATATTGAAAAGCTCCAAAAACACAAACGATATAGAGGAGAAATAGGAAGTTTTTCATTAATAAATCTTATCTTCTTTATAATATTTTTTTCAGAAAAAGGCACGGCTACTAATAATGCCACAATTAAAAACTTTAAAATAGCAGATATCCAGTCTATAACAACCTATTTTCAGCACACTAAGCGTGATTTAAAAGCGATTTGTTACAAAAAATAAAGACTGCTTGGCATATATAGGTCTCAACAAAGTTGGTCATGGGCTCAGTCAAATGGATTGACCTGTCCTAAGCGACTGATAATTATCTTGTTATTCATCCAAATCATAAACTCCCCCTGATTATTTAGGGCGACAATGTTATGAAACTATAAACACGAGATTATCCAAGTAAGTTTCTTTAGTACTTGAAATAGCTTAATTATTTGAACACAATATCTAACAATGAAAAAATAGGTGAAGAATCAAATTATAATTCTTTAATGATTTTTGCTGGTATTCCTCCAACTAAAACTTTACCTGGAACGTCTTTAGTTACAACTGCACCTGCAGCAACTACCGCCCCTTCTTTAATTGTTACTCCCTGTGTTACAACGACATTTGCACATAACCACACTCCGTCTTCAATTACTATTGGTTCTGATGTTTTTTTTCTTAAAGTCCCTGGAATATATTCTAATCTATGGCCAATAGTCTCCAATTTTACCCCAGGACCAATAAGAACATTTTTACCAATCAGCACTTCATCAAACTGAGCATCTATATAACAATGTTTATTAATAAAAGTACCTTTCCCAATTTTAATATTTTTTGCTCCCCCAATAGGGCTAATTGTTATTGGGGCAAATATTCTACATTTTCCTTCTATATTAAGACCAGCCATTTTTAACATTACAAAACGGATTTTATCAAATAGCCTGAATCTCGGTAAATGGTTTGCTATAAATAAAAATATATATTCCCTAACTACGTTCACGATTACAGTTTTTAGAAGCTCAACTTCTTAGATTTCTTTTTATAAAAAGTAAAATATAAAACACAGATGTTTTATTAAAATTATAACATAAATAAAAAAATCCTTTCAATTTACTTTTGACGCAAAAAGCCAACAAAAAATACATCCTCTTTTTAATTGATATTATTTTTTCATTTAATATTTTCTCGCTAATTGGACTTAAATAATTTAAATAATATAAAGCTCTTAAGTAATCCCTATATTGTTTTTTAACATCCTTTTTGGTCTTTTTTACATTTGAAAACGAACCCTCTGTACTTGCATTATATACACTAGTTACACTACTAACATAACCAAACTTTCCCAATATCAATGCTCTATATTTTATAATAAAATCTCCAGCAAAGGATGCATTCATCCAATCTCTGTATGGAGTATCCGTAATAACTTCTTTTCTGAAGAGTAGAGTTAACGTTCTTGCGTAATAATATACTCCTTTATAGCCGTTTTTTATATCACTTAGAAAAAACTCTTCCGCCGTCATTTTATTAAGCCCATTATATTTTTCAATTGTCGTACTCCCTTTATCTCTTGAAATTTTGAAATCAGTAAACACAATGGAACAATCTTTGTTCTCTTCTAAAAAATCCACCTGCTTCTGCAATTTCAAAGGGTCGATCCAATAGTCATCCCCTTCGCAAAGGGCGATGTATTTGCCACGAGCGACAAATGAATTATATAAAAAATTAAAACGGCCCGAGGGGTTTCCGCCAATTTTAATATTATTTTCACGGTGGTGTAGAAACAACCTAATTTTATCCGGGTATTTAGCTGCATATTCTAAGCAAATCTCTCGCGTACCATCTGTGGAGGCATCCTCACCTAACAAGATTTCAAAAGGGATATCTGTTTTCTGCATTAAAATACCATCTAAACACTGTTTGATATAAGGCTTATGTTGATAGGTCACTACACAAACTGAAACTACCGGTTGAGCAGGCACTTGATTCGGTTGCTCTTCAACCTTTTTGTGTTCGTATTTTTGCTTAAATTCTTTAAAATCCATTGTTTTTTATTTTATGCGGATGCGCAAATGTGCTGATGTGCTAATTCGCTGAATCGCTGGTGTGCGAATTTGCAAATGTGCGAATCTGCAAATGTGCGAATTTGCTATTTTAAATATTTCTCCAAGGTCGTTCCTCGTAGATCTGCTTGAATTGCTTCAATGATATATCCCGGCAATTCGGTTTTCCATTTATCGTCTGTGGTCTTTTTTCTGTAAACGCCATAGGCATCATTTACTGAGCTGCTTCTACGAAGGCACAAGGCACGAATCCGCAAATAGGCGAATTTGCTAATTTGCAAATCTGCAAATCCGCTATTCTAAATATTTCTCCAACCCCGTCCCCTGCAAATCCTCTTGAATTGCTTCAATAATATATTTTGGCAATTCGGATTTCCATTTATCGTCCGTGGTCTTTTTTCGGTAAACTCCGTAAGCATCTTCCACGGAAGTGTTTCTGCTGGCTTTTAAAAAGTTCTTCGTTTGCTCGTCCATTTCTAAACCGGCAAACTTAAACAAGGCTTCAACAGTTTCTATAGGATTCTGTAATAAATCCTCGTAACGCACTAAGTAAAATCGGTTGGGGTAATCCTCTTTCAACTGTTCAAATAATTGAGTGGCTTCTTTCCATTTTTCGAAACCAAAGTAATGACTTTTTTTACCTTCATTTTTCAAATCAGCAGAGCGCCATTGTTCACTTATATTCCAACTCGGGTCAAATTCTTTTGGAATTTTCAGCCAAGATGAAATCGTAGCAAAAGGAGAACGCACCAAGCCGATTACTTTAGTGTCGCTATTTTTTAAAAGTGTTTCTGCTAAAAACACAAAATGCGTTTCCTTCCAAACAAGTTTATCCGGATTATTTTTTGGGAAGCCTTCTTTTTCTTTGCTACTTATGGAAAGCTTGTCACAGACAAAAGGGTCTTTGCTTGCTACTAATTCTTTATGGAAATATTCAATTGCTTCTTCCGTACTATCTGCTTTCAAGGTCGAGGAGAAAGAATAAGCAAAGTTGGGTTGGAATCGAAAAATCGTGTGTGGCGAGCTATTAAATATTTCTCCCAACCAAGAAGAACCGGAGCGTGGCACAGAAAAAATGGCAAGATTATCCATAAATTAAAGGTTTAAGCAGTTTAACATTTCATTCATTTCCGTTCTCCCATAGCGTTGATCAATAGGCAAACAAACCAAGTTTTGGGTTAATTTGTAATCCCAACTTTTTTTATCTGCCCAATCCAGTACATTAGGCCAATATTGCGGCGTGTAAATTCTATGGCTTACCAATTGTTTTCGCAACTGTGGTTTTTCTGTCAATAAGGGGTAAATTAGAGGAACTTCGTTATCGACATTGGGTAAACTTAATTGATTGTACGTCCCCAATTTAGCATTCAGATAATTAAAATTTTCTCGACGTTGCTTAGCTATACCACTATAATCTATTCCTTTAAGTAGTTGTTGGGTTAAGTAGGACATTGTTTTTATCGGCTTATTTTCTAGTGATTTTTCTACTGTGGTAAAAGCCGCATAACCGTCTTCAGCATTTTTATCAACGCGGGTTAGCAAATGCTCAAAGCGCGCTAAAGATACATCTTGTTCAATTTCTGTATTATAATCTGTATCAGTGTATAAATAAGCGCCATCCGGTATTCCAAAAAATTTTCTTGGGGAATAAAATGTATCTATGCTTTCTACTGGTTTAGCATAAAAAGCTTGCGCGTTATCCACAATTAAATTCCGACAACTTTTAGCTAAAATCTTTGTAAACTCGGTCTTTAAACCAAAGTAATTGGTATAAACAAAAGCATCTTTTTCTCCTATCTTCGAAAAGTCAAATTTAGGTTCAAAGCTTTTATTGATGGAATAGAAATCAAACGCTAAATTTAGTTTTTTAATAGGTTCCATCACCGCATCACAGGTGTAATAAGGCAGGTAAACCTTGTCATACCCTTTAACTCGCAAGATATACTCTAAAGCATTCCGCCCGGTATTCAATCGTTTTGCATCAAAATGATACTCTTTTCCTTCATTTAGTTCTAAGCCAAAATAACCACCTATCGCTTTCATTTTCTCTTTTTGAGTTATCAATTGGTTATTACTTCAAAATATTTTGAATACTCCGCCAGCACTTGTTCCAGTCGTTCTGCGGTTTCAAATTGCAGCACCAGAGTGCCAATGGCATCATTAGCGCCATTAAAAGCACGTACAGCCTCTCCCTTTTTCACCCATAAGTCAATTTCCTGCACCGCTGATTTTACTGCGTCATCAATGCTCAGTTTTTCAAATGTGCCGGCTTTGGTGCTATATAAAATCACCTCTGCCCAATGGCCGTTATAATGCCAAGTTGAAATGAGCGCCACTTCTTCGCCCAAAGTAGCTTGCACGCTTCGTTTAATCAAATCAACTCCGGTGGCAAAACGCAACATCTCCGATAAGCGATTTCCGCCACCACGCGGAGATACTTCCATCAAATAAGCTTTGCCGTCTTTGGTTTCGCGTACTTCGACATTATAGACCGAAGATTTCATCTGTAATAACTTCAGCAAGCGTTGCAACTCGGTCGTAAGTTCTTTTTGATTCTTTTCTGAAATATAAGAAGGCCAACTGTAGGCCGATGGCGTATAGGGATTGGGGGCTTTGGCATCAAAACGCTGATTGGCAAAAGAGGTGAATACGAGCTTGCCATCAATCGAAAAACAATCCGTATCCGATGAAAATCCTTTTTTTTCTAAAAATTTTTCGATGATAAAGGTTTTTGATGCAGAAAATTGAAGTGCATCTTGAATCGCTTTTTCCAATTCCTCTTTTCGTTCAACTTTTGATACACCTTTACTTCCTGCCGAATCGACGGGTTTAACAATGACCGGCAAATCTGCTTCATCAAACTCCTTAATCGCTTTATCAACATCTGAATACCCAGCAGATTTTGGCACCTTAAAATTATGTTTCTCCAAAAATTGACGAAACAAGGCTTTATTTTGAAGAATCTTAACCGATTCATAGGGTCCCGGGCTGGGCAAATCGAGTTGTTCTGCCACATAAGCTGCTGTTTCCACACCCGGATCAACAGCAAAAGACATTATCCCATCTATTTTTAAGGTTCTTGCCAGTTCCAATACAGCCTCTTTATCCAGAATACTCACATTGTGGTATTCGTCTGAATACTTGTGCGCTATATTATCGGGCAAATAATCGCAAGTAATCACGTAATGCCCCATTTTATGCGCGGCTTCAATAACGGGAATCAAATACCGTAAGCCACCGAGGAGGAGGAGTTTTTTCATTTTATGTTATTTTAGGTCACAGAGTAGCGCAGTGTTTTTCACAGTGTTACGCTATGTAGTGCCTTATGAGACACTGTGACTTTTTTCTATAATATCAGTCTTTTTACACCATTTTTTAAGCTTTTGGTATAGAAATTTAAAAGTAATCCTACTTTGCACCCGGATAGCTTAAGATAAGTGAGTGTTTGTGCAATATGAACGTCTCTAAATTGTTCTACAGTTTTTAATTCAATAACCACTTTTCCTTCTACTAAAATATCAATTCTATAGCCACATTCTAACTTTACTTCTTCATAAATTAAGGGCAATGATTTTTCGACCTCCACTTCTAACCCTTTCTTCTTCAACTCATAAACCAAGCAAGCCTGATAGGATGATTCTAAAAGACCGGGACCAAGTGCAGTATGTACTTTATAGGCTGCATCAAGGATTTCGTGGGTGATGTCGTTGAGTTTCATTGCTTCTTTGTTTTTAGGTCACAGAGTTTCACGGTGTTTTTTCACAGTGTTACACGATGTAGAGCTCAGTGCGACACTGTGACCTACTTGTATTCATTATGTACTTTTAAAATTAATTCACAAATCCATTCCACTTCCTCTATTTTTAAATCATAATACAATGGCAAACAAAGTACTCTGCTGGCAATGTCTTCCGTTATTGGCATTTCTTTGGGTTCCACATAAGGTAGTACTTTGGCTAAAGACGGGTAAAAATAACGGCGGGGAAAAATGTCGTTTTTATTAAGCGTCTCTAAACAACGTTTCATCAAATCCTCAGTTTCATAAACAAAGGGCAAGTACGCATAATTCAAGGTTGCTTCAGCGTGCCATTGTGGTCGAAAACCGGGAACTGCTTTTAATTGCTTTTCGTAACACGCGGTTAGCTGTTTACGTTTTTGATGAATTTCTTTAATATACTTTAAATTCGCCAAGCCCATCGCTGCGTGAAATTCTGAATTCTTACCATTAATGCCCAATTCGGCAAAGGCTTCCGGGCCGTCAAACCCAAAATTTCGCATATAGGCCAGTTTTTTGGCAACTTCAGGGTGTGGTGTCACTAACAAACCACCTTCTCCGGAATGATACAGCTTAGTGGCGTGCAAAGAACAAATAGAAATATCGCCATAATTATACACGGACTGCCCATTAATCTCAACGCCAAAAGCGTGTGCCCCATCGTAAATCACTTTTAAGTGGTGTTTATCGGCTATTTTTTGAATAGCTTCCACATCACAAGGATTCCCATACACGTGCGTAGCTAATATAGCTGAGGTTTTTGAGGTAATTGCCGCTTCAATTTTAGCGGGATCAATATTGAGGGTATTTTTATCAATATCGGCAAACACCGGTGTACAGCCTTCCCACACAACACTACTTGTAGTCGCTACAAAAGAGAACGGTGTCGTGATAATCTCTCCGGTTAAATTTAGGGCTTTAATTGCCATTTGTAGGGCTACTGTGCCATTCGTAACAAACAACAAGTGTTCGAGTTGAAGGTGTTTGCCTAATCGCTGTTCCAATTCTTTGGAAAGTGGTCCCATATTGGTTAGCCAATGGCTGTTCCAAATTTTATTGAGGTATTCGGTATATTCTTCCTGAGGCGGAAGAAAAGATTTAGTTACGGGTATCATATATTAATTATAAGTCTTTATTACTTAGTAAACATAGCTCGCTTTGAAGCAAACAAAGTACGAACGATTGATTTAAACTCTATATAAGGCTGCAATTTTATTTTAATGGCTATTAAGGCATATAAGCCAGCACCTGCCAATCCACAAATTAGTAATCGTAAAAAATCCGATAAATTTGCGGCTACAAAAGTATCTAAAAAGTACACACCACCCCCCACAAAAATACTCAATAAGAATATGGGCATAATATCTTTCAACTGCTCTGGTATAGGATAACCTATAAATTTTCCTGAAAAATGTGCATTGACAAAATACATTAATACAGAATTCACCGCTTGAAAAATAAGTAAGGCATATATCCCAATAGGTACGGTGATTATTAAGCCTATGACGACTACAATTCTTTTAACAATCTCTAATTTCAAAAATAAATCACTCCGTCCTTTTACATTAACAATATTAAGATTGTAAAGATGTAAGGGCAACATAATGCCGACTACACAAAGCAATCTAAAATAAGGTACAGCCGGTAACCATTGCTCAGTAAATACAAATCGAAATAACGGCTCAGCTAAAACACCGGCAATAATAAAAATTGGGCAAAGCCAAAACAAAACTTGTTGAATTATCTTTTTAAAACCTGCTTTCAATTTTTCATTTTCATCCTGTATGGTTGAAAATGCCGAAAAGGTCACTTTATTAAGTGCCGAACTAAACGTTGTGCTTGGGGTTTTTACTAATTGATTTGCATTTTGATAATACCCAACTGCACTTACCGGGAAAAATTTACCGATTACAATTAAATAGATATTTTGAAAAACAGTATTTATTACTCCCGAAATCAGTAATTTACTTCCAAAAGAAAATAATTGACGTGCTTTTTGCGCATTGAAAGTCCACAAGGGTTGCCATTTACTATAAAACCAAATCTGTACGGCATAACAGAAGCGAGTGATTAACTGAACGCCTACAATACTCCATACTCCAAAATCCATTAAGGCCATTGTAATACCGGCTATACCGCCAATTACCGTAGAAGGAATATGTATAATGGTGAGCGTTTTAAACCGCATTTCCTTTTGCAATTTAGTCTCTTGTACATAAGAAAACGCATTAATCACAAACACCAGGGATAACACCCGTGTGAGTTTTGTTAAAACCGGTTGGTCGTAAAATTCTGCAATAAAAGGTGCACAGAAAAATAAGATACCATAAATCAACAAGCTTACCACCAGATTAATCCAAAACACGGAAGAAAAATCCTCTTCGTCGGTATCCTTCTTTTGAATGAGGGCTTGGTTAAACCCTGCTTGTACTAATACCTGGCTCACCTGAATAAAAATCATCAACATCCCTATCAACCCAAATATTTTGGGAGTCAACAGACGAGCTAAAACAATCATCACGACAAAGGTAATTCCTTTTCCACCAACGTTTTGCAATAGAGACCAGATGATTCCGGATACTGTTTTATCTTTTAATGAGGCCAATTAAGTTAATATCTTAAAGTTTGTATTCCTAATTTTACATTTATTACTTAAATCTAAGAAACGTAAAAATTAGCGTTCTGTTATTTTGGTGGGCAAAGATAGTTTATTAATGGCTGGTTCGCTTTGCTCACGCTATTGGCTACTGGCCTTTGGCTAAAGGCCAAGGGCTAATAGCTATGAGCTAATGGCTAATATTTCGGAAATCATCCTTCGTGGTCATTTATTTTGGGTTATATCCGCAAAAATATTATTTTTCGCCATTATCATTTTTTATATAATACCCTCCTGTTTTTGGGGCGCCTTTAAATTCGACTCTCCCTAATTCTCGAAGTTCTTTTAACCACCTTTCCAATGTTTTTCTCGGAATATTTAACTGCTTTTCAATGAAAGGAATCCGCTTCCCTTGATTATTTTTAATAAAAAGGAATAATTTATTTACTCCCTCATTTACTCCCTCATTTACTCCCTCATTTACTCCCTCATTTACACCGTCATTCGCAGAAGATTGAGCCGTTTGTTTTTGTATTTTATACTGTAGTTTACTAAAAAATCCGTCTGCATATTCTTTAATTTCCAATTGCATACTGGGATATTTCTTAATAGCTTCGCGAATACGGATAAATCCACTACCATATTTTTCAATAGCTCCCGTTAAATAAAATGCTTCTGCAATGAGTTTGTTTCGCGTTCGTGCTGCATAATCATCTTTTTGCAAATCTTCTATTCGTAGATTACCATACAGCTTTCCGGGATTAAAGAAAGTTATCTTTTGATCAAATATCTTAATCTGCACATCTGTTGAACTCATATAATCACGGTGAACAATAGTATTCAACACCAATTCGCGCAAGGCTGAAAGTGGGTATTCAAATATTTCTTTCCGCTGAGTGGTTTCGCCCGTAATTTCAAAGGCGACTTTTAAATGACTAATAATATAATTTAGTGTTTGCTCAACTACCTCAAACAGCGTACCTTTAAACATTCGATCGTCTACAATAAAAGACGGGGTTTTAAAGCGGCCGATATGCACATTATAGTTGGTCTCTTCTTGTGCAAACAACAACCAGGCTGCATTTGAAATCTTACTGTCGTCATCAATCAGTTTGAGCTTCTTTAAGTTTTGATTCCTATCATCTGCAAGTCTAAAACGCCCGGAAGCATTGACCTTATCAATAAAGGCATCTATTTTTTGGCGGTCTAAGTCCTTTATCGTTTTTCGGGGTTTCGGATAAGCGTCCCAAGATAACTGCAAGGATTGTAATTTTAAATCAGCAATTTCCATCGCTGTCAACTGATGATTTGAGTTGTGTACCCGTTTATAATAACGCCCTTTAAAAGCGATTGGCTTTACCGGATATTCTTGAACTTCGATAACAACAACTGTTTTATCTGCTTGCTTTAGGGTATGAATCTCCGGAATAATGGCCGGATCGGTTTTTTGTTTAATCTCATTCAGCCATTTTTGTATGGTTTCTTTGCCAAGTTTAACACCTTGAAACGTGCCGTCATCCTTAACACCAATGTATACTCTTCCTCCCTTAGCATTAGCAAAAGCCACCAAGGTCTCCACCGTCTTTTCCTGAAAGGACCTCTTAAACTCTATGCGTTCATTTTCTGATTTCGGAATGTTCATTGTTTTTTGGCTATTGGCTGCCTGGTTCGCGTTGCTCACGCTATTGGCTTTTGGCGGTTGGCTATTAGCCGTTGGCTTTGGGCCCTTTGCTATTGGCGCCTGGCTATATTTTAGCGAATGGCTAAAGGCAAAGGGCTAATAGCTAATGATAACGAAGCTATTGGCGATTTTGCTTTTCAAGGCTATATTTCTTCAAATACCATTTTACGGTTTTTTCTATCCCGGTTTCAAAATTCTCATCGGCTTGCCAACCCAGCTCTGATTCAATCTTTGTTGCGTCTATGGCATAGCGACGGTCATGACCGGCACGGTCTTCTACATACGTGATTTGGTCTTTATAGCTTCCCGCTTGTTTGGGGTTGAGCTCATCAAGAATTTGGCAAATATGTTGTGCGATATAGTTATTATTCCGCTCATTTCTTCCGCCTATGTTATAGGTTTCTCCGGGCAGCCCATTTTGATAAACTAGGGCTATCCCCTTACAATGGTCTAAGACATATAACCAATCGCGTATATTTTTTCCATCACCATAAATCGGAATTTCTTCCCCCTTTAACGCTTTTCGGATAACCGTAGGGATGAGTTTTTCATCGTGTTGTTTAGGGCCATAATTATTAGAGCAATTGGTAATCACCGTATTTAATCCATAGGTATGGTGGTAGCTGCGTACAATCATGTCCGAACTTGCCTTGCTGGCAGAATAGGGAGAGTTTGGAGCATAGGGTGTTTTTTCGGTAAACAAACCGGTGGAACCCAAGGTTCCATACACCTCATCGGTTGAAATGTGGTGAAAACGGCAGTTTTCATAGCCTTCTTTATACAAAAAAGGTTTTTCCATCCAGTATTTATAGGCTACATCTAATAATGTGAAAGTACCTTTTACATTGGTTTCTATAAACACTCCCGGGTTTTTAATAGAATTATCTACATGCGATTCTGCTGCAAAATGAATAACCGCTCGTATGTCATGTTCTTTAAACAAATCGGTTAGCAATTCTCGATTGCCAATATCGCCTTTAACAAAGGTATAGTTAGGATGGTCTTCTACCTCTTTAAGATTGTTTAAATTTCCGGCATAGGTCAATAAATCTAAATTTATAAGTTTATATTCCGGATATGTTTTTATAAAATAAGGCACAAAATTGGCGCCTATGAACCCTGCTCCTCCGGTTACTAAAATTGTTTTCATTTGATTTGGTATTATTTT
>CAZOGC010000021.1:3952-32306 GCA_964579505.1 uncultured Flavobacteriaceae bacterium | reverse complement strand
TCCCGTCACCGAACGGATCACCACTGGTCGGCAGAGTTTGCAAAGTGAACACCTTCCTTATCACGCTGCTCCTTGAAATGCAAACGACAATCTTCCTCCGAACCGAAATGAGCCGTAAAACTGAATATGTTCATAATCCCTGCTTTTTGAGCGCTAATATACTAAAAATATTAGGTGTGTTTGCGGAGAATCAGGAAAAAATTTA
Organism: uncultured Flavobacteriaceae bacterium; assembly: GCA_964579505.1. Classification (GTDB taxonomy): domain Bacteria; phylum Bacteroidota; class Bacteroidia; order Flavobacteriales; family Flavobacteriaceae; genus JAJYSO01. Next base: position 32,101 of record CAZOGC010000021.1, on the reverse strand, counting down.
CCTGCAAAAAGAAACTGTCTTGTTTACCGGAATTTCTTTTCCTTTTACCGTCGGTTTATACCACTCTTGGGCTATGAATCCCACTCCAAAAATGCCGGAGTTAGAAATTACAGCTGCCTTAGCTGATGGTACGCCTATGGCTTTACAACACAAGGTTTTTCCTATATGTGCCGTGCAATTTCATCCGGAATCTTATATTACCACCCAAGGCATTACCTTGTTTAAAAATTGGTTACAACTTGTAGATAAATCAATGGAACTTAATCAAAGTTCTTTTCATTCAAAATAGCTTCCATTTCTTGCTGTAAAGTTTTAGCTTTTTGTGCAGCGGCTTCTGCAAAGTCTTTATCTTTAGAAGCATAAATAATACCGCGAGAAGAGTTTACCAATAATCCACAGTCTTTATTAAATCCGTAGCGACATACCGCTCTCAAATCTCCTCCTTGGGCACCTACGCCCGGTACTAGTAAAAAACTATTGGGAATAATTTGTCTAATTTCTTTAAAAGATTCTGGTTGAGTAGCCCCCACTACAAACATAAGGTTTTCACTATTTTTCCAGGATAGCGCTTTGCGCAACACGGTTTTAAATAACGGCTCCTCACCTATTTTCTGAAACTGAAAATCTGCTGAGCCTTCGTTAGAAGTCAACCCTAACAGGATGGCATATTTTCCTTTAAACGCCAGAAAAGGCTCTACAGAATCTTTACCCATATAAGGGGCAATTGTAAGCGCATCGCAATTTAACGCTTCAAAAAAGGCCTTGGCATAACGCGTAGAGGTGTTGCCAATATCTCCGCGTTTGGCATCTGCTATAACAAAAATTTCAGGATGATTTTCTTTTAAATAGTCAACTGTTTTTTGCAAAGCATTCCACCCTTTTAGGCCGTATGCTTCATAAAAAGCAATGTTAGGTTTATAGGCTACTGCCAATGCGTGAGTACGATCTATAATGGCTTTATTGAATGCAAAAATGGGGTCTTCTTCCTGCAATAAATGTGGAGGGATTTTTTCTAAATCTACATCTAATCCCACAGATAAAAAAGAACGTTTCTTTTTTATCTGTAGGCGTAATTCTTGAAGGGTCATACTTTTTTTTTAGTGGGTAAACAGCAATTCGCGATACTTGGTTAATGGCCAGCGTTGGTCATCTATAAGCATTTCCAGTTTGTCGCAATGATATCGAATCGGATCAAAAAATGGTTTCACTTCATTGCAATACATGTGTGCTCTTTCTTCCATATCTTCAATCTTATTGGCTTTTTTACGCGTGTCAATCATCTTCGTAATAGCTGCGTTGATTTCTTCAATATGTAGGGAAACTGCTTCGAGAATATACAGTTGTTCTTTGGCGTATTTTTTATACTCTTTGCCGTAAATCTCTTTTAATCCACGTACGTTTCTAATCAAAATATTTTGATACTGAATGGCTGTAGGAATAATATGGTTGCGCGCCAAATCGCCAATTACGCGAGCCTCAATTTGAATATGCATTACGTACTCAGCTAATTCTACTTCGTGACGTGCCATAATCTCTACTTTGTTTAGTACCCCTAAGTCTTCAAATAAATCAATGGTTTTTTGAGCCACTCTTATTTTCAAGGCATCTGGCGTATTAGCGTGGTTACTCAACCCACGTTTTACGGCTTCTTCTCTCCAGTTATCGCTATACCCATCTCCTTCAAATCTAATTTTTTTAGACTTCTTGATATACTCTCGCAACACTTTAAAGATAGCTTCTTCTTTAGGAATCTTTTCGCCTTTTATAAGACGATCTACTTCTTTTTTAAACTCTTTTAGCTGATGGGCGACAATAGCGTTTAAGATGGTCATTGCATTAGCGCAGTTTGCTGAAGAGCCTACAGCTCGCAATTCAAACTTGTTTCCGGTAAAAGCAAAAGTTGATGTGCGGTTTCGATCAGTGTTATCTAATAAAATTTCAGGAATTTTACCTACCACATTCAATTTGTGTTCTGTCTTTTCTTGAGAGGATAATTTAGTATCTGTAATTTTTTCTAATTCATCTAAAATGGCGGTAAGTTGTGAGCCAATAAAAACCGATACCACAGCCGGTGGCGCCTCGCTAGCTCCCAATCTGCAATCGTTAGAAGCGGTAGCAAAAGAAGCGCGCACCAGTTCTTCGTGATCACAAACTGCCTTAATCGTGTTGACAAAAAAGGTTAAAAATTGGAGGTTTTTATGAGGCGTAGAGCCCGGACTCAATAAATTTACGCCTGTATTGGTAGAAAGTGACCAGTTGTTATGTTTCCCGCTTCCATTTACTTGTGCAAATGGTTTTTCGTGAAAAAGCACCACAAAATTATGGCGCTCGGCAATTTTTTCCATCACATCCATTAGCAAGAGGTTGTGATCTACTGCCAAATTTACTTCTTCAAAAATAGGCGCCATCTCAAATTGATTGGGGGCCACTTCATTATGACGCGTTTTTAACGGAATACCCAATTTTAAAGATTCCATTTCTAATTCACGCATAAACTGGAGTACACGCGTAGGAATAGATCCAAAATAATGATCTTCTAACTGTTGTCCTTTTGCCGGAGCGTGCCCAAATAAAGTACGCCCGGTCATCATAATATCGGGGCGTGATTTGGCTAAAGCTGCATCTATTAAAAAATACTCTTGTTCCCAACCTAGTGTGGCATTGACACGCGTTACATCTCGGTTAAAATATTTGGCTACATTTGTTGCATTTTTCTCTAAAGCTTGAAGAGAACGCAATAACGGAGTTTTATAATCTAATGCATCACCTGTATATGACACAAACACAGTAGGAATACAAAGCGTGGTGCCATACACAAAAGCCGGAGATGAAGGATCCCAAGCAGTATAACCTCTAGCTTCAAAAGTATTTCTTATTCCTCCGTTAGGAAAACTAGAAGCATCCGGTTCTTGTTGAACGAGTGCTTCGCCTCCAAATTTCTCAAGCGGGGTTCCATCCATGTCGTAATGAAAGAAAGCATCGTGTTTTTCGGCAGAGCTTCCATTTAAAGGTTGAAACCAGTGTGTGTAATGGGTAGCTCCTCTAGAGATAGCCCATTCTTTCATTCCGGTAGAAACCTGATCTGCTATTTCTCGATTAATTTTGTCTCCATCAACCATGGCTTTTTCTACACTTTTGTAGGCTTCTTTCGTCAAAAACTGACGGCGGGCGGGTTGATTAAACACGTTTTCTGCAAAAGTTTTAGAATGACGTGAGGGGGTTTCAAGAGAAACAGGTTTGTGCTTCATGGCATCATTTAAGGCCTGAAATCGTAAGGTTGGCATAATGTTGTGTTGGATAAGGGTTTCATTTTATACTCGTTCGTATCTGAACAGAAAATTAAAATCTGTACAAAAGTAATTATTCATAAAAAACCACCTACCTTTTTTTAGTAAAATTGAGCATAAACCCCCTCATTTCTTTCCAAAATAGTTCAGAAAATATATGAGGGGCATTTTTTATGTCTATTATACATTAGTTATACATAGAAAAACTAGTCTAACGGCATTTCGGTGGCAATGGCCATTCTGTTCCAGCCGTTTATAGCCACTATACCCATCATTACAGCTGCCAGTTCTTTTTCGGTAAGTGCTGCGGCGGCTCTATCGTACACTTCATCCGGTACGTGGTAATCTGCAATGGCGGTCATTGCTTCTGTAAGTTCTAATACCGCTTGCTCCTTTTCGGTATATAGCTCGGAGGCTTCTCTCCAGGCATCTAATAAAAACAAGCGTTGTGCTGTTTCTCCCATTTTCATAGCATCACGTGAATGCATATTAATACAATAATGGCAACCGTTAATCTGAGAAGCACGCATTTTTAGAAGGTGATATAATTTTTTATCTAGTCCACTTGCTTCTACAAACTTTTCAAGACCTATCATTGGTTTGTAGGCCTCCGGAGCTACTTTTGCTAAATTTATTCTTTTTGCCATAATACAATTATTTAAATTTTGGGGAAGTTATTTTCCTCTACAAAATTACAAAACAAAACCTATCTTATGTATAATAGGTGGTTTTAAAAAATTGGTCATCAGCCTTCTTTCGCCGTATGTAAATACATTTTCAGGCATCAATAAAACACGCCGATGTTACTATCGGATTTTTATTTAGAAAAGTATTAAATTTTTGAGGTGACGGATTATTTACAACCCCGACATAAAAAAAGCCCTCCAAAAAAAGAGGGCATGTTTTAACTAAATAAGGAGAAAGTTCTAATTATTTCAACTTCTTTTTAACAGCAACTTCTTGGAAAGCTTCTACCACATCACCTTCTTCAATGTTATTGTAGTTCTTAATCTGCAATCCACATTCATATCCTTTTGCAACTTCTTTAACATCATCTTTAAAACGTTTTAAAGAGGCCAACTCTCCCGTATAAATCACTACTCCTTCTCTAATAAGTCTAATTTGACTGTTTCGGTATAACTTGCCATCGGTTACCATACACCCGGCAATTGTACCTACTTTAGAAATTTTGAAGGTTTCTCTGATTTCTGCATTTCCGGTAACTTCCTCTTTAAATTCAGGAGAAAGCATACCTTCCATAGCGTCTTTTAAATCATCTATAGCGTCATAGATAACTGAATAGGTACGGATATCTATTTCTTCTTTGTCTGCTACTTGCTTAGCATTTCCGGCAGGACGTACATTAAAGCCAATAATAACCGCATCAGAAGCTGTAGCTAACAACACATCACTTTCTGTAATAGCACCTACTCCTTTATGAATAATATTGACTTGTATTTCATCAGTTGATAGTTTTTGGAAACTATCAGAAAGCGCTTCTACAGAACCATCTACATCACCTTTTAAAATAATATTAAGTTCTTTAAAGTCACCTAACGCAATTCGTCTTCCAATTTCATCTAAGGTGATGTGACGTTGTGTACGTACATCTTGTTCTCGTTGCAATTGTGCTCGCTTAGACGCAATATCTTTTGCTTCGCGTTCATCACGCATAACGTGAAATTTGTCTCCGGCTTGTGGGGCGCCATCAAGTCCTAAAATAGAAACCGGCATAGACGGTGTGGCTGCTTCTACATCATTTCCTCTTTCGTCTTGTATAGCTTTTATTTTCCCGCTTGAAGTTCCGGCTAGCACATAATCTGTTTTACGCAACGTACCCGATTGTACCAAAACCGTAGATACATAGCCTCTTCCTTTGTCTAAGTATGCCTCAACCACAGTTCCTGAAGCGACATGATCCGGATCTGCTTTTAACTCGAGTAATTCTGCTTCTAAAAGCACCTTCTCTAACAATTCTTCTACACCGGTACCTTTTTTAGCCGAAATATCTTCTGATTGGATTTTACCCCCCCAATCTTCTACCAATAAATTCATATTGGCGAGTTTCTCTTTTATCTTATCGGGATTGGCCGTTGGTAAATCTACTTTATTAATAGCAAAGATAATAGGCACATCGGCTGCCTGTGCGTGAGCAATGGCTTCTTCCGTTTGTGGTTTTACATCATCATCTGCCGCAATTACAATAATAGCAATATCTGTAATTTGCGCTCCACGGGCTCGCATAGCGGTAAAGGCTTCGTGCCCCGGCGTATCTAAAAACGTGATGCGTTGACCATTTTTTAGCACAACACTATACGCGCCAATATGTTGTGTAATTCCTCCGCTTTCTCCGGCAATCACATTCTCTTTACGAACATAATCTAACAGTGATGTTTTACCGTGGTCAACGTGTCCCATTACTGTAACAATAGGAGCTCTAGATTGCATGTTTTCAGGATTGTCTTGAGCTTCTTCTACATATTCTTCTATGTCTGCACTGACAAACTCTACCTCATAACCAAATTCTTCTGCTACAATAGATAAGGTTTCCGCATCTAAACGTTGATTCATGGTTACCATTAAACCAAGTGACATACATGCTGAAATAATATCATTGACGGAAGTATCCATCATCGTTGCTAACTCACTAGCAGTAACATATTCTGTTACTTTTAGAATTTTGTTTTGCTCTTCTTGCTCTACTGTTTCTTGTTCTGATTTTTTACGGCGCTCATCTCTTTTATTTCGACGATATTTAGCCCCTTTATTTTTACCTGATTTACCTTGAAGTTTTTCTAAGGTTTCTCTAATTTGTTTTTGTACTTCTTCTTCTGTAGGTTCTTCGTGTTTTACTTCATTACGGCGTTTCCCTTTTTTACGTCTGCGTTTTTGTTCGCCTTCTTGACTTTTGGTTATTCGACGACGTTTTTTACGTTTGTCGTTGTCTTTTTCTTTGTCTTTTCCTTTTTCTTTTTTCTTCGGCTTCTTCTCAAATTTGCCTAAATCTATTTTTTGTCCGGTAAAACGAGGCCCATCTAACTTCTTATACTCCGTTTCTATATGTTCTGTTTGAGGAGTCTCTTCTGTTTCTTCTGCTGCTTTTTTAGCTGGTTTATCAGCAGCCGTTTTTTCCTTCTTAGGTGTTTCTTTTTTATGCTTAGTAGCCGTTTTTTCTACAGAAGGTTTACCTTCTTCTTTTTCAGCAGGTTTTTTCTTTTTAGGAGCTGCATCGTCTAAATCGATCTTTCCTACCTGTTTAGGGCCTTTTAAGACCTTTCTTCCACCAACCGTATTGGTTTCTTCAGCCTTAGCCGCATCCTCTCTTCTTTTTCTTTCCTCATCTTCCTTCTCTTTGAGGCGTTCTCGCTCTTCCCGTTCTTTTTCTTGTACACGGCGAAGTCTTTCTTTCTCTCGCTTTTGCTCTTTACTAACCTCCTTAGATTCTATCTTTTTACTCTTATCTGTTTGGAATTCATCTACCAAAATTTGATAGAGTTCTTCGGAAACCTTGGTGTTAGGACGTGCTTCTACTTCGTGCCCCTCAGACGCCAAAAAGTCTACAGCACGCTCAAGCGAAATATTTAATTCGCGTAAAACTTTGTTTAATCGCTTTTTCTTTCCTCCAGCCATATAATGTTTCTAATTTTATCTCTTTTTTATTGTTGACAAAGTTCCATGAACTTTTATCAATCTTCAAATTCTTCGCGTAGTATTTTTACTACTTCTAGAATTGTTTCTTCTTCTAAATCGGTCATCTTAACTAACTCTTGTATGTCTTTATCTAGCACGCTTTTTGCAGTGTCTAAGCCAATTTTTGCAAACTCTTCAATAATCCATGCCTCTATTTCGTCTGCAAATTCTTTTAGCTCTACATCTTCTTCCTGCCCTTCACGAACTACATCTAGTTCATATCCGGTAATCTTACCGGCCAACCGAATATTGTGTCCACCTCGACCAATAGCTTTAGATACTTCATCAGGGTTTAAAAACACTTCTGCGTGCTTGGTCTCCTCATTTATCTTAATATCAACAACGTGTGCCGGGCTCAAGGCTCTGGAAATGAATAATTTTGTATTATTTGTAAAGTTAATTACATCTATATTTTCATTACCCAATTCTCTTACTATTCCGTGTATACGAGATCCTTTCATTCCTACACAAGCTCCTACAGGATCTATACGATCATCATAAGAATCTACCGCCACTTTCGCTTTTTCTCCCGGTGCACGTACTACGCGTTTCACATCAATCAAACCGTCAAAAACTTCCGGAATTTCTTGTTCAAATAACTTTTCTAAGAAAATGGGCGAAGTTCTTGAGAATGTAATAACCGGTTTATTTCCTTTTAATTCTACGCTTTCAATAATACCGCGAACACTATCTCCTTTTCTAAAAAAATCAGAAGGGATTTGGTTTTCTCTTGGCATCACCAATTCATTTCCTTCATCATCGAGCAAAATTATAACATGACGACGGATATGATGCACTTCTGCCGTATAAATTTCACCTTCAAGGTCTTTAAATTGTTTATAAATATTATTGTTGTCGTGTTCACGAATCTTAGAAATTAAATTTTGACGTAAGGCCAAAATAGATCGCCTTCCTAAATCACTTAGTTTAACTTCTTCAGACACATCTTCATCTACCTCAAAATCCGGCTCAATCTTTCTAGCCTCGGATAGCGCAATCTCTTGGTTTGGATTTTCTACCTCACCATCTTCAACAACTACTCGATTTCTCCATATCTCCAAATCTCCTTTATCAGGATTGATAATAATATCAAAATTTTCATCCTCTCCATATTTGCGTTTAAGGGCGCTACGAAATACGTCTTCTAAAATTGCCATCAGGGTTACCCGATCAATCAATTTGTTATCCTTAAATTCTGAAAAAGAATTAATTAATTCCAGATTATCCATACTACATCAATTAAAATGTTATCATCACTTTAGCTTCTATTATTTCGCTATAGGTTAATTTAACTTGTTTTTGTACCGTGTGTTTTCCTTTCCCAATAGGTTTAGGTTCACGTTGTTTCCATTGTAATTCTATTCCGTTCTCGTCAGCTTCTACCAACTGAGCTTCATACTTTTCATTCGCCGTTTTTACCGCTAGTTTTCGCCCTACATTTTTTTTGTATTGCCGAGGCATCTGCAACGGAGCGCTTACCCCTGCAGAAGTAACTTCTAATGAAAAATCTTCTTGCTCTCTGTCTAATTTATGCTCAATCTCTCTGCTTATTGTTACGCAATCTTTCACCGAAACCGATTGGTCATCGTCTATAACCACCTTAATCTGGTTAGTTGGCGAGATTTCAGCAGCTATCAAAAAAAGTGACGGCCGCGCTGCAATACTCTCTTCAATAATTTTTTGTAATGCCTCTTTTTGCATAAACTAGTCTTATAAAAAGAGGGGACTGCTGTCCCCTCTATACGCTTTACTCGTTAAAAGCTGTGCAAATATAGGTAATTCTTTCAAAAACAAGCATTTTTTTTGTTTAAAATTGATCTTTCTCCGTAAAATTCATAATTCATTCCAAACAACAAACCATTTTTTGACTCTTTTTCTAAAATTAAGCCTTAAAAAACACCGTTTAAACTCCTGCTTATTCCTTACCTTTACGCCTTCAAAAATACATCTATGAAAACACCTAAACGCTACACTATTACTGCAGCTTTACCGTATGCCAACGGCCCTATTCATATTGGGCATTTAGCCGGGGCCTATATTCCGGCAGACACTTATGTGCGTTATTTAAGGGCCAAAGGAAAAGATGTAGTTTTTATCTGTGGAAGTGATGAACACGGGGTACCTATTGCCATTCGCGCCAAAAAAGAAGGGGTTACTCCTATAGATATTGCCAATAAGTTTGATGGAATGATGCGTAAAGCTTTTCAAGATTTCGGCATTGAGTTTGACAATTATTCACGCACTTCACGTGCTATTCATTATAAAACAGCTTCTACCTTTTTTGAAGATTTATACCATAAAGATGCTTTTATTGAACAAGTAACTGAACAGCTGTACGACCCGGAAGCTAACCAATTTTTAGCCGACAGGTTTGTAACCGGTACGTGTCCCAAATGTGGTTATGAAGATGCCTACGGAGATCAATGTGAACACTGTGGGTCTTCACTTAATGCTACCGATTTAATCAATCCTAAATCAGCTATTACCGGAGCTAAACCTGTGTTGAAAAAAACCCGACACTGGTTTTTGCCATTAGATCAATACAGCGACTGGTTAACGGAATGGATTGTAAAAGGCCATAAAGATGACTGGAAAACCAATGTATATGGCCAATGTAAATCTTGGATAGACGACGGGCTAAAGCCACGTGCGGTAACCCGCGATTTAGATTGGGGGATTCCGGTACCAGTAAAAGGGGGGGAAGGAAAAGTACTTTACGTATGGTTTGATGCACCTATTGGCTACATTTCTTCTACTAAAGAATGGGCTGAACGCGAAAACAAAGATTGGGAACCTTATTGGAAAGACAAAGACACCAAACTTGTTCATTTTATAGGAAAAGATAACATCGTTTTTCATTGTATTATTTTTCCGGCTATGTTAAAAGCTCATGGCGATTATATTCTTCCTGATAATGTACCGGCTAATGAATTTTTAAACCTCGAAGGAAGAAAACTTTCTACTTCTAAAAACTGGGCTGTTTGGCTGCATGAATACTTGGCAGATTTTCCCGGAAAACAAGATGTATTACGCTATGTTTTAACGGCTAATGCTCCTGAGACTAAAGACAACGATTTTACGTGGAATGACTTCCAGACACGTAATAACAGTGAGTTAGTAGGTATTTTTGGTAATTTTATAAACCGTGTTGTTGTTTTAACCAACAAATACTACGATGGGAAAATACCCACTCCCACAACGTTTACAGAAATAGATAAACAAATATTATCTGAGCTACAAAAAGCTCCTCAAGATATTGCTAATTCTATAGAAAAATACCGTTTTAGAGAGGCACAAATCGAAATGATAAAACTAGCCAGACTCGGCAACAAATATCTGGCTGATGAGGAGCCCTGGAAACTAAAAAAGACGGATGAAGAACGCGTACAAACTATTATGTATGTCGCCTTGCAAATTGCCGCAGCGCTAGTTCCTTTAAGTGCTCCTTTCTTACCTAAAACTTCTAAAAAACTAGCTGAGATGTTGCAACTAGAAGGTGCTTTAAAATGGGATTCACCAGCGCTAGAAAAAGAACTTATACCGGCCGGACACCAAATTAATCAAGCAACATTGTTATTTGAAAAAATTGAAGACGATGCCATTCAGCAACAACTAGACAAACTAGCGGCTACCAAAAAAAATAACGCCGTAGAAGAAACTCCGATAACTCCGCAAAAAGAAACCATTACTTTTGATGATTTTACCAAACTAGATTTGCGTATTGGTGAAATTTTAGCAGCTGAGAAAGTGCCTAAAACTACTAAACTACTAAAATTTAAAATTGATACCGGTATAGATCAGCGTACCATTGTTTCAGGTATAGCAGAGCATTACACGCCCGAAGAGCTTATCGGAAAAAAGGTAAGTCTTATTGCTAACCTAAAACCTAGAAAACTCAGAGGAATTTTAAGTGAAGGTATGATTTTAATGACTGAAAACGCTGAGGGTAAAATTGTGTTTGTGACACCTGAGGAAGCGGTTAATAATGGCGAATTAATCAAATAAGAATTTTCGACACAAAACCAATTTTATGGACGCGCAATTAGAACAAACGGTTCCTTCTTTTTCTACCCGAAAGGCTTGGTGGAAAATGATTGTTTCTATCATTGTCTTAGGCGGAGTAGGGTTTGTATGTAGCCGCTACCCTACTCAACATGGTAGTAGCTGGTACCACCAACTCAACCAACCTTTCTTTGCCCCGCCTTATTGGCTTCCTTTTGTAATGTGGACGCTGGTTTATATTTTAATGGGTTGCGCCATCGGAATTATATGGCATTACGCTGCTAAAAATCCGGTGGAACAAACCGTTAAACTAGCCAAAAAAGCCATTGTTTTATTTGTTATCCACTTAGTATTTAACCTTATTTTTCCTATCCTATTAATTGGATTTGAGGCACCGGTTGTGGCACTTGTAGATATTCTTATACTGATTATTTTTATAGGAATTCTCATTAAAAAATTTCTTCCTATAAATAAGATAGCTTCTCGCCTACTCATTCCCTATCTTATTTGGATTTTTTATGCTACAGCACTCAACGTAGCCATTATAGTATTAAACTAAATACCATTTTAGTTCTCTTCGGTATTAATTGTTATTGTATTAACCAACACCTGATGCACCGGACAACGCGATGCTATTTTATATAAACGCATCTTCTGTTCTTCATCTAGATTACCCACTAATTCTATTTTTTTGGTAAAGTTGGTTATCTTAGCTTTCGTATCGCGAATAAAGTCTACCGTAACCTTTGCTTCATCCAGATTCCAGCCTTTTCTATTGGCATACATTTTCATGGTAATGCTACTACAAGAAGCCAAAGCCGATGCCAATAATTCCATCGGGGTGGCTCCTTTGTCTTGTCCACCTTCATTTGTAGGTTCATCAACAATTAATTGATGAGTTGATGTTTTAATTTCTGTAGTATAATCTATCTTTTTCGTTATGGCTGTTGCTTTACTCATTTCCTATACTTTATAATACAGATAAAGGTAATAAAATCGAATACATATATACCTTGAAAAAACCGAGTGGTGTTTTATAACCACTCGGTTTCTGTGTCTACTGCACACTAAACGGCTAAAAATCTATTTTTGGATGGGTTTAATTTTATAGGTATAGGAATAGTTTTTATAAACCATTTGATACTGCTTTAGCGGCTCAGCTCCCCATGAATCTGTACCTCCAACTCCGGTTTGGCGTAAATCTATGTCAAGTACTGTAAAATTTCGGGGGGTCAACTCTCCTGAATGAAGATTTGTTTTGTGCAATCCTTCATCTAAATCTCTATCTAAGAAAGGAATGGCCTTAAAATTAAGTAAAATATTACTCGAAACGAGCAATCCATTTCCCTCGTTATCAGTCAATTTTACCCAGCGTACGTCTGTTTTGTTACCACTTTCTTGAGGGCGCACATAACTATAATGATATTGTTGTGCTACAGTTGACGTATAAGTGCCTATAAACTGACTGCTTTTTCTGTCCCAGTACGTTTCATCCGGACCTCGCCCATACCATTCTATCTGATGAAATTTTTTCGGAAGAACCAATTGCATCCCAAATTTTGGCAAAATTGCCACCTCTTTAGTGGGATCAGCCTGCATACTCTGCTTAACAAGAATGGCACCCGCACCGTTAATCGTATATCTCAATGTAAGGTGAGCATATACATCCGGCATATCGTAATGCATAGTTAAACTTACTGCCTGTGGGTCTTCTTTGTCTATTTCATAATTTAGAAGATAAAATCCGCCGTAAGTAGCCCGTTTCCAATTAAGTAATAATTTTGGATAACCGGCACCGTAATCATTATCATTAGGAGCTCTCCAAAAATTAGGTTTTAAATCATACCCTGACTGTATATACTCTGTTCCGTTTACTTTGTAAGACGTCATCAGCCCTGTACGATGATTAAATACAATTTTAAAATTAGCGCCTGTGACCAAAATCTTATCGCCATCACGCTGAACATTTACTTTTCCGGCGTGTGTTAAGTTTATATCGGGGCGAGAATCTTTTTTTACCACCAATTGATCTTTTGCCACCTCCCAATTGGCCGGCACCAAATCTTTGGCTTTTTTCCGCTTATAAACAAGATTTAAGAATACCTCATTATATTTATCTAAAGAAGAACTAAACGGAATTTTAAGCTCTTCCCGTTCCTGCGGCTTTACCTTAAGCTTGGTAATACGGCCCTTCTCTATTTGTTTTCCATCTGCTATAAGTGCCCACTCTAGATAAACGTTGCTCAAATCTGTAAAGAAATTTTCATTAAAAACACGTACTTTCCTGCTGGCTACATCTGCCCAGGTGGTATGAATGTTTTGATAAAAATATTTGGCCTCTTCCATACTGGGGTGCGGCTCTCTATTGGGGTCTAACAGTCCGTCATCGTTAAAGTTTTGGTCACTGATAATACCCACTCCATAATCGCCGCCATACGTCCAAATAGTATCTCCTCTGTCATTGGTATCTACAAACCCTTGGTCTACAAAATCCCAAATAAATCCTCCTTGCAGCTTTGGGTAGTATTTGCGAATGGTATCCCAATAATCTTTAAAGTTTCCGAGTGAGTTGCCCATAGCATGAGCATACTCACACATAATAACCGGTTTGCGATCATTTGGATGTTTTTTGAGATATTCAACCAATTCAGCCGGAGTGCTATACATAGGCACGTACATATCGGTATAAGGCGAATTACGAGCCATTTCATATTGAACCGGGCGAGAAGGATCATAATTTTTTACCCATTTATATGATTTTTGAAAATCAATTCCCATTCCCGATTCATTTCCTAAAGACCAAGTAACAATACATGGATAATTAATATCTCTCTTCACCATACGACTAACCCGTTGAATATGCTGCAAATACCAATCAGGATCTTTTGCCAAAGATTTTTTACCGTACCCCATTCCATCTGATTCTGAGTTGGCTTCATCTACTACATAAAGTCCGTATTTATCGCACAACTCATACCAATACGGATCGTTAGGATAGTGCGAATTCCGCACCGCATTAATATTGTTTTTTTTCATAATACGTATATCCTTCTCCATCAATGAACGCGGCACATACTGCCCGGTATAGGGATCCATTTCGTGCCGGTTTACTCCTTTAATAAGCACCGGTTTGCCATTTACCAAAAATAGCTTTCCTTTTACCTCTACCTCTCTAAAACCGGTTTTTGTAGGAATAACCTCCATCACTTTTCCGTCTTTCCTTTTTAAGGTGGTATAAACGGAATAGAGATTGGGGGTTTCTGCCGTCCACTTCAACGGTTTTTTTACTTTTAACACCACATTTTTGTAGGTGGTAGAATCTCCTAAAGGCAAGGTTAGTTTTTTAACCAATTCTCCGGCCTTATTTTTTAATGCTACCTCAACCTCATAATTTTTTAGAGCCGGGTTAGCATCATTTAAAAAGTCAACATTAATTTTTAGGGTTCCGTCTTTGTAATGATTAGTAAGCCCCGGTATAAGTTGCAAATCGCGAATATGAATTTTATTGCGAGCATATAAATAGGCATCGCGACTCACCCCGGAGATACGCCACATGTCTTGCCCTTCCATATACGAGCCATCAGACCATCTATAGACCTGAAAAGCAATTAAATTTTTCTGTCCGGGTTTTATATATTTTGTCACATTAAACTCTGCAGGAAGTTTACTGTCTTCACTATAACCAACCCATTGCCCATTTACCCATACATAAAAGGCCGAACGAACCCCGTCAAAATGCAAATAAATATCCTTGCCATCCCAGTCTTTATCTACCATGATTTCACGTCTATACGACCCCACCGAATTGAGCTTATGCGGTACATGAGGAGGATTGGGTTTCATTAAATATTCAAACCCGTAGCGCGTATCTACATAAATTGGGTATCCATATCCATTAATCTCCCAGTTTCCGGGGACTTTAAAATTATCCCAATGCGAATCATCATAACCCACTTTCCAAAATCCTAACGGTTTATCAGCCGGCTTGGGCACCCATTTAAATTTCCACATTCCATTTAACGATTGAAAATATTTTGAGTCCTTCGGGTTTCCTTTTTCTGCCAATGCTTCATTTTCATAGGCAAAAAAATGCGTATGCATAGATTCTCTGTTTACCTCATTGATAAATTCATTTTCCCAATAATTATCTGGTTCTTGTGCCTTTACGGATATTTGTATTATAAAACAGCAAAAAATTAAGGCAATGATTTTTTTCATAGGGTTTAATTGTTAATCAATTATTATTTATATGATTTTTAGCATTCTTACGCTATAATTTGGTCTAAGACTTCTGTTAGGTTTAAAACTAAATCGTCTGCATTCTTTTTTGAAAAAACAATGGGAGGTTTTATCTTTAACACGTTGTGTAAAGGACCATCGGTGCTCAATAAAAAACCGCGATCTCTCATTCGTTCTACCACTTCATTTAAAAGGGTAACTTCTGGTGTCAGGGTTTCTGTATCTTTTACAAATTCTGCTCCCACAAACAAGCCTTCACCACGCACATCATCTATAAAAGCATATTTCTCAGCCATTTTTGCCAAACGGTCGCGTAAATAGGTACCTACTTCTAAAGCATTCTTTTGTAGTTCTTCTTCCTTAATTACAGTAAACACTGCTTTCCCGGTAGCCATAGACACCGGATTTCCACCAAAGGTGTTAAAGTATTCCATACCGTTATTAAAAGCCTCGGCAATTTCCGGTTTTACAACTACGGCTGCCAACGGATGCCCATTTCCAATAGGTTTTCCCATTACCACAATATCCGGCACCACCTCTTGCAACTCAAACCCCCAAAAACAAGAGCCTACCCGGCCAAAGCCTACTTGCACTTCGTCTGCAATTACCACTCCGCCTACTTTATGCATATAAGCATATACCGTTTGTAAGTATTTCGGGGGCAGCGGAACTTGCCCACCAACCCCTAACAGTGATTCGGCTATAAATGCTGCCGGCTTTTTATTTTTCTTTGCCAATTCTTGTATGATTTCTTGCACACTCTGTGCATATTTTTCTCCGGCTAAAGCGTCATCATACCTAAATCTACCTCTATAAGCATTCGGACTTTCTGCCTTGTGAATAAAGTCGGGTTGAGGAAACCCTCCCTTTCCATCAAATTTGTACGGACTCATATCTATGTCTAGTGTACTAGTGCCGTGATAAGCGTGATCTAACACAATTACATCATGCTGCTGCGTATAGTTTCTTGCCATACGCACAGCCAAGTCATTTGCTTCACTCCCCGAATTAACAAAATAACAAACGCCCAAAGGTTCAGGTAAAGTACTACAAATAAGTTTGGCATACTCTTCTAAGCCATCGTGTAAATAACGGGTGTTGGTGTTAAGCGTTGCAATTTGTTTTTGCATGGCTTTTACCACCGTGGGGTGACAATGCCCTACGTGGCTCACATTATTAACACAATCTAAAAACGTATTTCCCTTATCGTCATAGAGGTATTGAAGAGCTCCTCGAACGATTTTTAAATTCTTTTGATAGCTAATGCTCAGATTACGCCCAATATACTGGTTTCGTTCTTCTAGCAGTGCTGAATAATTTTCTTCTTCTTGATAAATAAGGGGCAATTTACAAGCTTTTCTAAAAAGCTGTTGAACTCGTAAAGGGTTGGTTTCCAAAAAATAGTTTAACAGTTTCCAAGCCGGCTTTTCTGTTAAAAAGTGATGTGGATTTGTACTTTCGGCAGCGCGTTGTTGCGCGGCGTGTAATACGCTAACACACAGCCTAGCGGCTATTAAGTAGTAAAGTAAATCAACCTCTGTCTCGGTTAACGGATAAACCTGATGATATCCTTCTACCACAGCATATGCTTTCTCAAAAGGCTTTTCAGTCTCTAGCATAATGTAGGTTAACGCAATGGCTAAATTATTTACCAACGGAGCATATACCACATCCCCAAAGTCAATTATTCCGGTAATGTAATCTCCATGCGCCAACACATTCCAATCATTAGCGTCATTATGAATAACGGCATGCCGTAAATCTGCTTGTACCGGCAAGACATTTTCTTCAAATTGTAATAAAAAATAAGCAGCTAACCTTCTTTTTTCGTGGTCTTTAACCAGGGGTATAACTTTTTGCCAGTCTAACGCATGCTGTATATCCCAATCGTATTTTCTATGGGCTCCTATATGATCAAATTGCACTAAATGCTTATCCATCTTTCCCAAAAATTGTCCGAAATCTTTCATCAATTTAGAGGAATGAGGTATGCCTTCTGCCAAAAAGGTACCCGGTAAGAATTTTACCACACGCATGTATCCTTTTTGAAAAGTAGGAAAATCTATTTCCGTGATTTCTTCTTGTTGTTGATTAACCACATGTTCCGGAAAAAACGAACGGCCTTCTTTTGATACGAGTTGCTTAATCATAGCAGCTTGTGCTTTTAAAAAGGGGAGTCTCGACAAATCATCTGTAATCTTTACGACGTACCAATTTTCGGATTTGTCTTTCAATAAAAAATTCTGTTCATCATAGCCCGGAAAAGTCGTAACTACGCCTTCTAACCCGTACCGTTTTTTAGCCCAAGAAACTACTTGTTCTGTTTTTATCATTACCTATTTTCTTTTATCGAATTGTGTACTTATGTTTTAATAGCATTAAAATATGCGCTGAAGACCATCCAAAATTTTTGGCATTCATTCCTTTTCCATTCATCGGATTATAATTTTCTCGTATTGGTTGATCTCCTAACAATCCTTGTGCATGGGTAAATGCTTTATTTTCTAGTGTTTTTGCTGCGTTATAAAACTCATATTTTCGCAAGCCTACCAAACCAAAATAAATTTGGTCCCACCACACCAGTCCGCGCCAATAGCCTGTTGGGTCAAAATCGGAATTACTTACTGAGACCGTAGGCAACGGCATATAGGTATTAAAATAATGCGTATTTATCATCTTCTTCATAACACTTATTGCCTGTTCTTTTCGAGCTATCCCCACATACAAAGGAGTCCACCCTTCCGGACCTAGTGCTTTTATTTTTTGATGAGAAGGAATTTTTCTGTCATAATAGTAGCCCGTGGCTTTGTCATAAAAATATTTATTAATTTTCTTTTTCAGTTTTTTAGCCGCGGTAACAAAAACATGGGCTTCCTTCTTTTTATTCAAAATAATAGCCAATTTAGCCAAGTCTACTTTTTCTTGATAAAGGTAGGCATTCAAATCAACCGATTCTTGGTTTAAAGACCATGCGTGAGCATTGTTCTGCAACATTTTTCCTCCATCAAAACGAACTGCATTATCCATCCCACTCTCCCAGGCAGCTGCAATACGGGTGCCATCGGTAGAGCCATATTCACACAACCCATTGTGGTCGTAATCTCTGTTTTTATACCACCAGCTGTGATATTTTTTTAACTTAGGATAAATTTTCTCTACAAAACTAGTATCATGCGTTTGTTTAAAAACTTCAGCTACCGCCCAGGTGGTTAACGGAGGTTTGGTATCTCGTAGGTTATTTTCTTTTTTATCGAAATAAATTACATCCGGAATCATACCGTCCGGTTGTTGATAATCAAACATAGCCCAAATACTTTCTTCGGCTAGTTTAGGCGCAAAATAAGCCATTCCGGCGGCTATTTTCCATGTATCCCAAGACCAAAACCCATAAAACCCTTGGTATGAAGCTGAAGGAAAAGCGCCACCGTGCTCTAAATCTCCGGCTGCACTACGCCAATTGGTTACAAGCGTTTCTATGGCCTTTACGGCCAGCCTACTGTAGGCTGTATCTGTTATTTTTGTTCCGCTAAAATAGTTGTTTAAATACCCATTCCAACGGGTTTTGTTTTGCTGAAATGCCTGTTTAAAGGTGTTGTATTTTGTTGGTTTTTCAGGTTGAATTCCTTCAGGGTCATAATACTGTACTTGTAAAAAAGCAACTGATTTACCGGGCTTAATATTAATGGCTTGTGGCAAAAATGCCTTATATCCCTTGTTCTCAGTCTTCACTTTAACAGGATGCTGTAGATAACGAATAGAAAAATATTGTGTTTGGTCTTTTCCTAAAAAGATTTCAAGATTTTTTCCTTTGGTTTGTAGATTAGCTTTAGGCAATAACATCTTGCCGGTCCAACTCACATTAAACTCTCTGTTGTGATGGGTATTGTTATGAATAATTGTTTGTAAATAACTCGCCCGATTAGAAATAAAAATAAGTCGTAACTCAATATGCAATCCATCTACGGTGTACGTTTGTTGTAACAAGCCCGGATATGCATGTATAACAGCTTTAGCCTCTTGCCAAGAAATTTCCTTGCCATTCTCTACAAGGTGTAGTTTGGCAATGTCTTTGCTTAACCAAGCTCCATGCATTTGCATGACTAGCGGCCCGATAAACCCACCATACGCATTCGATTTTTCGGGCAACGCATACGCATGCCAAGCACCCAAATCAGAAAAAAAAGAGTTGGCTATCTCATATGGTTTAGTAATAGTTGTTTTTAGGTTGAGTACATCCGGGTAGTTTAATCGTTGTGCCTGAACCCAAATAGTATTAAAAAACAAAAAGAATAGTAGCCCAAAATAGCGCATTATAGCAGGTATTATGCCGGTAAACCGGTCTATTAATATATTGGAATTATAAAAAAAGTCTGCCTAAAAATACACAGACCTTGATGTTTTACGAAATTGCGATAAAAAAATGAGAAGACCAATACAAGTTTTAGGATTTGGAAATTTTTTATGCTCGGGGCCAAATTTTGTTAAACAAAGTCGTTTATGTTTACCAGCCATTGCGGCAAGCGGTTTGTTAGCGGTTTTCTTACCTTCCATCCATTACTTTCCCTAAATCTGCTAACATTCTTTTTAAGCTGTAAAACGGGATAAACCTATCACGAATAGATGCTTTTATTTTAGAATTTATAAACATCAGTTTACCCATATTTCTTGAATCGCTTTGAGCCTTTTCTGCTCTATTTTTTTGTCGGTGGACGTAGATATTTAGTCCATATTCTATATGGCTCTTATCCATTCGTGAGATTTCATCGGCAAGAGTAGCAGCAGAATCCATTGCCATTGAAGCGCCAACGCCTGCGGTCGGAATAAAGCCTGTGGCGGCGTCGCCGAGTAATATGACATTTCTTTTATGCCAAATTTTGGAACGACCATCTTGAAAGTTCCAAAAAAAAGGTGATTTTTCCTTATCAAAAGCATCAAGGGCTCGATGAGGCAATTGCTTATTAATCGTAATCTTATTTTTGACTTTATTCTTAAAATCAGGCAATCCCATTTTCTGAGTGAGTTTCATCGGGCCACCCAAAAATACACCTGTTTTTCCTTTTACCGGATACAGCCCTAAAAAAGAACTGTTCCCCCAATATTCTTGGTAGGTCGTACTTTGAAATTGTGGAAGCCAAGTTACCCATCCGCCCCAATCCGTATCCTTGTAGGCAAATTCATTCTCACTTAAAATCATTTTTCTGGTGGGTGAATGAACCCCATCGGCAATAACAACCAAATCAAAAATTGCTTTTTCAGCATTTGATAATTGCACTTCTACACAGTTCTCCCTTTGTGTTAATCTTACTAAAGTTGTATTGAATTTTATTTTATTTTTAGACGACTTGTTATTTAGAATATTGATTAAATCTACTCTACTAATACCCCTATATGAACCATAGGTTTTATTGATAAAATCAAGCGGATATTTTTTAATTAATTTACCATTGGCACTATGAATTTCATAGTTTTCCATTTGAATGCTATGCCTAAAATAGTCTTCTCTAAGATCTAACGAATTGAGCACACGACCACCGAGAGGAAGCAGACCAAGCATATAACCCGATTGATTAAAATCAGTTTCCTTATCCCGTTCAATTATAAAAGGAGATAGACCTTGTTTTTCAAGCAATTTTGCTAAAGTCAATCCTGCAACACCTGCTCCAACAATTAATATTTTTAATTTTCCCATTATTTCGAATGTACTATTGTTTCAATTTTTTCATCCGGAAAGACACCCAACCAAAATAGATACCCTTCATATTTGGCAATATAATCCACCGCTCTCACAGTTTTATTATCCAAATTTTCAGCAATGAATTTCTCTAATAACCGATAGAAGTGTTGTACTTCACTTTTAAAACCCGGGTAAAGTTCAAGTGCTTCAAAGAACAAGATAAAGTAACGAGAGAGCCCTTTAGACGTATATTGACTAACCTGGCGTATATAGCTTTGGTAAATATGGCTAAGGGTTTTATCAATATTCTTAGGTTTTAGGCTTTGCATCTTCTCCCAATCTACTTGTAAGAAATAGCTCAAAAAGTATTTATCAATAACCGCAAAATAGAGTTCTTTCTTGTTCTTGAAGTAGTAATAAAATGAACCTTTTACCACTTCCGATTCCTTAATCAGGTTTGAATAGGTTGTTCCTTTATACCCATTTTCCAAGAAATTGGTAAAAGCAACTTGCAGTATTTTGTCTTTTGTTTCCATTATTTAATTAATAAACTACCTCGGGGCAAGCCCACGAGGTATTAAAATAGTTTGAGCTGTCCTGAGTGAATCTTTTTATACTCCTGACCTTTTCCTTGGTCCTGAACATATTTTCGGATTACTTCTTTGCTTGCATACAATCCAACAGTATTGGCGTAAAAACCACTTGTCCACAAATTCCCTCCCCACAATAATGATTTTATTTCCGGATGAAGACGAAACATTTCTCGTGCAACTATACTTTTTATCATTTGAACCATTTGGCTTACCGACATTTTTGGTACACTTTGAACGAGAAAATGAACGTGGTCTGATTCATAACCTATCTCAATAAACTCAATCTCATACCGCTCCGTTATCTTTTCACAAACACTTACTAACGTCTTTCCCGATTCTTCTGTTAGTACTCCTTTTCTATACTTCAACGGAAAAACCAAATGATACATCAATAAGGTCTTGTTGTGACTCTTGTAAATATGCTCATCTTCCACAGAACGAAAATACGCTTTTTCAGAGCGTTATGAAAAACCATCCGTTTTTCAAACTTTTCCTTTACTACAACCCGAGGCAAGCCTCGGGGAATTCTTTAGATTAAACTGACCGTTCGGTTTACAAAGATAGAATAAAATGAAATGACAGTCAACATAGATATTGTTTTTTAGAAATCGAAGAAAAAAATTACTAAAATGATATTTTGTGGTTACTTAAAATATGCCGCAGGAGGAGGTGGCGGTGAATCTACCGAATCAATAGCCGGTGGTAAAGGGGGCGTTGGAGGGAGAATACTTGCCGAAAACTGACTAAGAGAAGGTCTGCAGGCATTCACAGATTGGCTTATTTTTTATAGATAATGTTTAAAAGGGTATAAAATCGAGATCGTCATCTTCCGCTAACCCATTTTCCATTTCTGCCTTCTCATCTGTTTTTTTCAAAAAATCTGCTACGTAAACAAGGTTATATTTTCCGAGGATTTCTTCGTGAGGCGGAGAGAAAGTATCTGAAAAATCAGCGCAAGGCTTAAGAAGATTGAGTTCGATTTTCAGTCCCTTTAGAAGGAAAAAATCCAACTTGTTGTCTTTACCATTCTCATAAGCCACCAACAAATTAAGCGGGCCTATTAACAAATCATAATAGAGTCGCTCATATTTAGCGATCCACTTTATACGCTGCATTTCCGAGTCTTTGTCGAGCTGCCGGTATTCTTCTACAGCCTTTAAAAACACCTCTTTTTTTGCTACCAATTCATCTAAGGCCTGCAACTCTTTATACAGGTTATGAAAGGGAATCATCGCGCGGTATAAAGTTGCAGAATGTTTAAAGATCTTATAAAGAGACTGATGTTCTTTTAGCCAAGATCGATAAATTGAAACCCCAATAATTTGATGAGGGTTTTGTGTTAATTCATCTACGGCATTCTTGGTTCTTATCATAAAGGTCAATAACGCGTTAGAGGGTTTAAAATCCGCTCGTTCGTCCTTTTTAATGGTGATAGAAATAGACCGATTAATTTCAGGTTCTTCACGAGTTTTCAAAGAATAACAACTGTAAATGTCTTTAATTTCTTCGTTTTCCTCTTCAAAAATCAAACTCAAATAATTTTTGGACCGATTCCCAACAAAAAGTTTACCTTTTTTGCCACAGTTTTCACATGCTTCTATTGGCCCTCCACAAATTCCGGGATAGCCAATCAACTCGGTATCTCCATCAGACCGTAAGCAATCAAAGGCCTCTTCAATTTTTTGGATAAACGTAAATTTATCGGCATCCTGATAGGTCTTGTCGTCATCGAGTACCATCTCGAGCAAGCTGATATCCATCGTTTGGAAGGCTTGAAAGATGAGTTGTTTTTTTGTTTTAGGCATAAGCTTTCTTTTTTATGATTTTTTTAAGAAGAAGGCAGGGTGTTCAATTCCCCTCTTCCTAAGAGGGGGTGGTCGCTTGCGACCAGGGTGTTCATTTCCCCTCTTTTTAAGAGGGGTGGTTTGCTTGCAAACCGGGGTGTTCAATTCATCCCTTTTTAAAGAGGGGTCTCGCAAAGCGAGGGGGTGTTCCCTCACGTCTTCGAAAACTCCTCTACAATATATTCTTCCAGTTCTTTCATCACATTATTTAAATCGTGTTTTACCCGTAAATCGGAGATTCGATATACTTTTAAGCCTAAATTTTTTAAATAGGCTTCTCTTCTGGCATCGTATTCCTCTTTTCCGTTATGGCTTGTACCATCTATTTCTATAACTAATCCTAACGATTTCACATAAAAATCAACGATGTAATTGCCAATGATTCGCTGCCGATCAAAATCGATTTTATAAAATTTGTTTTTGTGTACTTGTTTCCAAAAAATAACCTCCGATAAAACCCCGGCTTTGCGCAGGGACCGGGCGCGGGGTTGTAAGTCTTTGTTCTTGGGCAACGTGGATGTCTTTCGACGGTAAATGGCCGTGCTGTTGATGTATGTTAGAATTTCTGATTTCATTGTTTTCTTTTTTACCTCCACTATTCAACCCCCGATTTCCTACGGAAATTACCTCTATGCTAGAGAGAAATCGACACCCCGCCCTACGGGCACCCCCTCTACCAGAGGGGAATGGAATGCACCGTACAATTCCCCTCTTTTTAAGAGGGGTGGTCGTCTGCGACCGGGGTGTTCATTTCCCCTCTTTAAAAAGAGGGGTCTCGCGAAGCGAGGGGGTGTTCAAGCTGATTTCACGCATCAAAATGGCAGATCATCATCCTCCTCCCTGTCAAAATTTTCTGGTTCCTCAATAGGTGGAGTTGCTTCTTGCTTTTCACCTTGCTGTTCCGAAACGACGACTTCTAACCGCCATACTTTTAGATTGGTGTACCATTTTTCATTATACTTCCGACTTTGGATATCAAAATCGAGTTTAAGCAGGTTGCCAATTTTAAGTCTATCTTCTTCAATTTTATCGCCCCAAATACCCATACATATTTTTTTGGGGTATTGATCTTGGGTCTCTACAATAATTTCTTGGCGTTTCCATTCGCCATTACGGCCGGTGCCGGTTTGCAAGGGCAGAATCTCAATAAGTTTTGCGGTGAGTTGCATAGGTTTTAATTTAAGTATTTTTTGTTCGGTTCATTTAACAGTAAAATTCACGTTAGGCGTACTGTACTCCCCTCTGTAGAGGGTCGTTCCCCTTCTTCCCAAGAAGAGTATCCGCCTACAACATGGGCGTACAATCCGGTCGAGGTGTTCATTTCCCCTCTTTAAAAAGAGGGGTCTCGCAAAGCGAGGGGGCATTTCTCCTCTTTCCAAAAGGGGTGTTCGCTTGCAAACCAGGATGTTCATTCCCCGTTCACATTTTTTAATAGCCTCGGACTAAGATACCACAAATCCTTCAAAATATTGTTTGACAGAAGATGCTTTTATTAAAGTTACTCCTTCCCCTCAAGCTCACCTATGCTTTTTAACAGCTCCAAATCGTAAAACAGCTGACTGGCACCTTCTTTGGAGATCTTCAGGTTGAGCTGACCCTGTTTGTCTTTATAAAATGCAATTTGAACAGCTGTTGAATCATCAAATATTGATTTCCCGTTATAAACGGTATATTGACGCCCCACCTTAACCCCTTTAAAATCGAGTTCATCGAAAGTAAACCACATTATTTTATCGGAAAAATGAGCTATCTTGACGATGACAGATCCGGCGTCTTTATCTTTAAAAACAACTCCTATTTTACCTTCTATAGGCACATTAAGATCATTTCCGGGATGAGCATCATCTTTATAGGTGACATAATGAGTGACATAAACGCCGGGTTCCTGTGCTTTTATTCCGAAGCTGGTAAAAATAAGCAGGATGAGGAAAATTAAATGGTAAGACTTCATAATAATCTGTGATGTTGTAATTTATGGTTATTTCACCTATTGAATAGCTAAAAAATAAGCAATTGATTACCTATCCAAACAAAAGCAATGGGTTTTCTTTATAATTCCTTATTTTGCACAATAGTAAAAACAATCACTGCAGTCTATCTGCATTTCAAAAAAAATTATGCCCGTAAACCTCAATGCGCTTGTACGCTATAAAACCATAGACCAATGCTTAAAAAACAAGTTTGTCCCTGCCACTATGGAACGGCTTATCGAAAAATGTTCTGAGGCGTTAAGCGATAAGAAAGGAAAAAGAACAAGTATATCCGAACGGACTATTCGTGAGGATTTACGGGTTTTACGCAGTAACCTTTTGGATTTTAACGCCCCGATAGTCTGTAAAGACGGGGTTTACAGCTATGAAGACGAAGATTTTCAACTTTTCGAACAGCCTATTGCGGACAAGGAATTGTTACTTGAAATTCAAACCCTGCTAATGGAGGAGTTCGACAATATCGAAAGTGAAAAGGTAAAATGGCTTATCGTGTCTCTGGCCAAAATCACCAAAAAGAAAATTCCCCAAAAAATGGCTCCGAGGGGGTATGGGAATTATGCAAAAAGAATGCCGGGTGCCAAGCCCTCCCCTTCAGATGTTTATAAAAACAACTTAATAAACAGTATTCGGTCGTTAACCGAAAAAAGAGAATTATTCATCAAAAAATTATGGTTTTCCATTTTTAAAAAGCCAAAATCGATGGTTTCCGGTTATCTTTTTTGGAAGTATGTTTATTTGGGATTAGAACAAGAATAAAAGGTATAGGCTTTCTAATTTATGATTGCAGTGGGTCGTTTTTAGTATGAATTGGTTCCCATTGAAGTTGACTTTCTATAGCTTCCCTCATCTTTGTTCTAATTTGCTGCGGGGTTTTTCTGATGTATTCTTCGGCCTTTATCTTTTTGTCATTTGGCAAAGTTTCCAAATACTTTATCACATTGTCTTTATTATGTTTTAAACCAATCTTATCTTTAAACTTCTTTCCTAAGTCAGTCCATATAACCGCATCAAAATCTTTGTTTGCCACCCATTCCCTAATTTCTTTTTTGAATTTAAAATTTTGATCCGAAAACTTATCGCTCTCCTTATTGTAAAAGCCAATACTCTTTCTTGAGCCGCCCTCTCTTATAGCCAAATTCAAGACCGCTTCATCTATTTTTTCATATAAAGAAGTAGCATAAAGGGTTTGGATTTTTTCAGCTTTAGGGTCAATAACAAGGGTTAACCTACCATCATTAGAAATTCTTGAAAATTCGATGGGCAATTCCGGGCCGTCTTTTTGCCAGCCTTTTTCTTTGTCAAATTCCAATGCTTTGGGTTGCCAGATTAAGGAACCCCAGCCTAAGATTGCTATTTGCATTTTTTATATGCTTTTGTTAATTATAAACCTTATTTTCCTACGACAATTATCCCATAATTCACTATCCCATTCTGCATTTTTATCTGCAAGCTCATTTTTATAAGATATTATAAAGTTTTTTAACCCTATGGCAAACCTTGTCGCATTTATTATTTTTTTATCCTTACATAACAAGTCTCCTTCACGGCGTATTTTAAACCTTTCTTTCGTTTCTCCCTGATGCAATAAGCCGCATCTTACGGCGCCATATAACTTAGAATCTTGAAAACATTTCAATTCATTCTCGTAATCTTTCGCCTTTTTAAAAACCGTTTTATAAGCCTCGACGTTCTTGTTCTTCGGCGTTTCATCTTCTCCATTTAAAAAAGCTGCTAAGGTCTCAACCAAGAGACAACAATTTGCCATTATCGCAAAACCGTGCTTGTATTGCTTTTGAAAAGCCTTTTTTAATTGAGGGTATTCCATCAATTCCTGTTCAAAAAAGAAGGGCTTTAAAAACCTATCGTAAAGGCGGTGGTAAACCCAGCAAGCGATTACCTTTTTATTTCCCTTACTTTTAATCAAACCCCTCATTTCTCCCATAGTCACCTCCTCCTTCTTTCCCCGCTCATTATAAAACGAAGAAAAAATAGTTGTTTCATTAGTTTCTTGCATAATATCAATTTTAACTTAATCCTTTTCTGAAATTCTTCGCATCACCTCATCAATAAGCCTATCGTTGGCTAAAGGTTGAATGATGGCAGTATATATAATCTCTCTAGTTTGGTAAAATCTCCAATCCCATTTATCTTCAAATTTTTCTATGAGTTCTATTGACCAGGGAAGGGATTCATTACTGCTTAAACCCGTAATCCCAACGTGTTTATACCACCAATTCCATTTATCTTTATACCGTTTAATCAACGCTAAAGACCAAGGCATGGATCCATTCTCACTTAACAACTCCCAGTCCCATTTATCCTTATATCTTTCAATAAATTCTTCTGACCAGGGGAGGGATTCATTCCCGCTTAAACCCTTCCAATTCCATTGATCCTTATACTTTTCTATTAATTCTTCTGACCAGGGGAGAGATTTATTCCAGCTTAACTTTTTCCAATTCCATTTATCCTTATATTTTTCAATCAATTCTTCTGACCAAGGAAGGGAATTGTTTGTAGTAAGACCACTCCCGTAAGGAAGAACATACCCCCAATCCCATTTATCTTTATATTTTTCAATAAATTCTCCTGACCAGGGAATAGATTCATTATAACTTAATGCCCACCAAAGCCATTTATCTTTATATTTTTCAATAAATTCTTCTGACCATGGGAGGGAGGCATTTGTACTAAGGCCAATAGGATTGTAAATGTACTCTTGTCCCCAATCCCATCGATCCTTGTATTTTTCTATCAGTTCTTCTGACCAGGGAAGGGATTCATTATTGCTTAAATTACCATATTTACTCCAACTCCATTTATCCTTGT
>CAZOGC010000021.1:0-3852 GCA_964579505.1 uncultured Flavobacteriaceae bacterium | reverse complement strand
AACTCCCCCAATCCCATTGATCCTTATATTTTTCAATTAACGCTAAAGACCAAGGCATGGATCCATTCTCACTTAACAACTCCCAGTCCCATTTATCCTTATATCTTTCAATAAATTCTTCTGACCAGGGGAGGGATTCATTATTGCTTAAATTACCATATTTACTCCAACTCCATTTATCCTTGTATTTTTCAATTAATTCTTTCGACCAGGGGAGGGATTCACTCCCGCTTAAACTCCCCCAATCCCATTGATCCTTATATTTTTCAATTAACGCTAAAGACCAAGGGAGGGGTTTATTCCTGCTTAGACGCCGCCAATCCCATTGATCCTCATACTTTTCAATCAATTCTTCTGACCAAGTTAGGGATTCGTTCCAACTTAATATACTCCAATGCCATTTATCCTTATATTTCCCAATCAATTCTTCACTTAACGGATAATACCAGCTCAAAATTGTAGCGGTAAAATTATCTTTGTCAGCATATTTTACTAAAAAATCAATCAATTTTTCTTGTCCCGGGGTAAATCGTAATGCCAAGAGCTTTTGGGTTAAGTGCAAGCTGTTTGTAGCTTTGGTCAATACTTGACCGGTATTGCTTACAATGATATCTTTTTTTTGCTTATTCATTTTTTAGTTGATTTAAAAGGTGTTCTAATCCTTCTTTTTTTGCGGCGAAATAGGTGTCCCAATCTGCTATGTCGCTTATGGTTTGGTATGTTTCACTGGCTTTGATGCCCTCTATTTCTTCGAGCAATTCATCAACTTTATTTCTTAGGTTCTCAGCCAAGGCTTTTAACTGCTCTTTTTGGTCTATCTTTTCCGCTGAAGAAACAAAAGCCACACCGGTTTTCAATTCCTCGGCAATTTGTTTTACTTTTTTCAGGTCGTTTTGATCATAGGCTTCTTTTAATGCATTAAAAGCCTGAGCAGCTTTGGCTTTATCTTTGTCTGCCACGGTATCGGGATGGCATTTTTTGGAGGCCTCCCTAAAGGTCTTTTTTAATTCTTTTTGGTCTTCCTTATTCAACTCCCGGATAGTGATGTTTGCATCCCGTTCATATTCTTTGTTGTATGCTTCTTCATCTCGACGGGCCTGTTCGCGTTCTTCTTCATTGGCGGCATTCTCTTTTTGAAAAGCTAATATTTTTTTGAGGATCGGGCCCAACTCATGGGTATGACGCACATTAAACTCAAAGATTTGTTTTTCTATGGCTGTCTTTTCATCAGAAATCGCTTGGAGTTGTGTTTCCAGGGCTTTAATCTCTAATTTCAAGGCTTGAACAGCGGGGTCTTTATACTGCTTGAGTTGGTTTCTGCTTTTGATGAAAGTTTCTATGGTTGCAACGGCTTCCCCATATTGTCGCTGTTGCAAACAGCTGATGATATTTTCCAACTCCGGTATCCCGTTGGGATTACCCAGCTTTCTGACCTTGGCAATTTGAAGGGGAATATCTTCCGTCTCTTCAAGTTCAACCAAGGTTTTAATCAAGGAAAGGCGTTTTATCACTTTGTTGAGATCAAAAGGCTCTTCGTCCGTTTCCTCCTGAAAATATTGTTGTTTCAAGCGTTTAAATTCCTGTATAAATTGGTTGGCTAATTCCGGATCGCCTGTCGTAATGGTGATGTTTTCGTGATTCGTTTTTGCCTTATTGGTCCAATTGTACGATCCATTGATCAGCGTATCAAAATCAATAACGCAAAACTTATTATGCATGAGGGTTTTCGATTCTTCGGTGTTGATACGATACAGTTTACCGCCGGCTTCTTCTAAGCGTTGATAGTCAATGGCCGAATTGTTATTGATGTCATCATCAAAGATAATCAGTTCCACCGAGACGCCATATCCGGCTTTCTGCACCAGTGCATTAAACAAACGTTGATCCGTGAACCAGGCAACGGATACCAAAATACTTTGGTTGGCTTGCTTGAGCGTTTTCGCTATAATTCCCTGTATGTTTTCAAAATAGGCTTGTGTTGGCAAAGTGGTATTTATTAAAGGGTTAATTTTTGGTTACAATTTGTTTTTGTGTGTATCAGGATTTTCAGGGCGTTAAAAACTTAGGAAACTTCTCCGCTTAGATACTTTATATCGACATTTCGGTCGTGCATATGTAAAATACAACTTTCTAATTCTCCATTTTGAAAGTTAAGGGTCATTCCGTAATCTGCTCCATTAAAATCACCCCAGCCAAAAGGCGACATCGCCCCTGTTTGATACCCTCTTAACACAATTTTATCGGCAGATTGACTGATTATTCGCATTGGTTTTGGTGCCATCTGAATATTGTTTTGCCAAACAGGATGCTCCCCGTCTAAATTAAAAATAGTCACAATAAATCCGTCGCCATTTATGAGGTCATACCCTTTACAGCCGTTAACATTGGGTTCCACTTTAACGGCTCGTCTTGCGCCTCCGTGAGGGCCTGATACGTGCTTGCCATTTTCATATCTCAAATGGTCAGGTGATTTTAATACAAAATTTAAATTCATTTTTATTTCATATAAGTAAATTGATTCGTAAACCCGTCTTGTGATATTTTATTAAAATACCTTTTATGCGCCTTTTTCAAATTTTTTAATCGTTTATAGGTGTACAAATCAAAAATAGTTTCTGAGACGATTTGTGAGTTTGATTTTTTGGCAGGCGATTTTTTATCAGGAAACAAATTAAACCCAACTCCGCAATCTATTGTTTGAAAATTGGTCATCAATAATCGGTCATGAAAATTAATACCCTGAACGGGCAAATCATTGTTGATGATTTTAAATTTCACTTTATAATTGGCAAAATCTCGATTTAATTTTTGAGATTTTTGAGTAACTGCCTCTTTTACTTGAATGGGACCACCTGGTGGTTTTTCGCCATACGCTTTTGAATAGAACTCTATTTCTATTTCCCTATCAAAATCAGCAATAAGATGTTTTAAAAGCGGGATTAAATTATGATCTAATTTTTTTTTATTATTGTCTGTAAGGATATAATTATCATTAAATAATAGGTAACTGAAATTGTCTAAGGTTTTTAAATCTCTCCACTTAAAATCCCCTTCACTCAAATCAATTTTATAATGATACTTCTGAATAATTTCATTAATCCTATTCTCATACGTATCAAATGAAAAACAAATAACCGCTTGTTTTTCAATTTCTTTAAACCATTCCTCCCGATTCCTAGTGAACACTAATACAGTTTTATCGCCCTTTTGTCTCCGAATAGATTCCTTCAAAGAATCGACTGGAGTTGGCGGAAAGGAATCAGTTTTTAAGGCAATCAAAGGATTTTCCTGCTTAAGACTTTCTAAATCCTTGATAGACTCTATTTTACAATCAATAAACCATTTTGTTTCCGGATACTCAATCAGAATTTGATATAAAAGTTTTTGGGCTTGTGAAGCTTTATCTTCATCATAAGTCAGATAAAAATCATCCAAAAACGATTTTTCAATATAAATACTCAGCATTATTCTAATTGGATTGACTTTGGTTTAACTTCAGTAATTTAAATTGTAAACGCGAAGCCTCATCAAAAAATCCCGGACCGAAATTCTCGGTTAAATTACCCTCTTCTGTTATTTCAATCTGTTTTACTTTTGGCTCTTTTTCAGTTACATTTTTATCAGCATTGAAGTAATAAATAAGACAATCATCAGCTTCAACTTCTTTCTTTTTCACTAAATACTGAAGTTTTCTAATGAGAAATTCAGAATGTGTTTCTACAATTATCCTTTTCCCCGAAGAAATATGGCCCGCAAAAAAGTCCGCCAACTTCGACTGCAAAGCCGGATGAAGATTAGTTTCCGGTTCTTCAATTATTACTACCTCATCACGAAACAAACATAATCGAAGTA
>CAZOGC010000020.1:0-34366 GCA_964579505.1 uncultured Flavobacteriaceae bacterium | reverse complement strand
TACCCAAAATAAAGCTCAAAAAAATAACCGCCTCAAAATATGCTTTTGAGACGGCAACTTTTTTTATTTTATAATTGATTTCTATATCTAAATTATTTTCATCGTGAAAATCTTTACCTCACTCAAATCAACTTGCACCCGATTATCCTTAGTAGGTTTTTTTCTTCTCGCCGGCTGTAAAGCCTCATATATTAGTAAACAAGCACCGCTAAGCTTGCGTTTTTTAGATGAATATGTTATTCCCAAAAACACATCTATTAACCACATACTTATCGGTGGGCTTTCTGATTTAACCTATGATGGCCAATTTTTCTATGCGGTAAGTGATCATCCACAAAACATCTACCAGTTTATTATCAAGATTAAACAGCAAAAAATTGATACTGTTCTCTTTAAAAAAGCTATTTCTATAAAAGATCAATCAGGGGAAGCAAAATCTTTGGCTTGGGACACCGAAGGGCTTATTTACCTCCCAAAAAGCAACCGGTTTATCGTGAGTAGCGAAGGAGCTATTAACCGACACAAAAGCCCGTTTATAGCCGTACTAGACAGCTTGAGGAAGCCAACTCAATTTTTTTCACTTCCTTCTTATTTTTTGGCCAGCACCTCAACAGGCCCTAGAAATAATGGGGTTTTTGAAGGTCTTTGCAAAAGTATTAACGGCAACGGAACCTGGGCCGCAACAGAATTTCCACTAAAGCAAGACGGCACCACCGCTAAACTTTACCGCACCACTTCTCCTATACGATTTACACTTTTTAACAACACCCTTAAAAAGCCTATTACTCAATTTTCATACAATTTGGGGCGTATCAGAAAATTACCCTACCTTCCGCATGCCATGAATGGTATTAGTGCTATTCTTGCTTATAAACCTAACCAGTTTTTAGTACTTGAGCGCGCTTTTTCTGCCGGACATAAATCACGTGGAATTCGCGCGAGATTGTACTGGGTGAATGCCGAAAACGCCACCAATACACTCTCTGTAAAAAGTCTTCGCAAAAAAATCGGAAAAACCATTATTCCGGCAAAGAAACAACTCATTTTCGATTTTAATTCCATCAAAAAACACCTCACTAAACGAATTGTAGACAATTTAGAAGGTATGTCTTGGGGCCCTACCCTCCCTAATGGGCACCGAACACTGGTGCTTATTGCCGATAATAATTTTAATGCTTTTACGCCGGAGCTTAACCAAGTTATTTTAGTGGAAGTTATTCCGCAGCATACTTTGTAAACCATGACCACTTATTATTTTATTCGACACGCAGAAAAAGAATTAACCGGGCAGCGTAACCCACATCTCACTGCAGAAGGAAAAGAGCGCGCTGAAAAATGGGCCAATTTTTTTCTTCACAAGAGCATAGAAATGGTTTATTGCACCTCTTTTATCCGTACACAAGAGACCGCAGCCCCACTACTAGAGCAACTAAACCTTACTTTTAAACTATACAACCCCAACCATTTACTTTTTGATACATTTAAACGAGAAACGTCCGGAAAAACTATTTTAATTGTAGGGCACCAAGACACAACCCCGGCTTTTGTAAACCACCTCTTAGGCAAGAGAAAATACTCTTATATAGAAAGCAGTCAATACGGTAATTTATATTGCGTTACCATAGACGATGAAGGCAAAATAACCAGCTCCCTACAGCATATAAACCCATAAGCTTCTTTTTAATTTTCGGCAAACCTGCTATGTCTCCACAAATCAGTTTTATGAGCTTTTAGCAAAAAATAATAAAATCTTACTAAAACATGTAACGTACGGCTTTCATAGATACTCTAATGAGGTACAAGAGTATCACTCAATATATAATTTAAAATCTAATGTATTATGAAAGTACTAAAAAGTGTTACAAAATGGGGAACAGGCTTAATGGTCTGTGCTCTTATGCTATCGCTAACCAGCTGTAAGCAAAAATCAACTGAATTAACAGACCCTGAAATTGCTTCTGTTGCGGTAACCGCTAATCAAATTGATGTAAACTACGGAAATATTGCCCTTAAAAAATCGCAAAACTCTTTGGTTCGTCATTTTGCACAAACCATGATTACCGACCATACCAACATTATTAACCAAGCAGTAGCCTTGGCTAAAAAATTAGGTGTAACCCCAAAAACGAATGCGGTAACTAAATCGCTTCTTGATGGAGAAAAGAAAACCGAAGCAACGTTTAGTAAGTTAAGTGGAAAAGATTTTGACCAAGCTTATATCGATAACGAAGTAGCCTATCACGAAGCCGTTATTAAGGCCGTTAAAAACACTTTAATTCCACAAACTAAAAACGAACAACTTAAACAAATGCTGATTAAAGTGACTCCGTTATTAGAAGAGCACTTAAAAATGGCTAAAGAAGCACGAGCCAACGTAAAAGTAGGAAAAGGAGCTATTCCTCAATTTACGGATGCTCAAATAGCTTCTATTGCTGTAGTAGCCAATCAAGTAGATATTGATTGGGGTAAAATTGCCTTAAAAAGATCCGATAACGATATGGTAAAACATTTTGCTCAAACCATGGTTACCGATCACTCTAATATTATTAAAGCAGCCGTAGCTTTAGCCAAAAAGCTAGGCGTTACTCCTGATAACAACAATGCGCTAACACAAAAATTGTTAAAAGAAGGAAAACAAATGTCAGCAAAACTGAACGGTTTGAGTGGGCACGATTTTGATAAGACTTATATAGACAATGAAGCTGCTTATCACAAAACAGTTGTGGGAGCTATTGAAAACGTTTTGATTCCGCAAACAGATAATGCCGAATTGAAAAAAACTTTACAAAGCGTTTTACCACTTTTAAAAGAACATTTAAAAATGGCCAATGCCGATAAAGCTAAAATTAATAAATAACATGAAAGCTATAGTTTGTTTAGTGCTGGCAGCATCATTAGGAATGAGTCTGAGTAGTTGCAGAGATTCTTCAGCCTCTAACAAAAATACGAACGCTGCAACTTCTGTTGTAAAAACAAACACTCATCAAAATAGTAAAATAGCGGCTCCAGCTATAGATACCGTTGTCATAACAATGATGAAATTTGAGCCAGCTACCTTAAAAGTACATGCAGGCGATACCGTAGTATGGATTAACAAGGGCGTTGTAGCTCATGATGTAACCGAAGACAACAATGCTTGGCGGTCAGGAACCGGAAATATTCATCCGGGTGAAACCTACAAACATGTGGTAAACAAAAGTTTTACATACCACTGTAGTATTCACCCAACCATGAAAGGAAGTGTAACCGTAATTAAATAGCGCATTTTTTTCATTCTGTTTGTTTTGTTAAACTGCCTTCTTAATCGGAGGCAGTTTTTTTATGTTGTGTTCTACCCTCTCCAAACAAAAAAATCAGTGAGAAAATTAAGAGCCATGCTATAAACAGAAGTCTATATATGCCTATTGAAATGTCAAATTAAGAAAAATACCGCGTGTAGCCATTTTATCTATATTGCCGGTATATGGACTGTTGGGATCATCATCCGGAACTAACTCATTATTCATGGCAAAGATGCCACGAATAGAAGGCGTAAACTTAAAATACGGCAGGTAAAAATCTATGCCAAATCCCACTTCCCAATAATACGTATTGGTTTTCATTCTAAAAACACCATCCCTATTATCATCCGCATTGTTTTCGTTACTCGATAAGTTTATAGACGTAGAGATTCCTCCTTCTACAAAGGGTTTAAAATTGTTAATTCGTTTGGTAGAAAACTTCACTAAAAAGGGAATGTAGATGTAAGTTGACTTGACATCGCGCACATTTCCATTGGGATAAATTGCATTTTCTGTTGGAAAAATTAATTGGCGTTTTACAAACATAACTCCCGGCTCCAACCGTAAATCTATGTAATCATTAATCCGAAAATCACCTACTATACCTACGTTAAAGCCCATCTTTGTCTTAACTTTAATGTCTTGAAAATTGGTGTTTTTAAGATTTGTATTTTTCTTATAATCAAACTTAAAATCGTATTTATTTAAGCCCAAATAAAAACCCCAAGACCATCTTTTTTTATCAAAATTTTGGAGATTTTGTACATTTTCTTTCGTAAACAACTGCGCACGAGCCGGTTGAAAACCAATGAGTATAGCAAAAACAAAAAGTAGCTTTTTCATACGTTATAAAACTATTTTGAGCCGGTATAGATAGACGCTGCCCCCATGGTTTGCGGCCGGTCTTTTACATTAGTAAACCCGGTTTTTCTTAAAATATTGTTGAAATCTTCTCCACAAGGAAAAACAGAAGCACTTTCTGATAAATAACCATAAGCCGATTTATCTTTAGAAAACAACTTGCCAATGGCAGGTAAAATATATTTGGCATACAGTTTATAGCCTTGCTTAAACGGTGTTTTTCGCGGTACAGCCGTCTCTAGCACTACAAAAATACCTCCCGGCTTTAAAACGCGATAAATTTCCTGCAAGCCCTTCTCTAAATTTTCAAAATTACGCACACCAAAAGCCACACAAATTGCCTCAAAATGATTATCGGCAAAAGGTAAATTTTCAGAATCACCTACTTGTGTGCCCACTTTATCGGTCAACCCTTTTTCTTCTATCTTTTTTCGGGCAACTGCCAACATTCCTTCCGATAGATCTAACCCTGTTATATTTTTTAATCCTTTTTCAGCCAAACTAATAGCCAAATCACCCGTTCCGGTAGCAATATCAAGCACGTTATTGGGGCGTCGATCGGTAATCAATTTAATTACTTTACGTCTCCAAGGTTGATCCATCCCAAAAGAAATAACCCTGTTTAGATGGTCGTATTCGCCGGAAATAGTATCAAACATCTGACTAACCTGCTGTTTTTTAGCTAGTTTAGAATCTTTATAAGGGGTTACTTCTTCTCTTCTCATAACTACTTTTTGCAAAGATACAGTTTATCGCAATATAGCCGATAGGCATTCAATAACCGTTTTTATATAAAAATATTCAAAAAAAATAATTAAACAATCGTTTAATTTAAACAAATGTTTAAATTTGCACCCGCAAAAAAATAACATTTTGAAACTAAGTAAAAAGAAAATCAGTATTCTGGAAACGGCCGAAAAACTGTTTGCCGAAAACGGTTTTTCGGGTACTTCAATTAGGATGATTGCCCAAAAGGCAGACATTAATGTAGCAATGGTCTCTTATTACTTTGGTAGCAAACGCAATTTACTAAAGGAGTTAACTCTGTACAGATCGTATGATTTCCAAGAAGAACTTCAGCGCATATTAACGCCCACAAACGATTACTTTTCTAAAATAGATCTCATTATAGCCTTTGTGATTAGGCGATTGCATAAGAACAGACGCATCCACAAAATAACAAATTTTGAATATTCTAAAAACTCCGGGCAAGACGATTTCAAAGAATTTATTGAGCAAAAGCGGCAAAACTACGAGCACATACAAGACTTTATTAAAAAGGGACAAGAAGAAGGTGCTTTTGCCAAAAATATCAACACTCCCTTAATTATTACCACCATAATCGGTACTTATTTTAATTTTTATTACAACAAAAAACTGTTTGGCGCCATT
Organism: uncultured Flavobacteriaceae bacterium; assembly: GCA_964579505.1. Taxonomy (GTDB): domain Bacteria; phylum Bacteroidota; class Bacteroidia; order Flavobacteriales; family Flavobacteriaceae; genus JAJYSO01. Next base: position 28,832 of record CAZOGC010000020.1, on the reverse strand, counting down.
CATCAAATCAGTGAAGACATTACTATAAACAATTTTGTTGAAACACAACTCATTCCGCACCTACAGCGAAGTGTAAAAGCCATTTTGACTTATGAGAACTAGCCTTATTTGCATACTAGCCTTCTTTTTTATCAGTATTAGTCAAGCGCAAGAAAAAGAGCTAATCACCTTAAAAGAGGCCGTAAACTTAGCTTGGCAAAACAGCCATCAAGGTAAAATAACGCACGAAAACGTGGTGCAAGCTACCCAAAGACTACAGATGGCAAAAAACAAACAATATCCTGATTTTACGCTGTCCGGGCAGCTTCTTTACTTGGCTAAACCTGATTTAGACATTCAATTAAATTTACCTTCAAATAATTCAGGAAATAGTGGAACCTCAAAAGGAGAAATGCCAGAGCCTCATTATCTCTTTTTAGGGCAAGCCAACGCTTCATTACCTATTTTTACAGGGTTAAAGATTAAAAATGCTGTAAAGGCAAGCAAAAATGAATATAATGCTGCATTATATACCGCCAAAAGCAATAAAGCAAACCTAGCTTTAAAAGCCATTGAAGGCTATGTAAATCTATATAAAGCACGTAAAACGGTTGCGTTAATTCAAGAAAATTTAAAGCACGCTCAACAACGTGTAAGCGATTTTACAGCTATGGAGAAAAATGGCCTTCTTCCTTTAAACGATTTGTTGAAAGCAAAATTACAGGAGGCCGATATAAAACTTACGCTAGCTAAAGCGCAAAAAAACACACGGATCATTAATTACCGATTGAGTGTTTTTCTACAGCTTCCAACACCTACTAAAATTGAAATTGACAGCTTGAGTTTCGGGTTATTACGCACAGAAGCCTCCCCCACTCAAATAAGTCGCCCGGATGTTAAAGCTTTACAATACCGTGTAAAAGCAGCACAGAACAACATTGACATAAAAAAAGGAAACTATTATCCTTCGTTAGCACTTACTGCCGGGTTATTAACCGCCGATATAGAAAATACCTTAACGGTAAAGCAAGCATTTAATATTGGGATTGGGCTTTCTTATAACCTCTCCAGCATCTTTAAAAACAAAAGTGCCGTAAGACTAGCAAAAAGCAAAGCACATCAACTAGATCTCAAGCTAAAAGAAGTGCAAGACCAAGCTAGTATAGCAATAGAAAACGCTCGCGAGAACTACAAATTAGCGCTTCAAAATTATAGCGTATATAAAAAATCTGTAGCACAAGCACAGGAAAACTATCGCATTGTTAAAGATAAATTTAATAATGGGCTAATGGATACCAAAGACCTCTTAGAAGCTGATGTGCAACAGCTGCAAAGCAAAATTAATTTAGCCAACGGAAAGGCTGAGATTACACTCAAATATTACGAATTAAAACAAGCACAAGGAAAACTCATCAACGAATTTGCAAACAACTAAATCAATGGAAAACCAACAAAAAAAGAAAACCAACAAAAGATTTATCATTGTTATAGGCGCAATGGTACTTGTAGGAATTATCATTGGTATTTTTGTGTACCTACATTCTCTTTCTCACGAAACCACTATTGATGCACAAGTTGATTCTAAAATGATTCCCATCATTCCACATGTAAGCGGCTATATTCAAAACGTGTACGTTAAGGATTATGCCTCTGTAAAAAAGGGAGATACCCTCTTTACCATTGATGCCAATGACTATACCGTACAGCTTATGCAAGCTAAAGCAGCTTTAGCAAGAGCCGAAAGCCAATTGGTTGTAGCACAAGCCAGCATAGGTACTTCACACGCTCAATTTTTAGCATCAAAATCACAAGTAAACTCTGCTGTTGGAAGTATAGAAATGGCACAAATCAAATTGCGTAGAGCTTCTAATGATTTTGAACGCTATAAAAATCTCTATGAAAATCACTCTATTACACGGCAACGATATGAGCAAGCACTAGCTGCCAAACAAGAGGCACAACAAGAATTGCAGATTATGAAAAATCGCAAAAAATCTTCAGCCAGTCAGAGTAAAGCTGCCGGTACCCAAACCAACATTAGTCAAAAGCAAGTTGCAGTGGCCAGAGCACAGGTAGAAAGCGCTAAAGCTATGGTTAAAAAAGCACAATTAGACATAGGCTACACCGTCGTAACTGCTCCTTTTGACGGGCAACTCTCAAAAGTAGATATAAAAACAGGTCGTTTTGTAGCTCCCGGGCAATCTTTGTTCTATTTAGTGGGTGTCCAGAAAAAATGGATTGTTGCCAATTTTAAAGAAACTCAATTAACTGAAATTAAAAAAGGGCAACCGGTAGATATTCATGTAGACGCCTACCCAAATATTGATTACAAAGGCAAAGTAGCTGCTTTTTCTCCGGCTACCGGAGCTAAATTTTCACTCCTACCACCTAACAACGCTACCGGAAACTTTGTAAAAACCGTACAGCGACTTCCTATAAAAATTATTTTAACGAAAGAAAACACGCCGGAAAATCTAGCTAAACTTCGCGCCGGCATGAACGTAAAAGTAGACGTACACACCAAATAAATTATGGCTACAACGCAATTAACGGATCCTGACAGCCTGGTTGAATATGGTTTACGCAGGGTAGTCATTACCTTTTTAGCGGTGCTTTGCGCCTTGCTGGAAATTGTTGATGTTACCATTGTAAACGTAGCCATAGACCAAATGCGTGGAGGTCTGGGAGCCTCATTAACCGATATAGGGTGGGTTATTACCGCCTATGCCATCGGTAATGTGATTATCATTCCCATGACCAGTTGGTTGTCTATGCAATTTGGGCGACGGTATTATTTTGCCGGTTCTATTATCGTTTTCACCATCGGCTCCTTTCTCTGCGGTAATGCCACTAGCCTGACTGAAATTATTATTTTCAGATTCTTGCAAGGTATGGGCGGGGGTGCACTGCTAGTAACTGCGCAAACTATCATTACCGAAAGTTACCCGATTGCTAAACGCGGAATGGCACAAGCCATCTACGGAATGGGAGTTATTGTAGGGCCCACTATTGGCCCTCCTTTAGGCGGTTATATTATTGATCATTTTTCTTGGCGAGATATTTTTTATGTAAATATTCCTATCGGAATTGTGGCTACCATTCTTACACTTACCTTTTTACGAAGTCCAAAATACGGCGATAAACTAAGCGCTCGGCAAGTAGATTGGTGGGGAATGGGGCTATTGGCTTCTTTTGTAGGTTCTTTACAATACGTTTTAGAAAATGGACAACAAGACAATTGGCTTCAAAGCAAGCTTATTATTTTTCTTGCTATAGTTTCTATCTTCAGCTTGGTCTTTTTTATCTGGCGAGAACTAGTTTACGAACACCCAATCGTCAACTTACGCGTACTGCGCGATAAAAATTTACGCGTAGGTACCATTCTTACTTTTGTATTAGGAGTGGGGCTCTTTGGCTCTAACTTTATCTTGCCTATTTACACCCAATCTACCTTAGGGTGGACCGCCACCGCCGCCGGACTCCTAATGATTCCGGGCTCTATAACCACCGGGTTAATGATGCCTATTGCCGGCAAAATGCTTGAACGAAACGTATCTCCCAAATATCTTATATGCATTGGGTTAACCATTTTCTTTTTATTCACCTTGTGGATGGCTCATTTAATGACACCGGACACCGGAGGAGAATATTTTTTCTGGCCAGTCGTTTTTCGTGGTTTCGGAATGAGTTTACTCTTTGTTCCACTAACCACCATGGCTTTGTCTACCCTACACGGAAAAAATATTGGAGAAGGAGCTTCCTTTACTTCTATGACACGACAATTAGGAGGATCTTTCGGTATTGCCATCATTACCACTTTAATGGCGCGTTTTAACGAACACCACCGTGTAGAACTTATAGCTAATTATAATGCAACCAGTTTTTCGTTTCAACAACATCTCCATGCATTACAGCAGGCTTTTATCAGTAAAGGGTTCAGCATAAATAACGCCCTCGGAAAAGCTTACGAAAGTCTAAACGGAATCTTGATGAAGCAAAGTTCAGTTTTAACCTACATAGATATTTTTATTTTGGTAGGTATCATGTTTCTTGTCTGTGTTCCTATCATCTTTATTTTTGTAAAAAAAGACGCCGGAAAAACCAATATTAAAAAGACCGAAGAAAAGCCTCCCTTGCCCAAAATAAGCCGGGCAACATTAAAAAAATAAGCACGCTTACAGCGCGTTCTCATTTGAGCGATTTATAAATATTGTGTACTTTTACACTATTAAAAAACGACTTATGTCCACCGCTAAAAAAGAATACAAACGCGTTACGGTACAATCTCTCGTTGAGATGAAAAAACGAAACGAGAAAATAGCCATGCTAACCTCTTATGATTTTTCTATGGCTAAGATTGTAGATGGTGCTGGTATAGATGCCATCTTAGTAGGCGATTCTGCTGCCAATGTAATGGCTGGTTATGAAACCACTTTACCCATTACCTTAGACCAAATGATTTATCATGCTTCTTCTGTGGTACGAGCGGTAGATCGAGCTTTAGTAGTAGTTGATTTACCTTTTGGCAGCTACCAAAGCGATCCTGAACAGGCCCTCCGTTCATCTATTCGTATAATGAAAGAAAGTGGAGCTAGTGCCATAAAATTAGAAGGAGGTCAAGAAATACAAGAATCTATAGAGCGTATTTTAAATGCTGGTATTCCGGTAATGGGACACTTAGGCCTTACCCCACAGTCTATTAATAAATTTGGCACCTATAAAGTAAGAGCTAAAGATAAAGATGAAGCCCAACGCCTTCTCGAAGATGCTAAGATGCTTGACGAAATAGGTTGTTTTGCGGTAGTTTTAGAAAAAATACCGGCTAAGCTAGCTCAACAAGTAGCCGAAAGTATTTCCATTCCGGTGATTGGAATAGGTGCCGGAAATGGTGTTGATGGGCAAGTGTTGGTTGTACACGACATGGTAGGGATGACCAACGAATTTAACCCGCGGTTTTTGCGCCGTTATTTAGATATACACGCCCTTATGACCCAAGCCGTTGAAGCCTATAAAGATGATGTGAAATCAGGTGATTTTCCTAATGACAAAGAACAGTATTAACCTGCAATAATCAGTCTTTAATATCGGTTAGCTTTTTAGTAATAGAATCATCGCCTTCTCTGTGATAAATGTAAGTAGGATTTGCTATTTTTTTTATAGTCATTTTTTGTTGTCGTGCTCGTTCCATAAAATCGGCATCTGTAGTGAGGTTGTTTCCACCAAATCCTTTCAACTTACGTATAGCCGCTCGTTTTACAAAAAACGTACCGCTGATAGCACACGCTGAAAGGTGAATTTTTTGCTGTGGATGATAACAATCCGGCACGTATTGATTACCGATAATCTCTACCCCTCCGTGCCACAGGTCAATTTCAGGTTGAGCAGTTAATGCTTTTTTTCGGATTTGGAGATGTGTTGGTTTATACTCATCATCTGCATCTAAAAAAGTAAGGTAGCGCCCTCGTGCCAAGGATATACCTTTGTTTTTAGCGCCGATAACACCTGTGTTTTCTTGCCAAAAACAATGTAGTTGCTTTCGCTTCTTTAAAAAGGAAGCCATTTCTACTTGTGTACCATCGGTACTACCATCATCTATAAGAATAGCTTCCCAATCATTTTCTGTTTGCGCAAAAAGCGAGTTCAAGGCGCGTTTTAAAAGCACTACTCTATTATACGATGTAATAATTACTGAAAAAAAAGGCGCACTCATTAGATAGTTTGTTGCATTTCTTTCAGCAAATTTATCTGATTCTTTGCTCTATTCAAATTCTGCTGCGGGTAATGTGTCGTATAATACACATCTCCCAACAAAAAATCGGTTAAAAATCGAAGTGCTTGTATATATACCACTACTTGTCCGGCTAAATCAATATTATTTATTTCTACTGAGGTCAATTTATCGTTAAGTGGCTGCAAAAAACCCTTTTTAAGCGCTTTATAATTTGCATAGCTAAAATTGTTTCCCTTTACAGGATCATCTTCTCCCCTTAAATTCGTATAAGAGCGCACCATATCGCCAAAATCGTACAAAAGTGGTCCACACATAAAGGTATCCCAATCAATCAATGCCTTTATTTGCGTAGATGAATCTTCGGCAAACAAGAAGTTACTAATTTTTGGATCTGCGTGAATAAGTCGTTTAGGCATCTTGGGTAAAAGAGCCTGCCATTGGGTTAACAGAGGTGATTGTTGTTGAAGCCAATTTATTTGCTCCTCAGCTAGTTTCAAATGGCTTTTATCTGCTACTTGTATACTTTTTTTAAATTGTTGAAACCTACTCTCAAAATCTAAAAAATGAGGAATTGCCTCTTCAATAGCCTCTTTATCGATATGCTCCAAATAACCGTGAAATATTCCTAAAAAACGGGCAGCAGCAAAAGCTTGCTCAGTCGACTGTACTTTTTCAAAGGTTTGGGTTTCTGCAAAAAAAGGAAACATTCTCCACTGCCCTCTGCTTAAAGAATCTCCTGTAAGCGTGGTGAGTGGTTCAATTAATAAATAAGGGTAGTTTTGTTGCTTTAAATGCGTTGAAATTAACTGAACATTTTTCATTATAACGAGTAGTTGCTGAAAAATAGTCGTATTTATTTTCTGTAAAACATACTCTTCTTTTCCATTTCTTACCCAAAAAGTCTGATTAATATGCCCCGAGGTAAGTTGTTTTACTTCAAAATCAGGCATAATAACCATAAAATCAGCCACTACTTCTTTACATTGATTCATAATCTAGCTCCACAATTTTTGAGGGTATTTACCCGCCTTTTTTTGTTGGGAAATAGCCGTTATTACGGCCTCTTTATCACCCTGATAGGTCAATCCAAACCACTGTTCTGAAGTAGGTATAACCTGCACCATAGCGCGATTTTCAGCCAGTGCATAATTAATCACGTCGGGAAGATAAAATTCTGCTATAACCATGTTAGCCGTTTGTAAAAATTGTTGTAATCGCGTTTCTACCAACTTAAAAAAGGAAGGCGGTAACACCCAAAAATTCATAGATACCCAGGTATCTTCTGCCAGTTCTTTTTTCTCTCCCAATTCATTTATTCCATAAATACCCTGTCCTGTTTTCTCAATCTCTTTAAATTCCTCTACCTCCTTTAAATTATTTCTATTTACCGTACATACGCCTCTAGAAACCGATCCATTATGGCTTAACGTGTTTTGTAAACGAAAGGCCACCATGGCATATGTATCTGCGTTTATTTTATGCTGGCAGACATTATTTACAGCTGCTTCAAAAGCATGGAAACCATAAAAATCATCGGCATTTACGGTTATAAACGGCCCAGTAACATAGGGTTGAGCACATAAAACAGCATGGGCTGTTCCTAAAGGTTTGGTGCGCCCTTCTATTTTATTTTTATAATTCTCAGGAATACTTTTTTGAAGCGTTTGTTCTACAAAATGAAGAATACAACCACGTGACCCCAACACGGTCTTCAAATAATTTTTATAATTTTTTGGAAACCGATTATTTACAATAAATACAAATTTTTTAATACCTAGTTTTTGTGCGTCATACAGCGCAAACTCCATTAAACGCTCTTCTTGGTTTCCGATGGTGTCTGTCTGTTTTTGTCCTTTATACCTACTTCCCAACCCGGCGGCTAAAACCAATAAAGTAATATCATTCATCATAAATTATGCTGCTTTTCTTTTTCCCATCTTATGCCCATATACTGCAAAAAACAAAATAAAAAGATAACACGGAACTAAAATCCAAAATGCATTTTGGTAAGCTACCGACTCACTCATCGTTTTGCTCATTGCTTTGCCCCAAAGCGCCCACAGCCCCGGCAAGATAGCACCACCGGCAATACCTATAATCAACAAAGCAGAACCTGCCTTTAAATGCTTTCCGAGGCCATCTATAGCCAAAGGCCAGATAGCCGGCCAGATGGCAGCATTAGCAAATCCTAACAATGCAATAAAAATGATAGAGGTGTAACCGGTTGTGTAAATGGCACATATCGTGAAAATACTTCCTAATACTGCACTTATTTTTAAGGCATTTTCTTGTTTAATATATTTTGGAATAAGAACAATTCCCAACAAATAGCCCGCCAACATTCCGAGCATTGTATACGTGGTAAAATATTTAATATCGCTTATTTTCATGCCCAGTGCACCTCCGTAAGTTTGAATAATATCTCCCGCCATTACCTCAGCCCCCACATACAAAAACAACGCGATAAAACCTATCCATAAATAAGTATAATTCCACCAATGTCTTCGGTCTTCTTGAGTAGTTTCAGTCACATTGGTTTCTTCTTCTGAATTAATATCCGGCAAGCCTGAAAACCAAATAGCAACTGCCAATACAACCAACACGATTCCCATAATGAGATAGGGCTCTACAACACGCGATGCCAATCCATCTAAGAGTGCTTCTTTTTGTACCCCTGTCACTTCGGCTAACTGCGCCTCTAATCCATCTACATTTTTTAACATAATAGCCCCCATAATAAGTGGCGCTAATGCACCTGCCCCCTTATTACAAATCCCCATAATGCTCATCCGTTTTGCGGCGCTTTCTATAGGACCAAGAATAGTTACATAAGGATTCGCAGCCGTTTGCAACAAGGCGAGACCAATTCCTATAATAAATAAACCTGTTAAAAACAGGCCATATTGACGGGAATTTGCCGCCGGAATAAACACAAATGCGCCAACTGCCATCAACAAAAGCCCAAACATCATTCCCTTTTTAAACCCGGTCTTTTTAAGTACCCAAGAAGAAGGAAAAGCCATCAAAGCATACGATATATAAAAAGCAAACGTAACCCACACCGCTTGTGATGAGGTGAGTTGACAGGCCAATTTTAAATAGGTCATCAGCGTACCGTTTACCCAGGTTACAAAACCAAAGATGAAAAATAGCACCCCAATAATTGTAATCGGAATTAAATAGGCACTTTTCTTTTGTAGAGCCATATTTGTTGCGCTCATAGAGGAGAAATTTGAAAATTAAGGCTACTAACTTAGAAAATTTTGAAAGTTATATTGTCGTTTTTCGAAAAAACATTTTCAAAATAAGCTATTTCTGTATCCTTTTGAGTTCTATCCGAAATCTTTTGTTATGCCACGTAAAATAAATCTGCCGAAATTCTATCTCCCAAAAATTTTGCTTCCGGAGTTATATGGAAACAGCCGTCTTTTAAATACACATTTTTTTTCTCAGCAAGGGGTATCACTTCTTTTTGAAAATGCTGTAAAAACACCGTCCCAAATTTTAATTCTATTTCGGCCAAAGAAACACCCCATATAGTTCGTAAACGAGTCATTATATATTCATTATACTGGTCGGCCAGACTCAGCTTTTCTATTGTTTGTGGCAAGGTTTCTGATGCAATAGCCCGTATGTATTTCACATTGTTACGCACATTCCAATACCGATGATCTTTGCCATCAAACCCATGGGCTGCCGGTCCTATACCCAAATACGATTTTCCAAACCAATACGCAGTATTGTTTTTTGAAAAATAGCCCGGCAAACCAAAATTAGAAAACTCATAATTTATATAACCGGCTTGGGTGAGTGTTGCTATAAGTTGAAGGTAATGACGTTTTGCCAAATCCTCATCTACCGGTTGTTTTTTACCCAGTTTAATCATTTTGGCCAGTGCCGTTCTGTCTTCTACTGTAAGTGCGTAGCACGAAAGATGATGTACCCCCAACTCTAGGGCTCTATGTAAATTTTCTTCCCATTTTTGAAGCGTCATTCCCGGTACGCCATAAATTAAATCTATTGAAAGATTATCAAAATATTTTTGTGCGTCTTGCACAGCTTGCAAGGCCTGCTTTGCATTATGTGATCGGTTCATCCAAACAAGGTCTTCTTCAAAAAAAGATTGTATGCCTATGCTTAACCGGTTAACAGGACTATTGGCCAGCGTTTTAATCTTTTCTAGTGTCAAATCATCCGGGTTTGCTTCTAAGGTAATTTCAGCCTCCGGTAAAACGGTATAATTCTTATCTATCGTTTGAAAAATCGCTGTCAATTCTTCTGACGAAAGAAGACTAGGAGTGCCTCCCCCAAAGTATATCGTTTCTATAGGTTCTGTAACCGCTGTTTTGCGTAAGCCCAGCTCGCCACACAAAGCCGTCACCAACTCTCTTTTATTTTTTAAAGACGTTGAAAAGTGAAAATCACAGTAATAACACGCCTGTTTACAAAAGGGAATATGTATATAAATTCCGGCCATAGTCTATTATTTCTTAGGCTGATTTTGGTTCTTAGCTTCAATCCATCGTGCCATATATTTTGTGCTCTGTTGCCGATGATGTAGTAACATAGCCCCTGTAAAATTACGGCTTCTATAAACTTCTATATGCGAGAGCCATTTTTTTAAACGGGCAACAAATTTTTCTTCAAATTGTTTTTTATTAAATCTACCTTCTAGCAATTTCTTTCCAGCTCGTTGTGCTTCCTCCCACTGTTTTTTATCGGTGTATAAGGTTATGGCAGCCTGAGCAAGCACCGTGGAGGATTCTTCAACTTTACCTCCAAAAGGATAATCTCCACAAAGGCCTTCGGCTCCTATTTTTGTTGTAACCGATGGGGTGCCTTGCTGCATAGCTGCCACAAATTTTCCTTTAAGCCCTGCCCCAAAGCGAAGCGGAGCCAACAAAACTCGATGTTCTTGCAAAACCTTTTCTAGATTTGCTGCACGCCCTTTTATAAAAAAATTCTCACGTTTATTTTCTAGTTGCTGTACTTTTTGAGAAGAATATGCCCCGTAAACATGGAACTCAGCTTGGGGTAATTTTGTATGAATAAGCGGCCACACTTCTTTTTTTAAATACATGACCGCATCAAAATTAGGCGGATGCAAAAAGTTTCCTACAAACATAAAATGGAGCCGTTCTTCAAAACTTGGTAGGGTCAGGAAATATTTATCTGTCGGGGGGGTAATCAAAAATGGGAGATACCATACTATTTCCGGATTAAGCGAAAATTTTTCAATGAGTAAGGTGCGCTCAAATGTTGAAATGATTAATGAAATATCACAACGAAGAATAGCGGCAATTTCTCGTTTAGCCACTTCGCTTTGCAAATCGGTTATGGTAATGGTTCTATTTTCTTTTACGGCCTTTCGGCGAGCCTTTCTAAGAAAGTGTAAATCTTCTGTATCTAAAATACGAAGCGCTTGCGGACAGACCTCAGCCACTCGCCACCCAAACTGTTCCTCCATAATAAATCGGTCAAAAAGAACTACTGTGGGGTTTTGTTCTTTAAGAAAAATTGCAAACGACTCATCATTTGGTTTAATCCGGGCTGTTATGATACCTTCTTTAGCCAATTGCACCGAAAAAGGGGTTTCTTGTGCCGGGCTGGCAAAAGTGATTGTCCAATTTTCGGATTTAAAAATTGCCAGTAACTGCATCATTCTACTGCCGGCAGCCGACGAATCAGGTTCCGGCCAGGTAAGTCCGATGACTAATATATGGTTAGCAGTTGTTTGCAAAAAGGCATCTTTAAGTTGAGCCTCAAAGTTACGGCATTCACAATAAGATTACCGGCTCTCTACCATCCAATGTGATAAGTCTCTGTGCAAAACTGTTGACAGCTTAGCAATTTCTCCCTGAAAATAGCGTATAAGTTCATTTTCCATATTAGGTTGTAGAGGGGGCTTTTCAACTTTCTTCATATTAAAACGGCTCAGCCCGAAGCTTTTATAGATACCTAACTTTCGTTTCCAATAGCTCGCAACACTCATTAATTGCACAAAAGTTTTCGATTTATAGGTCTTTGACGTGTTTTCCGGTATAAAACCTGTTCTACCATCATAGGGTAGTTCTAAAAATTCTAATAATTTTTTATAAACCGTGAGCGTATCATTTTTTAAATCATCTAACAGGATAAAGTGCACCCTGTTTTGTGAAACTTGTCGTAATAAAGCCTCACATTGGCTACCAATAGCACATGTTTGCCCGTATTGAAGTCGAATAGGATCTTTACACACATACGGAATTTCTTTTCCTTCTGCCCGTTTAGATTGAAGATGCCAAGCTTGCTCAAAAGAATCTACTATTTCATAACCTTCAAATAATTCTTGTTGATGCAGTGAATAGACCATCTCTATTGGATTTCTAAGACATACCACAAATTGGGCTTCAGAATTGTACGCCATAATATTGCTTACTGCCTCAACAGAAGACAGGTATCGAGTACTAGCCTCGGCAACTAGTTGATATTTTTCTGAACTATTTTTAAACAGCTCTTCATACTTTTTTATGTTGTTTCCTACTCCTGAAAGCTGATGGTCTAAATCAAAATAATGTGGCTCTTTTACCGGGCTCATAAACACTTTAGGATGGTCTCCCAGCCAGCTGGCAATAGACGTAGTGCCGCATTTTGGGGCTCCTATAATAAACAAATTCGGTTTCTTCACTTTTCTTTTTCTATAACTTATCCTCGTTTCTTCTTTCACTTTACAAACAGAGCTTTTTTTGGCGTCCGTCATAAAATTTGCACGGGCAAAACTATCACAATTTCGTCTTGCTTTTATACACTTTAAGAAAACGCATGAACACAAATCAATTTTTATACCGAAATCTATTAATCTATGCTTTTTATTCCCTCTACAAGAAAGAATTGAAGTTCATACTCAAGTACACGCGTAAGTATTTGATTGTTGAATCTGCCAAAAACCGAAACATTGGCGTATTTTTGGCGTAAAGAATTTTTTTAAACCGATTTGACAAATTGCTATTTATCAAGCATTTTTGTAAAAAATCAGGTTTTATTCATACTAATTTATGCTGCATGGCTACACATAATTCATCTGAAGAAATTTCTATCTACGACCTAGGTCGAGGAATAAAAAAAATATACCACGCTATTTTGGTAGGTCTTTATCGTTTTTTCATAAAACGATGGATTGTACTCCTCTTGTTGATTATTGTAGGAATAGCTTTAGGCTTTTTTTCTAAGAAGGTTATAAAACCGGGGAAGAAAACCACACTTATTGTGCAATTAAACTACAATAGTGCACATCTTATCTACAATGCGGTTGGTCAATTAGAACGTAAAATCAAAGATCATGATGTTTCCTATTTAAAACAACATCATTTTTATAAAGATAAACACATGTTGCTTACAGATATCAGTATCGCCCCCGTGGTAGATTTAGACGATATTTTATATAAAATTAACCTCAATGAAAACACAACGCAATTACTTACTGCACAATTCTCTAGAGAAGGGTCGTTATACTCAAAAGTTCTCATACCACAGTACACCCTTCAGTACATCACCATCAAAACAACGCGTAGGGCCGATTTATCTCTTGTCAAGAGAGTTGTTAATTTTTTAAACAGCAACAAAATTTTACAAGGGCTTAAAACAACCTACACACAAGATTTAAGCACAAAACTACACGAATATTCATTCAGTATTGCTCAAATTGATTCTATTCTGAAAAATTTGGGGACTTCTATACCTACAAAAAACAGTACTAAAATTTCTATACAAACTGATCAGGGCGGACTTGTTGGCTTACCCGAAATATTGGCTCATAAAGCCAATTTATTAGATAAAGTAACACGGCTTAAGGCAATTTCATTACATTATAACGAACCTGTTGTTTTAATGAACACCCCTATTTATCAAAATCTAAAAGGAAGACGGTTAATTCAATATCCTATTATTTTAATCGTTTTATATCTCCTATTTACGCTTGTTGTATCCGGCTGCAAAAAAGCCAATCAGTTAATAGCCGCTCAAGAAAGCCATTCATAGCTATTATTTTAATACCTATTTTTTGAAAAACAGTGTATTGCATAAGACCCTAAAAAGTACTCTTTTAAAGAAGAGTTTTGTAATCATTATCGTTCGAGGGCTGGGGGTATTGTTACTTTTTGGACTTACACTATTCATTACCAATCATTTTGAGGCATATCAGGTAGGGCAATACGACACCTCTCGTTCTATTTTAAACATTTTTGGTGGACTTACATTATTGGGGTTAAACGAGGCTATTATTTATTATTCTGGGGTTTTTAGAGCAAAGAACACGCTTTCTTCTATCAAAGCATTATACAAAAAGATGCTTCTCATTATTGTGGGGTCTGCTGTTTTCTTCTTTTTATTATATCTCGTTTTGTTACAACATTTTATCAGCTTTGTATACGATAAAAACGTAGGTGACTTTATATTTAAGACCTTCTGCATTCTCGGTTTTCATGCATTAACTATGTTGAATATTGATTTTTATCGGGCGTTGAATAAAATTGAAATCTCAGAAATATTTAGAAATATATTTCGGTATTTATTTTTCTTCATAGCCGTTTTTGTCATTTTTCAAATAGGGCAACGCCAACTCTTAGTTGATGTTTTTCTATTAAATTACGTATTTTTAGGAATTGCTTCTACTTTATTTGTCTTCAGATCGTTTAAACACATTAAACCTGATAGCACCTCACAAAAAATAGGTACCAAAGCTATTATTAAGCGGTCTTTTCCGATGTCTATCAGCTTCTTAGCCTTTATTCTTCTACAAAGCACCGATATTTTAGTACTCGGAAAATATGAACCTTTTAGCCAAGTAGCTTATTATGCCAGGGCGGCGCAATTAACACAACTAGTAGCCATTGTGCTCTACGCTGTAAATGCTGTGTTTGCTACCAAAATAGCTGAGTTATATGAACGCAAAGATTTTGTTCAGCTTAAAAAAAATATCAAGCAAGCTACACGGCTCATTTTTGTATTAACTGTTCCTGTGGCTATTATTTTATTTCTCTTTCCCGAGTTTTTTCTCTCCTTTTTTGGAGAAGGATATACTGAAGCCGGAACCGCACTTTCTATCTTACTTGTAGGGCAAATTATTAATTCTACCGCCGGCTCTATTGGAATGTATATGAATATGACCGGAGAGCAAAACCGATTACAAGTCATTTCAATCATTGTATTGGTGTTAAATTTAATATTAAACATTTTACTTATTCCCAAATATGGGCTTATAGGCGCTGCCGTTTCTACCGCTAGTGCCATCATTATATGGAAAATGTACTGCTCTCTCTACCTCTATTTTAAAAGAGACATCAAGACATTTTTACATTAAGCCTATCTTTGCAAATCCTATAACAATTGAAGAGTCTATAAGTCCATGCCCCTATTAAAAAAGACATATCACTTTTTTTTCTTTCTGGGACTGTTCTTTTTGCCTTTCAACTCAGAAATTCCGTACTGGCTCGATTTCTTAGGTGAGTACAGTGCCGATTCTTCTCCCCTCTTTTTTTTAATAGCTTTGGTGCTACTCGGTATCAGTTTTATATACGGCAATAAACTGGCTTACCCTCTTCAATCAACCAGCAGTACTCTTCTACTAATTTTTACCGGAGTTATACTTCTTTGTACCGCTCTAAACATACCGGACATACTGGGGTATTATTTTAAGCAAACTTCCGGGCTAACCCGATTTTTTAGACAATTAATAGCTTATATATTAATGGTTTACGCATTTTTTCTGCTTTTTTACAACGTAGGAAAAGATTTAGGTGTAAAGGCTTTCTTTAAAAAAATAAGACTGGTCTTCTTACTCAGTTTATTAGTTGTTTTTGCCTGTGGATTCATAGAATATCTCATCCTAGTTTTTCATTTTGACAGCCTAAAACCAATCTATTATTTATTTGATTATTTGCCATTTGTTGATTTGAGTTTAGATAAACACATGGCTCGCGTAGCCTCAATAACCCACGAGCCTCCTGTGCTAGGCACCTACCTTATTACCATTATGGGATTTATGTTTAGTTACATTTTTACAGAAAAGAAAAAACTATACCGGTTTATACCTTTACTAATGGTTCTTTTCTTGGCGTTAGTGTCAAAATCTAGAACAGCTTTTGTGGTGATTGGGTTTGAATTTTTGGTGGGCTGCTCTTTAGCTTATTTAAAATATGCCTATTTCAGACGATTTATGCACAAGGCTACGCTTGTTGTTTTAGGAGGTATGCTCATTGGGTTTATTCTTTTTCACAAAACGGTTATGAATGCAATAACCCAGCGCCTAAACAGCTTAGATTTTACTGAAATAACCTATAGCAAAGAGAATAATTCTATTTCTAACAAATCTAGGTTTGGCATTCAATATGCCATGTTTCAGACCTTTAAAGAACACCCTGTTATAGGAACCGGATGGGGGCAACAAGCTTTTTTATCACATAAAAAATATCCGGATTGGGCTACAAAAAATAATTATGAATTTAGTACAATGTACCTCAACCCGGCTATCAAATCTTTCCCTCCGGGATATAACTTATACTTAAGAATTTTAGCGGAAACCGGCCTCCTGGGTTTTTTGGTTTTTATGGCATTTTTAGGAATTGTTTTTTTTAAAGCTATTACTACTTACAACCGGCAACACCTCACTTTCTATATTGGTATAAGTATCGCGCTAGCCATTACTCTTGGCGGGTTTACATTAAATTGGCTGCAAATAGATTCTTTTAGAATGTATGGTTTTTGGCTCAGTCTAGCCATCTTAATTCTTTTAAAAAACGAGCATGCAAACAAAGATAATCGTTCTTATAGCTCATTATAACAATCCCGCGGGATTGTTACAATCCTTAAAAAGTATCCGCGAATCTTTTTCGGTAGATATTTGTATTGTTGATGACGGCAGTGATGAAAAATTTGATGAAACTACGCTTCGTAAAGCATATACGAATGGGCAACTTTTCTTTTTGTATTTAGAAAAAAACAGCGGGATTGTAGCCGCACTTAACAAAGGTTTAGTCGCTATAGAAAAATGGGGATATACACACATAGCCCGTCTAGACTGTGGAGATTTATTTCACCCAAACAAACTCGCTAAACAACTCACCTATCTGCAAAAAAATCCTACTGTTAAGCTATTAGGTACGTGGGTAAATTTTGTAGATGAACAATACCATCCTTTTTATGTCTTAAAACACCCCATAACGCATACAGAAATTAAAAAAAAGATGTATTTAAACAGTATGTTTGTACATCCCTCTGTGGTTTTTAAAACCGAAATTTTAAAAAAAGTAGGACTGTATCCTAGCAATTACCCACATGCGGAAGATTACGCCTTTTTTTTCAACATAATGAAACAATATAAAGTTGAAAATTATCCGGAAGTACTACTAGATTATGTAGTTGAAGAAAATTCTATCTCTACCAAAAACCGATTTAAACAGGTTAAAAGTCGATTGAAGGTTATTTTTACCCATTTTTATTGGGGATTTTACCCATTATATGGTTTATGTAGAAATTTTATATTATTATTTATGTCTAGAAAATTTGCTCAAAAGTTAAAGAAATTACTATTAAAAAAGTAATTTACCATAAATGCTAATAAAATTTTGGCTTAGAAACATGCAGAAACTCAGCACCTATTTTAACACTCCACAAAAATGCTTAACCGCACTCACCGGGCTGTTTGTCTTTATGCTTCCTCTGTCTAGAGCCATTCCCACTATTTTATTGATTCCGTTACTTCTCGCCCTTTTCTTTAATTATCGAAGTCTTATTTTAAAAAAATTTATTCCTGTTTTGCTACTGCTAGCTGCAGCAGTCTGGTTGCTTATTATAGCATTAATAAACCACAGTTTTGGACAAGACAGATCTATTTTTTCACGTTTTTTACTCTTATTTTTTATTTTTTTTACTTGCTCGCAAGTCCCCCTCAAAAAACGTCTTTTTATAGAGTATGCCTTTTTAAGCGGCATGCTCATTGCTATAATTGGTTCTTCTATAAATATTGGAATAGAGTTATATCACAACCCTTCATTTATGTTAGCTAATGGTGGGCTAATTAACCAGATCTTATGGTTAGAGCGCCCTTATTTTGGCTTTATGATGACTTTAAGTCTATTTATCTGTTTAAAAAATGCCGAAAACCGGAAGCAACATAAGTTTTATATACTCGCAATCTTGTTTTATGCCTTTACACTATATATTTCGGCTCGACTAGCAACCGGGCTAAGCACGCTTCTCATTCTCTTATTTCTACTCAAAAACACCCGTATAAAAGGAAAATACAAATTATGGGGAGGAGTCATTTTTATGGCACTTCTCTTTATAGGGATAGGTTTTAATAACAGTTTTACCGCTCGATTAAAACTGGGAGATAATCTTACTCAGTCTATTAAAAAATTTGAAGATTACGAACCTCGTTTCGTTATATGGCCATGTAGCTACCATATCATAACGCATAAAATGAATCTATTTACCGGCTTAAAAAGCAGCGAAAAAGTCGAACATGAATTGGTGAGTTGTTATCAACACAGCATCACTAAAAAAAGTAAGCGCACCTATTATCTACACGAAAAGTTTAACTCACATAATCAATTTATTGGTTTTTTTCTATTAGGAGGTATCTTTCCCTTTCTATTACTGGTTAGCGTATTTTTGTGGGGATGGTTTTTTACAAACATCTCCTATCAAACTAAGATTATACTACTTTTGTTCTTCGTCTTTTTTATGGTTGAAAATGTGCTAGCGCGTCAACTAGGTTGTTATCTTTTCGGTACCTTTGTTGCCCTGTATTTAAAACCAGCATGGCAAAAATAAAAATTCTACATATCTTACTTTCTGCCGGTGGGGTTGAAACATACTTACGCTTACTTCTCAACAATCTAGACCCCAATAAATTTACCCACGTTATTATACACGGAAAAGAAGATACAACGACTCCTTTTATTGATAAAGACGGCCATAAAACTACCGAGTACCGGTTAGATCTTCAACGAAATATTCAGCCTTTTGTTGACTGGGTTATCTACGAAAAGATGAAACCTATTATTAAAAAAGAACAGCCCCAACTCATACATGGGCATAGTGCTAAAGGGGGTGTTTTTGCTCGTTTATTGGGTAAAAAATATAGTATTCCGGCCTTACACACTCCTCATGCTTATTCTTTTTTAAGTACCAACAATACCTTAAAGAAAAAGGTCTTTTTAAAACTCGAACGTTACTTTTCTAAGTTTAATAATAAGGTACTGGCATGTTCAAATTCCGAAAAAGAGCGCGCATTAAACGACGTAGGCTACCTCCCACACAAGGTGTTAGTTTTTAACAATGCCATCGAACCGGT
Organism: uncultured Flavobacteriaceae bacterium; assembly: GCA_964579505.1. Lineage (GTDB taxonomy): Bacteria > Bacteroidota > Bacteroidia > Flavobacteriales > Flavobacteriaceae > JAJYSO01. The sequence goes on along the minus strand of CAZOGC010000020.1, from coordinate 9,789 downwards.
AGAAGGTTTACCTCCCTTACAACTAAAAAAAACGTGGCCTGATGCCTATATCTGTTCTGCCGGAAGACCTTCTTACCAAAAAAATATTGCCTTAATGATTGAGGTGATTCGGGAAATCAAAAAAGAAAAAAAAGATATTCATCTAGTATTAATGGGTGGTGGACTACATTCTCCTAATCTAAAATTAATTAAAGATATGATTAGAGAATACCAGCTTCAAGATAATATTACCTTATTAAAATGGGCACACAGAAATGATGTTTTAAATATTGTTAGTCAATCTCAACTCTACATTTCTACCGCCCGATATGAAGGCTTGCCTTATTCTGTAATAGAAGCCATGGCTTTAAAAAAGACCGCTGTCGTTTCTGCAGTTGATGGAAATCGCGATCTAATAATTAATAATAAAAATGGGTATACCATCCGCCAAAACGACCCACAACTTTACAAAGAAAAAATCATAGATTTACTAGACAATAGTGCCACACGTCAAAAATTTGAAGCGGCAATCTTTAAAGACTTCCAAACTCATTTTAATATTAAAAACACCATCCATCAACTTGCACAGATATATGCGCTAGAAGCTAAACAATAAAGTTGTGAGTTTTAGTGAAAGTTATCCACCTATACGATAATAATTAAACCCAAGCTCAGCCAATTTTTCGGGAGTTAATAAACGTCTTCCATCAAACACAAAAGCCGGTTTTTTCATTTGTTGTTTAATACGGCTCCAGTCGTAAGTTTTAAACTCATCCCACTCTGTAAGTATAGCTACTGCATAAGCCCCTTCTAGTGCTTCATAGGGGTCTTGAGTAACGGTAAGCAGGCGTCTGTTTTCTTCGGCGCTACGCGTGTTTAGTTGTTCTAAATCGGTATATATTCTCTCCTGGCTGACTTTAGGGTCATATACCACAATTTGTGCGCGTTCTTCCATCAAAAAATCGGCTACATAAATGGCTGCTGATTCTCGGGTATCATTTGTATCCTTTTTAAATGCCCATCCCAAAAAAACAATTTTTTTCTCGTTAACCGTATTGTACATTGTGTTTACAATCTTTTCCGCAAAACGATACTTTTGATGGTCATTCATCAAGATAACTTGTTCCCAAAAATCAGCTACTTCGTGCAAATGGTATGACCGAGCAATATAAACGAGATTTAAAATATCTTTTTGAAAGCAAGACCCTCCAAAACCTACAGAAGCTTTTAAAAATTTTGAACCTATACGACTATCTTTTCCAATAGCATTTGCCACCTCATCTACATTAGCCCCTGTGGCTTCACACAATTCAGAAATAGCATTTATAGACGATACACGCTGAGCCAAAAACGCATTAGCTACCAATTTAGACAATTCTGAAGACCATAAATTTGTAGTAATAATTCGTTCTTTAGGCACCCAAGAAGCGTACAAATCTGTTAAGGCTTGTACAGCATGCTTGTCTTCTCCCCCTATCAACACTCTGTCCGGGTGCTGTAAATTGTTAATGGCTGTTCCTTCAGATAAAAACTCGGGGTTAGACAAAACACTAAAATTAACACCGTTGCCAACACGTTGTAATATAGATTTAATGGCTGAAGCTGTTCTTACCGGAATGGTAGACTTTTCAACAACTATCTTATCGCTCTTAGCCACCGCGGCAATTTGCCGAGCACAACGCTCTATATATTTTAAATCGGCTGCTTTACCCTTACCTTTTCCGTACGTTTTGGTAGGTGTGTTTACAGAAATAAATATCATATCGGCCTCTTCTATGGCTTTATCTATTTCTGTAGAAAAAAATAAATTACGATTTCTAACTATTTTTATAACTTGTGCAAGACCCGGTTCGTAAATAGGTAATTCTTCTAAGCTATCTGTATTCCAAGCCGCAATACGTGTAGTATTTATATCAACCACCGTAACTTGAACCTGTGGGTTCTTTTGTGCCACAACAGCCATGGTAGGACCACCTACATACCCGGCGCCAATACATGCTATTTTTTTTATCTTCATTATATAATCAATCTATCTTGCCCTACAAAACTATGCATAAATGAATAAATACCCGTGCACTCTCTCTACCAGAATTTATTTTTATATTTTTTTTGAGAAATTAATAGGTCAATCAGCGTAACAGAATCCTTACCTTTGGGCTTTTCTGCATATATATTTAAATACAATTTTATATTGTAAATCAGTATATTAGCATTTATAAAGTCTATCATTTTTAGATTTATGCCTAAACGAATACTCATTACCGGAGCTGCGGGATTTATTGGATCTCATCTTTGCGATAAATTTGTCTCAGAAAATTATGAGGTAATTGGTATGGATAACCTCATTACCGGAAACCTTAAAAACATTAAACATCTCTTTAAATTAAAGAATTTTACTTTTTATAATCACGATGTTTCAACCTTTGTTTCTATTTCGGGAAAACTAGATTATATTCTTCATTTTGCTTCACCCTCTAGCCCTATAGATTATCTAAAAATTCCGATACAGACTTTAAAAGTAGGAGCATTAGGCACTCACAATTTATTAGGATTAGCCAAAGCAAAAAAGGCACGAATTTTGATTGCCAGTACTTCTGAAATTTATGGTGATCCGCTCGTTCATCCGCAGACCGAAGATTATTTAGGAAACGTAAACACCATCGGTCCACGCGGAGTGTATGATGAGGCCAAACGTTTTATGGAAGCAATAACGATGGCTTACCATCGCTATCATGGGCTCGACACTCGTATTGCACGCATCTTTAATACCTATGGCCCAAGGATGCGTTTAAATGACGGGCGCGTTGTCCCGGCATTTCTCGGGCAAAGCCTACGAGATGAACCATTAACCGTTTTTGGTGATGGTTTGCAAACACGTTCTTTTTGTTTTATTGATGATCAGGTGGAAGGAATATACCGCTTATTAATGAGTAATTACACGCTTCCTGTAAATATTGGCAATCCCGATGAAATTACAATTTTAACGCTTGCCAAAGAAGTAAATGCACTTACCGGTAAAAACCAAAAAATTATTTTCAAACCTCTTCCAAAAAATGACCCCAAACAACGGCAACCAGACATAACGCGCGCCAAGGAAGTTTTAAACTGGTCACCACAAACCAATAGGCAAGTAGGCTTACAAAAAACCTATACCTATTTTAAAGAACTATCATTAGAAGAACTGAAAGATAAAGAGCACAAAGATTTTAGCGCTCACACTAGAAAATAATTATGGCATCTAAACCCGGCAGATACTCCTATTTAATTCGCCCACTTTCTTACCTTACTGATACTGCAATTATTATCTTATTTGCTTTACAGTTTCGCTTTACCCATATAAATTTTGTGTACTACATTTTATTTGTATGCTTTGGATGGTTGTTTTTATCGTTTAAATCAAAATTTTACGAAATATACCGATTTACTAAAATCACCAAGATTTTTATACGAGGCGTTTTACAATTCACTTTCTTTTCACTAATCGTGTTCTCCTTTTTCGGTATCTTTCAAAACCTTCAGCGGCCGCTACCCTATATTATTGTATATATAGTTAAGGTATCATCAACTATCTTGATCTGCAAAATTGGTTCTTATTATTTGTTACGTCATTACCGTAAACAATTTGGCGGCAACAACAGAACTACTGTAATTGTGGGCAATACCTTAAAAACACAAGAATTAAAGCATTTTTTTTTAGACAACCCATATTACGGTTATTTTTACAAAAAGACATTTGACATAGCTGAAGAGCAAAACACCACTAAAGCCAAAGACTCTTTAAAAGAATGTTGCGATTATATTTTAAAAGAAGGAATAGATGAAATATACTGTTCTGCTTCAGCACTTAGCAATACTCAGATAAAAGCGCTTGTAGGTTTTGCGGATAACAACCTGAAGGTACTAAAATTTATTCCTGACAACAGAGATATTCATACCAAACAACTCAAACTACAATATTATGAATACTTCCCTATCCTCTCCTTTCGAAGTATTCCTATAAAAAGCCCCTTAAACAAGCTTATTAAGCGTATTTTCGACATCATTTTCTCTTTATTGGTCATCATTTTGGTTATGTCTTGGCTTACCCCTATACTGGCTATTTTAATCAAACTAAGTTCTAAAGGCCCCGTATTTTTTAAGCAACCTCGCAACGGGCTCAATTACAAAGAATTTTCTTGTTACAAGTTTAGATCCATGAAGGTTAATACAGAGGCCAATACCCGTTTAATGAGTAAAAATGATACACGGGTAACCCGAATTGGTAATTTTATGCGCAAAACTAGCATAGATGAACTTCCGCAATTCTTTAATGTGCTCATGGGCAATATGTCTACAGTAGGTCCACGCCCGCATATGGTAAGTGTATCTAACATATATGCAGAAAACATTGATAAATTTATGGTTCGTCATTTTGTAAAACCAGGCATTACCGGGCTGGCTCAGGTAAGCGGCTATCGCGGAGAAATGAAAAACAAAAGCGATGTTATTAACCGCGTGCGTTACGATATTTTTTATGTAGAAAATTGGTCGCTGGCCTTAGATGTAAAAATAATTATTGAAACAATAGTTAGTAGCTTAAAAGGAGACAAAGATGCCTACTAACCTCTATAGTTAGCCTACACCTTCTTAGCAAGGCAAAATGATTTATTCAGAATTATTTTAATAATTTTACAAAAAACACTAGACAGACGCCTTGCAAACATTTATTTTTGAAGCACAATCTAAAATATAAAACCTGTGAACATCTTAGTTTTAGGAGGTGGGGGTAGAGAACACGCACTAGCCTACCAACTCAGTAAAAGTACTTTATGCAACCAGTTGTACGTGGCACCCGGAAATGCCGGTACAGCACAAATAGCCACCAATCTTTCACTATCAGTTACTGATTTCAGCAGTATTAAAGCAGCCGTATTACAGCATGATATCGAGATGGTTGTAGTAGGGCCTGAGCAGCCGCTAGTAGAAGGAATTACCGATTTTTTTAAACACGATGAATCCTTAAAAGATTGTATGATTATTGGCCCTTCTAAACAAGGAGCCATCTTAGAAGGAAGCAAGGCCTACGCCAAAGAATTTATGGCAAGACACCACATTCCGACTCCTGCTTATAAAGCTTTTAGTGCCGCCGAGTTAAATGCCGGAAAAGCCTTTCTAGAAACACTAAAACCTCCTTATGTTTTAAAAGCAGACGGGTTAGCTGCCGGAAAGGGTGTTTTAATCCTAGACAACTTAAAAGAAGCCCAAGATGAATTAACCAATATGCTGACCCATCAAAAGTTTGGTAATGCCGGACAAACAGTTGTAATAGAAGAGTTTTTAGAAGGTATAGAACTTAGCGTATTTGCCTTAACCGACGGAAAAAATTATAAAATCTTGCCTACTGCCAAAGATTACAAACGTATAGGCGAAGGCGACACAGGGTTAAACACCGGTGGAATGGGAGCCATCTCTCCCGCCGTATTTGCCGATCAAGAATTTATGGCAAAGGTAGAACAGCGCATTGTTAAACCCACCATAGACGGTTTACATAAAGAGAATATAGATTATAAAGGTTTTGTCTTCTTTGGGCTGTTTAAGGTAAATCAAAACCCGTATGTTATTGAATATAATGTACGTATGGGCGATCCGGAAACTGAAGTTGTTCTACCTAGAATACAGAATGATTGGGTTGCTGTTTTTTCAAAATTGGCTTGCGGAAAACTAGATGAAGTTGAGTTACTAGTTACCCCAAATCATGCCGCTACAGTTATGCTTGTATCGGGTGGGTATCCTGAAAAATATGAGAAGGGAAAAGAAATTTCAGGATTAGAAAGTGTTCATAATGCCACTGCTTTTCACGCCGGCACACGTTTAGACGCTAACAAGGTAGTAACAAACGGAGGGCGAGTTATTACAATAACTGCCCTCGGAAAAAGTTATAGAGAAGCATTAACTGAAGCTTATAAACAAGCGGACAAAATTAACTTTGATGGAAAATATTTCCGCAAAGACCTTGGAAAAGATCTTATAAACTTAAATTAACGGTGTGTTTCAGGAGTATTTTCTTTGTCGTGGTCGTGAAAAATTTTTAATTTAAACAACCAGTAAATAAACAACGCAGCAATAATGAGGATAAAGATCCAATTTACAATATTGGCGCCCCACCAAGTCTGATCTTGCCAATGTCTAAGACCATCTATAGGCACAAAAAAGAAGTGCTCAAAAATATAGGCAATCCATTGCCAAAAATGTAACCAAGGATAAGTAGCAATATACATCTGTCATAAATTTTATCAGGACAAAAATAATAAATATTCAGCAATGCTAACAAGGTTTTTCAAAAAATCAAAACCAATTAATTTTTTATCGGTTACCGTTTTGACCGTACTTTTTTACGGCTTGTTCAACTTTGTAAGCATAACAGAAGATATAAACGGAGTATTTGTTTTAAAAAAAATAGGCTGCCTATTCATCTTTTTAGTCATGCTGTTTATTCTAAACTTTGTTTCTGTTAAAAATAAATTTACTGGCAGGCACACTTATGTCCTTTTTCTCTTTTTTTTATTCTGTATAGCTGTTCCTTATACTCTTATAAATAACACCTCCGTCTTGGCTGGTTTTTTTATCATTTTGGGGTTACGTCGTACCATAAATATGCATACCGGAAAAGGACTTTCAAAAAAAATATTTGATGCTGTTTTCTGCTTTACTGTAGCCGGGCTTTTCTTTCCTCCTACACTCATTTTTATACTACTCCCTCTATTTTCTATCTTATATTATAGCTCCAAAAATTACAAACACTGGCTCATTCCCATTCCGGCCATCCTGTCTGTACTCATTTTGCAAACTGTGTTCTCTTTATTGCGCTACAATCAATTTTACAACCCTATAAAATTAATAACACATCAATCTATATTGTTTACGCACAATACTTTATTTATACAATACGCACCTCTAGGTATTATTGTTCTTTTTACTATATGGGCTTTATTTCATGTCATTGTACAGCACGGCAAAGAAACACGCGATTTAAAAAAAACCAAGCAATTGCTTTTTCTCGCTACCTTATGTGGCCTATACACCATCGTTTTTTCCGGAAATATAACGAGTCACCCAGAAAGTAGCCTTCTATTTTTCTTTATTCCTGCCTCCCTAATTGGCGGAAGCTACTTTGAAATTAAACACCACAAAAAGCTAAACGAAATTTTACTTATAATTTTAACCATATCTGCCCTAGTCTTTGCCATAACATTAAAATGGAACTTGATTTAAATTATATAGAACAACAACTTCAACATCGATGGGAATATTCCTATAAATGGGGAAGAAGGCAAAATAATGAATGGGACGATTTTACCAAGTTTATCTATACTATTGACGATTGGCACACTTTGATTGAAACTATAAAACAAACCGTTAACAAATATCATTTAGATAAACGTGATTTATTTCAATATGCAGCAAACCGCTGGTACAACTACTGGAGTGCCCGAGCAGTTGAACAAATATTTGCATTAAATCCTTTTGTAACCCCTGCCAAAAATCCCAAAGATAGGCTCGTAGATTTTTCGTGCCACACTATTAATTTTGACCATAAAACCTCTGTTTTTCCAAAAGGTTTTAAACAACCTATTCAGTATGCAAAGCAACACAAAAAGGAGCTCATTATCTGGCTCTATAAAAACCAGAGTCAACAACAACGCAAACATCTAAAAAATAGACTTTTTATTATTGTGTATGCCAAAAATGGAGCCCATTGGCAATTAAAAGCAGACTTGCAGTGGCTCAAAAAAATAATCCATCAGTATCTTCAAGATTTTGATACTAGCAACTTGGTTCAACTTCAATTAGAAAAAGAAAAAAAGACGTTGGCCGACATTATTTGGGCCTGTAAGTAAAACGATACCTTTATATTTGTCATCAACAAAATCATCTTCTACAATTTGAATTACATAGGCTCTAAATACCGATTATCTTCGTGGATTAAATCAATCATAACGACTACCGCCAATATCCCTCTAAAAGAATCAATTTTCTGTGATTTATTTGCCGGAACAGGTATTATGGGCAGACAATTTAAAACTGAAGTAAAGAAGGTTATTGCCAATGATGTTGAGTATTATAGTTACACACTACTTAAAAACTATATTGGTAATCACCAGCCTATTGCCGAAAAAGAAAAATTTATTGCACAGTTAAATCAGCTCTCTCCTATAAATGGATTTATTGCCGAAGAATATGGAGAAGGAGGCAAAGCTAATCGCCTATTTTTTTCTAAACACAATGCTCAAAAAATAGATGCTTGCAGACAACAGGTTTCTATCTGGAAAAAGGAAAAGACAATAAACGATGACCTATATTTCTTTCTATTGGCCTCGCTTTTAGAAAGCGCCGATAAAGTAGCTAACACAGCCTCTGTATATGGAGCCTTTTTAAAAAAATTAAAAAAAACGGCGCAAAAAGAACTACAAATCACACCGGCCATATATCCGGAAACAACTAATAATCACGTTGTTTACAATGAGGATGCCAACGTTTTAATCAACAAAATAGAAGGAGATATTCTCTACCTAGACCCTCCTTATAATGCGCGGCAATACGGAGCTAATTATCATTTATTAAACACCATAGCTACCTATAAAAAATTCGTTCCTAAAGGAAAAACAGGTCTTCCTCAATATTACAAATCAAGCTATTGCAAAAAAAGTCATGTGGCAAAAAGCTTTGACGAGCTAATAAAAAATGCTTCCTTTAAATACATTTTTTTAAGCTACAATAATGAAGGACTCCTCTCTGTTGACATCCTTAAAGAAATTATGCAAAAATACGGGCAGTACCATCTAGAGGCCAAAGCATACAGCCGCTTTAAAGCCGACAAAACCGAAAAACGAAACCACAAGGCTTCACAAACAACAGAATATCTGCATTGCCTTGTAAAATAAAATGGTTTACACCTCCAGTACAAAAAAATTGACTTTTAGGCTAATAAATTAAATTTTATTATATTTTTGAGCGTTACACAAACGCAACTAAAACAGTGACATACATACAAGTCGAGAAAAAAAACACAAATTAATTGTAACTGTAGTTTATATTTTGGCAAATGATAGAGTACATTCAGCAGCTAGATAAGGAAGTTTTCATTTATTTAAACAGCCTGGGAAATCCTACGTGGGACTGGTTTTGGGTATTTATAACTAATAAATGGACCTTTATTCCTTTTTATGCTTTCCTCATTTATCTCTTATATAAAACAAAAAAGCTGCAAGCCACTATCATAATCTTACTCTTTGTGGCGGCCATGATAACTTGCACAGATCAAGGAGCTAACCTTTTTAAAAACGGATTTAAACGACTTCGTCCTTGTAATTTTGATTTTACCTCGCGTTTATTGGTACACTGCGGGCATTATGGTTTTTTCTCTGCACATGCCGCTAGCACTATGGCTTTAGCTGTTTATTTAGGAAGTATCCTAAAATCCCGCTACAAATATGCCTTAGTGGGGCTTATTGGCTGGTCTTTAGTAGTAGGTTACAGTAGGATTTATGTTGGCGTGCATTTTCCCGGAGACGTTTTAGTAGGATGGAGTATTGGAGCAATGATAGGAATTTTCTTCTTTTATATTCAACACTTTCTTTTAAAAAGAATTTCTTTTTCTCTCGGTTTTTATTTTCGATCAATGTTATTAAAGCCCAAATTAATTAAGATTATTTCATTGCGTAGAAGTTTACAAAGCCTTAATTAATTTCTGTATACTCAAAATATTCTCCTCTACGCCTTGTCATCCTATGTTTGTAAAGTAGGATTTAGAAGGGTCAATTAATATTTAAA
>CAZOGC010000019.1:0-40371 GCA_964579505.1 uncultured Flavobacteriaceae bacterium | reverse complement strand
TCTTTATAGGTATAACCGCGATAGCCATCGTCACGTCCACCGATAATTTTATAGCTGATATTATCGACTACTTCCCATTCGCTTGTAATAGAATTATACCACGACCACCGGTGTGAAATGCGCTTTTTAATTTGCGTAGGCGCAAAAACAGAAGCAAACACATAAACGCGTTCGCCTGGTTGGTGTATAAATTTAAATCGACTATCGCGCCAAAACATATACCACTTATCACGCTCATACGTCACCCTGTAAGTTGTTCCAACGCGTTCAACCTGATGAGCAACTATACCGGTATTTAACGACAAAGGAACCGGGGGAATAATGTTGGTAAAATAAGCCACATTAACCAAAATATAAATGCTCCCAACAATGACGAATAGTTTATGTAAACCTGTTTTAGAAAGTGTGTGTCGATTTTTTTGAGCGATTGCGATTAGTAAAGCTAAAGTGCTACCCAAACTCACTATTCCTGAAAGGATAAAAACAAAAGTATTCATCTGCTTAATGAACACCGGAAGCATAAAAATAAAAAACGTAAAGTTGATAAAATAATAGATGCCGAATTGTAAGTATCTATTCGAAATGCGCTTTTTAAACACTTCATTGGCTATAAAAACGCCGACTAAAAGCACAAAGAAAACCAGTGTTTTAGACAGCGATACACTGCGTGAAAAATAAACCACAAACGCGCTGGAAAGTCCCCCGAAAAAGAACTGAATAGCTAGCGGAAAATAAATTTTTATCCGCTCAAAAAAGGCATACTTCCAAGGCTTGTTAGCTTGTAGATTAAACAGATAAACCAACAGCGTTAACAAGACCATATACAAACACAGAATCACCTGATCGTACACGCGATCAATGCGGCCTAAGGTGAGTGAATCAAAGATAAATCCACCCACAAAAAACAGCACAGGCAGATAGCGCTTATGTGTTTGAACAAAGCGTTCGAGTTTGGTATTTCTATATTTTTCTAAAGGGTTGTACATATATTTTTACAAAGATTAAGAGGCGCTACTAATCAATTACTAGTTTCACACTCAAAACAGCATTTAAAGTATAAAGGTCATCATCATTCATCAAGCGTTATAGTTACTTTATACAATTTATCAAACAACTTAAAGATGCGGTCAGCTTCTTTTTGGCGTACTTGAATAAAAATCTGACAATCTGCTTTTAGAATACGCGTTGTTACCATCAAATTTTCACGATTTAAGATTTCTTCTACCGCACTCATTTCCGGGTAATTAAATGCAATTTTAAAAACCACATCAATGGTTTTAGTCACAATTTCAGCAGCTTCTAAAGCTAATTTAGCAGAAGTTTTATAGGCTGTAATCAAACCACCAACACCGAGTTTCACGCCGCCAAAATAACGCACTGACACCACCAAAATATTTGTCACTTCAAAAGCTTGAAGTTGCCCATAAATGGGCATTCCGGCAGAGTTAGAAGGTTCGCCATCATCGTTAGCGCGATACTGCTCATAATGTTGACCCAGTTGCCAAGCATAACAAAAATGACGCGCCTTGTGGTGTTGTTCTCTAACCTGCGCCAAAGCGGCTTCAATTTCGGTTTCAGAGCTCACCGGAAAAGCATATCCAAAAAATTTACTGCCTTTATCTTTATACAAAGTTTCTGCCCCCGGGCGATCAATAGTTTTATACGAATCTTTGTCCACTAGTTATACGGAAATGATTTTTAAAATAGACTAAATATTTTGTCGTTAAAATTTCAAAGGTCAAGGCAAAAAGCACAGGCATAGCCATAGCTATGACGAGCATTTATAACGCAGAGATTTGTAATTTTAACAGGAAGATTGGTTCATTTTGAATGTCACTTCCGTATTAATACGCTTTTAAATTGGCTCTTCGGATAGAATCTTTTTGCGCTTCTGTCCAATCGTAACGGCCTTCAAAAAGACCTTTGGTTTCCCAATCGCCATACATTGGGTTGGGTAAAACAATAAATTTCTTTCCAAATTCATCTTGCAGTTGATCCGCTAAAGCATTGCGTTTTTGAGTTGAAGGCACGCGAAATTTAGACGTAAAATCCGATAAATTATCACCCATAAACAAAAGTACTTCGTGTGCTTCTTCAACCTTTGTAAAACGAGACTGCTTAGCACTTGTCTCACTTTTAAACAACAAATGTTTTTTGTTTGCATCCGGAAAACCAAGTACTTTCATATTTTTTAGTGTACTTTCTTCGGCACTTACCGAACGGTTAGAAACATAAAAAATCTGCACCCCTTTGGCATGGGCATATTGCAAAAATTTAATGGCTCCGGGAATTGCTTTGGCCTGCGCCATACCCGTCCATTGCGCCCACGCTTTACTCGAATAATCCATATCATCTAAAATCATCTTAGCTTCAAACGGACTATTGTTTAATACCGTTTCATCTATATCGGTTATAATAGCCGGCGGTTTATTGCCTGTTTTTCGTTGTTGCAATGCTTGATCTAGTCTAAATTTTGCGGTGTTAAAAGCTTGGTAACACAAAGCGCGATATTCAGCGGCATTTTGTTGCCACAAAACTGCTTGCATTAAAAAATTGTGGGAAGATTTTTCAGAAGTAAGTTGGTTTCCATTACCGCTATCGCTAACAGACACCGGTGCTTTCACATTAATACAAGAAGTGGCACCTACTACCAAAACAAGGCAGCTAAAGACGATTAACATATTTTTTTTCATAAAGCCAAACGAAATTAAAAGATTGTGCGGCTAAAGTAAAGATTATCATGCGAACCGCCTTAACTGCAACGGATTATTAGCAACCATTTCATCATATATTACAACAGCCTGATCGTTTGCGCGGCACACTTTTCCCGCAAAACCTCCGGCCAAACACTTACTTGCACCTCGCCTATGTGTTGTTTTTTTAAAAGAAACATACAGAGTCGTGACTGACCAATCCCTCCTCCAATAGTTTGTGGCAATATTCCTTGTAATAATTGTTGGTGATAAAACAACGTTTTCCGTTCTTCTTTTTGTGCAAACTTCAACTGTCGCAAAAGCGCGGCAGCATCTACTCTAATTCCCATAGAAGAAACCTCAAAAGCCTTTTGTAAAACCGGGTTCCACAAGAGCAAATCTCCGTTTAATCCATAAAACCCGGCGGCGTTGGGTGTACTCCAATCATCATAATCCGGTGCTCGACCATCATGTGGCTCGCCGTTGCTCAACTCACCTCCAATCCCCACTATAAATACCGCTCCATATTGCTGTGTTATTTTATATTCGCGCTCTTTTGGTGATAAATCCGGATAGCGTTGTAATAGCTCTTCAGCATGTACAAATGTTATTTTTGAAGGTAAGATTGGCTTTAAATCCGGATAATTTTCTGCTACTTTTGTTTCTGTATAAAGAATACTCGCATAGATTTTTTGTACCGTTTCTTCTAAATAGGTCAGGTGGCGCTGCTCCGGCAACATTACCTTCTCCCAGTCCCACTGGTCAACATAAATTGAATGAATAGGCGTTAATTCTTCATCCGGCCTCAAAGCACGCATATCGGTTAAAATACCCTCTTCCGGCATCAAATCATACGTTGCTGTTCGTAGTCGTTTCCACTTAGCTAGCGATTGTACAATTTCTACCCGTTGATCAGCAATAGCTTTTAAAGAAAAGCCTACCGGTTGTTCTACTCCGTTTAAATCATCATTTACGCCCGTTCCACCCCATACGGTCAGCGGAGCTTCTATTTTGTGTAAATGAAGTTGCTCTCGGAGTTGAGTGCTGAAGGTGGCTTTTACCAAGGCGACTGCTTGTTCTGTTTCTAATGGTTTTTGAAGTGTTTTTACAATAGTTTTCATAGTGATTTGTTGAATTAATTTATAAAAAAAGCCCACGCTTAGATAAGGTGAGCTGGTTAAAAGCAATAAAGACCTTATCCCGAGTTGGGTGGAGAATTATTACCATTATTATTTAAAAGAATGTAAAACATTTGATATTTATTTACTATCCATAAAAAAAGCCCTTCCAAAAGGAAAGGCTTTTAGTCATCTTTATAAATTTGTGTTATCCTTGGCAAGCCTCCCCCTCTTCGATTAAAAATCGATTATTATTAATAGAATTAAAATTGGCTTGTAAATACATTGTTTGTTTGTTGTGGTAAAAGTATATCTTTTTTAGAAATAAACAAACACTATATCGTTTTTTAAAAAACACCTATTATCATCCGGCTATTTTGTATTTTCGCATAAAATTACACTCATGAGCAAACTCATTGCCCCCTCTATGCTAGCTGCCGATTTTGGCAATATGCAACGCGACGTAGAAATGGTAAACCAAAGCGCCGCCGATTGGTTTCACATAGACATTATGGACGGTGTTTTTGTGCCCAATATCTCATACGGGATGCCGGTTTTAAAAGCTATTGGCAAACATGCACAAAAACCACTTGACGTACATTTAATGATTGTAGAACCCGAACGATATATCGAAACTTTTGCCGATCTAGGTTCACAAATTCTAACCGTTCATTACGAGGCTTCTACTCATCTACACCGTACCTTGCAAGCCATTAAACAAGCCAATATGAAAGCTGGAGTGGCTTTAAACCCTCACACAAATGTAATGCTACTCGAAGACATTATTAATGATATTGATGTGGTATTGATTATGAGTGTAAATCCCGGGTTTGGCGGCCAAAAATTTATAAAAAATACCTATAAAAAAGTACGGCAGCTTAAAGAGTTAATTATAGACAACAATGCGCAAACTAAAATAGAGGTAGATGGAGGCGTAAATGCCCAAAATATTCAACAACTAGCTGATGCCGGTGCTGATATTTTTGTAGCCGGAAGCGCCGTATTCAAAACTGAAAATCCTACCGCTACCATTCAACAGTTGTCTGATCTAGCTAATGAATAACACCGTTTTAGCACCCATAAGTATTTAAAGAGAAGAAATGTTTGATGTATTGATTATTGGTGGTGGACCAGTCGGTATTGCCACGGCTCTAGAAGCTAAGAAGAAAAAACTTAACTATATTGTAGTTGAAAAAGGAACGTTGGTAAACTCTATCTTTCATTTTCCGGCCAACATGCGTTTCTTTTCTACTTCTGAGAAACTAGAAATAGACGGCATTCCCTTTCCTAGTATTCATCCTAAACCCACCCGCAACGAAGGCCTAGAATATTTTAGAAAAGTAGCTAGCACAAATCAACTCAACATTCACCTATTTGAAGAAGTTATGACCGTACAACGCACAACGAACGGTTTTTCTGTGCAGACTTCTAAAGCCAATTATCAGACCAAAAACATTGTTGTAGCCACCGGTTTTTACGGCATTCCACACCGCATTAATGTGACAGGAGAAGACCTGCCTAAGGTTTTTCATTATTATGACAATCCGCATTATTTCTACCAACAAAAAGTAGTTGTTGTTGGGGCTAGTAATTCTGCTTCAGATGCGGCGCTAGAAATTTATCGAAAAGGAGGCGACGTTACGATGGTTGTTCGCGGAGACGATATTGGTACCCGTGTAAAATATTGGGTTCGTCCTGATATTAAAAATAGGATTAAAGAAGGAAGTATTAAGGCACTCTTTAATACCAAAATACTAGCGATACACCCCACAGAAGTAGTTGTAAAACGAGCTTCTGGTGCGGTAGAAACTATAAAAAACGATTTTGTCTTAGCCCTCACCGGGTATCGACCTAACTACACCTTTTTAAAGGAAATGGGAATCAAAATTTCTGAAGACGAAGAACAAAAACCTTATTTTAATCCCGAGACCATGGAAACCAATCAAAAAGGGATTTATCTGGCTGGTGTGATTTGTGCCGGAGCACATACACACAACCTACTGATTGAAAATTCACTGATTCACGCTAAACGTATCGTAAAAGCTATTAGTGAGTAGTAAATTTGTTTCTTAGACATTTTTAATCAACTCAAAATCAATTAGGGCAATCCCCGAAAAACCCGTATTTTTAAACGCAACATCTCCAAAAGAAAGTTCTATGGACATAGCCCTCAAAATAAGCAATCTTCGCAAAGAACTGCAAGAACACAATTATCGATATTACGTATTAGACAACCCCACTTTGTCTGATTACGAATTTGATATGAAGCTAAAAGAGTTGCAAGAGTTAGAAGAAGCACATCCTGAATTTTTCGACCCCAACTCTCCTACTCAACGCGTAGGGGGAGAAGTGACCAAAAATTTTCCTACTGTAAAACACGCATTTCGCATGTATTCTTTGGCTAACTCTTACTCTAAAGAAGAGTTGCAAGATTGGGAAAAACGTTTACAAAAATTAGTAAACGGCGCTGTACAATACACATGTGAGCTCAAATATGATGGAGTTTCTATTGATATTTTATATGAAGATGGGAAGCTAAAACAAGCACTAACCCGCGGGGATGGTACCCAAGGTGATGACGTAACACACAACGTAAAAACCATTCGTACCGTACCGCTAAAACTAAAAGGTGATTATCCGCAAAAATTTTATGTCCGTGGAGAAATTGTTTTACCGTTTGATGGATTTGAAAAACTGAATGCCGAGCGTATAGAAAATGGCGAAGAACCCTATGCCAATCCACGTAACACCGCCTCCGGTAGTTTAAAATTACAAGATAGTGCCGAGACTGCTAAGCGACCTCTTGTGTGCTTACTCTATTTTATAGTGGGAGAAAATTTGCCTTTTACCACCCAATTTGAAGCCCTACAAAAGGCCAGAGAATGGGGGTTTAAGGTGCCTAAAGCCTCTAAATTAGTACAGGGCATTGACGGTATTATGGACTATCTCAGCTATTGGGATGAACACCGTCACAACTTACCCTACACCACCGATGGAGTGGTTGTAAAGGTAAATGAATTGGCACAACAAGATCAATTGGGGTTTACCGCCAAAGTTCCTCGTTGGGCAATGGCTTATAAATTTAAAGCAGAACAGGCTGAGACCATTCTAGAAAAAATAACCTATCAAGTAGGAAGAACAGGCGCTATTACCCCGGTTGCCAACCTACAACCCGTACTGCTAGCCGGCACCACTGTAAAACGTGCTTCGCTTTATAATGCCGATCAAATTGAAAAGCTGGATGTACGTGAAGGCGATAGTGTCTTTGTTGAAAAAGGAGGTGAAATCATTCCTAAAATTGTGAGGGTTAACAAACAAAAACGAACTTTGCTTTCTCAGCCTACCACCTACCCAACTCATTGTCCGGAATGTGGCACAGCTTTAATACGTAAAGCGGGAGAAGCCTTGCATTATTGCCCCAACTCAGCCACGTGTCCGCCACAGGTATCCGGGCGTATTGAGCACTTCATCAGCAGAAAAGCTATGGATATTGAAGGCTTAGGGGGCGAAACCGTCAACCTACTTGTTAAAGAAGGACTCATTAAAAATTACGCTGACTTATACACCCTGCAAAAAGCACAAATTTTACCCTTAGAGCGAATGGCAGAAAAATCGGCAGATAACTTACTAAACGGTATTGAAGCTTCTAAAAAGGCTCCTTTTGAACGCGTTTTATATGCCTTAGGAATCCGATTTGTGGGTGAAACTGTTGCTAAAAAATTAGCCAAACATTATAAAAACATCGATAACCTAGCCGATGCCACTCAAACCGCTTTAGTTGAAGTAGATGATATTGGAGAGCGAATTGCCGAAAGTGTAGTTTCCTTTTTTCAGGAGGAAGAGAACAAAGTACTCATAAAGCGATTAAAAGAATATGGGTTGCAAGTAGCCATTTCTGAAGAAGACACCCATACGCAAACCAACAAGTTGGCCGGGAAAAAATTTGTTGTATCAGGCGTTTTCTCGATACCGAGAGACGAAATAAAAAAACGCATTGAACACAATGGTGGTAAAAATACCGGCTCACTCTCTAAAAGTACCGATTATTTACTAGCCGGCGATAAGATGGGGCCCAGCAAAAAAGCAAAAGCCGAAAAATTTGGTATTCCCGTTATATCTGAAGAAGAATTTAACCAACTAATAGCGTAGATCCGTTTTCAACTTTCTAAAATTAAAAGCAAAAAAAATTGTTATGGTCTGCCAAACACATACCATAACAATTTAATTTATAGAACAAATAACCGACGGCTATAAAAACATCATTTCAAATTGTCTTCAAATAGTTTATAAATACGGCTGTACTCGTCTGTCCAGCTACTCGGCTCTACAAATCCATGGCTCTCTACCGGATAGACCGCCAATTCCCAATTTTTCTTTTCCAATTCAATCAACCTTTGAGACAGTCGAACGATGTCTTGAAAATGCACATTCGTATCTACCATACCGTGGCACATCAACAAAGCGCCTTGCAAACCCTTAGCAAAATAAATAGGTGAGCTTTGTTTATAAGCCTTGGGGTCGTTTTGCGGTAAGTTTAAAATATTAGAGGTATACCCGTGGTTGTAATGTGCCCAATCAGTTACTGATCGCAACGCACCACCAGCCGCAAAGGTATCTGTATTAAACATTACCATAAGTGTCATAAAACCTCCGTAAGAGCCTCCCCAAACACCTATGTTAGCAGGATTTACTCCGTAATGCTCTACCAAATAATTAGCGCCGTCTACCACATCTTCTAAATCGTTACCTCCCATATGTCTATAAATGGCTGTTCGCCAATCACGACCATATCCTTTACTGCCTCGGTAGTCCATTTCCATTACCGTATACCCTTGATCAACCAAGAAATTCATAAACATGTGCTCTCTAAAATACGGATCGCTCCAATACTGCACCACATCTTGTAGATAACCTGCCCCGTGTACAAAAATAACTCCCGGATGCGAAGGTGCCGGATTTTCAGGTTCAAAAACCTTGGCATATACTGCTAGCCCATCTCTGTCAGTATAGGTGAAAATTTTGGGGCTTCTCCACGGATATGACTTAAACTCAGTACTCTCTGCCTTGTGGGTGATTTGCTGCATTTCAGCCCCTTTTTTATTATCCTGTAAAAATAATTCCCACGGGTGGTTAGGGGTAGAGAACAGAATGGCTAACTGTTTACCATCCGGAGAAACGGTGGCACGATTTCCACCTGTTTTGGCTGTAATACGCGTTAATTTTCCTGAATTTATAGCTAATTGATAAAATTGACGTTGCCCCGGAGCCACCTTATTAGTGGTTAAATAGAATTTTTTATGATCCGGAGATAGCTCAGCTGCAAACACTTCATATTTACCATGGGTCAGTACTCTTTTCTTTCCGGTTTTCACATTCATAGTATAAAGATGAGAATACCCAGTTTTTTCTGATTGGTACCAGATTGTGTGATCATTTATCCACCCCACATTTCCGGCTGAATAAGAATACCCCATTCCGGGACCCCCAATCCACGCTTCATCGTGCTGACGATCGAGTAGTTGCAAATGTCCGTTGCTTGTATTTAATGCCATAATCCAACGGTCTTTGTGATCTTGAGAACGCACTACAACAAAAGCACGGGTTCCTTCTGTATTCCAAATGGGTTGTGACACATAAACTGATCGCAGAGCATCCGCTTTTTTCTTAGCTTCATACTCATCCGGATAATCTTTATAAAAATTCGGAATGTCTCGAATTCCGGGAATATCTGCTATCACAATCGGATAAACCGTATCTGCTTCTCGGTTATAAAGATAACTTGTAAACCGGGGCTGTTTTACGCCTACTACCGGTCTGCCGGGAATATCTTGTGTATACCCTGACTGCGTAACATAGTTGGGCACAATGGTTCTCTCTACCTTCGGTCTTTGCACCATGGTATAAGCTATGATTTTACCATCAGGACTTAAACTCATCCCTGATAGTCTTCCTTTGGGAAGGTAAACCGGTTGAATTAAATTTTTCCGTTCAGGACGATTCTGTTCTGCCTCTTCTCGTTTTGCTTTACGTTGACTTAGCACTATAGAATTATCTAGCGCATCTTGTTCTAAAAATTTTTCTTGAGCCGATTCATGAGTTAATCTTTTGTGCGATTTGGATTCTTTTTTAAAATTGGTAAGCTGTGTTAAACTTCCCGTTTCTATATTTTTAGCATATAAGTTATTTCCTTGTCGATAAATTACAGCTTTCCCCATTAAACCAAAATGTGGACGAGCAATGCGCTGGGTGGTCTGAATTAGAGCTGTTTCTTTTTCAGAATCTGCATTCCATATATACAGGGTGTGGTTGCGCATATATACCATTTTGGTGCGTGCTGTATTCCACGATCCTCTACGTTTAGCACGAATAATGGAACGTTGCTGTGGACCTACCTTTTGTGGTGAATGATTTTTTAAGGTGATAAAATATAACGAATCTGAAGTAGCCTTTGTAGGATTCCAATTAAAATAAATACGTTTACTGTCTATGCTCCAAAACACCCTAGAGGGAGAGGTTCCTATCCACTTAGGGTCGCGCATAATTTTTTTAACAGTAAGCGGCGCAATGTTTTCTGTTTTAACCTGTGAAGCCGGAGCCTGTGCAAATAACCACTGCCCCGGAAATAAAAATAAGAAGAGATAGAAAATGTTTTTCATAGTGTTTTGAGTTGAATTAAGCGTTTTTATTAACAATTATGCAAAGAGACTCAAAGGTAGTTATTTTATATGCAATACAAATGCATACTTTTTAAAATATACACAGCCGAACCTTTTTAGGCTATCAACTTTATTAATCATCATCACACAAAGCTGCCAAATCATATCCGGTTTGGGTACCAATGGCAATCCCCATTCCGCTTCCTCTAACTGCACAATATACGTGAGGCCGACATTCTTTAATGATTGGTGTCAATTCTTTACCAAACCCCATAATACCGCTCCAGCTCATTTCAATTTCAAACGGAATATGAGGAAGAATCACCTTTTGTAACATTTCTATCAATCGTTGTTGAATCTTTTCTGTCAACCCAAATTCTGTCGTATGTTCTGCCTCAAAATCTATATTTCTCCCTCCTCCTAACAACAGTCGGTTACCCACATTTCTAAAATAATAAAACCCTTTATCACAATGAAAAGTTCCGCATACTTTTAACGACGAAATGGGTTTTGTAATCAGTACCTGCCCTCTACCCGGCACAACTTCTAATTCTTTTATTATTTGTCGACTAAACGCATTGGTGGCCAATAGCACATGCCTGCATTTAAAATTCCCTTGATTGGTATACACCTTTGCACCTTGAGCAATTGACTCTATTTTTTGTACCGTACAATTATTGTAAACCACCACGCCAAGTGAAGCTGCTTTCTGTCGCAAAGCCCACATCATTTTACCCGTATGTAACTGCCCTTCCCATTTATTCTCAATTAAGTTGGTGGTGTTACCAAAACCAAACGTCGCCACTTTTTCTTTTGCTGCTGAAAATATTTGCGGATGACCTATAATGTCTTTCAACAAGTTATTAAAATAAGATAACTCATTTAAACAAGCCTCTTCTACTTCTTTATACTGTTCGTCAAATAATTCAAAACCACCACAGTTTTGATACCCTATATTTTTATCGCCTAATAATTTTCGCAATCGGTTTAAACCTTTCCAACGTCGCTCTACTAAATTATACAACCCTTTCTCTCCTAATTGCTTCTTCTGTTCAATCAACTCAGATAAACTTCCAAAACATGCAAATCCGGCATTTTTAGTGCTAGCCCCCATAGGTAAAAAGCCGCGCTCTAGTACGACCACTCTCCAATTAGGATGCTCTTGTTGTATGTAATAAGCGGCACTTAGCCCCACAATTCCACTTCCTACAACCACCACATCACTCGTAAAAAACTGTTGTTGTTCCCAAAAGGAAAAATTCATTTTCTATCAATTTAATCGCTTGCTGTAAATATAAAAAACCTTTTGGCAAATTAGAAATCAACACACTTTTCTTAGCTCTTTGAATTTTTAATATCCTTCTATATAAATTTCAATTCTTTCCATTAAAATTCTATATTTTTGTGCGTATGAGCATACGAAAACGCGTTCCTATTGAAGAAGGTGATTACTACCTTACCCCCGAAGGATATAGGTGCTTTACAGAACAATATCACCTTAAACGTGGGTATTGCTGTAAAAGTGGCTGTAGACACTGCCCTTATGGGTACAATAAAAAAACAGATCAATTCGATAAAAAGAAATAATAATGACATTTAAAGAAGAACTATTACAAGGCATTCCGGATCAGTTACCGGAGAAAAAAGCATACGACTCTCAAATTAACCACGCACCTAAGCGAAAAGACATTCTCTCTACAGAAGAAAAAAAATTAGCGTTGCGCAATGCCTTGCGATATTTTGATAAAAAGCATCACAAAACCCTTCTTCCTGAATTTGCCGAAGAGCTTGAAAAATACGGGCGAATCTACATGTATCGTTTCCGCCCGAATTACAAAATGTATGCGCGCCCTATAGAAGAATATCCCGGAAGGTCTATTCAGGCCAGTGCCATTATGTTAATGATTCAAAATAATTTAGACCCAAAAGTAGCACAGCATCCACATGAGTTGATTACTTATGGGGGTAATGGTGCTGTTTTTCAAAACTGGGCACAATATTTACTTACTATGCGCTATCTGTCTGAGATGACCGATGATCAAACGCTGGTAATGAATAGCGGTCACCCACTAGGTCTTTTTCCTTCTCATAAAAATGCACCGCGCGTGGTAGTAAGCAATGGCATTATGATTCCCAATTATTCTAAACCAGATGATTGGGAGCGGTACAATGCCCTGGGGGTTACACAATACGGGCAAATGACCGCCGGAAGTTACATGTACATCGGGCCACAAGGCATTGTGCACGGCACCACTATTACCGTGTTAAACGGGTTTAGAAAAATTCATAAATCACCTAAAGGTGGTTTGTTTGTTACAGCCGGATTAGGTGGCATGAGCGGAGCACAACCCAAAGCAGGCAATATAGCCGGTTGCATTACGGTTTGTGCTGAGATAAACCCCAAAGCACTCGACAAACGCCATGAACAAGGTTGGATAAACGAGAAAACAGCCGATTTAAATCAATTAGTCGATCGCGTAAAAACAGCTATAGCCGCCAAAGAAACCGTATCTATTGGTTATGAAGGCAACGTAGTTGAAGTGTGGGAGAAATTTGCTGAAGAAGATATTCACATCGATTTGGGGAGCGATCAAACTTCTAGTCACAACCCTTGGGCCGGTGGATATTATCCGGTAGGATTATCGTATGAAGATGCCAATAAAATGATGGCTGAAAATCCTGAAAAATTTAAGGTCGAAGTAGAAAAAACCTATAGAAGACACGTAGCCGCTATTAATAAACATACCGCTAAAGGTACCTATTTCTTTGACTATGGAAATGCTTTCTTACTACAGTCATCTCGTGCCGGTGCCAAGGTTTATAAAGACAAAGATGGCAATTTTGTAGATTACTCAGCCGTTCCTGAAGGGCAAGGTTTTGCCTACCCTAGTTATGTAGAAGATATTATGGGGCCCATTTGTTTTGACTATGGATTTGGTCCTTTTAGATGGGTCTGCACCTCCGGCAAACCGGAAGATTTAGAAAAAACAGACAACCTAACCTTAACGGTCTTAGAGGAGCTAAAAAAAACAGCCCCTAAAGAAATTCTACAACAAATGGAAGACAACATTCATTGGATTAAAGGGGCCAAAGCCAATCATTTGGTGGTAGGCTCACAAGCCAGAATTTTGTATGCCGATGCAGAAGGCCGAACCAAAATAGCGCAAGCTTTTAACAATGCTATTAAAACCGGAGAGCTCAGCGCCCCTGTTGTGTTAGGACGCGATCATCACGACGTTTCAGGCACCGACTCCCCTTTTCGAGAGACGTCTAATATATATGACGGGAGCAGCTTTACCGCAGACATGGCGATACAAAATGTAATTGGTGATAGCTTTAGAGGAGCCACTTGGGTAAGTCTTCACAACGGCGGTGGCGTTGGCTGGGGCGAAGTGATTAATGGCGGGTTTGGAATGGTTCTTGATGGTACTCAAGAAGCAGAGAATCGTTTAAAGTCCATGCTTTTTTGGGATGTAAACAATGGTATTACCAGACGATCTTGGGCACGAAATTCGGGGGCAATTTTTGCTGCAAAACGCGCCATGGAAAATGAACCTCAACTAAAAGTGACCATGCCCAATCTTGTAGATGACCAATTATTTAATGAATTATAAAAATTGGTAATCATCAGTAAATAAGCACTGTTAAACATTTCATAGGATTTTAAGTTTCTGCATTTTAATATGTACCTTTAAAAAGGACTTAATTTTAAAACTATGAAATCAATTAAACTACTATTCGTCGCTGTATTTCTGGTTTTGGGGGCTACCTCTTGCCAGTCTGTTCATGTAGTTACTGATTATGATCAAAATGCCGATTTTAATCAGTATAAGACCTTTGCTTTTTATAAACCCGGTATAGACAAAGCCAAGATATCTGATTTAGATAAAAGGCGTATTTTGCGTGCAATTAGTTCTTCGTTAGAAGCTAAAGGGCTAACCAAGTCTAAAGAAAGCCCGGATATACTGGTAAGTATCTTTACTAAGTCTACTAAAAACATTAACGTATATAATAACCATTATGGTTGGGGCGGCCCGTGGGGCTGGTGGGGTTACGGCCCATACTGGAATAACTATTACAACAGTATCTATACTGACGTAGATGGCGCTTTATACATCAATATTATAGACACTAAAAAGAAAGTCTTAGTATGGCAAGGTGTAGGAGAAGGTGGAATTTCTCCGGAAGGAAGTGTACCTGAAAAAATTGAACGGATTAATACCATTGTAAATAAAATTCTGGCGCATTATCCACCCGGAGTCCTACAAAAATAGACAATCCCAGCAATCATCCGTTTCTTTATCTGGTTTATTTTATAGCACTATTACTACCTATTGTGTGGTTTAGGTTTCCAGAAAGATTCACTGTTAAAGTATTAAGGATGTATCGCTAGTAATTTTGTAGTCAACCCTATTTGCCCAAGGTGATATGTATCGTGTTGAATTAACCCATCCAGTAAATATTTATATGAATAACCGGGCACATAGTCATTGTTCTCTAAAAACGAATCGGATTTGTCTTTGAGTAACGCTATTAAGTCACGTTGACTGTTTTGAAAGTCTAATTTTAATTTTTGCCAACCAATTTCTTTCAACTCCTCATTAGAGCGCCAATTTTCAGGGCTATTAGATGTAATTGTTGGGGCTTGGCCTTGTAGTTTTTTAATCCCTTCACTGCGCCAAATCAAAAGATGACCAATTAACTCCGCCACACTGTGGAGTTCTGGAATAGGTCGTATAAAAGCATTTTCTTCGGTAACGTGTTGTATTTTTTTTATAAAATATTCATCCAACCAAGAATCACCTTCAAAATTGCACGCTAATTGATGAGTGGCATCTTTAATGAGTTTGTTTTCCATTTTTTTATCAAGTATTTAAGAGCATGTAATAGTTACAATATACAATTTAAATTTATAAGCATAGATAAGCAATTTAAAAATGACGGAGTTAAAACGCAATAACTGAAAAAATGCTGTACAAATACTTATCATAAAAAATTCCGGATTCAAAATTGGAACCCGGAATTCTTTTTTTATGATTTGAACCAGATGGTATACTTACTAAAGAAAACCATTTTTTTATAGCTCATTTAATTGTTTTCCTCTGCCTTTATCTTGCACATAACGAACAGCAAAATAAATAATATGAATGGCACCTATGACTACTGCCACATAAAAGAAACCAACATCGCGTTTATCTATCGGGGTAGTGTAATAGTGGGCAAAAGCCAATACTACGAGAAGTATAGAAACTGCCAAACCGCAAATACTAATAACCACTTTGTCTTTAAAATGCTTTTTCTCTTTATTCATTTTACTCTTTTTTACTCCATATCGCTCATAAATATCTAATCCTATAAGCATCCATACCAATAAACGAATCCAAGTATCAAACGGCAAGAAAACCATCATACCTAAACAGACGAGAACTCCTAAAGCAGGGATATAAGGCACCAACGGAACTCTAAACGCCCGTGGAACATCTTTCATTTTATAGCGCATTACCAGCACCCCTATACACACCAGAATAAAAGCAAACAAAGTGCCTATACTGGTCATCTCGCCCACAATACGTCCCGGAATAAAAGCCGCAAAAGCACTTACCAGCAACATAAACATTAGGTTAGATTTAAAAGGTGTACGGAATTTTTTGTGTACTTGAGAAAACAATTTAGGTAACAGCCCGTCTACACTCATAGAATAGAATACTCGGCTCTGCCCCAATAGCATCACTAAGATTACGGAAGAATAACCTAATAGAATAGCCACAATAATTCCGGTATTTAAGAGCGGGTAGTCCGGATGAGGTACTCCGTTAACCACATCACCCATATATTGTACAGCAGTAGCTACCGGTGCTAATTCTCCAGCTCCATTACCACCTACAAAGTTGTGGTAAGAAGTTACACCCGTCATTACATAAGCAAATAAAATGTACAAAATAGTACAAATAACCAGCGACCCTAAAATACCAATAGGCATTGCTTTTCTTGGATTTTTAGTTTCTTGGGCAGCGGTAGACACCGCATCAAACCCAATATAGGCAAAGAAGACCAGTGCCGCCGCTCGTATAATACCCGTCCATCCAAAATGTCCGAATGTTCCGGTATTAGGCGGAATAAACGGGTCTAAGTTAGCCGGGCGTATATAATTAAAGCCAATAATAATAAAGACTAAAACAATACTAATTTTTAGCACGACAATAATATTATTTACCAAGGCAGATTCACTCATTCCTCGAATAAGCACCATTGATAAAACAACTACAATAAAAACTGATGGAAGGTTAAGAAAACCATGTACCACAGAGCCATCGGCTAATGTTGCTGAGTCAAAAGGAGTATGGGTTAAACTATAAGGCAAACTCAACCCGTATTTATTGAGCAGCACCACTAAATAGTCACTCCAACTAGAGGCTACCGTGGCTGCTCCTACTGCATATTCTAAGACCAAATCCCATCCTATAATCCATGCAATAAATTCGCCCATTGTAGCATAAGAGTACGTATAGGCACTACCTGCCACCGGAATCATAGAAGCAAATTCCGCATAACAAAGTCCGGCCAACCCACAGCCTACCGCTGCAATAATAAAAGAAATTATAATAGCTGGTCCGGCATAATTACCGGCTGCCATTCCGGTTATAGAGAATAACCCGGCACCTACAATAGCTCCAATTCCTAACGCTACCAATGAGGTAGCACTTAACGTTCGTTTTAAAGTTCCTTCTCCTGAAGATTCAGCTTCTTTAAGTAGATTAGGAATAGATTTTTTAATAAAAAGACTCATGTAATTTAAATGTGTTTGGATGATTAAACTTAATCTTCTGTCATAAAGTTGGCGAAAAGTAATAAAATTATTGCAACCGCGTGGGGTAAAGTTTAAGAAAAATTTATTTTTAGTCTATTCTAGCTACAAAAAAACACTCTAAATTGCCCTTATAGTTGCACAAAAATCAACTTTTGTATTACATCTCTAATACCTTTCATATTACTATAAAAAAGGCGCTACAAAAGCACCTTTTTATAATTTGCGGTAATAACTCAGTTGAAATTTATCTTATTTTCAATCTTCAGATAATCATCATCTAAAATTAAATTTACAACTACTTAATATCCAAAAATAGCTTCTAGACTAACCAGTTTTACCGGACCGATAGCTTTTAAGGTCTTCTGATCTAACTTTCCTTTACCTGCCACAATACAATAGGTATACGGTTTTCCGCTAACTTCTTTCTTAAAAAATGTATTTAAATCTTCAAACGTCATATCTGGAATAGCCTGGTATATATCTTTTCTTATATCGTAGTCTCTTCCCATTCTTTGTGCATCCAAATAATCATACATAATTTGTTTTCCGGTAATGCGTTGCGAAGAGAGTTTATTCAACAAACTTTTCTTAGCAGTAGTTACTGCTTTATCAGAACGCGGCAGGGTCGTCATAATTCTGTTCATAGCAGCTACCGCATCCGAAAACTTATCGCTTTGCGTTCCTACATAAGCTAAGAAAGAATCGCGGTCTTCTTTATGTGATGGTGTTAGGAAGGACGCATAGGTAGAATATGCCAACGCACTTGATTCTCGTATGGTTTGAAAAACAACTGACTCCATACCTCCTCCATAATATTGATTAAAAAATGAGATGATGGGTTCTTGTGAAACATCGTATTGTTCATTATTACGTACCCAATAAATCTCAGCCTGCACCATATTATAATGAGCCAGTAAAACTTTGTTTTCTTGTTGAGAAAGTTGAGTAAATGTTACCGGCTTAGGTAATGGCGTAAACTCATTAGGAGCTTGATGAATCTTTTTAATAATGCCAGCAATTTCTTCTGCAGATTTAGGGCCGTAATAAAGAATTTTGTGTTTGTAATTGGCTAAATCGTGCAACACCTTAACTAAATCTTGAGCCGTTAGGGTATCTAACTGGGCTGTTTTCAATACATTATTATACGGATTATGAGGTCCATATAATGCATAGCTACGCAACCCGCGCTCTATTTGCCCCTTATTTAATTTGGCATTTGCTCGCGCTTTTTTTAGTTTATTAATAAAGTCGGTAAAGGCCTCTTGGTTAGGAACACAATTTTCTAATAAATCATCAAATTGTTTGACGGTTTGTTTAAAATTTTGTTGCAATCCGCTAAGCAATATACGCGTGGTTTCTGAAGAAACACCAACACGGAATGAACTTGCTAACTCATAAAAATCTTTACTAATATCTTCAGCCGTCTTGTCTTTAGTGCCTATATATTCTAGGTATGCTGCCGCCAGCGGAAGCAACTTATTACTCCAGCTACCGGTATCAAAATAGTAATCCATACTAAACAGTCCGTTGTCTTTATTTTGAACACTTAACACCGAATATTTTCCGGCCTCAGCACGTTCAATATCCTTTTTATAATTTACCCAAACCGGCTGGATAGGTTTTTCTTTTATTTGGGCGATTTTTTTCAAAAAGTCAGATTGTGCATCTCTATTTAACACCACCGGAGTTATATGTGGTTTTTCAACCTTTACCACATTGCGATCTTTGCCCTGTTTTTTATAAACGGCTACGTAGTTGTTGTTAAAATGTTTTTTAGCAAAATCAACAATATCTTGTTTAGTTACTGTGTCTAGCCAGTTAATATACGATACGTTACGCAACCAATCTGTACCAACGGTAAAGTTATTCATTAACTTAGAAGCGCGTCGGTTGTAATTGGCATTGGTATGCAACACGCTTTTTTTCTCATTGTTTATAATAGACGTAATTAAATCGTCTGAAAATTCACCTTTCTTCAACTTGGCTATTTCTTGTAACAACAAACTTTTTACTTCATCTAGAGTCTGTCCTTTAGTGGGCCGCCCACTCAGCATAAAGGCGCTATAATCTTCTAAAATATTTGGGTACGCATAAGCGCCCATTAACTTTTGTTGTTTTACCAAATCTAAATCAATGAGTCCGGCAGAGCCATTACTCAAAATGCTACTTACTAAAGTTAACATACGGGCCTCATCTGAAGCGGCTCCCGGAAAACGATACCCAAGCATAATACGAGCGGGTTCCGGCCCATAAACAGCCGTATCAATCGGTTTTTTGATGGGTTTTTCTTGGGGAAAAGTGTAGGGCGGTAATTTTTTAGCCTTCATATAACCAAATGCATCCGCTATTTTTTTAATCATCGTATCCGGATCAAAATCACCCGCCATTATAATTCCCATGTTATTGGGTACATAATAGGTATTAAAATACTTTCTAATCTCTACCAACGACGGATTTTTTAAATCGTGTATGGTACCAATAGTAGTTTGTTTTCCGTAATTATTATGAGGAAAAAGCTCTTTAAACATAGTTTGATAAACCTTGCTTCCATCATTATCCAGGCTTCTATTTTTCTCTTCATAAACAGCTTCTAACTCTGTGTGAAAAAGTCGAAATACCGGATGTCTAAATCGTTCTGCTTGCACCGCTAAATATTTATCAACGGCGTTACTCGGAATATCTTCGGTATAAACCGTTTCTTCAAAAGAGGTAAAAGCATTAGTGCCTCGGGCTCCCATAGCTCCCATCATTTTATCATACTCATTGGCAATGGCATACTGCGCTGCTTCGCCAGAAACTTTATCTATTTGGCTGTAAATTTTTGTACGCTTAGCCTCATCTGTAGTGTGGTTATACTGTTCGTATAATTGCGTAATTTTATCGAGTAGCGGTTTTTCTTTGGTCCAGTTTTGAGTTCCAAATTTATCGGTTCCTTTAAAAAGCATATGCTCTAGGTAGTGCGCTAGTCCGGTGTGATCTGCCGGATCTGTTTTGCTTCCGGCTTTTACGGCTACATAAGTTTGGATACGTGGTTTTTTATGCGACGGACTCAAAATAACGGTCAACCCGTTGTCTAACTTGTAGAAACGCGTATGCGAGGGATCGTTTTCTACATATCTGTAGGTAAACCCATTTGCTTTTTGAGTTTTCCATGCATAATCTTTGTGAGCATTGTCTGACTCTTTTTTCGTACACGAGGTCTGCACAAAAAACACTGGTAGGCATACAATAATCAGGAGTTTTGTAAAGGCTTTCATAAGTTAATTTTTTTTGAAAATTATTGACTAATATACTATTTTTTTTAACTTCTTCATTGTTATTCAATATATTATCTATCAATTCAATACTTTATATGGTTACCTCTAAAGAATGCTTTATTTTAGCCTCGTTTAATTATTCAAAATTTTTACCTTTTTTATGAAAAAAATCACTTCTCTACTTTTGGTTTTGTTTTTAGCAAATACGCTTACCGCGCAGCAAAAAAAATATACCATGCGCGATGCGGTTTTGGGGTTATACCTCAACCTAGCTCCTGAAAACATTGCCCAAACCACTTGGATACCTAATGAAAATGCGTTTAGTAAGGTAAATCACTCCTCCAAAACTTCTACCATCGTAAAAGTCTCGGTACCCAGCATGCATACTCAAAAGTTATTTGATTTAGCTACCTTAAATCACCAGTTATTTAGTCATCGCAGCCTACGTCGGTTTCCACAAATACATTGGATAAATGCCCACACGCTTTATTTTAAAGTAGGCGATATACTTTATAAAGGAACAAACACGGAGGGCGCTTGGCAATTTTCAACTTGGGTAGAACTTCCTAAAAACACCACAAACTTTTATGTAAATCCACATAAACTACAAGTGGCTTACAGCAAAGCCAATAATTTATATATAGCCGATGCCGAAGGAAATAAAACGGCTATTACTTCTGAAAAAGACCTCAATATTGTAAGTGGGCAAATTGTTTCGCGTAACGAATTTGGGGTAGATCGCGGTGTTTTCTTTGCGCCTAAAGGTAACTTAATTGCTTTCTACCAAAAAGATGAATCTAAGGTACAAAACTATCCGGTTATTAATTGGGATAGTGTTCCTGCTATAGTTAAATACGTTAAATACCCTATGGCCGGGCGCGGTAGCGAAAAAGTGAGCCTGGGGGTCTATAATACTGAGACGCAACAAACCGTTTGGATGAAAGTTGAAAAAGCGTATGACGATTACCTGACAAACGTGACTTGGAGTCCGGATGGAAAATCTATTTACATAGCCACCTTAAAACGCAATCAACAACAACTTACCTTAAACCAATACAGCGCAGAAACCGGTCAGCGCATCGCCACACTTTTTAAAGAAAGTGACCCTAAATACTTACACCCACTTCACCCCATGGCGTTTATTCCGGGGCACGATGATCAGTTTTTATGGTGGAGCCTACGCGACGGATTCTTACATCTATATCGCTACAATACCCAAGGCAAATTACTAAACCAAGTTACATCGGGAGACTGGGTAGTAAATGCTATTAACGGCTGGATTCCTAATAGAAACGAAGTGATTATTTCGTCTTCTAAGCTCTCCCCTATGGATAAAACAGTATATGCTGTGAATTGGAAAAATGGAAAAATTCGCCGGTTAGACAATGCTCCGGGCATACATAAAGCTTCTGTAAGTACCAATGGTAAATATTGGATAGATCGTTACAACAATTACACTACGCCTAATAAAATTAGTGTGGCAGCTACAAGGGGTACGTGGAATAAAGTATTGTTAGACGCACCTAATCCTCTTAAAAATTATGCACAACCCAAAATAAAAGAACTTACCCTTACTGCAGCTGATGGAAAAACCCCACTATATGCACGCCTAATTTTACCTCCTGATTTTAATCCGGCTAAAAAATATCCGGTAATCGTATACTTGTACAATGGTCCCGGAATTCAACTACTACACCACAGCTTTCCGGAAAGCGGTAACCTCTGGTATGATTATATGGCGCAACACGGATACATTATTTTTACCATGGACGGCAGAGGGAGTAGTAACCGCGGAATGAAATTTGAGCAAGTCACTTTCAGACACTTGGGCACGGTTGAGATGAAAGACCAACTACAAGGCGTAAAATACCTTAAATCATTACCCTATGTTGATGCTAATAGATTGGGCATACACGGGTGGAGTTTTGGCGGGTTTATGACTACCTCGTTTATGTTACGCCATCCGGGAGTTTTTAAAGTAGGGGTAGCCGGCGGACCGGTTATTGACTGGCGAATGTATGAAGTAATGTATACTGAACGGTATATGGATACGCCCCAAGAAAACCCAAAAGGATATGCCGAAGCGAGCTTACTCGATAAAGTACAAAACCTTAAAGGAAAACTGCTCATTATTCACGGTGGGCAAGACTCTACTGTAGTTTGGCAGCAATCTATGCGGTTTTTAGAATCGTGTATTAAACACCGCGTACAAGTAGATTATTTTGTGTATCCCGATCATCCGCATAATGTTCGCGGCTTTGACCGCATTCATCTAATGCAAAAAATAACCGACTACTTTAATGAATTTTTAAAGTAATCAGCCAATACTTATCTTCAAAAAACCTCGTTAACTTAGTGTAGCTAGCGA
Organism: uncultured Flavobacteriaceae bacterium; assembly: GCA_964579505.1. Taxonomy (GTDB): domain Bacteria; phylum Bacteroidota; class Bacteroidia; order Flavobacteriales; family Flavobacteriaceae; genus JAJYSO01. Next base: position 17,471 of record CAZOGC010000019.1, on the reverse strand, counting down.
GGTTTTTTTATGAAAATAGATTTTATAAAACCTCATCTAATTTTTCAGCCGGGCGGGCTATAACGGCTTTATCTCCTTTTATAACAATAGGCCGTTGAATCAACTTCGGGTTTTCTGTAAGAATCTGTAGCCATTCTTCTTCAGAAAACGTCTTGCCTTTATAGTTGTCTTTATAAATAGCTTCATTCTTACGCACTAAATCTTCGGGTTTTATACCAAGCTTTTTTAGTACCACGCTTAATTCTTCAACAGTAGGAACTTCTTTTAAATATTCTCTCACTTCAAAATCAACTCCTTTTTCTTCTAAAATGCCCAACGCACAGCGGCTTTTGCTGCAACGGTTGTTATGATAAATAGTTATAGCTGCCATATTATTATCTTTTGTTTATACAATTAATGAATGTTCATTTTTTGCCGCTACCATCTCTGCTTCAAATACTACTGCAAAGTGATGTAATAATTTTTCTTTAACCACCTCTTCATCTATGGTTGTTTGGCCAAGCTCTACCTGAAGTGATGCCACCGACTTGTCTTCTATTCCGCAAGGAATAATATGATCAAAATAACCTAAATCAGCATTTACATTCAAGGCAAACCCGTGCATGGTAACCCAGTGACTTGCACGTACACCCATGGCACAAATTTTCCGAGCAAAAGGAGTATCTACATCCAGCCAAACTCCCGTTTCACCCTTGCTGCGCTCTCCTTTAAGTCCATAATCTGCCAATGTACGAATTACCACTTCTTCTAAACAACGCATGTATTTGTGAATATCTGTAAAAAAATTATCTAGATCTAAGATCGGGTAACCCACTATTTGCCCGGGGCCGTGATAGGTAATATCTCCTCCTCTATTAATTTTATAAAACTGTATTCCACGTTCTTTCAGCCCCTCTTCATTTAACAGCAAATGCTCCATTTTTCCACTTTTACCAAGGGTATACACATGCGGATGTTCTACAAAAAACAGATAATTATCGGTTTCTTCAGGGGTTTCTGTTTTCCTGTTTTTTAATTTTAACGCAATACTGTCTTGAAAGACTGTTTCCTGAAAATCCCAGCAGGTTTTATAATCTCTTTTGCCTAAATCTCTCCACTGTATTATTTTATTCATCACTACAAATACTAATAAGAAACAAAGATACAGTTTGAGGCGTTTTTAAGCTCAAATTTCCTTTTAATTTTAAGTTGAATACTAATGTGAATCTCCTTAAATTTGCCAATTCATTTTTTAAACCTTTATTATGCAGCTTTCCGAGCAAGAACACATCCGCAGAGAAAAACTGGCAAAATTACGCGATTTAGGTATCAATCCTTATCCGGCTGCCATGTTTCCGGTAGATCACACCACTACTCAACTCAAAGATGACTTTAAGGAAGGGAAGACCGTGGTTATTGCCGGGCGTATCATGTCTAGACGCATTCAGGGAAAAGCTTCTTTTGCTGAATTGCAAGATGCAGAAGGGCGCATTCAGGTATATTTTAATCGCGATGAAATCTGTTTGGGTGAAGATAAAACCCTTTATAACGACGTGTATAAAAAATTACTCGATATAGGTGATTTTGTGGGAATTGAGGGCGAATTATTCACCACTAAAGTGGGCGAAAAAACGGTAAAAGTGAAAAACTTTACCCTTCTCAGCAAGTCTATAAAACCGCTTCCGCTTCCTAAAAAGGATAAAGATGGAAATGAATTTGACAAGTTTAACGACCCTGAGATGCGCTACCGTCAACGCTATGCTGATTTGGTGGTAAACCCACACGTAAAAGAAATTTTTATAAAACGCACCAAGCTGTTTAATGCCATGCGCCGGTTTTTTAACGACCATGGATATTATGAGGTAGAAACCCCCATTTTGCAATCTATTCCCGGAGGCGCAGCCGCCAAACCTTTTATTACGCACCACAATGCGCTCAACATTCCACTTTATTTGCGCATTGCCAACGAGTTGTATCTCAAACGCCTTATCGTAGGAGGGTTTGAAGGCGTATATGAGTTTTCTAAAAACTTTAGAAACGAAGGGATGGATCGCACTCACAACCCGGAGTTTACAGCAATGGAAATTTATGTAGCCTACAAAGATTACCGGTGGATGATGGAATTTGTAGAACAACTACTTGAGCACTGTGCTATAGCGGTAAACGGCACCACCAAAGCGCAATTTGGCGAACACGAAATTGACTTTAAAGCACCTTATGCCCGAGTAACTATGACCGATGCTATTAAGCAATTTACCGATTTTGATATTACCGGAAAAAGTGAAGATGAAATTCGCGCTGCTGCTTTAGAAATGGGTATAGAGGTTGATGAAACCATGGGTAAAGGCAAACTGATTGATGAAATTTTTGGTGAAAAATGCGAAGGTAATTTTATTCAACCCACCTATATCATTGATTATCCGGTAGAGATGAGCCCTCTAACAAAACGCCATCGAGAAAGCCCTGAACTAACCGAGCGTTTTGAACTGATGGTCTGCGGAAAAGAAATAGCCAACGCTTATTCTGAGCTGAATGACCCTATAGACCAACGAGAACGCTTTGAAGATCAACTTCGACTTTCTGAAAAAGGAGATGAAGAAGCCGCTCAATATATTGATGAAGACTTTTTACGCGCACTAGAATACGGCATGCCTCCTACTTCTGGTCTGGGAATCGGCATGGATCGATTGATTATGTTCTTAACCAATAATGCCTCTATACAAGAAGTATTGTTCTTCCCACAGATGAAACCGGAGAAAAAGAAAATAGCGTTAACCGAAGACGAAAAGACCATTTTTGAGCCGCTGAAGAATCAGCATTCCATAATTCTTGAAACACTAAAAAGCGAAACAGGATTAAGCAATAAAAAATGGGATAAAGCTTTAAAAAGTTTACGCAAAAAAGAACTAGTTACTGTTAGTAAAACAGCCAACGGACTTTTTGTTGAAATTTTAAATTAAAATAGGCAGGCATTACGAGGTATTTATTATCTTCGCTCCGCAAAATTTCGGGATGTAGCTTAGCCCACGCCCGTGGCGTGGCAGGCCTGTAACGCTTCGGCGTTATTAAAATGCGCGGCTCTTCCACAAGATCATTGAAATATGTATCATGTTTATATTTTATTTAGTGAAAGTCTAAAAAGATATTATACAGGCCAAACAAGAAATATCGAAGACAGGCTAAATAGACATAATAGTGGAAAGGTAATATCTACAAAACATGGTATTCCCTGGACAATAAAATGGGAAAAAAGTGTAAGTAGTAGAGAGGAAGCGGTAGTTTTAGAAAGAAAAATAAAAAAACGAGGTGCTAAAAGATTTTTAGAAGATATAAACATTTTATAATTCGGGATGTAGCTTAGTCCGGTTAAAGTGCGCGTCTGGGGGGCGCGAGATCGGAGGTTCGAATCCTCTCATCCCGACAAGGCCGTTGATTTTTCAACGGCTTTTTTGTTTTATTCACACAACCGTTGCATTTGCAAAATGTGATAATTTATATAAAAGTATTATTGCGTTATCACATTTTTTATATATTCGCAATTCTATAACAAATTTTAATCCTTAAAAAACAAATGAAAAAGTTCGGCGTTTTATTATTCATTGCTCTTTTCTCTTTGTACTCGTGCAAACAGAAAAAGCAAGAAGCTAAAAAAGACAGTTTTACCATTAATGGTAATATTAAAGGGATAACAGCCCCTTATGTATACTTTAATTGGAGTGGTATTCAAAACAAACAACCTGATTCTGCAGCAGTAAAAGATGGTAAATTCACTTTTACGGGAAAAGTTAGTAACCCTGAAATGGCTGCAATTTTCTTAAAAAACAGAAAAGGAGGTTTCCGTTTCTATCTAGAAAATGCAGACATCAATGTTACAGGAGATTCTATTAGTAATGTAAAAATTACCGGATCTCAGTCTCAAAAAGTATATGAAGAATATCAAGCTTCTCTTAAAAGTATTACTGATCAACGTAGCAAAGTAATTAAGCAATACATGGCTGCTAAGAAAAGTAATGATCAAGCTAAACTTAAAGATGCTCAAAAGCAATTAGAGGCACTTGGCACAAAACGTGAAGGAATCACCAAAAAATTTATTGGCACTCACCCCAACAGTTTCCTAAGTTTAGATCTTTTACAACAAGTATCTTACGGTTCTTCATATAAAGAATTAAACACGCTTTATACCGGGTTAGATACTACCCTTCAAAATTCTGAAAAAGGAAAAGCTTTTGCTAAACAACTTGCTATTCGCCAAAAAACAGCTATTGGCAAAACCGCTCCTGATTTTACGTTAAACGACGTAGACGGTAAACCCGTAAGTCTTTCTGACTTTAAAGGTAAATATGTTTTGGTTGATTTCTGGGCTAGCTGGTGCGGTCCTTGTAGAGCTGAAAACCCTAACGTGGTAAAAGCTTACAACCAATATAAAGACAAAAACTTTACCATTTTAGGAGTTTCTTTAGATAGCAAAGCAGACAACTGGAAAAAAGCTATTAAAGATGATGGCCTAACTTGGACACATGTTTCTGACCTTAAAGGATGGGAAAATGCCGCCGCTGCCAAATATGGTGTTCGCGCTATTCCGGCTAACTTCTTAATCAATCCTGAAGGTGTGATTATTGGTCATAACCTACGAGGCGAAGCCTTAGAGAAAAAATTAGCGGAAGTACTAAAATAGTATTGACTGGCTAAGCCAATTAAAAAACAGATTCCTCTTGGTAACCCAAGGGGAATTTTTTTTAGAAAACCAACTCTAAATAAGATTACAAAACCCCGCACAAAAATTCCCCAATTTTAACCTTACAACCTATATTTACTGTCTAACAAGTTGTTGCTGAGTGCGTGCTAATGATGGACAAATCGTCAACATTTTTACAGCAAGGGCTCCGCTATTTTCTTTTATGCCGTATCAAGCACAAAGAAACACACGCAGTAAACAATTGCTTCCCTAAAATTTAATTCCTATTACCCAGGCTTTTATATTTTGAAAAGGTGCTATATTAGACCTCAAAAATCTATATGCAGCTGTATGAAATTATCTCTATTGGGCTTTATCTCCTTCTTATGCTAGCCATCGGAGTTTACTCCTATCGGAAATCTACTAGCAACTCAGAAGAATTCTTAATTGGTGGCCGAAAATTAGGCGCGGCTGTAACAGCACTTTCTGCCGGGGCGGCCGATATGAGCGGTTGGCTACTCATGGGGCTCCCCGGGGCAATGTATTTTTTTGGGCTATCTAGTGCATGGCTTGCTATTGGGCTTACCATTGGGGCTTACCTTAACTATGTAGTGGTAGCGCCAAGACTGCGTATTTATACTGAAGTGGCTCAAAATGCTATTACCCTTCCTGTTTTTTTTGAAAATCGATATAAAGACAAAAAACACGTATTAAAAACTACTTCGTCTATCTTTATCCTTATCTTTTTTACCCTTTATACTTCTGCCGGAATGGTGGCCGGAGGCAAACTTTTTGAGTCTGCCTTTGGGCTTGATTACAACGTGGGGCTGTGGGTTACCAGCTTAGTAGTCGTTGTCTATACCTTTTTGGGCGGGTTCTTAGCGGTAAGTTTAACTGATTTTGTACAAGGCACCATTATGGTATTGGCGTTAATTATTGTACCTATTGTGGTTATTACTCAAATTGGTGGTCCTACCGAAACAGTAGACCTCATCAGCAGTAAAGGAAGTCAGTATCTAGATTTGTTTAAAGGAACAACTGTAGTAAGTATCGTTTCACTATTGGCCTGGGGGTTGGGTTATTTTGGTCAGCCACACATTTTAGTGCGATTTATGGCTATAGACAAACCTAAAGAACTAAAAAAAGCAAAACGCATTGGTATTACCTGGATGATTTTTACTGTCTTTGGGGCCCTTTGCGTTGGACTGATTGGTATTGCTTACCTCTTAAAATTTGACCACGCTACCATGGCTATTTTTGATGGGTCACAAAAAGAAGCAGAAACTATCTTTATTTATTTTGCCCGCGTACTCTTTCACCCGCTTATCGGAGGGTTCTTGCTCAGCGCCATCCTAGCCGCCGTAATGAGTACCATTTCTTCTCAACTTTTGGTGACCTCTAGTTCGCTAACAGAAGATATATACAAAGGTTTTATCAACCCAAAAGCCTCTGCCAAACAGCTCTTAATTAACAGCCGGCTTTCTGTATTGGTAGTAGCTGTGGTAGCTTTATTATTGGCTTTAAGCCCTAAGGATAATATTCTCGATTTAGTAGGCAATGCCTGGGCCGGATTTGGATCTGCTTTTGGCCCCCTAGTTTTACTAGCACTTCTTAGAAAAAAGTCTACTTGGCAAGGAGCTTTGGCTGGTATGCTTGTAGGGGGATTTACTGTTTTACTTTGGGTTTACATAAATCATCCTTTTAAAGATTGGTATGAAATGATTCCGGGATTTACCTTGTCTTTACTCACAAACCTTATTGTTTCTAAAATAACCTATAAGCCTAATTTGGAGCTAGAAAAAGAATTTAAGGAAGTAGAAGGTATATTGAAAAGCTAAGCTAGCTAAACGATGGGGTGTCTTGGTTGTATAGCATCTTAATAATGCCATCTGTTAACCCAATTTTAGGAACGTATATTTTTTGAGCACCACTCCACTTCATAGCAGAGAGGTAGATTTTTGTAGCCGGCACAATAACATCTGCACGGTCTAGTTTCATCTCTAATTGAGACACGCGTTCTTCATAGGTCAGCGCAGTTAGCATTTGGTAGTAAGAACTCAGGTATAAAAAGGTAATAGGCTTTGTTTTTTTCTTTCCGCTGTATTTATAGATGTGGTTTATATTTCCGCCCGACCCAATCATTTTTACCGGTTTCAATCTTTCTGTATGCTTTTTAACCCAAGCCTCTGCTTCTCCCCACAAACCAGCATGAACCATCTTGTTTAGCAAACGTACTGTTCCTAATTGAAAAGACTTTGAAACAACCGGTTTTCCGTTAGAAAAGACCGTAAACTCAGTACTTCCCCCACCTACATCTACATATAAATAGTTTTTATCGTTTTTGACAAACTCGTGTATATCAGCCGAAGCAATTGTAGCGGCTTCATCTGCGCCATCTATAATTTCAATGGTTATTCCGGTTTCTCTTTTTACTTTGTCAACTACCTCCCTCCCGTTATCGGCTTCACGCATAGCCGAAGTAGCGCACGCTCGATATTCATCTACATAATGTACTTGCATTAGCATGTCAAAAGCGCGCATAGCCTCCAATAAGCGATCAGTATTTTCTTCAGAAATCAACCGGGTAGTAAACACATCGGTTCCTAAACGAATAGGCACCCGTACAAAGGCCGATTTTTTAAACTGTGGTTCCTTATTTTCTGCTTTTATAACAGTGTTTATAAGAAGCCTTACAGCATTTGACCCTATATCTATGGCAGCATAACGTTTAATCTCCACAAGTCTATTTTTTACAATTTTATTTGAGCTAGTTTTTTTTCGTAATACGCATACGTAGCAAATTGGCTTCGCATCTTTGGCAAATTATTAGTGTGGTATGCATTCTCTTTATCGGCTGAAAAATCACGTGCTTTCACATTGTCATTCCAACAAATTTCAAACGTGTCTAACAGTTCTTGTTGAATGTCTTTTTGGTAAATAGGGCAGGTTACTTCTACCCTATAGTCTAGGTTACGCGTCATCCAATCTGCAGAAGAAATAAACATTTTCTGATGGCCACCATTTTCAAAAATAAATAATCGTGGGTGCTCTAAATAGCGGTCTACCACACTAATGGCCTCTATATTTTCACTTAGTCCCGGAACGCCGGGAATCAATGAACAAATGCCTCTTACAATCAGTTTTATTTTTACACCGGCACGGCTGGCCTCATAGAGTTTATCAATCATTTTATAGTCTGAAAGGCTATTCAATTTGAGTTTAATTCCATTAGGCTTTCCAAACTTGGCATAAGCAATTTCAGCATTTACCAGTTCACAAAAACGTTTACGAGAATAATGTGGCGACACGATTAAATGCCTATATGTGTTTACTTTATAATTTGTCTTAAAAAAGTCAAACAGCTTATCTACATCGCGTAATATTCCTTGATTGGCCGTAAACAGATTATAATCTGTATAGATTTTTGCGGTAGTCTCATTAAGGTTTCCAGTACTCACAAATCCATATCGCCTTATTTTATCGTCTTCCTCTCTATCTACCACACATACTTTACCGTGTACCTTTAATCCCGGTACGCCAAAGATAAGATGTACTCCTTCGCGCTGCATCTGTTCAGCATAGTTAATATTATTGGCTTCATCAAAACGAGCGCGCAACTCAATAAGAGCGGTTACTTTTTTTCCATTTTTTACTGCATTGATAAGAGAACTAGCGATGTGAGAAAACTCTGCTAGCCTATAAATGGTAATTTTTATAGAACGTACTTGAGGGTCTATGGCCGCCTCTCGCAAAAACCTGACCGTATATGAAAAAGTGTGATAGGGTACGTATTGCAAAAAGTCTCGTTCAGAGATACGGCGAATCAAACTACCTTCCATCGTCAATCCTGCAATGGGCAATGGGTCTTGCGTGGGATACAGCAAGTTTTTAGCCCCTAAATCCGGAAATTTCATATAATCGCGTCTATTGTGATAACGCCCGCCGGGAATTATGCTATCGGTATCGTCAATTTTCATCTTAGAGAGTAGAAACGCTAAGGTATCTTTTTCTATGTGCTGATCGTATACAAAACGTACCGGCTGCCCTTCTACCCGATCTTTTACGCTAGACATAAGTTTATCTATATAACTCTTACTCAAATCACCGGTAATATCTAGCTCTGCATCGCGTGTAATTTTAATCATGTGAGCCGACAAACTCTCATAATCAAAGATACTGAAAAGGCTTTTTAAGTTATAGCGAATCAAATCATCTAATATAATGATGTGTTTTTTATCGTCTGTGGAAGGTATCTCTATAAACCGTTTTATATTACGTGGAATTTCAATTAACGCATAGCGTTTTTCGTGTTGCGCTGATTCTTTCAACACCATTTTTACCGCCAAATAAGCCGCGCTGTCTTTAAGCCCGGGCGATTCTTTTAAATCGTTTAAAATAATGGTTACTAACGCCGGACTCACTTTTTGTAAGAAATAATCTCTTACAAATTTTTCTTGTGTGGTAGAAATCTGATCTTCTCTAATAATATAAATGCCGTAGTCTTCTAAATCTTTTTGAATACTACCTAAAATTTCTAAGCTCTGACTCTGTTGTTCAATAACAATTTCCGTAATTTTTTTCATCAGCTTGTCGGCCTCATACCCCCCCAACAGCATGCGTTTACCATTGCCTGATTGCTGAATGCGTTTTACCGTTGCATAACGCACCTTAAAAAATTCATCTAAATTGTTTGAAAAGATTCCCAAAAAGCGAAGTCGCTCTAAAAGAGGTACTTTTTCGTCTGCGGCTTCTTGTAAAACGCGGGCATTAAACTGTAGCCAGCTAATTTCTCTATTTATATATTTATTATCAATCTTCATAGTTTTGGTATAAAACTAAGTAAGAGCATTCATTTTTCAAACCTTTCAGCATAAAAATACCAAAAGAAGAGAAAAGAATGCTCTTATTACCATTTCCTTTATACATCATTATGCCCTTTAGACAAAAATGATGTGACTATCGCGTTTGTGGTATATCTTCATCTATCTCCTTAATATTCACACGATTGCTACGCGAATCACCTAGTAAATACTTTGAAAAATAATCACCCATACGCCAGAAAAAATACTCTGAATCACGTCTGTATCCGTGGCGTTCACCTGGCAAGAGTAAGAAATCAAAACGTTTATTGGCTTTTATCAGCGCATTTACCACCCGAATAGTGTTAGCGGGATGCACATTGTTATCTATATCTCCGGTTACCAACAGCAGATGTCCTTTTAGATTTTTAGCAATCGAATTATTTTTATCTATAGAATAAGCAAAGGTTGTATCGCCTTTACGGCTAATTTTTTCTTTAACACCATTGTGGCGTTCGCTCCAACGACGGTTGTAAATACTATTGTCGTGATTTCCGGATTCTGACACCCCTACTTTAAAGAAATCAGGGTAGACAAACATTGCCGCAGCCGTCATAAAACCACCGCCCGAATGACCGTTAATGCCTATTTTTTCGTGGTCTACAAAAGAATAACGTTGAATAATTTGTTCTGCAGCTACTTTTTTATCAGCCAGCCCATAGTCTCTTAAATTTCCGTATCCATAAGTGTGATACCATTCTGAACGCAGAGGACTTCCACCACGGTTTCCTACCGTAATCACAATAAAACCAAACTGAGCTAATCGGTCTGTATGTGTCATGTAGGTACTAAATGAACGATTTACAGCTTCTGTTTGTGGGCCGGGATATACATACTCAATAAGCGGGTATACTTTAGTTGAGTCAAAGTTGAAAGGTTTATACATCACCCCATAAAGGTCGGTTATACCATCCGCCGCTTTTACTTTAAAGGGTTCCGGAAATTTATACCCGGCAGCAAAAAGCTGTGATAAATCCGCTTTTTCTAAATTCATAATTTCCTTACCACTACGATTGTACAAAGCCGATTTTGGCGTTGTATTTACCCGCGAATAATTATCTACAAAAAAGGTTATACCATCATTCATACTAATTTGATGGTCATAGTTTCCTTTATTAAGGAGCATAACCTGCCCTCCGTCTAAACTGGCACTATAAAGGTGGCGCAAATAAGGATTTTCTCCTTCTTCACGACCATTGGCAACAAAGTATACCTTACGTGCATTTTTATCTACTCCTACTACATCAGATACGTGATATTCTCCTTTTGTAATCTGATCTTCTACCTTACCATCTGCACTCAATAGATAAAGTTGCCCCCAGCCATCGCGTTGAGACCACCAAACTAACTCTTTACCGTCATTAATCATATACGGTTTTTGAATATCTGTACCGTACACATCACTCAAATACACATTGCTTCGCTCTTTAGTTAGCACAGTTACTTGCCCATCAACAGACACTTTTAATAAGTCTAGCCTTTTCTCATCTCGGCTGGTTCTAGACATGTAAAAGAAATTGTTGGTGCCTAACCATGTAACAGCATGACCCGGCCCTCTATAACCACGTAGTCTTTGCTCCGTATTTTCAGCTTTAGGGGTGCGTTTAGACCACAAGCTTAGCATTTGGTTCTTAAAAGCCCAAATATCAACTTTTTTATGCGTCATAGAAGGCATATCAAAAATATAGAGCTCGGTTTCTGTAGAGTCCTTCTCACCCGGCATCATATATTTATACGTTTCTAATTTAGGACGCTTGCTTCCTACACTGTGAATAACCCACAAGTTATGAATATCTCTATTGTCTTTTCTGGTTAAAATAAAGTGCTTTCCATCAGGCGACCAAAGAAGGCGCACTCTACGTCTTTTTTCTTTGTATTTTTTCATGTCTATAGTACTGTAAGTAGTAGAGCCATAGCCACCCCAGTCATAGTATTGTACACCTCCTTTGGTAAAAGCATGCTCAACAATGGTTGAATCTTTTTCGTCTTTTTTGGCTTTCTTAAAATTAGCTCTGTCCATCCAATACAAATTGAAATTCTTAGCATAAATAACCTTAGAACTGTCTGGTGAAAAGGTAGCCCAACGCTGTCCGTTTTTTGTAGTGTCTTTAGGCAATTCTGTCAATTCGCGTGTACGGAGGTTGTATTTCAGATAGAATGTTTTGTAGGCAGGTTTCTTGCGTTTATGATGACGTTTTTTCTTTTTATGAGAGGTAGAGTCTTTTTTCGCCTTTTTTTTGGCTTCCTCTCTCTTTTTTATTTCTGTAGAGTCTATTTGTTTACTAGGCACCTCAAAGGTGATGTACTTTTCATTTTCAGAAAACTTTAAATCTTTGATGCCCAGATGAGCCGCATTGTGCGGGTCTCTCGTCATAAGCGTTATTTTTCTGGCCATTTCTGCATTGTTAAACAAGGGCTTTTTGGTACGGTTTTTTGGGTTTACCAAATACCATTTCTCCGACTCTTTATCGGTATATGAATACCAAAAATTTCCGGAGGTTAACCAATGTGGACGAACCGAAGTAGATTTTACCATTCGTCTAATGTTTTTTGGGGAAAAGCGAGCCGGTAATTCATAATTGGCTCTTTGAATTCTGTTACTCTGTTCTTGCGCATATCCCGAAAACGCAATGAGTAACGATAAAACAACAAGTAATTTTCTCATCATGGGCAATTTTTAAGTGAACTCAAATGTATAAAATAAATTTAGACAGAATTGTGGTTCTGTTTAAATTAACAAACTCTTATTTAATTTAAACAATTCTACCTCAAAAAATATTGAGCAAAAACAAAAGGTTATAGTATTTATGGAGCTAAACGTAAAGCCTGCCAGCCCTGCTTTTCTAAGACATATTTAAATCGATCGTGCAGACGATTAGGGCGCCCTTGCCAAAACTCAACAGATAGGGGTTTTACCAAAAAACCTCCCCAAAAATCAGGACGCAGAACAGGTTTGTTAGCAAACTTTTTTTCTATTGCTGCCATGCGGTCTCGTAAAACTTTTTGATTAGCTATAGGCTTGCTCTGGTGTGATGCCCAAGCCCCTAACTGACTTCCTCGTGGCCGGGAAGCAAAATACGCATCCGATTTTTCTACTGAAAGTTTACTAGCCTCACCACGCACTATGACTTGGCGCTCTAAACTAGGCCAAAAAAAAGATAATGACATTTTGGGGTTTGCCAATAAAGCTTTTCCCTTTTCACTTGTGTAATTTGTATAAAACACAAAACCTTCATCATTAAATTCTTTCAACAACACAATTCTATTTTTAGGAAAACCTGTATCATCTACCGTACTTATGGTCATCGCATTATTTTCAGATACTGTATCGGCTTGCTCCACTTCATCAAACCATTTTTTAAATAACTGCATGGGGTGTGCCTCCAACCTATCTCCCGTTAAAGCGGCTTTTTCATATGATTTTCGGTGATCAAAAAGGTTTTCTTCCATAGCATACTTTTCTACGCAATTTAGGGGAAAACCTAGAAAGACAAAAGGTTTTATCCGAAGTTTTTCAGTGATAAAAAACTTTCAAAAAAAGCACTAAAAAGGAAGTTCTATACTTTCCGGATTGATAAAATCTTTGGTGTATGGATGCTCCAAATAACTTAAAAAAGGTTGCTGAAACCGGATAATGTCACCTTTTTCTATGCCGTACACTTGCCAATAATTAGACAACAGACGCGCATAAAAATCATCTACCCAGTTTCCAAAAAGCGGTAAACGATTATCAGTTTGTGTAACCGGTATAGCGGTTATTTTGGTATTTTCATCTGTTTCTTCTAATTCATATTGGGGTAGATACTGCAACAAATCCATATCGTAATGAAAGCGCGCATACAATTCTTCAAATTGCACAGGATGCAAGGTGTAGCCTTTCATTTTTTCTAATAACTCGTGCTCGTGCTCTTTAATAATCCCATTGTCTTGAAAACAAATAATGAACCCAAAGTTATTTACGCCAAATTGAAACATCAAATTAATTACATCATCGCGGTAGCTCAGAATATCTGCTGAATATTTTAGCGGAAATACGACTACACTCCATGGTTTGTGTTTACTAAAAGAGATAGGCTCTACCACCGACTGAAGCATAATGTGAAATTTTCCTAGTCTATCTCTTAGATTTGCTGATAGTTTAAAAGGTTTCCCTTGTTTTTTACACTTTTCCCATTCGCCCACAAATTCTAAATAGAGTAACCCATATACAATTCTACCAGACCACTGAAAAATTATCAGCTCATCCAAATCAGCCATTCCCTCATATCCTTTTTGATAAGCCTCATAAAATTTACGATCAACTTCCTCAAAGGCTTTTTGCACATGGGGAGCACATGGTACTTTTAAATCCGCATAGAAAATTTCTTTAACTCGGCTATTTTCCATTATACGAATCTTTTCTTCCCCCAACTTAAAATGACTCAAGACCCACTCAGGAAAAACCGTCATGGAATTTGTTGTTAAATCACCAGATAAAAAACAAAAGTGATTATCGAAAATCATATCCTGAAACGGGTTGTAAAAACGTAATGCCATCAATATAAATTTGAAAGAAAAAAATGTGGGTACACATTCATAAAAAGCATGACAAATATACGGACATATAACTGACTAACATAAAAAATACAACTCAAAAAATAAGCCGCAACAAACCCCTAATCAGCTCTCAAAAACAAGCTCTATTTTAATTGCTTTTTTAACTCATTTTCATTCATTGAAAAGTAGAAATCAGCTACCTATTTTTTGTTTACACTTTTTTATTTTTCAGCCATCAAAATTAAAAAAATAAAACGTGTGGTTCTGCTCGCAAAAAATTGAATAAAAAAGATAAGTCAACTCAAAATAGTCTTCAAAAAGGTCATTTTATAGCTATAAGTAATATTTATTGTTGTGTATTAATATGCTATTTATCAGTATATTTATAACAATTATATAAAGCTATAATTAAATACAAAAAATTTCATAGGAAAAGGGAGTATTTTTTAATGAAGCAAAGCTATTTTGTTCAAAAATAGTAAAAGAAAAGAGTTTTTTACTACTTTATTGTCACTAATATTTATTTGATTTTTGCATCAATTTTAGTTGATTTTTTCAATTCAGCACACTTCTATTTTTACATAAAAATCAACGTGAAATATTCTTTATTTTGAGGTAAAAAAACACAGTTCTTTTTGAGATGAAACAAAGGTGTTCTTATCACATTTTAAAGTCGAAAAAAAACAATGTTCAGAAAAGAAAATTATCAACTAATACGATAAAAAGATTATTCACATGTCGATAGAAATTAAATAAATCTCCCTCTTAAAACAAAGCAAAACAACATTCAAAAACAGCTGTATCTCTCCCCTCTTTTATCCCCTACAAAAGCTTCCTTAGCAACTAATTTTTCATCCAAGCCAGCCCTCTCTATCCAAACTTCTATATTGAATAGCTTCACTAATATGAGCTCCCTTTATTTGTTCTTCTTGAGCAAGATCAGCAATAGTTCGAGACACCTTAAGAATTCGATCATAAGCTCTTGCCGACAAATTTAAACGCTCCATGGCAGTTTTCAACAACGTTTTAGACGCATCATCAAGTTCACAATACGCATGAATTTGTTTTACCCCCATCTGCGCATTATAATGTATGTTTTGAAAGCTTTCAAACCGTTCTGTTTGGATTTCACGAGCAGCTGTTACGCGTTTTCTAATCGTTTCACTGCTTTCTCCTCGACGTTCTTCACTCAGTTTTTCAAATGGAACCGGGGTCACTTCAATATGAATATCTATTCTATCTAATAAAGGACCGCTAATCTTCCCTAAATACCTTTGTATTTCTGCAGGAGAGGAGGTTACCGGAGCATCCGGATCATTAAAATAGCCACTCGGACTCGGATTCATACTGGCCACCAACATAAAACTAGAAGGGTATGTTACGGTAAATCTTGCACGTGAAATGGTTACTTCTCTATCTTCTAGTGGTTGACGCATAACTTCTAACACACTTCGTTTAAATTCTGGCAATTCATCTAGAAAAAGTACCCCATTATGCGAAAGAGAGATTTCCCCCGGCTGTGGGTAAGTACCTCCCCCCACTAAAGCTACATCAGATATAGTATGGTGTGGACTACGAAAAGGACGCTGCGTCATTAATCCAAAATTGCTTTTAATCTTCCCTACCACACTGTGAATTTTTGTAGTTTCTAGGGCCTCGTGTAACGTCATAGGAGGCAATATGGTAGGTAATCGTTTGGCTAACATTGTTTTTCCGGAACCAGGTGGACCAATTAAAATAACATTATGTCCTCCTGCCGCCGCAATTTCCATACATCGTTTAATAGATTCTTGCCCCTTAACATCTGAGAAATCTAAGGTGACGTTTCTCAAATTTTCATAAAACTGTTTACGGGTATCAATTTTTGTACGTATCAATTTTTGACCTTTATCGAAAAAATTGATTACATCCGTAATATTCTCTACCCCATAGACCTCTAAATCATCTACAATAGCCGCTTCTTGCGCATTCTGTTTGGGTAAAATAAATCCCTTAAAGCCCTCTTCTCTGGCCTTTATGGCAATGGGCAAAGCTCCTTTTATGGGTTGTAGGCTTCCGTCTAAAGAAAGCTCGCCCATAATCAAATAATCTGCTATGTTTTTTGCCTTAATTTGTTCAGAGGCAGTCAAAATACCCACCGCTAATGTTAAATCGTACGCTGAGCCCTCTTTATGTAAATCAGCGGGAGCCATATTTACTGTAATTTTTTTTCCGGGAAATTTATAACCATTATTTTGTAAGGCAGCCTGAATGCGAAAACTGCTTTCTTTTATTGCATTATCCGGCAAACCTACCAAATGATACCCTATCCCATTAACAATATTTACCTCTACCGTTATTGTAGTGGCCTCTATACCAAAAACAGCACTTCCATAAACTTTTATAAGCATATAAATACTTTTGTTAAAAATAACAAAAAATATATCAACTGTGTCATTTCACTAATAATATGTTCCAGAGCAGAATAGATAAATATGCTCTGTTTAGGGTAATATTTATAAAAAAGAAGTATATTTGAGTAAACAACCTTAAAATCAAAAATCATGAAAAAAACACATCTTATTACTTGTGCATTAACCGCTGCCATTTTATCAACCAGCTGTTTGGGTTCGTATAGTGCCTTTAATAGCCTAAGAGCTTGGAACTCTCAAATATCTAACAATAAATTTGTAAACAACCTTCTATTTTGGGCCATGTGGATTGTTCCGGTATATGAAATTTTTATACTAGGTGACACAGTAATATTTAATGTTGTAGAATTTTGGTCTGGCACAAACCCCATTGCTATGCAAGAGGGGCAAGTAGAGACCCAAACCATTGTTAAAAATGGCAATACCTACCAAATGACTGCCACCAAGAACAAAATGTTCATTAATGTTATTGCCGGAAAAGACAAAGGCCAATCAGTAACTTTACTTTATAACCCAGAAGAAAAAACGTGGTACGCCAAAAAAGACGGAAAAACTATTAAATTATCCTCCTTAAAAGATGGATCATACGTAGTTTATTTACCTAAAGGACAAGAGGTGTACATGAGTCCGTCTACCACCCGAGAAGAGGGTACTGCCATTCTAAATACAAGAACTTTAAATTATCTTGGAAAAACCAACACTATAGTAGCGATGGCTCAATAAAGAACAATAAATAAATCAAATTAGTTCTCAACCGTCACCATAGCGTGACGGTTTTTTTATAACCTATGATCCCAAACCTGATAGGTTCTTACATTACAATCATAGGTAAATATAAAACCGTATCTGGTTATTAGCTATTGGGGCAATTGGAAAGAAAAACAGCCAACACCACCCCACTTCATTCAGCTTTGCCCGCGGAGCCCATATATAAACATAAAAAAAGCCTCTTATGCAAAAGCAAAGAGGCTTAAAAGAGGGGCGGCGGCATACTCTCCCACGTTAGTAGTA
>CAZOGC010000018.1:0-40956 GCA_964579505.1 uncultured Flavobacteriaceae bacterium | reverse complement strand
ACGCTAAAATTGAAGGTGATAAAACCGGATTAATTCCGGGGATGTACATTCACGGCGAAATCAGTGCTTCCGGAAAAAAGGTAACCGCATTACCCAACTCTGCTATTGTTGAAGAAGATAATAAATCGTATATTTTTAGCGCTAAACCGCACACTGAAAACGGTAAAAAAGAATGGGAATTTACTATGATTGAAATCAAAAAAGGTGAACACTCTGCTGACAATTGGACTGAAATAAAACTTTTAAATCCTCTACCAAAAGGCACGTTGATAGCGCTAAACAACGCCTACTATCTCATAGCTGAGAAAAACAAAAGCCAAACGGCTCATCATCATTAGCCAAGAAAGTTTTTCTAAATAACAAAATGAAAAAAGTTCCGCTGATGTGATTTCAGCGGAACTTTTTTAATCCACATAACTTATCATTATGCTTTATCATCTGCACTGGGCCCGTACACTCCCGGCACGGGTATATCTAACAATCGTAGATAAACGCCCAATTGAGCCCGATGATGATAGGTATGATTTAAAGCCATCGTGCGTATAGCCTCCAACTTAGGTGCTTTTACAATAACATGATCGCCAGCACGTAAAACCCATTCTTTATTTAAATCTTCGTCTTTGATCGATTTTAAAGCAGCTATTGTTTCTTGCGTGTTTTTATCAAATTCGGTCACCAAATCTTCTGTACTATTAATTTCGGGAGTTTTCATGGTTCCTTCGACAAAATCCAAATAATCAGTCGTAGCAGCAATACCTGTCATCTGTACCAAACCAACAATATGCGTGGCTAGCTGCTTCATAGTCATGGATTTTTGGTGCGGTTGCCAATCAAATTTATCAGCCGGCACCCGTTCTAAGGTTTTTTTAGTCCCTGCGGCTTCTTTTTCTATCTCTTTAATAAGCATATCTGTTAATGCCATAATTTTTGTTTTAAAATTAATAAATCTGTAAAACGTTTACGCTTGATTCTCAAGCACAAAAAAGTGTGTTGACTTCAGGTATAAAACGCTATCAAATTTCAGCATTTTTTAAGGGGAAAGCAAGGAAAAAAGGATAAAAATAATCGGTTAAAAATGCAGAAAAGCATCCTCTAGATGCTCTAATTTTACGCCTAACTTATTTTTAATAATAGCAACAATATCGAACCGCGCCTCTACTTCTAGGTTATTCTTAGTAATATAATGATCTAGTGCCAGCACTAATCGTTGTATTTGTTGGGGTTTTACAAAATCTTGTGGATTTCCAAAATCCGGAGTGCTTCGGGTTTTAACTTCTACTGCAATTACGGTGTTTCCTTTTTGGACAATAATATCTACTTCAGCTTTTAAGTAACGATAATTGCGTTCTAAAATACGATATCCTTTTTGCCGCAGATAAGCTGTTGCCATATCTTCCCCCTCTTTTCCTAAAGCGTTGTGTTTAGCCATCGTAAATCATAGATACCACCTTAAAGCGTGTCTTTAATTTATTTTAGAAATAGCTTACTAAATTAAATATTTATTCCGGTAGGTAGTAAACTCTTATATTTTCGTTTATGTGCTTTAAAAAACATAGCCACCTCGGGGCACGTAGGTACTACGCGTACATGGTCTTCCACAAATTTATTAAAGATAGCCGTTAAAAATTGCTGGTCATACCCCTGACTTCTCAGGTGTTCATTCATCACAAATTTTGTTAAGAAAATTTTTCGGGGTTGTGTAGAATACTCCAATTTTACGAGTTTACCATCAATAGTGGCTTCAAACTGCCTTAAAAACTCGTTATTCTTAATCTCGAGGTTTTCGTCATCATTCATACTTACAAGTGTTAGTTTTTTCTTTTCCTTTTATTAAAGGACATGTTTGTTTTGTTTTTAGCTGTTTTCTTAAAAACGTTCTTACCTATTATTTTCAAAAACGAATGAGTCAAAATTTCAAATATCGCGTTACTCTATACAATTTAAATACATAAAACACTCATTATAAATCAATTATGTATTGAATAATTTTCCTCTGTACGAATAATAAATTTGCGAAAACTTTATAGGAATAAAACTCAATGGAAATAATCCTATTTTTGTAGGTAAAATTAACTAATTTTAATCTAATTCCTTAGTTACCAATGTTAAAATGAAAGAACCCACCTTCATAACACACGTTTATTGTGTACCCGGCATGTGTGCCAAGCCCACTATTTTTGAACATCTACATCTGCCTAAAGATCGGTATTGCATACATTGGATTCCGTGGAAAATGCCTACGAAAAAGGAGCCCATAGAAGTCTATTCTAAACGTATGTGTACAGAAGTAAAACACAAAAATGTGATATTAATAGGAGTTTCACTCGGAGGGGTGGTTATTCAAGAGATGCAGAAATTTATTTCAGTAAAAAAACTCATTCTTATCTCTAGTGTAAAAACAAAATACGAAATACCGCCTATAATGCAATGGGGGCGGCGCACAAGACTCTATAAACTTTTACCGGCCTGGCTGGCCAAACACTTTCGAAAAATGGAACGTTGGCCGTTAGGAAAATATATTAAAAGTAGACTTCATATCTACAATAAGTTTATAGGCGTTGACGACAAACGTTATATACGCTGGGCAGCGCACGAATTTTTATATTGGAATAGAACCGAGCCGCTTCCGGGAATTATTCATATTCAAGGCACGAAAGACCAAATTTTACCGGCTAAATACATAAAAAACTGCATTCTTGTAGAAGGGGGAACTCACTTAATGATTATAAATCGTTTTAGATGGTTTAATGAAAATTTACCCGCTTTGATGACTTCCGGAAAACTACCCTCTAAAAAATAATCCGTAACTTTTCCCCGTTGTAAAAATACGGAAAATACCTTCTTATGAAATACCTAAAAAATATACTGGCTTGCTTTGGATTACTTGTTATTATCGGCTTTTCTATTCAAGCTTTTACCAAAGCACCTTCAGAAAATTTATCGAATACAAAAGAAAACAAGATTGATTCTACCAGTCTTGTAAAAGATTACAACGTTTATGCTATCCCCTTACCCAAACATATCAATTTTGCAGGAGAGTCTGTTCCGCTCAAAAATCCGGATATACGCAAACGTTTAGATCGTGAACTATTGGTAAACACCTATTGGCAATCTAACGGGCTGTTGCTCATTAAACGTGCTCATGAATATTTTCCGATTATAGAACCTATCTTGGCTAAAAACGGAATTCCAGATGATTTTAAATACTTAGCGGTAGCTGAAAGTGGCCTACAACAGGTCGTGTCTCCTGCCGGAGCTACCGGATTTTGGCAGTTTATGAAGGGTACTGCTAGACAATACGGACTTGAAGTAAACGATAATGTAGACGAGCGATATAACCTTGAAAAAGAAACCGAAGCCGCCTGCCAATATTTTAAAAAGGCCAAAGAGCGCTTTGGCTCATGGACCTTGGCAGCGGCAGCCTATAATGCCGGCATAAATGGCATTGAACGACAACAAGAGCGCCAAGAAGTTACCAATTATTACGACTTATTATTGGGAGCAGAAACCTCGCGTTATGTGTTTAGAATTTTAGCATTGAAAGAAATTTTAAGCCATCCACACGAATATGGGTTTAACTACAAAAAACGCGATTTATACAACATGGTGCCCACTTATGTGGTAACCGTAGATTCTTCGGTTTCTGATTTTGCCAAATTTGCCAAACACTTTGGCATTAATTACAAAATTTTAAAAATTCATAACCCTTGGCTTCGCGATACGTTTTTAGACAACGACTCAAACAAAAATTACTATATCAAAATTCCGAAAAAAGGGTATTATACCTATAAGCCGGAGCAGTAATAAAAGGGCTAAATCTTCTTCATTTGCTGTTTTACCATTCTAATTTGGTCTGTTAGCATATTGTGTTTATCTAATTTTTTAGCCTCTTTCAATAAGATTTGAGCTTCACGTTTACGTCTTTTAGAGAGCGCTATTCCAGCTAAGTTTAATTTAGCCATGGCCAAATCGTGTTTCATACTCAATCCTAATCGAATAGCTTTCTTAAAATATTTTTCGGCCTGAGTAAGGTTGGTCTGAGAGACCATTAACCCGTGTAAATACCAAAAATAACCCTGTTGTTTTTTTATTAAAGCACTTTCTGGCTTCTTAATTTTTGACAACCAACGTTTCGCTTTTTCAAAATTTTGTTTCCGCAACTGCAAAAAAGCCAACAAAATAAATTCATTTTTAAAATAGAAAAAGACAAAAATACCGGCTATGAGCACCCACATAATTCCATTTCCGATAAATCCTTCACTAAATTGATAGGCGGCATAAGCCAATATAAGAACGGCTATTCCTAATTTTATATTCTTATTATACATGGTTTGTGTATTTTTGAATTTCTAAACTGCATCACCTAAGGCAAAACAAGCCTTTACTTGGTGTTTTTTATAAACGAGGGCAAAGGTATGAAAAACGATGCATAATTTATTTAAATTTTTCTTTGAAAGAGTAAAACATATTGTATATTTGCGACCGATTTTAAGCGAAGGGTAATGCCGCGCTTTTAGCTGATAATTACGAAAATAAAATTTTAGATAATGAAAAGGACTTTTCAACCCTCTAAGCGAAAACGAAAAAACAAACACGGGTTTAGACAACGTATGAATGACGCCAACGGACGAAAAGTCTTGGCTAAAAGAAGAGCAAAAGGACGTAAAAAACTTACCGTATCTTCAGAAAGTCGTCATAAATATTGATTATCATGTTTTTAAAAGACATATTTTTTAAAAAAAGGTGTTACATTGGGTAACGCCTTTTTTTATATAATCCCCTTAATTTTACTTTAAACCTACTTAAAACATGCCTAAAAACGATTCCTTAAAAAGTATTTTGATTATTGGCTCCGGCCCCATTGTTATTGGTCAAGCATGTGAGTTTGATTATTCCGGTTCTCAATCTTTGCGGTCACTACGAGAAGAAGGTATCGAAACCATTTTAATTAACTCGAATCCGGCCACAATTATGACAGACCCTGCCATGGCCGATAAGGTTTATCTCAAACCACTTACCACTAAATCTATTGTTGAGATTTTAGAAGAAAATCCTCAAATTGATGCGGTTTTACCTACTATGGGGGGGCAAACAGCTCTAAACTTGGCTATTGAAGCCGATGAAAAAGGAATTTGGGAAGATTATAAGGTAAAAATGATTGGGGTAGATGTAGACGCCATCAACATTACCGAAGATAGAGAAGAGTTTAAAAAACTCATGCAAAAGATTGACATACCTGTAGCTCCGGCCAAAACAGCTAAATCTATGCTAGAGGGTAAAGAAATTGCTCAAGAATTTGGGTTACCGCTTCTTATTCGCGCCTCATATACCTTAGGCGGCGCCGGTGCGGCGTTTGTTAATACCGCAGAAGAATTTGAAGAAGCTCTTGCCAGAGGCCTAGAGATTTCACCCATTCACGAGGTATTGATAGACAAAGCACTACAAGGCTGGAAAGAGTTTGAGCTAGAGCTTTTACGCGACAAAAATGACAACGTAGTTATTATTTGTACGGTAGAAAATATGGATCCCATGGGCATTCATACCGGAGACTCTATAACGGTAGCTCCAGCGATGACCTTAAGTGATACTACATTTCAGCGTATGCGCGATATGGGTATTAAAATGATGCGCAATATTGGTAACTTTGCCGGAGGGTGTAACGTACAATTTTCGGTAAGCCCCGACGAAAAAGAAGACATTATTGCTGTAGAAATTAACCCTCGGGTGTCACGTTCTTCTGCCCTCGCCTCAAAAGCTACCGGCTATCCTATTGCCAAAATAGCCACCAAATTAGCATTGGGCTATACCCTAGACGAGCTAGACAACCAAATTACCAAAACCACTTCTGCTTTATTTGAACCTGCATTAGACTATGTAATCGTGAAAATTCCTCGCTGGAATTTTGACAAATTTGAAGGCTCTGATCGCACTTTAGGTCCACAAATGAAAGCCGTAGGAGAAGTAATGGGTATTGGTCGTTCTTTTGCAGAAGCGCTACACAAAGCTACCCAGTCGTTAGAAATTAAGCGAAATGGTTTAGGAGCCGATGGAAAAGGATATACCGACTACGACACCATTGTTGAGAAGCTAAAGAATCCTAGCTGGGACCGCGTTTTTGTAATTTATGATGCCATTCAGGCCGGTATCCCGCTGAGCAGTATTCACGAAATTACAAAAATAGACATGTGGTTTCTCAATCAATTTGCAGAACTAGATGCTATTGAAAAAGAAATTAGCAAATACACCATAGACACCTTAAGCAGAGACTTGTTGCTAGAAGCCAAACAAAAAGGTTTTGCCGACAGACAGATTGCTCACATGCTAAAATGTCTTGAAAGCCAAGTACACAAGAAACGAGAAGAACTCAACATTCAACGAGTGTACAAGATGGTAGATACGTGCGCAGCAGAGTTTGAAGCCAAAACACCTTACTACTATTCTACTTTTGAAAATGAAATGCAACTTGCCGGAGAAAAACCTTTTGCACAAGATGAAAGTATTGTAACCGATAAGAAAAAAATTATTGTTTTGGGGTCAGGCCCTAACCGAATTGGGCAAGGCATTGAATTTGATTATTGCTGTGTACACGGGGTGATGGCGGCTGAAGAATGCGGCTATGAAACCATTATGATTAACTGTAACCCCGAAACCGTTTCAACCGATTTTGATATTGCCGATAAATTGTATTTTGAACCGGTTTTTTGGGAACATATTTACGACATCATCTTACACGAAAAACCCGAAGGTGTTATCGTACAGCTTGGGGGGCAGACGGCCTTAAAACTAGCAGAAAAATTAGAGCGCTACGGCATTAAAATTATTGGAACTAGTTATGATGCTTTAGACTTAGCCGAAGACAGAGGTAAATTCTCTACGCTACTAAAAGAAAATAATATTCCTTATCCGGAGTTCGGAACAGCCAAAACAGCTGAAGAAGCTCTTGAGTTAGCAGATCAGTTAGATTTTCCTATTCTCGTCAGACCTTCTTATGTACTCGGAGGACAAGGCATGAAGATTGTTATTAACAAAGAGGAACTAGAGGCACATGTAGTTGATTTATTCCATAAAATACCGAATAACAAGCTACTTTTAGATCGCTATTTAGATGGCGCTATAGAAGCTGAAGCCGATGCTATTTGCGATGGCAAAAATGTGTATATCATTGGTATTATGGAACATATTGAACCTTGCGGAATCCACTCTGGCGACTCAAATGCACTGCTACCGGTATTTACACTCGGCGATTTGGTTATTCAACAAATAAAAGACCATACCAAGAAAATTGCTTTAGCACTTGAAACCGTGGGTCTTATTAATGTGCAGTTTGCCGTAAAAGACAACAAGGTGTACATTATTGAAGCCAACCCTCGTGCTTCTAGAACGGTACCTTTCATCTCAAAAGCTTATGGCGAACCGTATGTAAATTATGCCACTAAAGTAATGTTGGGCGAGAAAAAACTAACCGACTTTAATTTTAATCCTCAATTAAAAGGATACGCTATTAAACAGCCGGTGTTCTCTTTTAGCAAATTTCCACACGTAAACAAACAACTCGGTCCGGAAATGAAGAGCACCGGAGAGAGTATTTTGTTTATCGATAACTTAAGAGACGATCAGTTTTATGATTTGTATGCCCGCAGAAAAATGTATTTAACGCGCTAACAAACACAAATAACACTTTCAATCCCGGTCTTAAACCGGGATTTTTTTGGCGTAATCTTTTATTACAAATTATCATTTATTCAGCTTATATTCTAATTTATAAGTTATTTGTATTATATTTGTCATTATAAGTTATATAGATTATTAAAAATGATTGCTGTTATAACCGGAGATATTATCAATTCTGCAAGGCATTCACCTCAACAGTGGTTGCCTCAATTACAGGCATTTCTACACACATTAGGCACAGCTCCTAACACCTGGGAAATCTATCGGGGAGATGAGTTTCAGTTAAAACTTCAACAGCCTGAAAAAGCACTATTAATCGCTTTTCTTATAAAGAGCTTACTAAAAAAACAACCTGAGTTAGACATCAGGTTAGGAATAGGTTTAGGAGATGAGAATTACACCCATCCTCACATTACGCAAGCCAACGGAACTGCTTATCTTTATTCAGGACGCGTTTTTGAACAAACAAAATCAACCAAACAAAATATCCTTTTTAAGAGCGATAATACTTCTTTTGATGACACGCTTAACCTTATGTTGAAATTGGCCTTAACTTTTATGGACAACTGGTCAACTGTATCAGCAGAAATGGTATACTATAAATTAAATAACCCCACAAAACCTCAACAAGAAATAGCGCAAGAGCTAGCCGTTTCTCAATCTACCATCAGTCAACGGTTAAAACGCGCTCAATTTGAATTGATTTTCGAATTAAACCAGTATTTTGCTGCCACCTTACAATCACAAAAAACATGAGCCTACTTCTTAAACTTATACTGGCACATTTATTAGGAGATTTTGTTCTTCAGTTTGATGCTTGGGTAAAAGACAAACAAGAAAACAAATTAAAATCTCCTTACTTATATTTACACGTAGTCATTCACTTCGCACTCATCCTATTAATTACTTGGAATTTAAACTATTGGAAATTAGCCTTATTCATCAGCTTGTCTCACGGAATAATTGACACGTGTAAATTATATATATCGGCAAAAACAACCAAACAACAATGGCCTTTCTTTACCGATCAAATAGCACATCTCATTATTATTGTTTTGGCATGTTATTGGGTGAATCCGGCTTTTATTCCTCAAAATTTTCTAACACACATCAACCTAAAAATAGTGGTTGCTTTTTTATTTTTAACCTTACCTGTCGGAATTATTATAGACAAATGTATGGCCGGTTGGGCTTTTAAAGAAGATAGCGCCGTTTCTTTACCCAAAGCCGGTAAAATTATTGGCATCATAGAGCGGCTCTTGGTACTCATCTTTATTTTATTAAACCATTGGGAGGCTATTGGCTTTCTCATCACCGCTAAATCTGTTTTTCGATTTAACGATTTAAAAGCTTCTAATCGAAAACTGACTGAATACATGCTTATCGGTACACTGCTTAGCTTTGGAATGGCCATTGCCACAGGAGTACTTCTTATCTTAACATAAAAAACATGAAAGAAATCGCTCTTATTTTTGCTACTATTTACGGTGGATTAGCCGTTATATTAGGCGCCTTTGGCGCTCATTTACTCAAAGAAAAATTTACTACTGAACGAATGGAAAGTTTTCAAACCGGGGTAAAATATCAAATGTATCACGCCCTCGTCTTACTGGCGGTGGGGTTAGCGCTTCCTTTAAATACCGCTATAGCCGAATGGATGAGTTGATGTTTTATTATCGGAACCTTTCTTTTCCCTTTTAGTATTTACGGCCTATGTCTGTCTGCTACTGCCGGCAAAAAAATCAAAGCACTCGGCCCTATTACTCCACTAGGTGGATTATTTCTTATTGCCGGCTGGGCGCTGTTGTTCTTGGTCGTTTTACGGTAATTACCAACGCATAAATTCATTAAGAACGATGGCCGTAGCCGTAGCTACATTCAAACTTTCTGTAAGATTGCGTTTACCAAATTGCGGAATAGCTACTTGATGATTAACTAGTTTTTCTACCGCCGGTGATATGCCGTTGGCCTCATTTCCCATTATAATGACTGCTTCTTTAGGAAGTGATTGATTGTAAATAGGGTCTCCGCCCATAAAAGTGCCGTAAACCGGAGTCTTGTTTTCAGCTAAAAAATCTACCAAATTGGTATAAAACACATTTACACGCGCCAACGATCCCATGGTGGCCTGTACCGTCTTGGGGTTGTAACAATCTACCGTATCTGTAGAACAAATTAATTGCTCTATACCAAACCAATCACACAACCTGATAATGGTTCCTAAATTACCCGGATCGCGCACTCCATCTAGTGCTATATTAATTTTTACAGAAGAATTAAAAGTAGTTTCGGGTATCTTAAATACGCCCAAAACGAGTTGTGGAGTAGTCAGGTGACTAATTTTTTTAAGCTCGTTTTCTGAAATTAGTTGATATTTATCTTCGGCCGTATAAAAAATATCGGTCGTAGCGTATAGTTTTTCTAACTCATAGTTTGATGCTAATAATTCTTTTACCGTTTTAATACCTTCGGCAAAAAATAACTGCTTTTTTTTACGGTATTTTTTTTGATTGAGAAGGTTAATTAGTTTTATTTGATTTTTGCTGAGCATAAAACTGTATTTTTGAGCTTTAAAATACCTTTTTTGAATTTGTCACGAACAAAAATACTATTATTTCTCCTGGTTTTACTGCTAATTTCATGCAATGCAGTAAAAAAGGTAAAAGACGGTCAATATTTATTGACACAAAATACTATTTACGTAGATAGCTCAAAAATAGCTACCGATCAGGTATATGCCCAGCTTTATCAAGAACCCAATACTACTTTACCTTTAATCAATCTTCCGCTCAGATTGTATATATACAATGCGGCCAAACCACATTCAGATTCTCTATTTTATCAATGGCTTCACAAAAAGCCTAAGAGAGAGCAACACTGGATTAACTTCTTGTCTAAAAAGCAAGTAGAACGCATGGGGCAAGATTTTGTGGATTGGCAAAAATTTAAAAAACGGGTTGGTGAAGCACCTGTCATCATAAATAAAGAAAAAACCAAAAAATCTGCACAAAGACTCAAAGCCTGGTATTGGAACTACGGTTGGTTTAATGCAGAAAGCGCTTATAAAATTGATACGCTTCCCAAAAAACGAGCTCAAATCAATTACTATGTTACGTTGCATCAGCCCTATATAGTAGATTCGCTTACCAGCCATATAGAAAATCCGGTTATAGACTCAATATATCAGGCACACAAATACAAATCGCTTCTCCTAGCCGGCAAACAATTTGATGCGCGCCGGTTTAGTTGGGAGCGCCAACGACTAACTTATCTTTTTAGAAACAACGGACTCTATTATTTCGACCAAGAAAACATCACTTTTAATATAGATACCATCAACACCCATCATAAAGCGCTGGTAGAAACGGTCATCAGCAACCGAACTGTAAAAAAAAGAGACACTTCGTATACGCTTCCTTTTAAAATACGACACATTAACGATGTAAACATATTTACAAACTACACTAGCCCCAAAGGGCTGCTTCCCATAACCGACAGTATTCACTACAAGGGTTTTACGCTTTTTAGTTCCGGCAAATCCCAATACAGGCCTAAAGCGTTGACCAATGCAATTTTTATAAAAAAAGGCGCTATTTATAAAGACCGTAACCGATCATTAACCTACGACCGGATGAACGACATTGGTATTTTTCAATACCCGGATATTGAATTTATTGAAGACCCACGAGACAGTACCAATACCGGTTTAATTGCAAATATATTTTTACGTTCACGCAAAAAATTTGGGTTGACCTACAACTTAGATGTATCGCGAAGTAATATTCAAGATTTTGGTATTCGAGTAGGTGGCTCTTTACTTATTCGAAATGTTTTTCACGGACTAGAAACGCTAGAATTTGGCGTACGTACCAGTATAGGTTCTTCTAAAGACGCTTCGGTAAGCTCTCAAGATCAATTCTTCAATATTTCAGAAATCGGAGCCGATATTAAACTCAACTTTCCTAAAATTATATTTCCTGTAAATGTAGATCGTATTATACCTAAAAGCATGTCCCCGTTTACGACCATTAGCACCGGTATTAGTACGCAACATAATATCGGGTTGGACAAACAAAACCTCACAGCAAAGTTTATTTACCGATGGAAACCCAATCGAGAAAAATCCGTTTTTTTCAACCTAGTTGATTTACAATATGTTCGTAACCTAAACCCTAATAATTATTTTAATATTTATCGAAACTCTTTCAGTCGGTTAAATCAAATTGCCCAAGATCATGTAAGCGCTATCAATCCTAGTTATTTTGAGCAAGCCAACCCCGTGCTTAGCCTTTCTCCTAGACTTTCTATTCCAAATGGGGCCAACGATTTTATTGCCGATATTAAAAATGGAGTAAATTTTGGGCTAAGCCCCGATGAAAAAAATAGGGCAAATGAATTGATAGAACGCAAAAATCGTCTAACCGAAAACAATTTAATTTTTGGATCTAGCTTTCATTACACCAAAAACACACAAGAAAATATTTACGATCAAGAATTTACACAATTTCGGGTAAATTTTGAACTAGTTGGCAACAGTTTAGCATTACTCTCCTCTGCTTTTAACCGCACTAAAGATGATGATGGAAGTTATCATATTAGCGATGTACGTTTTTCTCAATACGTAAAAACTGAAGTCGATTTAATCAAACATTGGGATTTAGGTAATAAAAATGTACTGGCCGTAAAAGCGCTTGCCGGTATTGCTATTCCGTATGGCAATTCAGAAAGCATTCCTTTTGTACGCAGTTTTTTTGCCGGCGGATCTAACGACAATCGCGGGTGGCGGCCATACGACCTGGGGCCCGGGAGCAGTGGCAGTCCCAACGAGTTTAATGAAGCCAACATGAAATTGAGTTTTAATGTAGAATACAGATTTAATTTATTCGGTTCATTAAACAGCGCTGTTTTTGTAGATGTAGGTAATATTTGGAACGTACTTGATAACGTAAAAGATGAACGCTCTCGCTTCTCTTCTTTTTCTGATTTAGGTGAGCTAGCTGTAGGCTCCGGATTTGGTTTACGGTATGATTTTGGCTTCTTCGTTATTCGATTAGACTTAGGATTTAAAACCTACGACCCCGCATATAACAAACAAAAATGGTTTGAAGACTACAATTTTGCACATTCCGTCTTAAATATCGGTATAAATTATCCTTTCTAAGTACCCTCAAAAAAAGAATCTGTTATTAGTTCTTAAGAGGCTCTGCAAAAATTTATATGCTTAACCCGTTTATTTTACTAATTTTGTTTTTCTCTAACTTAATAAATAATTATGGCTCACGACATTAAACCCGGAGTAGCTACCGGAAAAGAAGTACAAGCAATTTTTGAACATGCAAAAAAGCATCATTATGCCATTCCGGCTGCCAATGTAATTGGCTCCGATAGTATCAACGCGGTGTTAGAAACAGCTGTTGAAGTAAACTCACCTGTCATCCTTCAATTTTCTAACGGAGGAGCACATTTTAACGCCGGAAAAGGACTAGACAACACTGACCAACGTGCCGCGATTCTCGGTGGAATTGCCGGCGCTAAACACGTACACGATTTAGCCAAAGCTTATGGGGCAACCGTTATTTTACACACTGACCACTGCCACAAAGAAAGACTACCCTGGCTAGATGGACTTTTAGATGCTGGCGAAAAATATTTTTCCAAAACCGGCAAACCATTGTTCAGTTCTCATATGATTGATTTAAGTCCACAAAGCCTACAAGAAAACGTAGAAACCAGTAAAAAATATCTAGAACGCATGAGCAAAATGGGCATGACCTTAGAAATAGAATTAGGCATGACCGGAGGAGAAGAAGACGGAATAGACAACTCTGATGTAGACAATGCCAGCCTATACACACAACCCGAAGATGTGGCTTATGCCTATGAAGAACTCAGCAAAGTATCTAATCAATTTACCATTGCTGCTTCTTTTGGCAATGTACACGGCGTGTATAAACCCGGAAACGTAAAATTGCGCCCTATTATCTTGAAAAACTCGCAAGAATTTATCAGTAAAAAATTCAACTTGGGTGAAAATCCGTTAGATTTAGTTTTTCACGGCGGAAGCGGTTCTTCAGAAGAGCAAATTCGCGAAGCTATTGGCTATGGCGTTGTTAAAATGAATATCGATACCGATTTACAATATGCTTTTATGAGCGGCGTACGCGATTATTTTAAAGCAAATAGTGATTATCTACAATCACAAGTGGGTAACCCTGATGGAGATGATGCACCAAACAAAAAATACTACGACCCCAGAAAATGGTTGCGCGAAGGCGAAAACACTTTTAAAGCTCGCTTAAAAAAAGCTTTTGAAGACCTTAACAATATTGACAGTTTAAGTAAATAATTTCCGTAATTTTGCCCTCCCTAAAAGTTTAATGGTAAAGTTTAGGTAACCAAAACTTTTTATTATCGTAACTTTAAGGAGCAAAATGAAACGATTTACCTTAATATATCAACAATATGGCTTGGTTTAAACGTACAAAAAAAGGAATTCAGACAGAAACCAAAAACAAAAAGGATACCCCTAAAGGACTTTGGTATAAATCACCTACCGGGCAGGTAGTAGATGCCGAAGAATTAAGAGAAAACCTTTATGTAAGTCCTGAAGATGGCTATCATGTACGCATTGGTAGCAAAGAATATTTTGAGATTCTCTTTGACGACAACAAGTTTACAGAGTTAGACAAAAACATGGTGTCTAAAGATCCTTTAAAGTTTGAAGACAAGAAAAAATATACAGATCGTATAAAAGCAGCCCAAGAAAAAACCGGATTAAAAGACGCTATTCGTGTGGCTGTAGGAAAATCTAAAGGCGAAAGTCTAGTGATTGCCTGTATGGACTTTAGTTTTATTGGTGGATCTATGGGTTCTGTTGTTGGTGAAAAAATAGCCCGCGCTATTGATTATTCACTTAAACACAAAACCCCGTTAATGATTATTTCAAAAACCGGAGGTGCCCGTATGATGGAAGCTATTTTGTCTTTAATGCAAATGGCTAAAACTTCTGTAAAATTGGCGCAATTAGCCGATGCCGGTATTCCGTATATTTCATTAAACACAGATCCCACTACCGGCGGGGTGACCGCTTCTTATGCTATGTTAGGCGACATTAACATTGCAGAGCCCGGAGCCCTTATTGGGTTTGCCGGTCCGCGAGTGGTAAAAGATACTACCGGAAAAGATTTACCGGAAGGTTTTCAACGCCCCAAATTTTTGCAAGAACACGGGTTTTTAGACTTTATTGTTCAACGTAAGGATCTAAAAAACCAAGTCAATCTCTACTTAGATTTGATTTTAAACAGAGCCATAAGAGCGTAATCTAGTTTACACACAATTCAATTTCTAAACGATTTCTAGAGTTCTTCTCCAGAAATCGTTTATTTTTTTAGTTGATTTGCATGATATTATGAAAATAGAAGAGGCACTTTTACTAAAAGAAATTAGCTACAAAGCAGTTTTGAGCAGCGGGCCGGGCGGACAGCACGTTAACAAAACCAGCTCTAAGGTAGTTTTAGAATGGAATCTGGCCGACACTCAATGTTTTTCACCTGAAGAAATTCAGCGCCTTCAAACAAAACTCTCTTCTTACCTCAACAAAGAAAATACACTACAAATTAGCTGCTCAGAAACGCGCAGTCAACATAAGAACAAAGAGCTTGTTACTCAGCGATTTTTTCATTTATTACACGAAGGGTTAAAGCGCCCAAAAAAACGAAAAAAGCCCAAACCAGGTAAAAAATTTCACAAAAACAGACTCCAAGAAAAAAAACGACAAGCTGAAAAGAAACAGCGACGTAAAAATCCGTTAGAGTAGTGTTTTATGGTATTCTATGTCCTCCAACAAAAAGACTTAACCCTATCAGCCACAATAAATCAGCGCAAAACTCATATCGAAGTTTTGTTTAGCTGAACTTAGGCAACCCAAAAGCTATCTATCTGAAGCCACTAAATTTGTCAGCACTATAAATTCTTCTACCCCTAATTGCTCCGGACGTTTACCAAACAAGGGGTCTTTTTTAATTGCATCCGATAAATCAAATGATTTTAAGCTGTTTCGTAAAGTTTTTCGCCTTTGTTGAAAAGCCTGTTTCACCACCTTAAAGAACTGTTTTTCTGAACAAGGCAAGCTGTAATCTTCTTTGCGGGTTAATCGTAAAACGCCGCTATCTACTTTGGGTGGAGGCGAAAAAACCGTAGGGGGAACCGTAAATAAATATTCAGCTTGATAAAAAGCCTGCGTTAATACAGATAGTATTCCGTAGGTCTTACTACCTGGTCTTTCGCATATACGCCGGGCCACTTCTTTTTGAAACATTCCTCCAAATTCAGGAATACGGTCTCGGTTTTCAAGCGTTTTAAAAAGAATTTGTGAAGAAATATTATACGGAAAGTTTCCAATGATGCTAAACTCTTCTCCTGTAAACAAATCGGCTAAGTCATAGTTAAGAAAATCAGCCTCAATCAACTCAAATTTAGTAGCCGATAATTCGAGGTTATCCAGCTTAAACCCGTCTTGCAGATAAGCCACCGACTCGCGGTCAATTTCCATCACCGCCAAATTTATTTTTTTTGGTAGTAGGTATTTCGTCAATACGCCGGTACCCGGACCAATCTCTAATACATTTTTGGTAGCTGTTAACCGAAGTGTTTCACCAATTTCTCGCGCCACCGCTTCATCTTTTAAAAAGTGTTGCCCTAAAAATTTCTTAGCACGTACCGGGTCATTAGTAGCTTGTCGGGAATATTTTTTTTTCTTTTTCATTGTTGGTTAATCACCTCTAATTCTGTACGAAAATATACTGCCTTCCCTTTAAACCGTTCCGATTGTTTGCGCAATTTTTCTGCGTCTTCATCATAATAACGCAGCAACAATTCTTTGCTAGGGGTTTGGTATTGCACCGAATACGTAATTCCGCCCATCTCTTCATTTATCAACACCTTGCTCATCAGAGCCTGCGTAAATTTTCCGGTAGCCAGCATAGCCGGAATATGTTCTGCTTTCATCCAATTAAGCCATTCGTCGTGAACGTCTTTCTCAATATTTATGGTTACATTATAAATGTACATAATGAGCGCCTTGTTTATTACTATTTAGGGCAAAACTAGGCAAAATCTTCAAGACAATCTGTTCTCATACATAAGAGTTGATTACCTATTGTAAAATACATTTGAGTATTTCTCTTAAAAATCCGCTTATAATACCATAACTACCCAAAGTAGCCAAAAACCTAATAAAGCATGAGATTATTATAAGATTAACCTTTATTTTAAATCAATAATTGTAACTTTCAGAAACTTTAAAACATATTTCTATGAAAATAGCCGATTTATTAGTTGAAATGCTTTACAATGCCGGTGTTAGACACGTCTATGGCGTTACCGGAGACAGTCTAAATCCGGTAAATGATGCCATTCGGCGCGATGGCCGTATAAAATGGATTCATGTACGTCACGAAGAAGCCGGAGCTTATGCTGCTTCTATGGAAGCTGAAATGAATGGCATTGGGTGTTGTATGGGCAGTAGTGGACCCGGCCACGTACATCTAGTAAACGGTTTATACGATGCTAATAAAGCCGGAAACCCTGTTATAGCCATTGCTTCAACTATTCCTACTCACAAATTAGGTTTAGATAATCACCAAGAAACAAACGTGGTAAAACTCTTTGATGATTGTAGTAAATACGTAATGATGGCCAATACCCCCCAACAAGCCGCACAAGGGTTTCAATCTGCCATACAACGCGCTATGAATCGGCATGGAGTGGCTGTAGTTGGCCTTCCGGGAGATGTAGCTTCAGCTGAAATTGAAGACAATAAAGTGTCGACAAAAAATTATCGCCCTCAAGCAAAAGTTTTACCACGAGAAAAAGAACTCAACGAACTGGCTGAAGTTATAAACAGCCATAAAAAGGTCATGCTGTTCTGTGGTCGTGGGTGTAGATATGCACAAGATGAGGTCATGCAATTGGCCGAAAAATTAAAAGCCCCTATAGGATACAGCTATAGAGGGAAAATATTCTTTGACAAAGACACCAACCCTTATGCCGTGGGCATGAATGGTTTGTTAGGCAATAAATCTGGTTTTAGAGCCATGCACAAAGCCGATTTAGTTGTTATGCTTGGTACCGATTTTCCCTATTCTAATTTTTTGCCCGAAAAAAACACCATTGTTCAGGTAGATATTAATCCTGAATATATAGGAAGACGAGCCAAAGTAGATTATGGGTATCAAGGAGATATAAAAGACACTTTAGAGGTCTTACTTCCTAAAATTGAACAAAAAAATGACGACGAGTATTTAGTGAAAATGCGAAAGCTGTACAAAGAGGTAGAAGACGATTACCGAAGCTATATTAAAGGGAAAAGTGAGGCTAAAGAAATTCATCCGGAATACATTGCTTCTATTATAGACGATTTAGCCGATGACGACGCCATTTTTACGGTAGATACCGGCATGTGCTCTGTCTGGGGCGCACGCTATCTAAAAGGAAAGAAAAACCGCTACATTACCGGTTCTTTTAATCATGGCTCTATGGCAGACGCTATGCCTATGGCTATGGGCGCCGGACTAGCCTGCCCCGACAGGCAGGTCATTGCCTTTTGTGGTGACGGCGGTATTAGTATGCTTTTGGGTGATTTAATGACCATCAGCCAATACCAAATTCCGGTTAAAATTGTCATTTTTAATAACCGAGTCTTGGGTATGGTGCGGTTAGAAATGCAAGTAGCCGGTTATTTAGATTGGGAAACCAATATGGTAAATCCCGATTTTAAGAAAGTAGCCGAAGCCATGGGCATGCAGTCTTTTGAGGTAAAAAACACCCATGATGTTCCGGCTATTTTTAAAGAGTTTTTTGCCGCCAAAGGACCGGCACTAATCAATGTATACACCGACCCGGATGCTTTATCTATGCCCCCTAATGTTACATTTGACCAAATGGAAGGATTTGCTAAAACCATGGGTAAATTGATGCTAAATGGTAAAACAGCCGAAATAATTGATATGGCCAAATCAGATATGAAATATTTACGCGAATTATTTTGATTAAATTCTCTTTTCTTATATTGAAAATGCCTTCTCTATAAAACAAAATAGATGAAGGCTTTCCTTTTTAGAGGTTTATTTTATCTACTTTAAAAACTTATATTTGCAAACAATACACGTTGACTTTTTGAACCTGAAAACGCGCTATGAAACACCTTCGAAATTTCTGTATTATTGCTCATATTGACCACGGAAAAAGCACACTGGCTGACCGCTTGTTAGATGCCACCCATGCGGTGACTGCCCGAGAAAAACAAGCCCAGTTGCTCGATACGATGGACCTGGAGCGTGAGCGCGGAATTACTATTAAAAGTCATGCCATTCAAATGGAATACACATACCAAGAAGAGCAATACATACTTAATTTGATAGATACTCCCGGGCACGTAGATTTTTCATATGAAGTCTCCCGCTCTTTAGCCGCTTGCGAGGGAGCCTTGCTTATTGTGGATGCAGCACAAGGCATACAAGCACAAACCATCTCTAACTTATATTTGGCTCTTGAAAGTGATTTAGAAATTATTCCGGTACTCAATAAAATAGACCTTCCGAGTGCAAATGTAGAAGAAGCCGCAGACGATTTAGTTGATTTAATAGGGTGTGAAAGAGAGGAAATCATCAAAGCCAGCGCCAAAACAGGAGTAGGTGTAGAAGAAATTTTAGCGGCTATTATTGAGCGCATTCCGGCTCCAAAAGGAGACCCCGATGCCCCCTTACGTGCCTTAATTTTTGACTCCGTGTACAATTCTTTTCGCGGAGTAGAAACCTATTTCAGGGTGTATAATGGCAGCATCAAGAAAGGACAACACATTAAGTTTGTAAACACCGGAAAAGATTACTATGCTGATGAAGTGGGCACCTTAAAATTAAAACAGGTTCCGCAGAAAAAAGTTGAAACCGGCGATGTGGGATACCTTATTACCGGTATTAAAGAAGCCAGTGAAGTAAAGGTAGGTGATACGATTACGGACGCTGAGAACCCTACTACGCAGGCCATTTCAGGGTTTGAAGATGTAAAGCCTATGGTCTTTGCCGGTATTTACCCGGTAGATACAGAAGACTACGAAGAATTGCGTGGCGCCATGGAAAAACTACGGTTAAACGACTCTTCTTTGGTTTTTACGCCTGAGAGCTCTGCCGCTTTAGGGTTTGGATTTCGTTGCGGCTTTCTAGGAATGCTTCATCTAGAAATTGTGCAAGAACGATTAGAACGTGAGTTTAATATGACGGTAATTACCACCGTACCTAACGTGTCTTACCATGCTTACACTAGAAAATCTCCTGACGGCGATCCAATTATCGTGCACAACCCTTCCGATTTACCGGATCCATCAGGTATAGACCGAGTAGAAGAACCCTACATTGAAGCCAGTATTATTACCAAATCAGATTTTATTGGTCCGGTTATGGAACTCTGTATCGAAAAAAGAGGCGAAATTGTAAATCAATCCTACCTCACTACACAACGCGTAGAACTCACTTTTAACCTGCCGCTATCAGAAATCGTATTTGACTTTTATGACCGATTAAAAACCGTTTCACGAGGATATGCATCTTTTGATTACGCTCCTTTAGGCATGCGTCGTTCTAATTTGGTAAAAGTAGATATCTTGCTTAATGGTCGAATGGTTGATGCACTATCTGCCTTATTACACCAAGACAACGCTTATGAAATTGGGAAGAAGATTTGCGGGAAACTACGAAAACTTATTCCACGACAACAATTTGATATTCCTATTCAGGCAGCCATTGGCTCTAAAATAATTGCGCGTGAAACTGTAAAAGCTGTACGTAAAGATGTAACCGCTAAGTGTTATGGCGGTGATATTTCTCGAAAACGAAAACTGTTAGAGAAACAGAAAAAAGGGAAAAAGCGAATGCGTCAGGTAGGAAATGTTGAAATTCCTCAAGAAGCCTTTATGGCAGTATTAAAACTAGACGATTAATTGGTTTTTAGAAGTACCTTAGACACACGGGTTGAACCGATATAAGATGCTGTTATCCCTAAAATCATAATTGTAAGAAAGACGATTCCTACATTTTCTACACTCAATTTAACCGGGTAAGGTAAAGTTTGGGTTATCATAACCATTCCGTAATGCAGTTGTAGTTTAACTACCACTATACCAACAGCTATACCAATAACAC
Source organism: uncultured Flavobacteriaceae bacterium (assembly GCA_964579505.1). Classification (GTDB taxonomy): domain Bacteria; phylum Bacteroidota; class Bacteroidia; order Flavobacteriales; family Flavobacteriaceae; genus JAJYSO01. The sequence goes on along the minus strand of CAZOGC010000018.1, from coordinate 20,089 downwards.
CACCTATAAATGTGAGTAACGTGCCTTGCAAAAAGAAAATACGTTTAATTTTTCGAACTTCTGCCCCTAAATTAAAAAGTGTTTTAATATTATCTCGTTTATCTAAAATTGCCATCACAATAGCGCCCCCTACATTAAACAACGCAATAATGAGTACGAGGGTAAAAATGAGGTAAACCGCTAAATTTTCAGTATTCAGCATTTTGTACAATTCATCATTGAGTTGAATGCGATTTTTGACAGCCACATTAGCCCCAAAAATCTTTTGAATCTGCGGTTTTACGTCCTCTTCTTCTACACCGGGTTTAAGTTTAATTTCAATAAGTGAAACTTCATTTTTTTTCAGACTCAACAACTGTTTTGCCAACCCAAATGGTGCAAAAACATATTTATCATTCAAATCTTCATTGATGCTATAAATACCCACCACAATAGTGTTTACAGCATTAAAAGCCTGATTAAAATTAGTTATTATTCCCTTTCCGGGTTTGGGCACCAACAACTGTAACACATCTCCATACCCACTAATACCCATAGATAATTTTTGGGCAATGCCCGTACCGATAACCACCCTGTCTTCAGTGGGTGTAAACCAGCGTCCGGCAATTACTGATTTTTTAGTCTCTGTTACTTTGTTAAAATTGGTATCTACTCCTTTAATAAAAGCCGGTGTGCTACGGTTATTATACGTCAGTAAAACACGTTCTTTTATTACTTTTGACACCGTCTGTATGCCGGCAATATGTTGAAGTTGTTGTTCTTTTTGAGGGGTTAATTGAATAATTTTTCCGGTAGTAGGAAGGATTGTTAAATCCGGGTCTACAGCATTGGTAAACTGAACACTAAATGCCTTTAAACCCGAAAAACCCGAAAGTACAATAAACAATGCTAGGGCACCTGCAAAGACACCAATTGCTGCAATAAGCGTAATTACATTAATAGCGTTGTTCTTACTCTTTGTAAACAGGTAGCGTTTGGCAATGTAGTACGAAAATTTCACCTATGATCTTTTGCGTTTATCTAGTAAATCGGGGTTTTTAATAGGGTCTTCATTTCCTTTTATGGCCTCTTCAATTCCGTGAATATACTCCAAGCTGTCGTCTACATATAACACTAGCTCCGGCATTTTTCTCAGTTGATGTTTGGTACGTTGTGCTATTATATGTTTTAATTGTGTACGATGATGTTGAAGCGCCTCCATCGTTTCGTTGGCTTTATCTTTTGGGAAGATGCTCAAATAGGCTTTAGCTAGAGAAAGGTCAGAGGTTACTCTTACCTTAGATACACTCACTATAATATGCGTCTGACCAGCCTCGCGCAGTTCTTTCTGAATAACATCAGCTAAGTCATGCTGAATCAGCGTACCTATCTTTTTTTGTCTGTTGGTTTCTTGTTCCATAATGCAAAAATAGGTTTTTAAACTATAACCCGAATTTAATTTATAAAAGGGATAACGAAACCGTGAGCTTCCTTATAAATTTAAGCGCTTTTTCTTTATTTTTTTAAGGTTCATCGTAATGATGGCTATCAGAATTAAAACAATTCCCACCCATTGATAAACACTAACAGTTTCGTGCAGCACAAAATAAGCCATGCAAACCGCTACCGGCAACTCTAAAGAAGAGACAATAGCTCCCACCCCGAGGTTAACCTTAGGCATTCCATAATTGAGAAACAGCGGTGGAAGAAACGCTCCAAAAAGGCCGAAAATTATTCCCCATTTATACAATACTTCCCAATGAAAGTTTTGCCATAAAATGGGGACTGTAAAAACAGACACCAACACTAAAGCACCTAAGGCCATCCATTTGCTACGCGTAATTGTAGAAGCATGTACCGCCACTCTATTAGTAGCAAAAATGGTAATACTGTATGAAATGGCTGCCAAAAACCCCAACGCCATACCGCGCCAATCCAGTTTAAGTGTACTAAACAACATGTTGGCGGCTAAAACCGTACCTATTAACACCAAAATAATAGCAATTATCTTTTGTTTTCCGGGTTTCGTTTTATAATAAACAGCATCTAAAACAACGCCAATCCACACACTTTGCATTAACAACACAATGGCTATAGAAACAGAAATAAATTTTACAGAATAGTAATACACTAAAGTAGTAAACCCCATAGACATACCCGCAAAGAAAAGATTGCGAATATTTTTAGCGGTAACCTTTTCTGTTGTTATGTGTTTGCTCTTTTTGTTCTTTTTAGAGAGGAAAAGACCGAGCAAAAACAACCCCAAAACCCCCACAACATACTCAGCAAAAGTAAGTTCTATAAAATTATAATCTTGTTTTCCCGCCAACTCAACAAAAGTAGTAAGCATGCCGTAACTAGCTGCCCCAAAAGCTACCAAGATACTACCTAAAAGCGCTGATTTTTTCAATACAATTTTCACTTAAATTATTGCGCCGCAAGTTCTTATTTTTTGTACAATCAAAAAAACGGAAGACTAATATAGTTTTCGGGTAAGGGCAAACATCGTTTCTTTCGGATTCTGACCGTTATATAAAATTTCGTAAACTGCTTTTATAATAGGCGTATCTACACTCTTTTCTTTATTTTTATTGAGTTCATAAGCACTTTTAGTTGCATAATATCCTTCTGCCACCATGTTCATTTCAAGTTGGGCACTCTGCACAGTATAACCTTTGCCAATCATAGTACCAAACATACGATTTCGGCTAAAAGAAGAATATCCGGTAACCAACAAATCACCCAAATAAGCTGAGTCATTAATATTTCGTTCCACAGGATATACTTTCTTCAAAAAGCGTTCTATTTCACGAATAGCGTTACTCATCAATACACTTTGAAAATTATCGCCATACCCCAATGCATGGTATATTCCGGCAGCAATGGCATAAATATTTTTAAGCATAGCAGCATATTCTGTACCTACCACATCTTTGCTTACATTACACCGAATGTAATGGTTGTCTAAAACATCTGCCAACAGCTGTGCTTTCTCCATATCGGCACTGGCAATGGTTAAATAAGATAGTCGCTCTAATGCCACTTCTTCTGCGTGACAAGGTCCTGAAATAACCCCTATATTTTCATACGATACATGATGATGTTCGTGAAAATGCTCTCCTACAATCAATCCACTTTCGGGTACAATCCCCTTAATGGCACTATAAATTATTTTATGAGTTAAGGATGTGTTTAGCTTCTCGAGTTCGCTATACAAAAAAGCTGAAGGCACCACAAAAATAAGGCAATCTGCTTTTTCTACCACCTCGTTTAAATTATTAGAAAGCCTAAGTTGATTTACATCAAACGTTACAGCACTGAGATAATTAGGGTTGTTGTGTTCTTGTTGAATATGGGCTATAGCCTGCATATTTCGCATATACCAATACACGTGATCTAAAGATTCGCTCAATATTTTTACGATGGCGGTGGCCCAGCTTCCTCCGCCAATCACCGCAAATTCTTTAGAAGTTTTCATAAGCAATAAATTGTTTTCAAAATTACGGAAAATTTGAGACAAGCAGCCCGATAATACCTTGCCTCACCTTGTTTTCTTTTAATTCTCTTACAAAAAGGTTAGCCACAAATTGCGGAAGATTAAAAGAAGTGGTATTTTAGCAACTCCATAAAATGAAACTAAAAGTAGATGAGCAAAGATACAGAGAAAGCAACCGATAAAGAAAAAGCAGCTAAGTTAAAAGCATTACAAGTCACGCTAGATAAATTAGATAAGACCTATGGAAAAGGAACCGTTATGCGGATGAGCGACCAATCTGTACAGGATGTAGAGGTTATTCCATCAGGTTCTTTAGGACTAGATATTGCCTTAGGAGTTGGTGGATATCCACGAGGACGAGTAGTCGAAATTTATGGGCCCGAATCTTCCGGAAAAACCACCCTGACTTTACATGCTATTGCTGAAGCACAAAAAGCAGGCGGAATTGCTGCTTTTATTGATGCTGAACACGCTTTTGATCGTTTTTATGCTGAAAAATTAGGCGTAAACCTCGATTCTCTTATTATGTCTCAACCTGATAATGGAGAACAAGCACTAGAAATTGCCGATAACCTTATTCGTTCAGGCGCCATCGACATTATTGTAGTTGACTCTGTAGCAGCCCTAACTCCTAAAAGCGAAATAGAAGGAGAAATGGGAGACTCTAAAATGGGTTTACACGCCCGGTTAATGTCGCAAGCCCTACGTAAATTAACAAGTACTATCAGCAAAACTAAATGCACGGTTATCTTCATTAATCAATTACGTGAAAAAATTGGCGTAATGTTTGGCAATCCGGAAACCACTACCGGAGGTAATGCCTTAAAATTTTATTCATCTGTACGTTTAGATATTCGTCGGTCTACCAAAATAAAAAATAGTAATAGTGAAATTACAGGAAACAAAACCCGTGTAAAAGTGGTTAAAAACAAGGTAGCGCCCCCCTTTAAAATGGCTGAATTTGATATTATGTATGGTGAAGGTATCTCTAAAGTGGGCGAGATTATAGACTTGGGAGTAAATTATGAAATTATTAAAAAGGCCGGATCTTGGTTTAGTTATGACGACACAAAACTTGGGCAAGGTCGCGATGCCGTAAAAATCCTACTAAAAGACAACCCCGATTTGATGGATGAATTAGAACAAAAGATTACAGAAGCCATTAAAGCGGTACACACCTAAAAAGTATTTTATATAGCGCCCCTTAGACTTATAACCTAAGGGGCTCTTTTTCATATAAATAATCTGTTTATCAGACCGTAACGCCCCATATACAACACTCCTTTTATTCCATTTTTTTGGCAGTTAAAAAAATATTTCTATATTTACCACACTAAACTCTCTATAAAAAAGACTGCTTATACCTGACAATTACTTCTTTTTAGATTAGAAAACATATTAAAAAATCTAAATTGAGATAACCAATCTTATGTAATTGTCATGAAAAAAATCAAAAAAACCATTCCGGACGCGGATCTCGTTAGCGCCTATGTAAAAGGCGATGAAGAAGCGCTCTCTATGCTGATAAACAGGCATCAGCAACGCATTTACAATTTTATTTATTCTAAAGTATTCGACAAGGCCATTGCCGAAGACATTTTCCAAGACACTTTTATAAAGGTAATCCGCACACTTAAACGCGGAAAATACAACGAAGAAGGAAAGTTTTTACCTTGGGTAATGCGTATTGCACACAATCTAATTATCGATCATTTCAGAAAAAGTAACCGCATGCCTAAATTTGAAAGTAGCGGCGATTTTGATATCTTTTCGGTATTGGCAGATGAGCACCCTCATGCTGAGCACAAACTAATGGATGAACAAATAAAAAAAGATGTTAGAAACATCATTGAAGAATTACCGGAAGAGCAATTAGAAGTACTTAAAATGCGCATCTATAAAGACATGAGCTTTAAAGAAATATCGTATCAAACCAACGTGAGCATAAACACAGCTCTAGGCCGTATGCGGTATGCCTTGATAAACTTGCGAAAAGTTATTGACGAACACGATATTATTTTGACCAAACAATAAATATTTTTTTTTGTCGTTATGTAGATACGATGAAAATAAATTTTTTATGACGAAAATCTACTCTAACGACAAACAAAAAAATCAAAAACTTAGTTCAGGTCCCCGCAAGGAGACTATTACGTTTCTTTTGAATTATTCAAAGGCCCTAAGTGTTAATGTTTACTATGGAATGAAGTGTGAACTACTTCTCAACTAATGAAGTATGCGGCTCGTCTTTGACGAGCCGCATCTTTTTATATAGCCTGCTTTTTTTGGTAAGCTTTTAAAACGCTCTTTCTACCAATTTTTTGTGTAATACAATCTTTCTCTAGCTTCCAACCACGGGCAGGAGAATATTCTCTTCCATATAATATAATCTGAATATGTAATTTGCCCCAGGTTTCTTTAGGAAACAAACGTTTGGCGTCTTTTTCCGTTTGCTTTACATTCTTTCCGGACGATAACCCCCAGCGATACATTAACCGATGAATATGCGTATCTACCGGAAAAGTAGGAATACCAAATGCCTGATTTAATACCACACTAGCTGTTTTATGCCCCACAGCCGGCAAAGCTTCTAATTCTTCAAAAGTTTGAGGCACTTCTCCATTATACTTCTCAATTAGTATTTTTGAGAGCCCGTATATTCCCTTAGACTTCATAGGCGAGAGACCCACCGGTCTAATTATAGCGCGTATTTCTTCAACAGAAAGTTTTACCATATCAAACGGAGTTTGTGCCCTATCAAACAACAAAGGGGTTATTTGATTTACGCGTTTGTCTGTGCTTTGTGCCGAGAGAAGCACTGCAATCAGTAACGTATAAGGATCTGAATGATCTAACGGAACACTCACTTTAGGGTAAATTTCCTGTAACTTATTTATAAGGAAAATAACTTTTTCGGCCTTCTTCATTTTTTGTATTTTTAACAAAAATAACCATTATGACTACATTACAAGCCGGTGACAAGGCTCCAAATTTTTCGGGAATAGATCAAGATGAAAAAATGCACCAATTAAGCGATTATAGAGGGCAAAAACTCGTCTTATTTTTTTATCCCAAAGCCAGTACTCCGGGTTGCACTGCCGAAGTTTGTAATTTGCGTGACAATTACAAAGCATTACAAGAAAAAGGATACCAATTACTAGGAGTGAGTGCCGATTCGCCTAGACGACAACAAAACTTTAAAACAAAAAACAATTTGCCTTTCCCACTCTTGGCCGATGAAGATAAAACCGTGCTTAATGCCTATGGAGTATGGGGCAAAAAGAAAATGTATGGGCGAGAGTATGAAGGTATATACCGCACCACATTTTTAATTAATGAAGAAGGCATTATAGATCAAATCATTACCAAGGTAAAAACAAAGGCACACGCCGAACAAATTTTATAGATATAACAGGGTTGAGGTAATAGCACTCAAAAACTAGTAAACCTGCACAACACAGGCTAAACGCAAACGAGCCAAAAAAGATTATTTTATCACGTAGAAATTTACCACAGTTCAGGAAAAAATTTGCGTTGTTGATGATCGGGATGTAAGTAGTTTTTCCATTTAGACCCGCCAGTAGCTTCTTTGGTTTCTCCTTTAGCATCTAAATAATGAGCCGCCGTTTCTAAGTGTACTAACGGCCACTCAACATTATACATTTTGTCAAAGCGTAACATTTCTTTTTTAAGCTCTTCAGAAGGATTTTTAAGCGTAGCAAATTTTTCTTGTAGTGTTTGCCCCTCCATTTTTTGAGCCAATCTAATCAGTTCTTCTTCATATTTTTCTTCAAACTGAAGAAGGGTGAGTGTCTTTTTACCGGTTTTACGATTATAGCCTGCATCTTTCCAGTAAATATTATCAAAATAATCCATTAAAGTAGGATTTTCCGGAAGCCGTGCTTTTCCAGCCTCATTTACCAAGTTTTTGAGCGGCGTACAGTACAATTCAACATACCGAAACTGAACACTTTGAAACCCGCTGGCAGGGGTTAATGTATCGCGAAAGATATTGTAATCGTCATAATTCATTCCATAGCGCATAATATCAAAAGATTTTATGAGCATTTCTACATACCGATCTACACGTCCCAATTTATCAATCCACACAATTTCATCAACCTCATCGGCCGCCTGCAATTGTTTAATTTCGTGCAATAGCATTTTTTGTAACAATTCAATGACCTGATGGTACATTATAAAAATCTCTTCATCTTTAAAATTAGTACGCGGATGTTGAAGAGATAACAAGGTTTCTACCTGCGTATAATCCCAATAATTTACCAATTTAGCCTGCAAGAGCCCCTTTAAATGGGTCTCCGGATTTTGCCCCAGCTTGTTATACTTTTCTATGATAGCCTTAATGACATCATCCATATAGTTATATTTTAAAAGGTTATTAAGTTATTTTACAAGATAGTCTTATTTAATTATTTATACAGCCTTAGATTGAAAATATCAACCCTAAAAAGGTGATTTATAAAATTCGGGGGTCCAATACATAACGAGATAGAAGGCCGCAAAGGCAATTACCAAAATTAGTAATGCCCAAAACCAAGCCGGTATAGGCTTTGGGTCTTCAGAACCGCGCATAACAAATTGATCCTCGTTTTCGCTTCCGTAAGCGTTAATGGTTATAGCGGTTTCGCGATCTACGGTTTGATTAGGTTTTAACCCCATAACCGTAATCTCAGGGCCATTTTTAACGGTAAACGGAATAATTTTTATGCCCTCTCTATTTCCGGAAGATTTAGCAATAATCTTTAAGGTATGTTCTCCATCCGGAATCTTAGTAGTATCTAACATAATTTCTACCGGAGGTTCAAATTCACCAAAGGGTTTCTCTTCGTCGTCTAAGAAGACTTTGACTACCCTATTATCCTCAAGGTCTATTATTTTATTCGAAGTACTCATCTTTGACAATATTTTTTATGTGTTTTGGGTCTTTTTCTCCGGGGAAAAACATGTATTTCAGTGTTAAAAACAGGGTTACTATAACTACCCCAATCGATATCCATACAAGCGCATTAGCCACATAAGCCCCTTGTCTTGTAAGAGTAAACTCATGGTGATGGCCTTCCATTTGCATTTGATGAGCAAAGAGGGTTCCTTTGCCTATAAAAAATACAACTATTAAAAATACAACTTTTTTCATAATGCAATAACCTTAATTTTAGCGCTCTTTTATTTTTTAAGTGAGGCGCGCACTTTCTTCACCTGATCTGCCGTAATGGTCTTCCCATTATTTCCCCAACTGGTACGTTCATAATTAACAATAGCCGCCACTTCCGCATCTGTAAATTGCCCGCCAAATGGTGGCATAGGTCCATAGTCCGGTAAGTTATCATATCCCTCTAAAACAATTTTAATATGAGTTGTTGCATCGGGGTTATTTACAATGCCGCTACCTGCTAATGGAGGGAACGCTCCGGGCACTCCTTTACCAGTGGTTTGATGACAGGCAGCACAAGTGCCTTCAAACAACTTTTTACCATCAGGTCCTGCTTTTTTAGCCGATCCTCCTGTAGTAGCTACTTCTTTCGGTTGCAATGGAATAAATTTAGGCGCTTTCATATCTTTAGGCAGTGCTGGCTGTTTTAACGAAAGTAAATACGCCACTAAAGCTTGCGCTTTGTCTGTAGCAATTACTACTTTTCCCGGAGCTTCTAAATATTTTTTAGGCACCCCTTTTACCACCACGTCAGATTCTCGCACAAAGGCGCTGTCTATTTGTTTAAATAACCAACGATAGGCCGGCATTACTGAGGCCTTAACTACCGCTCTAGGTTCAAAAAGATGCAAATATTGCCAAGAAGCAGATGGCTGACGGTTGCCCACATCGGTTAAGTCTGGTCCGGTGCGCTCACTTCCTAATAAAGAAGGGCTTTGTTGCCAAAAACTCAATCGTTGTTTGCTATAATAATAATCTTGTGCTATTGCGGGGCGTTTTCCCCACATTTCATCCATCTCAATATTACGTACTTGCTGGGTATGACAAGCCACACAACCTTCAGCAATATATACTTTTAAGCCTTGTCGTTGCAACGCTGTCATTTTAGGTTGATTTGGCAGCGGCTGATAACTTTCCATCATGGTGGCCGGATAGTACGCCACGATACACGTAAGCCCTAGAAAAACAAGAAACAGGGTCCAGACTAAGGCTTTATGATTTGTATTAAAATCAATCATTGCTTAAATTGTTTTAGTTTTTAACGTTCCTTCTTCTATTTCATTTACTTCTACTTTTCTCAGCTTGGCTTCACGCGCTTTATAACCTTTCAACATATAATAAATGTTATAGGCAAAGACAAAGTGAGAAATTAACATCATAGATCCACCCACGGCTCTCCAAACCCAGTAAGGTTTCATTAAAATTACCGATTGTATAAAGGGATTTCCTTCTAGCCAACTTAACCCTTTTAAGGTACCGCCAATCATAAGCGGAATAGAGTACACAAAGAGACCAATAAAAGCTAACCAAAAATGGCCTCCTACCAAGAATTGCCTAGGTTCTTTACCTGTAAGTCTAGGTAAAATGTAATAGATACACGCCCACAAGATAAAAGAAATAATACCATACATGGTCATATGCGAGTGTGCTACGTTAAAATCTGTAAAGTGCCAGATATAATTTGTGTAGCGTGTGGCCTGTAAACTACCTTGCATAGAGCCCACCCAGTAAAAGATAACCCCTACCAAGAAGAAAGGCATTACATAGCTTTTAGCCAAATGACTCCACTTACCACGCATCGTCATTAAATAATTTACGGTACCTGCGGTTACCGGAATAACCATCCCAATACTATACACAATAGCTACCGATTGCAACCACCAAGGCAAGGGGCTAAAAATGAAGTGGTGTGTGCCAATCATTGTATAGAACAACATTTGTGTCCACAAAGCAATAACTCCCAATGCATACGAATAAATAGGTTTATTAAGCGAGGTTGGCAAGTAGTAATAAATCAACCCTAAACAGAAGGTCATAAACCACATCCCGACACCCATGTGCATATAATACCCTTCAATAGCTGTTTCGCCTAAACCGTGAAAGGGAAGATAACCGGTAATTGCTACTACAGCCGTCCAAATAACGGATCCGAAAATAAACCAGTTAGAAATATAAATTTCTCTCACCTTTCTATTAGCTACTGTCTTGTAGTAATTAATAAATGTTAGCACCAATGGAAAGATAAACCCAAAAACAAATACCGGCCAGATATACTCACGATATTCAGCACCACCATTATTAATGCCTCCCATCAGACAAAGATTTCCTATAATAACATTCAAGTTAAAAAGGATAAAACTCGTCCACGCTAGTTTATAGCTATGTATTCTAGTGTTTGAAGTTCGAGCAATTACAAAATAACCCAACCCTATCATAGCAAAAGACCCCCAACCCCAGAAAACGGTATTGGTATGTACCGGCCTCAACCTACTAAAAGAAAACCAAGACAGGTGATCTAAGTCCGGCCAGACAAATTTCATGGCAGCAAATTCACCCACCATCGTACCAAAAAGCAACCAGAAAGCAGCGGCTCCTATATAGTAATACACAATCTTTTTAAGTTCGGGATCTGTTTGCAAGAAGAACTTAGAGCGCCTTTGTTTTTTGGCTACAAATGCAGGTTCCGGATTATGAGAGATGTTATAAATAACACCTCTTTTGTCTTCTGCTGCGTGTTCGCTCCCCAGTTCGTCTCCAGACAACTTATATTTTAACGCTTCTTTGCGCTGTGTTAGAATACGATCTATCTCCCCACCTTCTAAAGACAAAATATCTTCATCAAACTGAAGCTTTTTTTTATCTAGCTTTTTTCGTTTAAATCCGTTTAAAAATTTATTAAATCGAGCCAGTGCAATAATTATGGAAATAGCCAAAACCATTAGAATTAACACAATGGTTCCGATTACTCCTACTCCATGACTCCATGCTTCTGCCGCCGACTCGTTGGCGGCAAAGCCTGAAAACCCGCTGAATGCCATCAGCAGAAATACAACTAAACTTTGTTTTGATTTTAGATACCTCATCTTTAAATTATCTAGACTTGTTTTGTTTAATATTTTAGGAAAGCAAGTTCTTTATCTACATCTAAAGCCATTCTATCAATGTTCATTGTAGATAACATTTCTATCAAATCTGCCTTAATTTTTTTAAATTTATGATGAAAGGGACATGGATGATTAGCATCACATTTTGGTAACCCCAACCCACAGCCATTAAGCAGCCGGTCGCCATCTATAGCGCGCACCACTTGTATTAGTTTTATATATTCCATTTCTTCAGGCTGTATATAAAAACCCCCTTTAGGACCTGTTGTAGAATGTAAGATATTCTCTTTTACCAATTTTTGTAATATCTTGGCTGTAAAAGCTTCCGGAGCATTAATTTCTTCGGCAATTTCTTTTAAACGTGTACGTTGGTGGTGCATAGATTTTAACGCAATAAACAGTATTGCTCTAATTCCATATTCACAGCTCTTTGAAAACATATTATGTCTTTTCTTTTACGCAAAGGTAGGGCATGTTTATATTATGGACAAATATATCTTAAATATAAAATTTTATTTTCTACCTTTTTATTATTCACATTATCAGAAAAATAGAGCGCAGTGCCGATTTATCTCCGACAAATAATTTTAGAGACACATAAGTTCTAGTTAAAAAAAAACATAAAAAAAGGGCGCTAAACAGCGCCCCTATTATATTATAATTATACTTTTAAATGAGTTATGTCCTTTCTCTCGTTTGTTGGGGTCTACTTTTATAAACAGCCATAAAAAGATTAGTAGACATCATACGAGCTCTTGCCATAGCTCGTTCTGCAATCTCTCCTTCAAAAAGTTCATCAAGAGTCTCACGCCACAGGGTAAGCCAAATACCAAAATGACGCATTTCTACTTTATAATCAATTTTTTGATCAACAGAGACATGTGCCAGCATGGGATTTCCAAAATACTTTCGTTTATAAAAGAGATTACTCTCCCAGAAATCAGTTAGTTTTTCCAGGTGTTCTTCCCAATCGGTAATCACTTCATTAAAGATAGGCCCCAACACCTCATCTTTACGAATGCGTTTATTATAAAATGTACGAACAAGCAAAGAAACTTCTTCTCTACCTTTAATCTCTCTTTTTACTTGTTCTGAAGTATCCATAACTACAACAAGTGAATAAGAAGGATAATTATACCTACAAATATGCTCATTAGTCCCCAGTTAAAAACCACTTTGGGTTTTCTATTTGATAAGATAGTAGCATTAAAGCCCATACAAAATGCCACTAATAATGCAATTTGAAACATTTGTATAAATCCGTGTCCTTGGTGTAAGGTTAGCATAGCCGCTCCGGCACCACAACAACTAGATATTAGAATGCCAATCATAGCATATCCCAAATAATTATGACTAAAAACTTTGTAGGCTTTGTTATACAGACTCATAGTTAAATAAGTTTCTTTATTAATTTTGTGCAAAGATAATCATTTAAGTGAATGTTTTTCTTTCTATAAGCCTACAAAAATATTTTTTAACACCTCAACTGCTCTTATAGAATATCTTACAACTTAAATATCTATAGTAAACCACTCATTAGGTATTTTTTTACCTAAACTCCAGGAAGTTTTTATACATTTAGTTTATGAAATGGGAAGATGCACTAAAAGACTATCAAGATTATTTGCGTATTGAACGCGGATTAACGGCTAACTCTATTACCAATTACAGTCTTGATATTCAAAAACTCATTGCTTATATTAAAACTTATAACACAACTATTTCGCCACTATCTATTACCACAAATGATGTGCGTCAGTTTGTGTATCAACTTTCTAAAGAACTCAGCCCACGGTCTCAGGCGCGCATAATATCAGGTTTACGCAGTTTTTTTTCTTATTTAATTTTTGAAGACTACAGACAAACCAATCCAATGGATCTTATTGAATCCCCTAAAATTGGTAGAAAGCTACCCGACACGCTTTCTGTACAAGAAATAGACAAACTTATTGCAGCTATAGATTTAAGTACACCACAAGGTGAACGCAACCGAAGCATGCTAGAAACACTTTACGGGTGCGGTTTGCGCGTATCTGAATTAATCAGTCTTAAATGTTCTGATTTGTTTTTTGAAGAGGGGTTTGTAAAAGTAACCGGAAAGGGTAATAAACAGCGGTTTGTGCCTATTAGTGAGTATACGCAAAAATACATTCAAATTTATAAAGCCGAAATTCGCAATCATCAAAAAATCGCAAAAGGATTTGAGGATATTTTATTTCTTAACAGGCGTGGAAAACAACTTACTCGCGCCATGATTTTTACCATCATCAAACAACTTGCTCAAAAAGCCGAAATTCACAAAAAAATAAGTCCGCATACTTTTCGGCATTCTTTTGCTACCCACTTATTAGAAAATGGCGCTGATTTACGAGCTATACAGCAAATGTTGGGGCACGAAAGTATTACTACTACAGAAATTTATGTACATACCGACCGGTCTCATCTTCGGGCGGTAATGGAAAAGTTTCACCCCAGAAAATAAGTCATATAAAAAAGAGTTCTGCTTTGCAGAACTCTTTTCATAATAAATATGGTCTTGGTTTTCTTACTTAGCAGTCGTTCTAAGATATTCTACCAATTGACGTGCCTGCTCTTTTGAAAGACCTAAATCTGCCATAGGGGCTTTATATTTAGCCAATAGTTTTTTCCCTACCGGGTCTTTTTGAATCATTTCCATAGGGTTTAAAATCATATTCATCACCCATTCTGGTGAACGATATTTCATTACATCTCCTAATTCCGGCCCTATAAGACGGTTGTCTAAATGATGACAAGCAATACACAGTGTATTAAAGGTTTTCTTACCAGCCGCAGCCATTTTTTTATCAATCGTTTTCCCTAAAGTTACGCTTTTTACCGGCCCAATACCTTTGTTATCTTTTGTATCTGTTTCCTCAATAGGTTTTTCTGCCGGTTTATCAGCCGCTCCACTCGCCGCAGCTTCTGCCGGCAGCTCAGCTTGTTTATGTGCATAATTATTAGCTACCACTTTTACCGGCTTTTTAGGCGGCTTGTCATAAGGACCTTGGCAACTCACAAAGAAAAATACCGGAACAAATAAGAAAAGATTTTTAAGAATTCTCATAATTTTTTTGTTTATTTCTGAATACGTATCAAAAGGCTAAATATTAACCGGATGCAAATTTAATTCATTTTCTTTGCATCCGGGGTTTTATTCCATTTGATTTTTTCAAAAATAGATAAACGGCTTTTTACACTTTCTCTATAACCGTTTTATCTCATCAATTAAGCAAACTTATCATAGCTTTTACTTCTTTTACCAGATGAGGTGTACTACCATACCAACCCACTTTGGTAAAACGCCAATTTCCATTTTTATCAATAATAATTTTGGTAGGTATTCCGGTAATACCAAAAGCTGCAGCCGTTAAAAACTTATTGTCTTTGCTTTGGTCGTAAAGTACTTCAAATGGATAGTTGTTCTTCTTTATAAAATCGTTTACCTTTTTGTGACGCTCTTCTGTAGGTTCTCGTTGAAAGGTATTTACAAAATAAAACTGCACGTTAGTACTATCTTTATAAAATTGTACCGCTTTTTTCATACCTGGAAAAGAAGCTCTACAAGGCCCACACCAAGTAGCCCAAAAATCAAGCACCACTGTTTTTCCTTTCAAATCGGCTAACGTTATTTTATTTCCTTCATTGTCTACTAATGCAAGATTAGGCGCTTTTTTAGTAAACATTTCTTTTTTAACCGTCGCCACTAATTTTTGATGCGCTTGTTTTTCTAAACCGGCTAAAGACGCATCTAATCCGTCTTTATTACCGTGATGCTTTACGTAAGCTGTTTTATAACCCTCTTTTACCTTGGCGGTTGCTTTTCCGTCTTTTATAAAATCAGCCGCCTCTTCTTCTGCCTCTTCATATTGTTTGTCGGCTAACAAATACGCAATGTATTTTTCATTATACTGTTGATTGTCGCCATCATTTACTGCCTCTTCTTGTTCTTCAATAGCTTTTTTAATTTTTCCTTGTTTAAACAAAATACCGGCGTACGTGTTATGCAGTCCTCTTGCGTACCGTTCTAACAAATCTCCATATTGTTCTTTGGTGTAATAGCTGATAGAGCTTTTGTCCTTATCAAGATTCATGATAGCCAGCGCTTTTTTAGCCGTTTTGGCCGCTTCATCTAACTTGTTAGCTTTTTCATAGTGGGTAGCCAAATCACTGTAACTAAGTGCTTTTAGCCGGTTATCGGTATACTGTTCTACATATTTTTTATACGTATCTATATCATTATTACCCAGTGCCTGACGAGCCAACGTTCCTAGCATATATGCTTTATAAATTCCATCATTTCCGACTGTTGCTACATATTTTTTATAAATAGCTTTTTTATCTTCTGGCGTTTTAGCCTTTCGGAAATTCATCACAACGGCCACTTGTGCGGCTTGGCTTTTAGGAAATTTTTGAGTTACTATTTTTGAAATCGAGTCAGCTTTCTTTTTATCTCTTAGTATTCTATACAAGGAAGTCATTCCTTCATAGTCTTTTTGAGAAAGCTCTTTTTTCTTAGCATACATTGCCAATCTACCATCAATATAAGCTTTTCCAACGGCAGAATCTTTAGCATATAACAACCCGGCAAATTGCCCTAAATCTTCGTTCTTAATTTCTGGGTTAGACTTCAAATAACCTTTCAACCAAGTTAAAGTGGCATCAGGATTGTGGTCTACTCCCAAGTCTATCTGAACTCGATTTAAGAAATATGATATGCTGGCAAAACTTTCCGGCAAAATTTTACCTTCTTGCGTATATAAGGGTTGTACATAACCCAACCCATCATTGGTTAAAAATTTGTCTCCTTCTTCAAAATTAAAGGCAATAGCTGTTGCTGAATCCGGAATGGTTATCTTTCCTTTTAAGACTCCCTTGTCATTCTTTTCCAAATCAACTTCTTTCACATACGCTTTATCATTTACCAAGGTGTAATAATAAGCAGTTAAATCATCCTCAGCTTCCTTAGCATGTAAAGGGGTATAGTTTAAATCAACTACATCTCCGGGATGTGGGGTCGTTTCAGAAAGTTGTAGGTTGCCAATTGTTTTCCCATTCTTATTTGACGAGTTACAAGAAACCATCAACAAAAAGAGAAGGCTTAGAAGCGAAATACTTGCAGTTTTCATACGGTAGGTTTTTTTATATCTAACAAATATATAAAAACGCACACAAAATGAACCATTTACACACTTAAATTAAGTATCTATTAACCCTCCTATCCACACTATCTTTTTAGATAACTGTTATACCTGCTGCGTATTTAGTATTTATTTGTCACCAAATATTCGTTTTAATACTTAAAAAATACTTTGAATATAGTTTTACCACTGTTCCGATAGAGCCATCTATACATAAGCGTTATTGTTAAGATTATTTTTAGTATGTTTGTTTACTCCTTCTTAAAAAAACACCTTATGGAAACTACTTCTACCCAACTTCCCGCCAATCAGCAACCCTTATCATACAAACAATGGGCTCTAAATATATTTCTTGCCAGCCTTCCTCTTATTGGACTCATTTTATTACTTGTTTGGGCTTTTGGAAGCGACGGTAACATTCATAGAAAAAGCTGGGCTAAAGGCATGCTACTCATTTTTGTAATTGGTATCATCCTCTCATTTCTTATTATGGTTGTTTTTGGGTTAGGCGCTACACTCTTTGCTTTATCCGGAAACTAATCTATAACACTCAGCATTCTCAAAATCAAACAGGTTTTAAGAACCTTTTTTACACCGCTTTTCGTTTTTCTGAAGCCTTGTTTTTCAAGGTATTATTTTTCAGTTATTTAGTATGTACGCTGTAAAAAACCGCTATACAATGAGGTAATTCATCTTCTTTTTCCGGTCTTTATAAAGGCAATTTTAATACCTTTGAATAGAATATGGGAGCACTCTAATTTTCGTCTTCCCCAAGTAATAATCTTACGCCTGATCCGTTTTTGAGTTCTATGAAACTAGTTTTTACGATTCTTCTCATTATTTTTTCAACTCTCAGTAGTTGGGCACAAACAAAAATAGGTGGCCATGTTGTAGATGAAAACAATCAACCTGTTTCTTTTGCTACTGTACTTTTCTTACATTCTTATGAAAGTACGATTACAGACGAAAATGGAAAATTTTATTTAACATCTAAAAAATCTTATGACTCCATCCAAGTTTCTTTCATCGGATTTAAAACCAAAAAAATAGCTCTAAAAAGTGCTACCTCTCTACACATGCACATTGTATTAACAAATAGTGCACAAGAATTGGCTACTGTAAAGGTTTACAGCGGGAAAACCCCTAAAAAAAATAATCCGGCTATTGACATACTGCGTAAAATATGGAACCATGAACGCAGAAACGGAGTGAATCTATATAACCAGTATCAATACAACAAATACGAAAAAATTGAATTTGATATTAACAACGTAGATAGTTCTATGATTCATAGCAAACTGTTTAAAGGGATGCGCTTTATCTTTAACAATGCAGATACAAGTAGAATTACCGGCAAAGCCTATCTCCCTTTCTTTCTAACTGAAACCGCCTCAAAAATATATGGAGACAATGTCTTAAAGAAAAAGAAAGGTGTGCTTTTAGGGCATAAAAATCCACCGGGATTTACAAACAACCATGCCATTACTGATTTTATTAACGAGCTGTATACTAACTACAATATTTACGATAATTATCTAAAAATATACGACAAGAGCTTTGTCAGCCCCCTCTCTAAAACCGGAATAAACGTATATAATTATGTACTAGCAGACAGCGCTTTTATCAAAGATAAATGGTGCTATCGTATTGTGTATTATCCACGTAGAAAAAACGAACTAACTTTTAAAGGCGATTTTTGGGTAAACGACACCACGTGGGCAATTAAAAAAATTGAGCTCACTATGTCTAAAAATGCTAATATAAACTGGGTAAACGATGTATATATAGAACAGGAGTATGACGTTTTAAACGATTCGACCTTTGTTATTAGTCGTGATCATTTTATGACCAACTTTGCTTTACACAAAAAAGAGGATGTTTATGGTTTATACGGAAAGCGAACTACCCTATACGACAACTACCGATTTAACATTAAAAAGCCCGCAAAATTTTATAAACACAAACGCGCACTACTCAACAAAAAAACGTTTAACCGCAATGCTTCTTTTTGGAAAGAACACCGCATAGAACGGCTTTCTAAAAACGAAAAAGGGGTCTATGAAATGCTAGACACTTTAAAGAACACCCATGCCTTTAAACGAATGTACAATATTGGTAGCATCTTGGCTTCAGGATACATCAATTATCACGGATTTGATTTTGGCCCCATTCCTGCTACTATGGGCTACAACAATGTAGAAGGATTTCGGCTACGACTGGGAGGCCGCACTTATTTTACACCAAACGATATGTGGCGTATTCAAGGCTACGGTGCATACGGTTTTAAAGACCAGAAATTTAAATACGGATTAGAATTTAAATGGCTCATAGACCCTCGATCGCGCCTCAAGCTAACCATGGGTACTCGTAGAGACATTCAGCAATTAGGTATAAATCTAACCCGCTCAGACGATATTTTGGGAAGAAGTTTGGCTTCTAACTCTTTCTTTTCAGTAGGTTCTAACAACACCTTAAGCGAAATTAATATTTCTCGCATCGGTCTAGAAATATCTCCTTTTGAGAATTTTAGAATAAAACTTCAAGGCTCGTATCGCACTCTAAAAGCTGCCTCTAAAGGCTTTAATTTAGACTACTATCTCGATAAAGCCCATACAAAAACCGCTTCTGAGATTAAACAAGCCGAAATGGCACTTACAGTAGCCTATACTCCTGGGCGAGAGGTGAGTACTTATGGCGTAGATCGTATCATCGTTAACAAAATGCGGTACGCTCAAATGTTTTTAACCTATACACACGGTTTTGATGGGTTTACCAATCGCGATTTCGATTTTGATCGACTTTCTTTTTTCTACCGGCAACCTATACAAATTGGCGGGTTCGGCTATTTAACCGCTACCCTAGAACTCGGAAAAACTTTTGGAGCCATTCCCCTCGGATTATTAAGCATTGTGCCGGGAAACGAAACCCTTTTAACCATTCATCGTTCATTCCCGCTGTTGAATTACTATGAATTTGTAACCGATACCTACGCCAGTTTACACCTAGAACATAATTTTGGTGGGCGAATTTTTTCTAGAATCCCAATTATTCGCAATTGGAATCTTCGTGAAATTGTGGGCATCCAAGGTATAATTGGTAGTATTTCTGATGAGAACCAAGCATTAAACGCCTCCACCTCTCACCCCATCTTATTAGCACCAAACAAACACGTATACTGGGCTTGGAATGTAGGAGTAGGTAATATTTTTAAATTCTTTCGCATCGACTTTCACTTTAGAGGGGATTATTTTAACAATCCCAACGCACAAAAATTTGGAGTAACCGGAACTATAGAAATAGCTTTCTAGTCCCCTTTTACCTTGCTTATATAGAATACAAATTGCATAAAAAGTAGCCGTCTCAAAAGCATATTTTGAGGCGGTTATTTTTTTGAGCTTTA
>CAZOGC010000017.1:32452-43408 GCA_964579505.1 uncultured Flavobacteriaceae bacterium | reverse complement strand
TTTCGCTTTTTTTCTTCAAATGATTTGTTCCCAATTTCACTATTGAATTCGGTAAGGATTAGATTCCCAATGTTGTGTAAGTAGTTTTTGTGGATTTCTTCATAATTTCCGCCAAGTTCCACTTTCCAACTCTCTTCTAATTTCTGTGGCATTATATGTTCAATCGTGATTTTGGGATTACGAAAATCAACTGCTACCTTGGTATTGTGTTCTTCAATTTTGCCGAGAATAAACTTTGAATATTTTTTAAGACCATCGTAGAAGTTCATTGTTGATAATTCCCGTTTCATCTCATTGTCGTTGGGCAACCTTAACCTATAAAACATATTAGTTAACAATTCAAGCATTGAAACATTTGCTTTCGCTATGGCTTCAATTTTCTTGCTAAGAGTGACTATGTTCTTATTTTCTCCTTGGGTTAGTCCTAATATCCTTCGCCTAATCAAATAGGTTCTAATCGTTTTCAATGTTGAAATCAAAATCTCATCACTAAGGCGAACATTTTCAATCGTGTACTGGTGATATTCCAACAAGCCTAAAACAAAAGGTTTGAATGCTTCTGCTTTAATATCGTGAAATATGTTCCGTAGTAGCTCTTTTATTTCTTTGTCATTAGAATTATTAGCGGAAATGGTGTCATTTACCACTTCGGTAATTATCCATTTGTAACATTTCACGAATCGAACAATGTCATTGATAAAGTCATTATGCTCGGTAAATTCTTTTTCAACAAAATCTTTAAACTGTTGGTATAGCTCCTTAGTGTTATTATCGCTTACGACTTTTAATGAACTGTTGGTTTTATATTGCAAATAATCACGAAAAAATTTTGACGTATTTTCGTTGAGAACATTTTCAATTTTGGGATGCCAAATTTTCTCATAAATATCCGATTGCCTTTTACTCTCCATATTGAGAAGGACAAAATTTCGAACAAGGTCGGATAAGGTTAATGGTTTTCCAAGAGAATTAAGCGTTTCAAATATTATTTGAGGGTCTTCACCTTTAAAAGGTCTTTCGTCAAGGAATATGACGGCTACATTAATTCGTTGTATTGCGGTAATATAATGTTCAAACTCAATTTCCGAGTTTAACCTTTTCTTTTCATTGATTAGCTTTTTTAAAAGGTCATAAGCATTTGCAATTACTCCGGGATTGGACGGTGTTTTATTTACCAATGAGCGATATGCTTCCCAATCCTTAGTTACTTGTTTTAATTTTATTTTATCTTGAAAGGTAGAAGTATTGTTGATTAAGAAATTTTGAGTAATATGGTCTTGCTTAATTGGGTCGGTTTCTGAATCTCGTAAAGCGATTAGAAATATTAATGTTGTTGTAAGTCTTTGTTGTCCGTCAACAACCACTGACCTATTTGCAAAACCTGCCTTTTCTTCTTTAATCACAACGGTGCCAAAAAAGTGTTCTAATTTATCGTGTTGCTTTGGGTCTAATTCAGAATCTATGATTCTTGAAATATCACTAAAATATCTTTCGATTTCGGGGCGTCCCCAAGCGTAAGCTCTTTGAAAGGGTGGAATAAAAAAAGATGTCGCATTTTTTGCAAGTACATCATTAATAGAGTGGTTTTCTGTTTTCATTTACTTTTATTCTTTTGGCATCGGGTTTTGTTTTTGGGTTGCACCTAACTCCCAAATATGCGAAATTTTTCCATTCCCTACAAATTTTTTAAACCTCTGGAAATCTTTAGGTTATTATTTATACCTTTGTAGATATACAAAATGCGAAGCAGTAAAGATATCCTAAAAACGAACTAAAGATGCTAAGTGTTAGAGATAACTTTAATAAAATCAATTTTCAATTTGAGTTAGGAGTCTATCAACATAAAAAAGTAATCTGGCTCTTTTTCCCTAAAGATCCGTCATTTCAAAAAATTGTAAAAAAGCATCCCAATACACATTGGGCGGCTAAACGACAAACCTGGTATTTATATGACAATAAAAGAAATAGAGCATTTTGTCAACTAACCCCAAAAACTGTTAGCAAAGAAAGACAACAAAAGATAGCCCCTATTAATTTGCCGGAGTTTAAACATTACAGAGAAAAACTGGTTTTAAAAGGATATTCGCCTAATACACTCAGAACCTATTCTAATGAGTTTGCTCAGTTACTTTATGTCATAAAAGATTTTTCGGTAGCCGAACTTTCGCCGCAACGTTTACAAAGTTATTTTTTGTATTGCGCTCAGGATCTCAAATTGTCAGAAAACCAAATTCATAGTAGAATGAATGCTGTAAAATTTTATTTTGAACAGGTTCTTCATCGAGAAAAAATGTTTTTTGACATTCCGCGCCCCAAAAAGCCTTTGTTGCTTCCTAAATCCTTGAGTCAACAAGAAGTAAAAAGGTTGTTTCAGGTAACCACCAACCTAAAGCACAAGCTTATCTTACAACTGTGTTATGGTATGGGGTTGCGAGTGAGCGAAATAGTAAATCTTAAGATTGGCAATATAGATTCAGATAGAATGAAAGTACTTATTCATCGTGGAAAAGGCAAAAAAGATCGTTATGTAAATTTGCCAACCTCTATTTTACATGCACTGCGTAAATACTATAAAGTGTACCGACCCAAAGACTATCTTTTTGAAGGACAAAAAGGAGGGAAGTACGCCATAAGAAGTGTGCAAATGGTTTTTAAAAATGCCATGAAAAAGGCTGGAATACGTAAAAATATTGGGGTACATGGGCTTCGCCATTCGTATGCAACCCATTTGTTAGAAATGGGAACCGATATCAGCTTAATTCAAAAACTATTAGGACACAATAATATTAAAACCACCTTGTTGTATACCCATGTAACCGATCACAATATAGCTACAGTGCAAAGTCCGTTAGATAAATTATAACAGTTTGAATTGAAACCCCGGTGATTGCTATTAAAATTTGAGGAGTGTCATACTAATCAAGACTTGTTACAACCTTTAAAAAATAGCTTTTTGAGTTCTTTTGTGTCACGTAGATTTTTACCTATGGAAGACCTGTTGAAGTAAGACAAGCGTAAGTACCTTTTGTCACTTCGAGCGCAGTCTAGAAGTCCCCCAAATTATTTAAGACAACATTGCTATAGAATATGAAAAAGATGAGTAAACTTATTCTCTTTCCCTTGGATATACAGAAGGAAGCTGAAAATCAAAATATACCGCTAAAGACCGAACGCTAAAAACCACTACCCCGGTAATTATAAAAACAAGTGAATTGGGTAGAGAAGTGGCACGCAAAATAAAGTAAACCACTCCGCCTAAAATACAAGCGGTGGCATAAATTTCTTTGTGAAAAATAACCGGAATGTCGTTGGCTAAAATATCGCGTATCACCCCACCAAAACAAGCTGTCATAGTGCCAATAGCAATACAAATAGGAGGAGAGAATCCGACGGCTAGGGCTTTTTCAATTCCAATCAGTGTGTATAGAGAGATACCCAACGTGTCAAAAAAGAAGAGAGAACGCCGTAGATAAACGAGTTTATTTCTAAAAATAATAGCTAAAATAGTAGTGCTAATAATTACGTACACGTAAACAATATTACGCAACCAGGCCACCGGTACATCAATTAACAAATCGCGTAAAGTACCACCCCCAATAGCGGTAACAAACGCAATAATCAATATTCCAAACGGATCCATTCGCTTTTTCATGGCCGTTAAAACGCCCGAAATGGCAAAGGCAATCACCCCCAAAATATCGATAACAAACAAGTAATCTATTTTCATAAAAGTGATAGTTTAAAAAGTTACAAAGTGTTTATTGCTGGGTGTAATAATTGTAATCGCTTATAACCCGACTAATAAAATTAACAGAAGATTCTTGATAAGTAATCTCCATTATGCCGGCCGTTTTATGGGCTAAAGTGTCTATAACTTTATAATTATTGTTGTGTTTTGCTTTTTGATATAGTTGTTTGATGGTTTGTATGTCTTTATCAGAAAACACCGTTACCTGTGGGTATAGAGGCGTATAATTTGAAGGAATATCAACTTGTAGGGTTTGTTGAATACCAATATATTTTCGTTCAGAAATCACGGTAGTTTTAGCAGCTATATCGCCTAAGCGTTGTCCTTTGTCATTTAAAAGAAAAGTAAAGAGCGCACAGGCCCCTGAGGTGATACTAAAATCTATGATTCGCAAGGCCCACCTAATTAGATAATTTGAAAATCGAGCCGGACTACCATCTAATCGAACTACCCTTATTTTTAAAGCAGCTTTGCCTATAGATTGCCCATTGTTTAAGGTTTCCATTAATAAGTGATATAAAAAAGGAGGAAGTCCAAAAGTTAAAGTAGCTACCCATAATCCGGATCCCGATAACCCCGAAGAAGTGTATACAAAAAGCATTATAACTTCATAAGCAATAATGATGAGAAGATCCACCAAAAAGGCTAAAATACGGTCGTTTATACGAGCAATATTTTGAGAAATTTGGACATTTTGTGCGGTCTCTATTTGAAAATTATCCATTTAATGCGTTTCTTTGGACTTCTATTTTTAAGATTATGCGCGAAGCGGCTTTTGTGAGACAAAATAAGGACAAATGGACTAGATTTGAAAATATAGTATCTAATAATGTGCAAATTTCTCCTGATGAGCTCTCTGCTTTGTATATTGAAGTAACCGATGATCTGAGCTATGCACAAACCTTTTATGCCAACAGTAATACGGCTACATACCTGAATATGCTGGCCACTAGAGCGCATAGAAAAATATATAAAACCCAAAAAGAATCGTCTTATCGGTTCATTACATTTTTTACAAAAGAGTTTCCCCAATTTTTTTATGCCTATCAAAAACAGCTCCTCATCTCTTTTCTCATCTTTGCCATTTTTACCTTAGTAGGCGCTTTTTCGGCAGCACACGATCAAACCTTTGCGCGCGCTTTTATGGGTGACGCGTATATTGATATGACCCTGCATAATATCCAAAAAGGAGATCCTATGGCTGTTTATAAACAGCAAAATGAAATGGATATGTTTATGGGGATTACCATTAACAATATTAAAGTGGCCCTTTACACGTTTGTTTTTGGTATTTTATTGGGCTTGGGCACGGTTTTCTTTTTAATGCGCAATGCCCTAATGGTGGGTGTTTTTCAATATTTTATGTATAGTCAGGGTTATTTGTGGGAGTCGGCACGAACGATATGGATTCATGGCACCATAGAAATATCGGTAATTATTGTAGCAGGATGCGCCGGCTTGGTATTGGGTAAAAGCCTCTTGTTTCCGGGCACGTATACACGCCTAAAATCATTTACAAAAGGAATGAAGGCTTCCTTAAAAATAATGATTAGTACCGTTCCCTTTTTTATTATAGCCGGGTTTTTAGAAGGGTTTGTTACTCGTCATACCGAAATGCCTAACGCTTTAGCTATTACTATCATTGGTTTATCGCTGGCGTTGATTTTATTTTACTACGTTTTTTATCCGCAATATTTACACAAAAAACAAATAAAGCATGTTGCAAACTGAACGCATCAATTTTAAACAAGAACGATCGTTAGGGGATATTCTAACAGATACGTTTAAATTTATTCGCCATAATTATAAACCGCTGGGACAGGTAATACTTAAAGTGGTAGGGCCGGTTTTGTTGCTGGCATTAGTGGCTTTTTTAGGCTATTATTACTTAACGATGGGCAAGATGAGGAATCTTTTTGACATGTTGCCTACCGGCGGAAACTCTTCATCGGTGTTTTTTGATAACTATTTTAATCTTTCTTTCTTTGCCGGTGCTTTTGCCTTTATTCTTATCTCTATCTTGTTTTATGCGGTTTTTTATGCGGCTATAAACTTTAGTGTGCTTTCTTATATTGAAAACGACGGAAAAATTGAGGTGAAAGAAGTAGCAAAAAATGTACGTAAAACGTGGGGAAACTTTTTTGGATTGATGTTTTTGGCGGGTTTTATAACCTTTATAGGGCTGTTTTTTTGTTTTATTCCGGGTATATATTTGTTTGTACCCATGTCGCTGGTTTTTTCAATTATGGCCTTTTATAAAATGGGAGTAGGCGAATCGTTTGCTTATAGTTTTAAGTTGATTAGACACAATTGGTGGTCAAGCTTTTTTACCTTGTTTGTTATGGGAATTATTTACTATTTGGCCTCAGCTATTTTTCAGTTTCCGGCCACCATATATAGTTTGGTAGAAACCATGACTTCTATGAAAGATAAAAGTGCCCTTGATATGTCATATCTTAATGAGTGGCCCTACATCGTTTTATCACTTATTGGAGCACTGGGGCGCTTCTTGATGTATGTTTTACTTATTATAAGCGCTACATTTCTCTTTTTTAGTTTAGATGAAAAACAAAACCAAACGGGTGCTTTTGAAGCTATTGAAAATTTAGGAAAGAATTCTTAAATATGCGAATACTCGGGTGCATTTTTATACTCTTTTTTTGCTCGTTTGGGGTAGTTTCAGCCCAAACAGATAGCTTGGCTGTGCTCCCTAAAATTAACTACGATAAGCAGGCAGATGTGCAACCTGTCCATTTTCATCAAAAACAGATAAATACGTATAAAAACAATAAAGATTTTAACTATACACGAAAACTAGAAAATCCCAATTGGTGGCAGGTATTTGAAGAATGGGTAATCGGTCTTTGGAACTCTTTCTGGAATTTCTTATTTGGTACGGTAAGAGCCGGAACCTGGCTGGCAACACTCGTCAATATTCTTAAATATGTGGTATTGGCGGCCATAATTGGCTTGTTGGTTTGGTTGTTTGTCAAATTAAACCGGAGTAAAGCCTTTTTTAAGCCTAAAACCCCTCCTGAAGTACTGCTTTCTGAAGAAGAAAAGACAATTCGAGAAAAAGATATTCCGGAGTTGATAAAGCAGGCATTGGTTCAACAAAACTACAGGCTGGCGGTGCGATATTATTACTTGCTTATTTTGCAAATACTAAAAGACAAAGAGTTTATAGATTATCAGTCTCAAAAAACGAGTAAAGAATATCTGGCTGAATTAAAAGACCCAAAAATGGCTTCTCAGTTTGCCAACCTTACCCGCCTTTATGATTTTATATGGTATGGCGATTTTTCGGTAAATCAGCAGCAATATGCCGTGGCACAAAAAGCATTTGTAACCATGCAAAAACAGTTAAATACCCATGAGTAGAGGCTATAAAATCGTAGTGGTATTGTTGGTTCTTTTGCTGGCTTTTTTTGTGTATGCAGAAGCCAGTAAACCAGCCCCGGTAGACTGGAGCCCTACATTTTCTATAAAAAGCAAAACGCCATTGGGTACCTATGTGTTTTTTCACAGTTTAGACAGCATTCAACAGGTGAGAAAAGTAAACCAATCACCGTATCAATTTTTAGAAGACAGCACGTTGTCGGGTACTTATATTTTTGTGAATAACCGAATAAATTTTAATAAAGCGGCGCGTAAAAAACTTTTTAAATGGGTAGCGCAAGGCAATACACTCTTTGTTTCTGCAAACTATTCTAATTTATTTAATTTAGATACCTTGTCTTTGGAGTGGACTACGAGGCGCCAACGTAGAAGGCTTATCGATTATCCACAATATAATTTGGTAAACCCGCAGCTTCACGCAGATAGTGCCTATACTTTTACCCACAATTCGGCAATTGCCTTTTTTAGCAAGATAGATACCATTCAAACCACTGTTTTAGGAGAGGTTCGCTTTAAACGCGATTCTGCTGCGGCAGCTAATAAATGGGTAAACTTTATTCGTATTCCTCGTGGAAAAGGAAAAATAATTTTACAAACGGCTCCGCAGGCATTTTCTAATTTCTTTATGCTGTCAGCACAAAATTATGAGTATGCCCAAAAAGCATTGGCTTACCTGCCTATTAGTGGGCCTGTTTATTACGATGTTTATTATGATGTAGGATTTAAGGTCTTTCACGGGTCTCCATTATATGTTTTGTTGAGCAATAAGTATTTAAAATGGGGCTATTATTTTATCATTATAGGGGCTATTTTATTTATTATTTTTGAAGGAAAACGAAAACAAAAAGCAATTCGAGTAGTGCCTCCGTTGCGCAATAAAACCTATGAGTACACGCGCACTATTTCGGGTATGTATCTAAAGAAAAAAGATCATACCACCATAGCACATAAAAAGATAGAACAGTTTTTAGCCTATATTCGAAACGAATTGCACACAGATGTACAAAAGATTAATCAAGACTTGGTAACGCGTTTACAACAACTTACAGCTAACTCAGAAGAGGATATTTGGGCGCTGTTAAAAGAAATTCAACGATTACAAAGTAGTCACACCATTACTAAACAAGAATTAGTAAGCCTAAATAAAAAAATAAATCATTTTAAAAACCATCTCTAATGGAAAATGAAGTAAACCAACACCCGGAAGAACCGGCTAATAAAGAACAACATACTTCCAATAAATCAGCAGAAGAACTCAATTTCACCAACCGAATTCCGCTAGAAGAGCTCAAAACGTCGGTACAACAGCTAAAAGAGCAGCTGGCCAAAGTAATTGTGGGGCAAGAGGAGTTTGTAGAGCTATTAATTGTAGGCTTGTTAGCCAACGGTCATGTGCTGATAGAAGGGGTGCCCGGAATAGCCAAGACATTAACGGCTAAACTTTTTGCCAAATGTTTAAAAACAGGATTTAGCCGTATTCAATTTACACCGGATTTAATGCCGAGTGATGTTTTAGGGACGTCAATTTTAAACGAACAAAACACAGATTTTGAGTTTAAACAGGGGCCTATTTTTTCTAACATAGTGCTTATTGACGAAATAAACCGCGCCCCGGCAAAAACCCAAGCGGCTCTTTTTGAGGTGATGGAAGAACGCCAGATTACCATAGATGGACAACAATATGAAATGGAACCGCCTTTTATGGTGTTGGCTACGCAAAACCCCATAGAGCAGGAAGGAACTTACGCTTTGCCTGAAGCTCAGTTAGACCGATTTTTGTTTAAAATAAAAGTAACCTATCCTTCTTTTGAAGAAGAGGTAAAGATTTTACAAACGCACCATAAACGCAAACAAACCAAACCTTTAGAAGCGGTAACCCCGGTTTTATCTCCACAAGCTATCCAGAAATACAAAACACAATTACACGAAATTGTTATAGAAGATAAAATTGTAAACTACATTGCTAAAATAGTAGATAAAACTCGCAACCATCCACACCTATTTTTGGGGGCCTCCCCACGGGCGTCTCTTGCCATTATGGATGCGGCTAAAGCCTTTGCCGCTATTAATGGGCGCGATTTTGTCTTGCCGGAAGATGTAAAACGAACCTTAAACCCGGTGCTGGGACACCGCATTGTGTTATCTCCTGAACGAGAAATGGAAGGCCTGAAGACTGAAAATGTTATACAAATGATTACCCAATCTATTGAAATTCCACGATAGAAGTGCTAAAATTTATAAAATCACTTTACCTCAGTTCGCGTTTTTTCTACGCTGTTTTTACCTTGGCTTTGCTCTTTGTACTGTCTTTTTGGGTGCATTGGCTCTTTGCCGTAAATTGGGTATTGGTTTTATTACTGGCTCTTTTAGGATTAGCCGACGTAACGGCTTTATACACACAAACTTCTTTTGTGGCAGAACGAATCTTACCGGATAAATTTTCAAATAGCGATAGTAATCCGGTAAAGTTGACTTTTCAAAACAAGTATGGTTTTATGGTTCGGGTGACGATTATAGATGAATTACCTGAACAATTTCAAAAACGAGATTTTTTAAAAACACTAACTATTCCGGGAAAAGAAAAAGCTACCTATCAATACACCTTAAAGCCGGTTGATAGAGGAGAATATGTTTTTGGAAAACTAAATACGTATGTAGCTACTCGCCTAGAATTGGTTAAAAGACGATATTCTTTTCAAAATCAACAGATGGTAAAAGTGTACCCGTCGTTTATACAAATGCGTAAATATGATTTCTTGGCCATCGATCAGAAAATTTCGACCTATGGTTTAAAAAAAATAAGAAGGATTGGCCATACAATGGAGTTTGAGCAAATCAAAAATTATGTGCGCGGAGATGATATCAGAACCCTTAATTGGAAAGCTACGGCCAAACACGGCAAATTGATGGTAAATCAATACCAAGATGCAAAATCACAGCCAATTTACTCCATTATCAATGCGGGGCGTGTTATGAAAATGCCTTTTGAAGGATTAAAATTACTCGATTATGCCATCAACAGTACCCTGGCTTTTTCTAATATAGCGCTTAAAAAAAACGATAAAGTGGGTATGTTGACATATGCGCATACGGTCAATAATTTTTTACCGGCCAGTAGTAAAAAAACCTATCTCAATAAGATTTTAGAAACCCTATACAATATTGATACGCAATTTTTAGACAATGATATGGGGCTATTATATGCGCATTTAAAGCGAAAAGTAACACAGCGTAGCCTACTTATGCTCTATACTAATTTTGAACATTTTTCTTCTTTAAAAAGACAACTTCCGTATTATAAGGCTATTGCAAAAAAGCATTTGTTAGTGCTTATCTTTTTTGAGAATACAGAGTTAGAAGAATTGATAGAAAAACCGGCTTCAACCCTTTCTGAGGTATACGATCAAACCATAGCCCGACAGTTTAAAGATGATAAGGAAAAAATGTTGAAAGAATTGAGGCGAAATGGGATACAAGCCATACTGACATCTCCGCAAGAATTGACCGTAAAGACCATCAATAAGTACCTAGAATTAAAATCTAGAGGACTCTTTTAAAAAAAATAGGTTTTGCAAATGATTTAAATGAACAGGATTAATATATTTGCACCGCTTTTGGTCGCATAGCTCAGCTGGATAGAGCATCTGCCTTCTAAGCAGACGGTCGCAGGTTCGAATCCTGCTGCGATCACGACCCTCAAAAAACCGCATCTTTCAATGCGGTTTTTTGTTTAGAAGCGTTGGATACCGTAGGTATTCAAAAGCGACTAAAAACAAAAAACAAAGGGCATTAGCCCATGCGTTTTTTAT
>CAZOGC010000017.1:0-32352 GCA_964579505.1 uncultured Flavobacteriaceae bacterium | reverse complement strand
TGGCAACACCGATGGCAAAGGAAGGCGAAGCAATCCTGCATAGGTATTCAAAAGCGACTAAAAACAAAAAACAAAGGGCG
Organism: uncultured Flavobacteriaceae bacterium; assembly: GCA_964579505.1. Lineage (GTDB taxonomy): Bacteria > Bacteroidota > Bacteroidia > Flavobacteriales > Flavobacteriaceae > JAJYSO01. The sequence continues at coordinate 32,272 of CAZOGC010000017.1, read as the reverse complement.
TTAGCCCATGCGTTTTTTATTGGCAACACCGATGGCAAAGGAAGGCGAAGCAATCCTGCATAGGTATTCAAAAGCTACTAAAAACAAAAAACAGAGAGCGTTAGCCCGTGTGTTTTTTATTGGCAACACCGATGGAAAAGGAGCGCGAAGCAATCCTGCATTGGTATTCAAAAGCTACTAAAAACAAAAAACAGAGGGCGTTAGCCCATGCGTTTTTTATTGGCAACACCGATGGAAAAGGAGCGCGAAGCAATCCTGCGTAGGTATTCAAAAGCGACTAAAAGCAAAAACAAAGGGCGTTAGTTTGTGGTTTTTGTTAATAACGGCATCGTTCATTAGTAAATCAATTTCCTATTTTTTTACATTATTTTAGGCTTATCAGCCACGCAGAATCTACTGTTTTTCGTAAAAAACGTAATTTAAACCCTTTCTAAATAGACCCTTTTTTTGTTTATAAAATTGGCTATCAATAGGTTAAGTGTAATCTATCAAAAATAGCACAAAAACACCCATTTTTTATTTAAGATTTATTTTGTCTAATATTGTGGAAGAATAGTGGTGAGGAAGACAAACAGCGGGGCTAAATTTTCAACTTTTCTGCATGCTGTTTACCAAAGACTTTCCGATTTAAGCTCATCGTGGTGTTGATAGATAGAGGTTGTAAGAGCAATTAACCGGTTTGAGTAATTACCAACTCATCATTTCTCATAAATGTAAAATAATTGAGAAATATGCACCTTTTGTCGAATACAGCTTTATGGCCTTTATTGGTTTATGTGATTGTGGCAGTTATTTTGGCTGCCGGAATGCTCGTCTTGTCCTATTATCTGGGGGAGAGACATTCAGAACAACAGACTGATGAGATTTTTGAATCGGGCGTAAAACCTACCGGTTCTGCCCGTATGCGGTTTTCAATTCACTTTTATGCCATAGCCATGTTTTTTGTTATATTCGATATAGAAACGGTATTTATTGTTTCATGGGCTATTGCGGTAAAAGATGCAGGTTGGGCGGGCTATGTGGCCATACTTACTTTTATTGTTGATTTGTTGGCAGTATTAGTGTATTTGTGGCGTATCGGTGCCCTAGAATTTGGTCCTAACGGAAAGAAAATATTAAAAGCATATCACAAAATTAAAAACGAAAAAGCATGAAGTGGTGGACTACCCCGGCTAAAACCCCTACAGACGTATTACAAGGCAATAGTTCTTTTGAAGAAACCATTCAAAAATCGGTTGTACTTACCCGTATGGATGATTTGATAAACTGGGGACGAAAAAATTCTATTTGGCCTTTTAATTTCGGATTGTCTTGTTGTTATGTAGAAATGGCAACCAGTATAACCAGTAAATATGATATCTCTAGATTTGGAGCTGAGGTTATTCGCGGCACGCCACGTGAAGCCGATATGATGATTGTAGCCGGAACAGTATTTATGAAAATGGCACCGGTTATTAAACGACTTTATGAACAAATGATGGCGCCGCGTTGGGTAATATCTATGGGATCTTGTGCCAATTCTGGAGGAATGTATGATATCTATAGCGTAGTGCAAGGGGTTGATAAATTTATACCGGTAGATGTGTATGTACCGGGTTGCCCCCCAAGGCCCGATGCTTTTTTAGAAGGATTAATCAGGTTAAGAGATAAAATAGGAACTGAAAAAAGACCGCTTAATTGGGTGATAGGTGATCAACGTATACACAAATCAATTATGCCTTCAATGAAGGATCAAAAACGAGAAGAACGAAAAAAAATGACAGACTTGCGTTCACCTGATACGGTGTAGAGAGTGGGCCTTCTTAATAAGATTTTAAAACAATTATGGCAGAGAAAGAAAATGTCATTTCTAGTATAAAGCAGAAATTTGAAAACTGCATATTGGCTATACAGTCCACAGCAGATGATTTTCCTACCTTATGGATAGACGCTGGTAACATTGTAGCGTTGATTGCCTTCCTAAAAAACGATTTGCCGAGGCCCTATAAAATGTTATATGATTTAACAGCTATAGACGAGCAAGCCCGACAATACAGAAATGGACAACCTGACAGTAAATATACACTTGTATACACACTGCTTTCTTTTGAGCGCAATACGTACATTAGACTCAAAGTACCGTTTACAGATACCAATCCGGTAGCGCCTACGCTAACCAAAGTGTTCCCATCGGCTAATTGGTATGAGCGAGAAGTGTATGACATGTTTGGGGTTAAATTCGACGGACATCCCAACTTGCGAAGAATACTGATGCCGTTGTACTGGGAAGGCTACCCGCTACGCAAATCGCATCCCGCACGTGCTACAGAAATGGGACGTTTTCAATTGCCTTCAGACGAGGAGATTAGACAACAAGACCTTTTACAGTTTAAACCTGAAGAATGGGGAATGGATCAAACCTCTGATGATGGTGAGATGATGTTTTTAAATCTAGGGCCCCAGCATCCGGGCACCCACGGGGTGTTGCGCTTTGTCTTAAAGATGGATGGAGAGATTATTACCGATTTGGCACCCGATATAGGTTTTCATCATAGAGGAGCCGAAAAAATGGGCGAACGCCAATCATGGCACACCTATATTCCCTATACTGATCGTGTAGAATATTTAGGAGGAGTAATGAATAATTTGCCGTATGTAATGGGCATCGAAAAGATGGCGAATATGGAAATTCCGCAACGCGCACAATACATTAGGATATTGACCAGTGAGTTGTTTAGAATATCGAGTCATTTGGTGTGGTATGGTACTTTTGCACAAGATTTAGGAATGATGACCCCGGTCTTTTTAATGTTTAATGACCGTGAAAAGCTCTTTGAGATAATACAAGCCATTACCGGAGACCGCATGCATCCCAACTGGTTTAGAATTGGGGGAGTAGCCCAAGATCTTCCCGAGGGTTGGGAGCCCATGCTAAAAGAATTTATAGGCTATATGCGCAAACAGCTTAAGCTGTATGACAAATTGGTTATGCGCAATAGTATATTTAGAGGAAGAACAGAAGGAATTGGGGTTTATACTACTGAAGAAGCTATTGAATGGGGCGTTACCGGAGTAGGACTGCGTGCTACTGGTTTTGAGTGGGATTTTAGAAAGAAACAACCATATTCGGGAATAGAAAATTTTGATTTTGATATTCCTACTGCAGAAAATGGAGATGCCTACGATCGGGCAAAAGTACGGGTAGAAGAAATTAAACAGAGTTTACGCATTGTAGAACAGTGTTTGCAAAACATGCCGAAAGGTCATTTTAAATCAGATCATCCACTTACCACCCCGCCGCGTAAAAAGCGCACCATGCAAGATATTGAGACGCTTATTCATCATTTTATCAGCGTTTCTTGGGGGCCGGCTATTCCGCCTAATGAGGTGTTGATGGCGGTAGAAGCAACCAAAGGAAACAATGGGTATTACTTGGTGAGTGATGGCAGTACGGCATCGTATAGAACTCGTATTCGCACCCCATCATTTCCGCATATTCAGTTTGTACCCGAAATTAGTAAAGGCTATACCATTGCTGATTTGATGGCTATTTTAGGAAGTGTAGATTATGTATTGTCAGATGTAGACAGATAAAGAGTAAAAAATGAACGAAACAAAACAGGTTATATCGGCTGAAGCTTGGAAAGAAATAGAAGAATATTTCAAGCACGTCCCTAAAAAAAGAGCAGCTTGTATAGATGCACTAAAGGTTGTTCAAAAGCACAACAGATGGGTTTCTGACGAAGCTTTGGCAGAGTTGGCACCTGTTTTAGAAATGGGAGTAGATGAGATAGATGGTATTGCTACTTTCTATAACATTATCTTTAGACAACCTGTTGGGCGCCACGTAATTTTTGTTTGTGACAGCGTGAGTTGCTGGATTATGGGGTACGAAAAAATAATAGAAGCCCTAAAAGATAAACTGAAAATAGAGTTGGGACAAACAACAGCTGATGATCGGTTTACTTTACTGCCCATTGTGTGCTTAGGAGCTTGTGATAGTGCGCCAACCATAAAGGTAGATAAAGAATTGTACCGCGATGTGACAGTAGAAAAATTAGACGAAATTTTGGAGAATTATAAATAGACCAAAATGGAACGAGAAAGACCGTTAACAGAACATATAAAGCGTGATGGCTCTTGGCTTTCGCTAAAAGAGTACGAAAAGGTAGGAGGCTATCAAGGCCTGAAAAAGGCATTAGAAATGAGCCCGCTTGAGGTACAAGAAGTTGTAAAAGCCTCTAACTTAAGAGGACGCGGAGGAGCCGGTTTCCCTACAGGATTAAAATGGAGTTTTGTCCCTATGGGCAAAGATGCTCCTAAGCAAAAATACATTGTCTGTAACGGTGATGAAATGGAGCCGGGTACGTTTAAAGACCGATTGCTGATAGAAGGAAACCCCCACCAGTTAATAGAAGGAATGATAATTAGTGCCTACGCTATTCAGGCCCCTACCGGATTTATTTTTCTGCGTTGGGCATATCATTTGGCCGCAGACCGTATGGAAAAAGCGCTGCAAGAAGCATATGCTGCCGGTTATTTGGGTAAAAATATTCTGGGAAAAGACTTTAGCCTAGAGATGCACCTGCATACAAGCGTAGGAAGATATATCTGTGGAGAAGAAACAGCTCTTCTCAATGCCATGGAAGGAAGGCGAGCTAACCCGCGTAGCAAACCACCATTTCCGCAAGTTAGTGGGCTTTTTGGAAAACCAACCATTGTTAACAATGTAGAAACGTTTAATAATGTACCTCATATTTTTAGAAAAGGAGCAGAATGGTATAACAATCTAAGCCTTTCAGAAAAAGGAGGAGGGACTAAATTATATGGCGCTAGCGGCCGTGTAAAAAATCCCGATATATGGGAGCTGCCATTAGGGGTTACGCTGCGCGAAATTATAGAAGAACATGCCGGCGGAATGGCAGATGGATATGAGTTTAGAGCGTGTTTGCCCGGAGGCGGATCTACCGATTTTATTACCACTGAGAATTTAGATGTAAAAATGGATTTTGAAGGTCCGTCAGCTATCGGAAGTCGTATGGGAACCGGTACTATTATCGTGCTAGACGATAAAACCTGCCCCATAGGAATGGTGCACAACTTAGAAAAATTCTTTGCACAAGAATCTTGTGGATGGTGTACCCCATGCCGAGAAGGCTTGCCGTGGACAGAAAAAATATTAAAGGCAATTGAAGAAGGTCGAGGAATTGAAAAACACCTGGAAATATTAAAATTTGAGACCTCTTATATGGCGCCCGGAAATACATTCTGTGCCTTGGCTCCCGGGGCGATGGAGCCGCTGCAGAGTTCGCTTAAATTTTTTAAAGAAGACTATGAATACCATATTCAGCATCATACATGCCCCTATTAATTTTGAATTGCATTAACAATGGCTAAGATATATATAGATGATAGAGAGTATAATGTAAGAGACGGTAAAAACCTCTTAGAAACGTGTATTTCTTTGGGGCTTAATCTTACTTATTTCTGCTGGCATCCTGAATTGGGGTCGGTAGGGGCATGCAGACAGTGTGCCGTAATTAGCTATCAAAACGAAGAAGATACTCGTGGTAGGCTGGTCATGGCATGCCAACAACAAGTGCGCGATGGCATGCGTATTTCTGTACAAGCGCCTAAAGCAGATAATTTTAGAAAAGGAAATATTGAAGCATTGATGATAAATCATCCACACGATTGCGCGGTATGTGATGAAGGAGGAGAGTGCCATTTGCAAGATATGACCTTTATGAGTGGACATAATTACCGGCGGTATGACTTTAATAAAAGAACCTTTAATAATCAATATCTGGGGCCCTTTATTAATCATGAAATGAATCGTTGTATTCATTGCTACCGTTGTGTACGGTTTTATAATGATTACGCCGATGGTACTGATTTTAATGTCTTTGCTTCTCACGATTCAACTTTTTTTGGCAGAAGCCAAGAGGGAACTTTAGAAAGTGAATTTAGTGGAAACTTGGTGGAAATTTGCCCTACCGGAGTGTTTACCGATAAGACCTTGAAAAAGCATTATACGCGTAAATGGGATTTAACTTCGGCTCCTTCTGTATGCCATGGCTGTAGTTTGGGGTGTAATATTTTGGTGAGCGAACGTTATGGAACTATTCGACGAATTTTAGACCGATATAATGGCGATGTGAACGGTTATTTTTTATGCGATCGCGGTCGATTTGGTTATGAATATATAAATGATGAAGAAGCAAGAATAGCTTATCCGCAGAAAAAAATAAAAGGTAAATTTCAACAGACTGATACGGGTAAAACCTTAGAGGATATTAAAAAGCTGCTAAAATCTAGTAAAAAAACTATCGGAATAGGCTCTCCAAGGGCTTCCTTAGAATCTAATTACGCCTTACAAAGACTGGTGGGCAAAGAAAATTTCTATGCAGGCGTATCAACAACCGAAGGAAAACTAGTTGCTCAAATAAAAAACAATTTACAAAAAGGAAAAGTTAGAACGCCTTCTATGAAAGAGGCAGAGAGCTATGATGTGGTCTTTGTAATAGGCGAGGATGTAACGAACACGGCTCCAAGGTTAGCCTTGTCGCTACGCCAAGCAGCCAAAAATGTGCCACGTAAGCGCGCCAAAGCTTTAGGAATCCCCAATTGGGATGATGCAACCGTACGCGAAGTGGTACAACTAGACAAAGGACCTTTCTTTGTGGCCACTACGCATCATACTAAACTAAACAATATTGCCACAGAAAGCTATTTTTCGGCTCCTGATGATATTGCTCGATTAACGTATGCGGTGGCGCACGAAGTAGATAAAAAAGCGCCGGCGGTAAAAGGATTGAGTGCTGAGGTAAAAAAATTGGCAAAAACCATAGCTAAAGCTTTAAAAGAAGCTGAAAAACCGTTGATTGTTTCAGGGACTAGTTTGTGTAGTGAAGCCGTTATAGCAGCATCCGCTGGTTTGGCGCATGTGTTGCACGCTCAGAACGAAGAAACCGGATTGATTTATAATGTACCTGAAGTTAATTCTATGGGCTTGGCTATGCTAACAGATAATTATTTAGAGGAAGCATGCCAACAGCAACCGGAAGTACTTATTACTTTAGAGAATGATATTTATAGAAGAACAGATAGATCAGTTATAGATCAGTTGTTTGAGCAGGCAGGCCATGTGGTGGCGTTAGATAGTTTGGTAAATGAAACCACCCAACAAGCAGAGTATCTTCTTCCGGCAGGAACTTTTGCAGAATCTACCGGTACGGTAGTAAGCAATGAGGGACGTGCGCAACGTTTCTTTCAGGTATATAAACCCGATGAAGCCATGCAAAGTAGCTGGGCTTGGTTGGTTGACATAGAAGGAAAAGGAGAGACCTATCACTTTGATCAGGTAGTAGAAGATATGATTGCTGATTTTCCGGAATTAAAACCGGTAGAGGAAGCGGCTCCTAAAGCTGATTTTAGAGATGGAACCCAAAAAATTCCGCGCTCTCCTCATCGTTTTAGTGGGAGAACTTCTATGAAAGCACATCGAGATGTAAATGAAGCCAAACCGCCGGAAGATCCCGATTCTCCCATGTCATTTACAATGGAAGGTTTTCATGGAAGACAACCTTCATCACTAACTTCTTATTATTGGGCGCCGGGTTGGAATTCAGTGCAATCAATTAATAAATATCAAAATGAAGTAGGAGAGGAGCTACGTGGAGGAAACCCCGGGAAACGTTTAATAACTCCTGCTAACGGTAATGAAACGCAGCCACTTTATACGATACCGGAAGTGTTTAAGCCAAAAGAGGGAGAGGTGTTGGCTGTCCCGATACATTACATATACGGGTCTGAAGAACTGACGGCAAAATCACCGGCTGTAAGGCAACGCATTCCGGAAACATGCCTCTTACTCAATACAGAAGAAGCACAGGCAAAAGGCATTGCTGAAGGAGATACCATAACCATAGCTTTTAAGACACATAAGATAAACTTAAAAGTAAAACTTGAAGACACACTGGCCAAAGGATTAGTGGGCGTTCCTAAAGGATTTAAAGAAACTGAAAGTTGTGTATTCCCATTTTGGGTAACACCTCAAAAGATATAAACAAATACTTATGAGCGAAGTTTGGGTACATATTCTAACCATTGTTGGCGTTATGCTGATTATGATAACCATTGCCGCCGGATTAATTTATGTAGAGCGGCGTATGTTGGCTTTTTGGCAAGATCGTTATGGACCCAACCGCACCGGTCCGTTTGGATTGTTGCAGGTACTGGCTGATATGATAAAAATGTTTTTCAAAGAAGATTGGATTCCTAGTTTTGTTGATAAAAAAGTATTCATTTTGGCTCCAACCATTGTGATGCTCGCTACTCTTTGCTCTTTTGCCGTTGTTCCGTTTACTCCCGCTATTTCTGTTGCTGATTTAAATATTGGTCTACTCTTTTTTCTAGGAATGTCGTCTTTAGGTGCATATAGTGTAGTGTTAGGGGGCTGGGCTTCTAATAACAAATACTCGCTTATCGGAGGAATTCGCGGTACTGCCCAAATGATTTCGTATGAGGTTTTTATGGCGCTTTCTTTAATGGGGGTGGTGATGCTGTCCGGTAGTTTTAATTTAAGAGACATCGTATTGGCACAGAAAGATATGTGGAATATAGTTCCTCAATTTATTGGGTTCGTAATCTTCTTGATAGCCGGAGTAGCTGAAACGCACCGCGCTCCTTTTGATTTACCGGAAGCAGAAAGTGAGTTGGTTGCCGGATTCCATTCAGAATATTCGGGAATGAAATTCGGTATGTTCTTTATTGGAGAATATTTGGGCATAAGCCTTATTTCGGCATTGATAACCGTCTTGTTTCTAGGAGGATGGATGGGGCCCGATTTTTTACCGCCTGTGTTGTGGTTTTTAATTAAAATGTTTGCATTTATAATTCTGTTCATCTTGTTACGGGCAGCTTTACCGCGCCCGCGATACGATCAACTTATGGGCTATGGATGGAAACTATTATTACCCTTGTCTTTATTGAATATTTTAGTAACAGGCGCTATTGTACTCTTAAACTAAACCGTGTGGAGAGATGAAAGACGAGAACTATTATAAAAAAATAAATCATGCTTAGTAATCTAAGAACGATATGGCTCACGTTTATTCGGTTGTTTAAAAAACCGATTACGGTTCAGTACCCTGAAAAAAAGGCCTATTTAGCGCCTAGATATAGGGGAAGGATAGTTTTGACGCGCGATCCCGATGGAATGGAACGCTGTGTGGCCTGTAACCTGTGCGCTGTGGCATGCCCAACAGACTGTATCTCACTTCAGAACGCAGAAGATGAGAAGGGTCGTCGGTATGCAGAAGTATTCCAAATCAATTTCTCACGCTGTATTTTTTGTGGACTGTGCGAAGAGGCGTGCCCTACGTATGCCATTCAGCTTACCCCGGATGTAGAAATGGCTGATTACAGTCGCCAGGATTTGGTATATGAAAAAGAAGACCTGTTGATCAGTGGGCAAGGAAAACAAAAAGGATACAATTATTACCGTATAGCCGGACTTGATGCGGGGGTGAAAGGAAAAGGCGAAGGAGAAAAAGAAAATAAACCTCGAAACCCAAGAACATTGATGCCATGAACATAATTTTTTACATAGCGGCTGTAGTGGCCATCGTGGCTACTTTTATGGTAATAACGCGCACCCATGCAGTGCATGCGCTGTTGTATATGATTACCTCACTGCTTTCGGTAGCCATCATCTTTTTTATACTGGGGGCTCCTTTTTTAGCAGCATTAGAAGTCATCATTTACGCGGGGGCTATTATGGTGTTGTTCGTCTTTGTGGTAATGATGCTTAACCTAGGAAAAGAAACAGCGGCGATAGAAAAAAAATGGCTTTCTCTTAAAGCGTGGATTGGTCCCGGCATTTTATGCCTTATCTTATTAATTGAGCTGATTTTACTGTTTTCTGATTTAAAGATAGGCGAGATAGATGTGGTTTCTATAAGTCCGAAGGAAGTAGGAAAAGCGCTTTATGGAAAATATATCTTGGGAGTAGAATTGGTAGCTATGTTGCTGATGAGTGCAACCGTTGGTGCCTATCATATTGGTCAACACCGAAGAAAAGAATACCATCGTTTTTTACAAACGGAAGAAGATAAATTAAATTAAAAAATATGACAGACTTACCAATAAATATGGGATTGCTACTGGCAGGTATCTTGTTCTTACTAGGGTTGGTTGGCGTGTTAATTAGAAGAAACGTCATTTTTATGCTGCTTTCTGTAGAAATTATGATGAACGCGGCGGCGCTGGCATTTGTAGTAGCCGGAACCCATTGGATGAAAGTAGACGGGCAGGTAATGGTACTGTTTATTTATGCCGTGGCTGCAGCTGAGGTGGCCGTTGGGCTAGCTCTGGTTTTACAAATGTATCGCCTGCATAAAACGGTAGATATTAAAGAATTAAATGAGTTGAAAGACTAGATAAGACAAATAAAAAATAGAACGAAACACTAAATTGTATTAACATGTTTGACCTTTTGTGGCTCATACCAACCTTGCCTTTAGTGGGATTTTTAATCCTGGCTTTTTGGGGTAAAAAACTGGGTAGAACGTCGGGGATTATCGGTATGATTACGGTAGGAATTTCTGCGGTAATCACTATTTTGATAGGAATTCAATTCCTCCAGCTGCCAGCTTCTTTTATTGGCTATCAACAAACTTTATGGAAATGGTTTGAAGTAGCCGGTTTTACTTCTACCGTAACCCTTTCGCTAGACCCATTGGCATTGGTTTTTATTTTCATTGTTACCTTTGTTAGTTTTTTAATACACTGGTATTCTATAGAATATATGGAAGGAGATGAGCGCTATTCGCTCTTCTTTGCTTACATGAATTTGTTTGTCTTCTCTATGTTGGTACTAGTGTTGGCTAACGATTTACTCTTGCTCTATTTGGGTTGGGAAGGAGTAGGCTTATGCAGCTACTTGCTAATCGGCTTTTGGTATAAAGACCCCTACAATGATTATGCCGCTAGAAAAGCTTTTATTGTAACCCGAGTAGGCGATGTGGCAATGCTTATCGGACTGTTTATTTTGGTAAAAGATTTTGGAACCTTAGATGTACGTCAAATATTGAACCAAGCTCCACAGGTATGGCAAACCGGTGGTTCTAGTGTGTTTTGGGCTACACTTTTATTATTAGGTGGCGCCGTTGGTAAATCGGCGCAGCTTCCGTTGCAAACATGGCTTCCTGATGCTATGGCAGGTCCCACTCCGGTGAGTGCGTTAATACACGCAACAACGATGGTTACAGCAGGTGTTTATCTGGTGGCTCGTACAAATGTGTTGTACAGTATGGCGCCAACAGTACAATTAATTGTGGCAATTGTAGGAGCAGCTACGCTGGTTATTGCCGGATTCTCAGCTTTGGCACAAACCGATATTAAAAAAGTATTAGCCTATTCAACCATTAGTCAAATCGGTTATATGTTTTTGGCATTGGGAGTAGGAGCATGGTCTGCCGGCGTCTTTCACTTTATGATTCACGCTTTCTTTAAATCCTTATTGTTTTTAGGTGCCGGAGCGGTTATTTTAGCCATGCACCACGAACAAGATATGTTTAAAATGGGGGGACTGCGAAAAAAATTACCGGTGGTGTTTTGGACATTCCTCTTTGGTTCTGCTGCGTTGGCGGCAATTCCGGTAGTTACCGCCGGGTTTTATAGCAAAGACGAAATTTTGTTCTTTACACTGGCTTCTACCAAAGGGAGTATGTGGTTGTGGATTTGTGGAATAACAGGCACCTTGCTTACCGCAGTTTATACTTTCCGGATGGTGTTCCTCACCTTTTTTGGAAAAGCAAAAATGGAAGTAGCTCATCGCCCTAGAATTAATTTTAAAGTACCCCTTATTGTATTGGGAATTCTCTCACTAATTGCTGGCTTTTTAGAAATTCCGTCTTCTTGGTTCAATTTTGCTCCTTTTTCAGACTTTATGGACATCATGTTCCCTGCTGTTCACCTTTCACCGGGTATGGAACACAAAGAAATTTTATTGCAAATTATTACCGGAATATTGGCCTTATTGGGTGTGTTTATTGCCTGGCAGATTTATGGTAAGAAACCCAAAGAAAGCTACGCTTTTGAACAGTCAGGTTTGTACAAATTCTTTTTTAGAGGATGGAAATTTGATGAATTGTATGATTTTTTATTGGTTAATCCCACGATGTGGCTTTCAAAAATTGATAAACAAGATGTAGTTGATCGTTTTTTCTGCGGAATAGGAAACATAAACTTACGTATAAATAAAATGCTGAGTCGAACGCAAAACGGATATCTCAAAACCTATGTAGGAGGGATAGCCATCGGAATGATTGTCGCATTATTGATAGCCTTATTCATATGATTTTAGTAGTTCTCATAGTGGTTTTAATGGTAGGTGGACTCCTTTCTTGGTTAGCCGGAAAATGGAATTCTTCTATCAGCAAATGGATTGCCTTTATAACGGTGGTAATCGACTTTTTTATAGTGGTAATGTTATGGGTACAAAACCCTGGAAGCGTTAGTAAAATTGGAGAAAATGGCGGATGGATAGCCGATTTTCATACTAATTGGATTCCTCAAATTGGAGCGAGCTTTCATTTTGCATTAGACGGGTTAAGCCTTGTTATGACAGCACTCACATTATTTGTAGGAGCTTTGGCTACCCTAACTTCGTGGAAAGAAATAAAACACAAAATAGGTTTCTACAACTTTAATTTACTCTATTTATTAGCGGGTATTCTAGGCGTTTTTATGTCGGTAGACATGCTGTTATTTTACTTCTTTTGGGAAGTTATGTTAGTCCCCATGTTTTTCTTAATGAGTATCTGGGGATTTGAAAAAAGAAAACACGCATCACTTAAGTTTTTTATTTATACACAAATCAGCGGGTTGTTAATGTTGCTTGCTATTTTGGGGCTGTATTTTGTACACGGACACGTTTCAGATACCTATACGTTTAACTATTTTGATTTGATAGGCACTTCGCTTTCTGCCAGTTTAGGTTTTTGGCTTATGTGCGGTTTTTTAATTGCTTTTGTAGTAAAGTTACCGGCCTTTGTTTTTCACGGCTGGTTACCCGATGCGTATACGCATTCTCCTACTGCCGGAACAATTATCTTAGCCGGATTAATGACCAAAACGGCGGCCTATGGAATGCTGCGTTTTGTATTACCCCTTTTTCCGGATGCGGCTCAAAGCATAACCCCACTGATGATGCTATTAGGTGTTTTAGGTATTTTATATGGAGCAAAATTGGCCTATGCTCAGCACGATTTTAAAAGACTCATTGCCTTTTCTAGTTTAAGTCATATGGGGTTTATTATCATTGGTATATTTTCGTTTCAAACCATAGCATACCAAGGTGCGGTGATGGAAATGGTGGTGCACGGCATTAGTATTGCCGGTTTGTTTGTGGTAGCCGGAGCATTAGGAGAACGTTTAGGGACACGCGATATGCGACAAATGGGTAGATTTTGGGAAAAAGTACCCGGAATGGGAGGATTGACCATGGTTTTTGTCTTAGCTTCTTTAGGGCTTCCCGGATTGGGTAATTTTATTGCTGAATTTTTGGTGCTGGTAGGCGTTTTTCAAACCAGCATTTTATGGGCTGTTTTAGGCGGAATCGGGTTGATAGGATCCATGATTTATTCCTTAGTGATTCTTCAAAAAATATTTCACGGTGAAAGTCACTCGGTGCAAAGTATAAAAGATTTTTCTGCAAGAGAATACTTTGTTATGGGATGCTTAACGGTAGCCATTTTTTGGCTGGGTCTATTTCCTCAAAAAGTGATTGATACCGTTAAACCAACTATTCAAAATATAGAAAAACAAGTAAATGTTAAACAAGTAAGCCTGTTAAACATTCATAAACAAGAAGACGAAAGATGCTAGATTCAGGAGATTTACACGCATTGTTACCCCAAATGATTCTGGGGGTTACGGCCGTAGTAGTTATGTTGGCTATTGCAGTAAAACGAAACCACGGCGTTTCTTTTGTATTAACCTTAGTAGGAACGGCGCTGGCTTTTGGCTCTTTATTTTTATTACCTACCCAACAACAGCAGGTAACTACCCTTTTTGTGGTAGATGGATTTAGCTCTTTTTTCTCGGGGCTTATCTTGGTGGCTACTTTTGCCATAGCTATATTTTCTCATCCTTATTTAAAAAACAAGGCCGTAAAAAAGGAAGAATACTACATCTTGTTGTTGTTAGGAACGGCAGGGGCTATTACAATGACCATAAGTAATCATTTTATTTCTTTTTTCTTGTCTTTAGTATTGATGAGCGTATCTATGTATGCGATGGTGGGCTATCTTAAAAAATCAAGGTTTGGTATAGAAGCGGCTATTAAGTATTTGATTATGGCGGGGGTTTCTACGGCTATTCTTCTTTTTGGATTTGCGCTGATTTATGCAGGTACCGGTACGATGGAGTTGAGTAAGCTGGGCAGTGTGCTTACGGCAAGTAGTATTATTAGCTACCTTTTTGTAGGAGGGATGGCCTTACTTATTGCCGGGTTAGGGTTTAAACTGGCGTTGGTTCCTTTTCACTTATGGACTCCCGATGTTTATGATGGTGCACCCGCTCCTGTTTCGGCCTTTGTGGCCACAATTTCTAAAGGAAGCGTATTTGCCTTTTTGCTACGTCTTTTTGTAGAAATAAACGGAGAGACACATAAAAGTGTGTGGATTACTTTTGCCGTTATTGCTATAGCTTCTATGTTATTGGGAAACTGGTTAGCCCTTCGCCAAAAAAATATAAAGCGATTGTTGGCCTATTCATCAATTGGGCATTTGGGCTATATGTTGGTGGCCATGTTGGCTGCTAGTACTGCCGGCTCTGAAGCTGTCGCATTTTATTTAGTGGCTTATTTTATTAGTATGTTAGCCGCCTTTGGCATTATAAGTTATCTCTCGCAGAAAAACGGAGAAATGCATACGATAGAGGATTATAAAGGGCTATTTTGGAAAAAACCATGGATTGCAGCATTGTTTACGGGAGTTTTATTGTCTTTGGCAGGCATACCACTTACCGCCGGGTTTTTAGGTAAATTTTATTTACTGCTCTCTGGTGTAGGTGCCACTCTTTGGGTACTGGTTATTGTGTTGGTTGTGTCGAGTAGCATCGGACTTTTTTACTACCTTCGGGTAGTTATTGCTTTATTTTTAGAAAGAGATGCAAATACTCAGAAATCATTTAGTAGTAAAGGTGCTTCTGTTTTTGTGGGAGTCGTACTGGTTGCTCTATTTGTGTTTCTATTCTGGGTAGGCACTTTTCCGGCCGGATTATCAGAAATTATACATCAGTTGGTAGGAACGCTTTATTAATAATACTCATAATCAATCAGTTGTATATTAATTATAAAAAATAACGAAAAAAAATTTAAAAATAATAGGAATTTAAAAATAGAACCCTATATATTTGTCGCATAGAAAAAATAAAATGATTAATACAAAAGACATGCAAATGCGAATGATGATGTGGAATCTATCTGCAGCGCATGGTATGGTATAAAAAATAATAAATACACATTTCAAAAGCCGCTGCAATTATGTAGCGGCTTTTTTTATTTTAATTAAAAAACAATTCAATGACAAGTAAGGTAATGCCTAAAATGATGATGATGCGCATGATAATGCGCCCGCCAAAGTATTGCCATATGTGAAACGAACAATTAATTTCTACTTATACGTTCCCTTTGGTAATAGAAAACCAAAGGGATTTTTTATCCTATTATTTAACCTAATTAACTTTTTAAAACGAAACCAAATGAGTACTACAAAAACCCTTCATGCTATTACACCTGATATATTAACTGGTTCGGTAACAACTCCTATCTACCAAACTTCTACATTTATTCAAGAAGCGCCTGAAGTACACAAGGGCTATGATTATTCTCGTACCGGAAACCCTACCCGAAAAGCGGTAGAAGATTTAGTGGCTACACTAGAAAACGGTGTTGCCGGCTATGCTTTTGCTTCTGGTATTGCCGCTGTTGATGCGGTAGTAAAGACCTTGTCTTGCGGCGATGAAATTGTGGCAGTTGATGATATTTATGGCGGTGCTTACCGTTTATTTAAAGATGTTTATGAAAAATTGGGCATCAAAATACAATTTGTTGATACCACCGAAGTAGAAAATGTGGGTCGAGCTGTAACGAGTAAAACTAAATTAGTTTGGCTAGAGTCCCCTACAAACCCTACTCTAAAAATTAGCGATATTGAAGCCATTGCAGAAATTGCCCATAAAGTGGGGGCTTATTTAGTGGTTGATAACACTTTTGCCAGTCCGGTGGCACAGCGGCCTATAGAATTGGGTGCCGATATTGTAGTACACAGCGGCACCAAGTATATTGGTGGGCATTCTGATGTGCTAGCCGGATTTGTAGTAACGCGCACAGAAGCCTTAAGTGAAGAAATTCAATTTATTCAAAATGCTTCAGGGGCTGTACTGGGGCCATGGGATTGTTTTTTATGTATCCGAGGAATTGAGACCTTAGACCTGCGTTACAGAAAACAGTGTGAAAATGCACAAAAAATAGCGGAGTTTTTAGCAGAGCACGAAGATGTGGCAACGGTTAATTATCCCGGTTTGCCTACCCATAAAAATCATGCAATTGCCAAGAGACAACAAAATGGATTGTTTGGTTCTGTTATTTCTTTTGACCTTAAAGACGACACTATAAAAGCAGCGGAAGCTTTTGTTACCGGCACCAAATATTTCCAACTGGCGGTTAGTCTTGGAGGAGTAAAAAGTTTATTATGCCACCCCACCCAAATGACCCACTCTTCCGTTCCTCACAAAAAGAAACTAGCTTCAGGAGTAACGGATTCACTTATTAGACTTTCTCCCGGAATTGAAGAAGTAGACGATTTAATTGCAGATCTAAAACAAGCCTTTGTCAAAGCAAGACAACACAAAGAAACCAGTTATGCCTAAAATTATTCATCTTGTATTATTTGAGGTGGGCAATGTGGGAAGCACTCTTATACAGCATTTGCAGTTAGCAGATATTGTCGCAATTACCAACCGTATAAATTTTTAAGCTATGAGCATACTTTATCAACTTATACAAGAACGTATTTTGGTGTTAGATGGCGCTATGGGTACTATGTTACAAGCGTACAACTACTCAGAAGAAGATTTTAGAGGAGAGCGTTTTAAAGACTACGCTAAACCAGTAAAAGGCAATAATGATTTATTGTCGCTTACCCAACCCAATACAATTACAAAAGTGCACCGCCAGTTTTTAGAAGCCGGAGCGGATATTATTGAGACGAACACCTTTTCAGGTACTCGAATAGCAATGGCTGATTATGGACTAGAGGATTTGGTACCTGAATTAAATTATGAAAGCGCCTGCATTGCCCGAAAAATTGCCGATGAGTTTACGCAAAAAGAACCTAATAAACCGCGTTTTGTGGCGGGAAGTATTGGTCCGACTAATAAAACGGCCAGCTTGTCACCAGACGTAAATCGACCAGGTTTTAGAGCTATTAGTTTTGATGAATTGCGCGTAGCTTATAAAGAACAGGTAGAAGCCTTATTAGAAGGTGGAGTAGATATTTTATTGGTTGAAACTATTTTTGATACGCTAAATGCTAAGGCGGCCCTGTTTGCTATTGAAGAAGTAAAAGAAGAACGTCAAATAGAGGTGCCTATCATGGTTTCGGGTACTATTACAGATGCTTCCGGAAGAACTTTATCCGGGCAAACCGTAGAAGCATTTTTAACGTCAATTTCTCATATTCCACTGCTCAGTGTAGGTTTTAACTGTGCATTGGGTGCCGAACAACTCAAACCCTATGTGCAGCGACTAGCGCGCGCCACTAATTTTTACACGTCGGCACATCCTAATGCAGGACTTCCTAATGCCTTTGGAGAATATGAACAAGACCCGGAACAAATGCAGGCTTTTGTAAAACCGTACGTAGAAGAAGAGTTGGTAAATATTATTGGCGGTTGCTGCGGAACAACGCCGGCTCATATTAAAAAAATAGCTGAATTGGCTCAAGCGTATGAACCTAGAAAAGTAGCCAATTTGCAAACAATTTAAAGTTAACCTATAAAAAATTAAAAGAGAAAAGAAAATGCCGGAATCAGACTGTCATTATTTAAAACTTTCAGGATTAGAACCCTTGGTGGTTACCCCTGAGAGTAATTTTATTAACGTAGGAGAGCGTACCAATGTTACCGGGTCGCGAAAATTCTTACGACTCATCAAAGGACAAAAATATGAAGAGGCCTTAGAAGTGGCCAAAGCTCAGGTAGAGAACGGAGCTCAGATTATTGATGTAAATATGGACGAGGGAATGTTAGACGGAAAAGAGGCCATGGTTACTTTTCTAAACCTCATTGCTTCTGAACCGGATATTGCTCGCGTACCGGTGATGATAGATAGCTCAAAATGGGAAATTTTAGAAGCAGGGCTCCAAGTTATTCAAGGAAAAGGAGTTGTAAACTCAATCAGCCTAAAAGAAGGGGAAGAAAAATTTAAGTGGGAAGCACAACGCATCAGACGTTATGGAGCGGCTGTTATTGTGATGGCTTTTGACGAAGAAGGACAGGCAGATACTTTTGAACGGCGTATTGCCATTTGCAAACGCTCATACGATATCCTTGTTAACGAGATACATTTTCCTCCCTCTGATATTATTTTCGACCCGAATATTTTTCCGGTAGCCACCGGAATGGAAGAACATCGCAAAAATGCGCTGAACTTCTTTAAAGCAACCAAGTGGATTCGAGAAAACTTGCCGTATGCGCATGTTTCGGGTGGGGTGAGTAACGTCTCTTTTTCTTTTCGCGGCAATAGAGTTGTACGCGAGTCGATTAACTCTGCATTTCTTTATCATGCCATTCAACACGGCATGACGATGGGTATTGTAAACCCTGAGCTGCTCACTATTTATGACGACATTCCCAAAGATTTATTAGAGCGGGTAGAAGATGTACTTTTTGATAGACGCGATGATGCTACAGAGCGGTTGTTAGATTTTGCCGAAACCGTAAAAAGTGGCAGCAAAAAATCTACCGGCCCTTCGCTAGCGTGGCGAGAAGGTTCTTTACAAGATCGCATTACCCACGCCTTAGTAAAAGGAATAGACAAATTTATTATTGAAGATGTAGAAGAGGCCCGTTTGGCAGCAAGTAAACCCCTAGAGGTTATTGAAGGCCAACTTATGGAAGGGATGAATGTGGTAGGGGATTTGTTTGGTAGCGGAAAAATGTTCTTGCCGCAGGTGGTAAAATCAGCGCGGGTGATGAAAAAAGCGGTAAACTATCTCAATCCATTTTTAGAAGCTGAAAAAGAAGATAACCAGGAGTATAAAGCCCGTATTTTAATGGCAACGGTTAAAGGCGATGTACACGATATTGGTAAAAATATTGTGGGAGTAGTTTTGGGGTGTAACAATTATGAAATTATTGATTTAGGGGTAATGGTTCCTCCTGAAAAAATTATTGAAATGGCAATAAAAGAGAACGTAGATGCCATTGGGCTGAGTGGACTTATTACTCCATCTTTAGATGAGATGGTAAACGTTTCTAAAGAAATGGCTAAACATAAGTTTAAAATTCCATTGCTTATTGGAGGAGCCACTACGTCTAAACCACACACGGCCGTAAAAATTGCACCAAATTATTCGCAGACTGTTTATGTAAATGATGCTTCTAAGGCGGTAAGCATTGCCAGCGAGTTGTTTAAAAAAGATAACCAAGCCTTTAAAGACAAATTAAAAGCAGAGTATAAGGAAATTAGTGCTCGGTTTAATCAACAAAAAAAGCACAAAACGTATTTACCTTTACCGGAAGCTCGTGCCAATAAACTAGCGATAGATTGGGAAACTACCCTCATAAAAAAGCCCAACCAATTAGGAATACACGTCTTAAATGATTTTGACCTTCGCAAATTAGAACCTATTATAGACTGGATGCCTTTGATACGCAGTTGGGGCTTACACGGAAAATTTCCGGCTATTTTAAAGGATGAGAAAGTAGGAGCACAGGCTCGTGAAGTTTATGAGGATGCTAAAAGATTGCTTCAACAAATATATGATGAGAAGTTGATAAAAGGACAAGCTATTTTTGGGCTCTTTCCGGCTAATTCAGTAAACGAAGACGATATAGAAATTTATGATGAGAACGGAGCGGTGCAAGCCACTTTCTTAACCTTGCGTCAACAGCTGGAAAAACGAAAAGGAGGAATAAATATGGCTTTGGCCGATTTTGTAGCGCCTAAAGAAACCGGTAAGCAAGATTATATGGGATGCTTTTGTGTTTCTGCCGGATTTGGTACCGAAGAATTGGTAAAAAAATACCGAGCAGAAAATGATGATTATACGGCTATTATGATGCAAGGTCTTTCTGATAGGTTGGCAGAAGCTTTTGCAGAATACCTTCATCAGCAAGTGCGTACGCATTATTGGGGATACGCTAACGAAGATTTTACCAATTATGAATTGATTAAAGAAAAATACCAAGGCATTAGGCCGGCTCCGGGTTATCCTGCTTGTCCTGATCATTTAGAGAAAAAAACTATTTGGAAATTGTTGGATGTAACCGAAAAAACCGGCGTAAAGCTTACCGAAGGATTGGCTATGTGGCCGGCCTCTAGTGTGAGTGGCTATTATTTAGCAAATCCCAACTCACGTTATTTTGGGCTGGGAAAAATAAAAGAAGATCAGGTAGAAGACTACGCGCGTAGAAGAGGGATTCAATTAGAAGAAGCCTATAAATGGTTGAGCCCCAGAATAGCGGATAAATCCTAATATAAAAAGAAGTTTATGCAAGTTATTGAACACTTAAAAAAAGAGGCAGGAAAAACGCTTTTTTCAATAGAAATATTACCTCCTTTAAAAGGAAAAAATATACATTCCATTTTTGATCACTTAGATCCGTTAATGGAGTACAACCCCGCGTTTATTAATGTTACGTATCACCGTGAAGAATATAAATACAAAGAAGTAGGAAATGGACTACTTAAGAAACAAGTGGTAAAAAAACGCCCGGGTACGGTGGGTATTTGTGCGGCCATTCAAAACCGGTATCGTGTAGATGCTATTCCACATATTCTTTGTGGTGGATTTACAAAAGAAGACACCGAAAATTTTTTGATAGACCTAGATTTTTTGGGTATAGATAACGTGTTAGCACTACGAGGTGATCCGGTTAAAAGCGAAACGTATTTTAAATCGGAAGAAGAGGGGCATGCGCATGCCTCCGAGTTGATAGAACAAATTAATAAGTTGAATAAAGGAAATTATTTAGATGAAGCACTAAAAAATTGTTCAACCACTAATTTTTGTATAGGAGCCGGCGCATATCCAGAAAAGCACCAAGAAGCGCCTAGTCTTACCAGCGATATACACTATTTAAAACATAAAGTAGCGATGGGAGCCGATTATCTGGTTACTCAAATGTTTTACGATAACCAACGTTATTTCGATTTTGTAAAACGCTGTAGAGAAGTGGGGATTAATGTACCTATTATTCCCGGATTAAAACCTTTAACCTTGCGCAGGCATCTAAATATATTACCGCAACGTTTTCATGTAGACTTACCGGATGATTTGGTTAATGCTGTAGAAAAGTGTAAAACCACAGAAGAAATTAAAGAAGTAGGAGTGGCTTGGTGTATAGCGCAGTCTAAAGAATTAAAAAAATTAGGCGTTCCGGCATTACACTATTATTCTATGGGAAAAAGCGGTCCGGTAGAAAAGGTGGTAAAGGCAGTTTTTTAACATTTCCCCTATTTAAGGTAAAAAACCTAGTACTATTTTAGTATCTTGTTTCCTTTTGTAACCTTTTTCGTTTTAGGGACTCTAATTATATGAAGTCGGTTGGAGAGTTTTCTATAAAACGAGCCCTTATTCACATAAGGTATTAGTCTTTTTTGATTGTGTTTAATCGACTTTGAAAGAACAAATGGTATGATTCAAGAAAAAGAATTAGATGAACCGGAACTCATCGATAGAATATTAAATGGAGAAAAATCGCTGTATGAGCAAATTATCCGGCATTATAACCCATATTTATATAAAATAGGTCGTTCTTATAACTACAGTCACGAAGATACCGAAGACCTTATGCAAGACACTTTTGTTGATGCTTATAAGGGTTTGCAGCAGTTTGAGGGTCGGGCGCAATTTAAGACGTGGGTTACCCGCATAATGATGAATAATTGTTATAGAAAAAAGAGAAAATTAAGCTATAAAAATGAAGTCATGCGAGAAGTAGATGACCAATCAAAACCGTTATTTGCCGACATGAGTGGCGATACGAGAAAAGTAGTGCATACCCATGAGTTGAAACATATTATTGAGGATGCACTAGGGCAGATTCCATTTAAGTATAGAATTGTCTTTTCCTTGCGAGAGATAAATGGGATGAATGTTGAAGAGACGGCAGAGTTGGTAGATATTAGCAGATCAAATGTAAAAGTTAGGCTTAATCGGGCAAAAAAAATGTTGAGGAATTACATTAAAAGATCGTATAAACCGAGTGAATTGTTTGATTTTAACTTGATTTATTGTGATAGCATTGTTAATAATGTAATGGAAAGAATAAATAAACTTTAATTTTATGCGTAATACAATTAACGTAGCTATTGATGCTGAGAAGATAGAAACACCTGTTCGTGATAATGCATTTAAGCTTACAGATGCTCAAAAAATTAATAAAATAAAATATCATTTTGCCGAAATAATGGATACATTGGGGCTAGACCTCAATGATGACAGTTTGCGAGATACCCCCGAACGAGTAGCCAAAATGTATGTAAATGAGATTTTTAGTGGATTAGACCCTAAAAACAGACCGGAGATAAGTCTTTTTGAAAATAAGTATGGTTATAAGAAAATGCTTGTAGAAAAAGATATTACCGTATACTCTAATTGTGAACATCATTTTGTGCCGATTATAGGAAAAGCGCATGTAGCGTATATTCCTGATAAACAGGTTATTGGATTATCTAAAATAAATCGATTAGTGCAATATTATGCAAAGCGTCCGCAGGTACAAGAACGGCTTACCATACAAATTGCCAAAGCTTTAAAAGGAATTTTAGGGCATCGAGATGTGGCGGTGGTTATTGAGGCAGATCACTTGTGTGTAGCTTCTCGCGGAATTAAAGATACGAAGAGTCTAACAGTAACCGGATGCTATTCCGGTAAATTTGAGGAGGAGTCAGTAAGACAAGAGTTTTTGGCTCATATTTATAAATAAAAAGGTGTTTAGATAAAATAAAAAAGCCCTGAAAACGAACTATTTTCAGAGCTTTTTTATATATCGGAAAAGCGTATTGTTTTTAATATTCTATGCGGTCTGTTTTTTGATCCCAGTTGTTAAAAACTCCTTGTGCCTCTTCTCTTAGAATATTTACAAATTTTATTTTTAGCTGCTCTTTGGGTTTGTCTAATTCATCATAGATAAATTGATCGTCAAAGTCTATCTTGGCAGCATCTTCTTTTGTGCATCCGTAATAAACGGCTTTAGGTCTAGCCCAGTAAATAGCCCCAAAACACATAGGGCAGGGCTCACAAGAGGTATAAATTATACAGTCATCGAGTTGAAATGACCCCAATTTTTGGCAGGCTTTTCTTATAACTGCTACCTCTGCATGCGCCGTAGGATCATTAGTAGAGGTAACTTGATTATTGGCTTCAGCAATAATTTCTCCATTTTTTACGACAATAGCTCCAAAGGGGCCACCAGCTCCTTTATCCATTCCTTGTTGAGCCACTTCAATGGCTCGTCGCATAAAATTTTTGTCTTCTTCTGTAATCATTTTATAGTGTATAATTAAAGATTAAAAGCCTTTTTGATGGTCTCTACGTAATCTAATTTTTCCCACGTAAATAGTTCTACTTCTCTTTCAATTTTTCCGGCTTGAGGGCTCTCAAAAGTTTTGGTAACGGTTTTATTTTCTCTTCCTAAATGTCCGTATGAGGCCGTCTCTTGATAAATAGGATTGCGTAACTTTAACCGCTTTTCAATAGCCGCCGGACGCATATCAAAAATGGCCATTATTTTTTGAGCAATTTCGGCTTTAGACAGTTTTACGTGTGAAGTATTGTACATATCTATGGCAATAGAAGTAGGTTCAGCTTTGCCAATAGCATATGATACTTGTATAAGCGCTTCGTCGGCTACCCCGGCAGCTACTATGTTTTTCGCAATATGACGCGCGGCATAAGCAGCAGAACGATCTACTTTGCTAGGGTCCTTTCCGGAAAAAGCGCCTCCTCCATGGGCGCCTTTGCCTCCGTAAGTATCTACAATAATTTTCCGACCGGTGAGCCCGGCATCTCCGTGAGGACCCCCAATAACAAATTTTCCGGTAGGATTAATGTGGTAAATAATATCTTGATTGAAGAGTTGTTGAACGTGCTCAGGAAGGCTAGAAATAACACGTGGTAGCAGTATTTCTTTGATGTCTTTTTCTATACGCGCCAACATTTTATCATTGGTATCAAAATCATCGTGTTGTGTAGAAAGAACAATGGCCACAATTCTTTGTGGCTTGTTGTCATCGCTATATTCTAGGGTAACTTGACTCTTTGCATCGGGGCGGAGGTAAGTCATTTCTTTACCTTCTTTGCGAATAGACGCCAATTCTAGTAATAATTTATGGGCTATAGCTAACGCTAACGGCATATAGTTTTCGGTTTCCTTAGTGGCATAACCAAACATAATACCTTGGTCTCCGGCTCCTTGGTCTTCCTTTTTTATGCGGTCAACTCCCTGGTGTATATCGGGAGATTGTTCGTGGATAAGCGAGATAACGCCACACGAGTCGCCATTAAATTTATAATCATCTTTGGTATAGCCAATTTTCTTGATGACGTTTCGGGCAATTTGCTGTACATCTAAATAAGCTTTAGAGCGCACTTCTCCTGCAAGTACTACTTGTCCGGTGGTTACCAGTGTTTCACAAGCAACTTTAGAATTGGCATCAAAAGCCAAGAAATGATCAACTAATGCATCGCTTATTTGATCTGCGATTTTATCGGGGTGTCCTTCAGAAACACTTTCTGAGGTGAATAGATATGACATAATGTAAAATTTATAGGGAAGAAAAGACTGAAGGCGCGTAGCATGTAAGAGCTATAAGCTCTACTGTTTTAGCATTTTTACGGGTTGCAAGCAGTCAAATTTTTCCCAAACTCAGGGGCAAATTTAAGAAAATAAGTTGGGGAAATAGAATGATTTTAAATAAAGAATTTACGAAGTCTTACAGGTATTTTTTAATCATCTGTTTAAGGGTGTATTTATTCTATTCAAGTTATACATATTGCTTAGTTTTCGTGTACCTTTATACAAAAATAAGATGAAAGTAACGCTTAACCGAGTAAACGACGGGTTTCATTTTGAAGGACGAGGTACCTCAGGAGTGGCGACACATATTGATATTAATTCAGAGAGTGGACCTTCGCAGGGTGCCAGCCCGATGGAATTTATGTTGATGAGTGTGGGTGCTTGCAGTGCAATGGATGTGGTAAGTATTTTAAAAAAACAACGCCAGCTAATAGATTCATACAAAATGGAAATAGAAGGCTCTCGAAAAGAGGTGCGTAATGCAAAACCATTTACAGACATTCATGTAAAAATAATCCTAAACGGAAATATTGATGAGGGGAAAGCTATTAGAGCTGCTCAATTAAGTTTTGATAAATATTGTTCAGCCGCGATTACGCTAGAAAAAGTGGTAAAAATAACCCATAGTTTAGTTTTAAACGATAAAGCTATTCAACTGTAAAATTGAGATGAGGCCTTAATACTTCAGCCATTTACCAATTTCTTTGTAGCTGGGTTTTTTACCATACATCAAAATACCAACGCGGTATATTTTGGCGCCAATCCAGGTAACACCTCCGATAGAACCAATTAAAATTAAAATTGAGATAACTACTTTCCACCAAGCAACTCCAAACGGAATACGCATCAGCATAACAATGGGAGAGGTAAGTGGGATATACGAAAAGACAACGGCAACCACTCCGTTGGGATCGCCAATTACGGATACAAACCCTACGTAAAAAGCCAGCATTAGGGGTACGATGATAGGAAAAATAAACTGTTGCGTATCAGTTTCGTTATCTACCGCAGCACCTATAGAAGCATAAATGGCACTGTAGAGAAAATATCCTCCAATAAAATAAATAAGAAAACAAATAACCAGTTCTAATAAGGGAAGATTGGCAATATCTATCAATATATTTTGAATGTTAATACCTGCGGCAGTCGTGGTAACTCCGGCAGCCGGCATTTGAGTCATAGTAGAAGTTACGTCTACATTAAAGAAACTTCCGGCAACAAAAAGAAGAATAGCACCAAAGAAAATCCAAATTATAAATTGCGTAATTCCGGCAAAGGTGGTTCCTAGAATTTTACCCATCATAAGATGAATGGGTTTTACAGAGCTAATGATGATTTCAATAATTCGGTTGGTTTTCTCCTCAATAACACTACGCATTACCATATTGCCATATATAATGATAAACATCATTAGTAGATACCCGGCGGCACCGCCAAAAATCATTTTGACGTAACTTTCTATTTTTGAGGTTTTTTGACCCGAATAATTTTCTACATGAAGAGAAACATGCGTTTGCGCTGCTTTTATTTTGTTTAGGTTAATCTTGTTCAGCACTAACTTGTGATCGGTAATAATTTTTGATAATTTTTGTTCGATGTTGCTGATAAGAGTGCCGTTGGGAGAGCCATCTGCATAA
Organism: uncultured Flavobacteriaceae bacterium; assembly: GCA_964579505.1. Taxonomy (GTDB): domain Bacteria; phylum Bacteroidota; class Bacteroidia; order Flavobacteriales; family Flavobacteriaceae; genus JAJYSO01. Next base: position 5,558 of record CAZOGC010000017.1, on the reverse strand, counting down.
AAACGAATTTGACTAGATAGAGTGTGGACACTATCTACTTTAGGAATGTATAAAAGCCCTGAAAACTCTTTGCTTTTAGCAGAGTCTAGGGCTTCTGCAAGCGAAATGTTTGTATAGTTTTTAAAAATTACCTTGTCGTGAGAATGAAAATCTTGAAGAAATAAACCAGATTCGTCGTGAATGGCTACTACCTCGGTTTTATCGTTGTTGAGGCTGCTTAAATAGCCAATTAAGAGAATCATCCCCACCATTATAATCGGACTTAAAAAAGTCATGATTACAAAAGACTTGTTACGTACTTTGGCTAAATATTCACGTACAATAATGAGCTTTAGATTATGCATTTTCAGTAACAGTTTTAATGAAAATATCATTGATAGAAGGAATCACTTCTACAAAGTGATTAACTTTTCCCAACCCTAATAAATAGGTTAGTAAGTCGTTGGGAGACGTATTTTCCGGTATTTTTATATGTAGCTGCAACTCGTTGTTAATACTTTTAAAATCTGCTGATGAGGTTTCAAACTTAGCAGAAATTTGTCGGCTTGCCACTTCTTGATTTTCTGCTTGAAGCCCTACTCGAAAAGTATTTGACTTGTATTGGCGTTTTATAGCTGATATTTCACCATCAATAAGCTTGTTAGATTTATTGATGAGAGCAATATGGTCACACATTTCTTCTACACTTTCCATACGGTGAGTTGAAAAGAGAATGGTGGCGCCATTGTCGCGTAATTTTAATATTTCTTGCCCAATTAAATGAGCATTTACCGGATCGAAACCACTAAAGGGTTCGTCAAAAATGAGTAATTTAGGTTGGTGCAATACGGTAACAATAAATTGTATTTTTTGCGCCATTCCTTTAGATAGTTCTTGTATTTTTTTATTCCACCAGTCTTCAATTTCAAATTTTGAAAACCACATTTTTAAGCGCGATTGAGCCTCGTGTTTAGACAATCCTTTTAAACGCGCTAAATAAGTAGCTTGTTCACCTACTTTCATAGACTTGTATAATCCGCGTTCTTCCGGCAAATAGCCTATTTGGGCAATGTGTTTGGGGTTTAGTTTTTCTCCATCTAAATAGATAGCCCCGGTATCGGGGGCGGTAATTTGGTTTAAAATACGGAGAAAAGTAGTTTTTCCGGCTCCATTAGGACCTAGAAGACCAAAAATGCTCTGCTTTTGAATCGCAATAGAAAATTTATTTAAAGCGGTATAATCGCCATAAGATTTTGTGACATTTTCTGCAACCAGTAGTTCTTGCATAGGTTTTACTTAAAATTACTCAAAGATGTCCAATAGTACCGCAAAAATAAGGACTAGTTCTTTAAAAGTACTTGTTGAGCGTGTTTATTTTTATGTAGAAATAGTTTATAGAGACAGAAGTTTAGATTGTGACTATTTTATAACAGCATTCATGATAAATAATGCGGAAGCTGTTTATATTAAATGAGGCAAGATATTTTGGGAAATAGTAATTACGCAATATGTTAATGTATTGTTTAATAATAGAATGATTGTGTTAATAAAAACCTACCCTCTGTATTTAGCGTACAGAGGGTAGGTAAAAATTGCTATGAAAAAGAAAATACCACTAATAATTTTAGTGATGCGTAAATATATGTAAAAAAATGTTAATAGAAGATATTAAGCGAACATATCTTTAACTTTTTCAAAAAAAGATTTTTCATTCTTTTCGGGGTTAGGGGCAAAATTCTCATCATCTTGCATATCCTCAAAGAATTTTTTTTGTTCTTTAGAGAGTGTTTTTGGGGTCCACACATTTACGTGTACCAATAAATCTCCTTTTCCGTAGCTGTTTATACTAGGAATTCCTTTATTACGTAAACGCAAAATCTTTCCGCTTTGTACGCCCGGTTCAATTTTGATACGTACTTTTCCTTTTACGGTTTCAATTTCTTTAGAGCAACCCAATACAGCTTCAGAAATACTGATATACAAATCGTAATGTAGATTATCTCCTTCTCGTTGTAGGGCTTCGTGTTTCTTTTCTGTAATGGCCACTAACAAATCACCGGCATAGCCATCTCCGGGGGCTTCATTTCCTTTGCCGGAAACTTTTAATTGCATGCCATCTACCACTCCAGCCGGTATATTAATAGAAACCGTTTGTTGCTGGTATACCATGCCGTAAGCATCTGCTTCTTTAGGTTTCTTATCAATTACTTGTCCGGAGCCGCCGCAAGTAGGGCAGGGAGAGGCGGTTTGCATACGCCCTAAAATGGTATTGCTTATACGCGTTACTTGACCGCTACCGTTACAGGTATGACAGGTCTTATAAGTAGTACCTTTTGCTCTAACTTTTCGTTTTATTTTTATTTTCTTTTCGGCTCCGTTGGCTATTTCTTCTAGTGTAAGACTAATGCGTACACGAAGATTACTACCTTTAGCGCGTTGTTGTCTGTAGCCACCGCCGCCAAAACCGCCAAAACCGCCGAAACCTCCCCCAAAAGCACCGCCAAAAATATCGCCAAATTGGCTAAAGATGTCGTCCATGTTCATATGGGTGCCTCCACCAAAACCTTGCGATTGTTGGAAGGCAGCATGCCCCATTTGGTCATAACGCGCCCTTTTGTCAGGATTACCTAGTACTTCATAAGCCTCTGCTGCTTCCTTAAATTTGTGTTCAGCCTCCTTATTATCCGGGTTTTTGTCCGGATGATATTTAATGGCCATTTTTCGGTAAGCTTTTTTTATTTCGCTTTGGCTAGCCCCTTTATCAACTCCTAGTACTTTATAATAATCTTCTTTCATGATTTTTACTCCAAATAATTTGTTTTATGCTGCGTGATAGGTGGGGTTTACTTGCCGGTTACTACTTTTGGGTAGCGAATAATTCTGTTGCCCAAGGTGTACCCTTTTTGAATAACATCAACAATCTTGCCTTTCAATTTCTTATCGGGAGCCGGAATTTGAGTAACCGCTTCGTGTAAATCAGCATCAAATTTATCACCCGCTTTTACGACCATTTCTTCTAGACCTTGTTTACGTAAGGTTTCTCGCAATTTTCCGTTAATGAGTTCTACTCCTTCTAAAAGTCCTTTGTCGGCCGACTTTTTAATTTCTATAAGCGCACGATCAAAATCATCTAACACAGGTAGCATGGCAGACATTACTTCTTGCCCGGCTGTTTTAAACATTTCAACTCGCTCTTTACTGGTACGACGTTTATAGTTTTCAAACTCGGCAAAAAGACGCATGTATTTGTCTTTTTCTTTGGCAAGTTGCTCTGTTAAGGCCTCTACTTCAGAAGGCTCCTTGTCCTTTTCTTGAGTAGATTCTTGCTGATTATTAGTAGTATCAGTATCTTTTTCTTTCTCAAAAACAGCCTCTTTGGCTTCGTTCTTAGTCGTTTCGTCTTTATGTTGATGGGTATGTTTACTCATAATTATTGGTCTTTTGCTTTAGGCTACTCAATTTGTTTGCCACACTGGTTAATGTGTCAAAATGTCATTAAAAATAAAGGTTACTTTTTTAAAAATCTGTGCAAAAATACGATGAGAAAAGTAATTTAATCGGTAGGCCAAATCAATTTTTACAAAAACTGAATCCAAAAATAGTTAAATAAACCAATATGTTTATCTTTGAACAATTCGATAAATTAGTAAGAAATATGAAACTTTTAGAAGGAAAAAATGCAATAATTACCGGGGCTAGTCGTGGAATTGGCCGTGGAATTGCACAAATTTTTGTAGCATACGGAGCTAATGTAGCGTTTACGTACAATTCATCTGCAGAAGCGGCTAAGAGCTTAGAAGAAGAACTAGCTAAAACCGGCGCAAAAGTGAAGGCTTATAAGAGCAATGCGGCAAATTTTGAAGAAGCTCAACAATTGGTAAAGGAGGTGGTAGAAGATTTTGGAAGCATAGATGTAGTGGTTAATAATGCGGGTATTACGAAAGATAATTTGTTGATGCGAATGAGTGAAGAAGATTTTGATAGGGTGATAGACGTTAACCTAAAATCGGTATTTAATATGACGAAAGCGGTACAACGTACAATGTTGAAACAACGCTCAGGAAGTATTATTAACATGGCTTCTGTGGTGGGCGTAAAAGGAAATGCCGGGCAGAGTAATTATGCCGCTTCTAAAGCCGGAATTATTGGTTTTTCAAAATCTATGGCACTAGAATTGGGTTCGCGTAATATTCGTACTAACGTGATTGCTCCCGGGTTTATTGAAACAGAAATGACTGCTAAGTTAGATGAAAAAACATTAGACGGTTGGCGTAAGGGTATTCCGCTTAAACGTGGTGGAACGGCTGAAGATGTGGCTAACACATGTGTTTTCTTGGCAAGTGATTTGAGTAGCTATATTACCGGTCAAGTAATTAATGTTGATGGTGGAATGCTAACCTAGTTTTCAACCCAATTATTGTGATAACTAGTATAAAAAAGAGGTGTAATTTTAAGTTACACCTCTTTTTTTGATAAAATTTTCTGTCTTTATACTAAAAAATCTACAGGTTGTTTACGGTGCTTCTAATGGCAGAGAGGTTGGTAAGGAGTTTCTCTAAATATTTTAAATCGAGCATGTTGGCGCCATCACTTTTTGCTGAAGACGGATTAAAGTGTGTTTCAATAAAAAGACCGTCAACATGGTTTACAATTCCGGCACGGGCAATTGTTTCAATCATATCCGGGCGGCCCCCGGTAACGCCACTAGATTGGTTGGGTTGTTGAAGTGAGTGTGTTATATCTAAGACAGTAGGAGCATATTTTCGCATCGTGGGAATTCCTCTAAAATCAACCACCAAATCTTGATAGCCAAACATGCTACCGCGTTCTGTAATCATTACTTGTTGATTGCCGGATTCGGTTACTTTTTTTACTGCAAACTGCATGCTTTCAGGACTCATAAATTGTCCTTTTTTTAGGTTAACCGTTTTACCGGTTTTTGCTGCCGATACCACCAAGTCTGTTTGGCGCACTAAAAAAGCCGGAATTTGTAATACATCTACATATTCTGCCGCCATAGCCGCATCGCTTACTTGATGAATATCGGTAATCGTAGGTACCTTAAAGGTTTCAGATACTTTTCGTAATATTTTTAACGCTTTTTCATCGCCAATTCCGGTAAAGCTATCCAACCGGCTTCGGTTTGCTTTTTTAAAACTTCCTTTAAACACATAAGGAATATTTAAACGATCTGTAATTTTTACAATTTTTTCGGCAATTAGCATAGCCATGTCTTCGCCCTCAATAGCGCAAGGGCCGGCTAACAAGAAAAAATTATTACTTTCTGTATGCTTGATTTGGGGAATGTTTTCCAGGTGCATAATTTCTATAATTTGAGAGACAAAGGTAAAGTATTTTAGAATGGTGAACTTGGTTTTGACAATAAAACAAAGTGAAAGAAAAAAATATATTCAAAAAAATGACTGGTTCTTAGAGGGTTATAAAAACGGGTAAAAAAAAGTATGTAAAATATAATTTTTTGCTTGTTAAAAGGAAGAATAGCTGTATATTTGCACCACAAATCGCGGGGTAGAGCAGTAGGTAGCTCGTCGGGCTCATAACCCGAAGGTCACTGGTTC
>CAZOGC010000016.1:0-48355 GCA_964579505.1 uncultured Flavobacteriaceae bacterium | reverse complement strand
TAGCTCGTCGGGCTCATAACCCGAAGGTCACTGGTTCGAGTCCAGTCCCCGCTACTAGATTTTATAAAAAACCTTTGCAATTAGCAGAGGTTTTTTTTATGATATTATTTTCTCTTAAACACAACTTTTGAGACTGATTCAGTAAATAGATATTGAAAGAGCTTAAAAAAATCTAAATTACTTTTTTGAGGCCTTCATTTAGCTCTTTATTTCTGATAATATTAAAAGCGTAGTCGGATTTCCATAATTGATTAGCTTATCTACAAATGTTTGAAGGTGTTTTTGATCTTGTAGAATGGCTTTGATATAAATGTTATATGGCCCGGTTATTCGATAAGCTTCTTCTACTTCTTCAAATGAATGAATTTCATTTATTGCCAAATTCAGTTTTCCATCAGAAATTTTCAATAATATAAAAACCGCCATTCCGTATCCCAATAAATTGTGATTTATTTTAACCTGATACGCCTGAATAACCCCTGTATCTTCAAGTCTTTGTACACGTTCTCTTACGGATGATGAAGAAAGTGAAATTCTTCTTCCTATTTCTGCAAAAGAATACCTCGAATTTTCATTTAATAACCGGATTATATGTCTATCTAATTCATCTACCATAATTTCAATTTGTTTTTTGGCTAAAATACTTCTTTTTAATGGAAATATGATATATTTTCACTAAAATCAATTTTAATAAAAAAAGGGATTCTTTTAGCTTTGTCAAAGTGAACGATAAGATAAATTTTGATGAATATTGAATTGTTTTTAATCTTGGCAATAGGAATTTTTGCAGGATTTTATGTGCAAACTGTGGTAGGTTTTGCGGGTTCTTTAATAGCGTTGCCTATATTGCTTTTTGAGATGCAGCTACCAGATGCAATAGCTTATATTTCTATTTTCTATATGTTTTCAAGTGTTTTCTTAATTTCGAAAGAATGGAAAAGCATCGATAAAAAAATGATACTCCAATTAGCCGTAGCATCTATGCTAGGTGTTGTTTTGGGTATTTTAGTTCTTACATTTTCTAAACCTATAGTGCTAAAAAAAGCGCTTGGGGTATTTATATTGGTATATGTTGCCTATATTACTTTTGGAAAAAAAAAGATACAGTTAAATAAAGTAGGCGTTAATAGTTTTGGGGTATTGGCCGGTTTTTTTTCGGGTGTATTTTCAACAGGTGGCCCTCTTTATGTTATATGTGTAGAAAATACCGTTAAAGATATCAAGACATTTAGGGCTACGATGATAGGGGTTTTAGGACTGGTTACCATAACACGAGTGCCCGCTTTAGCCATAAGTGGAATACTAAATTTAAGCCATTTAAAAATGATCTTATTAGTATTTCCTGTTTTTCTTTTTGCTCAATTTTTAGGAAAACGAACTTTTATGAAAATTAAAGAGACCTTATTTAAACGTTCACTAATGCTTTTGTTATGTATTTCTGCCTTAATACTCATATTTTAGTCAAAAGTAAGTTTTGCAGCTAATAAAAGCGTTGTTTTATCCCGTACATGTAAAAGCAAGGTGTGTGTTTAAAATAAGTCAATTGTTTGTTCGATGATTTTGTGGTCATTCTTTCCATTTTTGTCTGGATTCTCAAGAAATTTGAACAGATTGATATAGGTTATAAGATGAAACCGTATCATCAACACCCTATTTAAATACGCTTATTTCCTTTTTACGTTAAAGATTTTCTTAAATGAGCATAGGCACGAGCAATTTGTGTTTCAACCGTTTTAATAGAAATGTTTAACCGCAAGGCAATGTCTTTATTCATCATATTTTTGTACTTACTAAGCATAAAAATCTCTTTACATTTGGGCGGCAACTCTTGTACTGCCTTGTTTAGCCGGGCTATTTTAGGATTTTCGGCCGGGTTTTCATGCCTTTCTAAATCCATTAATCGCCTTCGTTTTAAGGCTTCTAGTTTTTCGTAATCTTTTTGTATTTTTCGGTAAGAATCTATGTATTTATAGTAACAAGCTTTGTAGATATAGCTTTTAAAAGATGTGGTAATAACAATTTGATGACGATTATTCCAAAAGTATATAAAAACCTCTTGCACAATATCTTCCGCTTCAGCAGGTGTAGCCGATAGGCTAACCACATAGCGACACAGGCGTTGGTAATAGCAATTAAACGCATACTCAAAAGCTAGCTTGTTACCAGTCTTTATGTCTTGTTCCCACCTAGATTCATCTGTGTAATGATAGCCCATCACTATACCCAATTTGATATAACCCCGTCAAAAATAGAAAAAAGTTAATTCCTTGTCAGGGTTTTTAAAAATAACTTTCGTCATAGAAGAAAAGACAGGAATAAAATGACCCAAGAGCAGGGAGCTATACTTATAGAAAAATTTATAAACCACACGCTAACCACAAAAGAGGCACGTGATTTAATATGTTGGCTAGAAGCCGATCAGGCGCATGTTGACTATTTTCTTGATTGTATTGAGGTAGAGGACTTGTTGGCTGAACAAACTCATCATTTTAATACAGCTACAGCGTTAAATAAAGTAAAGGCACTACTGGTTGAAGAAAACGAAAACACTTTTGCCTGGAAATCAGTATGGAAATATGCGGCTATTTTTATAGGAATTGTGGTGTTATTGGGCGGAGGCTATTATTTCTTTACTGCACAAAGCAATATATCAACTAAAAAGCAATGGGAATATACTCAAAATCAGGTTGTTTTAAGGTTGGGAAATGGATCTACTCAAGAAATAGGACAAAAAGATACCACGATTAAAAATAGCGCCGGCCAAATTATAGGGCTTACCCAAAATAATGCATTGACGTATGCTGAGAAGTCAACAGCAAGCAAGTTGGTGTATAACGAATTGTGGGTACCCTACGGCAAGCGTTTTGAGTTGGTGCTTTCAGACGGCACAAAAGTTTATCTAAATGCAGGAACCAAGCTTAAATATCCGGCGCATTTTCTACCACATCAAAAACGGGGGGTGTTTTTAGATGGAGAAGCCTATTTTGACGTAGCTACAGACTCTTCTCGGCAGTTTGTGGTTAGTAGTAAAAATCAAGAAGTAAAGGTATATGGTACACAATTCAATATTGCGGCATACCCGGAAGATTCGTTAATAAAAACGGTGCTGGTAGAAGGCTCTGTGGGTATTTTTTGCGGTTCAGAACAAGCGCGGTTAAAACCAGGTCAGTTGGGCGTAACAAGGCAAGAATCTACCGCTATTAAAGTAACCAAAGTTAACCCGGCAAGATATACTGCTTGGATGCAAAACGGATTGATTTTTTCTCAATTGTCTTTCTCAAAAGTTGTCAAAATTTTAGAGCGTCGATATGCGGTGCAAATTATTAACCATGATAAAGGCTTGGCTCAACAAAAATTTACCGCAAATTTTAAAGACCAAAGCTTAGAAGATATTATAAAATTATTAGCAAAAATATATCCCTTTAAATATAGTATAAATGAAAACATAGTTACTCTTACTCCTAAGTAAGCAAAAAAAATCGGAAGATACGCACATATCTCCCGATTAGCATTAATTGCGATTAAAACAAGTTTAACCACTAAAATCATTACAAAAGTATGAAAAATATTTCTTGTACAAGGCGTTTATACGGCGCGAACCTTAAGCTAAAACTAACTTTAGTTTTTGTTATAGTTTCTTTACTAAAAGCGTATCCACAACCACAGTTTCCTAAACTTACACTGCATTATAATCAGATTAAGATTACACAGTTGTTTAATAAGATTGAGGCAAAAACCGGGAAAGGTTTTGTGTATAATGCAAAAGCCATAGATATAAACAGACGTGTATCTATTAATGTTACCGATAAGCCCTTATCTACGGTACTCACACAAATTTTTAAGAAAACCAAGATTACCTTCGAGATAACCGATAACCAGATTGTGTTATACAAAAGAAAGAGCACAAAAAACGCTGTTCAACAAACTCAGGTAAAAAGCATTCAACAAGAAATTGTTGTTCACGGAAGGGTAGCTGATGAAAATGGAGTACCTATTCCTGATGTGACGGTATCGGTAAATGATGGAGAATATACAACCGTAACCGATAAACAAGGAAACTATACGATTAAAGCCAAACCCGGAGATAAAATCAAATTTAATTTTTTAGGGTTTGAACCCCAAGTTTATACGATTGAAAAAGATGATACTACACTTAATATAGTTTTAAAAGAGAGTGCGCTGATGCTAAATGCTGTAAGTATTGGGTATGGGAAGAAAAATCGCTCAGATATTACAGGTGCGGTAAGTACGATTAATACAGATGATGTTGATGAGCTTTCAGTAGGAACTGTTGGGTTGGGTAGAGCTCTTGGTGGTTTGGCAAAAGGGCTTCGCGTATCTCAAAATACCGGACGCCCGGGAGAACCTATTAGAATTAATGTTAGAGGGTATACCTCTCCGCTTTCAGGCAGCTTAAACCAACCTTTATTTGTGATTGATGGGGTGCCTTTTAACATGGATGCCACTTCAGGAAACCCCTTGTTAACGATTAACACCAACTCTATTGTGAGTATTGATGTGCTTAAAGATGCGGCTGCTACGTCTATATATGGGTCGCGTGGAGCAAATGGGGTGATTATTATTAAAACTAAACGAGGGAAAAAGAGGGAAAAACCGCAAATCAATTTTTCAACTAGCCTGAGCATAGCTTCTCCCATTAATACATTAAACCCCTTAAATGCTTCTCAGTATAAGGCCTTTCAAGATATGATGATACGAAATACAGTACAGGCCATTAATAAGGGAAGGGTGCCATTTTTTTACGGATTTCAGCTAGGTAATATAGGAAAAGTGGCCTTTAACCCTGTGACAGGGCTATATACTTATAATGGGCTTAAAGAAAGCTTTTTTGGAAAAGCCAACACCAATTGGAATGATGTGGTATACCGTAATCAAGCTGTTTCAGAGCAAATTAATTTTGGTATAAATGGAGGGACTGAGAAAACAAATTATGCCATGAGCCTTTCTGCCTTAAACCAAGAGGGTCTAAATGTGAGAAATACAATGGATTCTTACAACCTTCATTTGGCACTAGATAGTAAAATAAGTAACATAATAACTACCGGAGGGGTGTTTAACCTTGGTTATTCTAAAATTAACTCAGGGAATTTCTCTTTGGGGCTACCTGTTAGTAATTCAATATATATGGCAAGACCGGATTTGCCGGTAAGAGATGCATCCGGAGAATTATTATCACAACCTAGTTATGAATATGGTTTTTTGACACACAATCCAAATCCATTGGAAGCACTTCAACGTAATAATATTAAAAAGCTCTACAATTTTATTGGAAATGTGTATATGGAGGTAGAGCCTATCAAAAATTTAAAATTAAAAGGAGAAATGAATACGGCATTGTTCTATAATGATGGATATCAATTTATCCCAAAAACAACAATGACTAATTTTGGAGTACCCAATGTATCTCGATTATCAAAAAGCGATTACCTCAACACCAATATAACCACCAATATTACCGCTAATTATAATTTTGATATTTCAGCTAATAGTTTTGATATATTAGTGGGGTATTCATGGGATCGTGTAAACACGAAAAGTCATTCTTATATATTTATGGGCTTTCCGGATGATGAGGTCCTAACAGATGTGAATTCAGCTGAAAAGCTTTTAGGGTATAGTAGTAATGAACTCGAGTCAGGGATTAATTCGCTCTTTTCAAGACTGAGTTATCGATATAAAAACCTTTATAATGTTACCTTAAATTTTAGAACTGATGCTTCTTCTAAATTTGGACCGGGTAACAAAAGAGGGTACTTTCCATCAGCCGCTGTAAGCTGGACAATCTCTAATGCTGAATTTCTTAAAAGTAGTAAAGCGGTAGACAACTTAAAGTTGCGAGTAAGCTATGGAAAAGTAGGGTCAGCTAATGTCAATGATTTTGCCTATTTACAGTTCTTTAATACTTCTTCTTCTACAAAATATGGGGGGGATGCAGCTATTAGCCCATCTAATACATTACCCAATAGAAACATTCAGTGGGAGACTACTTTGGGGTTGAATGTGGGGCTTGACTTTGCCTTTTTTGATTCACGTTTACGGGGAAGTATTGATGTTTATAACCGAAAAACTACGGGTGCATTGGCCCCAACTCCGGTGCCATTAGAACTTGGCCCCGATATGTATTATTCTAATTTAATGGACGTCTCAAATAAAGGGATAGAAATACAAATAGGGGGCGATCTCATTAAAAATAAAGATTTTACCTGGAGTGTTAACGCTAATTGGGCCTATAACAGAAATATCTTAGAAGACCTTCACGGAGCCAATATAAACCAATATAGCCTTGATAACTATATAGAAGGAAAACCTTTAGGGACTATAAAAGGCTATAAAGTTGTAAAAATATTGCAAACACAAGCAGAGGTTGATAAATTAAATGCCAAATCTCCTACCGGAATATATAGTTCAACTTCTTTGGGCGTAGGTGATTATTTATTTAAAGATGTTAATGGTGATGGCAAAATAACTACTGAAGACCGCACGGTAATCGGCTCTATGGAACCGGACTTTTTTGGAGGATTTAGTACCACTTTTAAGTATAAAAACATAAGCCTATCAGCTTTCTTTCAATACTCGGTTGGAGCTGAAGCTATTTGGAGCTCTATTACTAGCGAGGGATATAATACTTTAGGAGCTAACAAACTAAGTGAATACGCTCTAAATACGTGGACCCCAAAAAACACCGATGCCAAGTATGCGCGTGCTCTATATACTGACCCTTCATTAAATACCCGAATGTCTGATAAATTTTTGTTTAGTACTTCTTATTTGCGCTTAAAGTCGCTTCGTATTATGTATAACTTTAACCGCAACTTATTGAAAAACACTTTCTTGTCTAAGGCCTCCATCTTTGTCAGCGGCTCTAATTTGCTAACATGGACGAAATGGCCTGGAACAGATCCAGAGTTGTCTGGTATTGGAGGTGGCATTACAAGTATGACACAAAATAATGACCCTTATCCATTAGCAAAAAGTTTTTCGTTAGGAATTCAAGTACAATTTTAAAAAATAGATAATGAAAAGTAAAATAATTCAAATTAAAGCAATTTTGATTGTACTGTTGTTATGCTGCATAACAACAAGTTGCAGTATTGATGATATAAAACCTGAACATAAATTGACCGATGAAAATGTGATTCGAGACGCAAAATCTGCACAACAAGTGTTGAATGGAATTTATGATTTATGGCGACAGTTTGACCTTGGTTTTTTTCCTATTCACCTAACCGCTTTAGGAACAACCGGTCAGATAATTGGTAGTATAAAAGGAGATAAGGGGGTTAATAATAATGAATTGCCCGTAATGAACCCCTATTTGGCAAGTATTTACAATGAGCATTATAAAATTATTAATGATGCTAATTTTCTTATCCAAAAACTCAACGAAGGAGCAGCCAAGGATATTACAGAAACCAAGAAAAATGAACTGGTTGCTCAAGCTAAGTTTAACAGAGCATTGGCCTATTTTCAATTACTGAAATATTTCGGGCAGTTTTATGATCTTAGCTCTCCCTATGGGGTTGTAATAAAAACTAAATTCAGTACAGAAAAAGAAGCTAAAGCAAGGAGTAGCGTACAAGAAGTTTATGACCTTATTGTTAAAGACCTTAAATTTGCAGTGCAAAACGGTCCTAAGAATGTAGCCCATTATTATGCTGGCAGCCTTGCAGCAAAGGCGCTTCTCTCAAAAGTTGATTTGTATATTGGAAACTATAAAGAATCCGCAACCCTAGCTAATGAGGTTATTCATAACAGTGAGGGATATACCTTAGAGAGTTCATACAGCGCTATTTATAATAATACATACAATTCTTCTGAAGCTATCTTTGTTTTATACCATTCTTTAGAGGAAGGGGGAAGTGCAATGGATCAAATAAATCGCAGTTCTTATAGTGCTAATTTTGAAGCTCTTGCTGATGCTCAAGTGTCCGGTACCGGTGATTTAACAGGGGCCGGGCAAGGGTTTGACCCACGATTTCTCTATGCCTATTCTGATGCCACTAAAGGACAAAACCAAATGGGAAAATATCCATTTTTTTCTACAACACAGAAAAATACAAATTTTTACCTTAGGTTGGGCGAAATCTATCTCATTTATGCAGAAGCTGAGGCAAGGCGAACGGGTGGTGATCTCAATGCCGCATTAACTGCGCTAAACACTATTAGAGACCGCGCCGGAGTTGCCCCAAAAACACTAACCTCTAAAAAACAACTTTTAGAAGACATTCGAGAGGAAAAAAGGTTAGAGTTATTTTTTGAAACCGGAGAAACCTGGTTTGATTTAATTCGATACGATATTCTTGGTGATATTGATGCATTCAGCCTTAAGCCTAGCTTAACTTCAAAAACACAATTTACTTTGCCAATTCCACTAAAAGTAAAAACAGGAAATAAATTGTTAGAACAAAATCCGGGATATTAATTTTTAAAATAAATAACATGCAAATAAAAAACATACTTAGAACGTCATTATTACTGGGTGTAGGCCTACTTTTTGTAGCTTGCCAACAAGCTCCTAAAAAAGCGGTTGATTATGCTATTGTTCAAGGCCATATTGATAACCCTATAAAAGGAAAACCATTTAGGTTATTCAATCCTGAAACCGCTAAAAGTATTCTTATAGAGGTAAATGAAAAAGGGGAATTTAAGGACACCTTACGTCTAGAAAACCCCACATACTTCAATGTTGCTTATAATAAAATCTTTCAAGTATATATAAGTAACGGAATGGATATCACTATAAATTTTAACAGTAAAGACTTAAAAAAATCACTGAGTTATAAAGGCGAAGGGAGCCAAGAAAATAGCTACCTTCGATATAAGACCAGTTTTATAAGTAATTTCTTTAAAGAAGGTTACCGTAAATTTCTGGTGTTAAAAGAAAATGTTTATAATGAGAAAATACAAACACTTCGTCAAAAATTAGGAAAGAAATTGGAGGAGAATCAAACTAAATTTGATTCTGCATTTATTGCCTCAGAACATAAAAGAATTGACCAGTTTATAACTGATGTCAACCAGCAAAGAGAAATACAGCTGGCCATGAATGAAAATGTAGGGAAAGGAAAGCCTTCACCGCTTTTTAAAGATTATATCAATTATGAAGGCGGGACTTCTTCTTTGAAAGATTATAGAGGAAGTTATGTTTATATAGATGTTTGGGCTACTTGGTGTAAACCTTGCTTATATCAACTTCCGTATTTGAAGAAAATAGAAGAACAATATAAAGGGAAAGATATTACGTTTATCAGTCTATCTGTTGACGACCCTGAAGACGAAGCTAGATGGCGTAAGATGATTAAAGAAAAAAGCTTGGCAGAAGGGAATAGTATTCAGTTATTAGCTGATAATGCTATAAAATCAACTTTTATTCAAGATTATTATATTCAAGGTATTCCACGATTTATTTTATTAGATCCCCAAGGAAATATTATTAGTAATAATGCTCCACGCCCAACTGATCCGAAATTAATAGAGTTGTTTAATAAATTAAACCTATAAATTAAAAATCAACTTTTATTCAAACTCCCTGTGTTTTTATATACAGGGAGTTTTTTTATCAATAGGTTACCAGCATTCTGCCACTTGCATTTGGTTGTTAATTTTGAGCGGTTAAATGCTTGTTATAAAAAAGGAGAAACCATGCGTAATTGCTTATCTTTGCCCATCTTATTATTTGTGTAAAATTGAAACAACCCAATAAACACAAATTTTAGGAACACACATAGAAGGGATACCTTTATTTATGAATAAATCTTCACACACAACCGGACTATGGGGCACTTCAATTGCGTTGTCGTGGACCTGGGGTCTCGGACTTTTTTTTGCCGTACAGTTTACATTCCAATTCGGCCTCACAGGGCTTTTGGCTTTTGCTATTCCTAATGCTTTAGGATTATTCCTTTTTGGAGTAGGAACCAATGCCATAGCTAATAAAAAAGGCTCATTAGAGCGTTTTTTTGGTAAATGGGCCCCAAAATTTTCATCAGTTTTACTCTTCTATCAACTGGTAGCTATTTCGCTTACTGTTTTTGCAGTAGCCTATTATTTGTTTCAAGACATAGCCATTCAAAACACAGCATTGTTATTGGTGTTGGGGGTAATTGCCCTGTTGGCTATTGCCGTACTTATGGGCGAACATTTTACCATAGATAAATTAAAATACAGCCATGCGGTCTTTTTTATAATTTTGGTTGTATTAGCCGTTTATATTTGGTTAGATAAACCGGCTGCACAAACTTTTACTCAAATGGCTGCTGCCGGCGGGCAACAAGATCTTAATTTTTGGAGTTATTTGATTCCGGTCTGCGTAGGATTTATTACCGGCCCATGGCTAGATTTACAACAATGGCAACGCGCTATTCAGATACAGAAAGAAAAAGCCTCTATTGTGGGCGAATATTTGGTAGGCTCACTGTTGTTTTTTGCTATTTTACTTTTTCACGGGTTTCTCACACTCTGGGTCATTACACAAGGAGCAGATCAATTTGCTCACCAAGGCTTTGACGGTATTTATTATGGGCAAGATATTATTGTTAACCTGTTTTTATCAAATAACTATCAGCAATTTACCCTGGTGGGGTGGGCTTACTTTGGTTTTTTGTTGATTTGTATTCTTACTACGTTAGATAGCGGCTATGTGGCTTTGCGTTGGTATCTTCAACAAAAGGCAAAGCAGCAAAAGAATATATTGTACTCTGTATTATCAGAAAAAATTACCAATTCACCCATTCCGTTTTATGCATTGGCGGGCGCCATTGCTTTACTAGCGGTACAGGCTAAATTAGAATTGGAGTATTTTATGGTATTTTATGCTACCTATTTTGTGGGGTATGTTATGGTTACCGTTATTCGAGTATTTAAAAAAGGCCCTGCTAATTTTGAATTTTACAAAGAAAAAATGTTGGCTATTGGCTGGTTCTCGCTGGTGCTAGCCGGATTAGGCTATATGAATAAAATTCCGGAGTTATTAATTTTAGGCTCTGTTATTCCGTTGCTATATGGTATATGGGTAGGTTATAAAAAAGGAAAAACGGTTCCGGTTGTAGAAAACGTACCGACAAAAGAACCGCAAATAGCAACAACAACTCCTGCTAAGACAGCCGTGGCAACAGCTGAAGATGCTACCGCTTCAAGCGAATATGTTGAGGGAAAATGGTATGTGCATACCCTTAAAGCTACCTATGGAGATACCAACTCTGTTGGGAATGTGTATTTTGGAATGTATGCCATGTGGGTAGGTAAGACGCGCGAACTCTTTTTTAATTATTGTTTACCAAACTTTAATATACAAACAACTCCATTTTTAATTTTAACGCGTGCCTTTGAACATAAGTTTGCGTTAGAAGCCAGAGAGTTTGAAACGATAAAAATAAAAATTCGCGTAAAGAGTTTTAATCGAAAATTTGGGGTGTTAGAACACCGCATTTTTAACCAAGATAACAAACTGTTGGGCAAAGGCACCCAAACGTTGTTATTTGTAGCGGCTAATACCTATGAGCAATTAGATATTCCACAGGAGGTACTTACTGCCTTTATTCCATTTACAAGCTAGTAGTAGTTTAGGAGGTTTTTGTTTTTGTGCAAAATACAATCGACTTGAAATAAATTTTACGTTTCTTTTTAAATGTTTAGATGTTTATGTAGGCACTGAATTTATATTTGTATTATCATAATAATTTCTTTTATTTTGATGTCAGAAAATATCTTATGAAAAAAATAGTATACGGTTTATTGCTAATTCCGCAATTATTACTGGCTCAGATGACAACAAAAGAAAACTTGGTACCCTATGTTAATCCGTTGATTGGTACAGAAAATATGGGACATACTTTTCCGGGAGCCACCGTCCCTTTTGGGATGGTACAGCTCAGTCCTGATACAGATACCATTTCTTATTCGGTAAACGGGAAATACAACCCGGAGGTGTATCGTTATTGTGCAGGATATCAATATGAAGACAAAACAATTGTAGGGTTTAGCCACACACATTTTAATGGGACCGGACATTCAGATTTAGGCGATTTTTTACTGATGCCCACCGTGGGTCCTTTACAACTCAATCCGGGTACGGCGACTCATCCTGAAACCGGGTTTCGTTCGCGTTATAGTCATGCTACCGAAGTAGCGGAACCGGATTATTATAAAGTAAAATTAGCTGATTATAACATTACGGCAGAACTGACAACCACTACGAGAGTAGGCTTTCATCAATATACTTTTCCGGCTACCAAGCAAGCGCATATTATATTAGATATGATGGCAGGGATTTATAACTACCCTGATAAAAATAAATGGAGCTATGTGCGGGTAGTAAACGATTCAACCGTAATAGGCTATCGGCAAACAAGCGGCTGGGCACGTAACCGAGTGCTTTATTTTGCGATGGTGTTTAACAAGCCATTTGTTGAATATGGAATGAAGAATTTTTCACCTAAAGAACCTTATCACGGTTTTTGGGGTAAGTTTAATCAAAACCACAATTTTCCGGTAATGGCCGGAAAACAGATACGGTGTCACTTTGATTTTCACACTACGGCAGGAGAGCGGTTAAAAATAAAATTTGCCTTATCACCTGTAAGCATGAAAGGAGCTTTGCGCAATTTAAAAGCAGAAACACCGGGGTGGGATTTTGATACGGTAAAAAAGAAAGGGCAGGAGCAGTGGAATAAGGAGCTCCATAAAATTGAAATAGTTACCAAAGACAGGCAACAAAAAACCAATTTTTATACAGCTATGTATCACGCTTTTATAAACCCTACGGTATATATGGATGTTGATGGAGCCTATAGAGGAACAGATTTTGAAACTCACCATGCGCAAGGGTTTACCAATTACACCACTTTTTCTTTGTGGGATACCTTTCGGGCACTACACCCTTTTCTTAATTTAATACAACCCACACGCAATAACGATATGGTAAAATCTATGCTGGCTCATTATGAGCAGAGTCCGTTTCATATGTTGCCGGTGTGGGCCAATTCGGCCAATGAAAATTGGTGTATGATTGGCTATCATGCAGTACCGGTAATTGCAGACGCCATTATAAAAGGAACCGCTACTTTTAATGCAGAAAAGGCGCTGCAAGCCTGTGTGGTTACGGCTAATAATAGATGGTATGGACATTTAGGCGATTACATAGACAAAGGCTATGTGCCGGTAGATAAAGATGGAGCGGCAGTGTCTGAAACGTTAGAATATGCGTTTGATGATTGGTGTATTGCTCAGATTGCTAAGAAACTAGGAAAAGATAAAATTTATACTGAATTTATAAAACGAGCCCAGTCTTATAAAATGGTGTATGACCCCACCACCGGATTTATGCGCCCTAGAAAGAGTGATGGTAGTTGGATGAAAAATTTTGACCCGTTAGAAACACATGAACCCGGTTTTGTAGAGGGTAACTCGTGGAATTACAGCCTTTTTGTGCCACAGGCTCCCGATTCTTTAATAAAATTGATGGGAGGAGATAAGGCTTTTATTACTCGGCTAGACAGCTTATTTACCATGCACCTACCCGATAAATATTTTGCAAATACGGAGGATATTAGTCGTGAAGGAATTATTGGTAATTATGTGCACGGAAACGAACCTTCACACCACGTAGCTTATCTGTATGATTGGACTAGCCAGCCCTGGAAAACCCAAAAATGGATACGTCTTATTTTAAAGAACCAATACCATGCTCGCCCGGATGGGTTAGGCGGTAATGACGACACCGGACAAATGAGTGCTTGGTATATTTTTAGCTCGTTGGGCTTTTATCCGGTGGCTCCGGGTTCTGCGCGGTATGCCATTGGAAGCCCGGCTATAGAGCACGCAATTTTACATTTAGAAAATGGGAAAAAATTTACAATTGTTGTAAAAAATCAAGGTGATGAAAATGTATATGTGCAAAAAATACTATTGAATGGCAAACCTCTGCCGCAGTATTTTCTTCCGCACAAAGCTATTGTACAAGGCGGAACCCTTACCTTTTTTATGGGGAATAAACCCCATAAAAAAGGGTTGTAAAATTTTGTGGGTTTTATTCTTTGGTTAAGATAAATTTGTCGGCTAGCTCTCCGGTGATGCGGTTTCCATCTCCATCTAATTGAAAGAGTTTATTTTCTCCCACTTGGTAGGAAGTAGAAGCCGAATTCTTTTCCTTAGGATAGAGTGTTATTTTGCTGCCGGTGGTATTCCATTTAAACTCCCCTTCTTCTTTAAAAGAAGATTTTCGCTCTAAATAATCCATTTTTAGAGAATAGGTGTTGTCGTTGTTTAAGGTTAAGGTAGTTTTTATACCCGGACAGTCAGCACAAGGAAGTACGCCGGTATAGGTGCCCGCCCAGTCTAGTGAGTTTTGGCTGGTGTGTACGGTGTCTACAATTTGTTTTGTCTTTTGTGCTGAGGTGTTTTTCTCGGCCTTTTTATTGTTTTGGCAAGCACTTAGGGCTACTGCTAAGACAACAAGAAGTGCAAATTTAGTTTTCATAATTAAGGTTTTGAAAGTGAATTGTATAATGCAAAAATGAGCTTTATCTCTTGTGTGGCTGTGGTAAGGGAACGTATTCTTCCTCATCACCCGGAACTTTTGGAAATACCGCTAAATTTTGAGCTTCCCAATCTTTTTTGGCACGCTCTATTATTGCTTTGTCAGAACTGACAAAATTCCAATAAATGTAATGTTCTTCCGGTAAGGCTTCACCACCAAAAATATAAACAGTGCTATTAGCCTCTATTTCAAAGCTACACAATGTACTGTCTTTGGCAATTAAAATTTGCCGTGGGTCGTAATGAAATCCATCGGCATTGATACCGCCTTCTAAAATATATAAAGCACTTTCTCCAAAAAGATGTTCGCCAATGGTTATTTGTTGTTTTTTATTAGCTTTTATTTCAATAAAATATAACGGACTATATACCGGAACCGGCGATTTTTTGCCGAAAGCCTCGCCGGCAATGAGTTTAAATTTTACACCGTCTTCTTCCCAATGTGGAATGTTTTTTTCTTCTACATGGGTAAAGGTGGGGGTCATCTGCTCTAGTGCTTTTGGCAACGCTACCCATATTTGTAATCCGTGTAAATTTTTATGGGAGTTTCGTAAATAATCCGGTGTTCGTTCAGAATGAACAACTCCTTTTCCGGCGGTCATCCAGTTTACCGCTCCGGGCTGTATGATTACATCAGACCCGATGCTGTCTCTATGATGAATTTCTCCTTCAAAGAGATAAGTAAGCGTAGAAAGTCCTATGTGAGGGTGAGGAGCAATGTCTAATTTTTCATCTTCTCCCATAACCGCCGGCCCCATATGATCGATAAAGGTAAAAGGACCAACGGCGCGTTTTTGCCTAAAAGGCAACAAACGACCTACCAGAAAGTTACCGATGTCGGCAGCGCGTTCTTTGATAATAAGGGCGGTATTTGACATAACAATGAATTTTTATCAAAGTTAGTTATTTAAGGTCGTTTTTAAAATTTTATCATCGGGACTTCTATTAACCCCGCGTCAGTTTTTTATATTTTATTCGCTTCGGAATAATATCTCCACCCAATCGTTTTTTCTTGTTTTCTTCATATTCAGAGAAACTACCTTCAAAAAAGTAAACTTGAGAGTCTCCTTCAAAGGCGAGAATATGGGTGCAAATTCTATCTAAAAACCAACGGTCGTGAGAGATTACCACCGCACATCCGGCAAAGTTTTCTAGTCCTTCCTCTAAAGCACGTAGTGTATTTACGTCTAAATCATTGGTAGGCTCGTCTAATAAAAGCACGTTGCCTTCTTCTTTGAGGGTCATGGCTAGATGCAAACGGTTGCGTTGCCCACCAGACAGAGTACTTACTTTTTTATTCTGCTCACTACCGGCAAAATTAAACCGACTGAGGTATGCTCTAGAATTTACTTCACGGCCGCCCATCATAATAAGGTCTTGTCCGCCACTAAAGTTTTCCCAAATTGATTTTTCAGGGTCAATATTAACGTGTCGTTGATCTACGTATGCAATCTTAGCCGTTTCTCCCACTTCAAAAGTACCTTTATCAGGTTTTTCTTGCCCCATAATCATTTTAAAAATGGTGGTTTTCCCGGCGCCATTAGGACCAATAATACCAACGATACCGGCCTGTGGAAGTTTAAAGTTTAAATCTTCATACAACAACTTGTCGCCAAAAGCTTTGCTTACGTTTTTGGCTTCAATCACATTTGTGCCTAGTCTGGGTCCGTTAGGAATATAGATTTCTAGTTTCTGATCAAGCTGTTTTTGATCTTGATTTAGCAACTTATCATAATTTTTTAAACGGGCTTTTTGCTTGGCATGGCGACCTTTAGGATTCATCCGGGCCCATTCTAGTTCGCGTTCGAGTGTTTTTTGATGTTTACTGGCTTGTTTTTGTTCTTGGGCTAAACGTTTTGATTTTTGATCTAGCCAGGAGGAATAATTTCCTTTCCACGGAATGCCTTCACCACGGTCTAACTCCAAAATCCATCCGGCTACGTTGTCTAAGAAGTAACGGTCGTGAGTAACCGCTATAACAGTTCCTTTATAGCTGTGTAGGTGGTGTTCTAACCAGTGTACCGATTCGGCGTCAAGGTGGTTGGTTGGTTCGTCTAACAACAAGATATCGGGTTCTTGCAACAATAATCTGCATAGCGCCACTCGCCGGCGTTCTCCTCCAGAAAGTACGCCAATTTTTTTATCGCCATCGGGAGTGCGTAATGCATCCATAGCAATTTCTAATTTGGTGTCTATTTCCCAAGCGTTAGTAGCATCAATTTTATCTTGTAAAACCGCTTGACGATCCATCAACTTTTGCATTTTATCAGGATTTTCATACACCTCGGGTAATGCAAATTGGTCGTTAATTTTATTGTACTCGTCTAATACCGCCATGGTTTCGCCCACGCCTTCTTTCACTACGTCTAAAACAGTCTTTTCGTCATCTAATTGAGGCTCTTGTTCTAAATAACCTACAGAATAGTCGGCAGCAAAAGCAATATCACCTTGATAGTCTTTTTCAACTCCCGCGATGATACGTAACAGCGTAGATTTTCCGGATCCGTTTAACCCCAAAATACCAATTTTAGCTCCGTAAAAAAAACTGAGGTATATATTTTTTATGATGGGTTTGTTTACACCCGGATAGCTTTTAGAAACTCCGGACATTGAGAAGATAACTTTTTTATCGTCAGCCATAAATTCTTTTTCTTTGGTTTATTGTACTTTTAAGTCAGATTTAAAGGTCAAACTTAAACAATAAAAACAAGTTGGTAAACTTTTTTGTAAACCTGACTGAATGGCAGAAATATGAAGCTTTGAAGAAGTGGAAAAATATAAAGAATGCCTAAAGGCCTATTTAATAGTGTTGGTATAAATTTTGTCATTTATAGCATGTGATTTTAAGTGAAAAACTATGAAAAATAATTTTCAAAATATAATTCAGGAAGAAATCCCGGTCTTAATTGATTTTCACGCTACTTGGTGTGGGCCATGCCAAACACTAGCGCCAATTTTAAAAGAGGTGAAAGAGGACTTTGGTGATAATTTAAAAATTTTAAAAATAGATGTAGACAAGAATCAACCGTTAACCATAAACTTTCAGGTACGTTCGGTACCTACGCTAATTCTTTTTAAGACAGGAAAACAGGTGTGGCGCCAATCGGGTTTGTTATCTAAACGTGATTTAACAGCGGCTATTCGTCAGTATGGTACTTAGTTATGATTGCAATGTGGGTAGTATAAAAGTTTGTATTTTCACCAACTCAAATTAAGCGGTAAAAGGCGACTATTATGATGAAAACATCTTCTTTAAAGTCAGGGCTATTCTTCCTGTTTATGGTTGTTTGTATGGACGCACAGGCACAAGTCTTTGATGATTGGGAGGCTAGGCCGAGTATTTCGATAGGAGCAGAGCCAGGAAGTAAATGGGAACTAGAGGCTACTTACTATCTGTATTTTGATCAAGATATTTCTAAATACAGTCGGTCAGAATTAGCAGCTGAAGCAGAATATGCGCTAAATAATTGGCTAGCAGCCGGATTTGAGTATAGGTATGGCATGGCAAGGGCTGTAAACTACCACGAATTTAGATATTCGCTTATTTTTACCCATCAGTTTGAAGGAAAACGGTGGGAATTAGAATACAAACCAACCTTTGAGCATGCCGTTGCGCATGGTTTTTCTCCTGAATATTTTTGGCGAAATAAACTAGAGTTAAGTTATGTACTAAATAAAATGATTACCTTGTTTATCTTTACAGAA
This sequence comes from uncultured Flavobacteriaceae bacterium, assembly GCA_964579505.1. Lineage (GTDB taxonomy): Bacteria > Bacteroidota > Bacteroidia > Flavobacteriales > Flavobacteriaceae > JAJYSO01. The sequence goes on along the minus strand of CAZOGC010000016.1, from coordinate 30,094 downwards.
AACTATCAATTAATAGAAGGAGGATTGCAGTTTGCTGAAGAAAAAAGCGCGTTAGGAGCAGAGTTTGAACTGGGTGGAGGAAGTGAAATTGAATTTAGATTTACTGTTAAGAACAAGCCTGGTCATATTAACGAAGCGCGTATAGCCGTTGATTATGGTTATACTTTTGGTAACTAACCCGTCATGAAACTCATCAATCAGTATATAGATCATACGCAATTAAATCCTACTGCCACCCCGGCTATGATACAACGTTTGTGCAGAGAGGCTGTTGTACACCAACTGTATGCGGTATGTGTACATGGAGCATATGTGTCATTGGCGGTCGATGAGGTAAAAGAGACCCCTGTTAAGGTGGCGGCAGTGGTTGGTTTTCCGCTAGGGGCTATGAGCACGGCTACAAAGGTATTTGAAGCTAAAGATTGTCTGCAACAAGGAGCCGATGAACTCGATTTGGTGATAAACCTGGGAGTATTAAAATCGGGTGATTACAAACGTGTATCGGAAGAGCTGAAAATTTTACGTAAGTATACTGATAATAAGATTATTAAAGTAATTATTGAAACTTGTTATTTAACAGGAGAAGAGAAGCAAATAGCGTGTGAACTGGTGGCAGATAATGGAGCCGATTTTGTAAAGACTTCTACCGGTTTTGGTAGTTCAGGGGCTACCTTGGCTGATGTAAAGTTAATGAAGCAAGTGGTGGGAAACCGAGTTAAAATAAAAGCCGCCGGTGGAATACGGGATTATGCTACGGCTATACAGTTTATAGAAGCCGGAGCTGACCGAATAGGCACTTCATCAGGTGTTAAAATAGTACAACAAAAAGACGAATGATATGAGTTTTCACATTCATGCACAATCTCATGAAATTGCCGAGACGGTTTTGTTACCGGGAGACCCGTTACGTGCTAAATGGATTGCTGAAACCTATTTGAAAAATCCGATTTGTTATAATGAGGTAAGAGGAATGTATGGCTTTACTGGCGATTATAACGGGAAACGAATTTCGGTACAAGGAACCGGTATGGGAGGCCCTTCGATTTTAATTTATTGCCACGAGTTAATTAACGATTACGGTGCAAAACAGCTTATACGCGTGGGGTCTGCCGGAAGTCTTCAACCCAGTATAGCATTGCGCGAAATTGTAATTGCTATGGCGGCATCGCATATTTCAGCTATAGGGAAAGATATATTTGGAGCGGCTTCTTATGCGCCTACAGCAGATGCAGATCTTTTTATAAAAGCAGTGCGTATAGCAGAACAGAAAAATATTTCGGTTAGAAAAGGGAGTGTTCTTTCAGGTGATTTCTTTTATACCGATGCGCCCGATTATCATAAAAAATGGACGGACTATGGCGTGTTGTGTGTAGAAATGGAAACCGCGGCGCTTTATACAATAGCCGCTCAGTTTGGCGTTAAGGCGTTGTCTTTGTTAACCATTTCAGACTCTATGCTAACGGGCGCTCAAATTACACAAAAGGACCGTGAAACGAGTATGCGCCAGATGATAGAAATTGCATTAGGGTTGGTCTAATTTTATAACTTTCAGTTTTTAATAAATCAAATTAATAATGCCTTTACCATCAGAAAACTTGCTAACCTGGAAAGAGTTTACAAAGGTAGAAATGCGGGTAGGAACCATCATTTCTGCAGAAATTTTTAAAGAAGCAATGAACCCGGCTTACAAAATGATTATTGATTTTGGAGAATATGGGCAAAAGAAAACTTCGGCACAGATTACAAAATTATATAGCCCTGAAGAATTGGTGGGAAAACAAGTGGTGGCAGTTGTTAATTTCCCCCCAAAACAAATAGCCAACATTATGAGCGAGTGTTTGGTTTTGGGAGGAATAGGAGTAGAGAAGGAGGTTACACTTTTAACGTCTGAGAGACCGGTAAAAAATGGAACTCGTATTGGTTAAATTAATCTTCAATCCAAGTGGTGACTTCTTCTCCATCCGGTAAGACTTTTGACTCATAAACGCGTTCTAATTCCCCGTTTTCATTAAGTAAATACTTCTGAAAGTTCCATTTAACTTCACTATCCATCACCCCATTTTTAGTTTTTTGCGTTAAAAATTGATATACCGGGTGTTCATCGTCTCCTTTTACCGATATTTTACTCATCATTGGGAAACTTACGCCATAGTTTTTTTGACAAAAAGTTGCAATTTCAGTATTGCTTCCGGGTTCTTGTTGACCAAAGTTATTGGCCGGAAAACCGACGATTGTGAAATTTTTATCTTTATATTGGTTGTAGAGTCGCTCTAAATTTTCATATTGCGGGGTGTATCCACATTCTGATGCGGTGTTAATAACCAATATTTTCTTTCCTTTTAAATTGGCAAAATTAAAATCCTTGCCGTGTATGTCTTTTACCGTAAATTGATGAATGCTTTCTTTAGCCATAGCTTATAAATTTAAAATTTTGAGTGTTCAAGTTATAAAATTTACACCAAATAAGAGTGTGTTTAACAACTTATAACAACGGTGAAAATAGACGGGCTAAATGCTCGCTAAAAACTTTTAGTTTTGGGCGTTTTTTCCATTGCTGATAAGTTATTTCGGTACTATTCTTTAAATCATTCATAAAAATATCATACAACTGTTGATTGGTTTCTTGATTGTAAATATGGGTATTAACCTCAAAGTTTAACTCCTGGCTTCGTACATCCATATTGGCAGTTCCTACGCAAGAAAAAGAGTGGTCTATTAACATCGTCTTAGCGTGAACAAATCCTTTTTCATAAAGAAAAATACGCACCCCGTTGCGTAAGAGTTCGGTGTAATAAGAAAAAGCGGCGGCATTTACGATAACAGAATCTCCTTTTTTGGGCACTAGCAACCGCACATCAATTCCGGCTAATGCCTGTGATTTTATTGCATTTAAAACCGATTCAACCGGAATAAAATAAGGGGTGGTAATATAGATGCGTTCTTTGGCTTCATAAATAGAAGCAGTAGTGGCCAGCATAATAGAGGGGTTGGTGTCGGGACCACTGGCTACGCCTTGCACAATTTTATTACCATAGTTTTGGGTAATGGCTTTAAAATAATTGCTCAAGTCGGGAATGGGCTTTTGAGTGGCAAAAACCCAATTTGTCATAAATAAGAACTGAAAATAATATGCCCCGTTTCCGTGAAAATACAAATGTGTGTCTCGCCAATATCTCTTGTTTAGGGTATTGATGTAAGTATCAGCCACATTAATCCCGCCGGTAAAAACGTGTTCTCCATCAACCACCACAATCTTTCGGTGGTCGCGGTAGTTCATGCGGTTGGCAAACAGTTTAAATCGAATTTTGTTTACAGGAGAAACTTGTACACGCCCTTCTCGCAATCGTTTTAAAAGAGGTTTACTGATTTTACTACTTCCAAAATCGTCATACAAAAATCGAACAATCACTCCTTCCTCCGCTTTTTTAATGAGCAAATCGGCTAGTCGATTTCCAATTTGATCGTTTTCATAAATATAGTATTCTAGGTGAATATGATGTTTAGCTTGGTTTATGATTTCCATTAATTTCGGAAACTTTTCCTCTCCGTTTAGTAACAATTCTACATGATTTCCTTGGGTAACGGGAGAATAAGAACCCTTAAAGAGAAAATTAATGGTGTTTTGAAAAGCGAGTACATCCGGAGAGAGTGTATCAATAACTCGCTCGTGTAAAGTGGTTATGTTTTTTTGAATCTGTTTAAAGAGTGCCTCGTTCCGTTCAATCTTAAAAGTATAAAATTTGTTTTTTCGGTAATTTACCCCAAACATAAAGTAGATAAAAATACCAATAAAGGGCAAAAAAATAATTAAGAGCAGGTAAGCCAAAGTTTTGCTCACGTTTTTTGTATCCATAATAATTTTGGGAGAAAAAACGAGTACGATAATGGTTGTGTAGATAATCTCTAACACTAACAGCGTGGTTCGATGTTCCCCAAAAAAATCTAGCATAGCCTTATTTTTTGCGCTTCTACAGAGGTCTACCATAAATAGGCAGATAACAAAAAGCACTCAAAAACTTATTTTATGAGTTGTAATAAATAGTTTAATGACCTCGAATACTTCCTATGCACAATAGGTAAAAATAAAAAATATAGCTGAATAATGCTATTTATAGAAAATTTTTAGGAGTTGTTACGCTTTATAGTGTTCAAAGATGGTCAGAAGTCCATAAATAGCCGTTTTCGTACCTATGGGAATGGCATCTAAATCTACTTCAAAGTTTCCGTTATGGTTGTAAAAAGGTAATTCTTGACGCTCTTCAAAAGATTTTTTAAACCGTGCCGGTTCTGCAATTCCTACATTTACATAACAGTAATTTTGCTTTTTGTTGTGAATTACTAAGTGATGAAAATCTTCAGATCCCATCACGGATGGTACTTGGTCTTCTCCCCAAAGTTTAATGTTCATATACTGCAATAAACCTTGGCGAACAACTTTAGTAAGCTCTTCGTAATTAGTTAAAGGATATGACCAACCTTTATGAATCATTTTTGGATAATCAGCCTCAGCAATTCCGTTAGCATAAGCAATACTTTCATTAATCTTTTGGATGCCATGCACCATAATTTTTCGATCTTTTTCGGTAAACCAACGCAGGTTTATTTTTACGAAAGCTTCTTGTGGAATAACATTATTTCCATTACCTGCCTGAATAGCTCCAACGGTAAGTACCGCTGCATGGGTGGGGTCCATAGATCGACTAATAATTTGTTGGTATTGAGTAATGGCATTGGTGGCCATTATTACCGGATCTTTGGCCATATGCGGTGCAGAACCGTGCCCACCCACTCCTTTAAAAATCACATCAATTTGATCGGTGCCAGCCATACGTGTACCTGTGGCAGCCAGTACCATTCCGGTGGCTACCGGAGCCGTGTGCATACCGTATAAGTAATCGGGCTCGGGTATGCCATGACGGGTATATAAACCGTCTTTAACCATTGCCTCCGCTCCTTTTATTAGTTCTTCTGCCGGTTGGCAAATAAATAAAAGAGTGCCTTTCCATAGATGTTGGTGTTCAGCCATAAATTTAGCAGCAGAGAGCATCCATGCTACATGCGCATCATGCCCGCATGCATGGGCAACCGGTACTCTGTTTCCATCTTCTGTTTGAACAACTTTGGTACTTTTATACGGCAAATTAGTAAGCTCTTTTAAAGGGAGTGCGTCCATATCGGCCCGGTACATTACTACCGGTCCATGGCCATTTTTTATTTTACCAACCACCCCGGTTTTACCTATTCCTGATTTTACGGTATATCCGTATTGTTGTAATTCTTTGCTGACGATAGCGGCAGTTTCTACTTCGTGAAAACCCAGCTCAGGATTTTGATGTATTTTTTTAAATAGAGCTACATAGTTGGAGTTGTTGTGGGCTACGTGCGGTTCTACGGCTGCTGAAAATTGATTGTTTTTAGGGGTAGAAAAATTGGCAAAAAGAAGCAGTAGAGAGCGAGAAAGTTTGCCGAAAGGAGTGAAGTGACCATGTTTTTTCATCATGCACGTTTTTAGGAGATTAACAAAGTTAATGAGCTTCTTTGGCAATAACACTCTTTTTGCATTTTATTAAACTAAAAAAGCTGCCCTTTTGAGGCAGCTTGGTATAGATTATCGCTAAAAAGCTACATGTTTCTTCGGTATTGTCCACCAACCGCAAAGAGCGCAGTAGTAATTTTCCCTAAAGAGCACACTTTAGTGGCTTCCATTAGTTCGGCAAATACATTTTTGTTTTCAATAGCTGCATTTTTCACGTTTTCAATGGCTTTTTCAGCTTCTGATTTATATGTTTTTTGCAGTTTTTGTAAGGTTTCTATCTGATGTTCTTTTTCTTCTTCAGTGGCACGAATAACTTCTCGTGGCCGAATGGTGGGGGAGCCCTCACTACTCAAGAAAGTATTTACACCAATAATAGGCATTTCTCCGCTGTGCTTTAAGCGTTCATAATACAAGCTTTCTTCTTGAATTTGCATACGTTGAAACATGCGTTCCATAGCTCCTAAAACACCTCCGCGTTCGTTTATTCTGTCAAACTCGTATAATACTGCTTCTTCTACTAAATCAGTTAGTTCTTCTATGATAAATGAACCTTGATTAGGATTTTCATTTTTTGCTAACCCCAGTTCGTGGTTAATGATAAGCTGAATAGCCATAGCACGACGTACAGATTCTTCAGTTGGGGTAGTGATGGCTTCGTCATAAGCATTGGTATGTAGCGAGTTACAGTTGTCGTAAATAGCATACAATGCTTGTAGGGTGGTGCGAATATCGTTAAAGGAAATCTCTTGTGCATGCAACGAACGCCCGGAGGTTTGAATATGATATTTCAACATCTGCGAACGAGCATCAGCTCCGTATTTATATTTCAGCGCTTTTGCCCAAATTCTTCGTGCCACCCGGCCAATAACGGCATATTCAGGGTCAATACCGTTTGAAAAGAAGAAGGATAAATTAGGAGCAAACTTGTTAATATCCATTCCTCTGTTTAAATAATATTCAACATAGGTAAACCCGTTAGAAAGGGTAAGCGCTAATTGAGTAATTGGATTTGCTCCCGCTTCTGCAATGTGGTAGCCTGATATAGAAACCGAATAAAAATTTCTGACGTTGTTCTGAATGAAGTATTCTTGTACATCGCCCATTAATCGAAGAGAAAACTCAGTAGAGAATATACAGGTGTTTTGAGCTTGATCTTCTTTTAAGATATCGGCTTGTACCGTTCCTCTTACTTTAGCAATTGTCTCTTGCTTAATTTTGTTATAAACCTCTTTGGGTAAAACCTGATCACCGGTAACCCCCAGCAGCATCAACCCAAGCCCGTCGTTTCCTTTAGGTAAATCACCGCGATATTGAGGGCGTTCTGCAGCGCTGTTTTTATAGATTTGATCTATTTTTTTCTGTACGTTAGCTGTTAGCTCATTTGCGGTAATATATTTTTCGCATTGTTGATCAATGGCAGCATTCATAAAAAAACCGAGTAACATAGGGGCGGGTCCGTTAATGGTCATACTTACCGATGTTTTAGGGTCGGCTAAATCAAATCCGGAGTATAGTTTTTTGGCATCGTCTAAACAACAAATAGACACCCCGGAGTTTCCTATTTTTCCGTAAATATCAGGGCGATAATCGGGGTCATGTCCGTATAGTGTAACCGAATCAAAAGCGGTAGAAAGGCGTTTAGCCGGCATACCTTGACTTACGTAATGAAAACGTCTGTTAGTGCGTTCAGGGCCGCCTTCTCCGGCAAACATACGGGTAGGGTCTTCGCCTTTGCGTTTAAATGGGTACAACCCGGCGGTATAAGGAAATTTTCCGGGTACATTTTCTTCTAACTGCCACTTTAACAAATCACCCCAAGCTTTGTATTTTGGTAAAGAAATTTTAGGGATTTGAATGTGTGAAAGCGATTCGGTATGCGTTTCAATTTTAATTTCTTTATTACGTACTTTATATGAAAAAATGGGTTCTTCATATTGTTTTACCACATTTTTCCAGTTTTGGATTTCTTGCCAGTTATAAGGATCTAAATCCATTTTTATACGATGAAATTCTGTTTGCAAAGCGCTAACTAAGCTTTCCTTTTCTGTGGGTGTTTGAGCCTTGAGCTCTTTTTCATCTAATCCATTTTTGTGTAGGGTCGGGGCTTGCCCAATAACGGATTCAATAGTCTTATAAATACCATATAACTTTTGAGCTACTTCTGCTTGACGTTTAACTCTTTCGTCATAACTGCGGTTATTTTCCGTAATTTCAGAAAGATAACGAACTCGTTTTGGGGGAATGATATGTACCTTTTTAGCCATCTGTTTGGTGATGTGGTAGTCACTTTTCAGACTGCCTTGCGTAGCTTCCTCCATCTTGTCCATAATCTTGCGATAGAGCATGTTCATTCCCGGATCGTTAAACTGTGAAGCAATAGTGCCATAAACCGGCATGTCTTTGGTATCGGCATCCCATAAATTGTGGTTGCGCAGATATTGTTTTTGTACATCGCGCAGGGCATCCAACGCACCGCGTTTGTCTGATTTATTTAGGGCCACAATGTCGGCAAAATCGAGCATGTCAATCTTTTCTAGCTGAGTTTGTGCGCCGTATTCAGGAGTCATCACATAGAGGGAAACGTCAGAATAATCGGTAATAGAAGTATCACTTTGGCCAATACCCGAAGTTTCGAGTATAACCAAATCATAATCGGCTGCTTTTAGCACGTCAACCGCTTCTTTTACATAATCAGACAAAGCTAAATTAGATTGACGTGTAGCCAAAGACCGCATAAATACGCGGTTAGAGTTAATGGCATTCATCCGAATACGGTCTCCTAACAAGGCTCCACCAGTACGTCGTTTAGAAGGATCGACAGAAATAATTCCGATGGTTTTATCTTTAAAGTCGGCTAAGAAACGCAACACGAGTTCATCAACAAGCGATGATTTTCCGGCACCGCCGGTTCCGGTAATTCCTAAGATAGGTGTTCTTGATTTTTTAACCTCTTCTGCAGGGAATAATGCATCGAATTGATCATGATGATTTTCGGCTAACGTAATTAGCCGGGCAACGACGCCTTCATTTTTTGCTTTTAAAGCTTTTTTTACATCGGCTTTCGTAGGATTTTTAATTTCGGCTTTGTCTTTTCCTTGGTAGATGGTTAAATCAGATAAATCTACATCTGATTTTTCCATTAAATCGTTAATCATTCCTTGTAGCCCCATGGAGCGACCATCATCCGGAGAATATATCCTATCAATACCATATTCTTCTAGTTCTTTAATTTCTTCGGGAAGTACAACACCCCCGCCGCCAAAGAAAATTTTGATTTGAGGGGCACCTTTTTCTCTTAGTAAGTCATACATATATTTAAAATACTCAATATGTCCACCTTGGTAGGAGGTCATTGTAATGGCATTGGCATCTTCTTGTATAGCCGTGTTTACCACGTACTCTACGCTGTGGTTATGCCCCAGATGAATGACTTCGGCGCCGGTAGATTGAATAATTCGGCGCATAATATTAATAGCAGCGTCGTGGCCGTCAAATAATGAAGCGGCACTTACTACTCGTACTAAATTCTTTGGTTTATAAGGTTTGGGTGTTGGCATGTTTTTTGAATTTCGGAGCGTAAAAGTACGAAATTTCAATGAGTTTTTGGAATGCGGAAAAGCATAAACAAACCTAGCCCGAAGAAGAGTATAAAGAACAAGATGGCATTGCGTATACTACCACTTATTTGAGCGATATAGCCATAGGTAAACATACCAATTACGATTCCTATTTTTTCGGCTACGTCATAGAAACTAAAAAAGGAAGTGGTGTCGCTGGTTTCTATTGGTAAAAATTTAGCATAGGTAGAGCGCGATAGGGCTTGAATACCTCCCATAACCAACCCCACAGCGGCGGCGGCAAAGTAAAATTGAAGAGGAGTGGTAAGGTAAAAAGCGTAGATACAAATAACAATCCAGAAAAAATTGATGGCAATTAAAGTAGGAATATTGCCGTACTTGTCAGAAGCTTTGGCCGTTAAGGTTGCCCCTAAAACCGCGATGAGTTGAATGAGCAAAATGCTTATAATTAATCCTGTGGTGGGATCTTGCGTGCCCCAGTCGAGTTCTTCTATACCAAAATAAGTAGCAATAAGCATGATGGTTTGCACAGCCATGCTGTAGAAAAAAAAACCGACTAGGTAGCGCTTTAGTCGCTTGTCTCTTTTTACGTGGTTATATACTTTTTGTAGTTCTTTAAATCCGTTAAACAACCAGTTTTTTTTACGCGCTTTGGTTTGTTTATTGTTAGGAAGATAGCGATAGGTGTATTGACTAAAACCAATCCACCACACCCCGGTTAAGATAAAAGAAAATCGCGTCGGAAAATCTTTACTCACAAACCCAAACGTATCGTAAAACATAATGAGTACAAGACAGACAATTAACAAGATGACGCTACCGATATAACCCAAAGAGTAGCCCTTGGCACTAATGTCGTCTTGTTGTTTAGGAAAAGCAATATCCGGCAAGTAAGAGTTATAAAAAACAATACTTCCCCAAAAGCCGATAAGGGCCAAAAAATAGCAGAGCAAACCAAACCACAACTCATCTATGGTAAACCAGAAGAGCCCAATACAAGACAGCGCTCCCAGATAATTAAAAAAACGCATAAAGGCCTTTTTGTTTCCGGTATAATCAGCTATTCCGCTTAGCAGAGGACTCAAAAAAGCCACCACCAAAAAAGCGAAGGCTGTGATGTAGCTTATAAGCGTATCATTATTAAAATTATATCCTAAGAACGCAACCGTGTCGTTTACCACCATTCCGTTCACTTTTGTGAGCGTTAACGTACCATAAAAAATGGGAAAGATGGCAGAGGCTATAACCAAGCTATATACAGAATTAGCCCAATCGTAAAAAGCCCAGGCGTGTAATAATTTTTTATGACCTTTTGGAAGTTGTGGCATATACGATTTATCAGCGTTTAAAAATAGTAAACTTTTGAGGTTAGAAGAGACAGTATTTCCGGTTATTTTTTTTGCATTATAAAGAAAAGCTCGTTACCCATTCTGGGTTTAATAGAATTATAAGCAGGTTCCATAATCCGTATCTCAAATGTAGAAGAAAATAAGTTACTATAAGTTGCTTTGTCTCCCCCGTAAGGCGGCCCTTCTTCAGTAAGCGGAAAGGTAAAAAACAATCCAACCAGCTTCCCGTTAGGGTTGAGCAAATCGTACATTTTGTTGACGTATTCTTTACGCGAAGGCGGATTGAAGGTACAAAAGAAAGTTTGTTCTATGATTAAGTCGAAGGTTTCTTGAATATCAAAAAAGTTGCGGTGTAATAAGTGTTCTTCAGGAAAATCAGGAACACGGTTTTGTAAGTTTTTGAGCGGATATAGTGAAATATCGGCCACGTAAACATTGGTGAACCCATTTTTAAAAAGATATTCAGCTTCATAAGCATTCCCTGCTCCCGGAATAAGAATTTTTTGATTTTTATCAGTTAATTGATCGATATATTCTTTTAAAGGAGTAGAAGCATACCCAATATTCCAGCCGGTTTGATTGTTTTTATAGTGGGCATCCCAAAATGCAGCATCTAAAGCGGTTCGTTTATTCATGGTAAGCTGAATTAATAAGGTTTTCAAAGGTAAGAGAAAAGTGGTATACGCTCGATCTTCTTCTTAATATGTACCTTTGACTCATAATACAGTTGCAAAATGATAAATACACTAAAACCTATAAAAACAGGGCTCTGTGCGTACGGCATGTCCGGTCGCGTTTTTCACGCACCTTTTTTACAAAATTTGCCGGGATTTGAATTAACAGCCGTAACAGAACGTCATCAAAAAAAAGCAAAGAGAACCTATGCTCATATTAAAGAATACGCTACGGTTGATGCTCTTTTAGCAGATAAAGAAATAGAATTGGTAGTAGTAAACACTCCCAATATAACGCATTATAACTATGCCAAACAAGCCTTGCTACACCATAAGCATGTGGTGGTTGAAAAACCATTTACGGTTACGACTAAGCAAGCAGAAGAATTAATACATTTAGCCATAAAACAACAAAGGCTATTAGTTGCTTTTCAAAACAGGCGATGGGATAGCGATTTTCAGAGTGTACAACAAGTTGTAGAAAAAGGTGTTTTAGGAAAATTGACGGAAGCCGAATTTCACTTTGATCGGTATAAGACCACGTTGAATGTAAAGAAACACAAAGAACAACTGGTAGCCGGCGTAGGACTCTTATACGATTTGGGGCCTCATTTAATAGACCAAGCACAGGTTCTTTTTGGTAAGCCACAAGCTGTTTTTGCCCGTATAGATGCGTATAGGCCCCACTCTGTAGTAGATGATTATTTTTTGGTTCAACTGCTGTATTCTCATTTTACATGTACGTTAAAAGGTAGCTTATTGGTTCGTGAACCGCTGCCGGCTTATGTGTTGCACGGTACGCAAGGTAGTTATATAAAAACGCGAGCAGATGTGCAGGAAGCTGATTTAGATCAAGGCAAACAACCCACCACACTTTATTGGGGTGAAGAACCAAAAGGGGAGGAGGGTGTGCTTCATTTTATGAAAGCGGGTAATGCTATAAGGCAAGAAATAACCGCCCCTAAAGGAGATTATGCTGCTTTTTACAAAGCTTTATATCAGACAATACGCAAGGGAGCCCCATCACCGGTGCCTGTAATAGATTCATTGTACAACACCCAAATAATAGAGGCAGCAATAGCGAGTGCAAAGACCAACCAAGTTGTAAAATTGGAATAAAGTTAAGCTACAAGTTGCTCTAAAACGTAAGCTATCAAATCGTGAGTTACCTTTTTGGGGTTGGCACTAAACTGACCGGTAGCGCGGTTGGCAATCATGGCATTCATAGAAAGAGCTTTATGTCCTAAAATACTTGCCATGGCGTAGATACCACTGGTTTCCATTTCCATATTTGTAATGCGTTTGCCGGCAAAATTAAAAGCAGCCATTTTATCTACCAATTCTGTATCTTGAGGCTTTGCGCGTAAATAACGTCCTTGTGGCGCATAAAATCCTACATTGGTAGCGGTAATTCCGGTGTACGTTTTTGTGCTGCTTAATTTTTGTACTAAATCGGCATTGGCTGAAACGTAATACGGACGCGATTTTCCCGGGGCTAATGCCAAATTTTTAATTAAAGCCTCTATGACCTCAGGATAGGCCTCTTTAGGATGCTCATAATAATACCACAAACTGTCAAACCCTATTGCCGCTTCGGAAATAAGAAAAGAATCTACCGGAATATTTTCGTGTAAAGAGCCGGAGGTACCTATGCGTACAAAAGAAAGTTGCTTGAAATCAGGTTTTATTTCGCGATTTTTTAGGTTGATGTTAGCTAAAGCATCTAGTTCGTTAAAAACAATATCAATATTATCTGTACCGATTCCGGTAGAGACTACCGTGATCCGCTTTCCTTTATAGCTTCCGGTTTGTGTATGAAATTCTCTTTTACGCTGCTTAAATTCAATCGTATCAAAAAATTCAGTAACCTTATCTACCCGATCCGGATCGCCTACCGTAATAATGGTATCGGCCATCTGTTCAGGTTTAATGTTGAGATGATAAATGCTACCATCCGGGTTAAGGATGAGTTCAGAAGCTGCTATAGCCATAATGTTATATTTTGTGGTGATGAGAAATTATCCGCCTACGCGCTTTACTTTGAAGCCCCAGTCTTTAAGTAACTTCATAATCTTATCGCGGTAATCTCCTTGAATGATAATTTGTTCGTTTTTTACAGACCCACCTACGCCCAATTGCGTTTTAAGGTCTTTTGCCAATTGCTTAAAATCTTCTTTTGCTCCGGTATATCCGGCAATGATAGTGGTGGGTTTTCCGTGGCGCTTTTCAAATTGGCAGCGCAACGGGTCTTCTTGTATCCAAATACCATCCTTGTTTTCCGGTTCTTTTTTCTCTTCTTCAAAAGAATGATCCGGAAAAAGAGCTTTGAGTTGATCTTGTAAATCCATACCGGTTATTTGTTGTCTTTTAGCAGCCCAATTTCAACCAGCCGTTGATGTAAAAATTCTCCGGCGGTAATATCTTCATACTGTTTAGGATGCTTCTTATCTATGCATTCTTCCAAACAATTGAGTTTCATATCGCTGCGTGGGTGCATAAAAAACGGAATCGAGTACCGCGGTGTACTCCACTGTTCACGAGGCGGATTAGTTACCCGATGAATGGTAGATCGCAACTTGTTATTGGTATGACGTTCTAGCATATCACCAACGTTAATTACCAATTCGTTTTCCCCTTCAGGAATGGCGTCAATCCATTGTCCGTCTTTGCGCTGCACTTGTAAGCCGCCGGCAGAAGCCCCCATTAAAAGGGTAATTAAATTAATGTCTCCGTGTTCAGCCGCCCTAACCGCTTTTTGGGGTTCGCGCGTAATAGGCGGGTAATGAATAGGGCGCAAAATACTGTTGCCGTTTTCTACCCAATGATCAAAATAAGTTTCTTCTAAACCAATGTATATGGCCAATGCTCGTAGCACATAAATACCGGTTTTTTCTAGCATGCGGTAGGTTTCATTGCCTATGTTGTTAAATCCGTCTATCTCGCTTACCTGTATATTATCGGGATATGTTTCCGGTAGGTTAGCATCAGCACTCGGAATTTGACCAAAGTGCCAAAATTCTTTTAGGTCTCCTTCTGTTCTTCCTTTAGCATGTTCCATACCAAAGGCAGTGTATCCGCGTTGACCGCCTATGTCTTTGCGTTCGTATTTTAGCTTTGTTTCTAAGGGAAGCGCAAAAAAGGCCTTTACTTTTTCGTAAAGTTGATGGATAAGTTCATCACTGAGGAAATGATTTTTTAAAGACACAAAACCAATTTCTTCATAGGCTTGTCCTAATTGATTGACAAATTTCTGACGACGAACTTCATCGTCAGAAAGAAAGTCGGCTAAATCTACGCTGGGTATATTTTGTAAGGTACTCATGAGTTTTTAAAAATAAATTCAATTAGATTTTAAAGGTACTAAATTTTGAGAAAAGCTACTATTTAAAGCAGGAAAAGGAACTATGATTCACTTTTTTGCCCCATCATCATTAGGTAAGCTTTTAAGAAATTATCTAAATCGCCGTTCATGACGGCATCGGTGTTTCCGGTTTCTTCTTGTGTACGTACATCTTTTACCAAATGATAGGGATGCATAACGTAGTTGCGTATTTGAGAGCCCCACTCAATGGCTTTTTTATTGGCTTCAATTTCGTCTCGTGCTGCTTGACGTTTCTTCAATTCAATTTCAAATAATTGCGATTTGAGAAGTTGCATGGCCTTTTCTTTGTTGTCTAGTTGTGAACGTGTCTCCGAGTTTTCAACAACAATTCCTGATGGTTCGTGATACAGCCTAACAGCAGTTTCTACCTTATTTACATTCTGCCCACCGGCGCCTTGAGAGCGCATGGTTTCAAAATGAATATCAGATGGATTGATGATAATTTCAATAGATTCATCAACCAGTGGGTACACGTAAACAGAAGCAAATGAAGTGTGACGTTTCCCGTTGCTATCAAAAGGAGAGATACGAACTAATCGGTGTACTCCGTTTTCGCTTTTAAGCCAACCAAAGGCATATTCGCCTTCAATTTCTAGGGTAACAGTTTTTACGCCGGCCACCTCGCCGTCTTGATAATTGAGTTGCTTGACCTTATAGCCGTGTTTTTCTGCCCACATAATATACATACGCATGAGCATAGCGGTCCAATCACAGCTTTCTGTTCCGCCGGCCCCGGCTGTAATTTGCAGTACGGCAGTTAGCTCATCACCTTCATTAGAAAGCATGTTTCTAAACTCTAGATCTTCTGTAAATTGAAGTGCTTTTTCATAGCGATTTTGCACATCATCGGCAGTAGATTCTCCTTCTTTATAAAACTCAAAAATTACTTCTAAGTCGTCATATAAGTCAACGGCTTTCTCATAGTCTTCGACCCATTTTTTGAGGCCGCTTATTTTTTTGAGTAAGGCTTCAGCTTCTTGATGGTTATCCCAAAAATCAGGCGAGAAGGTTTTTTCTTCCTCGTTGGCAATCTCTATTTTTTTCCCGGCAATGTCAAAGATATTGGTTTAGGGCGGTTAAACGATCTTTTAAAGAGGTGAGATTTTCCTGAGAAATCATATAAAAATTGTTTTAAATGTTGTGCATATAGGGCTAATTTTGCTAGCAAACATTCGTTTTGATACTTAAAAGGAATACATTGAATACACTTTGTCACGCTGAGTCCTGTCGAAGCGTGACAAGGAATAAATAAAACAATTCCTCGACAGGCTCGGAATGACAAATTGAAGATGAACTCTTCGACAGGTCTTCCTTAGGCAGGTAAACTCACTTTGACAACATGTATACTTAAATGATTCTAATTACCATAAATGCACAACAGGTTGTTTTAAGAATAATGCCACAAAAGTAATTCTTCTCTAGGAGGCAAAAAACTTTTTGGAGGCAATTCTCAGAGATCACGTTTATTTATTAACCAATAAGAGCCGCCCAAGAATAGGGCTGTCCAAACCAAGACAATGATAACTTCTGCGGTATGGATAGTTGTGTCAAAAGTTATTTGCGCTCCGGTAGAATGAACCACAGATTTAAAGGCATTTAGCTCGGTAAAAGGTTGTTTTACCAAATTACTCATGGCGTTGAGCGGTAAAAATTGAGTAATCCAATCGTGAAACTGGTATTTATGTACTAGAAGTTTTACAATAATTTTTACGATTCCTTCAAAAATCCACCATACAAAAAGGGCCCCCAAGGCAAAAGCAGAGCGTTTTACGAGTACGCCTAAGAAAAAACAGAAGGTAAAAAAAGCTACGAGTTTTAGAAAATACCCGCCTATATATCCCATTCCCGAAAAAATGATATTAGGTTCTGTATAGTCTGAAAAGATTAACCCAAGACCTAGTGTAACTATAAATAAGAGTATGGTTGAGGCTAGACTAAAAAGGATTATGGTGTAGAATTTAGAACCAATAAATTCTTTTTTAGACAGTCCATCTATTAGGTTTTGTTTGAGGGTTCTGTCGGTAAACTCTGTAGCAATCATGGAAACGATAACGACGGCAAGAAATATTTTAAGGATAGCCGTAAAATAGGCGGTGAAATGCCAGATGTAGGGAAAATTAAAGATTCCTTGATCGGCTAACTGAAAATCAATGGGACCAAAATTAAAATGAATAGTAGAAAACAAGACGAGACTGAAGAACAACGCAAAATAAATGATAACCAATACTTTAGCGGCTCGGTTGTAGCGCAGTTTGTGGAGTTCTATATTGAGTAGACGTAACATGTGGAAGATTAGTTTTTTGAATTAGTGAGATCTAGAAAACGTTTTTCGAGACTTTCTTTACGTTTTACGAGATGAGAGAGTACAATGTTCTTTTCAAATAAGAGTTGGTTGATTTCGGCAGCTTCAATTGGCTGCTCCAGAATAGCCGTTATCAATCCATCTTTTGGTTGAGTAGTTACTTTTCCAAAAGCCGGGTTTTGCGCCAAGAAAGACAATAATTCAGTTTGGTGCGTGTCGGTTTTTAACTCAAAATATCCGTGGTTGGCTCCCATTGTATCTACGCTACCTGAAAATAGTTTTTTCCCGTTGCGGATAATTACCACGTGAGAACATATTTTTTCAACTTCATCGAGTAGGTGAGAGGCTAATAAAATGGTGGTACCGGTTTTGGCAATGTTTAAAATAATCTCTCTAATTTGATGAATCCCCTGTGGATCGAGCCCATTGGTAGGTTCGTCTAAAATAAGTACTTTTGGGTCGTTGAGTAGAGCAGAGGCAATAGCTAGCCGTTGTTTCATACCCAATGAGTAGGTTTTAAATTTGCTATCTTTTCGATCTAAAAGCCCCACAATTTCTAGTTTCTCTTCAATTTTGTGATACGGAAGCCCTTTAATCTTGCAAACCAATTTTAGGTTTTGAACGGCCGTCATATACGAGTAAAAATTAGGGTGCTCAATAATAGCCCCCACTTTTTTTAAGGCTTCGTGGGTGTTTATTTGCCCGTCAAACCATTGAAAAGTTCCGCTGGTGGGGTTTATTACATTAAGAACCATTCCTAGGGTGGTAGATTTACCACTACCATTGGGTCCTAAAATACCGTATACATGCCCTTCTTCAATATCAAAAGACAAATCGCTAACGGCGGTTAAAGGACCAAAGCGTTTGGTGAGGTGTTGAATGCTTAAATAGGTGCTCACATTTATAAATTTTGTGGGTGAAATTATTGTTTTAAACGTATGAGTTTTCTTACAGACGAGTAAAAACTGTTTTTGTTACATCAATTTTAAAAAATCGAGTTATTCTTTTAGTTTCAGTTCTTTTTTGCATTGCCCAAAAAAGAACCAAAAAAGTCTAGACTTACTAAAAAAATAGAAGAAAATACTACGGAACCACCCATCACTAGATTAAAATAACTGGCCTCCTACCGTCGGCTTCAAGTAGATTTTAATCCTCAGGCCAGCGCTGCTTCCTTGATTTTTACTATTTTTTAGATAGGTCGTTAGCAAATTCCTACTATTCATAAATATCGAAAAAGCCCCTGAGCTTTCATAGGTAGGACAAAAGGTTAAGTCATTTTAGAACGGGGCAAAACCTAGCGCCATTTCTTACCTATTTGAGAATAGTTTATATCAATAGCCGGTTTTTGAAACTCAAGCTTATTTTGTCGAAAGTCTTGTCGCAAAATATGTTCAATATAATAATCTTGTTTTACGCTGGCCGGGTCATAGGTTTCTTTAAGCGAGATGGTAAAGAGGTTGGCGGTAACATTATACCAAAAAGCTCGCCAACCGCTTCGCAAATGGCGCACAATATTATAGGTGGTTTCTCCGGTTTGTCGGTAAATAAGTTTTACTAAAATCTGCCCTTCAGATTTGGTGAGCTTTTTTAGCCGATCTTTAAATTTACCTTCAACATATTCTTGTACGTATTTGGTATATCGCTTACGATCTCTTTTAGAATGAATGGTAGCTAATCTTTTTTGTAGGGTAGTGAGGCGTTCGGCAGCCAGTACGGCATACGGCCATACTTTTTCGGTTTTGTATTTTAAAATGAGGTATTTTCTACGTTCGGCTCGCGTGTTAAATCTCAGGGGAGCCACTACGACTACTTTGTCTAATTTGATTACGCTATTCCCTAAAACTGTGGGGGTGTTAGCATTAATAGCATCATAATTAGAACGGTTGATTTTTGAGGAAGTTGGCGTTGTTTTTTTTGTAGGTAAAGAAGTATTACTTTGTGTTTTTGATTTAGGAGGAGCGAGGGTAGTAGGTTGTCTTTTAAGGGTAGATCTTAATCGGTTTAGGGCTTGTTGATTAACGCGTAAAGATTGTCTTTGAAGAGAAGATCGTTGGTTGTTTTTTCGAAAGTTTCGCGTTTCTAGACGTTGCTTACGGGGTTTAATAATGTATTGATGCGTGGTTTTATACAGTTTTTTTTGCGTGCGCAACTTCCTTTTTTGCAGGCTGTTTCTTCTACTAGAACGCTGCCTGATTTGTTGTGTTTTCTTTCTATTTTGTCTGATATTTTTAGGGTGAATAGTGCGTACTCTTTGTTGTTGAGTAGTATGTCTAAAAGATTGTCGTTGTAGGGTTTGTCTTTTTTGTGTAGTATGTTTGCGCTTTACCTGTGCTTGGGTAAAGCTATAAGAAAACAAGAAAAATAATATAAAAACTACGTACCTCACCTCAATGTTTTACTATAATGCAGCGAAAATCGTTCCAAATTTGTGTTTTAGACCCTACAAAACGCGGGTAATTTACGTATTTTCGTAAAAAATTAGAATAAAACTATGGCACAAGAAAGTATTTTAAATCAGGAGTCACTTCAATTTTTAGAAAAATACCTAAACAATGCCTCTCCTACAGGCTATGAAGCTACCGGACAACGTATTTGGATGGAGTATATAAAACCCTATGTAGATACGTTTATTACAGATGCATACGGTACGGCTGTAGGGGTTATTAATCCGGAGGCAGCATACAAGGTGGTAATAGAGGCGCATGCCGATGAAATTTCGTGGTATGTAAATTACATCACCGATGATGGGTTGATTTATGTGGTGCGTAATGGGGGGAGCGATCATCAAATAGCTACGTCAAAACGCGTAAATATTCATACCGATAACGGAATTGTAAAAGGTGTTTTTGGATGGCCGGCCATTCATACACGCGATAAAAGTAACGAGCAAGCGCCCAAATTAGATAATATTTGTATAGATGTGGGCTGTGCTTCTAAAAAAGAGGTAGAAGAGTTAGGTATTTATGTAGGCTGTGTAATTACTTATCCGGATGAATTTTTTGTATTGAACAAAGATAAATTTGTTTGCCGAGCCTTAGATAACCGTATGGGTGGATTTATGATTGCGCAGGTGGCTCGGTTACTTAGAGAAAACAAAAAAGAATTGCCTTTTGGGCTGTACATTACTAATTCGGTGCAAGAAGAAGTAGGTTTGCGTGGAGCAGCTATGATTGCTAATCGGTTAAAACCCAATGTGGCTATTATTACAGATGTTTGCCACGATACCACCACGCCTATGATAGAAGTAAAAAAAGAGGGCTATTTTAAAATAGGCGAAGGAGCGGTAGTAACCTATGCGCCTGCGGTACAAAACAATTTGCGAAAACTTATTTTAACAGCGGCTCAAGAAAATAATATTCCTTTTCAACGCGATGCAGTTAGCCGTGTAACCGGTACCGATACCGATGCTTTTGCGTATAGCAATGGCGGGGTGCCTTCCGCTTTAATTTCGTTGCCGTTGCGTTATATGCATACCACTGTAGAAATGGTACATCGCCATGATGTAGAGAGTGTGATTAAACTTATTTATGAAAGTTTATTAAAAATTAAAGAGGGTGATACCTTTAGCTATTTTGAATCGTAAACACTAACATGCTAATTAAAAATATAGCCGCTTCATTGTTTTTGGAGCGGCTATTTTTAAAAGCAGTAATTTTAATATAAAAATAGCTTAACAGAGATGAGCCAAGCTATTCGATAACGTTAATAGAGTGTCCTGATATTATTTGCTTTCTTCAGAAGAAGCAACGTTTACTTTTTCTTCTTCCTCTTCTTTGGTAAAAGAGGTAAATCCATAGTCAATCAGTAAGTTGTACCATTGAAATATCTTTTTGATATTGTTTCCGTACACTCTTTCTTTGTCATATTTAGGAAGAATTTCTTCAAAATGAGCAATTAATTCAGCTTTAGACTTTTTGTGATCAATGCTCTTTTTACCCTCTTCTTTTTCGTAGATTTTATCAAAAACCTCGGCTAAAGGAATTTCCCCATTTTGTGTATAAATAGCAATTTCACTCAACATGCTAATATCTGCACGTAGGCTGAGGGCTATCTTTTTACCATCGTGTAAAGACTGTCCTACAAATCCGGAATGAGTTTGTGCCTTGAGTTCATAGAGTCCGGGTTTCCCGGAAATAGCTAAAATCTTTTCTAAGCTCATTTTATTTTTTGCCACAAATATGCAACCTCCGCTTAATTATACAAAACATTACCGAGTTTTTTTTGCATTTGGGAAGCGCATGCGATAATCTACCCGTACTTTACCTTTGGTAATATTTTTTAATTTGTTGTTAATCAGCCGTTTTTTTAAGCTAGATAATTTGTCGGTAAACAAAATTCCTTCAATGTGATCGTATTCGTGTTGTACAACCCGTGCTACCAAGCCATCAAAGGTGTCTACGTGTTTCTTAAAATCTTGGTCGTAATATTCTATGGTAATTTCTTCCGGTCTAAACACGTCTTCTTGGATACCCGGAATGCTGAGGCACCCTTCGGTAAAAGCCCAATCATCTCCCTCTCGTTCCTTTATTTTTGGGTTGATGAAAACACGCTTAGCGTTGCGAAGTTGCTCCCGTTCTTTAGCAGGCAATTCTTCGTTTTCTGCAAAAGGGGAGGGGTCTACCACAAAAAGGCGAATAGATTGCCCTACTTGCGGAGCAGCCAGCCCCACGCCATTAGCGTTGTACATGCTTTCCCACATATTTTTTATAAAAGCATCTAGATTTTCAAAATCTTTTGAAATGTCTTTCGCCTTTTTCTTCAACACCGGATCTCCGTATGCTACAATTGGTAAAACCATATTTTTAAGCTAAAATTAGAGTGCAAAGATAAGGAAATGCGATGTTTTACACTATTTTTTGCGGTAAGCGTGAAGATAAAATTTACTTGTAGAGCAATACTGTCCTAAATGTTTATGCTGTTCATTTTTTCCATTGATGAAAAAACGAACCAAAAAAATCTAGGCTTACGAAACTATATCTAAATTTATCGTTCAACACCTAAATTTTAGGAACTCGCTACTGAAATTCAGATCAGTATAAAAATACATCCAGCTCGAACAGCCTAAAATTTTACGGTATTTTCACTTCAAATTTTACGATATATTTTCGATAGGCCAAAAGAAGTAAAACTTTCAAAAACAATCTCTTCAATGCTAAAATCACTCAAGAACAAAGTATACAAAGGTTTTGCAGATATTTCCGAAAAACGTTTTGGACGCTATTACTTGTAGATATAGGTTTGTAAAATAATAGTAGCGCTAATTTCGTCAATCAGAGCTTTATTGCGTCGTTGTTTTTTGGTAAGTCCGCTGTCAATCATAGTTTGAAAGGCCATTTTTGAAGTAAACCGTTCATCTACACGAGTAAACGGGGTATTGGAAAACTTTTTTTGAAATTGTTTTAGAAAACTTTGAATGTGCACCTCACTTTGTGAAGCGGTCCCATCTTTTTGTTTGGGCTCACCTATAATCACTAAATCTACGGTTTCTTTCTTTAGATAGTCGGCTAAAAAGGAAAGCAATTCTGAAGTTTTTACAGTAGCCAGTCCGGAGGCAATGAGTTGCAATTCGTCAGTTACAGCAATGCCTGTTCGTTTTGTTCCGTAATCTAGCGCCAAAATGCGTCCCATATAATAATTTTTAGCAAAGATAATACTTCTTTAAAATCTTATTCTATTTCAGTTTAAGCCCGTATCTTTAACCAAAATTTAAACGAGTGAAAGATTTAAAAAACACGATTCTTGCGGCTTGGAATAATCGCGATTTATTAAAAGAAAAAGCAACACAAACAGCAATTCGTCAGGTAATAGATTTATTAGATAAAGGAGAATTGCGTTGCGCACAACCCGATATTGAAACAGGAGATTGGGTAGTAAATGAATGGGTAAAAAAAGCGGTGGTGCTGTATTTTCCTATTCAAGAAATGAAAACAATGGAAGCCGGTATTTTTGAATACCACGATAAAATGCCTTTAAAGACGGGCTATAAAGAAAGAGGAATTCGTGTAGTGCCCAGTGCAGTGGCGCGTCATGGAGCGTATATTTCTAAAGGGGTTATTATGATGCCCAGCTATGTAAATATTGGCGCCTATGTAGAAGAAGGCACCATGGTAGATACCTGGGCCACAGTTGGTAGTTGTGCGCAAATTGGTAAACACGTACACCTTTCTGGCGGTGTAGGAATAGGGGGCGTACTAGAACCGCTACAAGCGGCACCGGTAATTATTGAAGACAACGCATTTATTGGTTCCAGATGTATTGTAGTAGAAGGAGTGCGTGTAGAAAAAGAGGCAGTTTTAGGAGCTAATGTGGTGCTAACAGCCTCTACCAAAATTATAGATGTTACGGATAAAGAACCTAAAATTTTAAAAGGAATTGTTCCCGAACGCAGTGTGGTTATTCCCGGTAGTTATACCAAAACTTTTCCAGCCGGAGATTACCAAGTTTCTTGCGCATTGATTATTGGAAAACGCAAAGAAAGTACCAATAAAAAAACCTCATTAAACGATGCGTTACGTGAATATGGGGTGTCTGTCTAATGAATGTGAATAAACTATTTTAAAGAGAGGTTTACAAAAAATCTCTCTTTTTGTTTGTATATATGGTAAAATAAAACTTTATATAAACCGCATAACTACTATAAAATCAATACTATATGGATAATATTTGTTTTTATCTTTCTACATGCAGTACGTGTAAACGTATTTTGAGTTCGGTAAAATTACCTAACGATTTTAGGCTGCAAGACATAAAAGAAAACCCGGTGACAGAAACACAATTAGAAGCGCTAAAAACGCTATCATGGAGTTATGAGGCTTTGTTTAGTAAGCGTGCGCAACTATACCGTCAACAAAACCTAAAAGATCAAAATTTACAGGAAGAAGATTATAAAAGACTATTGTTAAGTCACTATACCTTTTTAAAGCGTCCTGTATTTGTGGTTAATGGCGAAGTGTTTATTGGAAATAGTAAAAAGACGGTTGAAGCGTTACAAGCAGCGTTACTTAAATAGTAACATATTTTGCATCAATGTCTTTAGGAAACACCCCGTACTTTCGCGTATCTTCTTTTGTAAGAATTTTAAAGTCATCGGCACGTTTCAGTTTGCTAAAACGGGTAATCAATTCTTGGGGTAGTGCAGTCAACTTGCGTGTAGAAAGATTTATCCAAGCCCCCATCATTTCGCAATGAGCGCGGTTTTTTCCGTTCTTGTCGTACATATTGTGTACAAATTGAAAAAAAGAGCCGTCTTCAGCCATTCCTTTTAGTTCTACACTTACATATACTGGCTCATCGGGTAGTACTTCTTTAAAATAGTACATGTGTTCATAAAAGACTACCGGCCCCATGTCGTTTTCTTCTAGCACGGCTTGTGTCAGTCCGCCATCGCGCATAAAAACTACTCGAGCGTAGCTCATAAAATCAATATAGGCAGAATTAGCCAAATGGCGGTTAGCGTCAATATCGCTCCATCGTATATCTACTTTAATCATAGTTTATTGTTTTAGAGAAAGGCGGGTTAATTCTTCTTCGAGTACGGCCTTAATTTTTTGAGGTGAAATCCCGGCTATTTCTTGCAGTTCTGCCACGCTTCCGTGCTCAATAAACTGATCCGGAATACCCAGTTTTACAATTTTTCCTTTATAGTTTGCTGTGTTGGCAAAGTCTATGACGGCATCGCCAAACCCTCCGATAACGGCTCCGTCTTCTACCGTAATTATCGTCTGAAAACGAATGAGTATTTGGTGTAATAAATTCTCATCTAAAGGCTTGATAGAGCGCATATCATAATGTGCTACTTCTTCTTTTTCTTTAATAATATGAAGTGCCTTTTCTACGTTTGATTTAAGGGTTCCTACTGATAAAACAGCAATTGAATTACCGGGTTTTATGCAGCATCCTTTTGTTAAAGGAAGTTTGGTAAAAGGAACTTTCCAATTTGTTATTTCTCCGCGTCCTCGAGGGTACCGAATAGCGGTAGGGTGCGTTACTCCTTGTGCTACAGTAAACAGCATGTTGCGCAGCTCAATCTCATCGCTTGGAGCCAAAATATGCAGGTTAGGAATGCATCGTAAATAGGCGATATCAAATACCCCGTGGTGGGTGGCTCCATCTTCTCCCACGAGCCCGGCACGATCTATACAAAAAATAATAGGTATCTTTTGTATAGCAACATCGTGTATAACCTGATCATAGGCGCGCTGCAAGAAAGTAGAATAAATGGCACAAAATACAGTTTGACCTTGGGTAGCCATTCCGGCAGCTAATGTAACCGCGTGTTGTTCGGCTATACCTACATCAAAAGCACGATCTGGAATTTTTTGCATCATATATTTTAAGGAAGTACCAGTAGGCATAGCCGCGGTAATTCCTACAATCTTTTCATTTTTTTGGGCTAACTCAACAAGCGTTAACCCGAATACATCTTGAAATTTTGGGGGAGTATTGGGAGCGTCTTTTTGCAAGCTTTCTCCGGTGTTTTTATTGAATTTTCCGGGAGCATGATAACGCACCTGGTCTTCTTCTGCCCATTTTAGCCCTTTTCCTTTAGTAGTAATAAGGTGTAAGAACTTAGGCCCCTTCACCTCTTTTAATTTTTCAAAAGCAGCAAAAATTGCCTCAAAATCGTGTCCGTTTATCGGGCCTTCATAGTTGAAATTTAAGGCTTCAAAGATATTATCTTGAGGTTTTGTAGCCTTCTTGCGTGACTGCGTTAAATATTGTTCAAGCGCGCCCACACATGGGTCTATTCCCATGGTGTTATCATTTAAAACGACCCATAGGTTGGTGTTGGCTACCCCGGCATAGTTAAGCGCTTCAAACGCCATTCCACTAGCAATGGCGGCGTCGCCAATAATGGCAACGTGCTCTTGATTTTTGTGTTGTAGTTTGGCTGCCATAGCCATTCCTAACGCTGCAGATATAGAAGTGGAGCTGTGTCCTACCCCAAAGGTGTCATAAATACTTTCAGTGCGTTTCGGAAACCCACTAATTCCGTTTAACTTTCGGTTCGTCTCAAAATTATCGCGTCTGCCGGTAATAATTTTGTGGCCATAGGCTTGGTGCCCCACATCCCACACCAATTGGTCAGTTGGCGTATTAAAAAAATAGTGTAATGCTAATGTGAGTTCTACAGTGCCTAAACTAGCGCCGAGATGTCCTTTTTTGGTAGCAACAATATCAATAATAAAATCACGCAATTCTTGTGCTAACTGCGGAAGTTGTTTACGAGAAAGTTTTCGTAAATCGGCGGGAGAGTTAATCGTTTTTAATAAAGTTTCTGCCATAGCACAAAGGTACGCTATGAAATTGTATTTTTGACCTATGCTAACACCTTTTGACGATACCTATTTTATGCAGAAAGCGCTTGAAGAAGCGCAAATAGCCTATGAGCAAGATGAAATTCCGGTTGGAGCTGTTATTGTTTGTAGAGAAACTATTATAGCCAAGGCTCATAATGCTACCGAGCTATTAAGAGATGTAACAGCTCATGCTGAAATGCAAGCCATTACGGCTGCTGCCAATTATTTGGGGGGTAAATATTTAAAGGAATGTACATTATATGTTACCCTAGAACCTTGCCAAATGTGTGCCGGAGCCTTGTATTGGAGTCAAATTGATAAGGTTGTGTTTGGGGCTGCTGATCCTAAGCGTGGTTTTAGCGCTATAGGCGGGAAATTACATCCTAAAACAAAAGTGATTAGTGGAATTTTAGCCGAAAAAGCTTCGGCTTTATTGCAAGCTTATTTTAAAGAGAAGCGATAAAAAAAACCGTCTCAAATGATTGCTGAGACGGTTGTGTTTTCGTTTAGGATATTTTTCTAGCTATTTTGCAGTAGAATCTTGCTTCTTCTTTGAAGACTTTTGTTGGGGGATAGGGAATTTCATCCTTTTTATATCTTGAAACAAGTTGCCCAATTGGTCTACATAAGAATTGAACTTCTTCATGGTAGCTAAACTTTTTTCAGTTGAATCGTACCGCATGGTAATGCGTACCAAATCGCGATAGAGGTAAACATTTCTCATAATATCTTGAAGTGACTGCTGTTGTTCTGCAGCAGGCACCCCAATATAGTACGCTAACCACTGCTGGTAGGTGGTGATTATTGTTTGAGCCACTTTTCGCGCCTTTTTAGGTTTTCCTATTTTGTAATAATCAACCACGAAAGACTTAGAAACACTGTAATATTTTACCTTTTTTAACGGCATTTTCGCTACCCCTAAATCAAGTACGTTTTCAGCTTTGTCAAACTCTTTTTGTTTAATGAGTTGTGCTACCAACCGAGCCATATTGCTTCGGTAACTAATAGCATTTTTTCGGGTTTCCGGGTCGTAGTACATATCAGGATCTCCGCTGTTTCCCCAATGCCAATTCATAACGATAGGATACATTCTGTCGGTATCAATTCTGCCCATGTCTGCAAAACTCTTAGAAGGAGTTTTTATAGGTACTAACTGATAACAAAGCCCCTCTAGCTCTAGATAATCTTTCATCCATAAATATTGAGAGGCATCATAAGAGCCACCGCTAAAGAAAACCGGGCGTTTCCAATCTGTGTTTGCCACGGCATCAAGCATAAGCAGCACATTTTTGGTGATTTGGCTTGCATCAATATTAATAGGGATGTACGAGACAATTTTGTCTTTGTCTTTCGGGCTGACGATACCACTTTTCAGTACGTTTTCTTTATTGACCATTAGTTTTAAATGTTTGGTAGGAAACGTGTTTATGGTATGACCGTTAGCTAAAGAGATTTTGGTAGAAGGATCATTACTCTTAATATATAACAGCCAATTTTTTACTGTCATTGTGTCCGGCATACGTGGATCGCGTTTGTAGATAATAACATCATTAGTACCATATACGTAATCTTTATGACCAAGTGTGGTTTTAATACCTTGACTGTCATTCATTTTATGATGCATCTGACTTATGTACCATTCGGTAGCAAACAGACTGGTATTGATAATCCGAACATCTTCTCGATAACCCTCTACTTCTTGGGCATACCAAAGCGGGAAAGTATCATTATCGCCTACCGTAAAAAGAATACTGTTTTTGAGGGTAGAGTCTAGATAATTTTTTGCCAACGCATCGGCTGTTCGTTTATTTGATCGATCGTGATCATTCCAGTTTTGCTGTGCCATTACTACCGGAACGGCTAGGACACAAACCACGGTTAAAATGGGAGCCAATATTTTGGGTTTGAGATATTTTTTAAGCTTGTCATAAAGTGAGTACAGACCAAAACCAATCCACAGAGAAAAGGCATAAAAAGAACCCACCAGCGCATAATCTCGTTCTCGCGGTTCAAAAGCGCGTTCGTTTAGGTATATTTTCAAGGCTAATCCGGTAAAGAGGAAAAGGACCATAATTACCCAGAAACCGCGTTTATCTTTATCAAATTGAAAGAACAGCCCGATTAATCCTAAAATTAACGGCAAGAAGAAGTAGGTATTTCTGGCAGGGTTATTCATAACCTCATCCGGTAAATTGGCTTGCGGGCGCAACAAAGCACTATCTACTGCCGGAATACCACTTAACCAATTTCCATCCATATTGGTTAGTTGGCCTCTTTTATCGTTTTGTCTGCCCACAAAATTCCACATAAAATACCGGACGTACATGTACCAAATTTGAAATTTGAATAAGAACTGGAAGTTAGCAGCGGTAGAAGGCTTTTCAACATTTAAATACTGCCCATATTGGCTTAAAAACCGAAGGAGTCCGTCGTTATCTATTTTACCACTTTGATAACCTTTTTTTACTTGTTGTACAAGATTTTGCAGTTGAGCGTTGTCGTAGTATTCCGGTTTTAAATGGTATTCAACAGGGCCGGTAATATTCATATAATTAACCATGTTGTCGTGATCCATGCTCCACATACGCGGTAAGAAAGCCTTTTGGGTGTCGCTAAAATTTTGCGTGGCATCTTTCCAGTTGTTGACAACTACATATTTACCCAGTTTCTCGTTTTTTTCATATTTGGGTTTGCCATCTATATAGGGTTCTTCTGCATCTAAACCGGCAAAAGTAGCTGTAAATTGAGGACCGTAAAATAAGGCGTGTTTAGGGTATTGCTCTCGGTTGTAATAAGCTAGCAACTGCCGTGCATTGTCCGGGTTGTTTTCATTGATGTTCGTTCCGGCATTGGCGCGGATGGGCAACATTAACCAAGAAGAAAAACCGATAAAAATGAATAATATACACAAGATAATGGTGTTTAGCTGCACCATTCCTTTTTTACGTGTGTAACGCAACCCGTAGTAAAAAAGTGCAATTAAGACAATACCTGCGATGATGGTACCAGAATTAAAGGGTAACCCAACAAAGTTGACAAAAAACAATTCAGAAGCCGAAAAGAAAGTCATGGAGTAGGGCAGTAAGAGTTTAAAAATAAACAATAACACCCCAATGACTACTACGGTAGCTATAATAAAGTTTTTTGCGGTTATTTTTTTAGTGTGCTTAAAGTAGTACATATATCCGATAGCTGGGATGGTTAACAATCCTAAGAAGTGTACACCAAAGGTCAATCCTACTAAAAGGCTAAGTAAGATAAGCCACCGGTTTCCTCTGGGTTTAAGCATATCGCGTTCCCAAAGCAAACCGACATAAAATAAAGCTGACATAAAGAACATGGCCATGGCATATACTTCGGCTTCTACAGCGCTAAACCAAAAGCTGTCGGTAAATGCAAAGGCTAATGAACCAACAAGAGCGCTTCCTAATACGGCCATTTTTCCACCGGGACTCAGTTTTTCTGCCGGGCCTGATATTTTACGAACGAGGAGTGAAATGCTCCAAAACATTAGTAAAATTGTCAGGGCACTAGATAAAACGGAAACCAAATTAACCATTAGGGCAATGTGGGCGTCATCTATAGCAAACATAGAAGAAACGGCCCCAATCATTTGAAAAAGGGGAGCACCCGGAGGGTGACCTACTTCTAATTTAGCAGAAGTAGCAATGTATTCACCAGGGTCCCAAAAACTTACAGTAGGTTCAACCGTAGAGGCATAAGTATATAAGGCGATGGCAAAAACGGTCCATCCCAGAATTTTATTCCAGCGGCTAAAATTGAGGTCTTTCATATAGTATACTATTGTTCAGCGACCGGCAATTTAAGCATAAAACCTGAATACGTATGCCACTAAATTTTTTTTTGTCGATTTGGTTAAAAAAGTTTGTGGGATTAAAAGTTTGTTATAAATTTGCCGCCAGAATTTATGGCCCATGGTGTAATGGCTAACACATCTGGTTTTGGTCCAGAAG
>CAZOGC010000015.1:0-67002 GCA_964579505.1 uncultured Flavobacteriaceae bacterium | reverse complement strand
TCCAATAAATCCTTTTCATCTTCTATAACCAATAATTTCATTTCAAAACAAAGTTATGATGCAAAATAAAACGATAATTCTGAATACTTCCTGAATATTCTTAAAAGATGGCAATTTCTGAGAATAAACCTACCTAAGCATACCTGACAGGTTTGTCTCTCAGTCTCTCAGAAAATGTTCAAAACCTGACAGGTTTTTACAAGTGGAATAATAGCCCACTATATACGACAGAGCCTTATTTTTTAAACCAACACCTTTAATTTTTTGGGCATTATTTGGAGGATAATTTCGTTTTGGCAAGGAAGGGCTTCTCCATCTATTTGCAACAAGTTTAAATCAGGATGATGCAACTTTACTTCTCTAACTCGTTGATATGAAACGTATTTGCTTCGATTAATTTTACCCGTAAAAGCCCGAAAAGCAATCGGAATAGCTGCTAAAACCGGGAACTTTTCAATGGAAACCCAATCTAAATAACCATCGTCGGGTTGGGCATTGGGTGCAATTTGAAAACCGTAGCCTAACTGCACTCCATTCGCAGCAGTGAGCATAAAACATCTTTTTTGTTCTGTTTTTCCGTCAAGGGTTATCGTCCATTTTTTGGCATTATAAGTCCAGATACTCTTACTAATAATCCATAAATAACTCAACAAACCACGCCTTTTACTGGTGCGAAATTTATCCGTAACTACCGTGTCAAACCCCACCCCGGCATTACTCACAAAAAGGTTACCGTCGGCTTGTCCCACATCAATTTCACGAAGGTTATTTTGGTTGAGCAGTTGCAATGCCTTTTTCGTTTGGATTGGAATTCCCAAACTCCGGGCAAAACCGTTTCCTGAACCTTTAGGAAGAATCCCTAAAATCGCTTGGGTTCCATATAAACCATTAACCACATCGTTCACAGATCCGTCTCCACCAACCGCCACGATAATTTCATAACCTTGTTGAACCCCTTCACGGGCAAGTTGAGTACCATGCTTAGCGTATTGGGTATAAACAACCTTGTAATCAAACTGTTGAGAATCCAAATTGTCGGCAATGGCAGTTTGTAGGGCTTTGACTCGATTAACCCCCGAGCAAGGATTGATGATAAAAAGGATTTTCTTTTTGGCCATGTTTTAGAAAGAAAAATATAATCAACCTATTGTGCATTTAGGAAATATATAAAAAAGATTGTCCTTTTGGTTAAAAATCTTATATTTAATTAAATATCAAACAGTTAAATACAAGAACGATCGTATTCAAAACTACGAAAAAAATATTACGTGAATTATAGAAAACGAGGTTAATAAATAAGGTTTTATCTGGGCTTTCTTAATCTACATTAAGGCTATACTATATATTTTCTACTAACTTTGGGAAGAATTAATAGTACAGAAATCATGAAAACTACCTTACACAAAGCCAATAGTAGAGGACACGCCAACCACGGGTGGTTAAACACCTACCACACCTTTAGTTTTGCTAATTACTACGATCCTGAGAGGCTGCATTTTGGCGCGCTACGCGTTTTAAATGACGATACCATTCAGGGCGGTAAAGGTTTTGGACAGCATCCACATCGCGATATGGAAATTATCAGTATTCCTCTTAAAGGCAAACTAACACATGGTGATAGTATGGGCAACAGTGGCTCTATTATAAAGGGACAAGTACAAGTAATGAGTGCCGGTACCGGTATTTTTCACAGCGAAATAAATGGCAATCAAACCGAAGATGTCGAACTTCTTCAAATTTGGGTTATTCCTCGAAAAATGGGGGTTACACCAAGATATGACGAGCTTACTATTGCAGACAATGCCAAACTTAATAATTTTCAACAAATCGTTTCACCAAACAAAGAAGACGAAGGGGCCTGGATTCATCAAGATGCATGGTTCTTTTGGGCCAATTTTGACAAAGGCACCCAAAAAACATTTACACTTAAAAAAAGTGGGAATGGGGTTTACGTATTTGTTGTAGAAGGAACCATAAAAATTGGTAATCAACTATTAGAAAAAAGGGATGGACTTGGTATAGAAGAAGTTGATTCATTTGCAATTGAAGCACAAGAAAACACAGCGTTTTTATTAATGGAAGTACCTATGATAAAAATCTAAAACAACTAGTTCAGATAAAAGAGATCTCTTTTATTCAACTTCAATAACAATCGGTATACGAAGAAAATGGAATCCTCAAATAAGGGTTTGTAGAAGATGCCCTTAAAGAATATAACGACATGCGGTTCCCATTACTCCAATAGACAAAAATTAGAGCTCATAAAAACTAAGCTAGAGAAATTAACTTCGCTAGCTTAGTTTTTAATTATTTTGTAAATAAATATGTGGTGGCTTTTTAGGGCGACACAGTTGTTACCATTAGAGAAAATTAATCTTCTCTGCTGAAATCTTCCCAATTAAAGGTAAGAGTTTTTGCTCTCCTTTAGCCGCATTTAAAACAC
This sequence comes from uncultured Flavobacteriaceae bacterium, assembly GCA_964579505.1. Lineage (GTDB taxonomy): Bacteria > Bacteroidota > Bacteroidia > Flavobacteriales > Flavobacteriaceae > JAJYSO01. The sequence continues at coordinate 64,559 of CAZOGC010000015.1, read as the reverse complement.
CTATAATCAACAAAACAAGTAAAGCCGCTCCTACCAGTGCACTTAAAGGAATTAACACCGAGCCTATAGGTACCAAAAGATTTAAAATTATATCTGCCGCAAAGGTGGCTATTGCCAGCCCTAAAGATTGTTTAAGATGAAATCTTCTAAAATTATCTGTCGTTTCTTTTTGTATATAATAAGCTAATAGCCAACCTATGATGGTAATATACGATATAATTGAGAAGGTTTTATTATTCATTTTGGGTCTTTTATATCTCAAATAAATCCATAAACACGTTTACATCTAGATTGATGAGGGTTTCATAATCTAGCGTGTTTTCTAGTATTTCACGTTGTTGTTTTTCAGGAAAAACACGCCCTAAATTGGTTTTAAACTTCTTAATTAAGTTTGGAAAACCCTCGTCTCTTCTTCGTTTATGCCCAATTGGATATTCAACTAAGACTTCGTCTAAGGTCGTTCCGTCTTTAAAGGTAATGGTAAGTCCGTTGGCAATCGATCTTTTTTTCGGGTCGTGATAGTCTTTTGTAAATTGAGCATCTTCAACTGTCTCCATTCTTTCGCGAAGTGCATCAATACGCGGGTCTGCTGCCACGTCATCTTCGTAATCGGCAGCCGTCAATCTTCCATAAAGCAACGGAATGGCAATCATATATTGAATACAGTGGTCACGGTCTGCCGGGTTATTTAACGGTCCTGTTTTATCAATAATACGAATGGCAGCCTCGTGTGTTCGGATAGTGATTTTCTCTATATCATCTGCACTCTTTCCATTTTCTACTAATAACCCGTGTAAGGTCATGGCTGCTTCAGCTGCCGTTTGTGCATGAAACTCAGCCGGGAAAGAAACCTTGAACAGCACATTCTCCATCACATATGTTCCATAATCTCGTTGAAATTTAAATTCTTTTCCTTTAAAAGAAACATCATAAAAACCCCATGTTTTAGCTGTTAAGACTGAAGGATACCCCATCTCACCGGTTTTGGCTATTAATGCCAAACGCACAGCACGCGAGGTAGCATCTCCGGCCGCCCAAGATTTTCTGCTTCCGGCATTAGGAGCATGTCTGTATGTACGCAACGATTGGCCATCAACAAAAGCCAATGAAAGTGCGTTGATAATTTCATCTCTATTCAGCCCCAACATTTCTGCTACCACTGCTGTAGAAGCAATTTTTACCAGAATAACATGGTCTAATCCTACAGCATTAAAAGAATTCTCTAGTGCCAGGCAGCCCTGAATTTCTAACGCCTTAATCAAGCCTTCCAGTACTTTTTTCATTTTTAGGGGCTTGTTTCCGTTGACCAAATTAGTACGTGATAACCAATCGGCTACGGCTAAAATTCCTCCTAAATTATCAGATGGATGTCCCCATTCTGCGGCTAAAAAAGTATCATTAAAATCTAGCCACCGATTCATACAACCTATATTAAACGCTGCTTGAACCGGGTCTAACTGAAACTGTGTGCCAGGCACTTTTGATCCATTGAGAACACGAGTACCTTTTACAATGGGGCCCATTAATTTTTGACACGCCGGAAAAGTCAGAGCCTCCAATCCACAGCCAATAGCGTCTAACACGTCATATTGAGCTGTTTTCCAAGCCAAATCGCTTTTCACTTCGTAGTTTACTACATAATCTGCTATATCTTGTAGAACCTGATCGGGTTCCGGTCTTACTGTAGACTTATTAATTGCCATGTATTTTTTGTTGAATTTATATTGTTTTTTAAAATTTTTTATCGTTTTTCAATCGGTACGAATTTTTGATTTTCAGGCCCCACATAATTAGCACTAGGGCGAATTATCTTACCGTCTTGGCGTTGTTCTAACACATGCGCACACCAACCTGCACTTCGCGCCATTACAAAAAGTGGGGTAAACATAAGCGTAGGAATATCCATTTGGTGGTATGAAACCGCTGAGAACCAATCTAGGTTAGGGAACATCTTCTTTTGCTCCCACATAACAGATTCAATACGTTCAGCCACATCAAACAATAAGGTATCAGCCGATTCTTTAGCCAAGCGTTTGGCAACACCTTTTATAACTACATTACGCGGGTCTGATACGGTATAAACCGGATGCCCAAACCCAATAATGATTTCTTTACGAGCCATACGCTTCTTAATATCTTCTTCTGCCTCATCAGGACTCTTATATCTACTTTGAATGGTGTAAGCCACCTCATTGGCTCCTCCGTGCTTGGGCCCTCGTAAAGCGCCTATGGCTCCGGTAATAGCTGAATAAATATCAGATCCTGTACCGGCTATTACTCGGCTAGTAAAGGTGGAAGCATTAAACTCGTGTTCTGCATAGAGGTTTAGTGAAACGTTCATGGCTCTCACCCAAGAATGAGAGGGCTTTTTGCCGTGCAACAAGTGTAAAAAGTGTCCTCCTATTGACAAGTCTTCTGTCTCTACTTCTATTTCTCTTCCATTATGCGAATAGTGATACCAATATAACAATGCAGAGGCAAAAGAAGCCAACAATCGATCGGCAATGTCTTTGGCTTCAGCCAAGTTGTGTTCTTCTTTTTCAGGAAGAAGAGTTCCCAAAACCGAGGTGCTGGTGCGCAACACATCCATAGGGTGAGCGGCAGCCGGTATTTGTTTTAATATATCTTTTAAACACTGAGGCAATCCACGGTAAGAACGCAACTTTGCTTTATATTTTGCCAATTCTGAAAAATCGGGTAATTTTCCATAAATCAACAAATAAGCTACCTCTTCAAACTCTGACTTTTCAGCCAAATCCATAATATCATACCCGCGGTAGTGCAATTCGTTTCCGTTTTGCCCTACCGTTGCTAATGCTGTATTTCCGGCAGCTACTCCGGAAAGTGCTACGCTTTTTTTCGGTTTAAATTTCTTTGCTTCTTCCATCATTTTTTCCGTTTAAAAAGTTGATCCAGTTTTTTTTCGTAGTCGTAATACCCTATACTTTCATACAACTCTTGACGTGTTTGCATGGTGTTAAGCACATTTTTTTGAGTGCCTTCCTTGCGTATATGGCTATATACATTTTGGGCTGCTTTATTAGCTGCTCTAAAAGCAGAAAGTGGATATAAAATGAGTCCTACTTCTGCGGCTTTTAATTCTTCAACTGTGTACATATCAATCTTACCAAACTCAGTAATATTTGCCAACACCGGGATACCGGTAGCTTCTACAAATTTATGATAGTATGTAATATCCGGGACGGCTTCCGCAAAAATAAAATCGGCTCCTGCCTCTTTATAGGCCACTGCACGCGCTAAAGCACCTTCTAAGCCTTCATTTGCAAAGGCATCGGTACGAGCACCAATTACAAAATTTTCATCTGTGCGCGCATCGGCGGCAGCTTTTACCCGATCAACCATTTCTTGCGTAGAAACCAATTCTTTATTAGGGCGATGGCCACAGCGTTTAGCGCCTACTTGATCTTCCATATGCAAGGCCGCGGCTCCGTTGCGAATCAGTTCTTTTACCGTTCGGGCAATATTAAATGCAGAAGGGCCAAACCCGGTATCTATATCTACTAACAGAGGTAAATCGGTAACGTTGGTAATACGTCGAATATCTATCAACACGTCTTCTAGGTTTGTAATCCCCAAATCGGGAATTCCTAACGAACCAGCGGCTACTCCACCACCAGAAAGGTAAAGGGCATTAAACCCGACTTGTTGTGCCAGTAAAGCGTGGTTGGCCGTTGTAGCGCCTACAATTTGAAGCGGTTTTTCTTTTTGCATGGCTTCCCGAAATCGTTTTCCGGGAGAATTGAAAGATGTTGTCATTTATAGTTTTTTTGCAGTAGGTTTCTCTTAAATCACTTTAAATCATTAGGAAAAGGATACGTGATATAATACGATAAAACACCTATTTATTTGGTTTTATCTCCTTCTTTAAAGACTTCTATAACAAAGGTAGAAACCGCCCGTTTTTCCCCTCAAAAATACAAATAATATAGCACTTAGGAAAGCTTGGTTATCAAGGAACTATAACGGTGCACACCCCTGATTTAAATTGACTTAAATTGCGAAGTGTTTCATTAATAGCTTTTACCTCTAAAAGAATGGTTTGCGTAACCTCTTCTGATATATCTAGCTGTTTGCGGTTTACAAATTCTATTAACTTTGGTAATTCTTGTAAACGATGATCATTAGAGCCAATAAGCTCTACCTCATTGCCCAAGATTTCGCGATAGGTGTCTACCGGCAATATTTTGTTAGACAACCCCACCAAAACCACTCGCCCCATGGAGCCTATTTTTGAGTTTGGGGTAACCAAATTTACGCATCTAACTCAACTTTTTCACCTCTTAAAAGAAGGAATAAAAATCAATAACTTATACTTACAACCAATTGATTAACAATATTTTAATATACAAAAACATCTCTAAAAACATTATCATACATTTATGTCTTCGAGGACCGGGTTCCTAAAATCAACTTAAAATGAATGGACGAGGAAGGTAAAAGTTTATATTTGTCCAACTAAATACTTAACTATGGCAAAACAAGACACGCAACCGATTAAATGCTTAATTATTGGTTCAGGTCCTGCAGGCTATACTGCGGCTATTTACGCAGCGCGCGCAGACATGAAACCTATTTTATATACCGGTATGGAACCCGGCGGGCAATTGACCACTACCACCGAAGTAGATAATTTTCCGGGCTATCCGAAAGGAATTGATGGGCCTCAGCTAATGGTTGATTTGCAACAACAAGCAGAACGGTTTGATACCAAAGTAAATATGGGTTTGGCTACGAAAGTAGAGTTTAGCACTAAACATGGAGGAGTGCACCGCGTTTGCATAGACGATAAAGAATGGCTCGAAGCACAAACCGTAATTATAGCTACGGGGGCTACTGCTAAATACCTCGGACTGCCCAGTGAACAACGTTTACGTGGAGGTGGTGTTTCTGCCTGTGCTGTTTGTGATGGCTTTTTTTACAAAGGACAAGATGTAGCAGTTGTAGGTGGAGGAGATACCGCCTGCGAAGACGCAACATATCTAGCCAATATTTGTAACAAAGTAACTATGCTGGTTCGACGTGATGAAATGCGTGCTTCTAAAGCTATGCAGCATCGAGTAGAAAATACCAAAAATATAGAAGTTCGTTACAATACAGAGACAAAAGAAGTTTTGGGTGAAAATGTTGTTGAAGGTTTACGAGTTATAAACAACAAAACACAAGAAACAGAAGACCTAAAAATAACCGGATTTTTTCTAGCCATAGGACACAAACCTAATACCGATATTTTTAAAGGACAATTAGAGATGGATAATACCGGCTATTTGATTACCCATGGAAAAGGATCGCATACCCAAACACCTGGTGTTTTTGCATGTGGTGACGTACAAGATAAAGAATACAGACAAGCCATTACTGCTGCCGGTTCAGGTTGTATGGCAGCCTTAGATGCTGAGCGCTATTTAGGTACTGTAGAAAAAACTGCTAACGAAGAAGACACGATTTCTGCTTAGTCATTAGCCATAAATCGCAATAAAAAGGAGGTCAAAAAAGACCTCCTTTTTATTTATAGTAAAACTATATATTAAGTAATACAAATCACTGGTAAACAGATGTGTATATGATTTTAATCTTTGATAATTAATAAATGTGCAATTGTTCCGGTGGTAAGATTCCAAAGATCGTGAGTAAGTACTTTCCCGTATTCATCAACTACCTTAAAGTCGGCTGTATTAGGACCGGATTCTCCTTGATTTAATGCTCTAATTTTAACCTTTGTAAATCCATTTCCTAAGTTTACACGCAGACGGCTATAATTTCCTAATAAAGTTACATTTCGGGCAACTACAGTATCATTTACAATAATATTTACACGATCTCCATCCACCACCTGTGAGTCTCGCCAACTAATTATAACAAATTTTCCTTTGGTCCTGTAAGTTCCCAAATCTTGCGGCTGACTGTATTCTTCTTTTACCCTTCCTTCTTTTCGTCTTAAATAGTTAGGGTTAATATTTACACGCGGTGTAACAAATTGTTTTTGTTTCGTCATATCTACTCCCTGGTTATCTTTTTTTATGTCAAAAGAAACCTTATTGGGAAGACCAAATATATTTTTAGAATTGTCATCAATTTTAAACCCTTTGCCTATATGGCGTATTTCTCCTATCTTTTTTATTTTTTTACCTATATGGCGCTCCCCGATATGTTTATCGTTTTTCTTTAGTTTAGAATCATCTACTTGCGCATACACGCTAGACCCCACTAATATTATCAAAATCAGAAAGACATATTTCATTATTGTCGTTTTTGCTATTACCGTTAAATTAATCTGCTTTTTTACAGCCAATCGTTTCTCAAATATAAGCATTCAAAAAATCTGCCAAACTCCAAACTTACGTAAAATTGAACACCTATTTCAAATAATTAACACTGAGCTCATTACATAACTAAGAATACCCCCTCGTTATCCTAAATATAAATTTTATAATAAGTTTTGTGATTTTTTTCGATTCTCATTAAACAAAAAAAATTATTTTAGTCCTTTCATAACATAATTACCTCTTAATCTCTACACATTTTATGACGCTAGGTTTTATTGATTATCTGATTATCGGCCTCTATTTTGCCTTCGTTTTGGGCATTGGTTTTCTTATTAAAAAGAAAGTAAAAACTAGTAGTGATTTTTTATTAAGCGGGCGTTCTATTCCACTATGGATTACTAGTCTGGCCTTTATATCGGCAAATCTCGGAGCTCAGGAAGTACTCGGCATGTCAGCATCCGGAGCCAAATACGGTATTATGACCAGCCATTTTTATTGGCTAGGTGCTATCCCGGCTATGGTTTTCTTGGGTATTTTTATGATGCCTTTTTATTATGGAAGCAAAGTACGCTCGGTACCGGAGTATCTAGCTAAACGATTTGATGAAAAAACACGCGGATTTAATGCCATAACCTTTGCTATTATGACCGTATTTTCTTCGGGTATTTCTCTCTATGGACTGGCTATCTTATTTGAAGTTATCTTGGGGTGGAACTTTACTTTTTCTATTATCTTAGCTTCCGGCATTGTTTTGGCTTACACATTTTTAGGGGGACTAACAAGTGCGGTTTACAACGAAGTTCTTCAGTTTTTTTTGATTGTATTGGGTATTGCTCCCCTTGTTTTTATTGGCCTACACCATGTAGGGGGGTGGGAAGGTATTGTAGAACGTCTACCTGATTCTATGACCCATGCATGGGAATATATGGGCGATGCAAGTGATAATCCCATGGGGGTAAACTGGTGGCAGATGTTAATGGGGCTCGGGTTTGTTCTTTCATTTGGTTACTGGTGTACCGACTTTTTGGTAGTACAGCGCGCTATGGTAACCCGCAACATGAGATCTGCTCAGAAAACCCCCCTTATTGCTGCTTTTCCTAAAATGCTCATGCCTTTTATCGTTATTATTCCGGGGCTAATTGCTGCAGCCATGGTGGCAATGCATTCCGGCTACACCATCCCGGTGGTAAATGGAGAAACCAACTACAATTATGTATTGCCCTCACTTCTCAGTGAGTTTTATCCTAGCGGAATTTTAGGAATTGGACTTACCGCTTTGTTTGCTTCTTTTATGTCGGGTATGGCCGGAAACGTAACCGCTTTTAACACCGTATGGACATACGACATATACGAGTCTTACATCAGACCGGGAAAAAGCGATAAACACTATTTAAAAGTAGGCCGATGGGCCACTGTATTTGGAATTATAGCCTCTATCGGAACGGCCTACCTAGCCAGTAGTTTTGACAATATTATGGATTTTCTTCAATTGGTATTCGGGTTTGTTAATGCTCCGTTGTTTGCCACCTTTGCTTTGGGTATGTTCTGGAAGAAATCTACTGCCAATGGGGCTTTCTACGGGCTTATTGGCGGAACCCTATCTGCTGCTCTAACGTACAACCTGACTACTGCTGAAGGAAAAGGCGGAGCCATTGCTAACTTACACGAGTTTAGTTCGAGCATGGCACAAAGCTTTATGGTAGCGCTTATTGCTTTTGCTACTTGTTTTATTTTAACGGTGATTATTAGCTGGTTTACCAAACCGCATCCGGAGAAAAAACTGGTCGGACTAGTGTACAGTCTTACCCCTAAACCCAAAGCAAAAGACATAGTTTGGTATAAGAGACCAGTATATATTGGCCTATTTATTTTAGTGTTAACCGCTATTCTCAACATCATTTTCATATAAGAACCTAACTATTTACTATTATGAAAAATAAAAATATTCTTGATCTTCGGTTTATCATTGGCCTCTTTTTTTTCATTACCGGCATCATCTTAGTTTGTGGCTCTTTTCTACTGACCACCGCTGCAGAAAAATCTGAGAATACCAACTTGTGGAGTGGTTTAACCTATATCGTCTTTGGCATAATAATGACTCTTCTCTGGATGTTTGGAAAAAGTGAAAAACCAAACGAAAAGACACCCGAAGAATAAAGTACAAACACGTTGCGATTATGCTATTGAAAAAGCAAAAATCGTTTGACTGTTAAAAGACTTATGCGGCTCTAACACTATTGATGGAAAATGATTATAACTCATAGCATCAGAAAAATGCTGTGTTTCTAGACAAAAAGCGGCTCTACGTGTATCGCTTTTTCCGGTTTTTAATGAAAAAACATCATCCATAAAGTTTCCTGTATATAAATGTACTCCCGGTTGATTGGTATAACAATTCATCACAATACCTGTCTCCTCCCCTTTTACACGCGCTGCGTGTAACATTTCAGCAGTAAACGCATCTTTTAAAACAAACGTATGGTCATAGCCATTTCCATATTTTAATTGGTCATCTTCTAAATTTATATCCCTTCCAATAGTTTTGGGTTGTGTAAAATCAAAAGCCGTTTGTTCTACCGTATTAAATTTTCCGGTAGGTAATAAATCTGCGGAAATGGAGGTGTATCTATCCGCAAAAATTTGTAATTGATGTTGCAAAACATCTCCATTTCCTTCTCCATTTAAATTAAAAAAAGCGTGGTTGGTTACGTTAAAAGGAGTAGTTTGATTGGCTATGGCCGTATAGGTAATTTTCAGCTCATTTTTTGGGGTCAGTTCATACGTCACCGTAAGCGTTAAATTGCCGGGAAACCCCTCTTCACCATCGGGAGAAAAATAGGATAAAATCACTTGAGTATCCGTTTGTTTTTCTACAGAAAAAACCCGTGTATGAAAACCCTCTACACCTCCGTGAAGCATGTTTTTACCTTCGTTAGCCGGTAATTTATAATTTTCTTTACCCACTGAAAATTGCGCCTTACGAATCCTTCCGCAAACTCTACCAATTACCGCTCCATAATAATTTGCTTTCTCCTTTTGGTATTCTTTAAGCGTAAGATGGCCCAAGTTTACATCTACTCTATTTCCATCTTTATCGGGTACTATAATACTCACAATACGAGCCCCATAGTTGGTTAACAGCACTTGCATGGTTTTGTTTTGCAACTTGATTAAAGTAGTTTCTTTAGATAAATTGTTGCTCTGAAAGTCTTTTATTTGGGGTGTATTCAATGAATTCATTTTTATAGTTTATAAAATGCATGCTCCCGATGAAGGTTTTACTTGAATAGGAGAAAGTGCTAGATTAAATTGTTCTTTATACAGTGGGGTTATATTTGCAACTAGTTCTTCTACATAATCTTTTCTAACCAAATTAAGCGTACAGCCGCCAAAACCTCCTCCCATCATACGGGCGCCTAATACTTCCGGTATCTTTCCTACATAATCAACCAGAAAATCTAGTTCTGCACAACTCACTTTATAGTGTTGTTGTAACCCATCATGAGTAGCATACATCAGTCGCCCCAATTCAACAAGATTTCCAGAAACCAATGCTTCTGATGCTTTTTCTACACGCTTAATTTCTGCCACTACATAAAGAGCTTTTGTATATTCCTCCGAAAAATTTATCCGAACCAACTCTTCTAGCATAGCCTCAGAAACATCGCGAAGAGAGCTTACTTCAGGGTATTTTTCAGCTACAATAGCCACTACCCTTTCACAAGCTTTTCTACGTTCATTATAAGCCGATGAAGCCAATGAGTGTTTTACATTAGTATTAAGCAAGAGCAGGGTGTATTCGCCTAAGTTTAGCGGAAAATACGCATAGCTTAAATCATTACAATCTAACCGAACAGCATGCCCCTCTTTTCCATATACAGAAGCAAAATGATCCATAATACCACAATTCACTCCGGCGTACTTTTGTTCTGCCTTTTGAGCAGTTTTGGCTAATTGCATACGGGTTAACTGCAACTTAAAAAGTTCATTTAAAGCCACCGCTATTGCACACTCTACAGAAGCAGATGAAGAAAGACCTGCTCCCAGCGGTACATTGCCGGAAACAACTACATTAAGCCCTGTAAAAGGCTTCCCTTTTTCTTGTAGTTGATTAATTACTCCTAAAATATAATTTACCCAAACCGGCTGAGGCTGTGGACAAAGTTTATCAAGTGCAATTTCAAAACGTTCATCAAATAGTGTAGAATACAAAGAAATGTGTTGATCATTACGTTTAGCCACAGCCACCACTGCGCATTGATTAATAGCCAACGGCAATACATAACCACCATTATAGTCTGTATGCTCACCTATAAGATTAACCCGACCGGGGGCTTGTGCCACAACCTCAGGAGAACTGGTGAATTTTTGCTCAAATATTTTTGTGATTTCTTCTTTAATAGACATATTCTAAAGACTGTAATGAGTAGTTGATAAATTTTGTAATTGTTGCGCTGCCAGTTCTGCGGTAATATCGCGTTGCGGATTAGCCATCATCTCATAACCTACCATAAACTTTTTTACAGTAGCCGATCGCAATAAAGGCGGATAAAAATGCATATGCCAATGCCATTCAGGGTGCTCTCCATCATTTACCGGAGCCTGATGAATACCGGCAGAATACGGAAACGACGTCTCAAAAAGATTGTCGTATTTAACCGTTAATACTTTTAATGCTCGTGCTAAATCGGCTTTCTCTGCAGGCGTAAATTGCGTTATATACTGTACTGAACGTTTCGCCACAACCATAGTCTCATAGGGCCAGGCAGCCCAAAATGGCACCAACACCACAAAAGAATCGTTTTGAAAGATAATTCTCTTTTCTTTTTTGCATTCTATCGATAAATAAGCACTCAACAGCGTCTTATGGTGCTTCTCAAAATACTTTTTTTGTTGTGTGGTTTCTTTTGTCACTTCAACCGGCAGTTGATCTTGTGCCCAAACCTGTCCATGTGGATGTGGGTTACTGCACCCCATTATGGCTCCTTTATTTTCAAATATTTGAATATATTTAATCCAGCTTTTTTTTCGAAGTTCTTCAAACTCATCACTCCATAATTGTACTACGGTTTGTATATCTTTTTCGGGCATCGTTGCCAAAGTCAAATCATGACGAGGCGTAAACACCAACACCTTGCATATACCACGTATACTCTCTTCTATAAGTATATCATCTTTTTTATCAACATCTTCTCTTCTCTCGGGCAACAATGCCGAATAATCATTTACAAAGGTGAAGTTTTGTTTATAATTTGGGTTTTGTGCTCCACCAGCTCGTTTATTACCGGGACACAAATAACATTGTGGCTCGTACGGTTTTTTTACGACTACATGAGCCTCCTCCTTCTTGCCTTGCCAAGGGCGTTTACTGCGATGAGGAGAAACCAACACTTTTTCTCCGGTAAGAATATTGACACGCATGTGAGGAAATTCAGACTCCATCATTATATAATTTTTTCAAAAATAATAGTTTAACAAGGGTTTGTTTCAATTTTCTCTATTTCTTTCCTTATAAAGGCGCTTTTACAGCGCGCAGCATTTCTCGTTTTCCCGGGGGACCCGGAAGCCGTTCTACTGTAAAGCCCACAGATTGCAATGTTCTACGCACACTTCCTTTAGCAGAATAAGTGGTTAATACTCCCCTTTCTTTTAGTGCCTTATACATTGCTTTAAAAATAAAACTCGTCCACAGTTCCGGTTGTACCTGAGGACCAAAAGCATCAAAATAAATAAGGTCTGTTGTTGCTTTTTCCGAAAAATCTTGAAATAGCTTTTGTTCTTTTTTTAATTGGAAATACGGAGAAATTTGCACTCGTACTCCCCAATCGGCTCGATGTATTTTTTCTAAAATTGTTTGCGCATGCGCCTCGGATAAGCAAGTAGGATAATTTAACGATTGCCACTCTTTTTCTGATAATGGGTATGCCTCTAATGCATTATAATTTATAGGTATGGTATGTTGTTCTGCATAAAGAGCTGTTAATAGAGCATTCAATCCGGTACCTAACCCCACTTCCAAAATATTAATCGGATAATCTGAATACTTATTTTCTATAAAATATGTGAGGCCTGTACTGATATACACATGGTTAGCCTCCTGAATAGCTCCGTGTTTAGAGTGGTATTGTTCATCCCATTCGGGTATTCGTAAACTAGTTGACCCATCTTCTGTCACAAAAACTTCTCTTTTCATACAAGTATTCAATTAAATACAAAGGTAACGACAAACTTTATTTAACTAATTCTAATCTTCCTCTTAAAACTAATTTAAAATATTTCGCACCCAACCATGTCATTTTAATAAATTATAAACAATAAAATTATCATATAAGCAAAATAAAAATTCATGAATCATAATTTTTTTAATATAGCTGGTTACCGTAAATTTAATTAAAAAGTATTAACATTATTATGCACTTCATGTGATTGAAATTTTGTAAATTTAAGCCTCCAAAATAAAGAGCAAGAGTAGATTATTCAAAATTGACCGATTCACGCGTTTTTGCTCTCGTAAAAAAACAAAATTAATGTACACTATTAACGATTTTTCTATTACAAAAACAAGCCAATCACGATTAGATCAAACCGATTTAAGTGAACCCGGCTTTGGAAAGTTTTATACCGACCACATGTTAATTTGCGATTACAAAGATGGCAAATGGCAGACCCCTGAGATTAAACCATATGGCCCTATGAGTCTAGATCCGGCTTCAAAGATATTCCACTACGGACAAAGTATTTTTGAAGGAATGAAAGCTTTTAAAGACAATAAAGGCAAAATTTGGTTATTCCGCCCGGATCAGAATTTTGCACGATTCAACAAGTCTTGTAAACGCATGTGCATGCCGGAATTTCCGAAAGAATACTTTTTTGGGGCATTAGATATTCTTATGAAATTGGATAGTGATTGGGTTTTAAACAAAGAAGGATACTCTTTATACATTCGTCCTTTTGCTATTGGTATAGAGAATCAGGTAGCCGCCTCTCCATCTACAGAGTATCGAGTTGTTATTATTAACAGCCCCGTTAAAGCATATTATACCGAAGGAAGTGAAGGAATGAAAGTTTTAGTACAAGACCGTTTTAGCCGTTCTGCTGACGGTGGGGTAGGTTTTGTAAAAGCCGGTGGCAACTATGGGTCTTCTTTCTATCCTACAAAATTAGCCAAAGAGAAAGGCTATAAACAAATTATCTGGACAGATTCTAGTACTCACGAATATATGGAAGAAGCTGGAACGATGAATGTTTTTTTTCGTATTGGAGATACCCTAATTACTGCCCCAAATAACGACCGTATACTAGATGGTATTACGCGCAAAAGTATTATTCAACTAGCCAAAGATAACGGCATAAAGGTAGAAGTGCGTCGCATTAGCGTACAAGAACTCCTTGAAGGAGAAAAAAATGGAGAGCTAAAAGAAATTTTTGGTTCCGGTACTGCAGCAACCGTTGTTCCATTTATTGGGTTTGGTTACAAAGAAAAATACCACGAACTACCCCATGTAGAAAACCCTTATGGCCCAAAACTAAAAGCCATACTTCAAGACATTCAATACCACCGAGCCGAAGATTCATACGGTTGGTTATACGAAATCAAATAAGCCTACCCTAACGCTTTTTAGTTCATCTATTTTATAAAATTATATTTTAACTAAACTTTCACGCTTTTTCCTCTGTTTTATGAGGGAAAAGTGTTTTATTTGAGAGTTGTTTTTTAACATCTTTCAATATAGAAAGTAAAAATAGTATACACTCCTTAAAAATGAGTGTATTTTTTACGAATATAAAAACAGTAAGACTATGAACAAAAAGCCTGAACACATTGCAGTATTGACATCAGGAGGAGATTCTCCCGGGATGAATGCTGCCATTCGTGCCGTGGTACGAAGTTGTGCCTACTACAACGTAAAGTGCTCCGGTATATATCGCGGTTACGAAGGACTTATTGAAAAAGATTTTAAAAGTCTAAATGCTCGTTCAGTACGAAATATTATCAATCGTGGGGGTACTTTTTTAAAATCAACAAGATCAGAAAGGTTTCGTACTTCTGAAGGGCGTCAAATAGCTTACAACAATTTACAAGAAGAAGGAATAGATGCTTTGGTAACTATTGGCGGAAATGGTACCTTTAAAGGAGCCGAGATTTTCTATAAAGAACATCAATTTCCTATTATTGGTATTCCGGCCACCATAGATAATGATATTCTTGGTACAGACTACACTATTGGCTACGACACTGCCTTAAACACCGTTGTAGAAGCCATCGATAAAATTAGAGATACGGCTAATTCTCACAATCGTTTATTCTTAGTAGAAGTAATGGGGCGAGATGCCGGTGATTTAGCGCTAAATGCTGGTATAGGTGCCGGAGCCGAAGAAATTCTGATTCCGGAGAAAAATTTGGGAACGGAACGACTCATTGCCTCCCTAAAACACAGCCGAAAATCAGGAAAAACGTCTAGTATCGTAGTAGTTTCTGAAGGCGAAAAAACGGGGAAAAGCATCTTCGAACTCGCCGATTACATCAAAACCCATCTTACCAACTATGAAGTGCGTGTAACTGTATTAGGGCATGTACAACGAGGCGGCGCTCCCAGCTGCTTTGACCGTGTGTTGGCTAGCCGAATGGGTATTAAAGCTGTCGAGACACTTCTCGATAAGGAAGCCAATGCAATGATTGGCATTAAAAACAGAACATTAATCAAGATTCCGTTAAAAGGTAACCTTTCTGGGGAAGGAAAAGTCGATTTAGATTTGTTACGAGTAGCGGATATCACATCATTCTAATAAATATTATGAATAAAAAAATCAATTTAGCCATTAACGGTTTTGGCCGTATTGGTCGCATTGCTTTTCGCATTGCCAGTCAGAAAGAAAATGTAAATATTGTAGCTATTAATGACCTAGTTCCGGTTGAACAACTCGCTTATTTATTAAAATATGACACGGTTCATGGCCGTTTTAAAGGATCTATTACAGTTGTAGACGGTAACTTAGTTGTAAATGGAAACACCATACGCGTAACTGCAGAAACCAATCCGGAAAACTTGGCTTGGAATGCCGTTAATGCCGATGTAGTGTTAGAATGTACCGGTATTTTTAAATCGCACGCACAAGCTTCAGCGCACCTTAAAGCCGGCGCTAAAAAAGTAGTGATTTCTGCTCCATCTAAAGATGCACCTACTTATGTTATGGGAGTTAATCACAAAGAGGTGCCTACCAATGCAAAAATTGTTTCTAACGCCTCATGTACAACCAACTGCTTAGCCGTTTTAGCAAAAGTAGTAAATGACCACTTCGGAATTGCCGAAGGACTGCTAACTACTGTACATGCCACAACATCTACACAATCTACCGTAGACGCTCCTTCTAAAAAGAATTATCGCATAGGTCGTTCTGCTTTAAACAACATTATTCCTACCTCTACTGGGGCTGCTATAGCTGTTACTAAAGTGATTCCTGAACTTGAAGGAAAACTTACCGGAATGGCTTTCCGGGTTCCTTCTAACGATGTTTCTGTAGTTGACTTAACGATGCGTACAGAAAAATCTACCTCTTTAGAAGAAATTAAAAAAGTTATCAAAACCAAAGCAGATGGCGAGTTAAAAGGTTTCTTAGACTATACCGAAGACGAAGTAGTTTCTCAAGATTTTGTTTCTGACTCACATAGTTGTATATTCGATGCCTCAGCCAGCATGGAACTTAATACTAATTTCTTTAAATTAGTGGCTTGGTATGATAACGAATTTGGTTATGCCAGCAGATTAGTAGACATGGCCATGTATGTAACCTCTTTAAACTAAATAATCGACCACTATGATTCTTATTGCTGATGGCGGGTCAACTAAATGCCACTGGGTAGCGCTTGACCACGACGGAAACGAAGTCTTTAAAGCAAAAACCAAGGGATTAAACCCAGATGTGCTCACCACGCAAAAACTACACAAGCGTATAGCTGAAAGCGAAGAAATTTCGCACATCAGTCAAGGGGTTGAACGGGTTTATTTTTATGGATCTGGGTGTGGAACCGAAGAAAATAAACTTCGACTTAAACGGTTTTTAGAAAAATATTTCAGACATGCCAAATGTGAAGTTGAAGAAGATCTTCTAGCGGCTTGTTTATCGGCAACTACAGATCCCGGAATTGTCTGTATTATGGGCACCGGCTCTAATGCGTGTTATTTTGATGGGAAAAAACGTGTAGAAGTGCCTTGCCCCTCTTTGGGATACATGATTATGGATGAAGCCAGTGGTAGTTATTTGGGTAAAGTAATGTTACGCGCCTATTTTTACCATCAGATGCCTGAAGATTTGGCTAAACGTTTTGAAGAAGAGTTTAACCTCTCTCCTCAAAACATTAAAAACAATATCTATAAGCATCAAAATGCCAATGCATATTTGGCCAAATTTGCCGGGTTTATCTTTAAACACGACCCATTACCTGACTTTTTAAAAAAAATGGTAAAGCGGGAGTTTGAGGTTTTTGTTGATAATTGGATTAGCAATATTCCACAGGCCAAAGAAGTGCCTATACATTTTATAGGATCTATAGCACATTTCTCTAAAGAGGTAATTGCTGAAGTTTTAGAAGAGCGCGGATATACCCTAGGGAATGTGGTGTGGCGCCCCATTGAAGGGCTAACGCGCTATTTTCAACAAAAAATAAGAACTGAGTTGGCAGTAGATTAAAAGAAATATAGCTTGTTATTATAATATAAAGAACCATGACCTAACCTCATGGTTTTTTTATGTCTTTATTTAACGTACAGCAAGAACACCATGTATTAAATTTTGTTTGTGTTTGATTGCCCGGTATTCTGTATGTAAAAGTAATTCTTATGTTTCAACCTCATAATGTCGTAAAAATCATCTGTTGATAAAAAACCTAGTTAGGCTCAATTAAGTACGAAGCCACGTAATTACATAAAAAAAAATCCCCGGGAAAATATTCTCAGGGATTTATTTATAAAATTATATAAGAAAAAATCTATTTTTCTATTTCTCCTCAGTCACTTTCTTTTCTTTGTTAAGTGTCGTTAATTCTACCTGCTCTTTCTGAGTGGTAGAAGTTTTCTGAACTTGTTCTACCTGCGCTTGTGTAGTATTTTCAGCTTCACTTTTATGGTATTCAGTTCCTAAAAGTGGAGCCATAATAAGCGCCACTAAACACGTTAGTTTAATTAAAATATTCATAGAAGGACCAGAGGTATCTTTAAACGGATCGCCAACGGTATCACCAATAACAGCTGCTTTGTGTGCATCGCTACCTTTATAGGTCATTTTACCTTCTATCTCAACTCCTGCTTCAAAAGATTTTTTTGCGTTATCCCAAGCACCACCGGCATTATTTTGGAAAATAGCCCACATTACACCAGACACGCAAACTCCTGCCATATAGCCTCCAAGTGGTTCTGCACCAAAAATTAATCCAATAATAATAGGTACAATAATAGTAATCAAACCTGGAAGAATCATTTCGCGAAGGGCTGCTTTGGTAGAAATATCTACACATCTTGCATAATCGGGAGTTGCTTTTCCTTCCATAATTCCGGGAATTTCTTTAAACTGGCGACGTACCTCCTGCACCATTTTCATCGCTGCTTTTCCCACAGATTCCATTGCCAAGGCAGAGAAGATAACCGGTATCATAGCGCCTATAAACAATGCTGCTAACACATCTGCTTTATAGATATTAATTCCATCAATTCCGGTAAACGTAATATAAGCAGCAAACAAAGCCAAGGCTGTTAATGCAGCGGAGGCAATGGCAAAACCTTTTCCTACAGCAGCTGTAGTGTTACCAACAGAATCTAAAATATCAGTGCGTTCACGAACTTCGCTTGGCAATTCACTCATTTCAGCCACTCCACCGGCATTATCGGCAATCGGTCCAAAAGCATCTATCGCCAACTGCATAGCCGTGGTGGCCATCATAGCAGAAGCCGCCAAAGCTACTCCGTAGAACCCTGCCAATTCATAAGAACCATAAATAGCACCCGCAAACAAAATAACTGATCCGCAAGTTGATTTCATTCCTACAGACAAACCAGCAATAATATTAGTGGCAGCTCCGGTAGAAGAGTTACGCACAATGTTTAATACCGGTTTTTTACCCAAACTCGTATAGTATGCTGTAACTGCCGTAATTAAAGCACCAACAGCTAAACCAATTACGGCCGCCCAAAATACATTCATAGAAGCAATAGTTTTTACACCTTCTCCAAAGAAGCTTGTTTGAATGTGCTCCGGAAGCATCCAACGAATTAAAAAGAAACTAGCAATTAAAGTTAAAATAATAGCGGTCCAGTTACCTCTATCTAGTACTGCTTGTACTTGGCGCTCACGAGCATCATTTGATTTAATTTTTACTAAGAAAGTTCCAATAATTGAGGCTAAAATTCCTACCCCGGCAATAACCAATGGCAACAAAATAGGACCCATATTATTAAAAGCATCTGTATAAGGCGTTCCGTCTAAGGACATATCACGAATCACATAATTTCCTAAAACCATAGCGGCCAATACTGTAGCTACATAACTACCAAATAAGTCAGCTCCCATTCCGGCAACATCACCTACGTTATCGCCTACGTTATCGGCAATAGTGGCCGGGTTTCTTGGATCATCTTCCGGAATACCTGCTTCTACTTTTCCTACTAAGTCAGCACCAACATCAGCAGCTTTTGTATAAATACCACCTCCTACACGAGCAAAAAGTGCAATAGATTCTGCCCCTATAGAGAAACCGGCTAATGCTTCAAGCACCATCGTCATATCATCATACAAGTTAGCTGAGTTTCCTACAAATTGACTAATAAAGAACATCGTTAACAAACTCAACCCCAAAACAGCAAGGCCGGCAACGCCTAAGCCCATTACGGTTCCTCCATTAAAAGAAACTTTTAAAGCCTTAGGCAAACTTGTTTTAGCTGCTTCTGCAGTTCTAGCATTTGCTTCAGTAGCAATACGCATACCAATATTTCCGGCAAAGGCAGAGAAAAACCCACCAATAATAAAGGCCGGAACGATGAGCCAGCTAGTTGTATCTACCACTTCAGACACAATAAACAAGGCAATTGAAGCCAACACAACATAAATTAATAATAGACGGTATTCTGCATTTAAAAATGCTAGTGCTCCTTTCTTAATGCTGGCAGAAATGCTTTGCATTTTTCCATGACCCGGCGACTGTTTTTTTACTTTAGACGCTTTAAAGATCATAAATAAAAGACCTAAAACGGCCAACACAATCGGAAGGAAAATAATATTGGATTCCATAAGAAAATGTAAAAATTAATGTGTTTATTTCATTATTTATAACAGCCTGCAAAAATATAAAAACGAAGTGACAATAAAAAGGCTTTTTTAACAGCTCTTTTATCTTTTATTTTGGCCTGTTAAATCTCGTAAGCTGTGTATTAGCAATACTTTGCCAACAATATTCCAGTAAACACCAAAAAAATACCCACCGCTATACTTAAGAAGGTATAGCCAATAAACGGCCAATATTGTCCGGTTTGTAACAACTTAGCATTGTCTAATACAAAGGTAGAAAAGGTGGTATACCCTCCGCAAAAACCTGTAGCTAAAAAGAAGCGCCACTGAGGTGTAAGCCATCCGTACTTTTGTGAAAGTCCGAAAATAAACCCTATAAATAAACAGCCTATAATGTTTGTTAGAAAAGTACCGAATGGAAACACTCCGCTCCACAATTTACTACCCAAAAGTGAGGTAAGATACCGGGCAATACTGCCTAAGAAACCTCCAATGCCAATTAATAAAAGTGTTCTACCCATAACTAATTATGTGTTTATTAAATTTAGTATAAGGCAGGAGTCATCAGCTTATAAAGAAGCGGTTATGGCGAACTCCATCGCCATCAGGGTTGCAAAGATATTCTTTTTACTTTACAAAATAAGCTTTAAGAGCCGCTATTTACAAACTTCATTATAGCCTTTTATTTTTTCCGTTTTATACCCTAAAAAACCTTTAAAAACCTGCATTAATTGCATAAATATTGTATCTTTATTTCTCTAACTTAATATCTATTACTTATGGATACGCATTTCAATTATGTTCACGTTTCAGCAAGCGACAGGCTTGAAAGTTTTACTCAAGAAAAATTGGATAAACTCAAACGCCATTACGATTTTATCGTGAGTGCCGATGTTTATTTTAAAACCGAAAATTCTACTGCCAATGACATGGGAAGAATTTGCGAAATTAGACTCAGTGTTCCCGGTCCGGAAATCTTTGTGGCTAGTAATGAAGAAAATTTTGACAAAGCAATTTACAAAACCATAGCCGATCTTAAACGAAAATTGCAGAAACGAAAAGAAAAAATGAAGGCGCGTGTATAAAATATAAGTCGTCAAAATATTTTACAAAATAGCTGTCTCAATCAAGGCAGCTATTTTTTTACACACTACATACTTCTTATTCATTAAAAATAGTTAGTAAACTCTTGGCTCTTTTTAGTACTTTTAGCTTTCAATATATCTTTTTTAACCTTTTCAATAGCAAGTTAATAGCTTTTCAAAACTCATGGAAAATTACATTCTATTTATAATTTTAGCAATTTTAATGCTGCTGCTCGGTTTTTTTATAGGGCAAAAAACAGCCTCTTCTAAAAAAGAAGGGCAAACAAAAGACTTAGAAAATCATATTACTACCGCAACATTGCAGGCCAAACACGCTGAAGATCTTCGCAAAGAAGAACGAGAAAATTATCAGCAACAAATTTCTAAAATTGAGACTGAAAATCGGCAAAAATTAGATGAATTAAAAAAAGAACTTGTCCATATACGACAAGAAAAAGAGCAGTTACATATTCAACTAACCCGCCGCAACACTGAGTTTAGCAATCTTCAACAAAAAGCCAATGAAGAAAAGGCCGAAATAAAAAAACTACAAGAAAAATTTGAAAAAGAATTTGAAAACTTGGCCAATAAAATCCTCGAACAAAAATCAGAAAAATTTACCCAGCTCAACAAAACCAATATAGAAAATATCCTTACCCCTCTTCAAAAGAAGATTAAAGATTTTGAAGAAAAGGTAGACAAAAACCGCGAGGCCTCGCTAAAACGACATACCGAATTGGGAAAACACCTCGATCAACTGAACAAACAAAATCTCAAGATTAGCGAAGAAGCCACCAACCTTACCAAAGCCTTAAAAGGGGATAGTAAAATGCAGGGGAATTGGGGTGAGATGGTGCTTAGACGAGTGCTGGAACGCAGTGGTTTACAAAAAGATAGCGAATATTTTGAACAACAAAGTTTTACTACCGAACAAAACAAACGCGTAATGCCCGATGTGGTGATCCATCTGCCGGGAGATAAGAAAATGATTATAGACTCTAAGGTTTCGCTTACCGCTTACGAGCACTACATTAATGCTGAAGAAAGCACCGCCAAAAAGAATTACTTAAATCAACATCTCGCCTCTATTAAAAAACATGTTGATGAGCTGAGCCGCAAAAATTATCAGCAACTCTACCAAATGGAAAGCCCCGATTTTACGCTGCTATTCATACCTATTGAAGCAGCTTTTGCGCTAGCTTCTAATGCTCACCCCGGGTTGTATGGAGATGCTTTTGACAAAAATATAATTATTGTTACCCCCACTACTCTACTAGCTGTCTTAAAAACCATAGACAGTATGTGGCAAAACGAGAGGCAAAGAAAAAATTCTATTGAGATTGCTACCCAAGCCGGCCGGTTATATGATACTTTTGTAAATTTAATTACAGATTTTGAGAAAGTAGGAAAACAACTCAAAACCGTTCAGGGCAGCTACGATTCTACCATGAAAAAATTAACCGGAAAAGGTAATTTGGTTTCACGTGTAGAAAATCTTAAAAAATTAGGCGCCAAAGCCAGTAAACAAATCGACCAAAAGCACCTTAATCAAACAGATGATTATACACCATTAAACAAACCCCATGAAAACAGCCTATAAAAAAGTAACCGATTCTGAGGTAATACTGTCTGTACTAATGTTGCCATCTCATTCTAATTTTAATGGAAAAATTCACGGAGGATATATTTTATCGCTCATGGATCAAATTGCCTTTGCTTGTGCCTCTAAACACAGTGAAAATTATTGCGTAACGGCTAGTGTTGACACAGTAGATTTTTTACGTCCTATTGAGGTGGGTGAACTAGTTACTATGAAAGCTGCCGTAAATTATGTAGGTAATAGCTCTATGATAATTGGTATTCGGGTAGAAGCTGAGAATATTCAAACGGGGGCAAAAAAACATTGCAATTCGTCTTATTTTACCATGGTGGCTAAAGATAACCAGGGAAAGAGTACCCAAGTGCCCGGGCTCATCATCACCCATAAAAATGAAATTCATCGGTTTGTACGTGGACTAACACGGCATCAAATGAAAATTCATTATGAAAAAGATATGGAAATTTCTAATTTTACTTCTGATGAACTCCTAGAAAAGCTGAAAGAATATCGGGTAAAGGTTGATTTGTAAACTACCCTTATCTGTTTTTTCAGTATTTTTACAAACTATAAAAACACCCAACCACAAATAAAAACCCACTATGAAATCAAAATTACCTTTACTTTTTCTTCTTTTTTTATTGACCGCCTGTTCCTCAAAATTAGTGCACACATGGAACATTGATAAGTTTGAAATTATTAAAGAAAACGGACAGAAAACCGGGTCTAATAATATTGGCACCATTACTTTTAATAAAAATGGTTCGGGTAATAAAGACATTAATTACAGCATCTTTGGGCAAAAGTATACTGACAAGACCCCTTTTATTTGGGAAATCCACGAAAAAGAGGGGTATATTTTACTCAAATCTACTAAAGAAGCTAATTCTAAGCTAGCCAAAGCGTGGATTATTGTAAAAAATGAAAGTAAAAAACAAGTTTGGAAATCAACAGATGGGCATAATACCGTCATGATTTTAGTACTTAGCCGAAATTAACCCGTTCTCGTACCATTTAAACAGCTTGCTTAATCTTTAAGTAGTCTGATAGGTGATTTTAATATGTTATCACCAAAAAAATGTGTACTTTGCATGGCACTAAGTTTCCCATTATGAGCGGTATTACTCGAATTTTTGACATTCCATATTATCAACTGGAAAACCATCCGTTAGAGAATGCCTTGGCTACTAAAAGAAACGGAAAATGGGAAGCACTCTCTACTCAAGAATACCTCAACAAAGCCAATCAGATAAGTCGAGGGTTGCTCAAACTAGGTGTAAAACCTCAAGATAAGATTGCCGTTATTACACATACCAATTGTAGTGAGTGGAATATTTTAGACACCGGAATTTTACAAATAGGAGCGCAAAATGTACCTATTTACCCTACCGTTACTGTAGAAAGTTATCACTATATCTTAACCCACAGTGAAGCTACCTATATCTTTGTTTCTGATCAAGAAATCTTAGACAAAGTAAATCAAGCAAAAGGCGGTACCGCTCTAAAAGAAGTGTTTAGCTTTGTTAACTTAGACGGCTGTGAAAATTGGGAAAAAGTATTACAACTAGGGGAAGACGAAAGTTTACAGCCTGAAGTAGAACGATTAAAAAACAATGTACAACCCTCAGATTTAGCAACGTTAATATACACCTCCGGAACCACCGGAACTCCAAAAGGGGTCATGCTTTCTCACCAAAACATTACTTCAAATGTGTTAGATAGCTCGGGACGCGTGCCTTTTGGCATTGGCACCCAAAAAGCTTTGAGTTTACTTCCCGTCTGCCATGTTTTTGAGCGCATGCTCATCTACTTATACCAATATTTTTCAGTGTCTATTTATTATGCAGAATCTATTAGTGCTGTAAGTGAGAACTTAAAAGAGGTACAACCTACTTTTCTCACTGTTGTTCCCAGAGTATTGGAGAAAGCCTTTGCTGCTTTTTATGAAAAAGGAAGAGCTTTAACCGGTATTAAAAGTGGTCTTTTTCATTGGGCCTTAAACACGGCCAAAAAGTATGAACCTTTTCAAAAACAATCGTGGTCTTATAATTTTAAATTGAATATAGCCCGTAAGCTTGTACTTTCTAAATGGAAAGAAGGAATGGGCGGAAATATTGAGTTAATGGTTTCGGGAAGCGCTGCTTTGTCACCCGAACTCGCCCGCATTTATGCCGCCGCTCAAATGATTGTTATTGAAGGTTATGGCCTTACCGAAACCTCACCGGTGGTGGCTGTAAACACCACTCGAAAAGAAGATTTTAAAATCGGAACTGTTGGCAAACCTATTCCTAATGTCGTACTTAAAATTGCTGAAGATGGAGAAATTCTTGTAAAGGGTCCAAACGTTATGAAAGGCTATTACAAAGACGAAGAAAAAACAAAAGCAGCTATGACCGCTGATGGTTTTTTTAAAACCGGTGATATTGGAGAAATTGACGCAGATGGTTTTTTAAAAATAACCGATCGGAAAAAGCAATTATTCAAGACTTCTGGCGGAAAGTATATCACTCCACAAAAACTGGAAAACGCCTTAAAAGAATCACCTTTTATAGAACATATAATCGTTATTGGAGAAGGAGAAAAAATGCCTGCAGCACTTATTCAGCCCAATCTTTCACATATAGAATCTTGGGCGGCACACAAAGGTTTCCCACTAAAGGAAAAAAGTTTAAAAACCATTGTTAACAACGAACGTATCATTGCTCGAATTCAACGTGAAATCGATAAAATTAATGGTCAATTTGGCCATTGGGAACAAATCAAAGCTTTTAAGCTAACCCCACAAGAATGGAGTATTGAAGGAGGAGAACTTACCCCAACCTTAAAAGTACGCCGAAAGCAAGTTATTGAAAAGTATCGCGATTTATACGATTCTATCTACAAAGAATATTAAGACTAGTACTTTCTCAACAAATCGGCAACAGCCTGATCTATATTATTAAATTGAAAAGAAAAGCCCAAGCTATTCCTTCTATTTACTACTCGTTGACTACCCAAAACCATAGTAGCCATCTCACCCAATGCTGTTTTTAAGACCCAACTCGGTATAGCCGGCAACCAAAGCGGGCGATGTACTTGTTTTGCTATCGTCTTTACTATTTTTATTTGCCTTACCGGATTAGGAGCCACTGCATTAAAAACGTCTTCTTCGCCCTGCTCAGCTACTTCTAAGAATAAGCGCACCAAATCTTCAATATGAATCCACGAATTCCATTGGTTACCGCTACCCAAAGTAGCTCCTAAACCATATTGAGTTGTTCTTTTAAGTGTTGGGAACATCCCGCCATCAGCCGCTAAAACCAACCCTATACGTACTTTTGTTACTTTAATTGATAAATTTTTAAATTGATCTGCTGCAGCCTCCCAAGCTTGCACCACTTCTCCCAAATAGTCGGTAGCCTTTTCCGGGGCACTTTCATCATATAAATGAGAAAGAGAAGATGGGTAGATGCCTATAGCGCTGGCTGAAATAAACTGTGTAATTTGGTGTGGCATTTGCCCTAATAACCTATATAGGCATGCAGCCGAATCTATTCTACTCGACTTAATGGTTTTACGGTATTTAGGCGTCCACCGCTTAGCCACACTGGCACCGGCCAAGTGTATAATCTTGTCAACTCCACGCAAACAGTTTTTATCTATTTCACCCTTCGCCGGATTCCATAAAAAGCCGTGATAACCTGCACGTACTTCTATTTTTTCTTTACGTGTGGTTAAATAATACACCTCGTGTCCCTTAGATTGACATAGTGCACACAAATTTCTCCCTACTAACCCGGTAGCGCCGGTTATGAGTAGCCTCATTGCTTCTTTTTATGGTAAGGTCGGCATTTTTAGGTAAATTTTCTGCTAGTTTAATATGGGTTTAACAGCTTTATCCTTTATATTTTTGAGGAAGATATACCACTGATTTAGTTTCAAAAAAGGCTTCTTCAAAATACGCACTTAAAGGATAAATGACCGCATTTTTATACACGGCTAATTCATCGGTTAAGTCGCCTCCTTTTAGGTATAAAATGCCATTTTTTAGGGCGTGATTATTCTTTTTGGCAATTTTTCCTTTCACCCAATGCACAAAAGAATCCATTCTAGCCACTGCACGACTTACAATAAAGTCATATTCGCTTTGCTTGTTCAGCTCTTCAACACGGCAATTAAAAGGGGTCACATTTTTTAACCCCAACCCGTTAACTACCTCCTCTACCACTTTTATTTTTTTACCGATACTGTCAACCAAATGAAATTCGACATCAGGAAAAAGAATAGCAAGCGGAATACCGGGAAATCCACCTCCGGTACCCACATCTAAAATCTTAGCGCCCGCTTGAAAAGTTTGAATCTTAGCTATTCCTAGAGAATGCAACACATGCCGAAGGTATAACTCATCTATATCCTTTCTAGAAACCACATTAATCTTTAGGTTCCAGTCTTGATATAAATCATTTAGTTGTGCAAAATGTGCGCTTTGTTCCTCTGTTAACTCTGGAAAGTATTTTAAAATTTCTTTCAAAATGAATACAAATCTTTAACGATTGTTACTAACGAGAATAGTTAGGAGCCTCTTTGGTAATGGTTACATCGTGCGGATGGCTCTCCTTAATACCCGACGCCGTAATACGTACAAACTGAGCTTTTTCTTGAAGTGTCGGTACGTCTTTGGCTCCGCAATAACCCATTCCGGCACGCAAACCACCAATAAATTGATGCATACTCTCTACTAATTCTCCTTTGTAAGGCAGACGTCCCACAATTCCTTCCGGAACCAGTTTTTTAATTTCTGCTTCCATATCTTGAAAATAGCGGTCTTTAGAACCTTGTTGCATGGCTTCTACAGAACCCATTCCACGGTATGTTTTGTACTTACGCCCTTCGTATATTACCGTTTCACCGGGAGCTTCTTCTGTACCGGCTAACAACGAACCCAACATTACTGTATCTGCTCCGGCGGCTAGTGCCTTAGGTATATCACCTGTATAACGAATACCGCCATCAGCAATTACCGGAATACCGGAGCCTTTTAAGGCTTTAGCTACTTCTAACACTGCCGAAAATTGAGGATAACCAACCCCGGCTACTACACGAGTGGTACAGATTGAACCGGGACCAATACCTACTTTTACGGCGTCTGCTCCCGCTTCTACTAAATATTTTGCCGCATCTGCAGTTGCAATGTTCCCTACCACTACATCTATATCCGGAAAATTATTTTTTATGTCTTTTAATACACCCACTACACCTTTTGAGTGCCCATGAGCGGTATCAATAATTAAAGCATCTACATTGGCTTTAACTAATGCTTCTGCTCGTTGCAAAGCATCTGCCGTTACTCCAATAGCGGCGGCAACTCTTAAACGACCATAGCCATCTTTATTAGCCATGGGTTTTTGGGTGAGTTTGGTAATATCTCTAAAAGTAATTAGCCCACAGAGTTTGTCATTTTTATCAACCACCGGAAGTTTCTCAATTTTGTGTTTCTGTAAAATTGATTCGGCTTCTTTTAAAGAGGTACCTTCTGAAACGGTAACCAAGTTTTTATTGGTCATTACCTCAGAAACAGGGCGGTTATCATCATTTTCAAAACGAAGATCGCGGTTTGTAATAATGCCTAATAAATTTCTTTGATCATCTACAATTGGAATACCGCCAATATGGTTTTCGCGCATTGCGTTTTTGGCATCGCGTACCGTAGCCGAAACAGGAAGCGTAATCGGATCGATAATCATACCGCTTTCTGCTCGTTTTACCTTACGTACTTGCAACGCCTGCTGCTCAATTGTCATGTTTTTGTGCAGTACTCCTATTCCTCCTTCCCGCGCAATAGCAATGGCCATTTCTGATTCGGTAACAGTATCCATAGCCGCCGAAACAATAGGCACATTAATAGGTATATTTTTTGAAAATCTGGATTGGAGTTGGACCTGTCTAGGAAGAACTTCAGAATAAGCCGGAACGAGTAAAACATCATCGTATGTTAACCCTTCGCCCAGCACTTTGTGTGACTCTGAAAACATGGCAATTAAATTTTAATTGCGTACAAAGGTAAGGTTTTTGTCGAAAAAATATAGTTCTATTCAATCTAATATCTACGTAAACGTGAATAAAGTTTGCACATTTACGCTCCTATTAAGAAAACACAGCCCTCGCAAAGATAATTGCGAGGGCTGTATAATACAAAATATCATTTTTTAGTCTATCCTCTCCAGTGGCCACCGCCATAACGTCTAAAGCCTCGTCCTCTTCTATTCATCTTTTTACCGCCAAATTTGCTGAACTTGTAGGTAAAACTAAACATCATATAACGTTGCAATACTAATTGTTGGGTATCTCTAATAAAATCTTGCCCTAAGGTACGCGTAGTAGACACGTTTTGATTTAGCACATCATATACTTTCACCTTAAAGATTCCATCTCCACCCCAAACTTTATAACCCAAGCTCATATTCCACAAGAAGAAATCATTATCAAAACCCGGAGCCGTTTCTCCAATATGTGTATAGGAGAAGTTATTTCCAAAAATTAAATTTTTAGGCCAGTATGATGTAATCTCTAGCGAGGCAATGTGGTTGGTATAGCTACGGTCGCGTTGGCTGGCTAAACTATATTTTGATTTATTATAATCAATATTATAAGAAGGTTCAATATTAATAACATCCGGGATATTATATTCTAAACTTACTCTAGGACCTAATGTAAAATTATTAGCGTGGTATTTTATCCCATTAGAGAAACCGATGTTCTTACTTACACTAGCACGAGCACTTATATGTGGTTTTATAGTACTATTGTCTCGAAGAGTAAACATTTTACCTATACCCCCTCCAAAGCTTATATTATATTGCCCGTCAACATTTGTATAGGTGGTAGTACGTACCAATTCGGCATCTGTAGTAGTTTTTGATACCGGAGCATCAGAAGTAAAATCTCCTCTTAAGAAAAAACGCATTCCATAATGTGATCTAAAATCAAAATTATAATAGTTTAATGAAAAGTTATTTGAGAGAGAAGGCTTCAAATCGGGATTACCCGTTACAATAAATAAAGGATCTGTTTTGTCTGTTACCGGCATTAACATATCAGCAGAAGGAATATCTCGTGAACGTCTGTAATACATAGACAAAGACTGTCCTCGTTTTATACGATAACGTATCCTTAGTCTTGTAAATAAGTTATTATAGGTATTGTCAAAATGGGCGTTAGAAAACTCTTCGTCATTTTTTAACTGAACACTTTCAAATCCTCCGGAAAGGTTAAAACTAAATTTGTCATCTCTATAAACTATTCCGGCGCTAGGTCTATGCGTAATACTTCTAGTTGTAAAATTGCTACTTAAACTAGTATTTAATACATCATAGCTGTCGGGGTTTGTTCCCGGCTCATAGAATAAATTTTGATTGTGTTCTTTATTGTTTTCATATTCATATTCTAAATCTAATTTCCAATTACCAAATACCGGAATACGTGCTTCTGCTTCTAAAGAGTATTCAGCGCTTTTTTGATCGCCTTTAATAAGTTGATCTTGTATCTTATTTTCTTGTAAGTTACCTATAGTATCGTATATATTTCTAGAGGTATAATTGTTTTGTAACGAATTTTGATGGTTATTACTATTATCAAATTCTAACTGTACATACCCGCCTTTTGTTCCAAATTTTCGGGTAATATCTACGCGGTTAGAGAAATTTACTCCATTTTCTTTATTGTGTCTTTCTCTAGTAGAGTTATTTATCTTAGAACCATCTGCATCAAAAGATTCGGTAAAAGATTCGTTACGAGAAAAGCCATTATTGGCTGATATCTGAGGGCGAATAGAAATACGCGTCATAGAATCAGGCTCGTATTCGACCCGAATATCGCCTTGATGGCTATTATTTACATTTTTTGAAGTGCTGTTTGAATTGGTAAAGTAATGTCTATCGGGCAATATATTTTCAGTATGCACCTTAGAAGCTGTTCTGGTACTCGGACGTCTGTATGTATAATTGGCAGAAAAGTTAGTTATTTTTCCCCAAGTGTCTACAAAATTTAGTCCTCCAAGAATAGATTTGGTGATTCCTCCTCCACCCATTCCACGCATCAAAGAGCGAGCATTTCCACGCCCCATAGCATCAAATACTTCATCGTAAGAAAACCCAACTGAGTTTATGTTGTTTGTACTTCCTAAAGCACTTAACCGCATGTCTTGTTTAAAATAATTAGCAATGCCATTTACAGAATATCGGTCGTTTGTTCCCACGCCTGCAGACATTCTTGCAAAAAGACCTTTATTATTTTCTTTCTCAACAACCAAATTTATCATCTTATCATCAGAGTCACTTTCTCTTCCTGTAAATTCTTGTGCTCGCGATTTAGCATCTACCACCTGAATTTTTTCAATAAGATCTTTCGGTAAGTTTTTAGACGCTATTTTGGGGTCGCTTCCAAAGAAATCTTTTCCGTTTACCATTATTTTGGTAATACTTTTTCCATTCACCTTAATGGTTCCATCGTTATCAACGGTTACACCTGGTAGTTTTTTAAAAACATCTTCTAAGGTAGCGTCTGCCTTTGTTTTATATGAATCTACATTAAACTCTAAGGTGTCTTTTTTTAAGACTACCGGGGGTGCCACTCCTTGAATAGACACCACCCCTAAGGTTTCTGTCATTTCTTTTAGGGTTATTTTACCCAAGTTATACGTAGAGCCATCATCTTTTAAGGTAAGGGTTTTTCGATAACGGGCAAACCCCGGAAAAGATATATAAAAATTGATTTTTTGCGCATTAGTGTTGCCATCTATGACAAATTTACCATCCTTTTCGGTGATGGAATAATTAATAACCGTACTGTCTTTAACAGAAGTAACATATACGGTTGCATCGCTAATTGGGGTGTTAGTAGTATCCTTAACAATCCCTGAAATTTTATAACTCTGCCCGAAAGAAATTGTGGTAAAAGCCACAAAAAAACTAATCGCCAAAGTTATTTTTGAAGTGATTTGACTGTTTTTCATTACAATAAATTAACCTATCTGTTTATAATCTGAATGTAAAAATCGAAAAACGTTTCAGATTTTATGGTTATAGTTTTGTTAAATTTAAAATAATGAAAAAAAATACATTAGAAATAACGTTTTTATTTCCACCTATACTTCCATTTTTAAGATTTAAATGTTAAAAAATTGAAAATAATTATATTTATTTTTTTCGCATATACACAGATACCGGTACTCCGCTTAAATTGAAGTGTTTACGAAGCTGATTTTCTAAAAACCGCATATATGGTTTTTTAACATATTGAGGAAGATTACAGAAAAACGCAAATTGTGGCTGAGGAGTAGGCAGTTGAGTAATAAATTTTATTTTGACATATTTTCCTTTATACGCCGGCGGTGGATTTTTTTGAATGATTGGTAATAACACATCATTTAATTGACGTGTCTTTATTTTTTGTGATCTATTTTTATATACCTCAAGTGCCACTTCCATGGCTTTAAAGATGCGTTGTTTTTCTTTTACAGAGATAAACACCATCGGAACATCTACAAAGGGTTCTATCTCTGCCAAAATTTCTTCTTTATATTTTTTCAAGGTGTTGGTTTCTTTTTCAACCAAATCCCATTTATTAATCAGTAGCACTATTCCTTTACGGTTACGTTGCGCCAACCAAAAAATATTCTGCACTTGCTTATCAAAGCCACGGGTTGCATCTACCACTAATAAACACACATCGGCATTTTCTATAGCCCGTACACTCCGCATTACCGAATAAAACTCTAAATCTTCTTTTACCTTAGATTTTCGTCTTATCCCGGCTGTGTCTACCAATTTAAATTCAAATCCAAATCGATTATAGGTTGTGTCTATAGAATCTCTAGTTGTACCGGCAATGTCTGTAACAATATAGCGGTCTTCACCTATTAACGTATTGATGAATGAAGACTTTCCGGCATTGGGTCTCCCTACCACCGCAAATCTAGGTAATTCTTCTTCTAGAATATTGCTTTTTTCAGGAAAAGCAGCCGTAACGGCATCTAATAAATCTCCGGTACCACTACCACTGGCGCTGGCAATAGGGTAATAATCTCCTAACCCCAAGCCGTAAAATTCTACGGCTTCATTTCGTAATTTAGGATTGTCTACTTTGTTTACGGCTAAAAATATGGGTTTCTTTACACGTTGCAGAATATGGGCAACCTCTTCATCCATTGGAGTAATGCCGGTGTGTGCATCAACTATAAAAATAATGACATCGGCTTCTTCTATGGCTAGCTGCACCTGTTTGTCTATTTCTGCTTCAAAAACATCTTCGCTCCCCACTACATACCCACCGGTATCTATAACCGAAAAATCGTGACCATTCCAATCTGATTTGCCATAATGCCGGTCTCGGGTAACCCCACTTACTGCATCTACTATAGCTTCGCGTCGTTCTATTAACCGGTTAAAAAAGGTTGATTTTCCCACATTCGGTCTTCCTACAATTGCCACAATATTACCCATGCTGTTCTTTTTAAGGTGGCAAAAATAACCTTTTTGCCGGTTTTGTACACGTTCTATTACAAGCTATGCTTTTCGCTTCATTAAGCGTTCACCAAATTCTTTAAAAACATCTTTTTTGTACGCTTCTACCGTCATGTTTTCTAGCAGTTGAAAGGCTTCTTCTGTATATTTTTTTATTTGTTGCAAGGTTTGTTCGCCTATTCTCAAATCACTATAAATCTGTGTTACTGCATTTATTTTTTCAGTAGGGTCTTTAGGAGTTGTTGCATACCATTGTTTCAATTGTTCTTCTTGATTGGGCAAGGCAGTTTCTACAGCTTTTAAATATAAATAAGTCTTTTTGTTTTCAATAATATCTCCCCCTATTTGCTTTCCAAAAGATTCATAATTACCAAAAACATCTAAATAATCATCTTTTAATTGAAAAGCTAGTCCCAACAACAACCCGTATTTATAGATTTGTTTTTTTTGTTGATTTGAAGCTTGAGCCACAATAGCTCCCATTTCCATAGCCGCTCCTACCAAGACTGCCGTCTTGTATTCTATCATTTTCAGATAATCATTTATATCAACATTATTAATTGATTCAAAATCAACATCATATTGCTGGCCTTCACAAACCTTCATAGCCGTTTTCGTAAACAGTTTTGCTAGGTCTTTAAAGGTTTCGTTCTCGTAATTTTCAAACAGCTGATACGCATTAATCAGCATTGCATCTCCCGATAAAATGGCGGTATTGACATCCCAGGTTTTATGCACACTGGGTTTGCCTCTACGCACCGGAGCGTGATCCATAATATCATCGTGAACGAGTGAAAAATTGTGAAAAATTTCTATAGCCAAGGCTGCATCTAATGCTTTTTGATAGGGACAGCCAAACAGTTCGGCCGTCATAAGCACCGATACCGGTCGCAGTCGTTTTCCGCCAATGTTAAGAATATAAACCATCGGGTCATATAGGTTTCGGGGCTCTCTACTTGTAATTTTTTCTTGAAGGTAGGTAACGAATTCTTCCCGATAAAAGGCAACCGATTTCATAAACAGCAATTTTTAGCGAAAATAAGGCAAAATAAATAATATCGTCTCGCTAAAATTAAATTGATTTTTTGGCAGAAGTCTATAACCATTTCTTTCGTTTAAAATACCACAACATCAGTAAAATAATGAGTATCATAACACACAGCACCACAAAATAGCCATATTTTGTAGCGAGTTCGGGCATGTTTTCAAAATTCATTCCATAAATCCCAGTAATAAAGGTCAGCGGAATGAAAATACTTGCCATAATGGTTAGTACCTTCATTACTTCATTCATTTTATTGCTTTGGGTAGAATTGTACATCCCCATTAAACTTGCCGTCATTTCTCGATAAATTTCTACATCTTCAGACACCTGAATACTATGGTCGTGTAAATCTCTTAGGTAATTATAGGTTTTTGTGGTAATGAGTTTATGCCGACTTTTTTCTAAATAACCAGCCATATCTTTAAGTGGGTAAACCGCCCGTCTAATTTGAATAATTTCAGGGCGCAAACGTTGTATGTCTAATACAATAGCATCATCGGCTTTCCCTACAAAAATAGAATTTTCTAACTGTTGAATACGAATACCTAAGGTTTCAATAACCGCAAAATAGTTGTCAACAATAGCATCCATCATAGCATACATCAAATAGTCTGATTTGGCTGTACGTACCAGCCCTAATCCACTTTTAATACGCTCTCGCAATTTATCAAACACATCATTTTCAGATTCTTGAAAAGTGAGTACATAATCTGCCCCTACCACCATACTAATGTGCTCGTTTGTATATTCTCCATCTTGCATGTATAGCATCTTCATTACTAAAAATAGATACTGATCATACTCTTCTACCTTGGGGCGTTGCTCGGTATTCATTATATCTTCTAACACCAAGGCATGAAGCTCAAAATGATGACCTAACGTTTCTATAGCCTTAGAATCACTCAACCCATTTACATTAATCCACGTAATTTTATCCGCTTGCCAATGAGCCAATAGCTCAGCCAAATCTACTGTCTTGTGTCTACTTTGGATATCAACATTATAGTTTATTACATCATAGGTGGTAACCCGTTTCTTTTTTTCGCCCACGTAAACCATTTTACCTGGAGCTTGGTTTATATTATCTAGCTCTTCTTTTTTTCTGAGTATATTGAGTTTCATAGACCGGGATTGTAGATTAGCCGTCAATTTATAAATAATGCAACAAAACGCCTATGGGTTAAGCATTTTTTTCATGAAAATGGCTTTTTTAGAAGATTGCCTCAATAAGTCAACAACAGCGTCTTAGTTGCCTTAAAATTTACCAACTATGAATGATTTTGCGAGTTATTTTATGAGCGTGAAGATTTACGCCCATCATCATGGTGCGAATTTTCTAAGATTTTACATTGTTCTTCATAAAATTGGATAAATTGGGATCGTTGACTTTTTTTCATTTGTATCAAACTGATTTCAATACAAGTCGTAGGAGTATAAAAAGTGTATAGTGTTCCTTTACGAACAATTTTACGAATGGCAGAACAGTCAATTTTTTGCCCTTTACCCAAGGTGAATAACTTTATTTTTTCTTCTGTAACCTCGCAATATTTTCGGGTAGATTCATAGCCATATACAAACAAATAATATATTCCGCCTATCAATATTGCTCCTCCTATTATTTTTTGAATTACAGAAGGCTCTTCTTTTAGTAATAAGGAAAATCCCTCTGCTATAAAAAAAAGGGCTATAATAAGCTTTATAACTAATCTTGTTGTTGAATAAGCATATTTCATTGCTCTTTAGCGACTTTCTGATTTGTGTATCTTCCCATCAACCATAGTGAGCTTTCTATCGGCCATATCGGCCAATTCTGTATTGTGTGTTACAATAACAAAGGTCTGCCCAAATTCATCACGCAACTTAAAAAACAATTGGTGTAAATTTTCTGCTGATTCAGAGTCTAGATTACCTGATGGTTCGTCTGCTAAGATGATTTCCGGGTTGTTTATCAGCGCTCGTGCCACCGCTACACGCTGCTGTTCTCCTCCACTTAAAGCATTGGGCTTATGATTTTCTCGATGACTCAACCCTAAAAAAGATAAAAGTTCTTTCGCTCTAGCTTCCGCATCTTTTTGTGAAACATCGTTGATATAAGCCGGTAAACAAACATTTTCTATGGCGGTAAACTCAGGCAATAATTGGTGAAACTGAAAGATAAAACCAATATGCCTATTTCTAAATTTAGCAAGTTCTTTTTTAGAGAGCATATATATATCTGTATCTCTTAACCGCAACTCGCTTTCTTTTTTACTAGCGGGTAGATCTAAAGTACCTAAAATGTGGAGCAATGTGGTTTTGCCGGCACCTGATGCCCCTACAATAGAAACAATTTCTTTTTCTGCAATGTGCAACTCCACGTCGTTTAGCACGTGTAAATCACCGTAATATTTATGAAGATGTTTGGTATATATCATAGCACTAGCAGACAAAAATAAACTATTCTGATAGAAAAGTACATACTGAACGTTTAATTTTGAAAATGGTATAAAAAGTTCTTGATAAAAGAATGGTTTTTCCTTACTAGCTTTCCTAACTTTGAAAAAAGAAGCTGATGAAGACAAAAGCTATCGCCACATTAGCCAATGGCTGCTTTTGGTGCGCCGACACTGTTTTTAGAAATGTTGAAGGAGTAGAAACCCTAAAATCAGGATTTACAGGCGGAGTTATAAGAAACCCTGCTTATCGTGAGGTATGCACGTTTGATACCGGCCATGTTGAAGCCGTTCAACTTACCTACAATCCACAAAAAATTAGTTTTAAAGAGTTGTTGTACATCTTTTTTGCTACCCACGACCCCACTAGTAAAGACCGTCAAGGTTACGATGCTGGCCCTCAATACAGAAGCGTTATTTTTTACCACACTTTAGCACAAAAAAATACCGCCGAGGCGGTAATAACAGAATTAAATAACACTTTATATGATGGAAAAATAGTAACACAAATAAAACCTTCTGCGCCTTTTTATGAGGCTGAAGAAATCCATCAAAATTTTTATAACAAAAACCCGCAAGTTCCATACTGCAGCATTGTTATAGACCCTAAACTAGCAAAGCTTCGAAAGTACTTTGCAAACAAAGTAAAATCTGTTTCATAAAGATACTTTAATCATCATTGTCATCAGACGAACGATCCGGCAAATCAACCAATGGCTCATCAAATTCATCTTCACTGTAGTCATCTTCGTCAAAATCAGCCATTACATCTTGTAATCGCGTACTGACCTTTACCAAATACATACAATCTTCTGTACGTAATTCTACCGCTTCAACAGTTTCATTTTTGGCATTCTTAAAGGTAATAATGTCGTCATCTCCGTAGCCATCAGGGTATTTATCTACCAACATAGCCATAATCTCCGGAGTAAGCTTTTTAAAATCTACTATAATACGTTTCATGGCACTTTATTTTACAAGGCAATATTAAATCAACTTTTCTATTTATGAAATCCTTCGTAAAAAAAATTAGTTAATTTTGATTTTATCTAAACTACCACTTTTTTTAAATAGACCGTGTTATTATCTACCACAAAATCTATTAATTAAAAGAAAATAGTTATCTAATTATCAGCTAAATATACAGTAAACACAGGCTAGTTTCCTGCTTTTATATAAAATTTTGTAAATATTGATAGCTTTGTAAAATGCAAAAAATTGTACTAATTGGCGCCGGAAATGTAGCTTCACACTTGTTTACTGCCTTTCAAAAAACAGAAACCGTTCATATTATTCAGGTCTATAACAGAAGTAATGGGGCGCTAAAACATTTTGAAAAAAAAGTGGCTACTACTACATCACTAGCAGCCCTTAAGTCGGCAGATATTTATATTGTTGCCGTATCAGATGCAGCAGTGCGCAACGTAATCACCCAAATAAACCCTACAAACGGGCTTATTGTTCACACTTCCGGAAGCGTACCTTTACTAAACAGTTCTAACCGCAATGGCGTTTTTTATCCGCTACAAACTTTTTCTAAACAAACCTCTGTAAATTTTTCAGACATTCCTATCTGCATAGAAGCTACCACTTCTAAAGATTTAGAAACATTAAGAACACTAGGAAAGAGCATCAGCCACAAAATATTTTCGATTTCTACAGAACAGCGAAAAAAATTGCATCTGGCAGCTGTTTTTGCGTGCAATTTTACCAATCATTTATATGCCTTAGCCGAAAAAATTTGCACAGAAAACAATGTTCCGTTTGAAACCTTATATGCTTTAATAACAGAAACGGCTCGAAAAGCGCAGACCACTTCACCCAAAAACGTACAAACAGGACCGGCTGTACGCAGCGATAGTGAAACTATAGCCGCCCATTTACAACAATTAACCACGCCTAAATTAAAAGAAATTTATACCTTGCTCACCCAATCCATTCAAGCAGAAAATGAATCAAAGCTATAAAAAAATATTACGTCAAATCACTACCTTTATTTTTGACGTTGACGGAGTCTTAACTAACGGAAACTTATTGGTTTCAACAGACGGTCAACTCTTGCGCTCTATGAACACGCGCGATGGTTATGCCTTAAAAAAAGCCGTTGATGCCGGGTATCACGTATGCATTATCTCGGGCGGAAAAAATGAAGGGGTGCGCAATCGTTTAAAAGGGCTCGGGCTAGCTGATGTTTATCTGGGAATAGACGACAAAGTAAAACGACTTCAAGATTTTTTCAACATTCACAACATTAATCCGGAGCATACGGCCTATATGGGAGATGATATTCCTGATACTTATCCTATGAAGTTAGTGGGGCTACCCTCCTGCCCACAAGACGCTGTACCAGAAGTAAAAATGCTTGCTACTTATATCTCTCATTGTAACGGAGGGCAAGGATGCGTACGCGACTTAATTGAACAGGTTATGAAAATACAAAACAAATGGACTGTTTAAAATACCTTAACCTATACCATTCTTTTAGTGAAATATTTAAAACTGATTTGCGGAT
This sequence comes from uncultured Flavobacteriaceae bacterium, assembly GCA_964579505.1. GTDB lineage: Bacteria > Bacteroidota > Bacteroidia > Flavobacteriales > Flavobacteriaceae > JAJYSO01. The sequence continues at coordinate 25,830 of CAZOGC010000015.1, read as the reverse complement.
TTGATTTACTAACACTCGTACTGGGGCAGTTTTTGGTAAAATACGCGTTGTTTGAGCCTTTTAATGTTCCTATTACACTAAATTGGTTTGGGCTCGCTCTTCTTTCTTTGGCTACCGTGTGTTTAGGTGCCGGAGGAAGTATAATGAATGTATTTCATACTTCTAAAATCACCCCACCTATTTCTGCAAAAATGACCTATAAACTTTTTTTTATAGTAAATATTATAGGGGTGGGAATTGGTTTTTACCTGGCTAACATTATAGGACACCCGGGGTTCTCAACTCTTTTTATACTGACCTCTGCAGCCCTTTATGCCAATGCAACTATTCTAAAGAAGTATGTTTTATTAAGTCCGTTAATAATTAGTGTGTTAATAGGTATAAGCTTACTTAGTGTAGGGCTTTTTGATTTACTGCCGGCACTTTCTATTCAAGACAAAGCTACTTCTGGTACCTTCTTCTCAATTCTCTTAGATTATTCTATTTTCATTGCTGTACTTAATTTTATTAGACTGTTGGTTACACAACAAGAAAACATAGATACAGCCCACAAACTAAAACACCATACTCTCGCACTCATTCTCGGGAAAGAACGTACCAATAAAGTAATTGCCGTATTGTGTCTTTTACCAATTTTTGGAATAGGTTTCTATATTTTTAATTACCTCTATTTACACACCTTGTCTCTAGTATATGCCATTGTTTTTATCTTAGGTCCCTTGCTGTACCTCATCATAAAAATAGTTTCTGCAAAAAAGGACAACGAGTACGCTCAATTAAATACAGTACTTAAATTCATTATGTTCTGTAGTATCTTATCCTTAGGCTTATACCAATTTATCTTATTATGAAATCATTAGCCGATAAACTAAAAAACCGGCACGTTATAGTAGCTTCAGGATCTCCCAGACGTCAACAATTTTTGAAAGATTTAGGAATACATTTTGAAGTGCGTTTAAAACCAATCGATGAAACTTTTCCTCCTACCCTTTCTGCTAGAGAGGTTCCTAACTACTTAGCGCAACTAAAAGCCAAAGCTTATCTTGATGAATTACAACCACAAGATATTCTCATTACCGGAGATACCGTAGTTTGTTTTGATCATCAAATTTTAGGTAAGCCAAAATCTAAAGAAGAAGCTTTTGAGATGTTGAGTAAATTATCAGGAAATCAACATCAAGTTATTTCGGCAGCTTGCCTCACCTCAACAAAAAAAACAGTATCGGTCTACGGAAAAACCACCGTGTTTTTTAAGTCATTAACCACAAACGAAATCAATTATTATATTAATACCTTTCAACCCTTTGACAAAGCAGGTGCTTACGGCATTCAAGAATGGATTGGTAAAATTGGAATAGAAAAAATTGAAGGTTCTTTTTACAATGTTATGGGTATGCCCATAGCCCAAGTATATACTGCTTTAAAAAATTTTTAATAAGCTATTATAAAAATAGGCTTGTAATTATAAACCGCTGGTACTTTCATAAACTAGAAAGAGCCTAAAACTCATTACTACATGTTTTAGGCTCTGTATAAAATTTTATTGTATACCTGCCAAAGCCAGATGTTCTTGCAAAGAAGCCAAGGCATGAGTTACTATTAAACGGTAAAAATCATTACGTTCATGATTAATTTGAACAGCCTCTAGCGCTTTGTAATAGCGTTGGCGATCATCTCGGTTTCCTTTTAAGTTAACAATAGGATAACCATTACGCAACAAAATTAGATTCATTACCAATCTAGAAGTACGCCCATTACCATCAATAAATGGATGAATAGACACTAAACGCTCATGCATTTCTGCCGCTAAAATAACGGGATGCAACTGATGCTTGTGGATATGATAAAACATAAAATACTCTTCCATCATTTTAGTAACCATATAGGGTTCGGGCGGTATATGCCTACTTCCCGAAATACGAACCGGAACTGTTCTATACACCCCGGCCCCTGCTTGGTTTATTCCTTTCAGTATAAGTTGATGAATTTGTTTTAGCGTATGTTCATCAAAATCAAACTTTTTAGAGGCAAAATCTACAACCCATTCTATGGCTTCTTTATGGTTAATTGCTTCTAAATGTTCTTGCATGCTCTTACCTCCAATAGTAATCCCTTCGTTTACAACCAAGTGTGTTTCTTGCAAGTCTAAAGTATTGCCCTCTATACGATTACTCTCAAAGGTGTATTCTGTATAGAAATACTCTTGCATTTTTTGTAATTGAATAGGATCAAGCGGTTTCTTATGAATCCATTTTTGGTGTTTTTCGTCTATCTTTTTAAGAGCGGTGCTAACTTCTTCTTGCAAAGGCACTACTTGTAGTTTCTGATCACTCAATAAATAGGTTATTCTTTCCTCGGCTACTGTAAGCGCCTCTTGTGCTACCTCAGGGTATTGATAAAGCAAATCTGCAACTTCACTTCCTAATTTTTCTTTTAAAAGATCGAGATAATCTATTGATAAAATTTGCGACAATTTTGCCAATTGGGCATCTGTAGCTTTTCTTTTACCTGATAGTATTCTACTCATTAAGCTACTGTCTATTCCTATTTGATTAGCTAGGTCATATACTCTCAGTTTCTTTGATTTTCGCGCTTTGTTGAGTAATATTTCCATAATGACACATTTTATAATGACAAATTTAGTCATTTTTTAATTGATAAAAAAAACATGCGCTAAAAAGTTTTATACTCCAAAAAACGAATGGTTACTTATTCTTTGCCGCCCTGTATTCTTCGCTTCCTTTAATTAAGAATTGTACCAACTGTAGCGGGTTTAGGCTCCTCATCTTTTCACTGGTCAGTCCATGAGCTTGCATGTAGTAAAGATAATCGCTTATCTGATTTTCATCTATATTGAGATAACTCTTAAAAAATTGATTATTATATATATCTCTAATATACGTTTTTACTTCTTTTTGCTTTTTCTTAGGGGCCGTTTCTGATGATGTTTGATTGCCTTTATGAGAAAAAATTAAATCATATAAGCTACCAAAAATACTGACGAAGTTAATCCCGTTTTGCAAATACCCTAAATCTAGGGCATCATTCGTTGGGGGTTCCGATAAATCAGATGAATAATTATAGAGCCCGCGCATTATCTTATCCGAATTAAAATGAGGTAAATTTAAGTTGGTAGAAAGCTTTTCTGCATCTATTTGCAAATCTCCGGTAAGGTCAGGTTTTACCACCACTTCATCTAGTTGAATCAATCTAGTATTTAAATCAATGTTTAATCGTTTATTTTTTATTACACTCGCTGTAATCGCCACCAAAAACTGCTGAAATCGTATACTACTAAAGGCTAACGTATCTCCTTTTTTTACCGGAATAGTAAACATTCCTTTAGAGTCTGTAAATGTATATTGTTTTGAAGTTACATTAAATACATTAATGCCAGAAACTTGTTCTCCTTCATCTACCTTTATTTTTCCTTGTATAGCAACCCTACTTTCTTGTTGCGCGCTAACGCTAATAGAAAGTCCAAAAAGCAATAAAAGAATAATCGTCTTTCGCATGCGGCAATTTTTTATGAATATACGAATAAACCTCATAAAACAGAACACAAATAACAATGTTTTTTGAAGTATATCTTTATAAACTGTAACCACTTGATGATAAAACAAACATATAAAGCAACTTACCTATCCATTATTGCTTTTCCCTAAAAAAATCACAACTATATTTTTTAGAATAAACTTTGTCAAACAAAGTATTTTTTTCGAAAATCATATATTCATAACCCACACATCCTGTCATTGAGTTTATTCTCTATTCTAATTTAACCCAACAAAGCTCTCCCCTCCCCGTAATGTATACCAAAAATTATTTACTACAGCTTTTATATTTCTACTCATAATAAGTTGCACCTCTCACAAAAAAACAACCTATAAAACAGTACAAGATTACCTCAATCAACACTCAAACTAAACCCTAAACTCAAAGAAAAAGTGCTTCAAGCAACTGATAATTTACGAAGAGTACAAAAGTTAGTCAACTATAAATAGGTCATCGTTTAAACAAACCTTATTTTTGACACTCATTTAGCAATAAAAAGATACCGTATGCATGTAATTATGGCCAGCACGTCTAAAGTATTTGGAAAGCCTTACCTTTCTTATTTAGAAGAACCGTTAACCGAATTGTATAAAAACGTACAAGAAATCTTATTTATTCCTTTTGCCCGCCCCGGTGGGATTTCCCATCAAGAATACACGAAAAAAGCACAAGAAGGGCTAGCTTTTCTAGGAAAAAAAGTAACCGGGCTTCACGAAAAAGACAATTATAAAACAGCTATCAAAACGGCCGATGCTATTTTTACCGGAGGCGGAAATACCTTTCTTCTCACCTCAAAATTGTATGAATACGATCTTATTGAAGTTCTTCAAAACACCCTAAAAATGGGTACCCCGTACTTAGGAACCAGCGCCGGAAGTGTTATTTGCGGACTAAGCATGAAAACCACCAATGATATGCCCATCGTCTATCCTCCTAGTTTTAAAACCTTAGGAATTGTTCCTTTTCATCTCAATGCACACTACCTAGACCCCGACCCACAATCTAAGCATCAAGGAGAAACACGAGAAACACGGATAAAAGAATTTCAAAACCTCAACGCTTCTGCTGTAGTGGGGCTTAGAGAAGGAAGTTGGCTAGAGGTAACCAGTCAAGACATCATTCTCAAAGGAAACTTATCTGCACGTATTTTTGAGCCACAAAAAGAAGCTTATGAAATAGCTCCCAATAGCTCCTTAAAACAATTGCATTAAATTATAATGCAGCTATAATTTGTTGAACAATAGCCGCTGGAGTAGCTGTAGAACAATCTACTCTCAAATCGCTTTGCATATAATAAAATTGACGTTCAAATAAATGTTTACGAATATAATCGTTTAAAGTGGCCTTATCTTTCATATCCCGAAGCAACGGTCGCTTAGCGCGTTCTAAAAACAATCTCTCTGTAAGTGCATCTACACTCATCTTAAGATATACCAAAAAAGTATCAGGGTGCTCCTTTATCATTTTCAAATTTTGGCCATAACACGGTGTTCCGCCTCCTAAAGATAAAACTTTAGGCTCAGTATTTTGTATACAAGAAGCCAAGGTCTGCATTTCTACCTTTCTAAAATATATTTCTCCTTTTTCTGAAAAAATTTGGGCTATAGAACGGTGCTGTTTTTTTTCAATTTCCTCATCTAAATCTTGAAATAAAACCCCTGTTTCTCGGGCTATTTTTTTGCCTATCAAACTCTTACCAGACCCCATATAACCACATAAAATAATCGTCATAAAACTTGTATATTTTATTTTTTTCGCACTAAAAATATTTTTTTCAAATTTATATGAAAAATGCTTGATAGATTACAAAAGGATAGTATATTTGCACCCGCAACAAAAAAAGATCTGATAGCTCAGTTGGTAGAGCATCTCCCTTTTAAGGAGAGGGTCCTGGGTTCGAGCCCCAGTCAGATCACTTCTTTTTTTGGATATTTCCAAAACTGTTCTTCTCCATTAAATTTCAAAAGATTTCAAGGCCCAGGTGCTGGAATTGGTAGACAGGCAAGGTTGAGGGCCTTGTGTCCGTTTTTGGGCGTGCGGGTTCGACTCCCGCTCTGGGCACTTTATAAACCGAAAGTTTACTTATTTTTACCCCGTTTTTATAGGCCAAAATGGGTCATTGCCTTACTTATTGCCCCGGATAGGGCTAAATTATAGCTAGGTGGGTGTTTTTAACTCTCCTTTTGGATAGCTCAAAACAGCTATCATCATTGTTGCCGTAGATGCTTTGCATATTTTTCATTCTCACTTTCTAACTTCTTTGTACCGGCTATTTCTGTTCTATCAAAATCGAATTCAGGATAATCCTCAGTAGTTTTAATTAAACATATAACCACTTGATTATAAATATGTTATATATTATTTTACATAAATTCATCAAAAAAAAGTGACTTTATTGAAATTTTTGTTTCTAAATTAATAAAAGGAGACCATAATGTTTCCTTGAACTAAATATATATAAAATGCTTTCATTTAGGAAAAAAGAATTAACGGAGGATGCGCAGTATGTAAAGGACATCATTGTTCAATATTCGGAAAAGGAAAGTATCAAAAAACTAATTTCCCCTATCTCTGATGAGTTTTTTATAATTGACGAAAACAATCAGATTTATATTTGTATTTCTGATGATAAGGTGACCATTTCCAACCATATTTTTCTGTATAAAAAGTTCTTTAACTTTTCGTTTACCGAAGAATTAAAGAAAATCGTGAGAAAAAGTATGGAGCACGAAATGCAATCCTTAAAAAAATCACTCTTTAAAAATGAGACTCAGTTACTTTCCAAAGTATTTGATATCGCGAGTGATACAAAAACGTCTTCCATTATAAAACCGGATTTTTCCGGAAATGATTCTGAAAAAGTTGCAAATCAGGAGTAAAAGGGGTTTTCTTCAAACTATTTATAGAAAAGGAACCTTGGTCCCCCAAGGTAGACAAAACCTTTACGATTTCCACCAGTGCCATTTAAGTCCCACAGAAACCCATCGTCCGGGCAAGGGCACCGCGCCTGCTTCGACATAATTTACATTGGTAAGGTTGTCTATATCTGCATATACCTCAAAGGCCTTAAACCGGGCACTCAATCGAGTAGCTAACAGCAAATAATCTTTACCCGTTACTCGTTTTTCATAGGTTCCTCCTATTGTAAGATTAAATCGATTTAAAAATTGTATGTTAAACGTTCCGGTAAGTTGGTGTTTTAGATTATCTAAGGCATAATGCGAATACGTATAACTTCCTGAGCCTTCTGTTTTGGGGTTAAGATAGGTGTAGGCTAATTTAGCTTTTAATCCCACTCTTGAAGCTTGGCTATAAGGCAACAAAACATAATTAGCGGTTAAAGCAATTCCATTCATATCTACTCGAGTATAATTACGCGATTGCCATGGATCATCTAAGTTGTTCTTTACCCAATCAATAAAATCATTGGTTTGCCTAAAGAAATATTCAGCGGTAACACGCAACCTTCCGGTGTTGTATTTGGTACCCAACGAAGCCTGCCAAGATTTTTCAGGTTTAATCCCTACATATCCTTTGTTTACCGGTCCCACATAATACAGGTCTATATAAGTAGGTAGACGCATTCCCGTTCCGGCATTGGCATATATGCGCAGCTGTTTAGTAAGTTGATAGCCCACATCTACAGAGGGCATAATGTCCCACCCATAATCCGGATTATAATTGGCATACACCCCGGCATTAACAGACATTTTTTCTAAAAAATGCAAACCATAATTTCCAAAAACACCCCAGTTATTACGCGAATGTTTTCCTAAACTATTACTGGTTATGGCATCATTTCTATAAGCTATTCCAAAGCCCAATACCCCAAAACTCGTTTTTACCGTATTATTTATAGTAACATCTATACTGTTCATATAGTGCTTGTTCTCATACTTTTCAGGGTGAAAACGGTCCAAAATATAGTGGTCAAAATTATAGCGATAGCTTACCCCTGGTCGTAAAGTCCACGCATCAGATAGTTTTATCGTACCTTTAATAGCAGCAAGCGTAGTTTGCACCTTTTCTTTAGACTCTACATCAACCGGAGCAGCAAAAAAGCCATTTGCTCCAAAATCATTTGAAATATACCCGGCCATCATGTCAATTGCACTCCCCTTTCTTACTTGCAGTTTATTCGTATAAAATATTTTCTTGGTGTCTATATCGGTATTGTGCCTATATCCATTTGATTGAACCGTACCTATAGAAAGGTATTGTTTTGTTTTTTCTGTAGTCACACTCGCCGAAGCCTCTACTCCCAGTCCTGCATATACATGATTGTTTACGGTATCTCGTTTAAAAGATGAGCCCGTGTATAGATGAGCCGTTACTCCTGTTTTATTAGGCTGCCTGGTCACAATATTAATAGCTCCATTAATAGCATTTACCCCATAAGCACTAGCAGCCGGCCCTTTTAAAATTTCTATGCGTTGCACATCGCTTAAATTAAATGGTAAGTTCATCATAAGGTGTCCGGTTTCCGGATCGATTATTTTTACACCATTTAGTAAGATTAATGTTTCATCAAAAGTGCCTCCATTTATACCGATATCTGCCTGAGCTCCCATCACTCCTCGTTCTCTAACATCTATTCCCGCCACATAATTTAACAAGTCATTTACCGAATGTACCGGCATGGCCTGAATCATTTTTCGGTCAAGTACCGTAATGGCATGATTTTGTTTTGCATACGGAATTTGTAAGCGATTGTTTTGAATAATCACCTCGTCTAAACGCTTTGTATATAAACTATCTTGCTGAGCATATCCGGTTATTCCGGCAAAAGCAAGTGTCCCACAAAGTAACGTTCTAAACCAATTTTTAGTTTTAAGCGTTTTATTTTTCATTTTACGGCTTTTATTTTTCCTATTATACATTCCCGTTTCTTGTTCACAATTTTTAAATGGCTTTGAGAAAATCGAAAGTACAGGGATTTTTATTCAGGCAAATAAATCTGATTAAATTCAATAAGAATATTTTATAAAAAACTAGCTATCAGTTTGTTATTATTCATTAAAAATAATTGCAATTGGTGTTAGCACCTTTTAGAAACCCACAATTTACTTCCTTAAATTTAATCGGTTTTACAGCATCTTTATTCACAAAACAAAGCTTTCAAAAAAGTTCACATGCTTTTTTGATCAAGTGCTTATTTTTGTACGCTTATTATCCGTATATAGTCTATATTTGTACGCCTATCATCCGCAATATTTATACCTATGAAAAACGATTCTGCAACACCCTCAAAAATGGCACGTTTTGATGTGCGACTCACCGAGACGCAAAAAGCTTATTTTGAACGCGCTGCACGTTCAGGAGGATATAGAAGTCTTACTGATTTTGTTATTCAAGCCGTTAATGAAAAAGCCGATAAAATTATTGCTAAGCGTGAAGAAATTATTGCCTCTGAAGAAGATAAGACCACCTTTTTTGATGAAGTCACCATGCCACAAGCCCCCAATCGTTCTTTAATTGATGCTACCAAAGAGTATGAATATCTGTTTTTAAAATGAAATATCTCACCCAGTTATTATCAGCCACCCATCAGTCATCCGGTTTTTGTTGTGGCATCTCTACCTTAGACACCTATTTATTTAAAAATGCCTTACATGAACAAGTGCGCAGGCTTGAAGCATGTTTTGTTATTACCGCAAAAAGCACCTCAAAAATTACCGGATACTACACCCTTAGCAATGCGCGAATTCCATTGCCGCTCATCCCCAAAACCATACAACGTAAATTGCCGCGCTCTTTAAACGCTTTACCGATTACACTACTTGAAAAGATAGCCGTAACAGAAACTAAACAGGGTCAAGGTTTGGGCAGTCTTCTTTTAATTGACGCCTTAAAACGCGCCTATGAAACCTCTAAAACCATTGGAGCATTTGCGGTAGTAGTAGCACCTATAGACGCCAATACCGAACAATTTTTTGCTCACTTTGGATTTGTTAAACTTCCACATAGCCAAAAGATGTTCTTGGTAATGAAAACTATAAAACAGTTATTTTAAAAATTCATTATTGGCTGCTAGCTCCTACCCCTCTTTTGTCTCTGTATTTTTTATACTTTTGAAAAAGACATCACTTTATGCCTACAAGAAGCTACCCAATATGCGTTATTTTTTAATCTCCTTATTTCTTATCATAACCTGGCCATGTGCGGCTCAGCATTATCAACGTAGCCTCAATAAAACCAACTGGCAATTTAAAGACGCTACAAAGACTGGTTGGCATCCGGCTACGGTTCCGGGTACCGTACATACTGATCTTTTAGCCAATCACCTTATTCCAAACCCTTTTTTAGATGAAAACGAAAAGAAAGTACAATGGGTTGAAAAAAAAGATTGGGATTACCAAACACATTTTACACTAACAACTAAAGAATTAGAAAATGAACACATCAATTTAGTTTTTGATGGGTTAGACACCTTTGCACAAGTTTTCTTAAATGGTACGCAAATTTTAACGGCTAACAACATGTTTCGCCAATGGCAAGTTCCGGTAAAAAAACTATTACAAGTCGGTCAAAATACCTTGCTTATCTGCTTTAAATCCACTATAAAAGTAGGGATGGAATTAGCCCAAAAAGTTCCTTTTCAAACTCCGGAATCACCACGATCGTTTATTAGAAAGGCACAATATCAATTTGGCTGGGATTGGGGGCCGCGGTTGGTAACCGTAGGTATTTGGAAAGATTTATACCTTGATTTTTGGAATGCTGCTAAAATTAAGAACGTACAAATCAACCAACCCATCCTTACAGATTCTATTGGGCAATTGGTTTTTAAAACACACCTAAAAGTAAGTCAACCGGGCATTTATACTTTAAAACTAAAAAACAACACGCAACAGGTTCAGCTACATCAGGGTTTTAATACCATCGAGTTGCCACTAACCCTAAAAAAACCAATACGCTGGCAACCCAATGGCTGGGGAAAACCTTATTTATATTATTTTACACTACAGCTATATCATCAACACACACTACTCGACACCAAACAGTTATATCACGGTTTTCGTACCGTTCAACTCATTCAAAAAAAAGACGCCTACGGTAAATCCTTTTATTTTAAAGTAAATGGGCATCCGCTGTATGCCAAAGGAGTAAATTGGATTCCGGGTGATAGTTTTCTGCCCCGTGTAACCAAAGCAAAATACCAGCGGCTGATACAAGCTGTTAAAGCGGCTCACATGAATATGATTCGCGTTTGGGGCGGTGGCGTGTATGAAAAAAATGCTTTTTATACAGCATGCGATAAAAATGGAATCTTGGTGTGGCAAGATTTTATGTTTACCAGCAGCTTTTATCCTGCTGACTCTTCCTTCCTTAATAATGTAAAAAAAGAAATTACTTATCAAGTTGAGCGGCTTCAAAATCACCCTTGTATAGCCTTGTGGTGCGGCAATAACGAAATACACGAAGCAATTGTGAATTGGGGGTATCAACAAAAATTTCATTACACCACAGCCGATTCGCTTAAAGTTTGGGAAGATTATCACAAACTGTTTAATCAACTCATTCCGGCCACATTAGCTAAAATTATACCTAAAAACGCATACAATTATTGGCCTTCATCTCCTTCTATTGGCTGGGGGCATGCAGAAAGTTTACAACAAGGCGATTCTCATTATTGGGGGGTTTGGTGGGGCAATCAACCTTTTACGGTGTACAACCAAAGAGTGGGACGGTTTATGTCTGAATACGGATTTCAAGGAATGCCGAGCATAGCCAATATTAAAGCCATGTTTTCTAAAAAACCACAGCTACGATTAGAAAACTCTGTAATACGATACCATCAAAAACACGACAGGGGCTGGCAATTAATTCAGGAGTACATGGCTAGAGATTATGTCATTCCTAAAAATTTTATAGCCTATGATTATGTTTCACAATTACTACAAGCGCGTGGCATGCGCATTGCTATAACTGCGCACAGAAGACACAAACCCTACAATATGGGAAGCCTTCTTTGGCAGCTCAATGATTGCTGGCCGGTAACTTCGTGGTCAGGAATAGACTACACCGGGCATTGGAAAGCTATGTTTTATCAAGCTAAGCGTAGTTTTGCCCCACAAGCTATCTTGGCTTATCCCAAAGCTCAAAAACTTCATTTTTACCTGATAAATGATGCCTTAAAAAGTTTTCCGCATCCCAAAGTACAACTCACCCTATTAAACTTTACCGGTAAAAAATTAAACCATCTTACACTTAACTTTTCTAAAGACACCCTAAAAACTGTTTTAAAAAACGAGACTATTTCACTTCAAAAAGTTATAGGAAAAGCGGATACAAGTCGCGTAGTGCTACAAATGCAATTAGTAGATACCAACGGAAAAATTATAGCCCACAACCTTCACTATTTTGTTCGTCCTAAAAACCTTCAACTTTTACAACCTCATATCACTTTAAAACACGTATCGCCCTATAAAATCGAAGTTTCAACAGATGTGTTAGCAAAAAATATTTACTTGATAGGCAATACCCATTTCAGCGATAACTTCTTCGACTTACTACCCCATCAAAAACGAATTATCACCCTTACTAAACCCCTAGAAAACATAACAATTATGAGCCTCTGGAATACGATGCACCCAAAAGCTTCAACCCACAATTTTTTAAATCAGTAGATTTCAATCCAGATTACTAGGCTGTTTTTATGAGTTCGCGTATATTTAGAGCGTATAAAAATTCCTCTTCTTTATGATTTCATCCGTAAAAACTACGCTTTTCTGCATGCTACTGCTTTTTTCTCTTAATAGTAGCGCCCAAGAAAGCAATACAGACCTCACCCAATTTGTAAACCCTTTTATTGGTACCGGCGGACATGGGCACACCTACCCCGGCGCTACCATGCCTTTTGGAATGATGCAACTAAGCCCCGACACGCGCTTGAAAGGTTGGGATGGCTGTTCGGGTTATCACTACACCGATCAATACATCTACGGCTTTTCGCACACGCATTTAAGCGGAACCGGAGTTAGTGACTATGGTGATTTTTTATTAATGCCAACCAATCACCTTGTTTTTAATAACGGGGCTGACGGAAAAGACGGATACCGATCACATTTTTCACATGCCACAGAAATAGCCCACCCCGGCTTTTATAAAGTGCATTTAGATGACCCTGATATTGACGTGGCCCTCACTACCTCATACCGAAGCGGCGTGCATAAATATCAGTATGCCGGTAGTAAAAATCAATACCTAATCTTAGACCTTGAACACCGCGATAAACTGCTTAAATACAAAATTAATATAATAGACAGTGTAACTGTCTCCGGGTATCGATTTTCTAGCGCATGGGCGCGAGACCAACGATTGTTTTTCTACCTTAAACTCTCGCAACCCATTGCTAAATACTACCTTTCTAAACGCAATCAGCAAAAAGCGCAGTACGTGACTCCCACCAAGCTGGTAATGAAATTTAAAAACCCTCAAAACAAACCGGTTATTGTAAAAATGGGTATCTCTCCGGTTGATATTGCCGGTGCTAAAAAAAATTTAGAAACAGAAATAGGTGGCAAAACCTTTGCACAAGTTAAAGATGCAGCTAAAAAAACATGGAACAAAGCCTTGCATAAAATTGTTGTAAAGAATAAAAACAAAGACGATAAAGTCGTTTTTTATACGGCACTCTATCACGCTATGATTGCCCCTAACCTCTATCAAGATGTAGATGGACGCTACCGCGGCATGGATATGAAAATACATCAAGCAGACTTTAACTATTACACCGTTTTCTCCTTATGGGATACTTTTAGGGCAGAGCACCCGCTATTCACCATCATAGACCAAGCAAGAACAACCGATTTCATCAAAACTTTTATAGCGAAATATAAAGAAGGAGGAATTATGCCTATTTGGGATTTGGCCGCCAATTACACACACTGCATGATTGGCTATCACGGAGTGGCCGTAATTGCCGATGCTTATATGAAAGGTATTCGAAATTACAACACCCAACTCGCGTTAGAAGCCATGGTACACTCCGCTATGCAAGACGGTTATGGACTAAAATCTTATAAAAAATACGGATTTATTCCGGTTGAAGACGAAGGCGAATCAGTTTCTAAAACACTTGAGTATGCCTATGACGATTGGACCATTGCACAAATGGCTAAAGCCATGGGAAAAACCAAACTCTACCAAAAATTTATTCAGCGAGCTCAGTACTACAAAAATGAATTTGACCCACAGACCCGGTTTATGCGTGGTCGGTATGAAAATACATGGTATAGCCCTTTCAACCCGTATGAAGTCAATTTTAATTATACCGAAGCCAACGCTTGGCAATACAGTTTTTACGTACCCCAAGACATTAACGGATTGATTAATTTATATGGAGGTAAAAAAAGTTTTGAAAAACAACTCGATGCACTGTTTACTGCAAAAACTCAGACTACCGGTCGTGAGCAACCTGATATTACCGGCTTGATTGGACAATACGTACAAGGCAATGAACCTTCACACCAAATTGTCTATATGTACAATTTTGTGAACACTCCTTCAAAAACCCAAAAATACGTACATCAAATTGTTTCACAGTTATATAAAAACAGTCCTGATGGTATTCCGGGAAATGAAGACTGCGGGCAGATGAGCGCATGGTATATCTTTAGCGCCCTTGGGTTTTATCCGGTTACCCCCGGCTCTAATCAATATATTATTGGTACCCCTCATTTTAAACAAGCACAAATTCACTTAGAAAACGGAAAAACGTTTACCGTAAATGCACCCAATGTGTCTGCCAAAAACTTTTATATTCAATCTGCCACATTAAATGGTAAGCCTTATCCATACACCTACATCACTCAACAAGATATTATGAATGGCGGTACACTATCTTTTGTAATGACCGATCATCCTACCGCTTGGGGAACCACAAACAACGCAGTACCTAAAACAGCCATCACACAACATTTAATTGTACCGGTGCCTTTTATTGAAAAAGGCAAACTGGCTTTTAAAGACCAAACACAAATTGTATTAAATAGCATAGACCCACAATCTACTATTTATTACAAATTAGATGATAGCAGTTTTCAACCTTACACACATCCTATCACCCTTCATAAATCAACGCATGTAACCATCTATGCACAGCGCGGTAACCAAAAAAGTGCCACTTACACTACCAATTTTGCCAAAATGGACCCTAATTTGAGTATACAACTAGGCACCAAATACTACACTCAATACGGGGCCGGCGGAAACAATGCCCTTATTGATGGATTTTATGGAGGAAAAGATTTTAGATCGGGTACTTGGCAAGGATATGATGACCACGATGTCATTGCTACCGTCACACTAAAACACAAAAAATATGTGGATAGTTTAAGCATCGGTTTTTTACAGAGTCAGCGGTCGTGGATATTTCTTCCCAAATCCGTAACCGTATATTATTCTACGGATGGAAAAACCTTTAAAAAACTAGCCGAAACCAAATTACACAACATCAAACAGAAACAACCCAACAAAATAAAACGCATGTTTTTTCCGGTTCATAAATCGGTAAAAGCAGTGAAAATTCATGCCGTAAAAGCCGGCGCTTTGCCCAAATGGCATCCGGGATATCCTTCAAATGGGCAGGCCTTTATTTTTACCGACGAAATCACTTTATATGAAAAAGAATAACGCTAATCGCACCGCATTTATCATTATTACTATCCTCTTCTTTATCTGGGGATTTACCACTGTATTAATTGACTCACTCATTCCGCATCTCATTAAACTGTTTGATCTAAGCTATTTTGAAGCCGGATTAGCACAGTTTTCTTTCTTTATTGCCTATTTTGTGCTGTCTATTCCCATTAGCTCTATCTTGAGTAAGATTGGCTATAAAAACGGAATTGTAGTGGGGTTATGTACGATGGCCGTAGGGTGTTTTCTCTTTTATCCGGCTGCTGCTTATCGCGTATTCGGCATTTTTATCTTTGCTAATTTTGTATTGGCCGCCGGAATCACCGTTTTGCAAGTGGCCGCCAACCCATACGTAACCGTTTTAGGCTCTAGTGAAGGCGCCTCTAGCCGACTAAACCTCTCGCAGGCTTTTAACTCGTTAGGCACTGCCCTGGCTCCTATTTTTGGAGCAGCCTTTATTTTAAGTGGCGCCGTAAAAAGTAAAGAAGAAATTCAAGCACTTACCGCCCACGCTAAAGAGCTATACCTTAACCAAGAGGCTGAAGCTGTACAACAACCTTTTCTTTATTTAGGCATCTTTATTTTATGTATAGCCGTGTACTTTATGTTTACCAATCTACCCAAGGTAATTGGCGAAAAAGTAAAAGGTAAATACAGCGATTTGTTTAAACACAGAAACTTGATGCTTGGCGTAGTAGGACTCTTCTTCTATGTGGGCACCGAAGTGGCTATTGGTAGCTATTTGGTAAATTATTTTCTAAACATGGGGCTCGATAAACTCATCCTTCAAAACAGCTTTATGCGTTCATTAACCGAGTTATTACTCAGCACCGGTATTAAAGTTAGCAGCGGCGCCGCCATTGTGGGGGTTTTTGCCACTTTTTATTGGCTAGGAGCTATGATTGGACGATTTATTGGGTCGTACCTCACCAAAATATTTAAACCGGCATTGGTGCTCTGCTGCTTTGCAATTTGTGCCATTGCTATGTTGTTAATTACGATGAATACCGGCGGGTTTATAGCTATGTGGACCGTCTTAGCCGTTGGGTTGTTTAACTCTATTATGTTCCCCACCATCTTTGCCTTGTCTATAGACGATGTACACGAACTAAAACCACTGGCTTCAGGATTGCTCTGTACCGCTATTGTTGGTGGGGCAGTTATACCGCCACTCTACGGACTTTTAGCCGATAACATAGGTTTTAAACTTGCCTTCTTTTTGTTGATTATCTGCTATGCGTATATTTTTTATTACGGGTATTGGAAACGCAAACAAAAAACCATCCCTAAAACGGTTTAACTTTGCTTCTCCTCAAGAAATGATGGATAAACTACTGTTTAATGAAAAAGTTGCGTTTGTAACTTGAATTCACCAATCTAGAAACTTCCGTATAAATGAAAAAATCAATTTTAATTTTATTCTTGATAATTAGCGCATCAGCTATTGCACAAAAAAACAATATTGACACATTAACCTATAAATACACGGTAGATTCTATCTATTCTTCAAATCTTCAAGATTACAGAATTATAAATATTTACTTACCAAAAGACTATTCTAAAGATCAAAAATATCCGGTAATTTATACCTTAGACGCCAATTGGATGTTTTATCCAACAATGCTCGAAACTGCTGTTTTAACAGATTTTGGAGTCATACCAAATTCCATTGTAGTCGGTATTCACGAAAAATTTCGAAACAAAGATTTGGGGTTTAATTGGGATACCGGTGAATTTAACGAAAGTGGCTCAAAGTTTTACAACTATATAACTCGAGAGCTCGTTCCTAAAATCAATTCAAGATATTCCACCTCGGGGTTTAATGTTTTAATTGGTCATTCTGATGGGGCTACTTTTTGCGGCAAAGTTTTAACTCAAAAAGACCAACCTTTCAGGGGTTTTATAGCTTTAAGTCAGCGGTATGTAGGAAACCAAATGAAAGAATTTATAAATTTTACACAGCAACCTCATAAGAAATCTATTTTTTATTTTGTTGCTTCGGGAAAAAGAGATGCAACATCAAGGTTACATACAGGAATGAAGCTTGATAGTTTGTTTGCACTCAATCAAAACTCCAACTTAATTTTTCGCCAAGTACTATACGACGCAAATCATCAAGGAGTTGCAGGAGAAGGACTTCATAACGGTATTTCTTTTGTGTTTTCAAAATATGATCATTTGAGCGATTGGAATCAAAATCTTATAGATTCTCTAATCAATCATAAAGTAAAACCTTTAGAATTTTTAAAACAATATGCAAAAAAAATAAAATCAATTTATGGCACATTTCACGTAACTAGAAATGATTTAGGCACCATAAAACTTGCCGTTAAAAATGATAAACAGCTTGAAAGAATACAAAAATTTGAAATTGAGCATTTAGGTATACAAAACACATTTTATGGTAGTTATGCTCAGGATTACGAAAGATTGGGAAGCTATGAAAAAGCCTTGACTTCTTGGGAAAAAAACCTAGAAGTAGGCTATAGCGATAACTTTTTCTATTTTAGAAGGCCTATACAACTTCTTTATAAAAAAATGAACCAACCAAAAAGAGCTATTGAATTTGCACAAAAATGGAAAAAGAAAAAGACCAAATTCTCTTCCCGTTTTGATTGGTGGATTGCAAAAGTAGCTTTAGAAAGTAATGTAAAAAGAAAAACAGGATTAAAAGCTATTCAAAGATATATAGCACACTATACAGATGATTTACCCGAGCGTTTAGAAGACGCCAAAGAAATAGAACTAAAACTAAAGAACTAAAAACGGCTGCTAACAACGATTTTATGTAACTCGCCTGTCTAGCAGGTTTAAACTTTAATCCCGCACGTGTGAGATTAAAGCCAAACACAAAAAAATATGAGAAGACTATTTTGTTAGTCAACGCTCCAAAAACAGTATATTTGAAACCAATAATTGATGTTTATGATAAAATAAGAAGAATTAACAACATATAAAATATAGCGTTTCGCTTTAAAATTTCCTGCAATCGAAATCTTGCAATTTTTTCAACTGTACAGGGAAGTAAAAGTGGAAACGCCTGCGTTAAAGCGTGGGCGTTCCTTTTTGCTTTGTACAGTAGGTTTTGCAAGAACCTCGATTGCAAGTATTAGGGATTAGCCCACGTATTTTTTGGGTATCGTAAAGTGAATGCTAAAACTCTGTATTCAATGAAATTATACCAAGAACTGGAATCCCAACTTAAAAAAGAACCCAACTTCGTGACCGACAATGGGGAACTGAAAAAATGGGTGGTACTGAATAAGGCACAAAACTTTGATGAAGAACTGATTGAACTCTTGCTCGATAACGAAGAACTAAAAGCCAAATTCTTCCGAACCCTGAGCCTATCAAAAGGAGAGGACGTAACGATTTTCAACCAAAACCTGTTTGCCCGCTTTTTGGAACAAAAAAATTACCTAAACGACAGCTATACGAAGTATAAAAACAAAGTAGGACTGACGATTGACGGAAAATACCTCAAACAACGCAATGAAACAGCTTTGGTTTGGCCGTTCAAGGATTGTATTTTGGAAGGTGGACAAAGCCGTGAAGAAGACAAACGGGAAGAAATTTTCTTCAACGAGATTTTGGCGCAAGACGAAATTACCCAATTGCTCGAACCCAAAGTGTTGACCAATGCCAAAAGGTTTGATATTTCGGCAGGCACAACACAAGCAAGCGAACACCCACTCTGTCATTCTGAACTTGATTCAGAATCTCTATTTACCCGAGACGCAGAACTGAACAAAAAACGAAGTCTGCCCGAAGATACCATTACCGATAACCTAATTATCAAAGGCAACAACCTGTTGGCTTTACATTCCCTAAAAAAAGAGTTTGCCGGAAAGGTAAAACTGATTTATATCGACCCACCGTACAATACAGGAAATGATGGATTTAAGTATAATGACAGCTTTAATCATTCTACTTGGTTGACATTTATGAAAAATAGGTTATCTATTGCAAAGGAACTATTACGTAAAGATGGTGTAATAATGGTTCATTGTGACGACAATGAGCAATCCTATTTAAAAATACTGATGGATGATGTCTTTAACACATTTAATTTTCAAGCAACTTTAATTACTAATGCTACGCCTAATGGGCGAGATTATGGGTTTTTTGCTCAAAATCAGGAGTATATTCACATATTTAGTAAGAATAATTCGTCAACTAAATTAAATAAGGTTGAGATAAAGGATACTTCAAAATACAACAAAGAAGATAAATTTGGACGTTATTATTTACACCCGCTTTTTAATAGTAATAGTAATTTTCATAAGGGGAATCGTCCAAACCTGTATTATCCGTTTTATGCGTCAATTTTTCCTAATGACGAAGGGTATTACAATTTAACCTTAGAAAAAGATAAAGACACAGTCGAAATCTTTCCACCCTTATCCAAAAAAGATGGAACCCAGTTTGTTTGGCGATGGGGAAAAGAAAAAGCACAAAATAATCTCAATATTGACATTGTAGGTCAGAAAATGAATAATGGGGAATATCGTGTAGCGCAAAAAATGCGACTTGGAAAAAAATTACCAAGGACTATTTGGAACGAAACAAGTTACAGTAATAGACGTGGTACTGAAGAATTACAGTCCTTATTTAATAAGAAAATATTTGCTTACCCCAAATCTGAATACTTAATTAAGCAAATTGTAACTATAGGTTCTTCTGAAAGTGATATAGTTTTAGATTTTCATATTGGTAGTGGAACAACAGCTGCGGTTGCCCACAAAATGAATCGACAATACATAGGCATAGAGCAAATGGATTATATTGAAACCGTAGCTGTTGAACGCTTGAAAAAAGTAATTGAAGGCGAACAAGGCGGTATTTCCAAATCCGTCAATTGGCAAGGCGGTGGTTCTTTTACCTATTTTGAGCTTAAAAAATACAACCAAACTTTTATAGAGCAAATTGCTTCGGCAAGCTCAGCAACCGCGCTCTTGAAAATTTGGCAACAAATGAAAGCCAAATCCTTTTTGAATTACAACGTAAATATAAAAAAACAAGAAGAACATATTGAAGATTTTAAACAGCTTTCGCTCGAAGAACAAAAACAACATCTTTGCGAGTTGTTGGACAAAAACCAGTTGTACGTTAACCTTTCTTCGCTCAACGATACCGAATTTGAATGTACGGACGAAGAAAAGAAAGTAACCCAAGACTTTTACCAAATCAAGAAACAATAAAGAAATGGCCTATTTATACGACACTTTATTACAGGAATTTGGTAAACGAACACTTGAACAAACAATCGTTCCCAACAACATTGGCGATAACCTAAAATACGAGCCACGCCCCTACCAAACCGAAGCTTTTCAACGCTTTATTCTTTGCTATTCGGAAGATTTTGAAGGCAAACCCTACAAACCCTTGCATTTGCTTTACAATATGGCAACCGGAAGCGGTAAAACCTTGGTAATGGCAGGTTTGATGCTTTACCTTTACGAAAAAGGCTACCGCAATTTTCTGTTTTTTGTGAACAGCAACAACATTGTTCAGAAAACAAAGGACAATTTTTTGAACGAACAGGCTTCGAAATATCTATTCAAAGACAAAATCGTTATTGACGGCAAGGAAGTTTTAATCAAAGCGGTCGATAATTTTGAAGAAGCTGACAATGAAAATATAAACATCAAGTTTACCACGATTCAGCAACTGCACATCGACCTGAACAATACCAAGGAAAACAGCCTTACCTACGAAGATTTTAAAGACAAGAAAATTGCGCTTATTGCGGACGAAGCCCACCATTTGAGCAGTGGAACTAAAAACGGGAACGGTAAATTATTCGGCAGTTGGGAAGGAACAGTTTTGGAAATTCTCAATCAAAACTTGGATAATATTCTTTTGGAATTTACCGCCACCTTGGATTATGACAGCGAAAAAATCGTAAAAAAATACCAAAACAAGGTTATTTACAAATACGACCTTGCCCAGTTTCGTATCGACAAATATTCCAAGGAAATCAATCTCATCCGTTCCTTGTACGATGAGCAAGAAAGAATTATCCAAGCCTTGATTTTAAATTTATACCGCCAAGAATTGGCGACGTCAAACAACATCAATTTGAAGCCTGTAATCTTGTTCAAAGCCAAAAGGACCATCAAAGAATCGGAGCAAAACAAAGCCGATTTTCACAAACTAATTGATGATTTTTCGGTGGCGATGATTGATAAAATCAAAAAAACATCCACCGTTCCCATCGTTCAAAAGGCGTTTAAATTCTTCGAGAAAAAGGGTATTTCGTTAAACGAAATCGTAAAACGCATACAGAACAATTTCAAGGAAGAAAATTGTTTAAGCGCCAACAATGACGAAGAAGCAGAGAAAAACCAAATTTTGCTCAACACCTTGGAAGATGAAAACAACCCGATTAGAGCCGTTTTTGCCGTCCAAAAACTCAATGAAGGTTGGGACGTTTTGAATTTGTTCGATATTGTACGTTTATACGAAGGACGGGACGGCAGAGCGGGAAAACCCGGAAAAACCACACTTTCCGAAGCGCAGTTAATCGGTCGTGGCGCACGGTATTATCCGTTTACCTTGGAAAACGGACAGGATAAATACACCCGAAAATACGATGATGATATTTCCAATGACTTGAAAACTTTGGAAGAATTGTATTACCACACCAAAGAAGACAGCAAATATATTTCGGAATTGAAAAAAGCCCTTGTGGAATCGGGTATTTATGAAGATGACGAAAATTTGGAAACCAAACAGCTTAATCTAAAACTTGAATTCAAGAAAACCGATTTTTACAAAGAAGGACAAGTTTTTTACAACAAAAAAGAACCTAAAAATTTTGACAACATAAAATCCTTCGCCGATTTGGGCGTGACAAAAACCAATTACAAGCATACACTTTCCTCGGGAGTTGGCAGAATGTCAAATGCCATAGAATTTGAATTGGAACCCACGGTTTCAGATTCCGATGTCATTAAATCAAAAGATGTAAAACTGACCGAAATCCCAAAACACACGATTCGTTTTGCGTTGAGCCAAAATCCGTTTTACTATTTTGAGAATTTATCACGTTATTTTCCAAACGTTGGTTCAATTGCCAATTTTATTGAAAGTGAAGACTATTTATCAAGCTTGGAAATCACTTTTCGCGGAACGCCAAAACGTTTGAAAGCCATAACCCATTTCGATTACCTTCAAGCCTTGACAGGTCTTTTAAAAGATATTGAAGCCGACATAAAAAACAATTCAACCGAATATGAAGGCTCAAATTTTATTTCAGATTATGTTCATAAAGTTTTCAAGGATAAGAAAATTCGTGTAAACAAATATGATGAACGAGCAGACGGACAAGAAGATTTAGTTGCCAATGAGCCTTGGTATGTTTACAATGCAAATTATGGAACAAGCGAAGAAAAGAAATTTGTGGAACTATTTTCCAGACGGTTTGAAAGTTTAAACCAAAAATTTGAAAACATCTATCTCATCCGAAATGAGCGGGAAGTGAAAATTTACGATAAGTTGGGAAGAAGGTTTGAACCCGATTTTTTACTGTTTTGCAAACAAAGAGCCGACAAGAATGTGACTTTCCAAGTTTTCATAGAACCAAAAGGAAAACATTTGATTGCACACGACAAATGGAAAGAAGAATTTTTAAACGAGATTAGACAAGATAAAAAGACGATAAAAATACATACGGACACTTACAGAATAACAGCCGTCCCCTTTTACAATTACAGCAACGAAAACGAATTTAAACAAACATTGGAAAACACATTAAACGAATAAGATGCTAACGCGCAAAATCATACACAACTTATTCCGTCAATTCTAGATTGCTAAGTCAGGCCGCTAGTCGTACCAAAAAACGACTTGCCAATCTATTCATAAACCACCCTTTTAAGCCGTTGCGTATTATAATCTAAAAATACCGCCAAACATAATAGTGGGCTCTAAAAAGAAAAAGTGTTGTGAAGCTTTGTCTGAAGATGAATAGGTAGTGCGAATATCAGGCATGTTAATATAGCCCTCTTTTAACTCTACCTGAAAGAAATAGTGTTTAAAAAAGGTAAAGTTAAGCCCTTGCATTGCCGATATACCATATCCTGAAAGATGAAACTTATCGTGTCTGGGGCGATTTAAAATAGTAGCATTAGTTTTAGGCACTAAAACCCCGGCTCCCAGCCCCTCATACAAATTAAGCTGAAATATATCGGTGTTCCACTTACCGCCCAACAGCGTACCTAAATCGTCGTATCGTGCAACTTGTACATTTATATAATTTAGCCCATCGGTATGTTCTAAATGTAAAAAATTATCATCTATATACGTCATTTGGTTATGGTAATCACCGTTATATGGGCTACCGCTCGCAACGTCAATATACCCATTAACCCGCGCATTTTGCCCAGAAGTCATCACGTATTTCATATGGTCTATTCCCAATGAAACATTGTAATGGTCGGTAATAAAATAACCTATTCGTACATCTGTCTGCGGAATGGTTACCCGATCAGGTTGAAAATAATTGTGGTATGAAAAACTGCTTTGTTTGTCGTGTGCCTTAGCGTTATAAATCGTAAAGTCGTAATCTTTTCCTTGAAAATGGATATCTGAGTGGCTATAATACCCTCTGTTCCATCCCCAATACACAAAAAACTTACCCTTATTGTGCGCCGTATAACGAAGTGTGCTAGACTGTGCAAAGACAAAAGAAGTGCACAAAATTGCCATAACAACGGCCCCAAAGCGGAATGCATTTTTTTTCATTTGAAACGATTTTATATTTATAGGCAACGCAATATACTACGCATTTCTGTGACGACGGCGTTCAAACTCTTTTAAATATATTTTACGCAATCGCAAATGATTTGGAGTCACCTCTACATACTCATCTTTTTGAATATATTCTAAGGCTTCTTCTAAACTAAATTTAATTGCCGGCACAATTTTAGCTTTATCGTCAGACCCCGAAGCCCGTACGTTAGTCATCTTCTTGGTCTTCGTAATATTAACATTAATGTCGTCCGGACGGGTGTTCTGTCCTACAATTTGACCTTCGTAAATATCTTCTCCCGGGTCTACAAAAAACTTACCGCGATCTTGTAGTTTATCAATAGAATAAGGAATCGCTTTTCCGTTTTCCATAGAAACCAAAGAGCCGTTTAAACGCCCGGGAATCCCCTCTTTTAAGGGTTGAAATTCTTTAAATCTATGCGCCATAATAGCCTCTCCGGCAGTAGCCGTAAGCAGTTGATTACGCAAACCTATAATTCCTCTTGACGGAATCATAAACTCGCATGTCATACGGTTTCCGTGAGCTTCCATGTTGAGCAAATCACCTTTTCGCTGACTCACTAATTCTACTGCTTTTCCCGATAAATCTTCCGGTAAATCTACCGTAAGTTCTTCTACCGGTTCGCATTTTACGCCATCAATCTCTTTAATAATAACCTGTGGTTGCCCAATTTGAAGCTCATATCCTTCACGCCGCATGGTTTCAATCAACACTGCTAAGTGCATAATACCACGCCCAAAGACATTAAACCTATCCGGACCACCGGCTTCTTCTACCCGCAGCGCCAAATTACGCTCTAATTCTTGGTCTAATCTGTCTTTTATATGGCGAGAGGTTACGTATTTCCCGTCTTTTCCAAAAAAAGGTGAATCGTTAATGGTAAACAACATGCTCATAGTTGGTTCGTCTATGGCAATGGTTTTCATTCCTTCCGGGTTTTCTACATCGGCTACGGTATCACCTATTTCAAAACCTTCTAACCCCACAATAGCGCAGATATCGCCGGGTTGTACTTCGGTCACTTTACGGCGTCCCATACCTTCAAAAAGATACAATTCTTTAATGCGTGTTTTTACAATAGCTCCTTCTCGCTTTACCAAAGCAACCGGCATATTTTCTTTTAAATGTCCGCGGTGCAAACGACCAATGGCAATTCGTCCGGTATAAGAAGAATAATCTAACGAGGTAATCAACAGCTGCGATGAGCCTTCTGCTACTTTAGGAGCCGGTATCTCGTTCAACACCATATCTAATAGTGGCGCTATATTGTCTGTAGGTTTTCTCCAATCTTTGCTCATCCAGCCATGTTTAGCGGATCCGTACACCACCGGATAATCTAACTGCCACTCTTCTGCTCCCAATTCAAACATCAAATCAAAAACCTTTTCGTTTACTTCTTCAGGAGTACAGTTAGGTTTATCTACCTTATTAATAACCACACAAGGTTTCAAACCTAAGTCGATGGCTTTGTGCAATACAAATCTGGTTTGCGGCATCGGTCCCTCAAAAGCATCTACCAATAGTAAGACACCATCAGCCATATTGAGTACTCGCTCTACCTCTCCGCCAAAATCAGCGTGCCCGGGGGTGTCTATTATATTAATTTTAGTGTCTTTATAGGTAACCGCTACGTTTTTTGAAGTAATGGTAATTCCGCGCTCACGCTCCAGATCGTTACTATCTAAAACAAGATCCTTTACGTCTTCATTATCGCGAAAAACTCGACAATAATGCATGATTTTATCAACAAGTGTCGTTTTTCCGTGGTCAACGTGCGCAATAATTGCAATATTTCTAATATCTGCCATAGCAAACCATTTTTAAAAGTTTGCAAATTTACGGCAATTTCAATTAAA
>CAZOGC010000014.1:0-68645 GCA_964579505.1 uncultured Flavobacteriaceae bacterium | reverse complement strand
TCGTGTACAAAGATTTTAAAAATAAAATGAATTATGCAAGTAAAATTGAAAAAAAATGCTGTGTCAACTCATATGTGCAAAATATTTTTGAATAGGATTTCGTTTGAGTTCTCGTAATTAGATTTTTAGCTTAATAGGCTAGCCACTGCTCTACCATTTTTCTCGGAAAAACAAAACGCAATTGCCCTTGTGCATAACTAGCCGCCTCATAAGGATTATACAACAGAATAACGGCTTTGGGGAGGACTGCTATATTTTTAGGCAAAGCAAATTTTCCGTTTTCAAAGAAAAATCCTTGCGCGTTTAAATCAGCATCCGGAGCTACTTTATAACGTTGTCTAAATTTTTTCTCTACAAATTTTGTAAACGCCGGAAGGTCTGAAATCAAATCTTTATGCGTTAAATACTTACCGGTTTGGGCATCAAAATTAAAGAAACGAACCCCGCCATAGCCGTGAGCTCCTCCGGTAAACAAATAAAAAGAAGTTTTGACAACAATACTTCGACTATCCTGACTCTTTAGGGTCTGCTCTACTTTAGCTTCATAAGAGGCCGCCGACCTAGGGTATTCTTGTTTAAACTGAAAATAATCATTTATAAATCCGTTTACCGCTGCTGGTAAATTTTTATAACTAGGTGTTTCTTCTGTGCTGGCAAATAATTGGGTTAATTCTGCTTCATTTTTAGCATTGATGGCTTTTACTCGATCTGAATTTCCTTCAAATTTTATATAACTCACCGCCACATCCGGACAATTGCCATTTTTACAAGCCGCTAAATTGGTAGAATCTAACGTGATTATCTTATAATCAACTTTATCCGCTACCTGATTTTTTTTCTGCTGCTTATTTTGTTTACAACTAACAAATAAGGTGCTCAAAAAGAGCAAGAATATATATTTTTTCATCATAGAAAGGTTTAGTGTCGATAAAGATAAAAACTATTTTGTTTATGCCCTTACGGAAACTTACATTTGTATAGAATTAAAAAGTAAACTCATGAAATTTAATACCAAAACTATACACGGCGGACAAGAAAATACAGACCCCGCATACGGCGCTGTTATGCCTCCTATTTATCAAACCTCAACCTACGCACAAGCCTCTCCCGGTCAACATAAAGGCTATGAATATTCGCGTACCGGAAATCCTACTAGAAACGCCTTAGAAAAAGCTGTTGCCAGCATAGAAAACGGTACCTATGGATTGGCTTTCGGATCGGGATTAGCTGCTATTGATGCCGTCTTAAAATTATTAAAATCAGGTGATGAAGTGCTTTCTACCAATGATTTATATGGTGGAACCTATCGCTTATTTACCAAAGTTTTTGAAGGTTTTGGATTAAAATTCAACTTCGTAGGTATGCAAGATGCTTCTACAATTGAAGCGAAAATTACTGATAAGACCAAGCTGATATGGGTAGAAACACCTACCAACCCTATGATGGGCATCATAGACATTGAAGCTATTTCACAAATAGCTAAACAAAAAAATATTATATTAGTTGTAGACAATACTTTTGCTTCTCCTTATTTACAAAATCCATTAAATCTAGGAGCCGACATCGTTATGCACAGCGCTACCAAATATTTAGGGGGACATAGTGATGTGGTGATGGGTGTGTTAGCGC
The DNA here is from genome assembly GCA_964579505.1 of uncultured Flavobacteriaceae bacterium. GTDB lineage: Bacteria > Bacteroidota > Bacteroidia > Flavobacteriales > Flavobacteriaceae > JAJYSO01. Next base: position 67,016 of record CAZOGC010000014.1, on the reverse strand, counting down.
TAAACAACAAAGAATTGGCCGATCGACTATATTTTATTCAAAACTCAAGTGGTGCCATAGCCGGCCCACAAGATAGCTATCTCGTATTGCGTGGCATTAAAACACTACACGTGCGCATGCAACGCCATTGCGAAAACGGTCGAGCCGTAGCCGAGTTTCTCAACCAACATCCAAAAGTAGCCAACGTAAATTGGCCGGGGCTAGAAAGCCACCCCAATCATGCCATTGCTAAAAAACAAATGCGCGACTTTGGAGGTATGTTATCTTTTACCACCAAAAGCGATTCTCTTGAAGACACCCTTGCCTTTGTTGAAAAACTAAGAGTTTTTACCCTTGCTGAATCATTGGGTGGCGTAGAATCTTTAGCAGGTCACCCGGCCAGTATGACGCATGCCGCTATTCCTAAAGAAGAACGCGAAAAAGTAGGTGTTAAAGACTCGCTTGTTCGGCTAAGTGTAGGTATAGAAGACGAAGAGGATCTAATTGCCGATTTAGCGCAAGCCTTAGGCTAAAATACACAGACAGAACCGCAGGATAGGATGGTTTATTATATAAACGAAGAAACATTCTATAAGGCTTTAATTGAAGCACCTAGTTTATGAAAAAAGCATGTATTTTTCTTTTTTTTATCCTATCCTGGGGAATCTCTGCCCAAAATTATACCGACAATTGGGAAGGTTTCTTTTCCTTCTACCATATAGAAGACCTAGCCTATGGCCCACAAAAAATTTATACGGCAGCAGAAAATGCCATTTTTGTTACCGACATAAACAGTCTTGCACAACAAAAAATAACCACCTTAAACGGTCTTTCCGGAGAAAATATTTCAGCTCTTGCTTATAATAATTCCCATCATACGCTCATTATTGGATACGTAAATGGGCTGCTTCAGTTATACAACTTAGACAAAAAGACCGTCAAAACTTTTGTCGATATTATACAAAAGCCCACTCTGACCCCCAAACAGCGAAAAATAAACAATTTTTATATTCAAGGAAATCGGTTGTTCATCGCAACCAATTATGGAATTTCTGTATTTAGGCTAGACAATTTAGAATTTGGTGATACGTACTATATCGGAAACAATGGCGGAAAATTGGCCGTAAATGCACTGACTGTTTTTAACCAAAAAATTTATGCGGCTACGCAAGGTGAAGGACTAAAATATGCCGCTTTGAGCAATCCAAATCTCGTTAACTACCATTCGTGGCAGCAAATAGGTAGTGGCAATTTTGCTGCCATCGTGTCTTTTCAAAACAATGTATATGCTTTGCAGGGAAAAACCCTTCAAAAACTACAGCAAGGAAACAGTCTAACCCCTGCCCTATCCTTTACAAATACTGTTCAGGATATGAAAACAGCTGGGAAATATTTAACCGTAACTTTTTCTAACAAAGTACAGGTTTACAAGAAGAATTTAATACTGGTTACTCCTTTTTCTATCACGCAATATCAACCACATTTCACAACAGCTTTAGCATACAACGAGCAATTATTTATAGGTGACCAAAAACTCGGACTTATAAAAGCTACTTTAAACAATGTTTCCGCCATTCAGTACCTCAGTCCCAATGGTCCCTTACACAATAACATATACGCTTTTGACATAGCTAGCCACCATCTTTGGGCAATTTATGGAACGTACAATTTGTTCTATAATCCTTACGCCCCAAATGGACTCCATAAAACCGGAATTAGTCATTACACACAAGGGCAATGGATAAATATTCCCTATAATATTCTTTCACAAGAACTCTCACAGAAAGGCCTGCCTAACAAGGCTCGATCACTTTTTGATATCATCATCAACCCACAAAAACCGGAACAAGCCTTCGTTTCTTCGTATCACGACGGGTTGCTTGAATTAAACGCCAACCAAGTTCAAAATTTTTACACCCCTGCCAACAGTACCGTTTTACAGAAAGCAAAATCTTCTAACCCCAATGAAAGTAACGACGCTATCAGACTAGGGCCTTTGTTGTTTGACCCACAAGGCGCTTTATGGATGGGAAATGCTACCAGCAAATTTGGATTACTTAAACTTCCAGCCCAAGGTGGAACTAATGATTTTGTTACCTATGATGTAAGCGGGATAATGCAAAATTCCGCACATAATTTAGGATATGGCGATATTGTTCGAGACCGATCCGGTAATATTTATCTAGCCACTTATGAAGAAGGTGTTGTGGGGTATGATAACTCTACCCAACAATTTGCCAAACTAAAAGGGGGGAAAGGACAAGGCAATCTGCCCAATAATTATATAAGCAGTTTGGCCATAGACCACAATCATACACTGTGGATTGCTGCCCGCCAAGGATTACGCGTGCTGTACAATCCTACACAGATTTTTACCAATCCAAATGCCCACGCTGATAATATTGTTTTTCTAGACAAAAATGGCGTTGCACAAGAATTATTTGCCGGGTTAAGTATTACCGATATTGCTGTTGATGGTAACAATAATAAATGGATTGGCTCTTTATCAGGGGTGTATTACATCGCTGCCGATGGGCAAAAAACGTTACTACATTTTACCACAGACAACTCCCCTCTTCCCTCAAACACTATCAACGAAATAAAAATAGAAGGCACCACCGGAAAAGTGTACATTGCCACGCAAAGAGGGTTAGTTGTCTATAGGGGAAAAGCCACCGATGCTGCACAAGATTTGTCTAAACTACGCGCTTATCCCAACCCCGTTCGGCCAGCTTATCACGGGGTGGTAACCATAGACGGACTGATGGAAAATGCCGACGTAAAAATTACAGATATTGAAGGCAATCTAGTTTATGAAAAAATAGCCGAAGGCGGGAGTATTCAATGGAACACCACTGCCTTTGGGCGCTATAAAGTAGCTTCCGGTGTTTATTTTGTTATGGTAACTTCTGACGACCAACAACACACCAAAGTAATTAAAATAATGATTATTCGCTAATGATCGTAAAAACAAAAGCCATTGCGCTAAACAGTCACCGCTATTCTGAAGCCGATTTAATTGTGCGACTCTACACCGCCACAGACGGACTAAAATCATATCTGCTACGCGGCGTATTAAAAACAAAAAAGGGAAAGATAAAGTCTGCTATGTTTCAACCACTTAGTATGTTAGAAATTGTAGCAATGCACAAAAATATTGGTCGATTAGAATACCTGAAAGAAGCCAAACTAACCGCCATCAATCCTTCTATTCGTACACAAATACAAAAGTCTTCTATCGCCATTTTTTTAACTGAAGTGATTCGAAATGCCGTACAAGAAGAAGAGCAAAACGAACCTTTATTTGCTTTTTTTGAACAAGCCATTCAACGGCTAGAAACAGAAGAAAACACTGCTAATTTTCATTTACAGTTTCTAGTAGATTTTACCAAATATTTGGGAATCTATCCACAGGTTGAACAAGAAGACCTTCCTTACTTCAATTTGCAACAAGGTCAATTTGAGGCAGAAGAAACCGATAATTATTCTGTTAGCGGAAAAAATTGCGTCCTTCTTAAAACCCTCTTACAAGCCAATGATGCAGAAATTAAGCAATTAAGATTACAACAAGAAGATCGCCAAAAATTTTTAGTCTTTATTTTATCGTATTACGAAATACAGCTTCAAGGATTTCGGCAACCCCAATCTCTTGAAGTGCTTGCACAACTCTTTGCCTAATGCTTAAAATTGCCAATCACCCTTTTTTTGAACTCTCTTTACCCCCAAATCATCGTTTTCCGATGGAAAAATATGGGCTTCTACCTCAACAATTATTGATAGAAGGTACTGTAGAACCTGCTAATTTTTTTCAGCCTGAAATACCCGATAATGCTCCTATCTTAGCCGTTCATAAACGTTCTTATTTTGATGCGTTGTGCAACCTGACTTTAGATAGAAAAGCCATTCGAAAAATTGGTTTTCCGCTTTCAGAAGCGCTCATTAATAGAGAACGAGTCATTGCTGATGGTACGATGAAAGCCGCCGAATATGCCTTAACCAATGGAGTTGGAATGACTATTTCAGGAGGAACACATCACGCGTATGCAGACCACGGGGAAGGCTTTTGTTTACTGCACGATCAAGCCATTGCTGCTCGCTATCTTCAACATAAAAATTGGGCAAAGAAAATCTTGATTGTTGATTTAGACGTACACCAAGGAAACGGAACTGCCTCAATTTTTGAAGGAGACAACAGCGTTTTTACCTTTTCTATGCATGGTAAAAAGAACTATCCGTTTCACAAAGAAAAATCGGATTTAGATATTGAATTGGAAGACCAAACTACCGATGCTGTTTATTTACAAACCCTTCAACAAATTTTACCCAAACTGATTGACCGCGTAAAACCCGATTTTATTTTTTATCAAAGCGGAGTAGATATTCTGGCAACCGACAAGCTGGGGCGGTTGAGCTGCACCATAGCCGGATGTAGAGAGCGAGACAGAATGGTATTTGCAGCTTGTGCACAACACGAAATTCCGGTAGAATGTAGTATGGGTGGGGGTTATTCTAAAGAAATTAAACACATTGTAGAAGCGCACGCCAATACGTTTCGAGTAGCGCAAGAAATTTATGGGTAATGCCGTATAAAAAAGTGAGTCTCATAACCCACTTTTAATCGTTTTATTAAATAACAAAGGAGTCAGACCTTCATAATTTCTTCTTCTTTTACCGCTAAAATTTCATCAATTTTAGCGATGTATTTATTGGTTAACTCCTGAATATCATCTTCTGTATTGCGTTGCAAATCTTCAGAAATGTCCAATTTTTTTAAACTATTATTGGCATTTTTACGTTCGTTACGCACCCCTACTTTAGCATCTTCGGCCTCGGCTTTAGCTTGTTTAGTAAGTTCTATGCGGCGCTCTTCTGTAAGTGTAGGTATATTAATAATGACACTTTCCCCGTTGTTAGACGGATTAAACCCCAAATTGGCCATTTGTATGGCTTTTTCTATTTCCGGAATTAACGATTTTTCAAACGGACGTATCGTTAGCGTACGGGCATCTAAAGCAGTAACGTTTCCTACTTGACTTAGGGGGGTTTGTGCTCCGTAATATTCTACTTTTACCGTGCTTACCATACGTGGACTGGCTTTCCCGGCACGAATATTTCCCAATTGTTTTTCTAGGAAAATCAACGCATCATTCATAGCCTCTTCTGTACTTTCTAATATAAATTGAATCTCTTCATCCATAATTCACGATTTTTATCGTTTGTTAACGGTTAACACTTTACGGTTGTTCCTATTTTTTCTCCGGAAACTACTTTTAGCAAGTTGCCCGGTTTATTCATATCAAAGACAATAATGGGTAATTCATTTTCTTGGCTAAGGGTAAAAGCGGTGGTATCCATTACTTTTAATCCTTTACGCAACACTTCATCAAAACTTATAAAATCAAACTTCGTAGCGTTGTCATCTTTTTCAGGATCAGCCGTATAAATACCATCTACCCGAGTTCCTTTTAAAATAACATCAGCTTTAATTTCAATAGCCCGTAAAACAGCGGCTGAATCTGTCGTAAAATAAGGGTTTCCGGTACCGCCACCAAAGATAACTACGCGGCCTTTTTCTAAATGCCGCAAAGCTTTTCGGCGAATAAAGGGTTCAGCCAATTCATCTATTTCAACGGCCGATTGTAAACGCGTCTCTATTCCTGCATTTTCACAAGCGCTTTGCAAAGCCAGCCCATTAATAACGGTGGCCAACATACCCATACTGTCTGCTTGCACTCTATCCATTCCTTTACTGGCTCCGGCTACCCCTCTAAAAATATTTCCTCCTCCAATTACAATAGCTATTTCTACACCCTTATCTGCTACCGACTTTATATCTTGGGCATATTCTGCCAAACGTTTGGGGTCTATTCCGTATTTTCGGTCTCCCATTAAGGCCTCACCAGATAGTTTTAATAAAATGCGTTTGTAATGCATAGCTATTTTTTCAATTTTGACAAATATACGGATATTCTATTTCTCCACACAGGCTGGCCAAAAAACAAATTTTATTTACTATAAACCTTACTTTATACATGTAAATACCCTTTTTTACAAAAAAATTTGCACCCATAAATCCGGGTAAAAACCATTTGACCCCGTGCCGAAAAACAATATCTTTGCGCCCATGAAATTAAATGAAGAAATTAACAGACGACGCACCTTTGGAATTGTTTCTCACCCCGACGCCGGAAAGACAACACTAACTGAAAAGTTATTGCTTTTTGGAGGAGCTATTCAAGAAGCCGGAGCCGTAAAATCTAATAAAATCAAGAAAGGAGCTACGAGCGATTTTATGGAAATTGAGCGCCAACGGGGAATTTCTGTAGCCACATCGGTGTTGAGTTTTAATTATAAAAACATCAAAATAAATATTCTAGATACGCCTGGACACAAAGATTTTGCGGAAGATACTTTTCGAACATTAACCGCTGTAGATAGCGTAATTGTGGTTATTGATGTGGCCAAAGGAGTAGAAGAACAAACCGAAAAGCTGGTAGAAGTCTGTCGCATGCGCAACATTCCTATGATTGTGTTTATTAATAAACTTGATCGCGAAGGAAGAGATGCCTTTGATTTATTAGACGAAATTGAACAAAAATTACACTTAAAAGTTACTCCGTTGAGTTTTCCTATAGGAATGGGATACGACTTTAAAGGGATTTACAATATCTGGGAAAACAATATTAATTTATTTACCGGAGATTCTCGAAAAGACATTAATGACACTCTAGAGATAAACGACCTAAATACGCCTGAATTACCCGAATTAATTGGAGAACAGGCTGCCCAAAAACTTCGCGATGAAGTTGAATTGGTAGAAGGAGTTTACCCTAAATTTAACCGAGAATCTTATGTGGCCGGAAACTTACAACCCGTATTTTTTGGATCGGCATTACACAATTTTGGGGTTAGAGAATTATTAGATTGTTTTATTGAAATTGCGCCCCCTCCTCTGCCTAAGGAAGGAGATATACGTATTGTAAAGCCGGAGGAAGAAAAATTTACCGGGTTTGTTTTTAAAATTCATGCTAATATGGATCCCAGACACCGTGATCGATTGGCTTTTGTGAAAATTGTTTCCGGAAAATTTGAACGCAATACCTATTATTTACACGTAAGACAGCAAAAAAAACTCAAATTTAGTAGCCCTAATGCTTTTTTTGCCAACAAAAAAGCAATTGTAGATACTTCTTATCCGGGAGATATTGTGGGGTTACACGATACCGGAAATTTTAAAATAGGCGATACCCTTACCGAAGGAGAGGCACTTAATTTTAAAGGAATTCCCAACTTTTCTCCCGAACATTTCCGTTACATCAACAACGATGATCCTATGAAAGCTAAACAGCTCAACAAAGGCATCTCTCAATTAATGGATGAAGGGGTTGCTCAAATGTTTACGTTAGAACTTAACGGTCGAAAAATTATTGGTACCGTAGGCGCGCTGCAATACGAAGTAATTCAATATAGATTAGAACACGAATATGGAGCCAAGTGCTCATATGAGCCCATTAATGTTTATAAAGCGTGTTGGATAGAAGGCGGAGAAAGTAAAAAAGGAAAAAAAGAAACGACCAATCCTGAATTTGAAGAGTTTAAACGCGTTAAACGAAAATTTTTAGCACAAGACAAACAAGGGCAGTTAGTCTTTTTAGCCGATTCTGCTTTTTCCTTACAAATGACGCAACAAAAATATCCCAGTTTAAAATTCCATTTCACCTCTGAGTTTTAACTCCCAAGGTATAGGGTTAAAATTCTTTAACTATAAAGGTTTCTTACTACTTTTAAATCAAATTTCTTATTGCAAGGCCGTTTTTATTCTATGAACGGCCTCTTTTATTAGTTCTCTACTCGTGGCGTATGACAGACGTATACACTGCGGATTGCCAAAAGCTTCGCCTGTTACTGTAGCTACCTTTGCTTCCTTAAGCAAAAACATGGAAAAATCTGTAGCGTTGTTAATTAAAGTACCTCTTATTGTTTTTCCGAAGTAGGCAGAAATATTTGGAAAAACATAAAAAGCTCCATCCGGTTTAGTACAAACAAAACCTTCTACTTCTGCCAACAATTGTAAGATAAGCGTTCGGCGTTCAGCAAATTCATCTATCATATATTGAATTTTACTCACCGGTGCTTTTAAAGCTGTAATTGTAGCGCGTTGTGCAATACAATTGGCTCCACTAGTCGTCTGCCCCTGATTTTTATTGCATGCGCGAGCAATCTCTTCCGGAGCACCTATATACCCTATTCTCCATCCTGTCATAGAAAAAGATTTTGATATACCATTTACGGTAATTACCCGGTTGTACATATCGGTAAACTGAGCTATCGATGCATGTGGGTTTCCGGTATAATTAATGTGCTCATAAATTTCATCGCTCAACACCACAATATCGGGGTGTTTTTGCAATACATCAGCCAAAGCACGTAACTCCTCTTTGCTGTATATGGCTCCACTAGGATTACAAGGCGAACTGTACCACAACATTTTTGTTTTAGGTGTAATAGCTGCCTCTAACTGCTCAGCAGTCATTTTAAACTGCGTGTCTATACTGGTCTTTACTTCTATCGGAACACCTCCGGCAAGTTTTACAATATCGCTATAACTCACCCAATACGGACAAGGTAAAATGACTTCATCACCCGGGTTTAACATTGCCCACGCCACATTAGACAAAGCCTGCTTAGCACCTGTTGAAACTACAATTTGTGAAGGTTTGTAGGTAAGTTTATTATCGCGTTTAAACTTTTCTATGATAGCCTCTTTTAAATCAGTATATCCATCAACCGGAGGATACCCGTGATAATTTTCTTCAATAGCCTGAATAGCTGCTTTTTTAATAAATTCAGGCGGAGCAAAATCGGGTTCGCCCAAACTCAGGCTTACAATGTCTTGTCCTTGTGCTTTTAGTTCGCGGGCCTTAGCTGCCATAGCCAAGGTAGCAGAAGGTTTTAGTTTTTTAATACGTTGTGATAGATTAATAGACATGGCTGTACTGTTTATGATGGAATAACCGGTTTATGCCCCATTTTTTTTAAATAGTGAAAATGAGCGCGAATTGCTTTAGGGGTTGTTGCATACTCATAGTATGGCAAGTTAAACTCTTGTGCCGTTCTTTGAATAATTTTAGCAAGGTTCTTATAATGTATATGACATATATTAGGATAAATATGATGTTCTATTTGATGATTTAATCCCCCGGTAAACCAATTTATAAATCTATTTTTAGGCGAAAAATTTACGGTTGTAAACAACTGATGAATAGCCCATGTATTTTTCATTTCGCCCTTCTCATTTGGCAAAGGCATATCGGCATCTTCTACCACATGGGCTAATTGAAAGATTACACTCAAGATTAATCCGGCGGTATAGTGCATCACAAAAAAACCAATCAGTACTTTCCACCAAGTCACATCTATAAAAATAATGGGGATAACAATCCACACCGAAAGGTATATTATTTTGCTAATTACCACAGTGCTCCACTGCTTTATATGACTGGGCATTTTTCCATAAGACAATTCGCGTTTTAAATAACGAGGGGTTTGCTTAAAATCGGTAAAAAGAGCCCAATTAAAGGTCAACAATCCGTAGAGTAAAATAGAATAGTACTGTTGAAATTTATGAAACCACCGCCATTTTGTATGTTTAGAAAACCGAATGATATAACCGGCGTCTATATCTTCATCATGCCCTTGAATGTTCGTATAAGTATGGTGTAAAACATTGTGTTGCACCTGCCAGTTATACACATTTCCGGCTAAGATATACATACTGCTTCCCATTAACTTATTGACCCATTTTTTAGACGAGTAAGATCCGTGATTACCATCGTGCATTACGTTCATGCCTACACCAGCCATTCCTACTCCCATTACGACGGTGAGTAATAGCATCCACCATTGGGAAATATCAAGACTCAACACTAAAAAGTAGGGCGTAAAATACAACGAAAACATCACAAAAGTTTTAAGGTGGAGTTTCCAATCTCCCTTTCGAGAAATATCATTTTCCTTAAAATAAGCGTTGACACGCTTGTTAAGTGTTCTAAAAAATTTGGCTTGATCTTGACGTGAAAAACGTACGGTGGTTTTATTATTCATCTAAAAAAATATAAAGTATGGCTTAAAAACGTTTTACAATCAGTGTTTTCCCACCATTTTTTTAGGGTCTACCCATTCGTCAAATTGTTCGGCAGTAGTATAGCCTAAACGCAGGGCTTCTTCTTTTAAAGTAGTTCCGTTTTTATGAGCCGCATTGGCAATATCTGCCGCTTTATAATAACCAATATGTGTATTAAGCGCCGTGACCAGCATTAAACTACCGGTTAAATGTGCCTCAATATTTTTGTGATTAGGTTGAATACCATCTACGCATTTTTCTGCAAAAGAAGCACACACATCTCCAATAAGTTGAGCACTCTCTATGGTGTTAGAAGCCATTACCGGTTTAAATACATTCAATTCAAATTGGCCTTGTGCACCCCCCACATTTACAGCCACATCATTTCCTAAAACTTGTGCAGCCACCATAGTAACTGCTTCAGCCTGAGTTGGGTTTACTTTTCCGGGCATAATAGAAGAACCGGGTTCATTTGCCGGAATAACAATTTCGCCTATACCACAACGAGGACCTGAAGACAACATGCGAATATCATTGGCAATTTTATTTAATGAAACTGCTAATTGTTTTAAGGCTCCATGTACTCCAACTACCGCATCGTGTGCTGCTAAAGCCTCAAACTTGTTAGCTGCTGTTACAAAAGGTAAGCCTATAAGCGTAGCTATTTGAGCCGCTACATTTTCAGCATATCCCTCCGGAGTATTTAACCCGGTTCCTACGGCGGTACCACCTAAAGCCAATTCTGTTAAATGAGATAAGGTATTGTTTACCGCTCTTAATCCGTGTTTTAATTGAGAAGCATACCCACTAAATTCTTGTCCTAATGTAAGCGGCGTAGCATCCATAAAGTGCGTACGACCGGTTTTTACAATATCGTTAAATTCTGCTGCTTTCTTTTCCAACGATTCTTGTAATTGAGTGACCCCCGGAATGGTTACTTCTACAATTTTTTTGTAGATAGCAATATGCATAGCCGTAGGGAAAGTATCGTTAGAAGATTGTGATTTGTTTACATCATCATTGGGTTGTAAGGTTTTTTCGCCTTCTCCTATTTTATGTCCGGCTAATTGGTGAGCGCGGTGAGCAATTACTTCATTTACATTCATATTGCTCTGCGTACCTGAACCGGTTTGCCAGATTACCAAAGGAAATTGATCATCGTGTTTACCGGCTAAAATTTCATCACAAACTGCAGAAATAAGCTTTTCCTTTTCTTGTGGAAGCACGCCTAGTTCGGCGTTGGTTTTTGCCGCCGCTTTTTTTAAATAAGCAAAGGCATAGATGATTTCAAGCGGCATAGAAGCCGATGGGCCTATTTTAAAATTATTACGAGAACGTTCTGTTTGAGCGCCCCATAGTTTGTCGGCTGGTACTTTAACCTCGCCTATCGTATCTTTTTCAATTCGGTAATCCATAATATGCTATATTTTGTGTGCCAAAATTAAGGAATTTATCAGCAATTAACGAGCGGTTTCACAAACATCTGTACATCCTTTATTCATAAAATTTTACAAATACTCTTTTTGCATTTCCTCAAACATCAACCTACATGCAAAGTAAAAAGCAAACTGAAGGTTCAAGCACTCGTATGTATAAAATATGATCCTCAAGCTGTTGTGTATTCAGGTCATACCAAATACACAAACAACACAAACTAGTAAATTAGAGCTATAAAAATTAAGCCTGAGGAGTCAACTTCCTCAGGCTTAGAAATTAATTATTTCTATAGCGCCTTTTTAAGACGATACAAACTATAAGCAATTATTTTACAAGTCCTCTATCTTTCAACATCGGAGTGATGTTGGGCGCGTGACCTCTAAAATCTTTAAACATCTTGTTGTAGTCTTCTGTATTTCCTCTTGAAAGAATCATATCGCGGAAACGTTGTCCGTTTTCACGCGTAAGTCCTCCGTTTTCTTCAAACCAAGCGTAAGCGTCATCAGCTAACATCTCTGTCCAAATATAGGCGTAATAACCGGCGGCATAGCCATTTCCCCAAATATGTTGAAAATAAGAAGAGCGATAGCGCGGTGGCACTTCTTTTAAAGCAAGGTGTGTACGCTCTAATGCTTTTTTCTCAAATTCGTCTACATTATTTATAGTTTTATCAGCAGAAATCATGTGCCATTGCATATCTAATTGTGCAGCGGCTAACAGTTCTGTAAGCATATATCCTTGGTTAAAGGTAGATGATTTTTTGATCTTATCTACCAACGTCTGCGGAATAACCTCACCGGTTTTATAATTTTTAGCATAGTGCTTCAAAATACTAGGATACAAAGCCCAATGCTCATTAAATTGTGAAGGAAATTCAACAAAATCGCGTGCTACATTAGTTCCGGAAAGACTTGGATACTTTTGGTCTGCAAAGAAACCGTGTAGTGCATGCCCAAATTCGTGAAACATGGTTGAAACATCATCATAGCTCAACAATGCAGGTTGCCCATCAGCCGGTTTAGGAAAGTTGCAAACGTTGTAGATAACCGGTTTTGTGTCTAATAACTTTGATTGTCCTACAAGGTTAGACATCCAGGCGCCTCCTCCTTTATTATCGCGTTTAAAATAATCACAGTAAAAAAGACCTATAGTCGATCCATCTTTATCAAACACCTCAAAAGTACGTACGTCTTTTTGATAAACCGGAATGTCTGTACGCTCTTTAAACGTCAATCCGTATAACTGATTTGCTGCATAAAACACGCCATTTTGCAGTACGCTATCGAGTACAAAATATTGTTTTATTTTATCCTGATCTAGATCGTATTTGGCTTTACGCACTTTTTCTGCATATAAATTCCAATCCCAGGGTTCTAATTCAAAATCTTTACCGGACTGTTTAATCATTTTTTGAATCTCGGCGGCTTCTGCCTTAGCTTTAGCAGTAGATGCCGGAACAATTTTTCCTAAAAATTTTTCAACAGCCTCCGGCGTTTTGGCCATCTGATCTTGTAAATTCCAAGCAGCATAACTATCAAAGCTCAACAAGTGTGCTTTTTCTGCACGAGCTTCTGCTATACGAATAATGGTTTTACGGGTATCTGCACTATCTCCGTGTTCTGCCCGATTAATAGAATGCTCGAAAAGTTCGTGACGCGTATCTCGGTTTGTTAAATCTTGTAACAACGGTTGCTGGGTGGTGTTTTGTAACGGAATTTCATACGCTCCATCGTGCCCATGTTCTGTGGCTTTTTTTGCCGCATACTGCAATTGAGCTTCACTTAACCCGGCCAATTTAGATTTATCTTTTATGACTAAAGCAGATTCTTTGGCAGCGGCCAATAGTTTATTGCTGAATTGAGACATCAATTTTGCAATCTCACCATTCAATTTTTTCAGTTTGTCTTTTTTAGCATCTGAAAGATTGGCTCCGGCCAACACAAATTGTTGATAGTAATACTGAACTAAACGCGTTGATTCTGCCTCTAATTTTAAGCTATCTAATTGATTGTAAACCGATTTAACACGCTTAAATAATTTGTCATTTAAAAAAATAGCATCGTTAAGTGCTGACAATTTAGGGGCCATTTCCTCTTCTACCTTTTGCAGGGTATCATTCGTATTCGCCCCGGTAAGTAAGTAAAATGCATTTAATACACGGTTTAAATCTTGTCCTGATTTTTCTAGTGCAACCAACGTATTTTGGAATGTAGGCGCTTCAGTATTATTAGCTATTTCTTCAATTTCTTTATACTTTTCTTTGATACCGGCCTCAATAGCGGGTTTGTAATCACTATTGTTAATTTCATCAAAATTAGGCACCCCAAATGGTAAAGTACTCTTAGATAATAAAGGATTATCGGCTGCGTCACCTTTGTTACTTTTGGTGTTTTTACCACAGGATGATACCAAGAATACTGACAAAATCAGCGGTAATACATACGTGCGTTTCATTTGTTAAATTTTTTTATAAATTAGAATGACGAAAATACAAATTAAATTAAGAAAACTTGGGTCTTTCATCAAAAGATAACAACCAATTGACTAAAAAAAGCTTACTATTTTGAGTAAGCTCTTCGCCAATAATATTATTGAAAAAACTTTATTGCAATAAACTTTTAGCAGCTGTAAGCGCTTCCGAAATACCGGCTACATTCTTTCCGCCTGCCGTTGCGAAAAAGGCTTGCCCCCCGCCTCCACCTTGGATGTATTTTCCTAGTTCACGCACAATCTTTCCGGCATGAAGCCCCTCTGCTTCTACTAATTCTTTTGCAATATAACAGGTTAAAAGTGCTTTGCCATTTTGCGTTGATCCTAACAAAACAAATAACTTTTCTACTTCGTTACCCAGTTGAAAGACAACATCTTTTAAAGCAGTTGCATCTAACGATACTTTCTTGGTTATAAAATTAATACCGTTTATGACTTGAAGTTCTGATTTAAGAACTTCTTTTATTTGCACAGCTTGCTTATGTCTTAGATCTGTTACTTTTTTCTGCAGTATATTATTTTCTTCTTGCAAGTCAGTTACCGCTTTTAGCAAGTCTTTTTTGTTTTTAAAAGTAGCTTCTAAGTGTTTTATTAATAACGATTGATTTGCGTAATACGTTTTTAACGCATCGCCGGTAATAGCTTCTATACGACGTACCCCGGAGGCAATACCACTTTCACTCATTAATTTAAAACCCCAAACATCGGCAGTTCGAGAAACGTGTGTACCTCCACACAGTTCAATAGATTCCCCAAAACGAATGGTGCGAACCAAATCTCCATATTTTTCACCAAACAAGGCAATAGCCCCTTCTTTTAGTGCTTCTTCATGTGGAATAGCACGCTGCTCTATCAACGGAAGGTTTTCGGCAATGCGATCGTTTACAAAGGTTTCTACTTTCTCTAACTCTTCTTCTGTCATCTTGCTAAAATGAGAAAAATCAAATCGCAACCGATCGGGCGTTACAAGCGATCCTCGTTGTTCTACATGGGTACCCAAAACACTGCGCAAGGCCTGATCGAGCAAGTGAGTGGCCGAGTGGTTAGCCATTGCTCCTTTTCGTTTTGTCTCATTAACTACTGCCTTAAAGTTTTTGGTTATATTTTTCGGCAGTTTCTTGGCAAAATGAACAATTAAATTGTTTTCTTTTTTAGTATCAATTATAGCTATTCGCTCTCCATTTTCTCCTTCTATATAGCCTTTATCTCCTACTTGTCCCCCACCTTGTGCATAAAATGGGGTAATGTTAAACACTAATTGATAATGCTCTCCGGTCTTTTTATCGGTAATTTTTCGATATTTTGTAATTTTTACATCAGCCTGTAAAAAATCATATCCCACAAATTCCTCCTCTTCATCATCGCTTAAAACAGTCCAATCACCCGTCAAACTCTTAGCTGCAGAACGAGAACGTTCTTTTTGCTTTTGCAATTCTTCTTCAAATTCTTCTTCGTTTAGTGTCAATCCGCGTTCAGCCAGAATTAGGGCTGTCAAATCAATAGGAAAACCGTAGGTATCGTACAACTCAAAGGCCTTTTTTCCCGAAATTTTTTGTGTAGTAGCTTCGGCTATTACACTATCTAGCAGATTTAATCCTTTTTCTAAGGTCTTTAAAAAAGTTTGTTCTTCTTCACGAATTACATTTTCACATAATTTTTGTTGCTTTTTTAACTCCGGAAAAGCCTCACTCATTTGTTTTACCAAAACCCTTACCAGCTTGTAAATAAAGGGCTCTTGTGTTTGTAAGAACGTAAAGCCATACCGAATAGCACGACGCAAAATTCGTCTTATCACATAGCCGGCTCCGGTGTTACCCGGCAACTGCCCGTCGGCTATGGCAAAAGTTACCGCCCGAATATGATCGGCAATTACCCGAATAGCCACATCTGTTTCAGCAGAATTATCGCCTTTGCCATAAGATATGTGCGTTATTTTTTCAATTTCAGTAATCAACGGTGTAAAGACATCGGTATCATAGTTTGAAGTCTTGTGTTGCAAAGCCATACACAAGCGTTCTAATCCCATTCCGGTATCTATATGTTTGTGAGGTAGTTCTTCCAGACTTCCATCAGCTTTACGGTTGTACTGAATAAAAACCAGGTTCCAAATTTCTATTACCAACGGGTGGTCTTGATTGACTAATGTACTGCCTAAGACTTTTTTCTTTTCATCATCAGGGCGAATATCAATATGAATTTCTGATGCAGGGCCACAAGGACCTTGATCGCCCATTTCCCAGAAATTGTCTTTTTTGTTTCCTAATAAAATTTGTTTTTCCGGCACGATTTCTTTCCAAATAGCATATGCTTCTGTGTCTTTTGCTAATCTATCTTTTTCATCACCCTCAAAAACCGTAACATATAAATCTTCTTTAGGTATTTTATACACTTCAGTTAACAGCTCCCATGCATATTGAATGGCTTCTTTCTTAAAATAGTCACCAAAACTCCAATTACCCAGCATTTCAAACATCGTGTGGTGATAAGTATCTTTTCCTACCTCCTCTAAATCATTGTGCTTCCCACTTACACGCAAGCATTTTTGTGTGTCTGCTACTCGGTTATATTTGGGGGCGCTATTGCCTAAAAAGTATTCCTTAAATTGGTTCATTCCGGCATTCGTAAACAATAATGTTGGATCGTCTTTCAACACCATAGGTGCAGAAGGTACGATTTTGTGATTTTTTGCGTTAAAAAACTTAAGAAACTCGGCTCGGACTTGATTAGCTTTCATAAAACTTTAATACTATAAGCGTTAAACCTTCCTGTGCATTAGAACAATTTCTTTATATTTGCCCTTTATAAGCAAGGTTAACTCCCTTTTTCGGCAAAAATAAGCTTTTTAAAACAATGGCAAAAGTCAAATATTACTACGATAGCGAAACGCTTTCTTACCGAAAAATAGAGCCTAAAAAAGGACGACGCATTACCTATGTTGTCATGTCCGTATTGGGGTGCTTCTTAGCCGGATTTATTCTCTTAACCATATTTTTGAGTCTTCCACAAATAGAAACTCCCAAAGAAAAGGTGTTAGATCGAGAGTTAACCAATATGAAATTACAATACAGTTTGCTCAACAAAAAAATGGAACAAGCGCAAAAAGTATTGAAAAATGTTGAAGAGCGCGACAACAAAATATACCGGGTTTATTTTGAGGCCAACCCTATTCCGAAAGCACAACGCGAAGCTGGGTTTGGAGGGGTTAATCGCTACAAAGATTTAGAAGGATACGACAACTCTCAACTAATTATTGCAGCCAATAAAAAGATGGATATTCTTCAAAAAAGATTGGTGGTAGAATCTAAATCGCTAGATGAAATTGCCAAACTAGCTAAAAACAAAGAGAAATTATTAGCTGCTATTCCGGCTATTCAACCTTTAAAAGACAAAGATTTACAACGCATCTCTTCCGGCTATGGTATGCGTTGGCACCCTATCTTAAAAATTATGAGGATGCACGATGGTATCGACTTTGTTTCTAACATGGGCGCTAAAGTTTATGCTACTGCCGATGGGGTTGTTGAGCGTGCTTCTCGTGGGCACGGATATGGTAGAGAGGTAGTAATTAATCACGGTTTTGGTTATGAAACACGGTATGCTCACCTCAGTAAAATATTGGTGAAACGCGGACAACATGTAAAACGCGGACAAGTAATTGGACTGGTGGGCAACAGTGGCCTATCAACCGGCCCCCACTTACATTATGAAGTGCGTAAAGACGGTCATACCGTAAATCCTATTTATTACTTCCACGGAGATTTAACTCCGGAAGAATACAGTATTTTACTGCAAAAGTCGACTTTACAAAACCAATCTATGGACTGATGAATATTGAACTTCCAGACAAAATGTATTACGGTATTGGCGAGGTGGCCGAAGCTTTTGGGGTAAACACCTCTCTTATTCGGTTTTGGGAGAAAGAATTTGACGTACTCAACCCTAAAAAAAATGCCAAAGGAAACCGAAAATTTACACGCGAAGACATAAAAAATTTAAAATTTATCTATCACTTAGTAAAAGAACGAGGGTTTACATTAGAAGGCGCTAAGACACATTTAAAAGAAAATAAGCAAGAAGCACTCAATAATTTTGCTATTATTGCCAAATTAGAAAACATTAAAGCTGAATTAAAAAAAATAAAAGATCAACTTTAAACTTTATCCTATGAACTCATCCACTAAAAAATGGCTCATTCCAGTAATTGTAGTCGTTGCCGTTATCGTTATATTCTTTGGCATTAAAGCCATCTTAGGCATTTCTGTAAACAACAAAGCCGTAGACATGCGCGGGCAGGCCAAAACAGCATGGTCTAATGTAGAAAGCGCCTATCAAAGGCGAAGCGATCTTATTCCTAACCTCGTAAACACCGTTAAAGGAGCTGCCGATTTTGAAAAAAGTACCTTAACGGATGTGATTGAAGCACGCGCAAAAGCCACCTCTGTTACGGTTGATGCTAATAACTTAAATGCAAGTAGCATTCAAAAATTTCAAGCCGCACAAAACGGCCTTTCTTCTGCCCTTTCACGTTTATTGGTTAGTGTTGAGCGGTATCCCAAATTAACCGCTACTCAAAATTTTCAAAGTTTACAATCGCAATTAGAAGGAACCGAAAATCGAATCAATGTAGCTAGAAATAGATATAATGAAGCCGTTAATATTTATGATAACTACATTCAGAAATTTCCTTTTACTTGGGTAGGTGACCAAGGACGTTTTCAAAAAATGACGCGCTTTGAGGCTGAAAAAGGAGCTGAAAAAGCACCTGAAGTAAAATTTTAATAGAACTATATAATCTATTTTATGATAGATAGTTATAAATTAAAATAACCCTTTGAATCGCTAAAAAATGGCCTCAAAAAAAGAATTTATCAGTAAAGCTGGTGAAGAAGAAATCATTAAAGCCATACAGACCGCCGAAAAGAATACCTCCGGAGAAATTCGTGTACACCTTGAACCCCAATGTGAGGAAAATATCTTTGAACATGCCAAAAAAATTTTTGAGCAACTTAAAATGCATGAAACCGAATTGCGAAATGGTGTTTTAATTTATCTAGCTGTAAATGATCATAAATTCTATATCTTAGGTGATAAAGGCATACACGAAAAAGTTTCCGACAATTTTTGGGGAAGTACGAGAGATGTGATGCAAAAGCATTTTAAAAATGGTGACTTTGTAAAAGGGCTTACCGAAGGTATCATATTAGCCGGAGAACAGCTAAAAAAGTATTTTCCTCATGCTAACGACGACGTAAACGAATTATCTGACGAAATTTCTAGAGGCTAATGTTCTACTTTTTAAAACATAAATTATCTTTTTTTATTGGGGTCATTCTGATAAGCACCACCATACAACCTATTTGGGCACAACGCGATATTCCGCCTCGTCCCGATATGCAAACCAGTGTTTACGATCAGGCCAACATGCTCTCATCTACCGAAGAACAACAGCTTACCAGAAAGCTTATTAATTACGCAGACACAACCTCTACCCAAATTGTAGTCATAACAATCAACTCACTTCAAGGGGAATATATAGGTACATATGCTGCCAAATGGGCGCAAGAATGGGGCATTGGCCAAAGTAAAAAAGACAATGGTGTACTACTGATGATAGCCAAAAAAGAACGTAAAATTTGGATTACTACCGGCTATGGGTTAGAACCCTATCTTACCGATGCTCGCACCAGTATAATTTATCGCAACATTATTCGGCCGGCTTTTCGAAAAGGCAATTACTATCAAGGAATAAACGCCGGAACGACTGCTATTATACAAATACTTTCCGGAAAATTTAAAGGAACTCCCAAGCCACATAAAGCTAAAAAAGGTTCTTCTTTTATTCGTATAATTCCCGTTCTTATTTTCTTCTTCATTATTTTTATTTTCTTTATTAAGAGACGCGGAGGAAAAGGCGGGCATGGCGGTGGCGGAGGCGGTTTACTTTTTGACGCTATTTTACTCAGCAGCCTCGGTCGTGGATTTGGCGGTGGTTTTGGAGGAGGCGGCTTCGGCGGTGGTGGCGGCTTCGGCGGTGGCGGAGGATTTGGAGGCGGCTTCGGCGGTGGCGGCTTCGGCGGTGGCGGTGCCGGCGGTGGTTGGTAACACAATCCTTCTTATTATTATAAAATATTTGCAATCAAAAAAGCCTCTAGAAATGTGCATTTCTAGAGGCTTTTAATAGCTTTTAATAGTAAGAAAAGCACGTTAAGGTGTTATTTTTTTGCCTTTGTAAAAATTGGAAGCAGTTTAGAACGCACTTCTCCAAACCCAATCCTCACCTCATTATTCTTACAATATCCACGAATAATGACCGTATCATTATCTTCAAGAAAACGCCGATCACTTCCGTCTTTTAGTTGTACCGGGGTTTCTCCATTTTGAGAGAGTTCTAACATAGAACCTAAACTATTTGGTGTCTTGCCCGAAATAGTGCCACTAGCCATCATATCGCCACTATTAATAGGACATCCATTTACAGTATGATGAGCTATCTGTTGACTCATATTCCAATACAAATATTTAAAATTACTCTTACTCAACATCGTCTCTTCGCTTCCTTCGGGTTGTAAAGCTACCGACAAATTAATATCAAATGTTCTTTTGTCTTTAATTTGTAAATAAGGTAGAGGCTCCTTCTCTTGTTTATGACCTTCGGTACGGAAGGGTTCTAACGCATCTAAAGTAACAATCCAAGGAGAAATACTTGAGGCAAAGTTTTTTCCCAAAAAAGGGCCTAACGGAACATATTCCCATCGCTGAATATCACGTGCGCTCCAATCATTAAACAATACCATTCCAAAAATATAATCTTCAGCTTCCTCTACCGGTATGGGCTCTCCTATTGGGTTTCCGTCAGTTGTAATAAAAGCCATTTCTAATTCAAAATCAACATGGCGGGAAGGGCCGAAAATAGGCGTATCCGTTCCTTTTGGCATCTTTTGTCCTTGAGGACGATGTACCGGAATACCACTGGGAATAATAGAAGAACTTCTACCATGATATGCCACCGGAATATGCAACCAATTGGGTTGAAGTGCATTTTCTGCCCCGCGAAACATTTTGCCCACATTAAAAGCGTGTTCCTTACTCGAATAAAAGTCGGTGTAATCACCTATTCTCACAGGAAGCTGCATCTCTACCTCGTCAATATTGTATAACACATGGGCTCTGTGTTCTTCATTATATTGCAATCCATCGCTATTTTTACCAAAAATTTCAGCGATTCGATCACGCACCAAGCGCCATTTTTTTCTTCCTAATGAGATAAAATCATTTAAACTATCTTGCAAAAAAACGTCGTCAGGCATCAAAATATCATCAAAATAGCCCAATTGATGTAGTGCAGAAAGGTCTATGGCATAGTTGCCAATTCGCGTGCCTACTGTAATTATATCATCTGTAGTCAGGAAAACACCAAAAGGAATATTTTGTATAGGAAAATCAGTATATTTGGCTGTCTCAAGCCACGTTTTACGCTGAGGATTATTTGCTTTTATAATCATATAAAGTATTGATTAACGAATTGTTGTCAAATATATAATTTTTCCTCTTGGTAAGCCGGGCTGTTTTATTTTTTAAATTACTTTTAAAACCTGTTAAATATGATTAAACGAGATACAAAAATATTCGATCTCATTGCGGCTGAAAAAGACCGCCAAAAAATGGGCTTAGAGCTTATTGCCAGTGAAAATTTTGTAAGTGAACAAGTGCTTGAAGCCATGGGGTCTGTATTGACTAATAAATATGCTGAAGGTTACCCCGGAAAACGTTATTATGGCGGCTGTGAAGTAGTAGACCAAGTGGAAAGCCTAGCAATAGAGCGCGCCAAAGAACTATTTGGCGCAGAATATGTTAACGTGCAACCTCACTCCGGTTCTCAGGCTAATATGGAAACGTATGCTGCTTGTCTAAACCCGGGAGACAAGATCTTAGGGTTTAATCTCTCTGAAGGAGGACACCTTACCCACGGTTCGCCCGTAAATTTTTCAGGACAACTATACCAAACAGCCTTCTACGGAGTAGAAAAAGAAACCGGTTTAATTGATTATAAAGCTTTAGCCGAAACGGCTCATCGCGAAAAACCTAAACTAATTATTGCCGGAGCCTCTGCTTATTCTCGCGATATAGATTATAAAAGATTCCGAGAAATAGCCGATGAAAACAATGCACTCTTAGTAGCTGATATTGCACATCCGGCGGGATTAATTGCCCGCGGATTAATTTCTGATGCTGTTCCTCATTGCCATATTGTAACCACCACTAACCACAAGACTCTCCGTGGTCCTCGTGGAGGAATGATTATTATTGGTAAAGATTTTGAGAATCCATTTGGGAAAAAATTCAAGAGTGGAAAACTCAAGAAAATGTCTTCTTTGATAAACAGTTCTGTTTTTCCGGGCAACCAAGGAGGTCCGTTAGAGCATGTTATTGCCGCTAAAGCGGTGGCCTTAGGAGAGGCTCTGACAGACAATTACCTAACCTACGTTAAAAACGTACAGAAAAATGCACAAGCATTAGCTAAACTGTTTGTTGATAAGGGCTACCATGTAGTTTCTGGCGGAACAGACAATCATTTATTATTGTTAGACTTGCGCAACAAAAACGTAACCGGAAAACAAGCCGAAGATGCCTTGGGGAAAGCCGGTATTACGGTAAATAAAAACATGGTACCATTTGATGATCAATCACCATTTATTACTTCCGGAATTAGAATTGGTACTCCGGCCATAACAACCCGTGGGTTGGAAGTAAAAGATATGGAAACTGTTGCTTCTTATATAGATCGTGTAATTACCGATATTGATAATGAGAACACAGCACGCACTATTAAACAAGAAGTACGTGAGATGATGGCTGACCGTCCGCTATTTAAAAGCTAACTGAATTATTGAACAATGAAAAAACTTGTTGTACTCTTTGCGTTACTCTTTATAAGCTTTTCTGCAACTGCACAAATTTATGACGCTTCTTATACCCAAAAGGTAAAGAAGCTCGTTAAAATTGAATCCGGGCCGGACTCACTTGTCAACCCTTTATTAAACAAGATGATGGCTTACATTCCCGCAGATAAACAAGAAGCTTTTAAAGCAGAATTGAAGCGACAAGTTAAACGTTTTTGCAGTGAGTTGGTAAACATCTACCTAGACATTCTTACCAAAGAGGAAGTAGATGCGTTATTAAATTTTTATACCTCCCCAATGGGACAAGAAATTCAAAAAAAATTACCCCTTATCAGAAAACGTACCGCCAATCGGAGTCAGCAGCTTAGTGAGCGTCTGCTACCGGTTTTAAAAGAGTATACTAAGTAACCCTGTTCTTTTACAACAAAAGCCCCAAATGTGGGGCTTTTTTACTGTTCAATTTTTGACAATAAATTAAAGGCGCTTTATCTTAGCCCCTAGTTTACGAAGTCTTTCATCTATATTTTCATACCCTCTATCTATCTGTTCAATATTGTGAATAGTAGAGGTGCCTTCTGCAGAAAGTGCTGCGATGAGCAATGCAATACCTGCCCTAATATCAGGGCTACTCATCGTGGTTGCTTTTAATGGGGTAGAAAAATCTAACCCGATTACAGTAGCTCTATGTGGGTCGCATAAAATAATCTTAGCGCCCATATCTATCAATTTATCAACAAAAAACAGTCTGCTCTCAAACATTTTTTGGTGTATCAACACACTGCCCTTGGCTTGTGCCGCTACTACCAATAAGATACTGATAATATCCGGGGTTAAACCCGGCCATGGAGCATCACTCAAGTTCATAATAGAACCGTCAATAAAACTTTGTACTTCGTAACCATCTGTATGAGCCGGAATATGAATGTCGTCTCCAATTTTCTCTACGGTTATTCCCAGTTTTCTAAACGCATTAGGAATAAGACCTAATTTTTCCCAGCCCACATTTTTTATGGTTATTTCACTCTGTGTCATAGCTGCTAATCCAATCCACGAACCAATTTCTATCATATCCGGCCAAATCTTATGGCTACCCCCATGCAATTCTTCTACCCCATAAATAGTGAGTAAATTAGAGCCTATACCTTCTATTGTGGCCCCCATAGCCACCAGCATAACACATAGTTGCTGAATATAAGGCTCACACGCTGCATTGTAAATAGTTGTCTTTCCTTTAGCCAATACTCCTGCCATAATAATATTGGCGGTTCCGGTAACCGACGCCTCCTCTAAATGCATGTATTTTCCGGTTAATCCTTGTGGGGCAACTACACTGTAAAAGCCCTCTTCTGCATTGTATTCAAATTTTGCGCCCAAGTTGATGAACCCTTCAAAATGCGTGTCTAATCTACGTCGGCCGATCTTATCGCCACCGGGTCTAGGCACATACCCTTTTCCAAATCTACCTAGCAATGGTCCTACAATCATAATAGAGCCACGCAAGCTACCTGCATCTTGTCTAAACTCTTGACTCTGTAAGTATTCAAAATCCAAATTATGACTTTGAAAACTATAGCTCCCCCTCCCTAATTTTTCAATAGTAACGCCAATACTTTCCAGAATGGTAATAAGTTTATTGACATCTCGTATATCTGGAATATTATGAATCGTTACTTTTTCTGAGGTCAACAACGTTGCACATAAAACTTGTAATGCCTCATTTTTTGCTCCTTGTGGAGTTATCTCTCCTTTAAGAGGGTGTCCGCCTTCTATTTGAAAAGTTGCCATAGCTTATTTTTTCTATTTTATTTACGTAAATAAACGTGTTTTTTTGCATTTCATGTAAAAAACAGGAATCTCGAAAATTAAAAAATTAATTTTCGGGTAACCTGTTTAATAATTCGGATGCATAAAACATCCTAAATCTGCCTTTAAAGACAGAGTTATACCAATTTGAAAGTCCTTGTTTAACGGCGCTTTCTGTTTTTATTTCGGTATTTTTTCTTCTTTGATTTGTAGTGTTTTCCGTTGCTGTTACTATTGTTATTGGTAGTATTTATCAAATCAGCTACCGCACTCAAATCTTCCCCTTCTTGTTTAAGATTTATCTTACCATCACTAAGTTCATACAAATGATTAAAAATAATTTTATCGTCTACGGTATCGCGATTCCAATTGAGATAACATTTCTTCATATGGTTAGCTATTGCCATCACCAAGCCTTCTTTTTTATCACCATCGTCCCACTCTTTTACTTCGTCTATCATTCGTTTTATATTATTTCCATAAAAACGATACTTCGGATTATTTTCAGGATAGTGCAACGGAGCAGGATGTCTTTTTAATTCTTCAAGAGTAGGCTTAGGATAGGGAGCATCTACCTCTAATTGGTAATTGCTCATTGTAAAAAGCTGATCCCACAATTTATGTTGAAAATCGGGTACATCGCGCAAGTGAGGGGAAAGATTTCCCATTACAGCTATAATGGCATTAGCCATTTCATTACGTTTTTTATCATCTTTTTCCTCTACGGCTTGTTTTACCATTTTTTGAATATGTCGGCCATATTCAGGAATAATAAGCCTAGTGCGCTCTGAGTTGTATTCTAAACTAGTAGTCAAAATAGAAAATTAAATATGTGTAAGTATGTTATTATCAGAATCTCGGATAGACCGAAATTTAAGAAGTTTGTGGAAACAAATATAAGGCTAATTTTAAAACTGCCAAATTAGCCTATAAAACATGTTATAACGGTCGTGTTTACAGCGATATTACATCTGCTACCTTTTGCCCCACTTCTTTATATTTAGCAATTACATGATTAGGTGATTCCATTTTAACTCGAATAGAAACACTGGTATAACTCCCTTTAGAAGAATTTTTTATCGCGATTTCTGCATCTAATCCATCAAAAATCTCTTCTATTTCCGCAATTTTTTGACTAGATGCCGGTACAATAAATTTGTACAAATAAACGGTAGGCCACGATGATGACTCTTCAAGTTTACGCTTTAAGTTAGCATAAAATTCTTCTGTTTTCTTTTTATCGGCCATAAAGTAGGGTCTTTTCGAGCTACAAATATAGGGTTATTCCAGTATTTTATTAAATTGCTCTCTCAATCTATAAAACGCACATTTTGCCTACCTATAAAATTGTTTTGGCCGGTGGTCCGGGAACGGGAAAATCAACCACCCTGCAAGCGCTTGTAAAAAAAGGATGTTGTTGTTTAGAAGAAGTATCACGACAAGTAACGCTAGAAGCTCAACAACAAGGAATTACACAACTTTTTTTAACCGACCCGCTGTTGTTCAGTCAAAAATTATTAGAAGGACGTATTGCGCAATACAAAAAGACCGACACCTTTACCGAGGATTTCTGTTTTCTTGATCGAGGTATTCCGGATGTGAGTGCATATATGGAATATAAAAACGAAGCTGTTCCTCAAAATTTTAGAGAGGCAGACCAAAATTTTCGTTATGATCAAATTTTCTTCTTCCCTATTTGGGAGGATATCTATAATTCAGACAACGAACGCTATGAATCTTTAGAAGAAGCTAAAAAGATTCAATATTTTTTGAGAAATGCCTACCAGAACCTTGGGTATAACATTATTGAAGTGCCCAAAATATCGGTAGAAGCTCGTGTTGATTTTATTTTGAAGAAAACAAAAGATGCCCTCTCCAAATGAACTTTTAAAAAAATACTGGGGGCACGACAGCCTACGACCGGCGCAAGAACAGGTCATCAAACATCTTCATGAACAAAAAGATGTGATTGCCTTGTTACCTACCGGCGGCGGAAAATCTATTTGTTTTCAAATACCGGCTCTTCAACGAGAGGGACTATGCTTGGTTATTTCACCTCTTATATCTTTAATGCAAGACCAAGTAAAAAGTTTACAAGATCGCGGTATTAAAGCCATGATGTTGGGAGGATCATTGTCTTATAAAGAATTGCTCATCAAATTAGATAACTGCCAATACGGAAACTACAAGTTTCTATATCTTTCACCCGAACGCTTACAGCAAGAAATCATCATAGAACGATTGCCCCAAATGAACCTTAGTTTGGTGGCTATAGACGAAGCGCATTGCATTTCAGAATGGGGACACGATTTTAGGCCGGCCTACCGAAAAATAAATATCTTAAAGGAGTTATTTACAAACATCCCGTTTATTGCTTTAACTGCCACTGCTACGGATAGGGTATTACAAGATATTAAAGAAAATCTGTTGCTAGAAACTGCTGAATTGGTAAAAATGAGTTTTGCCAGAAATAATATTGCCTTACTCGTAAAGAAAAGCGAAGACAAAAACTATGTTCTACAGCAATTTCTTAAACAAAATAAAGATGGAGTGGCTATTATTTACGTACGTAGTCGAAAACTTACCCTTACACTAAAAAACATTTTAAACAACTACGGTATTTCTGCTGAAGCCTATCACGGAGGAATGACAGCCGACAAGAAGAAAGAGCTATTGACTCAATGGCAAGCAGAAAAATTCAGCGTTATGGTAGCCACCAACGCCTTTGGTATGGGCATAGATAAAGCCAATGTACGACAGGTAGTACACTACCATTTACCAGATAGTTTAGAAAGTTATTACCAAGAAGTGGGACGCGCCGGGCGTGATGAAAAACCGGCTC
Source organism: uncultured Flavobacteriaceae bacterium (assembly GCA_964579505.1). Lineage (GTDB taxonomy): Bacteria > Bacteroidota > Bacteroidia > Flavobacteriales > Flavobacteriaceae > JAJYSO01. Next base: position 39,442 of record CAZOGC010000014.1, on the reverse strand, counting down.
AGGCCTTACTTATTTATAATAATGATGACATCTTAAAATTAAAAGATCAGTTTTTAAAAAATGCTCCTACCCCCGAAAAAACAAAGCTCATATATAAAAAATTGTGCAACTACTTGTCTATAGCTTATGGTGAAGGTCAAGAAAAAATACACAACTTTAACTTTCTTAATTTCTGTCAAACGTACGGATTTAATACTTACTTAGCTTATAACATTTTACGATTTCTGGATCAATTGGATGTGTTATCACTCTCTCGAGAATTTAATCAACGTACGGCTCTTTCTTTTAAAATTACCAATCGTAATTTATATACATTTTTAGAACAACATATTCAATTTAAAACACTTGTGCATTCATTGCTACGCATGCAGGGTGGTTTTTTTGATTTTAAAACTACCGTTAATATAAAAGCCTTACAAGAAAAAACCAAGCTTAGTAGAACACAAATTAATACGTTATTACAAAAACTAGAAAAGCTAGACGTTATTGACCTCACGCTAGCTGATCAAGATGCTACTGTTGTTTTTTTAGTACCCAGAGAAGACAATATTACCATCAACCCACTTATTCCCTATCTAAAAAAATATTACCGGAATAAAAAGCACAAGATAGATGAAGTTATTAATTACATAGAAGAAGATAGAATTTGTAAAACTATCTACTTACTACAATATTTTGGTGAGATACGAGAAAAACCTTGCGAGAAGTGTTCTGTCTGTCAAAAAGAAATAACTTCGCCTGCCAATAATTTAAAACGTGTAAAACAGATTAGAAAAGCCATTGCCCAAGCATTAATACAAAAAGAACTCGATTCAAAAACCTTAACCGCCACATTACCTTTTTCTGAAGATTTGATTCTATTTACACTCAAGATAATGGTAGACAAAAAAGAGGTAGTACTTACCGCTCAAAACACCTACATCATACCAAAACAATCCTAATTTTATATTATTAATCCTATTAAAATGAAAAATATACGCGTGTTATTTATGGGTACCCCAGAATTTGCCGCACACATTTTGGCGCACATTCTTAAAGAAAACTATACGGTTGTAGGGGTGGTTACCGTTCCTGACAAACCTGCAGGACGGGGGCAAAAAATGCACCTTTCTGCGGTAAAAAAATACGCACTACAACAAAATTTACCGGTTTACCAACCGGCAAACCTCAAAGCAGATTCTTTTCAAGAAACATTAGATACGCTACAACCCGATGTAGCCGTGGTAGTAGCTTTTCGTATGCTCCCTAAAAAAGTGTGGAGTTTCCCAAAACTAGGAACATTTAATTTACACGCTTCACTCCTACCTGATTACCGGGGAGCTGCGCCTATTAATTGGGCTATTATTAATGGCGAAAAACAAACCGGTGTAACCACTTTTTTCTTAGATGAAAAGATTGATACAGGAAAAATAATTGCTCAAAAGGCAGTGCCTATCACGCCACAAGAAACTGCCGGCAGCTTGCACGACAAGTTAATGACAGAAGGCGCCATTTTGGTAACGAACACGCTAGCCGGTATAGCTAACGAAAATATAAAAGCCATAGCTCAACCCCAACCAACCATAAACAAAGAAGCTCCAAAATTAACGGCTCAGAATACGCAAATAAATTGGCAAGCCAACCCACAAAACATTGTTGATTTTGTACGAGGCCTCAACCCCTATCCGGTTGCTTGGACTATTTTGATAAATGGCAATAAAGAATGGCGCTGTAAAATTTTTTCGGTAGAGGTAGAAGAAAAAAAACACGCTTACAGTTTAGGAAAAATAATACAGACCAAACAGCACTTAAAAGTTGCTACTCATTCCGGGTATATTTTAATAAACGAAATGCAGCTTCCTGGAAAACGAAAAATGCCCATCCAACAAATTTTAAACGGCTTGCGACTAGAAGAAAATGCCCACATGCGCTAAACCCTTTATACATGCTGAATGGCGTATAAATAGAGAAAAACAAGCATTTTTATTAACAATTGGTTAAAGTTATTAACAATTTAAGCTATTTGTGCCGTCAGGGCTTGTGTAGCTGAGAAAAGCCTATAAATTTGTTGACGAATTGGACAGAATGTTTAATCAAACCTAATCTAAATCCTTTTATTATGAACAAATCAAATTTAGTTGATGCAATTGCTGAAGATGCAGGAATCTCAAAAGCTGCTGCAAAAAAAGCACTAGAATCTTTTTTAGAAAACGTTCAAGGCTCTCTTAAAAAAGGAGACCGTGTATCTTTAGTTGGCTTTGGCTCTTGGTCCGTATCACGTCGTGAAGCTCGTGAAGGTCGTAACCCACAAACCGGAAAAACTATTAAAATTGCCGCTAAAAATGTTGTAAAATTCAAAGCAGGTTCTGAATTGCAAAAAGCAGTTAACTAAGCAACCTCTTATTTGAATTTTTATCAAAGACAAAGCCTTTCTGTTGAAGGGCTTTTTTTTTGCATTTTTTACTTGAGCTCAGTTCTAGATAGATATTAGATTAAAATACTTGCACTTGATAGTTGAATCCACCGATTAAGGATTTAAAAATGTTTTATATATATATTTCAAAAAAGTTTGTATATTAGAGTCTAAAATAAACTATTTTGAGTCTACCCGCTCCACAAAAAGGACAATTGTTAATAGCAGAACTGGCTTTAACCGGCAATATTCCATTTAGTCGGTCCGTTGTTTTTTTGGCTGAACACAACCAGGAAGGCTCCGTTGGGTTTATCCTCAATAAAAAAACAGATTATAAACTTTCTGATTTACTTGCTGATATTAAAGGAGATTTTCCGCTCTACAAAGGAGGTCCTGTAGACCAAGATAATCTATATTATTTACACAACACTCCTGATTTACTCCCCAAAAGCGTAGAAATAGCCGACGGTATTTTTTGGGGTGGCGATTTTACTATCCTACACAGAGAGCTTAAAAAAGGAAGCATTCCGGCTGATAAAATACGTTTTTTCTTAGGCTATTCGGGATGGATGCCTCAACAACTCGACGATGAAATTAATGCCGATTCATGGATTATTTGCGATAATGAATTTGATGTATTTCCTCAAAAAAACAGCCCTACGTGGAAAGAAAAGCTAGAAAAATTGGGAGGAGAATATCTTATCTGGGCCAATTCTCCTGAAAATCCAAACTACAATTAAATTACACTCTTTTCTATTCTGGCCACCGTATTGAGTTTAGCTAATAGTTCTTGAGCAACTGTGTTGTTATACTCTTTTTTTCTATAGTTTGTTATAGGCCGTATTCCTACAATAACATTGGTAATAAACAACTCATCTGCCTTTTGTAGCTCAAATGGAGATAAGGTGGTTTCCTCAAAAGTATAGGCTGTTTTCTTTATAATATCAATCAATTTTTTTCGAGTAATACCTTTTATGCAGCCTTCTTTTGTTGGAGGAGTTTTTATCATATTTCCTTTTACCCAAAAAAGATTTCCGTTCAAGGCTTCTACAACCGATTTTTTTTCGTTGAGCAATAAACAGTTATCATACTTGTTTTCTGTGGCATAAATGCTCCCTAACACATTAATTAATCGGTTATTTGTCTTTACAGAAGACAACAGTCCACTTTGTACATAATGATCTTTATAGAGCTCTACGGTATAAGGTTTTTCATTTAATGTATAAAAAGAATCTTTTATTGGCGAAGCCTGGATGAGGTATCCTATTTTTTTCTGTTTCGGCTTATATAACCCGCCTTCTTTGCGGTGTACACTAATTTTTACACGAGCCGGTTGTTGATCTAAATTGCTTTCTTTTACAACAGCTTGTATTTGTTCGGCTAAATATTCAGGAGAAAAATCCATGGGTATTTCCATACGTAAGATACGCATGCCGGCCATCAGGCGAAAATAGTGATCTTCCCAAAAAATAATTTCATTATTAATAACACGAATTGTTTCAAAAAGAGAATCGCCATAGTTGTATCCGCGATTTTGTATAGATAACACGGCTTCTTCATCTTTTAGCAGCTCACCGTTCAAATTAATCATAAGAATATGTGACTTTGTGCGGGGAATACATTTAAAAAAATAGTGGAGTACACCCCGTGATTACGGGGTAAAAATAATAAGAAATTGTGGTTGTGAGGTTTATTTAGAGCCTAAAACTTTTTTTAGATCATCTACCATATTAGTCCATAACATTTTTCCTTCTGCTACATCATCTTCATCCTCACCAAAGTCAGTAATAATGATAGAAACATCTTTGGTTATATCGTCAACCTGAATACGCATTTCAAAGAAAGAATTTGCATCTTCATCTTCCTCCCATCTCAATTTAATACGTTCACCTTTTTTCTTGGTAACCAACTTGGCTTGTTCTTCGCTCTCTCCCCAAATAAAGGTAAACACTTTACCGCGTGAGTTTACATTATCGGCAAACCATTCGCTCAATCCGGAAGGAGTTGAAAGATATCTATATAATAGAGATGGAGACGCTTGTATGGGAAACTCCAAATGATATTTGGTCTTCGTACTCATAATTTTCTTATATAATGTTTTGGGCAATATAGATATATTAAAGCACGTATAAAAATAAAATTATTGAATTTATTCTTTGTAAGTTATTTGCGCGAACTCAAAATAAGTTTATATTTGCAGCCGATTTGAGGGCAGCATAAGCCCATAATTTGCAGGTTAAATTGAAAAGACGGCGAGATAGCTCAGTTGGTTAGAGCGTCGGATTCATAACCCGGAGGTCCCGAGTTCAAATCTCGGTCTCGCTACAAATTTTCTTCCTCGGTTTTTGCCGAGGATTTTTTTATTATTCACTTTCTTACCTATCTTTTGTATATTTTTTTAAAAAATTTATACTTTACACCCTGTTTCAATTATTCATTTTATGAAAACACGCTATAAAATTTTATTGATTATTATTTTAGCACTCATTGTTATTCAATTTTTCCCTATAAAGAAAAACACGAGTAATGAAGTACCAACCACTGATTTAATTTTGGTTAATGAGGTGCCCTCTCAAGTTGCTACTTTAATACACAATGCATGCTATGACTGCCACAGCAACAACACCAACTACCCTTGGTATGACAAGATAAAACCTTTTGCTTGGTATTTAGATAAACATATTAAAGATGGAAAAGCTCACCTAAATTTTAATTTATTTGAAAAGTATTCACTTAAAAAACAACAGAAAAAATTGCGTGAAATAAAAGAAGTTATACAAAAGGATAAAATGCCATTAACTTCATACCAATTAATGCATGCCGAAAGTAGGTTGTCTAAAGACCAGCAGCAAGCTATTATTAATTGGGTTGACCAAACCTTAAAAAATGATTATTAAACATTGAGTAAAGTCTTTAAAAAAAGGGAAACGCGAGTAAGCGTTTCCCTTTAAAAATACTTGGTGAAGTAGGTTACTTTGCTTTATTATGATCAGCTAAGAATTTTTCTAATCCAATATCAGTTAACGGGTGTTTTAGCAAGCCTATAATAGAACTCAACGGACTGGTAATTACATCTGCACCAATTTTAGCACAATTTACAATGTGCATCGTGTTTCGCACAGATGCCGCTAAAATTTCAGTTTCAAATCCGTAGTTGTCATAAATCATTCTGATATCAGCCACTAAGTCTAATCCGTCAGAAGAAATATCATCTAGTCTTCCCATAAAAGGCGAAACATACGCTGCGCCGGCTTTAGCAGCTAACAGTGCTTGTCCGGCAGAAAAGACTAACGTACAGTTGGTCCTGATACCTTGATTGCTAAAATATTTCATGGCTTTTACACCATCTTTAATCATAGGTACTTTTACCACAATTTGCGGATGTAAATCAGCTAAAGCTTCTCCTTCTTTTACCATTCCTTCAAAATCAGTAGAAATTACTTCTGCACTTACATCGCCATCTACAATCTCGCAGATTTTTTTGTAGTGTGCCATAACATTATCGGTGCCGGTAATGCCTTCTTTGGCCATTAAAGAGGGATTGGTTGTTACTCCGTCAAGAACGCCCATATCTTGCGCTTCTTGTATCTGTGCTAAATTTGCAGTATCTATAAAAAATTTCATGGATTTATTAAGGTTTTGAAGATTTTGACAAAGTTACAGCTTATAATATTTCATCAGCATCTTTTCGTACATTTTATCGGGCAAGATATGTTTTAATGCAATCGATATTTTCTGGATAAACTCTCCAACTTTATAATGAATAGTCGGGTTTTCTTGATGCATTACATGATAAACCTTATGGGCCATTGCAATAGGATCCTTTCCTTTGTCAACATCTTCGTCCATTTCTCGTAAAGATCGTTCGTAATTTTCTTTATAAGGAGAATCTTCATAAACAGGCGTATAATAACGCCCGGCGGCAATATTGGTAGCAAAATCACCCGGGGCTACATTCGTCATTTTTATATTAAATGGTTTCAACTCCATTCTATAAGCCTCGGTGGTTAACTCTAGTGCACCTTTAGTAGCGGAGTAGATTCCGCGAAACGGCAACCCCATATATCCGGCAATAGATGTAATATTAATAATCATTCCGCTATGCTGTTTTCGCATAATGGGTATGACCGCATTAATAACCTTTAGCGTACCAAAATAATTTACCTCAAAAATATTTCTTACCTCTTCATCGGGTATTTCTTCTAAAGCTCCCGCTATTCCTTTCCCCGCATTATTAATTAAAAAATCTATACGTTTTTCTCGTTCGTATATGTAATTAATAGCAGCGGTAATGGTTTCTTTTCGGGTAACGTCTAAGGCTACAAAGTGGATGCCTCCGCGTTCTTTTTGTTTGGGGTGCCGGCTACTACCATAGACTTTAAAGCCCTTTTGGTGTAAATATTCGCCTATAGCCCTACCAATGCCGGAAGAGGCGCCGGTAATGAAAACGATTTTTGGCATAGCATAAATTGAGTGCGCAAATATAGCTATTTAAACCAATTTGAAGAAATTTCGTAACTGAGGAGAAAAGGAGAGAAAGCTCCATTTTTTATTTTATGATCTCAAAAAAGAGCATAAAAAATGGCAAGCTACCCACATCACACCGCTACGACCGTCTACCCTTGCTGCGTTCCCGCCCTGGGGGATTCAACAGGAGCTGGTTGTGTGGGACTTGCCGGGGCAAAGATACATTTTTTCGTTTTTTATGCAAGTCAATTTTAGGGATAATTCTGTAAGTTTGTGTCCTAATAAAATCTACTGCTTTATGAGAACACGTACTATTTTGGTTTCCACCTTTTTGTGCGCTTTATTACTTTCTTGTGGGGAGAGCAAAAACTCTAAGAAGAATCATTTTTCAATAAAAATTAAGCAGCCTACAAAAGATATTCACGTACACGACACCCTTACGCTATCTATTCAAAATAGACGTAATCTACCTATAGATTCTGTTCAATATTTTTATGCTGAAAACTATTTACAAAGTAGTACAAAAAACAATCCTGTAAAGGTTACCCTCAAAATTCCTTTAGGAAGAAGGCTGTTATCAGCAAAAATTTATACCGGTGGTCAAGCTGCCACCGCGCAAAAAAAAATTATTTTATATACCGATAAATCCCCTCAGTTATACACTTATAAAATTGTAGCTGCCTATCCGCACGACCCGAATGCTTTTACACAAGGATTAGAATTTTATAACGACACTCTTTATGAAGGCACCGGACTCTATGGCGTTTCTGAACTTAGAAAAATAGATTTAGAAACTGGAAAAGTATTAAAAAGCATTAAATTAAATCGAAAATATTTTGGCGAAGGAATTACCATTCTTAACGGAAAAATATACCAGCTTACCTGGCGTGAAGGAGTTGGTTTTGTATATGATTTACACACCTTTAAAAAACTGAAAACCTTTCACTACAACAAAAGCAAAGAAGGCTGGGGGTTGTGTAACGATGGCAACGTGTTGTATAAAAGTGATGGTACTAACAAAATATGGATTTTAAACCCTAAAACCTTAAAAGAAGAATATTATATTGAGCCGGTTACCGAACACGTATTGGCCAATAAAGTAAATGAATTAGAATGGGTTAACGGAAAAATTTATGCCAACACCTGGCAAAAAGACGGGGTTCTTATCATTAACCCAAAAACCGGCGCTGTAGAAGGGGTGATTGATTTTAGAGGATTAAAAAGCCATCTGAAAAATGTAAAAGAAGCCAACGTACTCAATGGTATTGCTTATAACAAAAAAACCGGTAAGCTGTATGTAACCGGTAAAAAATGGGATAAGCTATTTGAAATTAAACTGGTAAAAGAATAATTTAACCCAATCAAACAAAACCATATAACCTGATGAAGTATTTATCACATCGTGTCTTACTTATAGGGCTATTTTGTTTGGTGTGTTTTACCGGCTCATGCCGAAAAGATTATAGTACACAGCCCAGCAATGGGCAGCTACGATTTTCTAAAGACACTATTCTTTTAGACACTCTTTTTACAACTATTGGGTCTAGCACTTATCAACTAACGGTATACAATGACAGTCCTCACGATATTACCATCCCGACCATTCAATTAAAAAACGGAGCAAATTCACGCTATCGATTAAACGTAGACGGCGTACCGGGAAAAACCTTTCAAAACATTGATATTCTTGCCAAAGACAGCATTTTTATTTTTGTTGAAACCACGGTTAACATTCATGACTTTGCACAAAACAGTCCGCAATTTCTCTATACCGATCAAATACAATTTGATGTAGGCGCCAATCAGCAAAATATAAGCTTGATCACCTTAGTAAAAGATGCTCATTTTTTGTTTCCTGACAAATTGAATAACAGTTCAACTGAAACCTTAACGCTAGGCGTAGATCAAAATGGTGATTCTATAAAAGTATCCGGGTTCTTTTTAGCTTCAAATGAATTACACTTTACAGCAGACAAACCTTATGTTATTTATGGGTATGCAGCGGTTCCTCCTCACAAAACCCTAACCATAGACCCGGGTGCTCGTATTTATTTTCACACTAACGGAGGTATTATTGTGGCAAACAATGCTTCCATTCATGTTAATGGAACAATTAGCCAAAATCCTAAAAAACTAGAAAATGAGGTTATTTTTCAAGGCGATCGGTTAGAAGATACCTACCAAAATACCCCCGACCAGTGGAAAACTATTTGGCTAACTGCCGGCAGTACAGATAACCACATTCGGCATGCTATTATTAAAAATTCCACCGTGGGCATACGTATGGATTCTAACGACGGAGGCACCGCTCCTACCCTACAAATTAGCAACACCCAAATATACAACTGTGCTACAGTAGGTTTATGGGCTACCACCGGATTTATAGAGGGAAAAAATCTCGTAATTAATAATTGCGGGCAAGCTGCTCTATACCTATCACTCGGAGGAAACTATAATTTTTATAACTCGACCTTTGTAAATTATTGGACTAAAGGATACCGTGAATTTCCTGCGGTACTTATCAGTAATTCTTTTTCTACGGCAAACCAAACCATTACTGCTGATTTAACGGCGGCTAATTTTTACAATTGTATTATTTATGGTAATCAAGAGGTAGAGTTGCTTCTTCATAAATCAGCGCAAGCTGCTTTTCAATACAAATTTGAAAATTGTTTGATTAGCTTTAATCCTTTTAATAGTGAATTGAAAAACAACCCATTATACGATTTTACCAACTCAAAACACTATACGAACAATCTACTCAACAAAAAACCCCATTTCTTAAATCCACTTAAAAATATGCTTATTATTGGAGAAAAATCTGCCGCCAATGGGTTTGCTAATCCTACAACCGCTACGGTACAGGATATTTTAGGAAAGACCCGCGGAAATAATCCGGATAGTGGGGCGTATGAAAGTATTCCTTTTCCTTAATATCAGAATCCGATTAACCGTCAGTTTAGCTTAAATCTGCTTTCAGTTTTTGGATTAAATCAGTGTGGTCTTCAAAAATTTCGAAAGCCCCATCTTTTATATAGGAAGTTTGGCCGGTCTCTTCGCTCACCACCAGCGCCAAGGCATCTGTCTTTTCGGTAATACCAACGGCTGCACGGTGACGTAAACCAAATCGCAGTGGTATTTTACGGCTGTTAGATACCGGCAAAATAACACGTGTGGCCGTAATAATGTTGTCTTCAATAATCACTGCCCCATCGTGAAGCGTACTGTTTTTATAAAAAATACTCTGAATAATTGGCGCATTTACCTTAATGTTCATCTTGTCTCCCGATGATTTCACAAAGTCTAAATCAATTTGCCGCTTAATAACAATCAATGCCCCTGTACGCGTATCACCCATATTTTTACAGGCCATTACCAATGAGGTTATATCGGTAATTACCTCTTCGCCTTCAGCCTTTGCAAAACGCCATTGTTTTAAAAAATGACTCTTACTGGCAAATTTTGTAGAGCCAATCATTAAAAGGAATTTTCTGATTTCTTGTTGAAAAACTACGACCAGAACCACCACTCCTACTTTTACAAATTCACCCAACACGTTACTCACCATTTCAATTTGGAGAATACGCGTTAACTGCCAAAACAAATAAAAAATAACAATTCCGATAAAAATATGTACTGCAACTGTACCTTTAACCAACTTGTAAATGTAATAAAGCAAGAGGGTTAGTAGTAAAATATCCAGAACGTCTACAAATCGGAGGTGTAAAAAATCCAAGGCGTAATATTTAGTTTTTTGTAAAAATAATAAATCAAGCAATATAACAGCTCATTAATTGAACACATTCTTGTGCTTCACCCACATCGTGAACACGCAAAATTTGCGCCCCATTTAACAACGACAGGGTATTTAAGACCGTGGTTCCGTTTAGTGCTTGTGCTGGTTTAATATGTAATGTTTTATAGATAGTTGATTTTCTTGAAACTCCCATCAATATAGGTAATTTCAAACTTTTTAACAAATTTAATTTACGTAAAAGTTCAAAGTTTTGTGTGGGTGTTTTAGCAAAACCAAATCCCGGGTCTATCACAATATCCGTTATACCCAAACGACGTGCTTCTACCACTTTTTCAGAAAAATAATAGATAATTTCCTGCATCATATTTTCATAATGCGTGTGTGTTTGCATAGTTTGAGGCGTACCGCGCATATGCATCATAATGTACGGAACGCCTAGTAAAGCCACCGTTTTCATCATCTTATCATCTAAATTACCGGCCGATATATCATTAATAATTGCCGCACCGGCTTCTACCGCTTTTTGAGCTACAAAACTGTGAAAAGTATCAATCGAAATAATTGTTTCCGGAAACGTTTCTAAAATTCTTTTTACTAGCGAAACTACACGTTTAGCCTCTTCTTCCGGCCCTAAAAATTGCGCATTAGGTCGCGAGCTTTGCCCCCCAATATCAATAAATGTAGCTCCATCTGCCAACATTTTTTCAACTTGACGCAAGGCTTCTTTATCTGATTTATATTTTCCTCCGTCATAAAAAGAATCGGGAGTAAGGTTTAAAATCCCCATAATTTTGGGGGTATTTACATCAATTAACTTACCGCGGCAATTTAGCGTCATCTACAAAAATTAAATTATCTTGTCTGTCTTTAAAAAATCTCCGAAATTTACACAAATTAAAACTTTTTCATGGGCAATACTTCAAAACAATATGACGCGGTTATAACTACTTGTAGAACACTGTTTTCTAAGAAAATGGAAGATTATGGTAGCGCATGGCGCATTATGCGACTCCCTTCTTTAACCGACCAAATCTTTATCAAAGCACAACGTATTCGCGGTTTACAAGAAAATACCGTACACAAAGTTGATGAAGACGAAACAACTGAGTTTATCGGTATTATTAACTATGCACTAATGGCGTTGATACAATTAGAAAAAGGAGTGGTAGGGCAACCCGATATAGATACTGACGAAGCACTGACGCTATATGATGAAAAAGTGGCGCTTACTAAAAAATTGATGGAAGACAAAAACCACGACTATGGAGAAGCTTGGCGGGATATGCGGTTAAGCTCTTTAACCGACCTAATTTTACAAAAATTATTACGCATCAAACAAATTGAAGATCACCAAGGAAAAACATTGGTTAGTGAAGGTATAGATGCCAATTATCAAGACATTATCAACTATGCCATCTTTGCTTTAATCTTATTAAAATCATAAAGTTATATAAAATATAAACAACTTTATATCAGCACTTTATATATGGTTACCTCAATCATTACCTACTTCATTAATTAGTGTACAATATAATTCCTATATTTAGGCTCATTTTTCTACAAAATTGAATCGTATAATTATAAAAAAAGATTTGTAAAGCTGTGATGAAGAAGTTTTTTGCCAACATAGCTCGTATTATTGTAGGGGTTGTCTTTCTGTTTAGTGGTTTTGTGAAAATGGTAGACCCCGTTGGGTTTTCATACAAGCTACAAGAATATTTCGGCGCTGGTGTCTTCAATTTAGAGTTCCTAATTCCTTACGCCCTTATTATTGCTGTTGTTATTGTTATTCTCGAGTTTCTTTTGGGTGTTTTTCTCTTGCTGGGATACGCCAAAAAATTTACCCGTTGGGCGCTCTTACTACTCACTATCTTCTTCTCTATTCTCACCTTTTATACCGCCTTCTTTCACAAAGTAACTGATTGTGGTTGCTTTGGAGACGCTATTCCGCTAACTCCCTGGGTATCTTTTGGTAAAAATGTAGTTCTTTTATTGCTCATCATCTTTTTGTTTAAAAAAACAAAGCACCTCAAACCACTGTTTAAACTACGGACCAATAAATGGATTGTTTTTGTGCTTTTTATAGCTTGTTTGGGGATAACATATCAGGTATTGACATATTTACCGGTTATTGACTTTAGACCATACAAAATTGGCAACAACCTCTCTGAAAAAATGGTTTCTAACGGTCCCGAAATTCCACCTATTCACGATTTTTACCTCTTTAGAGATGGAAAAGATCAAACCGATTCTATTTTACACGAAAAGAAGGTTCTATTTGTGGTGAGTAAAAATGTAAATACTGCCAGAGAAGAAAGTTGGAAAGCTGTAAAAAAGGCTACCGATAGAGCGCTAAAAAACCATTATGACGTAATTGGTCTTACCTCTTCTGACGATGCTTCTACACATAAAATAAAAGAAAAATATAAACTACAATTTGATTTTATTCCGATGGATCAAACCACCGTAAAAACTATAATCAGAGCTAATCCCGGGTTGCTTACACTACACATGGGAACCGTTACACAAAAGGCAAATTGGCGTGATGCAGATAATTTAGACTTTGAGTAATTTATTTTACACTTATCTTTACCAAAAACTAATTTTAAACGGTAATTTTTAATCATCTTGGCAAAATATATCTTCAGCAAATTGGGTTATGCATTACTTACTGTTTATGGAGTAATAACCGTGATTTTTGTCTTGTTTACCATTTTGCCCGGAGATCCTGCACAAATGATGTTAGGCCAGAATCAAGATGCTGAGCAACTGCAAATGGTGAAAAAGAAATACGGGTTTGACAAGCCTATTCTTACTCAGTATGCATATTATATCAACGATTTATCGCCCCTTTCTTTTCACTCGAAAAATAAAACAGACTACACCTATTTAAGAAAAGGAAAATACCATGCACTCCCGTTGTTTTCTATTGGGAAAACAGTGGTAGTCATCAAACTTCCGTATTTGCGAGAATCTTTTCAAAAAACCGGAAAAACAGTGGCTAGTATTATCGGAGACACACTTCCAAATACCTTAGTATTAGCTATTACAGCCATTATTTTAGCACTTATTATCGGGCTTTTTCTCGGTATCGTATCAGCATTACATCAAGATACATGGCTAGATCGAATTATACAGGTATTAAGTACTCTGGGAATGAGTGTTCCTTCTTTCTTCAGTGCTATAATCTTTGCGTGGCTCTTCGGTTTTGTCTTGCATCATTTTACACATTTAGACATGACGGGGAGTCTGTATGAACTAGATGATTTTGGCGAACACTACAGCCTTCATCTAAAAAATTTAATTCTTCCTGCCATTGTAATGGGCATTCGGCCGGTAGCTGTGGTTAGTCAGCTAATGAGAAACTCGCTATTAGAGGTGTTACAACAAGATTATATACGCACCGCACGCGCCAAAGGCCTGTCACAACACGTGGTGGTGTATAAACATGCATTAAAAAATTCGCTAAACCCTGTGGTTACTGCTGTTTCCGGATGGTTTGCCTCTATGTTGGCCGGAGCCGTATTTGTAGAGTATATCTTTGGGTGGAACGGATTAGGAAAGGAAATTGTAGTAGCCCTAAATACCTTAGACCTACCGGTTATAATGGGAGCCGTGCTTACCATAGCCGTTATTTTTATTATAATCAATATTTTTGTAGATATTATATACGCTTATTTAGATCCGAAAATAGCGAAACAATAACATTAATTTTTAAATTTATGAGAAAACAAATAGTTGCCGGAAACTGGAAAATGAATTGCGATTTGGTTGAAACCAAGAACTTATTAACTTCGTTAAAAAAGCAACTTCCGCAAACACCTTCCTCCGTTAGTGTAATGGTAGCCCCCACCTACACCAATTTATATCCGGCTGTAGAAGCTTTAAAAAATACTCCTGTAACAGTTGTAGCACAAAATATGCACCAAGCAGAAAAGGGAGCATTTACCGGAGAAATTTCTGCGCAAATGTTGGCTAGTATAGGTGTTAAAACTGTTATTTTGGGACATAGTGAACGCCGTAAATATTTTGGAGAAACCACGGCGTTGCTAGAACAAAAAATAACGGCTGCCCTTCAACATCAATTTACCACAATCTTTTGTGTAGGGGAAAGCCTGGAAGATCGTGAAAATAAAAATCATTTTAGCGTTGTAGAAGAACAACTACGTGAAAGCCTCTTTCAACTCAATGCCGCAGATTGGCAAAATATTATTATAGCTTATGAACCGGTGTGGGCTATTGGTACCGGAAAAACTGCCTCGGCAGAACAAGCGCAGGAAATGCATGCTTTTATTAGAAAAACAATTGCAGAACAATATGATAATGCTACAGCCAACGAAGTTTCTATTTTATATGGAGGAAGTGTTAAACCACACAACGCACAAGAAATTTTTGCCAAAGAAGACGTAGATGGAGGGCTAATTGGAGGAGCTGCGCTTAAGGCCGATGATTTTGTAGCTATTATTAACGCTTTTGCCTAATTACTAAAAATGGCTAACACCTATCTAGAGTATTCCTTTAAAATAAAACCGACAAATCCCGGGTCAGAAATTCTTATGGCTGAATTGGCCGAATTGGGGTTTGAAAGTTTTGTAGAAACCGATGAGGGCTTGCAAGCATACCTTGCAGCAAATAACAATAAAGCTGTTGACTTAACACAAATCAACCTATTAAATTCATCATTTTTTAAGGTTAGTTATGAAGTGAAAGAAATTGAGGATAAAGACTGGAATGCCCAATGGGAAAGTCAGTTTAAACCCATTACACTATCCGAAACATGTCGTATTCGTGCTCCTTTTCACCCCCCACAAGCTGTTCCGTATGAAATCATCATCAACCCAAAAATGGCTTTCGGCACCGGTCATCATGCCACTACCCGACTTATGGTTCAGTTAATTCTGCAAAACAATCTAGCTGAAAAAGAAGTGCTTGATATGGGTTGTGGAACCGGTATTCTATCCATACTGGCCGAAAAAATGGGAGCTAAACACATAGACGCTATCGATATAGATCCGTGGAGTTACCGAAATACGCTAGAAAATGCCTCCTTAAATAACTGCAAGCACATCTGTGCCTTTGAAGGAGATGTAACACTGTTAAAAGACAAACAGTACAGCGTTATTTTTGCCAATATTATTCGCAATGTTTTGCTACGAGATATGGCACAATACGCCACCTGTCTTTCAAAAGGAGGACTCCTGTTTTTAAGTGGTTTTTATGAACGAGATACCCCTACAATAAAAACGTGTTGCCAAGAATTGGGATTAGCCTATAAAACACACCAAACCAGTGATGAGTGGGTGGGCATGCAATTTTACAAATGCTAAAATTATAAAAGAGCTTGCTATTTATTTAAAAGAATTTGTACCTTTATCATAGAATTTAGATGTTATGAGTACGCAGGAACAAGTATTAGAAAAAGAGCTCACCAGCACCCTAACTCAAGAAGAACCCGAAAACGAACTCATTGTTTTTAATGATGAAGTTAATACCTTTGACTACGTTATACAGCTATTGGTTGAAACTTGTGATCACGATTATTTACAGGCTGAACAATGTGCGCTCCTCATTCACTATACCGGAAAATGTGGTGTAAAGTCAGGTAGTTATGATGATTTAGAACCGCGCTGCTCTAAACTTTTAGAAGCTGGTGTAAGTGCTGAAATTCAGTAAGTAACAAACACACTGTAGCATTTTCTTCATTATTTTTAATGACACCATAACGCATAAGTACCTTTTTATTTGTTATTTTGTGTAATCGGGTTATGGCGTGATATATTCTTTAATGCGTATACCAACGGTTTTTATATCTTTACTGAAATATTGTTCTTAAAGACATAATTATGCCCATAAACAATAAAAACCGGAAGTATTGGATAGGAGTATATGTTTTGTGTACCATAGGATTACTCATTTTTCCATACTTATTAAAGCTCGACACATTTTCTTCTATAGAAAAATATAGCTCCTTTCTCACTAAGCTATTTCATACCCTAACAGCCATTGCTATCATTTTACTGTTAAGAACTTGCCTAGAATTTCTTATTGCTAAAACAAAAAAAACGAGAGGTGAACGGTATAATTTGATTCGCATCATACGGCTACTTGCCCTTATTGCTATAATATATGCCATCATTACGTCAAGATTTCAGAGCACCCTAACTTTCTTAACCGGATTGGGTATCGTCTCTTTAATCTTAGGCTTTGCTCTTCAAGCACCTATTACTTCTTTCATTGCCTGGCTATATATTATTTTCAGAAGACCCTATCATGTAGGTGACCGTATCCAGATAAATAATCATCGAGGTGATGTGGTTGAAATTAGTTATCTAGATACTATAATCTTAGAATGCAGTGGCGATTACGTTGCAAATGATAGACAAACCGGTCGTCTCATTCATTTTCCGAATAGCTCTATTTTAACCGATCGAGTTATTAATTACTCCGGCCCTCAACGGCCCTTTATATGGAATGAAACAGCCTTTCAAATTGCTTACACTAGTGATTTACAATTTGTAGAAAAGTGTCTTCTCAGTGTAGCAAAAGAAGACTTTAACCAACAATATTCTAACAAATCAGCAAAAAAATGGGAACCGATGGTTTATTTCAGAACGAACAAATATTCGTGGATGGAAGTCGCTATTCAATATCCAGTTGAGCCAACCGATACAACCGGAAAAAGAGACCGTATTCTTAGAACCGTTTTACCAAAATTAAATGCACAACCCGACAAAGTACAATTTCCACAAGGAGCCAGTCGATAATCTTCTTTTAGAAAAAGATAACATTTAATATACTTATTTTAGGAAAAGGCTTATTTTGAATGCTTATCTTTGAAAATAAATATTTTAGGGGAAATTTACATTGCATTACAGAATTATTTTGTTGCAAACAGGTGTAAAAAATTTCTAAAAATATATTGTATTATTGCTTTTGGTAAAATTATTGCACACAAAAAAACGAATCGTAAAACCGTTCATGGACTACCATAAAACATTATTCCTCATTCTATTTGTCTTTTGTTTTGGCTTAATTACGCATGCCCAAGAGGAAACCGGAGTTAGCACCATTAAAGGGACTGTTTTGAACGCGGCTAATGATGACCCCTTAAATAACGTTAACATTATAAATCTTACACGTGTTAACGGATCCGTTTCACACAAAGATGGCTCCTTTACCATTCAGGCCGCTGTAAATGACACCTTGTATTTTACTTTTTTAGGATTTCAATCCATGCAAGTACGTGTTACCAAAGATTGGATAAAATACGGGCATGTAAAAGTGAAAATGACAGAATCTGCCATTGCCTTAGAGCCCGTACAAGTAAATGCCTTAAAACTTACCGGTTACCTAGAAATTGATGCTAAAAACATTCCGATATACAACAATTTACAATACCGCATAGCCGGATTAGGACTAGGGTATGAAGGAGGAGCTGAGCAACCCACTGGTTTTTCTAAAACCCTCTCTTCTATTTTTAGCCCCATAGATTTTTTACACAACCTCTTTGGAAACAAGCCTCGACAAATGCGAAAGCTTCAGGAAATGAAAGATGACGATGAAATTCAACATCTTCTTGAACAAAAATTTGATCGAGAAACCATTGCGGTACTGTTGCAAGTAAGCAAAAGCGAGATTAACAACATTCTAAGACACTGTAATTACTCCAAAACCTTTATTAAAACAGCTAATGACTTACAAATTTTGGAAGCCATTAATGACTGTTATGAAAAATACCGAATTTTAAAAGATAAATGAGTAAGTAACCATTTCTTATAATTTTGTAAAAAACACCCGTATAAAGAGACTACTCCCAAAAAAATAATAATTTTGCCCCACAAAATTCAAATACACATGGCATTACCCAAGATAAATCCCACACAAACCAGTTCATGGAAAAAACTTGGTAAACATTATGAAGCTATAAAAGAGCAACATATGAGCAGTTGGTTTGCCAAAAATCCGAATCGAGCACATGATTTTAGCATTGAATGGGAAAATTTCTGGGTAGATTATTCTAAAAATAGAATAACAAAGGAAACCAAATCTTTACTATTACAATTAGCCGAAGAAGCCGGCTTAAAAGAAGCCATTAATCAACAGTTTGAAGGAAGCAAAATAAACGAAACTGAAGGGCGAGCTGTTTTACATACCGCCTTACGAGCCAAAAAGAAGCCAACAGAAGTGATGCAGACTCTAGAAAGAATGTGCACCTTCTCACAAGCTATCATTAATGGAAGTTGGACTGGTTATACTCAAAAACCTATTACCGATGTAGTTAATATCGGAATTGGTGGGAGCGATTTAGGTCCCAGAATGGCTATTGAAGCACTACAACCCTATCGCAACCATTTAAAAATGCATTTCATCTCTAATGTTGATGGGGATCCGAGTGCTGAACTCTGTAAAAAATTAAATCCGGAAACTACTCTTTTTATAATTGTTTCTAAGAGTTTTTCTACTCTAGAGACTTTAAGTAATGCCAAATATTTTAGAAAATGGTTTCTTAAATCGGCTGGTAGAAAGGCTATGAGTCGTCATTTTGTAGCGGTATCTTCTCACGTAGAAGCAGCCAATAAATTTGGCATTCTTAAAAAGAATATCTTCCCTATGTGGGACTGGGTTGGCGGTCGTTTTTCTTTATGGAGCGCCGTAGGACTCGCTATTTGTTGTGCCATTGGATTTGATAATTACCAAAAATTACTAAACGGTGCCAACGAAATGGATACTCATTTTGCACATACCGATTTTGAAGAAAATATTCCGGTTATATTAGGTTTACTCAGTGTTTGGTATAATAACTTTTTTCAGGTAGAAACAGAAGCTGTTATTCCTTATACACAATATTTAGAGCGCTTAGTACCTTATTTACAGCAAGCCGTAATGGAAAGTAATGGAAAAAGTGTATCGAGAACCGGAGAGCCAATTCACTATCAAACCGGAACCGTAATTTGGGGTTCTACCGGAACCAACGCTCAACACGCTTTTTTTCAATTACTTCACCAAGGTACTAAATTAATTCCCTGTGATTTTATTGGATATAAAAAACCTATTTATAGAAATCCGGCTAGTCATCGTAAATTAATGGCTAACTTTTTTGCCCAAACACAGGCACTTTTAAAAGGAAAAGCGAAAGAGGAAGTAAAAGAAGAATTAAAAGACCTACCCGAAGAAGAACGCAACAAACGTATTCCCTTTAAAATATTTGAAGGTAACAGGCCTTCAACTACCATTTTAATTGATAAACTCACCCCAAAAAGTTTAGGTAGCTTATTAGCTTTATATGAGCATCGCATTTTTGTTGAAGGAGTAATCTGGAATATTTTTAGTTATGACCAGTGGGGAGTTGAATTAGGAAAACAACTAGCCAACAACATCTTACAACAGTTTAAAGACCCCAAATTAGAAAAATTAGACAGTTCTACGGCTTCTCTGATAAAAAATTATCTAGCACAATAATTTTAAGCTAAATACAAAACTTAATCAAAACATACGCGCTCATCTATTCTATATACAGATATAGCAATTAAAATGCGGTACGATTGATTCTATACTCAAACAAGGTGGGTGAGAAAAGTTAAGTGAGTTGCCTTTAATTAAGATGAGAAAGAATAAGGAAGAAAATATTCTATTCCTCCTTAGCCCAATTTAAACGATCTTGCTGATTATAGGGCCATGGTGCACCATTGTTTTCTATATTCGTCATGGTTACGTTTAACTCTTGTGGCGCGCCACTTTCTTCCATTACCAAATAGCGACGCATATTCATAATGATAGACAGTGGGTCAATTCCCACCGGACAAGCCTCTACACAGGCATTACAGGTAGTACAAGCCCACAATTCTTCGCGTGAAATATAATCGTCTAATAATTGTTTTCCATCACTTTCAAAACTTCCATTTTGGTCTATGATTTTACCTATTTCTTCGGTACGATCTCGAGTAGCCATCATAATGCGGCGCGGTGATAGTAATTTACCGGATTGATTAGCCGGACAGACAGAAGTACACCGACCACATTCTGTACAGGTGTACGCATTCATAAGTTGCACACGACTCAAATCGGTAATATCACTCGCTCCAAATTTTCCGGGTTCGCTCTCTTCTCCCTCTTCAGGAGCTGCTGCAAAAGGATCAGCATTAGGATCCATCATTAGCTCAACCTCTTTTGTTACCGCTGTCAAATTATCTAACTTCCCTTTCGGCGTAAGCTTAGCATAATAGGTATTTGGAAATGCTAATAGAATATGCAAATGTTTTGAATAGTATAAATAATTAAGGAAAAATAAAATTCCCAGAATATGTAGCCACCAAGCAGAACGCTCTATAATGGCCAATGTGGCGGCACTCACCCCTTCAAACAGCGGTCTGATAAAATCGCTGATAGGAAAGGCACCCACAATACCGAGAGATTCTTTATAGTAATGACCGTAATGCAGTATTTGTAATTGATGGTCTGCTGCATTCATCGTTAAAAACAGCAACATCAAAATCATTTCAAAATAAAGAATGTTGTTTCCATCGTTTTTTGGCCAACCTTTCATCTCTCTAGACCAAAAACGTTTAATTCTGACAATATTTCGACGAATCCAAAAAATAATTACGCCAAAAAGCACCAAGAAGGCCAATACCTCAAAGAAACCAATCAAAAAGCTATAAAAGGAGCCCAAAGTAGCGGCAAAAATGCGATGGGTACCAAAAATACCATCAACTATAATTTCTAATATTTCTATATTTATCAATACAAATCCCACATACACAAAAATGTGCATCAACCCCGGAATAGGACGAACTACCATTTTTGATTGCCCGAGCGCTACACGGGTCATGTTGGCAAATCGTTTACCTTTATGATCTGTTAAATCTTGGTGTTTTCCCAGTTTTATATTTCTGCGAAGACGGCGAATATTGCGTACAAAAAAGCCTACCCCAAAAGCAAGAGCTACTATAAATATGGCTTGAGCAACTAGGTGCATATAAAATTTTTATTTTAATGGATCAGCAGGCTTCTCATAGGGCTTTGCTTTATCCTTTCCCCCAAAAATAGAAAATTTTAAATCAATATAACGTCTAGGATGCAATTTGATGTCTTGAATAAGTTCCTCTAACTGCTTAGAAGCATGTTCTAAATTGGTATATAACGTATCATCATTCAGTAACTTACCGGCAGTACCTTGCCCCTCGTTAAGCTTCGTTGAAATATTTTTAAAATTGGTTAAGATTGTATTGAACTTATTGAGAAGAGGTTTTATTTTTATCTGTGCCAATGAATCTGAAACGCGACTAAAGTTATAAGCTACTTCACTCAAATTAGTAAACGTAGTGTCTAATTTAGTGGTGTTTTTGGCCAAAAGTTCATCAACATGGGCTGTCACATTTTTAAGATTATTCATGGTGGCGCTCAAATCAGCCAATGTAGATTTCATGTCTTTTTGCCCCGGACGATCTAATACGGTATTTAAGCTGTGCACCAGGGTATCTAACCCTCCTAAAACGCTTTCTAATTTTTGTTCGAGTGGACCCAAACTACCTAACAGGTGTTGCACCATTCCCGGTTCATATCTGCTTTTTAGCGTATCTCCAGATTTAGCGCTAGGCCCTTCATTGCTTGTAATAATTTTTATGGCTTTCCCCCCAATAAATCCATTTTTATAGATTTCGGCTGTACTGTTTTTAGAAAAATCGAAACGACTATCAATCAACATTGTGACCAAAATTTTTCCACTGTTGTCCAAAAAAGCCACATCTGAAACATTACCCACTTTTAGGCCGTTAATCGTAATATTGGCAGAACTAGAAAGTCCATCTACATTGTCGTATACTACATATAGTTGACGGCTAGAACTAAAAATATTCTGTCCTTTCATAAAGCTATAGCCAAAAATAACCACTACAATAGCTATAGCGGCCAATATACCAGTTTTTACTTCTCTAGATATCTTCAAAAAAACGTAAATTTTTGTTCGTCGCAAATCTAAGGATTAATAATAAAACACCCGCTAGATGCGTATAACTTTTTGCAATAAAGTCTGTGAAAAGTGGCTTTACAAAAGGCTCATCAGGGTTTTCTTTACAAAAACATACGAACGCTTACTTTTTTCCGTACTGTTCTATAGCTTTCCGGACAGTCATTTTTTTCCCATTTACAAAAGCCACAATATAAGAGGCCACATATCCCTTTTGTTTAGCTTCTTTACGCATTTTTTTTATTTGGGTATAGTCTGAAGTTTCGCCATAATAATACTTATACAGTCCTCCTTCTTTTTCTCGATCAACACCTGTTAGTCCACGAAAATTATAAGGCTTTGCTGCTAATTTCTTAGCGCCAGCAGCAATCTGTACCCGAAAAGTTATTCCCTTATAAACACTTTTTTGCTGCGGCTGTGACGGCTGGCGTTGAACAGTCGTAGCATTTAAATTTAAGGTGTTTTTATAAGCTAATATTCCTTTAACAATAGCCGATGCCAATTGACTCTGACCGTGTTTAGAATCGAGATAACGCCCTTCAGAGCGGTTAGATATAAATCCTGTTTCTACTAAAACACTCGGCATATAGGTTTCGCGTAACACTAAAAACCCGGCTTTTTTTACCCCGCGATTACGCCGGTCTATTCGCCCAAATTCTTTCTGAATATCACTCGCTAATAATATACTTTGTCCTAAATATACTTCTTGCTCCATGGTCAATCCAATATAAGAAGCCGGAGAATTCGGATCAAATCCATCATAGGTAACTTTGTAATTGTCTTCTAAATAAATAACCGAGTTTTCACGCATGGCTATTTTTAAATTTCGATCGTTATCCCACAACCCTAAAACAAATGTTTCTGATCCATATGGGCGCTCACTATTATTAGAATTACAGTGAATAGAAACAAACAAATCAGCATCTGCCTTATTAGCAATCTCTGCTCGGCCTTTTAGTGGAATAAAAACATCGGTTTTACGGGTATAAATCACCTTAATATCGCTGTGTTTTTCTAACGCTTTCCCCACTTTTAGAGTCACCCCAAGAGCTACTTCTTTTTCTACATGCCCGTGGTGTGAAGCGCCCGGGTCTTTACCACCATGACCGGCATCAATGACCACTACAAATTTTCGTCCGGTTGAATCAACTGCCGTATTGCCATACGATAAAATCGAAAAAAAGAACAGCGCAGATAAAATGAGATATTTCAATTGTCGTTTATTTAGTAGTTATTATTTTAGGGAGCAATATACAATTGTCGCCCATTTTTAGCAAAATTGAAGAGCCGCTTTCAAAATAATACTTAATTTTGACCGCGTTAAAAGCGAGCCATTTTACAAAACAGTACCTAAAGCCTTGCAAATATACAGACCCAACATACTTTTCTTTTGTATAATAGCCTTTCTTGGGGTCAAATTGGCCGTGGCTCAAGATATTGATACGCTGCAACATAAAGTCATTCCTATAGAAAACGATAGCTCCTTTTACACTAACGATTCATTAACCCATTTCGTACGCGATAGCGTAAAAATAAAAGATTCTACTCAAATTGACAGTACGCGCAAAAAAAGTATCTTAAAGTATGATATGAAACAAGGTGCTGATAGCATTATGCGGTGGGATTTTAAGGAGAAGAAACTGTATTTATACGATAAAGCTTATGTAGAATATGGCGACATGAAATTAACCGCCGGAAATATTGTGATGGACAATAACAAACATGAAGTTTTTGCCCGTGGTATTATTGATTCTTCCGGTGCTTATAGTCAGAAACCTGTTTTTACACAAGGAAACAGAGAAGTAATTGCCGATAGTATTCTTTATAATGTAGACTCTAAAAAAGCCCTTATCTATAATTTTCAGACAGAAGAAAGCGAGTTTAAAGTGAAAGGTGAAGTTAGCAAAAGGGTGAACGATTCTGTGCTTTTTATAGATCACGCTACTTTTACAACCTCTGAAGATCTTGAAGATCCCGAATACTACTTCTTGGCACAAAAAATTAAACTCGTTCCGGGCAAAAAAGTAGTTTCCGGACTTGTAAACATGTATATAGAAGGCGTTCCTACTCCTTTAGGACTTCCCTTTGGTTACTTTCCGCTAGCCAAACACCGTAGTTCAGGATTTATTATTCCGTCTATCGGAAATACGCGAGACAGAGGCTACTCACTACAAAACGGAGGGTATTATTTTGCTATTAGCGATTATTTTGATTTAGCCGTCTTGGGTGATTATTACAGCAACAATAGCTATGGTCTTCGACTACAATCTAACTATGCTAAACGCTATAAGTTTAACGGTAACTTTAGCTTTCGCTATGAAAAATTACTAACCAGTGAGCGCGGTTTTCCAGACTTTTCTGAGAATACCATCTATAATATACGTTGGAGTCACTCTCAGGACCCCAAGTCCAGTCCTAATTCTAGATTTTCTGCCAGTGTAAATATGGGAAGTAGTAAATACTACCGTGAAAGTCTTAACCAAATGAACTCGGGTAATTTTTTAAACAACAACCTAAGTTCTTCTATTTCTTACTCCAAAACTTTTCCGGGTGAGCCTCAATTTCGTTTTAGTGTAACGGCTACACACAACCAAAACACGCAAACACAAGAAATAAACATGACCCTGCCCACACTTGATGCCAGTATATCAAGAATCTATCCATTTGCTCCTAAAGATGGTATTAAAAAAGGGTTTATAGACAATATTAACTTTCAATATCACCTCCGAGGCGAGAATCGTTTTAGAACCACCGATTCCTTGTTTTTTACGCCTAAAATGTTTCGCAACGCCAAAACCGGCATACAACAATCTATACCCCTCAGTACCAATTTTAAACTATTTAAACACCTTAGTGTAAGTATGGGGGCTAATTATAATGAAACATGGGTTTTCAATACGTTTAAGCAATCTTATGATACTGCAAAACGCGAGGTTGTAACAGATACCATGCGCGGATTTGACAGTTATAGAACCTATAACTTTAATGCCAGTATAGGAACCACGGTCTACGGTATTTTTAAATTTGGTAAAGACAGTAAAATACAAGCCATTCGGCATGTTATCAAACCCTCTATTAGTTATTCTTTGACCCCATCTTTTGAGAAATTTTACGACACTTATCTCATCCCAGCTACCTCCGGATTGCCGCAAGAAGTAGTAGAATACTCTCGTTTTGCCAACACGCTGTTTGGCGCACCTAATAAAGAATATGCTAGTAGCATTGGGTTTTCAATAACAAACGATTTTGAAGCCAAAATACGAAAGTCAGATTCTATAGGTGCCGAACCCGAAAAGCGCAAACTGCTCAGTAATTTACGATTTAGTACTGCGTATAATTTGGCTGCAGACTCCTTAAACTTGCAACCCATCACTTTTAGCGGAACGCTTCCTATTATTAAAGACAAGTTGAGTATTAACTTCAACGGAGCTTTAGACCCCTACGCACTCAATAACAACAATCAGCGTATAAACAAACTGAATATTGAAAATGGAGGGAGTTTGCTTAGACTTACTCGAGGAAATATTAGTTTTAATTACTCCTTTTCTAACTCAGATTTTGGCGGGAAAGAAAAAGATGCTGAGAACGAAACCTATAAAAATGGGGGACGTAAAGATGATCTTTTTGGAAAATCCATGAACAGTGATGGCACTTTTGGAAACCAGCAAAAAGATGAGGAACCCAAAGAAAATAAAACCAAACGCTATCATTATAAAATACCGTGGAGCCTACGTCTTGCATACACCATGACCTATAACAACTTACACAGAGAAAACGAGATTTCCTCCCACTCCATTATGTTTTCTGCTGATGTAGAATTATCACCCCGGTGGAAGGTGGGGCTCTCCTCCGGATACGATATAAAAAACCATGGATTTACCTATACACAATTACGATTTGAACGAGATTTAAAAAGTTGGCGTATGAGTTTTAATTGGACTCCCTTTGGTGTTAGACAATCTTGGTATTTCTTTATTGGTATAAAAGCCAGCGTGCTAAGCTCTATAAAATACGATAAACACCGTGAACCGGATAGAAGGTTGTAAATGCAACTACCTATTAAACAGTTAATTTTATACAATCTAAGTATTGTTTTTTTAGTAAATAACGTTGATTTAACAGAAAAATAAAAACGATAGCTTAACTTGCTCGCACTTTTATAAGACTATGGAGGTTATTTTTGAATTTTTTCAGCACTTAATTGACCCTAACTGGATTGTTATGCACGGGGGACTGTTTTTAGTAGCCTTTATCATCTTTGCTGAAACCGGTTTGTTTATAGGTTTTTTTCTTCCCGGAGATGCTTTGGTTTTTGTAACCGGAATGGTTATTGCCGGTGCCAATACCAATCCATATCCATTTGAAAGCACATTACTCAACTTATTTTTCTGGATCGCCTTTCTTACGCTGGCTGCTATTTTGGGCAATTTTACAGGATATTGGTTTGGTAAAAAATCAGGCCCGCTACTCTATCAGAGAAAAGACAGCTGGCTCTTTAAGAAACACCACTTAGAATCGGCTCATACCTTCTATGAAAAAAAAGGAGGTTTTGCTATTGTCTTGGCTCGCTTTTTACCCATTGTACGTACTTTTGCCCCTATTGTAGGCGGTATTGTAAAAATGGATTTTAAGAAGTTTGTGTTTTATAACTTTGTAGGTGCCTTTGCTTGGATTGCCAGTATTACGTCTATAGGGTATCTATTAGGTGAAAACGAATGGGTCAAAAATAATTTAGAATACATTATTCTCACCTTAATTGTGGTAACCACCGGCCCCGTGCTTTATAAAATGTTCTTTAAGAAAAAAGATAGCCCCGTTTCTTCATAAGGAAACGACTAGGTTTTAAAAAATAACACTGTATCTTTAGCTTCTCAAAAAAAATCATCACATAAAATTACGCTGTATGAAAAAAGTTATTACTTCATCTAAAGCGCCTGCCCCCATAGGGCCATACAACCAAGCTATCTTACACAACGATACTTTATACATTTCCGGACAAATAGCCATTAATCCCGAAACCGGAGAATTAGTGACAGATTCCTTAGAAGAAGAAACTGTTCAGGTAATGAAAAACCTTGAAGCTATATTAGCCGAAGCCGGTATGGGTTTTGAAAATATTGTGAAGTGCTCTATTTTTATTGCTGATATGAGCAAATTTGCAACGATAAACGGAATATACGGACGCTATTTCTCTGCTGAGTCTGCGCCAGCTCGAGAAACGGTAGAAGTGGCCTGCTTACCCAAGAATGTACAAATAGAAATTAGCGCAATAGCCGTAAAATAACCGCATAAACCCGAAGTAAAGGCATCAATAAAGAGAATCGTTTCTGTTTTTATTAATGTTGTGGAAACTTAATATAATCAGGCACGATATCTTTCTTTTTATGAGCTTCTTCAACTTCTTTAGAAATATCAGAAAGGGTGATTTTCTTATTTAATATTTTGTGGATTAGTTCTTTAAAAGTATCAAAATCTACCGAATAAGAAATTCCTATGCCCTGGGTATACCCTAGTTCTTCTCCTATATACTGAATATCGTTTTCGCGATTAAACAATTTTGCACGAAGGGTTCCCTCTTGATTAAGTAACAATTCAATCTCAATATTTCCTACTAAAACAGATTGTGTTAGTCCACCAAGTGGCACTCCTACTCTACCATTAATCAATATTCGGTCACTTACATTTGTAGAAAGTGTTACGCCTACACGATCTGAATTTTCTTGATTAGGCACACGGCTTCCCTTGGTATAGTTAACCCCTACTTTAAACTTATCACCTGCATCCGAAAAAATATCGTTAAACAGACCTGCCGCTCGTTGAAATAATAGGTTTTCGGGATGTGCATTACCTCCGGCTCCCAAGGTGCTGTAAAAGCTTCCTTGTGCAATAAGTGATAGTGCTTGTATTTCTGTATTTTCTTGTGTGCTAATACGGTATTCTAACTCTGATTTTACCACTGAAGAAAGGTTTGGGTAAGCTAGTTCAAAATTGATATTAACGTTGGTTAACAACCCGGTCAGCTCTATGTAAACATCTACCGGTATGCTGCGATTCATTGTTGGATTTTGAAGCAATGCTGCCGGATTAGCATGGGTTTCATACAGTGCTTTTACGTTTAAATTGGCACGCATCGGGCTACCATCCCAAGTAATGCTTCCACCAGAAACTACCTTAAATTCTTTTTGAATCAGCCCGGCATATTTAAAGTCATAAATACCCTGATAAATAACAAAATCGCCCCACATATTAAATTTTCCGTTGGTATTTATCTCCATCAGCAAGGTTCCGGCACCGCTTCCGCGCAGTGTACTTCCACTTTTTTGATCAATTACAATTTCAATATTTGCATCGTTGGTCACATCAAGATCAAAATTTAGTTCTAATCCTTTCAGTTTTTTAATGACAATATCTTTTCCGGCTTTTTTGGCCTTCTTATCTTCTGGTGTAAGAAAATAAATATAACTGCTCTTACTAACAGATTCTGCATCACTTAACGGAATTTTAAAAACTGTTCCTTTCTCTGAAGTTGCAGACACATCTATTACCAACTCATTAAAAGGTCCTTGTATGTGTGCCCGCCCGCTAATAAAGGCCGTTCCATAATACAACACATCTTCTGCATATTTTGTATCCAAAACCAATAACCGATTAGGTGCTAAAAGGTTTAAATTCATCTGCCAGTCTCTAAAATTGTAATGAGAAATGGTTCCGTCTATTTGTCCTTGGGTATGGTATTTTGTATCTTCAAAATCTACGTGGTCAAAATAAAATTGCTGTTTAGACAGTTTTACTTCTGCATCGTCTTTAAAAGCCAAGTCTACATTAAGGTAAGGAATTTTAAGACCGGCATCTTGTAAATATAAATTACCCGTTATCATGGGGTGTTTATAACTTCCATGAACATGTGCGTGCCCATTAGCTTTTCCTCTAACATTGGCTATAACGCCATTTCCAAAAGCATTTAAAACTCCAATATTAAATTGGTTAAGAGCAACCTCTAAATTAATACTCGGGTTATTGTGTCCTACATTTATTTCTCCATCAGCTGTAAAATAATTGACTTGTTTCCCCGCTAAACTAGCCTTTACTTTATAGGATGTAAGTGAATTATTTCCGGCTATATTGATAGTTAAATCACCATAATCAATATCGTTTACCTGAAAACCGGAAACCGTTAAATCTGAGCTTGGGTAATAAAATCCTTTTTTCTGAACAACTTCTAAATTTCCGTTTAAAATACCTCCAAAATTAAAATCAGACAGGGTAGGAACAACTTCTGCCAAATCTACATCTAAAAAACTGAGGGCAAACTCTAAATTTTTGTTTCCGTGTTTGTAACCGCTTAGGGCAATACGTTGATTTTTATAGCTCATTATCAACGTATCCATTTTAATGTTTTTTAAATCATTGTCAAAGACAATAGTTTGTTTCTTTTTATCTTTATTTAAAAACCAGGTAGCATTTTTAAACTTCAAATTAGAGCGCCGTATGCCTAATACCGACTGATTTTTCTTGTTGATAGTGTGAAAAAGATTAATATTAAATTGGTCTGTATTATCCACGCCTCCTTTAAATTCAGAGCGGATGTAAAGAGTGTCGTTTTCTAATTTGCTAATTATATGTACTTTAGATAAGGGATAAGAACCCGTCATTACGCTATCTACGTCAAAGTGGGTAGTATGAAGTGGGTCGGTATTATCCATCTCCAAATTAACTTGTTCAAATCTATTCTTACCAATTTTAATTTCAGGCGATTTGAATACCAAATTTAGCGCAGAATTTCCGGAACGTACTTTACCGCGTATAAACGTATTAGGCGCTAGCGTTATCGTAGGAAAAATAGCCTGTACAATTTTATTGTGAATAGCAATATCAAAGTATAAATACTGATTCTTTGTTGTTTCTGTGGGCTTGTAATTGGCATATAAATTAAGAACTGCGTTTTTAAACAGAGCAGGCACCTGTGTCAGTACAAAATTTCCTTGTATTTTACCATTAATAATATCGGGGGAATTAATGGTTATTTTACGCACCACCCCTTCATAAGATGAATTTAAACTCAGTTTTTTAAAGTGATAGGTATCTTTTATATTTCTATAGGAAGCATTGTTTAATGTAATATTTCCGGTAATATCATCTATATTATGTCCTTTTAGATTCATCGTAACGTTGCCCTTAAAAACCCCCACCGAATCTTTTATAAAATTTAGTGTGTGAAAATCTGCATGCGTTACCATAGCGCTAAAATCGTAGTTATTGGTCTGCCCGGAAACATCAGCAGAACCGTTAAAATGCATTAATAAATTAGGGTCATAACTAATTACTTCTCCCGTAAAAATGGGAGCCCTCAGCCGCCCGTTAACACGAATATTGTGGTAGGTGTATCCGTGAAAATTAAGGCTGTTAAAAGTTCCGTTTATAGTCGTATTTAAATTTTTACTACTAAACCCTTTTCCTTGTAAAATAAAGGAAAAATTAGACGTTCCTAAATCAGGATTGTTTAAAAATTGACCTAAGTCAAAGTCTCTAAAATAGATTTGTCCTTGGTAAGTTTGATTATCTGTTGATTGCAAATTGTTGAGCAATGCATTGACGATAGCCCACCCTAATTTAGATTTTATAACCGCATTGGTACCAATCATAGATTTGGTTACGCTTATGTTTCCTCGAAGTTTCGTTACACCCAATCGATTAAGACTTTCGGGTAACTTACCGCGTAAAATGCCGGGTAATAAATTTACCAAATCGTGGTAATTAGTTTGAAGATTTTCAAAAATGCCTTCCATATGAAAATCTTTCTCGCCAAAAATATTTTTAAACGTCATTTTGCCCTCTGCAGCCGTACCGCTCATTCCGTTTAAAACTATATCTTTTAATTTAAAGTCGTTCAGCGTACCCGTTAGCTTTCCCTGAAAAGTAAATTTCTCTCCTACTCCAAATTTGTCAAACAATTTTTTAAGATCTGTTGAAGAAATCACTGATTTTTTAAAATCGGCTTCTACTTGCACCTTATTGGCAAAATCGGCCATGGTATGGTCAAAAGAAAAATGGATATTACTTTTTAGATCCGTCTGTTCTGTTTTTAGCTGAAAATCATCAAAATTCATCTGGTTTTCAGTTAGTGCAAATCGGGTACTCACGTGCGTAAAGTGTATACCCCGGCTGCCATAGCCACTCATCCCATTAATGGTTACATAAATGTTTGCATCGTCAATAATAAAATCGGAAGCATCAATATCGAGATGTGTTAGACTTATAATATGTGGGTTTTGGTTGTGCCAATCTGTAAAGCTAAACTTACTATCTATTATATTGAGGTGAGAAAATTTTATACGCGCCCCTTCTTTATTAGGGTTATTACTACTCAGCTTATCTAAGAATATCCCAAAACTATCTTTTTCATCTTCTTTATAACGCCGCAATCTAAACGTAAGGTGAGTGGCGGTAACACTTCCAAAATCAATATTATCACCACTTAACAATCCGGGAATATTGATTAGAGACGTTTTTAGAGACTGGGCACTAATGAGGGTATCATTGTGATGATCACCAATATAAACGCCTTTTAATTTTACCGCCGCATCATACGTAATGGCTACTTTATCTATTTTAATCTCTGTACCCAGCTTGGCATTCAAATAATCTGTCAGTCGGTTTGCAGCCACTGTCTGTACCGCCGGTATAGAAAACACCAACGCCGTAATAAGTAATAAAAGCAAGATGCCTACTACAATTCTTACAAGTATTTTCAGAAACTTTTTAATGCTAATAGGTTTTAGGTTGAATTATAATTCTTTTATCGCGCTTTTTTATACTGAATAATAAGTAATTTTGCAGTAGAAAGCAAAGTTACGGAGACTTCCTGAAAAACGTACAAATTTTAGACCATTTGAGTAAATTGAAAGACATCTATATTTTAGGCATCGAATCTTCTTGTGATGACACCGCTGCAGCTGTGCTTCACAACAATAAAATTTTAAGCAATGTAATAGCCACCCAAAAAGTGCATAAAGCATATGGAGGAGTGGTTCCTGAGTTGGCTTCGCGCGCACATCAACAAAATATTGTGCCGGTAGTTCATCAAGCATTAGCACAAGCCGGTATTGACAAATCTCAATTGCATGCTATAGCATTTACAAGGGGTCCGGGGTTAATGGGATCTCTTTTGGTGGGTACTTCTTTTGCTAAATCTTTGGCACTTGGGCTGCATATTCCACTTATTGAGGTAAACCATATGCAAGCACACATCTTAGCTCATTTTATTGATGAACCTGGATTTAAAAAGCCTAAATTTCCCTTTTTGGGATTAACTATTAGCGGCGGGCATACCCAAATTGTGCAGGTAGACGATTATTTAAAAATTAAAGTGATTGGTGAAACCCTAGACGACGCTGTTGGGGAAGCATTCGACAAATGTGGAAAAATGATGCACCTACCCTATCCGGCCGGGCCCATTATAGACAAATATGCCAAAGACGGAAATCCGGATGCGTTTACTTTTGCTAAACCTAAAGTAAAAGGACTCAATTTTAGTTTTAGTGGGCTAAAGACTTCTGTCTTGTACTTTTTACAAAAACAAGAAAAAGAAAATCCCAATTTTATAGCTGAGAATATCAAAGATTTATGTGCTTCTTTTCAAAAAACCGTGGTAACTATCCTTATGGAGAAGCTAACAAAAGCCGTTAAACAAACCGGTATAAAAGAAATAGCTATTGGTGGAGGTGTTTCTGCCAACAGTGCAATTAGAGAGGCTTTAAAAAACAACACCCAAGGTTGGAGCACTTACATTCCCAAATTTCAATACACCACAGACAATGCTGCTATGATTGCCATTGTAGGTTATTTAAAATACAAAACGCAAGAATTTGCCGACGTATCTGTTACCGCAAAAGCCCGTTATTTATTCTCCTAAATTCTTTTTCTTGTATGCAGTTATTTTACAATCCACACCTCAACAAAGCTACGCAAAGTGTAAAATTTGATAAGCAAGAGAGCGGCCATATAGTTAAAGTATTACGTAAAATAAATAGCGATAAATTACATATAACCAACGGGAAAGGATTTTTATTTGAAGCTATTATAACCGATGCCAATCCCAACCGATGTATTGCTAAAATACACACCCATACTTTTCAAGAGCCTCTTCCGTATAGGTTGCATATGGTGGTAGCCCCCACCAAACGAAACGAGCGTTTTGAATGGTTTTTAGAAAAAGCAACTGAAATTGGCGTGACCCAAATCACCCCTATTATCTGTGCTCATAGTGAACGAAAAACACTTAAACTAAACCGTTTTGAACGAGTCATACAAAGCGCCATGAAGCAGTCGTTGCAATGTTATCTTCCACAATTAAATGCACCTATAACCTTTCAGCAGTTTATAAAACTTCCTATTTCAAATCAAAAGTTCATTGCACATTGTGAAGAAACGCAAAAGAAAGCCCTAAAAGAGCTCATTACTCCACAGCAAGAAGTAACTCTCCTCATTGGTCCTGAAGGCGATTTTTCTCCTGAAGAAATTGAGACCGCTCTTTCTCAAAACTTTGCGCCGGTTAGTTTGGGCAACCATCGTCTTCGCACAGAAACAGCCGCCATAGCCGCTTGCCATACCGTAGCCTTATGTAATCAATAGCCACCAGTATAACGCTTCAATTTGTGGGTTTATGTATATTTGTGCAAACAAATAACCGAATGGCTGAGTCTGAATTTATCTTTACACATACCCAAGAAATTTTGCCCAAAGGAAGCTGCACCTGGAAAGCCCCCAGCAATATTGCACTCGTAAAATATTGGGGCAAATACGGTTTGCAATTACCCAAAAATTCATCGCTCAGTTTTACGCTGTCTCATTGCGCGACCCAAACACAAGTAAGCTATCAACCCAAAGAAAAAAAAGGAGACGACGTTTCTTTTCAAATCTTTTTTGAAGGAAAACCGGCCCCCCATTTTCGCACTAAAATAACTTCTTTTTTTGAGCGTATTCAAAAATACGTGCCTTTTATAACTCGTTATGAATGGGAAATACGCACGCAGAACACCTTTCCACACAGTAGCGGAATTGCCTCTTCTGCAAGTGGAATGGCAGCACTTGCCTTGTGCATAATGGACGTAGAAAAACAGTTAAACCCGACTATTTCAACCAACTACTTTTATAAAAAAGCCGGCTTTCTAGCACGATTGGGATCCGGTAGCGCTGCCCGCAGCATTACAGGCCCCATTATGATTTGGGGAGCACACCCGGCTATAGAAAACAGCACCAACAACTATGCGATAGCTCCTTCTTTTAAGCTGCACACCAATTTTTTAAATTACAGAGACACTATTTTATTGGTAGACCAAGGCCAAAAACAAGTAAGCAGCAGCGTTGGGCACCAACTTATGCACAACCACCCATTTAGTGAAAGTCGTTTTGCACAAGCGCAGCAACACTTAGCCCAACTCATTTCTATTCTTAAAACAGGTGATTTATCGGCGTTTGTAAAGCTGGTAGAGCGTGAAGCCTTAATCTTACATGCTATGATGATGACCAGCAGTCCTTATTTTTTATTGATGAAGCCGGTCACCTTAGAAATTATTCAGCATATTTGGAATTACAGAGAAAATAACAACAGTCATGTTTGTTTTACCTTAGATGCCGGCGCCAATGTTCACCTGCTCTACCCCGATGCTGAAAAAGAAGATATAACTCGGTTTATTCAACAAGAATTGAGTCGTTTTTGCGAGTGCGGAAAATTTATAACCGATCAATTAGGAAATGGGGCTGAAAAAATAAGCTAGTATTACTTCGGTTTCAAAACAGACCAAGAAACCTAAACCTTACTTAAACTTCATTTTGATGT
This sequence comes from uncultured Flavobacteriaceae bacterium, assembly GCA_964579505.1. Lineage (GTDB taxonomy): Bacteria > Bacteroidota > Bacteroidia > Flavobacteriales > Flavobacteriaceae > JAJYSO01. The sequence goes on along the minus strand of CAZOGC010000014.1, from coordinate 4,023 downwards.
AGTAAATAACCACTAGCAATGCAATAAATGCAATGGCAATTAAATAGCTGTTCTTAAAATATTTCTTATCGCGTTTGCGGTCGCTACGGTAACTAAAAAACATGAGCACCACAAACAGTACAAAAGCTATTCCCGCAAAAATAAGTTGACCTTGTGTAAACATTAATGTTTATTTTCGACAAAAATAAGACTATTAACCTTATGAATAAAAAAATTGAAGCGGTAAAACAATTTCACCAAGCGTATAAATTAGGATATGAAGAAAAACCTATTGCAAATATTGGCCTTGATAAAATTAAACTTCGATATGATTTAATGACCGAAGAAAACAGAGAATATCTTGAAGCCGCCAAAAATGGTGACCTTATTGAAATTGCCGACGCCCTTGGCGATATGCTTTACGTATTGTGTGGCACAATACTCGAACACGGCATGCAAGACAAAATTGATGCGGTATTTGAAGAAATTCACCGTAGTAACATGAGTAAGTTAGATAAAAATGGTAACCCTATTTATCGCGAAGACGGAAAAGTGCTAAAAGGAAAAAATTACTTTAAACCTAATATAGCCGCCATCTTACCACAAAAATAACGGTTGTTGTCTCGACCGTCATTTTAATACGGTATTTATAAGGAGACACCACCAAAAATCAAAGTTGTTAAATTCTAATTAATTCCCCTATAAATCTATCATAATATAGGTCTGAGCCCAAAAAAAATAATACATTTGAAAGCATTTACGACTAAAGCCTTCAACAATCACTTTAATCCCTAAATTCTTTCATTATGACAACAAAACTAAAATGGATGGTCTTATCCTTTTTTGTGTTTGGCCTCTTCTCTGCCCAAGCGCAAAAATTCTCTTTACACTTTGCCCAATATCCGGCCTTAACTCCTGATGGGCAGACACTTTACTTTAGCTATGATGGCGATATCTGGAAGGTAGCAACCCAAGGAGGCACTGCCGAACGCATTACCGGCATGGAAGGTAGCGAAACAAACCCCAAAATTTCTCCAGATGGAAAATGGTTAGCTTTCTCTTCTGACCAATATGGCAACAACGATATTTATCTGCTTCCTTTAGACGGGGGACAGGCAAAACAGCTCACTTTTCATCAAGCTAGTGACGAGGTTTCTTCTTGGAACTGGGACAGCAATTCTATCTATTTTACTTCTACCCGACACAACCGCGTCAGCACTTATCAAGTAAACATTGATGGGGGTACTCCTACCCGCGTTTTTGGAGCTTACTTTAATACCATTCACGATTTGTTTCCGGATCCGGTTACAGGAGAGCTCTACTTTAACTACTCTTGGGAAAGCTATATGTTTGCCACTCGAAAAGGATACAAAGGCCCCTTCAATCCTAATATTCAATCATACAATCCCAAAACAAAAAAATATAAAAAATATACCACCTGGAAAGGGAAAGATTTTAACGTAACCATAGACCGAAAGGGGCACGTCTATTTTGTCTCTGATCAGGGCAATGGGCAGATGAACTTATACACCTTTAAAGACGGTAAAAAAACACCCCTCACGCAATACAAAGAGATGGTGATTCACCCTTCTGTAAATGCCGATGGTGGAACTATTGTATTTGAAAAAGGGTATCAATTATGGGCTTATGATGTAGCTTCAGGCAAAGCGCACATTATTCCTATTAAAGGATTTCATCACAACACCCTTACCAAAAAACAAAATTTTGACGTAAAAGGAAACCTCTCTAGTTTTGATGTGTCTTACGACAACAAAAAAATGGCTTTTGTTTCTAAAGGAAGACTTTTTGTAAGTGATATTGAAGGAAAATTCATCAAAGAAATTCCGACTAAATCAAATCAACGCGTACTATCCGTTCATTGGTTAAAAGACAATAAAACCCTTCTATACAGCCAAACATGGCACGGATTTACCAACTGGTTTGTTCAACCGGCTGACGGCAGCAAAAAAGAAAAACAAATTACTAAAACGCTAAGCAATAACCGCCTACTCTCTATTGGTCCTAAAAAAGAAAAAGCCGTTTACCTAAGAGGACGCAATGATGTTTGCGTATTAGATTTAAACAGCCTTAAAACCACTGTTGTGGCTACTGGTGAGCTTTGGGGTTTTCAAAACGATGCTCCTTCTTTTTCTCCAGACGGAAAATATGTAATGTATACGGTTCGTAAAAATTTTGAGACCGATATTATGTTGTGTCGTTTATCAGACCACAAGGTTTATAATATCACACAAACCGGTGTTTCTGAAAGCGATCCCGTTTTTTCTCCCGACGGAAAATACATCTATTTTATTTCAGATCGTACACACCCATCTTATCCATACGGAATGCAAAATGCACATCTGTATCGCATTGCACTACAACACAAAGACAGACCCTTCCGATCTAGTCAGGTAGACAGTCTATTTGCCAGTAGCAAAAAACACAAGCCTAACCACAAAAAGAAAAACAAGAACCCTAAAAAAGACGACCACTTACCGCAAGTTAAAATAGATTTCGACGGGCTAACTGCGCGCGTTGAACAAGTGGGTCCTCGTTTTGGTACACAACGTTCAGTATATGTAGCCCAAGATGGCGACAAACAAATTGTGCTCTTTACTTCTAATCACGAAGGAGGCCGATATAAAATATATCAACTTACCGAACAACCTTTTGAACGCGATAAAACCGAAGGCTTATCAAACCGATCTGTATATGGCTTAAACATCTCTAAATCAGATAGAGATTTATATGCGTTGATAAGAGGAGATATTTATAAAATATCGCTAAGACGCCATAAGATGAATGAAGTAGATATGGAGAGTTTTACCTTTACCAAAGACTTAAAACAAGTCTTTAACCAAATGTTTAGCGAAGTATGGGCTAACTTAGACGAAAATTACTATTCAGGTGATTTTAATGGCGCTAATTGGAAAGAAGTACGTGACAGATATGCTACCTATCTTCCCTATTTGCGTTCTAGAGCTGATTTGCGCAGACTGCTAAAAGACATGATGGGTGAGTTAAACACCTCGCACTACGGGTTTACCTCCTATGGTTCGGAAGAAAGAACCTATTATCACACCTACACTGCCGAAACCGGGTTGCTTTTTGACCAAGACAACCCATATACAGTGCGTGAGATTGTTCCTAAAAGCCCGGCTAGTTATTCACAAAAAGATGTGCGCCCCGGAGATGTTTTGGTAGCTGTAAACGGCACCAAAGTAGATACCAAAGTGAGTAGAGAGCAGTATTTTGCTTTCCCAAAAGGACCCCGTGAGATGACGCTTACTTTTAAAAGAGGTGGAAAAACGCACGATGTTAAAATTCATCCGGAGTCTTATAGCGCATTAAAAACACAACTTTATAATCAATGGATTGCCCATAACTCAAGTACGGTAAGTAAAGAAAGTAACCAACGCATTGGGTATGTGTACATGAAAGACATGTCTAGTGAATCATTAGAAAAATTTATGCTGCAAATGGTAACAGATTCTGTAAACCGCGATGGATTGATTATTGATTTACGCTATAACACCGGAGGAAATGTTCACGGAAAAGTGTTGCAATTTTTATCACAGCGTCCCTATTTACAATGGAAATACCGCGATGGAAAAATGAGTCCTCAGCCTGATTTTGCCCCTGCCGGAAAACCCATTGTTATGTTGGTTAACCGCCAAACATTAAGCGATGGCGAGATGACAGCGGCTGGTTTTCAGGCATTAAATTTGGGTACAGTTGTAGGTACAAAAACGTATCACTGGATTATTTTTACCTCTGCCAAGAGACTCGTAGATGGTTCTTCTTATCGCCTCCCTTCATGGGGGTGCTATACCCTAGACGGTGAAAATCTTGAAAAAGTGGGCGTTACCCCCGATATTTTTGTAGATCGTACTTTTGTAGACAGGCTAACCGGTAAAGATCCTCAACTACAAAAGGCAATTTCAATCATTATGAAAAAGCTAAACCAGTAAAAATTGCTTTATTACACGAAGTAGCCGTCTCAAAAGCATATTTTGAGGCGGTTATTTTTTTGAGCTTTATTTT
>CAZOGC010000013.1:0-68807 GCA_964579505.1 uncultured Flavobacteriaceae bacterium | reverse complement strand
TTAAACAATTTATTGAACACGCCACAGTGCCGGTAATTTCTATGGAATCAGCCACACGTCATCCGCTGCAAAGTATGACAGATATGTTAACCATTAAAGAGCATTGGCACAAATCAACCAAACCCAAAATTGTATTGACTTGGGCGCCGCACGTTAAACCTATTGCGCATTCAGTGGCTAATTCGTTTTGTGAATGGGTAAAGGAAATCGATGCTGACATGGTGGTGACTAACCCCGAAGGCTATGATTTAAATCCTGAGTTTACTGAGGGATTAGCCGTTACACACAACCAAGACGAAGCTTTAAAAGACGCTGATTTTATTTATGTAAAAAACTGGTCTTCTTTTGAAGATTACGGCGCAACACCGGCGGTCGAAGATGAATGGATGTTGACTTTAGATAAGTTAAAGCCTACCAACAATGCCAAGGTGATGCACTGCTTGCCGGTTCGTCGTAATGTGGTGATTAGCGATGAGGTACTCGATAGTGACCAAGCCTTAATTTACGATCAAGCAGCCAACCGTTTAATTGCTGCCCAATGGGTTTTAAAAAATATGTTGTAACCCAAATCAATAGTGTCTAAAACGTTTTTCAGAAATTTCTGTAAAACCCTTGTATACTTTGTTATTGAGTGATTTTAGTATTGAAGATACTGTTTTTAAAAATTTTTACTTTTTTGGCCTATCGAAAATTTATCGTAAAATTTGAAGTGAAAATACCGTAAAATTTTAGGCTGTTCGAGCTGGATGTATTTTTATACTGATCTGAATTTCAGTAGCGAGTTCCTAAAATTTAGGTGTTGAACGATAAATTTAGATATAGTTTCGTAAGCCTAGATTTTTTTGGTTCGTTTTTTCATCAATGGAAAAAATGAACAACATAAACATTTAGGACAGAAATGATCCCAAATTTATAATTATGACTGATAAAAAGCCGCTACATATCATTAAAATAGGAGGGAATATCATTGATAATCCCACTAAACTCCAACAATTTTTGGCAGATTTTGCACAGATTAATGCGCCTAAATTATTAGTACACGGGGGAGGAAAAACTGCAACCGAATTAGCTAACCAAATGCAGTTACCTCAAGAAATGATTGATGGTCGACGCGTGACAAATGCCGAAACTTTAAAATTAATCACAATGGTATATGGCGGCTTAATCAACAAAAATATTGTGGCGGCATTAGCGGCCCAAGAGGTGTTGGCCATCGGCCTATCAGGCGCTGATGCCAATACAGTGATTGCTGATAAACGCCCTGTAAATCCAATCGATTACGGATTTGTAGGCGATGTAAAATCGGTGAATAATCAGTCGATTAAAAAATTACTCGATGCCGGATTTACGCCTGTTTTTTGTGCTTTGACACACGATGCTAAGGGACAATTGCTCAACACCAATGCCGATACGATGGCAGCTGTTATCGCTGCAGCAATGAGTGAAGATTATGCCGTTCAACTCAACTATTGTTTTGAGAAAAAAGGTGTTCTGCGTTCGGTTGATGACGATAATTCTGTCATTACTAAAATTACGCCTGACACTTACGCACAACTCAAAGCTGATAACATCATCTTTAAAGGAATGTTGCCCAAACTTGACAATGCGTTTTTTGCCGTTAATCACGGTGCTGAGGCCGTTTACATTTTGCAAGCTGAAGATGTATTGTCTAGAGTTTTAACCCAATCACATTATGGAACCAAAATCATAGCTTAAACCAGTGGATACCTTATATCAAAAAGCATTAAGCTTATTAAAACAGCTCATTCAAACGCCTTCATTTAGTAAGGATGAAGATAAAACAGCACAGATTATCACCGATTTTTTATCTGAAAACGGAGTGAAATGGGAGCGTGAACAAAATAATATCTGGGCTAAAAACAAACATTTTGACCTGGCTAAACCGACTATTCTTTTTAACTCACATCACGACACGGTAAAACCTAATCACAGTTATACCAATGATCCGTTTCAAGCTTTTGAAAAAGACGGCAAATTATATGGTTTAGGCAGCAATGATGCCGGTGGCGCTTTGGTGTCGCTTATAATGACATTCTTGTATTTTTATGAGCGAACGGACTTAAAGTACAATATCATTTTAACCGCTACTGCCGAAGAGGAAATTTCGGGAGTTAACGGCGTTTCTTCGATTTTAAAACATTTGGGAAATATTGATTTTGCTATTGTTGGCGAACCTACCCAAATGCAAATGGCGATAGCCGAAAAAGCACTCTTAGTGATGGATTGTACGGTGACCGGAACGCCCTCGCACGCCGCTCATCCTAATGATGACAATGCTATTTACAAAGCGATTAAGGATATTCAATGGGTTGAAAATTACAAATTTCCAAAAGTATCCCCTTGGTTAGGCGAAGTCAAATTGACCACCACCGTAATCAATGCCGGAGAATTGCACAATCAAGTGCCGGCTGATTGTCATTTTGTAATTGATGCCAGAGTGACAGAACAATATTCTACTCAAGAGGTGTTTGATACCGTTCAAGCCAACTTGCAAGCAGAGGTGGTGGCGCGTAATTTACGTCGAAATTCGTCTTCCATTCCTGAAGCGCATCCTTTTGTGCAGGCCGGAAAAAAACTGGGGCGCACGTGTTATGGCTCGCCAACCAGTTCAGATCAAGCCTTGATTCCGTTTACCTCTTTAAAAATGGGGCCGGGTCTCTCAACGCGTTCACACAGCGCTGATGAATTTATTTATAGCGAAGAAATCAAGGAAGGCATCCAATTGTACATCGCTATTTTAGAAGAAATTATGTATTAAGATAAAACTGAGTTTATGAAACTTTGGGAAAAGAAAACCAATCAAGCCGAAGCTGATTTAATTGCTATTGTTGAAAAATTTACCGTAGGCAATGATCGCGATTTTGATTTGCTGATTGCTGAGCAAGATATTAAAGGTAATTTGGCTCACGCCGAAATGCTGTCAACTGTAGGCTTGTTAGAAAAAGAAGAGTGGGAGGCTATCAAAAAAGAACTCTTGTTAATGCTTGATGAGGTAAAAGCCGGAGAATTTGTAATTGAAAATGATATTGAAGATGTACATTCTCAAGTCGAATTTAATTTGACTAAGAAATTAGGTAATGTGGGCAAAAAAATCCATAGTGCGCGTTCGCGAAACGATCAGGTGTTAGTCGATTTAAAACTGTACTTAAAGCAAGAAACAGTAGATATAGCCACCGATGTGAAGGCGTTTTTTGAGCAATTACAAAAGTTGAGTGAAGCACATAAAGACAAACTAATTCCAGGTTATACGCATCTGCAAATCGCTATGCCTTCATCATTTGGGTTGTGGTTTGGTGCTTATGCAGAAGCCTTGGTTGACGATTTAGAAGTGTTGTTAGCGGCTTATAAAGTGGCTGATAAAAATCCGTTGGGTTCAGCCGCCGGCTATGGTTCTTCATTTCCAATTGATCGTGAAATGACCACTAAATCTTTGGGGTTTTCCGATTTAAATTACAACGTGGTTTACGCCCAAATGACTAGAGGGAAGACGGAGAAAATCTTAGGAATGGCCATTGCCAATATCGCGAGCACACTCGGCAAATTTGCCTTTGATGTGTGTTTGTATATGAATCAGAATTTTGGATTTATAAAATTTCCGGATGCCTTGACCACTGGAAGTTCTATTATGCCTCACAAAAAAAATCCGGATGTTTTTGAGTTAATCAGAGGCAAATGTAATCGCATTCAGTCTGTATCAAATGAATTGGCTATGCTGTTAACCAATTTACCTTCCGGTTATCACCGCGAATTACAATTGACTAAAGAAGTGTTGTTTCCGGGTATCGCAATGTTGAAGGATTGCTTAGAAATGGCCACCTTTATGTTGCATCATATTCAAGTAAAAGACAAGGTATTAGAAGATGCTAAATACGATTATTTATTCAGTGTAGAATCGGTAAATAAAGCGGTGTTGAATGGCTTACCATTCCGCGAGGCGTATAAGAAAATCGGTTTAGAAATTGAAAATGGTCAATTTAAAGCCGATAGGGCAGTGCAACACACGCATTTAGGAAGTATAGGCAATTTAGCGACCGCGCAAATCAAAACTGCGTTTGATAAGGTATATCACCAAATCGCCTAACTATAAATTAAAGCGTTACAGGTCGTCAGGATTAGGAATTTTGACGGCCGTTTCTTTTTTAACTTCAGACATAATAATGTTGCTGTGGTATTGCCCAATATTCGGAATGTTAGCAATAACATCAACCACAAATTTGTTGTAACTTTCAATATCAGGCGCTAAAATACGCAGCATATAATCATAAGTTCCTGACACACTAATGGTTTCCATAACCTCAGGAATTTTCTGAACTTCTTGTTCAAAAAGCATCAGTGCTTCTTTAGATTGTTCTTTTAGGGTGACATTGCAAAAAGCAGCTACTTTCATACCCACCTTTTGACGATCTACTAAGGCAATATATTTTTTAATAATTCCTGCTTCCTCCATATTTTTAATACGCTCATAAGTAGGTGTAAAGGAAAGCTTGATACGCGAAGCTATTTCTTTAACAGATAATTTAGCATCTTGTTGAATAATTTCAAGGATATGTCGATTTTTATCGTCGAGTTTCATACGTTTAAATTTACAGAGTTAGCTGTGAATACCGGTTCCTTCACTAAAGCGTTGCATAATTTCAGCTTCATACGTCAGCAATGCATGCCATTTTTTATCTACTTCTTCCCGGTTTCCATATTGACGCGCAAATTTTAAAAAGAGGGTATAATGCCCGGCTTCGCTCTCCATTAATTTGCGGTAAAATGTTCTGAGTTCTTCTTCTTGTAATTCCTGTGCAAATAGTTTAAAACGCTCGCAACTCCGCGCTTCTATCAGTGCAGCATAAAGCAAGCGGTGAATTAAATTAGTTTCACGGCTTCCTCCCTTCGGAAAAAACTGTAATACTTTTTTTACATATTCATCTCCGCGGTGAAACCCTAATGTAAGTCCACGTTTGGTTATTTGATCGTGCACTAATTTAAAATGACTCATCTCTTCCATGGCCAATAAGGTCATCTCACGTACTAAATCCGGATACTCCGGATAATTAATAAGCAATGAAATAGCTGTTGAAGCAGCTTTTTGTTCACACCAAGCATGGTCTGTTAATATCTCTTCTAAGTTTTTTGAAGCCACATCTGCCCATCGAGGGTCAGTAGGTAATTTTAATCCTAACATACTCATTTCAAAAAAGGTATAAAGTTATTTAAAGGTCTAACTCAAACGTGTTGCGCAGTTTATCTACCAACGGGTTTTTCTCTCTTAGTTTTTCGTATTTTTCTTGTGGGGTAAACGCATATTTTTTCTCGGCCTCTCTGTTTACCGTTATTTCTAGTGTAACGTGCGTATTTTTAACCTGCTGTCTAATATACTCCATTAATGCACTTTGTTCGTGCATAACTTCTGTTTTCATGGTTTGGTTAGGGAGTATTATCTTTATGACCGTTTCTTCTACTTTTGGCTTATCCGTAGAGAGAATAGATGCCAATATTTTACGTCCTTTTTTCTTTAATTGTTGGATGTATTCTTCCCAAGCTTTTACTACTTGCGCTTCTGTAAACTCTTCATGAGCCTCGTGTTCAGCTTCCTTCTCTTTCTCTTGTTGTGCCGCCTTAAGTCTGCGTTTTTCGGCAACACTTTTTAATGACAATCGAGATACACGTTTGTTTGAAAGTAGGTCTTTTACGGTGTCAGATTGTGCAATAGATGGAGGGGGTGGCTCATTTGCCGTAGTAGCTGCTTGTTTAGACGTTTCTTTTTGAGAGGTTACTTTCTTATTAATTTTTTTAGAGGAAGGAATTGCTGAAGTAGCTATAAAAAAGCTAGCCGGAATTATGAACCCGTTAGGCTTTTTTTTTTAGTATCAAATGTTAGTGATGCTAACTGCATTAAGCACAACTCTACGTGTAACCGTTGGTTTTGACTGGTCCTGTAATTAAAATCACAGGTATTAGCTAGCTCAATAGCTTGAAGTAGAAAGGGTTTATCGGCTTTTTCACTCTGGGTTAAATACCGTGTTTGAGTTTCTTCTCCCACTTCTAATAGCGGAATAGTTTCTTTATTTTGACAGACTAATAAATCGCGAAAGTGAGCGGCTAATCCGGCAATAAAATGTTGCCCGTCAAACCCTTTGGCCAACGTTTCGTTAAATTGTACCAGTACACCCGGAATATCATTTTTTAAGATAAGATCAGTGGCTGTAAAAAAGACATCGTAGTCTAAAACATTTAGGTTTTCGGTTACGGCTTCTCGGGTTAAATTTTTTCCACTAAAACTTACCACTCGATCGTAGATAGAAAGGGCATCGCGCATTGCCCCATCTGCTTTTCGGGCAATTATATGCAACGCATCATCTTCTGCCTGTACGCCTTCTTGTCGCGCTATTTTGGCTAAATAGTTCTTTATATCAGAAACCGTAATTCGCTTAAAATCAAAAATTTGGCAACGCGATAAGATCGTAGGGATAATCTTATGCTTTTCTGTCGTAGCCAAAATGAAGATAACGTGTTTGGGAGGTTCTTCCAGCGTTTTTAAAAAAGCATTAAAAGCCGCTGAAGAAAGCATATGCACCTCGTCTACAATATATACTTTGTATTGGCCCACCTGTGGGGGAATACGCACCTGGTCTGTTAATTCTCGTATGTCGTCAACGCTGTTATTAGAAGCCGCATCTAGCTCAAAAATATTAAAAGCAAAATCTTCTTCTTCAGCTAAATTTTCTGCTCCTTGTTGATTGATCTTTTTAGCTAGGATTCGTGCGCAAGTTGTTTTTCCTACTCCTCGCGGCCCGGTAAACAGCAAAGCTTGTGCTAGGTGATTGTTAGCAATTGCATTAGACAGCGTGTTGGTAATAGCCTCTTGACCAACCACATCCTCAAAAGTTTTGGGTCTGTATTTTCGCGCTGATACAATGAATTGTTCCATTCTTATTTTGCTTATGACAAATATAAAAATACATCTGAAAAGAGCCGGTTTTTATGCTATAATTATTTGCTATAAAAAAACGCTCCAACAAATCTTATTTTTATTTCACCTTTAATGCACTTTAGGTTCTACCGGCCATTTTTGGGCAACGTCTTCCTTTATAAATCTCTTACAAAAAAACAGCAAAATAAGCGAGGTGGTTCCACACATAAGCATTGTAAAAGCCATAGGGAATGCACTTGTTACGGTAAGAGCGCTTACAATAGCAGTAGAGATGGCGCCTATACCCAACTGAACGGCACCCATTAAAGCAGAGGCCGTACCGGAGCTTCGTGTAAAAGGAGCTAAGCTTAACGCAGAGGTATTGGGGTAAACAAAACCTTGTGTGGCTAGATATAACCATATTACAGCTATGGTGGTATAAAGATTTAACCAATCGTAATAAGTGGATAAGGCTAAAAAAATACCCGTAACCACCTGACAATAAAGGGCTACTTCAGAAATTTTTTCGCTACTATACTTGCGCAATAAAACGGTATTGATTTGGCTGGCAATTGTCATTCCTAAAGCAATAATGGCAAAAATCCATCCAAATTCTGTTTTAGAGACCTTAAAAATACCTCTAAACAAGTTGTTTGCTCCGGCAATATAAGCGTATAACCCTGAAGCCGAAACCGAAGAAACCAGGGCATACGTATAAAATTTAGGAACTTTAGAAACGGCTATAAACCCTTTAATGATGGGTTTGGGCTTAAGCGACATTTCTTTGTAGGGTTCGTTTCCGGCCGGAAGCCAAAAATATACCGTAATTAACGTAATTAAAGAAATGGCTGCTAAGGTGATGAAAATGGCTTCCCACCCAAAAAGTTGAGTGATGTATCCACCAAAAGTAGGAGCCAAGACAGGAGAAATGGCAATTACCAGCATGAGGTATGAAAAAACTTTGGCATTTTCTTCTACCGGAAACAAATCGCGTACCAAGGCACGTGCTGCCACCATTCCGGCGCAACTGCCCAACGCCTGAAAAAGACGCATTACAATAAGTTGGTCGGCATTTATGACAAATGCACATAATACAGAGGTAATTAAATAGACAACTATGCCAATATAAAGCGGTATTTTTCGACCATAACGATCTAAAATAGGGCCGTAAATAAGTTGACCAATAGAAATACCCAGAAAAAAACTAGAAAGGCTTAGCCCTACATGCTCTACCGTTGTGTGTAGGCTTTTGGCTATGTCTTGAAATCCGGGTATGTACATATCTATAGAGAAGGGGCCGATTAACGATAGTAATCCCAAAATAAAAATAACAAGCCTGCGTCTTTTAACTTCTTTCATAAAAATAGTTGTTATGCCCCCGTAAAAAAGGGTTTCGAAATTTGACTAGAAATCTCTTGTAAAAAGAGGTCTTTGTGTAGACCTCAAAAAGAAAGGTGCAAAAATAAACTTTTTAGGTGTATGTCTCCTTTTTCTATCTGTAATTTAATAAGACAGATTCGATAATCAGGTCAGAATTTTGATAATTATTTTGATAAAAGAATTCTATAGAGGTTTTAAATCCTACTATAAGATCTTGCAGTAGCCATTTAACGTTAAACCGCTTTATTTTGAGACGATATAGTACAATTTAGTTTGCAAAAGCATATAAGTTCTTATTTTTGTCGTATGCAAAAAAATTCTATCAACATAAAAAACAGAAAAGCTAAATTTCAGTATGAAATTTTAGAAAAAAACATTGCCGGTATACAATTAGTCGGTACTGAAATTAAGGCCATACGGGAAGGAAAAGCCAGTATAGCCGAAAGCTTTTGCGAATTTACAAACGGTGAATTGTTTGCAATTAATATGACCATCCAAGAATATTCTCATGCGTCTTACTTTAATCATCAACCCAAAAGTGCCCGCAAACTACTGCTGAATAAGCGCGAGTTACGCAAATGGAATAAAAAAGTGACTAATACGGGGCTGACAATTATTCCGCTACGACTATTTATTAACAACCGTGGATTGGCAAAACTGGAGATTGCACTTTGCAAAGGAAAAAAATTATACGATAAGCGTCAGGCTATTAAAGGGAGAGAAGACAAACGTCGTCTAGATCGTATAAAAAAGGAATTTAACAGCTAGTTTTTTTCGCGTAGCATAGGTACAAACCTAAACTCACCAAATTCTTTTTTTTCAATTTTACGAGCAGATTTACGAATCAATAAAGTCATTATCTGAGGATCTTCACCCACCGGAATAACCATTCTACCGCCTATAATTAATTGATTGAGTAGGGCAGTAGGTACTTTGGGTGCCCCGGCGGTAACAATAATCTTATCAAACGGAGCGTGTTTTGGCAGACCTTTATACCCGTCACCAAAAGTGAGGTATTTCGGGTGATAGCCTATATTTTCTAGAAATCGTTTGGTTTTTTTATAGAGTTCGTTTTGGCGCTCAATTCCATAAACTTTTGCTCCCAACTCACACAATACCGCAGTTTGATAGCCGCTTCCCGTACCAATTTCTAATACTTTTTCTCCGCGTTTTATCTGTAGTAGTTCGGTCTGGAAAGCTACTGTATAAGGTTGAGAAATTGTTTGGCCGGCAGCAATAGGAAAGGCTTTGTCTTGATAGGCAAAATCTTCAAAACTACTATCCATAAACCAATGCCGAGGAATGGCATTTATGGCTTGTAATACTTTTTCATCACTAATTCCTTTATTGCGAATACAATCAACCAATTGCCGGCGCTTGCCCTGATGTTTATAGGTGTCTTTTAGTTGCAGTATCATATGAGGTAAAAAAGTGATTTTAGATTATAAAATTATGTGTGCAATTATTTTAATACAGCCTATTGAAGCAATACTTTGGCGTGGGCAATAGCAGAGTCTGATTTGTTTTTTCCGCCCAACATTTCTGCCAACTCATCAATTCGCTCTTGTGGGCTCAGTTCTTTTATATGTGTTTGTGTACTGTTTTCCTCAATTTCTTTATACACTTTAAAATGGTGTTCTCCTTTAGCCGCAATTTGCGGTAAGTGCGTAATAGAAATGATTTGTAAATTTTCACCCATTTTTTGCATTATAGTTCCCATTTTTTGTGCTACTTCACCAGAGACACCGGTATCTATCTCATCAAAAATGAGGGTAGGTAACTTGCTGTATTGAGCCAAAATACTTTTAATAGCCAAGGTGATACGCGACAGTTCGCCGCCCGAAGCACTTTTTCTAATTTCTTGAAAAGTACCGCCTTTGTTTGCCGAAAATAACCAACGCATTTCATCTATACCATGTGCATTAAAAACATGTTGTGAGGTGATTTCAATTTTTAGTTGAGCATTGGGCATTCCTACCTTTTTTAGAATAGTTTCTACCGCTTTTTTAAACTGGGAAACCACTTTTTTTCTACGAGTAAAGAGCTCATTACCGTGCTGTTGTACCTCATTAGCTGCCGTTTTTATTTTCGTTTCAAGCTCGGCTTTTTTTTCGTCTGCGTGAAGAGAAACGGCCACTTTTTCTGTTAATTCTTGTTGTAAATTTAGCAGATCTTCAACTGTAGAGAGGCCGTGTTTTTGCTGTAAAGCGTACAAGTTTTGTAGTTTTTCATTTACGGTTTCTAGTGCTTCCGGGTCATCTTCAACCTTATCTAATAACTGGTCTATTTCTGTAGCCATATCTTCTACCTCTAACAGCACGCTGTTAAGCCGCTCATTTAGTTGGAGGTATGCTTTTCCATAATCCGCTATTTTCCCTAATTTGTTATTGATAACTCGCAAGGCATCAATAACTCCAAGGTCTTCTTGTTGAAGTTGTTGCTGAGTGGTAGCCAAATTTTCCTTGAGTTCTTCAACATTGGCTAACTGCTGATATTTTTCTTCAAGTACTTCTTGCATTCCCACTTGTAGATTGCTTTCTTTCAACTCATTTAAAAGAAATAAATGGTAATCGTATGTTTTTTGAGCCTCCTGTTGCTGTTGCTGAAGAGCCGCTAAGGCTTGTTGTAAATCTTTGTATGTTTTTAAAGACGTCTGGTATTTTAATACTATTTCCTCATTATTGGCCAGAGCGTCTATAACTTTATATTGGTAGTCAGACTCACCCACAAAAAGGGTTTCATGTTGACTGTGAATATCTACCAAATGTTTTCCTAAAGTCGAAAGTTGTTGCAACTTAACAGGCGTATCGTTTACAAAAGCGCGTGACTTACCTGAAGGTAGAATTTCTCGCCTGATAATACTTTGCGAATCGTAATCTAAATCGAGCTCTTTAAAGAGCGTTTCAAGCTGGTAATTCTCAATTTGAAAAACGCCTTCAATGATGCATTTTTTCTGTGGGTTTTTAAGGCTGTTTAAATCGGCTCGTTTTCCTAATAAAAGCGATAAGGCACCCAATAAAATAGATTTTCCGGCACCGGTTTCACCGGTAATAATAGTTAATTGATTGTTTAGATGAAGTTCTAAATTTTCAATTAAAGCAAAATTTTTTATAGAAAGTGACTGTAGCAAACCCTAAAAATTTTAAGGTCTAAAGATATAAAGATACAGGTGAATTTATTGCTTTACATAAAAAATTAATCTGCTTTTTTAGCCGACACGTGTAATGTTTTAAAAGTGAAGTCTTCAAGAAAAGTTATTTTTTACCGGATTATACTTAATTTGGGTATTGTCTTTATACCATTTTTCATTTCATATTTCGTCAATCCTCACTACCTTGCAGGCAGATTAAAGCGAGATACGATAGACTTTTTCCTCGCTTTCCACAAAACAGAATTTGTTTATGGCATCTCTTTTTTCTAAAATTCCGTTAGCACAAAATATTGTTGAACTCTGTCGGTCTAAATCTATATGTGATGTGGTAATTACACCCGGATCACGAAATGCCCCACTAACCATCTCTTTTGCCAATAACGATTTCTTTAACACGTATAGTTTGGTAGATGAACGTTGTGCTGCTTTTTTTGCTTTAGGGATGGCGCAGCGATCAGGTAAACCGGTGATATTGTGTTGCACCTCAGGTTCAGCTTTGCTAAACTATTACCCGGCGGTAGCTGAGGCGTTTTATAGCGATATTCCTTTGATTATTATATCGGCTGATAGACCTGTAGAACGGCTTGAGATAGGAGATGGCCAAACCATTTGGCAAAAAAATGTATATGGCAGGCATGTAGTATATGCAGCCAATTTGTATTCAGAAATTGTGCTGGGGGAGGTTTCTCACGATGAGAAATTATTACAGAAAAAAGGAGAAGCTCAGCGACTAAATGAGCGTGAAATTAATTTGGCTCTAAACACCGCTATTGAAAAACAGGGACCGGTACACATTAACGTTCCTTTTTACGAACCGCTGTATGAAACAACTTCTATTTTATCGGCAAAGCCCATACAAATAGAGCCAATTCGTGAAGAGAAAACGATTGATGCAGAACGTTTAACTACCTATGCAGATAAGTGGAATAAAAGTGCTAAAAAATTAATTTTAGTGGGAGTGAATGCGCCTCATAGCATAAAAGAAGCATATCTTTCTTGGCTGGCAGAAGATCCATCGGTTTTAGTATTTTCTGAAACCACCTCAAATTTGCATCACCGCGATTTTGTGGTACGTATTGACAATGTGATTGCTCCTATAGAGATTTCAGCCGATAAAGAAACGCTATTTAAACAACTCCAACCTGATATTTTATTGACTTTTGGAGGGCTGGTGGTTTCTAAAAAAATAAAGGCTTTCTTACGAAAATATCCTCCTAAACACCATTGGCACGTAGATGCCAAAAAGGCCCTAAACACCTATTTTTGTTTAAACAAACATTTTGATGTAACTCCTAATACTTTTTTTTCTGCCTTTAAACCATTAACAAAGCATGTTAGGAGTAATTATCGCACTACGTGGCTTCAATTTAGAGTGCAACGCAGCCAGCGGCACGATACCTATATGCAAGACATTCCTTTTTCAGATTTAAAAGTTTTTTACCATATTATAAAAAAAATGAATCGGCCGCAGGTACTGCATGTTTCTAACAGTAGTGTAGTACGTTATGCTAATTTGTTTCGGCTTTCTGAACAGTTAGAGGTGTATTGCAACAGAGGCACTAGCGGCATAGACGGAAGCGTCTCTACCGCTATCGGGTCGGCCGTTAAATCAACCTTACCCACTACGCTGATCTGTGGTGACCTGGCTTTTTTCTACGACAGTAACGCCTTGTGGAATGATTCTATACCTACCAACTTTAAGCTTATCGTTTTAAATAATGGAGGAGGGGGTATTTTCCGAATTTTACCGGGGCGAAAAACTGCTCCCTACTTTCATAAATTTTTTGAAACACGCCATCAGCTTACCGCTAAACAACTAAGCAATATGTATGGGTTTACATATCAAAAGGCAACAAATGAAGAAGAGCTCATTACCGTGCTCAATTCATTTTTTGTAAAACATGAGGCTCCTCAGTTACTTGAAATATTTACCCCGACAGAGCTTAATGATGAAATTTTATTAAATTATTTCAAGTATATTAGGGCGTAACTTCTATTTATTAACTTCATAACATAGAGATGGCTTTGAAAATATTTAAAACCATTGGACGATCTCTCAACCCAACAGAGCTTGTAAAAGCTTTTCACCCACAAGATTTTTACAAAGCTATGGTCATGATTATAGCCATGGTGGTTCCTATTGCCATATCTGTAGGACTGGGAGCTTTACAAGTAGGTGTGTTTATTAGTTTAGGTGTGTTTTACGCTTCACCTAGTGACACAAGTGGGAGTGTACGGCTAAAAGCTATTGGCATGTTGTTGGCTACACTGTTATCGGTTGTTGTTACCTATGTCTTATTCCTAATAGAAGTACCTGTTTTTGGGCTAATTCCCATTATTGGGGTATTGATGTTCGGAATAGCCTACCTTTCTATATATGGGTTTCGAGCTTCTCTTATTAGTTTTTCCGGGCTCTTTGCTATTGTACTTAGTTTCTCTTCCTTATCGCATTCTGAATTATCTATTTACATTCGGTTGTTATTGATAGCCACAGGTGGTTTATGGTATGTAGGATTAGTATTACTACGGCATTTTATTTTTCCAAAAGGGGCTACCGAATATTACGTGGCTGAAGCTTTAAAATTAACGGCCAATTATATAGTTGTACGTACCAAATTGATTGATGCTAAAAACGACCGAAAAGCTCTTATTAAAGAATTGCTTTCCTTACAGTCCGATCTTACGACAAATCACGAAACCTTGAGAGAATTGTTACTAAACCGCCGAAGAGGATCGGGTACTTCGTATTATCAGGCACGCCGTTTCTTGGTTTTTAGACAATTAGTAGACATTTTAGAGTTAGCCATGGCCAATCCGGTAAATTATCGAAAAACAGATGATATTTTTGCAAAACACCCGGAACAATTGGTCTTTTTTCAGTCGGTTATGAAAGAAATGAGTATTCATTTAAACATGATGGCTAAAAATTTATCGCGCCCAAAAAAGATTAAACGAAGCAAAGAATTTATCAAAACTCTTCAAAAAATGGAGAGCAGTGTTTTTTCTCTTAAAGGCGACCCAGAGGACCTAATTACCTTACGAAATTACTTTAAATACGAAAAGAATCAATGGGATAAAATACAAAAAATAGAACGCTTACTAAGAAATCAAAACCGACTAGATATTCGGCAAATTGCGCAAGAAGATCGCAGTGGATTTTTAACTAAACAGCAATACAATTTAAAAGTATTGGTTGAAAACTTTAATCTAAAATCTACCATTTTTCGACATTCATTACGAATTGCTTTGGTAGCCATGGTAGGCTATGGATTGGGTATCTTCCTTAACATTGAAAATGCTTATTGGGTTTTGTTAACCGTGGTAGTTATTATGCGCCCCAATTTTGGGTTGACAAAGACGCGGTTTAAACACCGAAGTATTGGCACACTTCTGGGCGGTATTATAGCTTTTTTACTAGTCTTTTTTATACGTAGCCACACCGCCTATGCTATTTTAGGTATAATGAGTTTTGTTACCGGGTTTTCTATGGTTCAACGCAATTATAGAGCCGCAGCTACCTTTATTACAATGTATGTTATTTTTGTATATGCACTATTACGCCCCACGGTTTTTGACGTTATTCAATTTAGAGTGCTTGACACTTTTATTGGAGCCGCATTATCTTTTGCCGGCAATATGTGGTTGTGGCCTACATGGGAAATTAAAAGTATTGATAACACATTAAAAACAGCTATTAATGCAAATAGTGCTTACCTGCAAGAAATAGCCACCTATTACGAAACCAAAGGAACTCCGTCTTTTGCCTATAAACTCTCTAGAAAAAAGGCTTTTTTAGCGTTATCTGATTTGAGCTCGAGCTTTCAACGAATGACACAAGAGCCTAAAACACAACACAAAAACAAAAATGAAGTCTTTCAGTTAGTTATGTTATCACATTCTTTTTTGGCTTCATTGGCTTCATTGGGTACATATATCATTCACAACCCAACTACCCCGGCCTCTAAAGATTTCTTACAAGTAATTTCTAAAATAAAAGAAAATTTGTCTTTTTCTAAAACGATGTTAGCCGGCAACGAATCTACTACAGAAGAATTGTTAGCTGCGACAGAAAAGACCCATAGCAGCCTATCAAAAATTGCTAAAATGGAAGGTTTTCAAGAAATAAAACACGTAGAATCTACGCAAGAAGAAGCGCAGCTTATATCAGAACAGTTGCAATGGTTGTTAGCCAATAGTGAGAGAATGACTACCCTAATAAAAAAGGTAAAATTTGAATAAAAAAGGCCGAGTAGGTTACTTTTTTACAGATTCTATTTCAATTTTTGAATTAATGGACTGTAGGTGCTTAATAAAATCTTGGGGATTTTGTGGTTTTATGATGATAACATCGAATGTGTTATACACAATTTCTAGCTGAATAGGAGAGGCCGATAGGCTAAAAAGCTGTTTGTATTGGCTTATCTTTTTAATCTTTTCTACCGGAATTTTAAGATTGGTAAACAAACTTTTTTTGACGTTTAATACCCCATCATGTATAATAAACTTAGTAGTTAAAGCTGAATAAAGCATTACTGCCAAGATAAGAATATTTAATACAAAGGCTATCTTTGGCACATAGTTAATACCGCGCGTTATTACAATAATAAGAGGCCAAATTAAAAGGAGTACTAAAAATATAAACAACCATTTTTTTACGCCAACTCTGTAAACTTTTATATCCATACGGCCAAAAATACACTTTTTTAAAAAAAGAGAGTGTAAACCGAACAAATCTATTACAAAAGAAAAACACTTTTAAATATGCGGAAATATAAGGCAGAATAACCCTCGGTAAAGATTACTGATAAGTAAAAAATGAAAAAATGGATCCTCCGTAACGGCGGCTTTCTGTAAACTGTATAAGAGTCGATAAATCAGTGTGTTTAGAATGTTCTATAATGAGCATACCAGTAGATGAGACATGTTTATGCTCAAAAACAAGTTGTACAATCTTAGCAAACTCTTCATCTGAAAATTGGTAAGGTGGGTCGGCAAAGACAATGTCATACGCTCTAGAAGATTGTGTTAAAAACGTATACACATCACGTTTTATGGGGGTAATATCGGCTCCTAACGCAGCTGCCGTCTTCTTGATAAATTTTACACAGCCATAAAACTGATCCACAGCCGTAATATCTGTAGTTCCTCTTGAGGCAAACTCATAGGCAATGTTACCCGTTCCTGAAAATAAATCGAGTACAGAAATTTCTTCAAAGTCTATCCGGTTCCACAAAATATCAAACAAGGCTTCTTTTGCTTGGTCGGTAGTTGGGCGAACCGGCAGTTTTTTAGGCGCTATAATTCGTTTGCCTCGATATTTCCCTGAAACTATGCGCATACCATGGCGTTTAATAAAAGTTGATACTGGTGTATAGGTGCTTTCTTTAACTCTGCATCTTCTATCTTATAAGTATATTCTTTAGTAGCAAAAGAGATATTTCGCACATATTTATACAATAACTTGTAGGTTTTCATGTCTTCTGTAATAGCCCCAAACAACTGTAGCTCTAGTTTTTCGGCATCTAATTTTAGCTGCTCAAAAACAAACAATAAATAATACACAAAATCTTCAGCAGAAAAATAGTTATAGCTATTACACAAGAGTAATTTATCATTCTGAAAGACACACGTATCAAAATGCGTATTATACACGTTTACAAATACTTGTGTTGTGCTATTTGTAGTATCACTTTTACATTTAAGTGTGTGTTTCAAAAAAACATATACAGCGTGCTGATAGGTAAACTCACCAAACTGATCAAACAAATAATTGTTGATATTGGTATAAGGTACATATACCAGATTGGCATTTAAATTAGGCAATTCATCAAATGCAAGCTCGTCTGTGGGCAATAATTTTACGTTGTATTTTAAATAATCACTCAACTTGTCTTCATTAAAATACGGTTGCGGCACCAAGGTGTACAACGCATTGGCATAAAAAACGCGTACCTGCGCTATAGCGGCCAGTAAATTTTGGTTTAGTGTATGTGAAAAATACAATTTAATTTCTTTGTACAAATCTTCCGGGCGCTGGGGATCAGCAAACGTTTTTTCATAAAAATGCAAAACTTTCTCTTCTGTTGAAACACAAAAATTAAGGCCATCTCTAGCCACCAAGAGTGTTAGTGTTTTAGAGGAATGATGTGGTGAAGTATCTGCCATAACGGTAATGCATTTTTGTGCCCTTATTTGTAGGAAACACCGACAAAACTACAATTTTTTTTATTCACAAAAGCCCCGAAGATAAAATAGGCTACGTATCTTTGGTCTCTTTTGAAGGCTCTCCGGTTTATGACAACTGTACACGAATTTTATCAGCAATTACTGCACGATTTTCCTTTTACGGTCACCCAACAGCAAGATATTGCCCTACAAAAACTTGCCCGGTTTATTATAACTGATTCTACCGACAAAATCTTTGTCCTAAAAGGCTACGCCGGTACCGGAAAAACAAGTATTGTAGGCACTCTGACCAAAAACTTGTGGAAAATAAAAAAGAGTGCTGTTTTGGCTGCGCCCACCGGAAGAGCGGCAAAGGTAATGACAAATTATTCCGGGTACCAAGCTTATACCATTCACCGAAAAATATATCACCCTAAAAAATCAGGAGTAAAAATTCAATTTACCTTACAAAAAAACAAGCATAAAAACACCTTGTTTATTATAGATGAAGCCTCTATGATTGCTGATTATGACGGGAAAAGCAAGTTTTCAGATTCCGGTTCTTTGTTAGATGATTTAATTAGCTATGTTTATTCAGGTAGAAACTGTCAACTCATTCTTATAGGAGACACCGCTCAATTACCGCCGGTAAATATGGAATTAAGTCCGGCGCTAAATGCCGATCAACTTCAACTAAAATACCAAAAAGAAATAGAACAAATAGAGCTGACGGAAGTAGTGCGCCAGCAACAAGAAAGTGGAATTTTAGAGAATGCTACCGAGCTTCGCAAATACATAAAAGATGGATTTTATGATGCTTTTCAATTTGATAACCACGTGGGCAAAGACCTGATTCGTTTGATAGACGGCGATGAAATTATGGATGCACTAAATGAGGCCTACACGCAACAAGGGCACGAAGAAACGGCTTTAGTGGTTCGGTCTAATAAACGTGCTAATTTGTACAATCAGCAAATCAGATCGCGTATCTTGTTTAGAGAAGATGAGATTGCCGCTGGCGATTATTTAATGGTAGTCAAAAACAATTATTTTTGGATAAAGCCACAGAGTGAAGCCGGGTTTATTGCCAACGGAGACATTGTAGAAATTTTAGAAATTTTTACCCTAAAAGAACTCTATGGATTTCGGTTTGCCCATGTAAAAGTGCAGATGGTAGATTATCCTAAAATGAAGCCTTTTGAAACGGTTATTATGCTAGATACCCTCGCTATTAACGCTCCATCTTTACCTTATGAAGACGCTAACCGTTTGTATCAAGAGGTAATGAAAGACTATGTTGATGAAAAATCGAAATACAAGAAGTACCTAAAAGTTAAAAACAACCGCTATTTTAACGCCCTACAAGTCAAGTTTAGTTATGCTATGACCTGCCATAAATCACAAGGGGGGCAATGGCACACTGTTTTTGTTGAGCAACCCTATCTGCCGGAAGGAATTACAAAAGAGTACTTACGTTGGTTATATACGGCTTGTACCCGGGCTAGAGAAAAGCTATATCTTATAGGTTTTAAAGATGACTTTTTTGTATCTTAGACGTTATATAAAACTTGAATTATAATGCCCAATAAACTTTCCTTAACCCCTCAAGAAATTGCTGAAAAGATGCTCACTAATGATGCATTTAGCCAATGGTTAGGGGTAAAAATCGTATCGACAAAGCTAGATTATTGCCTACTAAAAATGACCATTAGAGAAGAAATGCTTAATGGTATGAAAAAGGCACAAGGAGGCATTACTTTTTCTTTTGCAGATTCAGCTTTTGCTTTTGCCAGTAATACCCGTGGAGTGAAAGCCGTTTCTATAGAAGCATCTATCAACCATATTGAAGCATTAGAAGCAGGTGATAAAATTACAGCTGAAGCAGAAGTTGAAAGCGTAAAAAACAAATTAGGCTTTTATATCGTGCGTGTTAGAAAAGCCGACACATTAGTGGCGCTATTTAAGGGAGTGGTGTACCGCACCAGTGTAGAATGGGAACGGTAATAAAACCAAAATTAAACTTGAACACTATTAAAAATCAATAATCTGATATACAAATATTATGAATACCTATATTATAGACGGAATTAGAACGCCAATCGGAAAATTTAAAGGTGCTCTGTCTCCGGTACGTACTGATGATTTGGCGGCTATGGTAATTGCCGAAATTGTAAAACGAAATCCTACTATACCCAAAGACGCCTATGATGATGTTATTTTAGGTTGTGCTAACCAAGCAGGAGAAGATAACCGCAATGTAGCACGCATGGCAGCACTTTTGGCCGGCTTGCCTTATACCGTTCCGGGAGAGACAGTTAATCGTTTATGCAGCAGCGGTTTTTCTGCCATTGTGCACGCTAACCGCGCTATAAAAGCCGGTGACGGTGATTTATTTATCGCTGGAGGAGTAGAAAGCATGACCCGTGGTCCCTATGCTGTTTCCAAACCTTCACAGGCCTACGGATCAGATGCCAAAATGTATGATACCAGTTTTGGATGGCGATTTGTAAACCCAAAAATGGAAGAAATGTACGGTACTGACGGAATGGGATTTACCGCCGAAAATTTAGTTGATAAATACCATATTTCTCGTGAAGATCAAGACGCTTTTGCTTATTGGAGTCAGATGAAAGCCAGTCAGGCGCAAAAAAACGGGCGTTTGGCAAAAGAAATTATGCCGGTAAGCATTCCTCGGCGCAAGCAAGACCCGCTAGTAGTTACCAATGACGAATTTATAAAACCCAACACTACGCCAGAAATACTTGCTAAACTCCGGCCGGCCTTTCGTAAGAAAGACGGAACTGTAACTGCCGGTAACTCATCAGGACTCAACGACGGAGCGGCCGCTACGATTATAGCCTCAGACAACGCGGTAAAGAAATACGACTTAAAACCCATCGCTCGGTTTGTTAGCTCTGCTGTAGTTGGAGTAGAACCGCGTATTATGGGCATAGGTCCGGTAGAAGCTTCTAACAAAGCATTAAAAAAAGCAGGATTAACCATGGATGACATGGATATTATTGAACTTAATGAGGCCTTTGCTTCGCAAAGTTTGGCCTGCATACGTGCCTGGGGATTAAAAGACGACGATTTGCGCATTAACCCTAATGGTGGAGCCATAGCTATCGGTCATCCGTTGGGTGTTACCGGCACTCGTATTTGCTATTCTGCAGCATTAGAATTGCAACTTACCGGTAAAAAATATGCTTTGATAACTATGTGTGTTGGAGTAGGGCAGGGCTACGCCGGTATTATTGAAAACGTAAGCTAGTTTTTTTTACTTTTTATACTCCAAAGTCATCAAGTAGAATAAGGTGATGATACAGTCAATATTTTGGCTTCTCTGATCTTGTCTTATGTTCTTATGACGTCAACGTTAATAGGCGATAATCACATTTATCGCCTTTTTTAATTGCGACGCAGCTACACTAACACATAGTTTATAGGCTACAGTATTACAGAATCCTCTATTACTTCTTCTGTAGTAATGTTTAGGTATTCAGGCAACAGGTTGGTTTCGGGCAAAATAGCCAAATACCGATCATCATTAGATTCGTAAACTTGCGTAATTCGTGGTCTGTCAAGGTTTAATTTTTCACAAATAGCTAAAATCAAATCTCCATGATGAATCAAATCAGTGCTACCTAAATGCCATACTCCATTTGCTTTTTGGTTTAGCAAATAATGTAGTTGGCGCGTAACGCTATTAAGCGTCGTTGCGTTGATAATTACATTCGGAAATATTTCAATAGGGTCATCAACCTTATAAAAAGTTTTTAGTTCTTCAATACGATGAGAATTCACCCCAAAAACCATGGGGAGTCGAGCAATGAGGTATTTTTCATTAGGCAAACGCAATAATGCATTCTCAATTTTTATCTTAAATCGACCGTATATGCTCGTGGAAAGTGTTTTGTCGTACTCGTAAGAAGGAAAATTGGTAAAAGCGTCAAAAACATTGGCAGAAGACAAGAAAATCAATCGGCAGGAATGCTTCATTATATACACAATAGCTTCAAAATGAGCGCTTATTTGTGCCTGAAAATCACCGCGTAAAGCCGAAATAATTATAGTAGGCCTCAGGTTTTCTAACAAAATAGACAGCGGTTCAGTCTCTACATTCCATTGATGAAAATTTTGTTTTTTCTCCCATGCCGCATTCGTCCGATAATACGTGGCATGTACTTCATAAAAAGGAGAGAGTTCGTGGTATATTCCTTGTCCAATAAAACCACTTCCACCCAGTATTAATATTTTTGGAATCTGTGCCATGCGGCCTTTTCTTTGGTTGGCAAACTACCTAAAAATTTAGAAAACTTATAAGCAGTTTGATGGTTTATAATGTTTTTTAAGAAAGTATAAACATAATAGCTGTCTCAAAAACAAGTTATGAGACAGCTATTCATTATTCTAATATGGTTAATTTATCCTTTGTAGAAAGGCAATTTTACCACTTGAGCCGGAATTGTTTTTTTACGAATTTGGACAAATATTTCTGACCCCAGTTTGTGATGAGGTATGTTTACATACCCCAAACCGATAGCTTTTCCGGTTGATGGTGATTTTGTCCCGGAAGTTACATGACCAATACTGTTTCCTTCGCTATCTACAATTTCATATCCGTGACGCGGAATTCCTTTTCCGGTTAATTCAAAAGCAGTGAGTTTACGGGTAACCCCTTCTTCCTTCTGTTTTTTTAGATTTTCAGCATTTATAAAGTCTTTGGTAAATTTGGTAATCCATCCCAATTTAGCTTCTAGTGGAGAAGTAGTATCATCAATATCATTCCCGTACAAACAAAACCCCATTTCTAAACGCAACGTGTCTCTAGCTGCCAAACCAATAGGCTTAATGCCGTATTCTTTACCTGCTTCCATAACTGATTTCCAGATATGCTCAGCATCATTCGGTTTAAAATAAATTTCTAATCCGCCGCTGCCGGTATACCCGGTTCCGGAAATAATTACTTCTTTTATTCCGGCAAATTCTCCTATCGTAAAATGGTAAAATTTAATGGCGCTTAAGTCAACTGACGCCAATTTCTGCATTGCTTCAACCGCTTTAGGACCCTGAATAGCTAACTGTCCGTATTCATCAGACACGTTTTTTACTTCAGCCCCCATGGTGTTATGTTTATTAATCCAATTGAAATCTTTTTCAATATTGGCAGCATTCGGTACCACTAAATAATGTTCTGCATCTATACGGTACACGATTAAATCATCTACAATTCCTCCGGTTTCATTCGGCATACAGCAATATTGTGCTTGTCCATCAACCAATTTTGAAGCATCGTTAGAAGAAACTTTTTGAATAAGTTCTAAAGCATGGGGACCTGAGATTGTAAACTCACCCATATGCGATACATCAAAAACGCCGAGTTTTTCGCGTACTGTCTGGTGTTCTACGTTTACACCTTCATAAGAGATAGGCATTTCATATCCGGCAAATTCAGCCATTTTAGCTCCTAGAGATTTATGAATAGGGGTAAGTGCAGTCGTTTTCATAAAAGATAAAAGTTTTAGGGCAAATATAAGTTTTTGTCTTTATTTATTTAGCTAGAAGAGGAGCATTCTACTTAAAGAGAAAATAAAAATTCATATCGCATCCTTTCAATTTATCACTAATAATAGTTTACTTTTAGGGAGCTTTTAAAGGTACTTTATGAAGATATATACACCCCGACAACTAGCCGAAGCTGATAAAATTACTATTCAAAAACAGCATATTAGTTCTTTACAATTAATGGAGCGAGCAGCATCGTTGGCTTATCAAAAGATAAAAGAAAAAGAACGTATTGATAATAGTGCTTTTGCTGTTTTTTGTGGCGTAGGCAATAATGGGGGAGATGGGTTAGTAATTGCTCGAAAACTAGCGGAGGATAATGCTACTGTTAAAGTGTTCATTGTACGCTATGGAGTTAAGCCATCAGCAGACTTTTCAGCCAATTTTATGCGTTTACAAAAATTAAAAGCAGTAGAGATCATTACATTAAATGAGCAAGCAGCATCCCCCACAATTTCTACCGACTGGATTATAATAGATGCTATTTTTGGCATTGGACTCAATCGATCTATGCCACAATGGGTCAACAAATTGGTAGCTCACCTCAACACTCAGCAAACATTAGTATGGGCTATAGATATGCCCAGCGGATTGCCGGCTCATTCAATTTTAGAAGGTGGCGAAGTATTAAAAGCTACGTATACGCTTACATTTCAGTGTCCCAAACTCACTTTTTTTCTTCCGCAAACTGCCGCTTTTGCAGGAAAAATAACTGTACTTGATATTGGTTTAGACGCCGATTACCTTCAACAACTCAAAACAAATTTTATACAACTTGAGATCGGCCAAATAGCTTCCTTACCAAAAAAAAGACCGCATTTTGCACATAAAGGTACTTTTGGTCATGGGTTAGTCGTCGGTGGTAGCTATGGAAAAATGGGCAGTGTGGTATTGGCTACACAAGCGGCTTTGCGCGCCGGGGCCGGAAAAGTTACGAGTTTAATTCCCTCCTGCGGATATGTTATCCTACAAACAACTGCTCCCGAAGCTATGGTTTTAACCTCTCCGGAAACCACTCATTTAAGTGATTTTGAAGCACCTACGTTCATACCAACTACTGTTTGTTTTGGTATAGGAGCCGGAACACACCCCGATACAGCCACTTTTTTTAAAACATTGTTACAGCAAACCGAAGCTCCTATGGTGATTGATGCCGATGGATTGAATATACTGGCACGGCACCTTGATTGGCTATCCTTGGTACCTCAAAATTCTTTGTTGACACCACACCCCAAGGAATTGAGTCGGTTAATTGGCCCATGGAAAAATGATTTAGAAAAAATAAGAAAGGCTAGCGCTTTTGTAAAAAAATATGCGATTATTTTAATACTGAAAGGAGCTTTTACTATGATCTTTACTTCAAAACAAGTCTATATCAACTCCACCGGAAACCCCGGAATGGCCACTGCCGGAAGCGGAGATGTACTGGCCGGATTACTCACCGGACTAATGGCGCAAGGGTACACCCCTGAAGAAGCGGCATTGTTAGGGGTTTATTTACATGGAAAAGCAGGAGATATAGCTGTAGAGGATTCTTCTGAAGAAGCTTTGGTTGCCGGCGATTTAATACTTAATTTTGGGCGCGCCTTCCAAGCCCTGAAAAAGGAAACACAATAAGAAAAACAAACTTTCTTATACGTAAAACAAAATAGTATGGCAGAAATTCATTATATAAGTAGTAAACCTTTATCTACAAAAGATATTCAAGAAATTATAACCGCTCATAAAAAATTAATGTTGAGCGACGAAGCTAAAGCAACTATTCAAAAAACGCGCGATTATCTCGATCAGAAAATGGCCCGTTCAGAAACTCCTTTCTATGGAATAAACACTGGTTTCGGATCGCTCTGTAATGTAAAAATAGCCAAGGAGAAATTATCTCAATTACAAGAAAATCTTGTAATGTCTCACGCTTGCGGAACAGGTGATAAAGTGAACCCCGAGATAGTTAAGTTGATGTTATTCCTCAAAGTACAATCATTGAGTTATGGACATTCCGGAATAACCGAAGCTGTAGCGCAGCGTTTGCTCGATTTTTATAATGAAGATGTTATACCGGTGGTATATGAACAAGGCTCTTTAGGTGCTTCTGGTGATTTGGCACCGTTAGCGCATTTAAGTCTTCCTCTCTTAGGAAAAGGAGAAGTATACTATAATGGAAAAATAAGCCCTACAGCCAACGTGTTGGCTGAAAAAGGCTGGAAGCCTTTGACTTTGCACAGCAAAGAAGGGCTTGCCTTGTTAAATGGCACTCAGTTTATGAGCGCGCATGCTGTTTATACTTTAATAAAAGCCGATAAACTTGCTAAATTGGCCGATATTATCGGAGCGGTTTCTATGGATGCTTTTGACTGTACGTTAGCGCCGTTCAGCCCATTGGTTCATAAAGTGCGTGCACACCAAGGACAAGTAGAAACAGCCGCCACTATTTTGTCGTACTTAAAAGATAGTCCGTTGGCAAACCGCCCAAAAGAGTACGTGCAAGATCCGTATTCTTTTCGTTGTATTCCACAGGTTCACGGGGCTTCTAAAGACACTTTGCGGTTCGTACACCAAACAGTAAAAACTGAAATTAATAGTGTAACCGACAATCCTAATATTTTTGTAGAAGAGGATGAAATTATTTCTGGCGGAAATTTTCACGGGCAACCCTTGGCATTGGCAATGGATTATTTAGCCATTGCATTAGCTGAGTTGGGAAATATTTCAGAAAGACGTATTTATAAATTGGTTTCCGGACAACGCGGTTTACCGGATTTTTTAGTGGAAGATCCGGGACTCAACAACGGATTTATGATTCCACAGTACACTGCAGCCAGTATTGTTAGTCAAAATAAACAGTGGTGTACTCCGGCTAGTATAGATTCTATACCTTCGTCTAATGGGCAAGAAGACCATGTGAGTATGGGAGCCAATTCAGCCACTAAATTGATAAAAGTGGTAAACAATGTACAGACTATTTTAGCGATAGAATTGTTTAATGCTTCTCAAGCATTGCACTACAGAGAGCCTGAACAATCTTCTACTTTTATAACAGACTTTGTTTCTAAATTTAGAAAAGAGGTTCCGTTGGTAACTCAAGACAAAATAATGGCGGTTGAAATTAAAAAGGCAGTAGATTTTTTAGAAAACGTGTAGCGTAAACATTCGTATATCTAAAAAACATACTAGACAAAAGAAGGTGAGCCCGAAAGCTCACCTTTTTAGTTGTGTTATTTTCTTTGCTATAATTATTTAGCGGCAATCGATTCTTTAGTCACGGTTTCTAATTTTAGAATTAAATCGACTAGCCGATTGCTGTAGCCGCGTTCATTGTCATACCACCCAATAAGTTTAACTAAATGACCATCAATAACCGAGGTCATTTCTTCATCAAAAACGCAAGAGTAGGGGTTTCCAATTACGTCAGAAGAAACAATGGGGTCTTCCATATATTGAATAATTCCTTTATAGGCTCCTTCAGCAGCTTCTTTAAATAATTGATTTACTTCTTCAATACTCGTTTTTTTCTTTACATTTAGTGTAAAATCGGTAAGTGATCCATTAGGCACCGGTACGCGAATACCGCATCCACCAATAACATCTGCCAGCTCCGGAAAAATCTTCGTTAATGCCTTAGCCGCTCCTG
Source organism: uncultured Flavobacteriaceae bacterium (assembly GCA_964579505.1). Taxonomy (GTDB): domain Bacteria; phylum Bacteroidota; class Bacteroidia; order Flavobacteriales; family Flavobacteriaceae; genus JAJYSO01. The sequence continues at coordinate 41,996 of CAZOGC010000013.1, read as the reverse complement.
TAGTGGTAGGAATAATTGAACGAGAAGCCGCACGTGCTCTGCGTAAATCTTTATGCGGGTGATCGTGTAAATTTTGATCAGAAGTGTATGAGTGAACGGTAGAGATATAAGCCTGCTCAACGCCCAATGCATCGTTTACAACTTTTAACATCGGAGCCGCATTATTTGTCGTGCAAGAAGCATTAGAAATAATTTTTTCATTTCCTTCTAAAATATCATCGTTTACACCTAATACGACCATTTTTATAGAATCATCTTGCGGAGGAACCGATAAAATAACGCGAGGTGCCCCCCCTTTTAAGTGGTTTTCTAAAAGCGGGCGTGTTTTAAATTTACCGGTACACTCAACTACTACGTCTACGTTGTAGGCTTCCCACGAGATATGGTTAATAGCTGTTTGGTGAGTCATTGGATATTTATGACCATTTACCACAATATTATCACCTTCAGATTTTACGTCGGCATCTAACACCCCATGAATACTATCATATTTTAATAGGTGAGCAAAGCTATGCGCATCATCTAAATCGTTTATAACAACTACTTCAATTTTATCGTTGTGTAACAAAATTCGGAACAAACTTCGACCGATACGGCCAAATCCGTTGAGAGCAATTCTAATTTTTTTGTTCATTTTATTAACCTAATTTAAATGTTTTTTCGCTTTGTATGAAGAGCGCACCAAGGCACTACTTTCTACGTGGCGAAAGCCCAATTCCAAACCAATCTCTTTATATTTTGCAAACTGATCGGGGGTAATAAAACTCCGTACCGGTAAATGACGTTTTGAAGGTTGAAGATACTGTCCGATAGTAACTACATCTACCTTGTTTTCACGTAAATCTTTCAGGGTTTGTATAACCTCGTCTTCGCGTTCACCCAACCCCAACATAATACCGGATTTGGTACGACGAATTCCGTTTTCTTTTAAATAGCGTAACACGCCCAAACTGCGGTCGTATTTGGCTTGCACACGCACTTCGCGCGTTAAGCGTCTTACCGTTTCCATATTATGTGAAACCACTTCAGGTTTTACCGCAATTATACGGTCTATATTTCTATGTACTCCCTGAAAATCAGGTATGAGTGTTTCTAGTGTGGTGTGTGGATTCATACGCCGAATTGCCTGAATGGTTTCGGCCCACATAATAGAGCCCATGTCTTTTAAATCATCTCGATCGACACTGGTAATAACGGCGTGGTCTATTTTCATTAATTTTATAGAACGTGCCACTTTTTCGGGTTCATCCCATTCTACGGTATCCGGCCGACCGGTTTTTACTCCGCAGAAACCACAGGAACGCGTACAAACATTACCTAGAATCATAAAGGTGGCTACTCCTTCGCCCCAGCATTCACCCATATTAGGGCAGCTTCCGGAAGTACAGATTGTATGTAAATCATACTTATCTACAATCTTGCGAAGATTTCTATATTTTTCTCCGGTAGGAAGTTTTACTCGCAGCCATTTAGGCTTTTTTATAGTGTTTTGTGGAGTAAGTGTCTCTACAGCCATATACTAAGTTTATGTTTGTAGGACAAAGGTAAGGAATATGAAAATCAAATTTTATAAATCGCTTTTTAATTTCATAGAAATAGGGTGTTCGTTTTGTTGTAACCTGTTTTGTTTAAATCTCCACTTGTTTTAGATTAAACATAATTACCAGCTTACAAGGTTATGTTTAGGTTAAGCCTTTATGAAGTTATTACAAACCTATAGCTTTAATTTAAATATAATTATTTGATTATGAATTGGGTACGTTAACATACATTCACTAATTAACAGATACTGTGGATAAGTATGTTAAAACTTGCCAAGACAATGTTAAGGTAACTCATTAAAAATCCGTTTCTTTGCTCTAAACAAAAACACACATTTTAAACAATTCACACCTTACCATGAAACACGTAACCTTTTTATTGTTAGTTTTTATAACTAATTGTGCACTAGCACAGAACACGATTACGGGAACGGTATTAGACGAATCGTCTTTACCTATGCCCGGTGCAAGTGTCGTACTTGTGGGTACTCATAATGGAGCCACAACAGACATGGACGGAAACTTTACCCTAGAAACCAATCTGACTTCCGGAAAGATTGAGATTTCTCTTATGGGGTATAAAACGCAGACTGTTTCGTTTAATTTTAACGGAAAACAAAAAGTAGACCTTGGAAAAATTCAACTTCAAACTAAAGCAAACGCTTTAGATGCCGTAGTAATTGTAGGAAAAGGGGTTGTCGACTTAGAAGAAGATCGAAAAACACCTATTGCAGTATCTACAGTTACACGTAAACAAATTCAGTTGCGCGCGGTAGGAAACGTAGAATTTCCTGAAATCTTGAAAAATACGCCTTCTGTTTACGTATCTAATCAGTCTGGTGGGTTTGGAGATTCTCAAATCTTTGTACGCGGTTTTGGCCAAAGCAATACTGCTTTCTTATTAAACGGACAACCGGTTAATGGAATGGAGGATGGAAAAATGTATTGGTCTAACTGGTCTGGTCTTTCAGATATCGTAAATGCCGTTCAGGTACAACGCGGTTTGGGTTCTTCTAAATTGGCTATTTCTTCTGTAGGAGGTACCGTAAACATGGTGGTACAAACAACCGCTCAAGAAGAAGGTGGCTTTGCGCGCTTCTTAGTAGGTAACGGAAGCTACCTAAAAGGTACTTTTGCATACAACACCGGAATGAATGACAACGGTTGGGGTTTCTCATTTTTATTAGACTATTGGCAAGCCTTTAGTAAATATGCAAATGGTACACGCGGACAAGGACAAAACTATTTCTTCTCTGTTGGTAAAAAAATGGGAGATCATAACTTTAACTTGTTGATCACCGGTGCTCCGCAATGGCACGACCAAAATTTTTCTAAGGCTCAACTTTTATACGACAAATACGGAAGAAAATATAACAATAACTATGGATTTTTAGATGGTGAATACCTTACCTCACGTCGTAATTATTACCACAAACCGGTTATCAACTTTAACTGGGACTGGAATATTAACGACCAATCTAACCTCTCTACCGTATTGTATATGTCTTTAGGCCGCGGTGGTGGTACCGGTACTTATGGTAATGGATTAAATTATATTTCTGGTTATCCTAATGGAGACCCTAGTCTTAATCGCGGTGCTTATAAAGCATCTAATGGGTTGATTGACTGGGATTATGTAAAAGATACATACAATCCCACTGTAGCTGGTGGCTACAGCCAAGGACACGACGGAACTTTATTACGCGCTTCTGTAAACAACCACATCTGGTATGGAGGTGTAATGAACTACGAAAACAACTCTATTAAAAACTTGAGTTTAAACGTCGGTACCGATATTCGTTTTTACACCGGTACTCACTTTAGAGAACTAACCGATTTACTAGGTTTAAAAGGACGTATAGAAAGTTTTGGAGGAAATCCTAACCACACTGTTACCAAAACATATAGCCCCGATCCTTGGGCAAGTTTATTTAATTATGCCGATGAAGGTGATCGTGTAAATTATGACTACTCTGAAGATATTAACTACCAAGGCATTTTCGGGCAAGCTGAATGGGCTAACGATGAATTTTCTTTATTTATTCAAGGAGCTTTCTCTAACCAGTCATACAAACGTTATGATCGCGGTAACTTTGCTACAGAAAAAACCTCTAAAACAATCCATAAAACAGGATATGATATAAAAGGAGGAGGGTCTTGGACCTTTGCTGAAGGAAATACATTCTTTGTAAATGCCGGTAAATATTCTCGTCAACCTTTTATGGACAACTTGTTTACCAACTTTAGCGATGAAACAGAAGTTTCTAAAGAAGGAGTAGACAACGAAGAAATCGTAGGTTTTGAAGCCGGATATAAATTTGAAACAAGAAACGTTCAAATCAACTTAAACGCGTATTATACCAAATGGGAAAACCGTTTCTTAGCTGCCGGAGGAGAATATACTGACCCGGGAACAGGAACTGTTTATAACGATGTAACATACCTCTTTAGCAATATTGCAGAATTGCACCAAGGGCTAGAGCTAGAAGTAAAATATCGTCCTACAACAGATTTAGAATTACACGGGTATGCAACTGTTGGTAAATGGGAGTTTGACGGAAAAACACCGGTAAGAGTTCGGGATAACACAAACCAAACCGTTGTTACAACCCTTACCACCGACTTAAAAAATACCAAAGTGGGTAGAGCTCCACAAACCAGTGCCGGTTTAGGGGTAAACTACGATTTTATTCCTCGTAAACTGCACGGGTACTTAACCTGGAACTACTATACTGATTTTTATGGAGAAGTAAATGTTCAAGATGCAGCTCTTGAAACACTCAAAGGAAACACATACCAATCAGAAAAATTAAATTCTTATTCTACTTTTGATATTGGTGCTTCTTATAATTTTGAAATTAGCGGACAACGTTTCTTATTAGCCGGAAACGTATACAACCTGCTAGACCATTATTACATCAGCCAAAAGGACAACTATGGCGTGTATATTGGCAACGGAATTACGTACAATTTTTCTTTGAAGTATATTTTCTAACAACACCCAATAATAGGCTTTATATAAAACCGCTTTGGCTATTTTCCAAAGCGGTTTTTGTTTAATTTTAAGACTTTTAAAAGATAAAATTAGCGCATCAGGCATTATGTAACTACTCAAATATTTATATCTTGCATACCTATAAATTAATAGGCATGTTTATTATTAATGCCACCTGTTATGCACTTATGATAATTAAAATTATTTTAAGTATGCATGTTGTCAAAATGTATTCAAGGTATTCTTTTTAAGTATCAAAATGAATATTTACTAGCAAAATTAGTCTCCTATATGCACAACAGGTTAATGTCATTAATTTTTATATACTAACCATGAAAATTAAAAGCACGTTCAGAAATTTTTTAAGTAGTGAAAAATCAGGTGGTATTTTTTTGATTGCCATGACTATCATTTCACTAATCGTAGCCAATAGTTTTTTAGGAGAGGATTATCAAAGTCTTTTACACGCTCACCTTTATGGTCTTAGTGTAGAACATTGGATAAACGATGGGCTAATGACCATTTTCTTCCTTCTTATAGGGCTTGAACTTGAACGCGAAATTTATAGAGGCGAACTTTCTAACATAAAAAATGCCTTACCGCCCATCTTTGGTGCCATAGGAGGAATGGTGGTTCCTGCCGGAATATTTTTATTATTCAATTATGGGCTACCCACGCAGTCTGGTTCAGGTATTCCTATGGCAACAGATATAGCCTTTGCTTTAGGTATCCTTTCACTCTTAGGTAACCGCGTGCCCACATCGTTAAAAGTATTTTTAACCGTGCTGGCAGTTGTAGATGATTTAGGCGCCATCCTTATTATTGCTTTCTTTTATACAAGTAACTTGGTGTGGACCAACCTCCTTATTGCCTTGGGTATTTATGGTGTATTACTTTTGTGTAATCGAAAAAAAATAACGCATTGGTTGGTGTATTTAGTTGGGGGAGTGGCCATGTGGTATTTTATGCTTAATTCAGGGGTACACGCCACTATTACCGGCGTGTTATTAGCTTTTGCCATTCCCTTTGGAAATGGTGATAAGAAATCTCCTTCCTATGCTCTAATGCGTTTCTTACACAAGCCGGTTGCATTCCTTATCCTACCCATTTTTGCCTTAGCTAATACGGCTATTCACTTTAATGCCAGCTTTACCGACTTAATAACCCATCATTATAGTTTAGGTATTGCTGCCGGATTGGTTATTGGAAAACCATTAGGAATATTTGCCGTAACTTTTCTCGCTGTTAAAACCGGTATTTGCAAATTGCCCAAAGGGTTAAATTGGACAAACATTTTTGGGGTAGGAATTTTGGGGGGAATTGGGTTTACCATGTCTATTTTTATTACGCTTTTGGCTTTTGACAGCGCACTCATTATCAACAATGCCAAACTAACTATTCTGATAAGTTCATTAACCGCCGGAATTGTCGGATTCTTCGTCTTAAAATTTACGCTTAAAAAGAAGGAAGCCTAACTTTTTTCAGGTGATTTAAAGTCTTCTACTCAGGATAAGCTTACCTTTGAAAAAGGTTTGGGGTTAAAATAGACTATGAATCATCATCTATTACTTATTATTCATCTTATCTGTGCTGCCGTATGGGTAGGAGGGCATCTCTACTTGGCTTGCTGTATTTTGCCGGGCGTATTGCGCAAAAAGGATGCAGACCGCCTTCTAAAATTTGAAAAAAGTTTTGAACCTCTCGGAATGCCAGCATTGGCTTTACTGGTTATTACCGGTATCTGGATGATGACTCAATTTGGTATTCACTTTTCTGATTGGTTTAGCTTTTCTTCATCTATCGAGCAAGTTACTTCTACCAAATTAATACTTTTATTGGCAACTGTCTTATTTGCGATAAGCGCGCAAGTTCGCGTAATTCCCAAGCTTAAAAAATCACCTAAAAAACTTCCGGAAATGGCCGTTCATGTCATTTGCGTTACTTTATTAGGAATAGCTATGTTGGTGCTCGGGTCTTTTATTCGCTATGGGGGATTTTAAAAAAAGAGATATGAATTTATGTGATAATGATACCCAAACGACACACGAGAAATTTATGAAGCGTTGTCTTACTTTAGCTCAATTAGCTAAAAACGAAGGTAAAACAGCGGTGGGCGCTGTTGTTGTACACAATAAAAAAATTATAGCAGAAGGAAGAGAAGGGGAGGAGGGCTTGCCTGCCGCGCTTGCCCATGCTGAAATGTTAGCGGTACTCAAGGCGCAAAAAACCTTGACAAAAAAAGAATTGGCACAGTGTAGTTTATACACAACGGTAGAACCATGTTTTATGTGTTCATACCTTATCCGTTCAAGTGGTATAAAACAACTAGTTTATGGCATTACAACTCCTGAAACGGGAGGAGACAGTTCTCAATTTCCATTTTTGGCTACCAACCATATAAAAAAATGGGGCAAAGCCCCAAAAATCGTTACCGGAGTACTAGCCGAAGCCTGCTCCCGTATGCTATCGTAGTGTAGATTTATTTTTTATGTGGAAAAGAGGGGCGAACCTCTATCTTACTTGGTAAAACGCGTTGGTTCATTTGTAGCAAGTCCACAATAATTTGTCCGATATCTTCCTTTTGTATTTTCCATGCATCAGCCTCATCGGGGGTATTTCCATTAAAATAAGTAGCTACAGAACCCGGCATAATAACGCTTGTTTTTATATCCCATTCGCGCATATCCAGCATAGCCGCTTGTGTAAATCCGGTAACGCCAAATTTACTGGCATTGTAAGCACTTCCACCCTTAAAAAAATTGGTTCCGGCCAAACTAGAAATAGAAAAGAAATAACCTTTTTGTTGGCGCAGCTGTGGCAAGGACGCTTTTAACGTATAAAACACCCCTGATAAGTTGGTGGCAATAGTTTCATTCCATTGTGCTACGGTTAGCTGATCTATTGTGGCAAAATGTCCTAACCCTGCATTGGCTACCACAATGTCAATTTTTCCAAACTCTTCTACTGTTTTTTGTACCGCTTGTTCTTGATCTATATAGTGTTGAACATCGGCTTTTATACCTATTATTTTTGCCGTGTGTGCAGCTTGTAATTTTTCAACTGCTTGGGTAAGTGTTTCTTGATTTCTTCCGGTAATCGCCACTTGTATGCCATTACTCAACAAAGCTTCTGCAATTCCATAACCAATTCCTTTTGTTCCCCCGGTAACAAAGGCCGTTTTTTCTGCTAAATTATTCATATCTCAATTTTTTTCAAATGTAAACATTGCTATAAGCATACTTTATACAATTAACTAAAAAATAAAATAACGATACAAACTCCCTCAAGTTAATTGCGTATTTTTGAATAAAATAACTTTACTATGCGTTTCCACACCAGAAAATGGATAAAACCGGAAGATTTAAATGCCAACGAAAGTTTATTTGGCGGTAGGCTTTTGCAGTGGATAGATGAAGAAGCCGCTCTCTATGCCATTATTCAGTTAGAAAACCCACACGTGGTAACAAAATTTATGAGCGAAATTGATTTCAAGAGTTCCGCTCGCCAAGGAGATATTGTAGAAATTGGCATTGAAGTAGTAAAATTTGGTACTGCTTCGCTTACCTTAACGTGCGAAGTACGCAATAAAATGACGCGACAAAGCATTATTACCGTTGACAAAATTGTGATGGTAAACGTAGATGAAAACGGAAAGCCCAAGCCTCATGGAAAAACCAAGGTAGAATACGTAAAAGACCGCCTTTCTTAAGCAATGTTTTTAGGCAAATAGCGCTTTTCTACGTAAAATGGACCGAAGGGAATTATTGAGCAAATAATGGTTATAAACAACGTCTTTCCTGTCCATTTTAAAAGTGGTTTTATAAGAAATGCACCAATAACATACAGCACAAACAATCCGCCGTGGATAGGCCCCATAATTTCTACATAATAGGGGTTATCAAAACCATATTTTAAGGGAACTGCAATAAAGAGCAAGATGAGAAAAGAAACTGCCTCTAAGGTGCTGATTAGCCGGAAGATTTTTACTTTCGTCTGCATTTTTTCTGAACAAAGATAACCTAGTTTTACACTCCACAAAACGGATTTTAAAGCTTAGTAAATTATTAACTTTTTACTAATAATTATTTAGAACCAAACTATATAGACACAATTTTATTATTCTTCCTTAATCTTTTGTAGCTTTATATTTCATATCATTTATTAGTAATAAAAATCGACTTTAATATGAGAGAAGCTATTCGTTTTACATTTGTCATGCTTATTGTAGCTGCCATTGTTATCTGTACTATAATTTGGCCCGCCTGGGGGTTTGCCGGCATAGGCATTATTTTGTTTATCATTGGTATGTATGACATTTTTCAAAAAAGACACACCATTTTGCGCAACTTTCCACTATTAGGACACATGCGTTATTTATTAGAAATGATTGGCCCTGAATTGCATCAATATTTTGTAGAAGACAATACAGATGGAAAACCTATAGACCGCAACCATCGATCATATATATATTCTAGAGCAAAATTAGCAGATGATACAACCCATCCGTTTGGAACCGAACTTGACGTAAACGCCGAGTTTTTCTCCTTTATGAAACACAGTATTTATACTGCTGAAGTACTCGACGCACCACCACGCCAAACTGTGGGTGGCCCATCTTGTAAACAACCGTATTCTTCTAGTTTATTTAACATCTCTGCTATGAGTTTCGGCTCCCTTAGTAAAAATGCCGTTATGGCACTTAATAAAGGAGCCAAAGCCGGGAATTTTTTTCACGACACCGGAGAAGGAGGAATTTCTTCATACCACCGTATGGGAGGCGACTTAGTATGGGAATTAGGAACCGCTTATTTTGGCTGCAGAACCAAAGACGGACATTTTGACCCTAAAATTTTTGAGGAGAAAGCTAATTGGCCGGAAGTAAAAATGGTTGAAATTAAACTATCACAAGGAGCTAAACCCGGGCACGGAGGAGTTCTACCCGCAGCAAAAAACAACGAAGAAATTGCCAAAATTAGAGGCGTAGAACCCCATACCGATGTTATTTCTCCATTTAGTCATTCTGCTTTCCACAATGCCGAAGGATTGTTGCAATTTGTACAACAACTGCGCGAACTCTGTAATGGCAAACCGGTAGGATTCAAACTGTGTATAGGGAGTAAACACGAGTTTATAGAAATTTGTGAAAAAATGGTAGAAACCGGTATAAAACCTGATTTTATTACCGTTGATGGGGCAGAAGGAGGTACCGGAGCCGCTCCTATAGACTTTTCTAACTACGTAGGAATGCCGTGGGAAGAAGGGTTAATTTTTGCAATTGACACCTTAAGAGGATACAACTTAAAAAAAGATATTAAAGTACTTACCGCCACCAAAATCTTTACGGCTTTTGATATTTTTAAAGCACTTTGTATTGGCGCTGATATTTGTAACTCTGCACGTGGAATGATGATAGCATTAGGCTGCATTCAAGCCTTGAAATGCGATAAAAACACCTGTCCAACCGGTATTACCACAAACAACCCTAAACTAATACGAGGGCTGAATGTTGAAGACAAATGGAGACGTGTCATGAACTACCAACGCCGAACGGTTGAAGATTTTCTTGAGCTCTTTGCGGCCTCAGGATGTACCGATCTTTCACAGCTAAACAGACGATTGATTTATAAAAAAATACGAGAAAATATTCACTCTTATGAAACCTTTTTCCCTACAGTAGAGGAGGGGGATTACCTTAAAAATTAGTTATCAAAAGGTAGCTGTTATTAGCTGCTTTTCATACCTTTAGGGTGATAAAATTAGCTATTATGAAGTATTGGGGTTTTCTTCTTTGCGTGTTCTTTATTTGGAGCTGTAAAAGCCCCAAAAGTGCAGTCACTAAAGCAGCTAAACAACAAAAAGTTGAGCAAAAACTACTGCATAAAGATTACACGATAATTTTTTCGGCAGCTTATCCCCAGGCTTCTCATGCATTAAACCAAGCTGCGCAGCAATTAAACTTAGCAGCTTACGGTAGTTCTGCCGCTGCAATTGACATTTCAGGAAACGGGTATTTTTTAACCGTAAAAAAAGACTCCGTATCTGCTGATTTACCATTTTATGGAGAACAGTATACAGCCGGTAATATGAATGCACAAGATAATGGAATTGAATTTTCAGGAAAGCCAAATAACCACACCATACAACGAAATGAAAAATACACCCGTATTAAATTTACCATAGCCGATAAAAATAGAACAGCCGACATCTATAGTGTTTCTCTCAAAATTTATCCAAACGGCACCGCTGATTTAATTGTCTCGAGTATACAGCGTTCTGTAATGAGTTTTAGAGGAAATATAAAACTCTCAGTAGAAAAGGATTAATCGAAATGATTTGAATGGGGAGATGGTTAATAAAATATTCTATTTTACATAATATATATTATAATACAAACGAATTGCATTTTTTCATCAGGATTTTATTTTTTATAGGTTATCGTTAACGGTTTACGGCTCGAGGGAGCAGGTTTTCACCACCAAATGTTAATCGAAGACGTTTACCAGCCATTGCGGAAAACTGTTTGCTAACAGCCGCTTCGTTTTAGTCTTTCCGTTAATTTGTCAATTTCTTTTTTATTGCTTTAAGATAACCTTCTATATTAGCAAAGTCGTCTGGGGACAATTCAATCTGATTATAATAAAATGAATGATTTTTTTGAGGGTAAATTACAATGGTTTTTCCAAAACGTAAATCAAAAAGTTTCATACTAAAAAACAATGTAGAATAACCGTCAGGTGATGATGAAAACACCCATTTGTATTCATTGTTGTTGAATTTGTAATACCCTTGAGCCGTTAAATAGGGACAATTTCTAGAATTAACAAAAGCATTTACTTCTATACTGTCATTATTTGTCAACACAATCAGCATTAGTTTGGTTATTACGCTATCTTCTTGGGGTTCGTTATATTCTCCAATTTGAACTCCTTTAAAAATGAGAGAATCTATCTTTATTGTATATGGCTTTTGATATACCGCAAAGTGGTAATCGGCAACTGGGAAAGGATTATTACTTAACGGGTATTTTTCGTACTCTTTTTTATATTTTGTAAATGCTTTCATATCCCGATTAAATAATGTGTCATTCCACATAGTGCTATCAAGATTCTCATTTGCTTTTTCCTTTAGCGATTTAAAATCCCACTTATTCGTCGAAACTATTGGAGCATTAGGTTTATTATTATTACAAGAATAAAACAAGTTAACACTTGCACATATAATTAAAAGAAGAATGGTTTTTTTAAAATTCATTTCGCATTAAATTGGTGTTTATTACAATGACAACTAACGCAGTGCTTACCAAAGACGGCATTTACCACCTATTTTATTAGAAGATGACATCCTAAATATAGTAAAAATCTTTCAATCGAAGACGTTTACCAGCCCCATGAAAATTGTTTGCTAACAGCCGCTTTGTTTTAGTTCTTCCGTTAAATTGTCAATTTCTTTTAAAGTTAGAATGTTTTTTCTAAGCAACTTCAACTTGTTTTTATCTACGTTTTCTTTGTCTAAACAATTTGCCAAATTCGTAATATTTTTCCATTCATCTCGATATTTATTTTTCGTATTTTCAGTCAATTTAGACAAGTGTCTTGTCGTAAAGTCTGAATATGTGTCAGAAATTGATACTTTGCTTTTAAAATTTTCAATCCAAATTTGTCCGATATATCTCGATAATGGTTTTCTTTATTGTTCATTGCCCAAATGGCAAACAACAAGAATGAGTTTTCCTTGTTAGAAGCGATTATGGGAATTATATACCTAAATTCAGGGTTAAATTCTTTTAAAATTTTAAATCTATAATTTGAGTAAGAAAATATTCCTATTCCTTTTTTCCCTGCGGCTCCATACCAAATAAAATCGTTCGGTTTGGGTGTGAGTTTTCCAAATTTCAATTTTTCTTCCTGTTCACATTCTGGTATGATTAGTATGTCAGGATTTAGCTCGAAAATTTCCTTGTTTTTATTTCTAAATGCTCCTTGACAATTCCATTCTATTATTCTCATCTCATTTACATGTTCTTTGGAAAGCCGTTTGTTAGTGGCTGGTATTTGTTTTATCGTCTATCGGTTAGCATAGTTGTCAATTCGTTTATTGCGTGCTTTTATAAAGTCCATTACTCCTTTCTTGAAAGTCAAATATTCTTCTATGTCCGCAAATGTTGGTCTTGTTTTGAAATTGTCAAACGGTAAGTAAAACTTAATATTCTCATTTTCGTCAACAAGGTCGTTGAGTAAGAAAAAGTCAATGTAACCTTTGAAATTGCCAAACAAGTCAAAGAAGTTTTTGTAACGCTTAAATGTGTCGTAAAGTGGGCTTTGTTGTCCTGCGTAAAAAAGTCTGATACATTCCAAAGTCAAGTCGAATCTGTCGTCAATTAGGCTATTTACTCCACGAGCTTGATTTATTGTGTGTTGTTTGTCAACCCGTTTGTTTGGAAAAAGAGTATATGCTCCAATTGTCGAACCTGTGTCAAACAGTTCTTGAACATCGTCTTGAATTTGTTGTGTCAGCCAAGTTTTGCGTTTGTGATTTCTGTATGAATGAGTAATTGCGTCACTTCCCAATAAAAATTCTCCAAGTCCTGAACTATGAAATAAATACACGCCACTTTTTTTGTCTGTCAACTTAAAATTTTGTCCGTTTGGCAATTTCTTACTCCATAACATTTTATGGTAGGAACGAAGTGTTAGACTTGTGCTGTCCGGGTCGCCACCGTTTGCGTCTGAATAAACGTTAAATGTTGTGTCAATTTTCATTTTTACTATTTAGTTTCTCTTTAGACGTCTGTCGTTTATGCTTGCCACTAACTCGATATTTTACGAAACAAAAAACGTGCATTCTCTAAATCTTCCGGGGTGTCAATCCCCACGTTTTGCTCATTTACCGGTATCATTTTTATGCGTTTTCCATATTCTAAAAATCGGATACATTCAATTTTTTCAGTAGCCTCTAATGCTTGCATTTCTAGTCGAGAAAAATCTAGTAGCGCATGTTTTCTAAAGGCATAAATACCTATGTGTTTATGATAAATCGTTTTTTCTGTCTTACTTCGTGGATACGGTATTACCGCGCGCGAAAAGTACAAAGCAAAGCCCGCTTTATCGGTTATTACTTTCACGTTATTGGGGTTTTCTATTTCGCTATCATCTTGTAAGGGCATCATAGGAGTTGCTAAATCTATTTCTTGTGCTTCATCTTCGGCAAAAACAGTCAGCAGTTTTTCTAACACTTGTTTAGAGGTAAAAGGCTCATCTCCTTGTACATTTACTACAATATCAGCTTCTATTTTTGTGGCGGCCTCTGCTATACGATCACTTCCGCAAGCGTGTTGGGTATCGCTGTAAAGAGCCTTTCCGCCGTGGTTTGTAATCTCTTTAAAAATTTCTGTGCTATCAGTTACCACATACACTGCATCAAATAAATCGGTAGCAACCGTGGCTTCATAGGTTCGCAAAATAACAGATTTACCACATAAATCTTTTAGTAATTTACCGGGAAAACGCGTAGAATCTAATCGCGCCGGAATCATAGCCACAATTTTTAACGACTTATTCATAAATGATTTCGATTAAAATTGAAATAGTGTATGTTCTTTATTCATTTTGCGTAACAATGGGCTACAACGGTAGCGTTCCTCATGATACTCATTATACAGCGCATCCATTTGAGATACGCACCAGTCAATTCCTTTTTCATTAGCCCAGACTAACAACCCCTTGGGATAATTTACTCCTTTAGTCATAGCCAAATCAATGTCTTTAGCCGAAGCTATATTTAAAAACAAAGCATCAGCTGCTTCGTTAATGAGCATCACCAATATACGATCGAGAATTTTCTGCGCTTGTTGCTGATTGATATCTCCTTTATAAAAATCAGGGTGTTTAACCGCATCTACTTTTCCATCTTTATAAAAATAGAAGCCCCTACCCGACTTTCTACCTAAATATCCGGCCTGTGCATGACGTTTTTGAGTAAACGAGGGCTTATAGCGCGAATCGTAATAAAACTCTGTAAACACGGTTTCTGTCACCTTGTAGTTTACATCATTTCCAATAAAATCCATTAGCTGAAAAGGGCCCATTCTAAATCCGCCTAATTCTTTCATCGCTCTATCTATCTGCGTAAAACTAGCCACCCCTTCTTCATACATACGTAACGCCTCTCCATAAAAAGGGCGGGCAATGCGGTTTACAATAAACCCGGGAGTGTCTTTAGCTAACGCACCCACTTTATTCCAGTCAGCAATAATTTGTATCGTTTTTTCCGTTACGGCTGCTGATGTCTGAACCGCCGGAATAATTTCAACCAGCGCCATCAAAGGTGCCGGGTTAAAAAAGTGTAGCCCTATAACACGTTCAGGATGTTCTAAAGCTGAAGCGATAGAAGCAATGGGTATAGATGAAGTATTAGAAGCAATAATTGATTTAGTGCTTTGTATATTTTCTAACTGTTTGAATACATTTTGTTTAACATTAGTATTTTCAACAATAGCTTCAATGGTCAATTCTGCTTCGCTAAGTGATTGAATATCGTTAACGTAGGTAATATTTTGTTGAATTTCGCTTTTTTCTTCAGCAGTAATACGTCCTTTGTGTACAATATGTTGAAGAATTTTTTCTAAAGCTTCTTCACTTTTCTTTAATGCCTGAGTTTGGGTGTCAAATACCTTTACGGTACATCCGGCAGTGGCAGCAACCTGTGCAATTCCGCTTCCCATCGTTCCGGCTCCTATTATAGCAACGTTCATGTATTCCTTATTTTAGTTTTTTAATGCCAAATTTAGTAGAAATTGGCCGTTATTTTCCTTTAAATACCGGGGCTCGTTTTTCTACAAAGGCTGCTACCCCTTCTTGATAATCTTCGCTTGCAGCCGATTGAAGTTGGTAAGCTCCTTCTAAATCAAGCTGTTGATCAAGCGTGTGTTGATAGCTTTTATTTAGTAATTTTTTTATTAAACTTAGTGCCTGTGTCGGCATTTGTGCCAGTTTTATAGCAATAGCCTTTGCTTTTACAGAAAATTCTTCTTCTGAAAAAACTTGGTATAACATTCCTATTTTCTCGGCCTCAATGGCAGATATAGCCTCTCCCATCATCATCAGTGCCGATGCTTTTTGAAAACCAATCAATCTCGGTAAAAAATAGGTACCTCCACTATCAGGTACCAATCCTATTTTACTAAAGGCCTGTATAAAAGAGGCTTTTTCAGACGCCACTACCACATCACATGCCAAAGCAATATTGGCTCCTGCTCCGGCAGCTACTCCATTTACACCAGCCACAATGGGTTTTTGTATTGCTCTTAGTAACCGAATAATGGGATTATACCCTTCTTCTAAAATCTTCTTGAAACCGGGGTTGTTTTCTTGGTCTAACACTTCCTTTAAATCCTGCCCGGCCGAAAAGGCTTTTCCGTTTCCGGTAATATAAAGTGCCCGTACTTGCGAATCGTCAGCTGCTTTCTGCAAGGCCGCAATAAATGCATTAGACATAGCTCTATTAAAGCTGTTATAAGCCTTAGGTCGGTTTAGGGTAATATACGCCACTTGCGTTTCTACTTTGTATAATATATCTTCTGCCATCATTAAAAAAATTTCTTATTATTTATGGGTGTTGAGCGTTAGTTTATAGCATGCATTTAAAATAATCAAACGGTTCTCCACAGTCTAAACATTTAAACAGTGCCTTGCAGGCAGTAGAACCAAATTGACTGACCATTTTAGTATGTGTAGAGCCACAATGCGTACACTTTATGACATGGGTTTCTCCTAGCAACGCCCTACGGTCTGCGGTAGCTTCTACCGGTGGAGCAATTCCGTAGTCTTTTAATGCCTGAATACCTTCTTCCGTAATCCAATCGGTGGTCCACGGAGGGTTGATAGTGGTCGTTACAGCCGGTATATAGTTGGCTTTTTTCAAGGCTATTTTTACATCCGCTGCAATCATATCGGTGGCCGGGCAGCCGCTATACGTTGGTGTTATTTTTACGTGTGCTACCTCGTTTTCTATATGCGCATCACGTACCATTCCTAAATCTACAATAGAAACTACCGGAATCTCCGGATCCGTTACTTCTTTTAAGACTGTATAAAGTCTTTCATCTATAAAAACAGCCGTTTTTTCTGTAATCATCTTTCAACTTCTCCTTTCTTCAAATTAATTGCAAATAACTGAAAACAATTCGTTTTACAATTACCACTCCATTCCGGGATAGGTGCGCTGCATATATTGCATTTCGGTAAGTAAATGCCCCATATGTTCTGTATGCTTACCCATCTTGCCGCCGCTTTGAAAGTACTTTAATTCCGGTAGATTTAGCGTAGCCTCCTCCACTACTTCACGCACATTTTGGTAGTATGTATCTTTTAGCTCGTCATAATCAACACCTATTCCTTGCGTTATCATTTGCTCATCAGCCGGTGTTTTTTCAAATAATTCACGGTGGTATTTCCACAAATCGGAAAGTGCAGTCTGCATACGTTGGTGGCTCTCTTCTGTACCATCCCTCAGACGTTTTATCCAATCAGCCGAAAAATCGCGATGATAAGTTACTTCTTTTATACTTTTTTGAGCAATAGCAGCCAACTGAAAATCTTCACTTTGTTTCAGTTTTTCTAGTAATAAAAAGTGAAATTGATCATACAAAAATTGACGGGCTATTGTATAGGCAAAATCACGGTTAGGCTGTTCTACCAACAAAGCATTACGGTATTCGCGTTCTGTTCGCATAAAAGCCAAATCGTCTTCTGTAATTTCATTTCCCTTAATTTCAGCTATATACTGGTAATAATTGCGTACTTCTCCAAATAAATCTAGCGCAATATTGGCGCACGCCATATCGACTTCTAGCGTTGGTCCGTGGCCGGTAAGTTCACTCAACCGTTGTCCCAGTATTAGTGTGTTATCGGCTAACCCTAATAAAAAGCCCACTTTATCTGCTGTTATGGGATATGTTTTAAAGTTTGTTTTTTCTTTCATAATCAGGTTTTCAAAAAGCGTTTACCTTTTTGCTTACATATTCTTCACCCCATCCGGTAGTTTATAAAAGGTAGGATGGCGGTAAACTTTATCTTCTGCCGGCTCAAAAAATTCTCCGTTTTTATCAGGATTTGATGCCGCAATGTTTTTAGATTCTACCACCCAAATGCTTACCCCTTCCATACGGCGTGTGTACACATCACGTGCATTTTGTAGTGCCATCTCTGCATCTACTGCGTGGAGGCTTCCAAAATGACGGTGTTCTAGTCCGTTTTTACTACGGACAAATACTTCCCAAAGGGGCCATTCGTTTTTGCTTGTTTTTGTGTTTTTAGCCATTTTTCTAGTATTGAGTATCGAGTACTAAGCGTTGCTTCTACAAAGTATCTCGTATTTTAGTTTAATGATAAATCTTCTTTCAGGTATTGTATTCATATACAAGTCAGTACTTTTCTACCCTACCCAACTCTTCGTTCTTGTTTGTTTTGTTCTTTTTTGGCATACGCCATGGCGGCTTCGCGCACCCATTGTCCATTATCCCAAGCTTCTTGTTTGTCGCGTATGCGTTGTTCATTGCATATTCCATGACCTTTTACCACTTGCCAAAATTCTTCCCAATCAATTTCTCCAAATTCATAGTGTTGGGTTTCTTCGTTGTATTTTAGGTCTTCATCCGGAATTTTCAGCTCCAAAATATCGGCTTGAGGCACTGCTTGATCTACAAACATCTGACGTAAGGTATCGTTTGATTTTATTTTAACCTTCCATGCCATAGACTGCTCAGTGTGTGTTGATTCTTTATCGGTAGGACCAAACATCATAAGTGATGGCCACCACCAACGGTTTAACGCATCTTGAGCCATTTCTTTTTGCGCCGCTGTTCCGTGAGAAAGGTTATACATAATTTGATATCCTTGTCGCTGATGAAAGCTTTCTTCTTTACAGATACGCACCATTCCACGAGCATACGGACCGTAAGAAGTGTGTGTGAGCGATACTTGGTTAACGATAGCAGCGCCATCTACCAACCATCCTATAGCGCCAATATCTGCCCAAGAAAGCGATGGATAATTAAATATACTTGAATATTTTGACTTGCCGGCTAGCATTAATTCTGTCATCTCATCTCTAGAAATACCTAAGGTTTCTGCGGCACTATAAAGATAAAGCCCGTGTCCGGCCTCGTCTTGAACTTTGGCTAATAAGGTTACTTTTCGCAACAGTGAAGGGGCGCGAGTAATCCAGTTGCCCTCGGGGAGCATCCCTACAATTTCTGAATTGGCATGCTGCGATATTTGCCGAATATTCATCTGTCTATACTTTTCGGGCATCCAATCTTTCGGCTCTATCTTCTCATTATTATCAATACGCTGCTGAAAAATATTTTCTAAGTTTTTTATTTCTTGCTCGCTCATAATTTTATACTTAGCTGTGTTAGTAACTACTATTTTAATTGTATAGTAAATTACACGTCGTAATTTACTTTTAACTTCTTAGAGGTAGGCACTGATTGACAGCTCAGCACGTATCCCTTTTCTAGATCATCTTTTTCTAAAGCATAATTCTTTTTCATTACCACAGATCCTTCTTCTACTCTACATTTACAGGTGCTACACATACCGTCTTTACAAGCAAATGAGACATCGGCTCCGGCAGCCAAAGCTGCATCAAGCACATTGTCATACGTGTCTGTCATGACAAAACTCAGTTCTGTACCCCCTTCAATAACCGTTACCTGCGTACCCTCTACCCGTTTTTTCATGGCTTCTGCTGCTCGTTGTTTATCTTCTTCAGACAAGCCGGTTACAAACAACTCATAATGAATTTTATTTTTAGCCAAGCCTAAGTTAACCAATTCATCGCGAATAATAAAGGTTAGCGCTTCGGGTCCACAGATAAAACAGTGATCTATGGCCGATAAATTGAGCAAGGTTTCTGAAAAAGTCTTCAGTTTTTCTTTTGTTATCTTACCGTCTAACAAAGCAACATCGCGTTTTTGTTCTGTTAAAATATGGAAGAGTTCAAAACGCGTCAAATATTTGTTACGCAATTGTTCCAGCTCTTCTCTAAAAACAATATTATTTTGGTCGCGGTTAGAATAGAACAATTGGCAATGGCAATGTGGCTCTTGCTGTAGCACCATTTTTATCATTGCTATGATGGGGGTAATACCACTTCCGGCGGCAAAAAATAAATACTGCCTAGCCCCTTCTCTATCTAATTGTATGTCGTGTGCAAATTTTCCGGTAGGAGAACTAGCTTCTACAATATCCCCTTCTTTTAATTCTTGATTGACATAGGTTGAAAATTTTCCCTCCGGAATTTGTTTTACACAAACACGCCATTCTTTATCAAACGGATTGGAGCAGAGAGAATATGTTCTGCGAATTTCTTCTCCGTCAAATTCTTTTTTAAAAATGATATGTTGCCCTGCTCCATAACGAAAATGTTTCCACAGTTCTCTAGGCACCTCCAATTTTACAGAAGTACAGTTATTGGTCTCTTCTCGTTTTTGAGCTACTTTAAGCTTATAAAACTCTGCCATAATTAAATTTTACTCGTTTCAAAACTAACAATTGTTAGTTAAATAAACAAACCTTTCTCAAGGTACTCAAAATTACAGCAAAACAGCCAATATGTCATTACTTTTTGCGTACAATGCCTGTTAGCAGATTGAGTTGCATTTCTCGTATAAGTTCCTTTTGTGTAAATTGAGGGTTTTTAGTATACCAATGATAGAATGTACGCAAAGAAGAAAGCAGGCTAAAAGTAAGTATATCCGGGTTTCTTTTTTCAAACTCTCCTGTTTCTATTCCGGTTACAATAATCTGCAGAAAGGTATCTTCATATTCTTGACGCAGTTTTAAATATAATTTGCGTTGAGGCGTTTCTAAATTCATCCATTCTTTGTTCATACACGCTAAAAAATCCGTTTTTTTTAGTGAAGTCGTAATGTGCATTGCCACAATGGCTTCTAACTTAGCTAAAGATGACGTTTGCGTTTTATTAGTTTGCTGAATATGAGTAGTAAAATCTTGTGCCAAATCCATTACGATATTAGCTAAGATTTCTTTTTTAGAAAAAATATGATTGTATAGACTAGCCGCTTTAATGTCTAGTTTTTCAGCCAAATCACGCATAGACACGGCATGAAAACCTTTTTCGTGAAATAGCTGGGCAGCTGTTTGTATAATTTGTTCTTTTCGTGCGGTGTTCATAGCAGCGAATATAAAGAAGAATTTTTGTATCTATACAACTATAATCTCAGCCTTTCGGCATTATAATTTTTAAAAAAGTAAAATTAGTTTATCTTTATCGCTTATCACTCAAATTTTAAATTATGAAATCGCTTACACAATCTCTTCTTTTCTTGTTGTGCTTCACGGTTTTTACAGGCTGTAATTACGCGCAAGAAAATCAACCTACGTATGATATTCCGGAACATTACACCAAAACGGAAGTAGATATTCCCATGCGCGACGGGGTAAAATTGCACACCACTATTTATGCTCCCAAGGACCAATCACAAGAATACCCTATCATTATGATGCGTACACCGTATAGCTCTCGACCATACGGAAAAAATAAATTTCCCAAATCTCCTCATGGAATGGCGGCTAACAAATACCTTTTAAAAGAAGGCTATATTTTTGTAAAACAAGACGTACGCGGTCGTTGGATGAGCGAAGGTGATTTTGACAATATGCGCCCGTATATTCCTAATAAAACCGGTAACCAAACCGATGAAGCCAGTGATACATACGACACCATAGACTGGTTGGTAAAAAATGTACCGAACAACAATGGAAAAGTAGGTATTTGGGGAATCTCTTATCCCGGATTTTATTCCACTTATGCCCTATTGAGTAACCATCCAGCTTTAAAAGCGGTCTCTCCGCAAGCCTCTATCAGCGATTTCTTTTTTGACGATTTTCATCACAACGGGGCTTATCTGTTAAGCTACTTTATGGCTACCGCTCTTTTTGGCAATCAATTTCCGCCTACCACCCATACAAAATATCATTTCCCACGGTTTAAAAGCCAAGACCAATACGCTTTCTTTTTAAAGCACACCCCTATTAAAAAATTGGATAAATATTACCCCAATAACTTCTTTTGGAAACAGTTGGAAAACCATCCAAATTACGATACTTTTTGGAAGACACGTAATATTATTCCACATTTAAAAGACATTAAACCTGCCGTGTTGTATGTGGGTGGGTTTTACGATGCCGAAGACCTTTACGGACCTTTTAACAGCTATGCACAAATTGAAAAAAGCAGCAATAACTATAATATTATTACGTACGGACCGTGGAGTCATGGGCAATGGGCCTCTACCAAAGTGCGTAACGCTGTAGGAAATGTTTATTTTGGCGATAGCCTTTCAATTAAATTTCAACGCGACGTGATTACCCCTTTCTTTGATCATTTCTTAAAAGGAAAAGCAGATCCTCATTTTCCGGAAGCGCGTATGTATGATGACGGTACGCACCAATGGGATTCTTATGCTGCTTGGCCTCCAAAAAATACGGTAAAGAAACGCTATTATCTAGGGAAAAACCACACCTTAACTGATCAGCCTAATCCTAATTACGAAAATAAATTTATCAGTGATATTGAAAAACCGGTGCCCTATACAGAAGACATCAAAATTGTTTTTACACCCCGTAAATACATGACTGACGACCAACGATTTGCTGGTAGACGCCCCGATGTTTTAACCTATGAAACACCCGTGTTGCAACACGATATAAAGCTGGTAGGACAAATTAAAGCCAAACTAGAAGTGGCTACTACCGGTACTGATGCCGATTGGATTGTAAAAGTGATTGATGTCTTTCCACCCGATGCAAAAAACTTTAAAGAAACAGATCCTCATTTAAAAATGTCTAATTACCATATGATGATTCGCAGCGAAGTAATGCCCGGACGTTTCCGTAATAGTTTTGAGCATCCTGAGGCTATGACTCCTAATAAGAAGACAGAGATAGACATCACCTTACAAGGTATTAATCACACCTTTAAGAAAGGGCACAAAATTCAGATACAGGTGCAAAGTACGTGGTTTCCATTAATCAATTTAAACCCGCAAACATTTGTACCCAATATTTTTAAAGCCGATGAAAGCGATTACAAAACGCAAACCCATACCGTTTATGGAGATTCTTATATTGAATTTAATCAGCTGCCGGTTAAATAATGAACTATAAATCACCAAACCAGGCCTACCCGTTTTTGATGGTAGGCCTGTCGAGGAATTGCTTTTGCTGTTTTTGTAACACTTTTGTCTATTATAGGCAGGTAAACTCAGCGTAACAAGTGGTTATTACATATAGATGTCCTTTTCTAAAATGCGTAACCAAATAACTATAAATTACAGTTTATGAAAAAATGGAGTATACTTATCTTAGCCGTGTGTTGCTTTTCGTGCGGACAATTACAACAAGTTGTCAACAACTTTCCCGATAGCCAAGGAAATGCTGTTTTAGGGCAAGCACAAATCGCATCAGGGTTAAAAGAAGCTTTAAAACAAGGTATTAGTCAACAGGTATCTAAACTGGCTAAAAAGAACGGTTTTTATAACAACCAATTAACCCGAATACTTTTGCCCAAAGATCTTCAAAAAGTAGCTAAAGGACTGCGCAGTATAGGGCTGGGTAGCTTGGTAGACAAGGGTATTAAAGCCTTAAATCATACCGCAGAAGACGCTGTTAGTAGAGCTACTCCTATTTTTGTAAACGCCATTACGCAAATGAATTTTGCCGATGCCAAAACTATTTTATTAGGAAATGATTTAGCAGCCACCACCTACTTAAAAAATAAAACCCAAACACAATTGTATAAAGAATTTCAACCAGAGATTGCCGCTTCTTTTAATCGGGTGGGAGCTAATAAAATTTGGGCGAATTTGATTACCAAATACAATGCTATTCCATTGGTAGATGACGTAAACCCCAACTTAACTGATTATGTAACGCAACAAGCCTTAAAAGGTGTATATACTATGATTGGTAAAGAAGAACAGAAAATAAGAAACAACATTGGCGCACGATCTTCGCAGTTGTTACGAAAGGTTTTTGCGCTACAAGATTAAGCTATTTATTTAAACCGTTGTAGTACCGCTTCTTTGTAATTGGCTCCTATGGGTATTTGGGTCTTCCCTATTTCTATGACGTTGCCATACATGGCTGTTACAGCCTTAATAGCAATAATATAAGACCGATGTACACGAATAAAAAGAGCAGCCGGAAGCTGTTCTTCGGCTAGCTTCATGGTCATTCCGGCCATAAGTTCTTTATCCTTCGTTACAAATTTTACAAAATCTTTTTGGGCTTCTAGGTATTTTATGTCTTCAAAATTTACCTTTATTAACTTGCTAAAATGTTTAATAAAAATAAAATCGGTTTCTGGGAGAACGGGGTTGGTTACTACCAATCCTTTCCCTTTTTCCTTTGCAGAATGGTAGCGTTCTTCTGCCCGGTTAGCGGCTTTTAAAAACCGGTCGAATGTAATGGGCTTTACCAGGTAATCAATAGCATCTAGTTCAAACCCTTCAACGGCATAGTCGGGATAAGCCGTTGTAAAAATTAATAGCGGTGGATTTTTTAATGAACGGTAAAAATCTGTACCATTTACCACCGGCATATTAATATCTAAAAAAAGTACCTCTATGGTCTGAGACATGATAACTTCATAAGCTTCTAAAGCATTTTTGCAAGTCGCTACTACCTCCCAATTGGGCAACCGATCAACATGGCTTTTTACCAACTTACGCGCCAAGGGCTCATCATCGACTATTAAGCAGTGAATTTGGGACATTGTAAAGGGATTTGAAGTTGAGTGGTATACTGATTTTCTTTTTCGGTTATGGTTAACTTATAACTCTTGGGATAATAATATTGCAGTCGTTGTTTCAGGCTAGACAGCCCCAATCCGCCGGCGTTTTTATGGCGATAATCTTTATCAAAACTATTGCCAACCTCTAACTGAATAAAGGCTGTTGAAACGCGTAGCGATATATGCACAAAAGAACGATCTAACTGTGCATTTACCCCGTGTTTAAAGGCATTTTCTACCAAGGGCAATAACAAAAAAGGAGGTAAATAAATTTCTGGAGAAACTTCTTCAGGAAAGTCTAGCGTTAAATCTAAATTGTCGGATCGGATGGCTTCTAAATTAATAAAATCTTGCAACATTTTGAGCTCATTCTCCAGCGCGATAAATTCATCTTTTCCTTGGTAAAGTACATACCGTAAAAGAGAAGACAACTTAGAAATCATCTGCGAAGCTTTTTCGCTCTGCGCCGCTAAATTTAAAGAGTAAATATTGTTTAATGTATTAAAAAGAAAATGCGGGTGAATTTGTGCTTTTAAAAAATCCATCTGCAGTCGCATATTTTGTTTTTGCAATGCCATTTCTTTTTGTTGTTGTCGCATCTGATCTCTAAAAAACTTAGCCGTTACCGGCACACACAACAAAGCAAAATAGACAATTACCATTTGAATAATAAACCAGAAATAACGATTTTCAAATATTTCATATATATCCATCCTCCCTTTAGGAGAGGGAATTTCAAAATAGAATAGGAGTTCATACTTAGCTACTTTTACAAACCATAATCCTATTGAAAAACCTATAACATTTGCAATAAGGCTTATAAAAAACTTCGTGTAATTATGTTTTTTGACTAAGTATTTATAGGCTGTGCGAATAGTAACGTAATAACTCGCCAAAACCAATACGATATTAAGCCCCATACTAATCAACCAACTTTTAAATAAGTTGATGCCTTGCCAATGCGTAATGACCAGTAAGTGGTATGTATAAAATGAAAAGGCGGTAAAAAATAACGCCCAAAAAATAAGGTGAAGTGTGATGCGATAGCCCCTTACCTCAAAACTCTTTTCCCACAGTCTTTTCCAAAAATCCATACACGAAAATAGAAAAAAGAAGAAAGAAAACTTTCATAAACCTACGAATTGTCCAAAATCTACGACAAACGGCAATAATTTGTCGACAAACCCGGTTAAACGCCTTACAGAATATATTAATGGGTTCTATACTGTGGTTTATCTACCGTATAAACCAGTCTGGCGAAAATGTTTTTACAATAGCTCCCCTACTCCGTTTATTTGTGTCAGAAAATCGAGATACCCTCGATCTTTTAAATTGAATTTTTCATTTTTTATTATAAAAACTGTACTCATGAAAATTGCTAAAAACATCTCTTTTTGTCTATTTCTATTCAGCTTGTTTTTTGCCGTATCACATCAAACTAACGCGCAAGAAAATACCGCTGCTCTCGGAACTATTACCGGCCATATACAGGATGAGCAGAGCAAAGCTATTCCTTATTTATCTGTACATCTACACAAAACAACCGACTCTAGCTTGGTAAAAAGTGTGTCTGCAGACTCCTTAGGGAATTTTATTATCAAAGCCATCCCACAAGGCCATTATTATATTAAAGTACAGTTAATTGGATTTAAACCTGCTATCAGTCAACCTTTTCAGGTAGGGCCAACACATACTACCATCAATTTACCAACCCTTATCTTACAGACCACTAACACACTAGAAACGGTATCTATTACACGTACCCGCCCCTTAATTGAATACAAACCCGGACAAACCGTTGTTAATGTAGAAAACAGCAGTATGAGTGCGGGCAATTCGCTAATGGATTTACTTCGAAAATCTCCTGGTGTTTTTGTAGATCAAAACGATAAGATTTCTTTAAATGGAAAAAGTGGCGTTATGGTAATGATTAATGGTCGCCCTACTCACCTATCCGGTGATCAGCTTGCAGCGTTTCTAAAAAACGTTCCTGCAGGCTCTGTTGCTAAAATTGCTTTGATGGATCAACCCCCGGCAAAATATTCTGCAGAGGGAACCGCCGGTATTATTAACATCATTATGAAGAAAAAAGTAGCTACCGGCTGGAATGGAAGCCTTAAACTAGGGGCTGGTTACGGACAGTTTTGGAAATATAACGGAGGTGTAAATGTAAATTACGGTGGTAAAAAATTAAGTTTTTATGCGAACTACAACTACAAACACCAACGCAATGAGTTTAACATGAATATGAACCGCCAGTTTTTTGACCCTAACACCAATGCACTAACAAGCCTTATGACGCAATCCAGTCAAATGAATATTAAAGGTCATAATCAAACCGCACAATTGGGGATGGATTATCAAATCAATGAAAACCAAAGTATAGGATTTGTACTAAATGGCTCGTTTAATAATGGCGATTTTAACAGCTTTAGCCCTATTCATTTTTTAAATGCTTCCGGTAGTTTAGATTCTATTTCTACCTCTAAAAACCACAATGGTTACAATTGGGAAAACGAGCAAGGAAACCTGCACTACAACCTTAAATTAGATGAAAAAGGAAGCTCTTTAACGGCTAATATAGACTACAGTCACTTTTACCAGACCAGTCCGCAGTCTATACAAACCTCTACACAAGATGCCTCAGGAAATACGATTGGCACCCCGCTAAAAAGACGTGGAAAACAACCCAATGACATTAATATTTATGCGGCTAAATTAGATTATACACAGGTTTTTAAAAACAATTATAAATTATCAGCCGGACTAAAAACCAGCTTTGTAAAAACAGATAACGACAGTAAATTTGAACTGAATAATAATGGAAGTTGGGAAAATGATTTAAGAAATACCAATCACTTTATCTATAAAGAAAATGTAAATTCTGCTTATGTAAGTTTAGATAAAACATTTACTAAAGGCTGGAGTGCCAAAGTGGGTTTTCGAGCAGAGCAAGCCAATATCAAAACCAACCAAGTCACTACAGATTCTATTAATGAGCAACATTATATTGATTTGTTTCCTAACATTACCTTGTCAAAAACATTTAACCCAAACAACATAGTAAGTTTGTCTTATACACGTCGTATTCATCGGCCAAACTATCAGAGTTTAAATCCGTTTGTGTTTTATGTTGATGAGTATACCTATCGTTCCGGAAATCCTTATTTACAACCGGAATACACCAATAAATTTGCCCTAACTTATACCTATAAAAGACGCTATAACGCGGTGTTGAGTTATAGTCACACAAACGACATTATGGCGCGTGTAATTCAGCAAAACGATATTACCCATGTAATACACCAAACCCAAGACAACATTAGCCAGATGGATAATATTCGGTTAAGTTTAAGTATTCCTGTTACCATAACAAAATGGTGGAGTACATACAACTCTGCACAGCTTTTTTACAACCGATATGAAGGGCTATACAACGGATTTCAATTAGACAAAGGGTTCGCTTCATTTATGCTAAACACTTACCAAAGCTTTCGCATAACGCAAGGTTGGAAAGCAGAATTAACCGGTATGTATCGCGGTGCTTCTATTATGGGACCGTTTAAAATAGATCCTATAAAAATGGTTTCTATAGGCGTACAAAAATCGTTGTGGAACAACCGAGCCTCTATTAAACTTAACGTGCAAGATGTTTTTCAGTCTATGAAATTTGCTACCAATACAGATTTTGGCAACTTACACCTTCACAACCAGTTTAAATTGAATGACCGTGCGGTAAATCTTACTTTCACTTGGAATTTTGGAAACCAAAAAGTAAAAGTTAACAAACACAAAGGGTCTAGTATTGAACAACAAGAAAACCGTATTCAAAAAGGAAACGGAAACAGTCAAGGAGCTGTCAAATAAAAAGACTAAGACTTTTTGTGTGTTGATTATTTAAGTTCACCTAAACAGAAAAACTATAATTTTGTTGTGCCTCTGAAGTAATAAAGGTGTTGATTGTTATTGGAACAGAACCACAGTAAACAACTTAAAAATTACAAAAATGAAACGGAAAATAAGCGGAACAGACATTACACTAATAATGATCTATTTGGCCGCAGGAACAGTTTATTTAACCGCCGGACTGAGTAAATTAGCCCCCGAAAATATCGGCAACCTAATCGGTCCAACTGATATTCATAAGATTTTCGATTCTACTGCTTTTGTAATTTTTATGGAGGTTATTGCGGTATGGCAAGTCATTACAGGGGCGCTTTTATTATCCCTTCGCTATGCTGTAGTTGGCTTAATTACAGCCATTCCTTTGGCTCTTGGCATTTTAGTATTTACAATAATTGCCGGATTTGGACTAACCCCCATCATTAACCTTTTTCTTTTAGTGCTTTTGATTTATGCCTATATGCGCGAAAAAAATACCATACACAAACTCCTAAAAAGAGATTGGGGTAGTTTAAATAATTCCGTTTCCTATAAACTATTTCCAAATGGTCGGTATGCAAAGGCAGCACTGGGATTAATTCTTTTAACTGTACTATGCTCTTTTTTACACAACATAGTTCTAAATATAGTAACCTCTCTTGCTTTCTTATTTTATACCGCCAACTTGTTTCAGCGCAAAAATTACCTGTTTTTAGATTATGTTTTAATAGGGCTGTTTTTAATAATAGGTGTTGCTGTTGTAAACGCCATGTTACTTAAAGAAATTGGTGAAAAAATTCCTTATATCATATTTTTTCTGATTCCATTTGGTATTTCGGTTTACATAATTAGGTTGGTTTATTGGAAATTTTTTACAAGTTGCAAACCAGCTACCTAAAATCAAAAACTCAATGGGTTTTATAATTAAAAAATGGCTATAAATGAAAACTAACTATTTAATGTTGCTGAGTAGTTTATTACTCGGAGTTGTAGGAATAAGTTTGATTTTTGCCCCACAAGAAATTGCCAATGCGCTACAATTTTCGGTGCATCCTACGTTCATATTTCAGCTTTTAGGGGGGCTCTATTTTTCGTTGGGAGTTTAAATTGGATGGTAAAAAGAAGTATCATTGGTGGAATTTACAACCGCCCGGTGGTAATAGCTAATTTGGCCCAATTTCTTATTGGCGGGTTAACCTTTATAAACATAATATCCTTAAAAAATACCGCTGTTTTGTTTTTATGGATTTTTGGTGTTTTTTATTGGCTATT
This sequence comes from uncultured Flavobacteriaceae bacterium, assembly GCA_964579505.1. GTDB lineage: Bacteria > Bacteroidota > Bacteroidia > Flavobacteriales > Flavobacteriaceae > JAJYSO01. The sequence goes on along the minus strand of CAZOGC010000013.1, from coordinate 12,488 downwards.
CACCCTTTGGTTTGCGCTTGTTCTATTTAATGATCCGTTGAAGAAAAAAGAATATATCACTCATTAATCGCCACACAATAGACGTTAGCGCTTTGGTAAAGAAACTCCAAATCGGATAGATTTTTCTACTTAATTAGCTAGTTTTGTAAGCTATGGAATTTAACGTTAAATCAGCTTACGAGCCTACCGGAGATCAGCCACAGGCCATCAATAAACTGGCCACTGCAATTGAAGCAGGAGAAAAATACCAAACCCTGTTAGGAGTAACCGGGTCAGGAAAAACATTTACGATGGCTAAGGTGGTTGAGCGGGTGCAGCGTCCTACACTAGTCTTAGCACACAACAAAACCTTAGCGGCACAATTGTATTCTGAGTTTAAGGCTTTTTTTCCGAATAATGCCGTAGAATACTTCGTTTCCTATTACGATTATTATCAACCGGAAGCCTACATACCCACCTCCGGGACTTATATCGAAAAAGATTTATCTATTAACGATGAAATCGAAAAACTACGATTGAGCGCCACCTCTTCCCTACTCTCTAGCCGGCGCGATGTGATTGTAGTTGCTTCCGTAAGTTGTTTATTTGGTATAGGAAACCCGGTAGAGTTTGCTAAAAGTATCATCACCCTAAAAAAGGGACAAATTATTTCGCGCACCAAACTATTGCAACAACTTGTTCAGAGTCTGTACTCGCGAAATGAAATAGAATTTCAGCACGGTAATTTTCGTATAAAAGGAGACACTGTCGACATTTTTCCCAGTTATGCAGATGACGCCTTCCGTATTCACTTTTTCGGAGATGAAATTGAAGAAATTGATGTTTTTGATGTTCAAACCAATGAAATTCTCGATAAATATGAAGTATTAAAAATCTATCCGGGAAACATGTTTGTAACGAGTCCGCAGCGACTAAACACCGCTATTGACCAAATCAGTATTGACTTAGGAAAACAAGTTAGTTATTTTCAAGAAACAGGAAAACCCTTAGAAGCTAAACGACTGGAAGAACGCACTACTTTTGATTTAGAAATGATTAGAGAGTTAGGCTATTGTAACGGCATTGAAAACTACTCTCGTTATTTAGACGGACGTGCGCCGGGTACGCGTCCTTTCTGCTTGCTAGATTATTTTCCGGATGATTACCTGATGATTATTGATGAAAGCCATGTAACCCTACCACAAGTACGCGGCATGTATGGCGGCGATCATTCGCGTAAAGAAAACTTGGTAGAATATGGGTTTAGACTACCCGCTGCTTTAGATAACCGCCCTTTAAAAGCCGATGAATTTGAAAGCTTGCAGAACCAAGTGGTCTATGTAAGCGCTACCCCGGCAGATTACGAACTGCAAAAATGCGATGGTATTTATGTAGAACAACTCATTCGTCCCACCGGGTTACTCGATCCGGATATTGAAGTGCGCCCTAGTCTCAACCAAATTGACGATTTAATTGAAGAAATTGAAAATCGCGTAGAAAAAAAACAGCGTACCTTGGTTACCACTTTAACCAAGCGTATGGCAGAAGAATTGACTAAATATTTGAGTAGAATTAATGTGCGTTGTCAGTACATTCACAGCGATATTGATACCTTAGAACGGGTAGAAATTATGCATAATTTACGCAAAGGAGTATTTGATGTTTTAGTGGGCGTAAACTTGCTACGTGAAGGATTAGATTTGCCGGAAGTTTCTTTGGTAGCCATTCTAGATGCCGACAAAGAAGGGTTTTTGCGAAGCCATCGGTCATTAACGCAAACCATTGGTCGAGCTGCCCGACATATAGAAGGAAAAGCCATTATGTATGCCGATAAAATAACAGATAGTATGCAAAAAACCATAGACGAAACAAATTATCGTCGGCAAAAACAAATTGCATATAACACCCAACACCACCTCAAACCGCAGGCTTTACACAAATCGTTAGATGATGCGCTCATCGGGTTAAAACCGGAACCCTATAAATTTGAAAAAGCAGCAAATTTAGAAGCGGCAGAAGAAACGGTACAATACTATACCGAAAAACAACTAAAAGACCGCATGGTTAAGGTGCGCAAACAAATGGAACACGCTGCTAAAGAGCTAGATTTTGTAACGGCAGCTGCTTTTAGAGATGAACTAAAAATGTTACAGAAAAAAGTAGCTGAAACTAAGCACTAAAGCATTTGTTTCAGCTTTTTTTTATTCTTGTCTCTTCACAACCCGCTGTGTCATTCCGAATTTACCTATCGGCAGGCCTGTCGAAACACACAAAGGGCGGTTTATTTTTATCACACTTTGGCGAGCCTATCGTACAAAATAAAACCTTCAAGGTTTTCAAGACCTTGAAGGTTTGCATCTAACGGTTCAGGTTATACGTTTTATGGTATCCTTTCCGTATATACCAAAATTTACAATTTGTAATTAAATCCAACCCCTAACACCTCTCTAATTTGAAAGGCGGCCACGGCATTATCATCATACACGGCTTGAAAAACAAAGTTTGCAGAAAGAAACTTATTAATTTTCATATCTAGCTTCATGGTATAATCTATATCTACATTTTGTGGATCTTCTAAATAGTTAGCATACAAGTGTAAGTTGTTTTTTATAGAAACATTTTCCATCACCGGAATGGTTGAGAAAATATCTATAGAAGCACCAAACTCAAAGCGTGTACTTTTTCCTTGGTCAACCCCATAATAATCCCCATCAACATACCCGGGAACAGTGGTAAACCTATCGTCTACAAATATAAAACGAGAGGTTAATGGAGCAATATTCATTTTTAATAATTCTCCGTTTTTATACAAAATACCCGGACCAAATTTTAAATATCCGGGAGAAAGAAAATGAGTGGTTTCTTCTCGAACCGTTTCGGTGCCAATTACATTTCCGGTAACCGGATCTATAACCGGCACATCGTCTGTATATTCATATCCTTTAGCAAACTGACTGGTAAAATCTGCGAAGAAAGAATAGTACCAATGTTCACTATTTTTAAGCTGATACCCCAAAACAGAATGCAACTCTAGTTTGTCATTTGTTTTGCGTAAAAAATCATCTCCTTTGGTTTTTGCCAACCCGTAAGCACCTAAAAAGGCATTATCCCAGCTCAATCGGTCTTTTTTATAATTGGCGTGATATTCTAATGAAATGTCTCCGGCGTAGTTTGAGGTTCCTCCGGACTGCCAATCGTTGTTAAAGGCTGCTTGACTAAACATAACCGAAAAATCTCCCAAAAAAGTCCACCCCTCTTTGGGTTTATCGTCTTCTTTTTTTTCTTGCGCAAAAGAAGAATAACTAACTAGTAATAAAATTAAAACAATAGCAATTTTTTTCATGATAGATTTTTTTTAGAACGACAAATATAAAATTATTTGTACTTCTACTCTACCCCGTTTTGGAGTAAGGAATCTATCTTTTGCATTTGCTGACCAAATTGTGTCCATTTTTGTTTTTCTAAGGCGTGTTGTAGATTTTTCCACAGCTCTTCTAAATTTCGTAATTTCCGCGTGTCTTTTGTAGAAATGGCCGGTGACGTTATTTTTGCAGAATCACTTACTACCGGTTGGTTTACAATCTGCTGTGTAGGTTTTTTATGAAAAAGTGTATTAATGGCCTGATGAATCGTTGGGCGCATAATAACTTGCTCTCCATCGGTAACAATAACACGTTTAAGTTGTGGAATATTAACCCCTTCGGCAATTAAGAATACCGGTTCTACATAAAGAAAAGATTCATCTAACGGTATTACCATTAAATTACCGCGCACTACGTTAGATCCGTGTTGGTCCCAAAGGGAAATCAACCGAGAAATATCCGTATTCTGATCAATTTTAGCTTCAATTTGTGCTGGTCCTAAAAACAGCCGACTTTTGGGCAACTCATATACGTGTACTTTTCCATAATTGGGAAAATCGGATTCAGCCGCCATCCACGAAATCATATTATCTCGGTTGTGTGGCGTTAACGGACTAATAAGTAAATACTGTAACTGCTTTTGGTCAGGCAATTTGCTGAGTATATAGTATGGATCCATTAAAATTTGCTGCCCGGCATACTTACTGTTAGGCCGCCCCCACAGATCTTCTTTGTTATAGAAAGTGTGCACATTTGTCATGTGATACGTATTGTAAATTTCCATTTGTACCTTAAACAAAAACTCAGGATACCGGATGTGCTGTTGTAAAATTTTGGGCATTTCATGCATTGGCTTAAACAACTTCGGAAAAATCTTCTGGTAGGCTTGTATAATAGGGTCTGCCGCATCTGAAACATAAAACTGTACGCTACCATTATACGCATCAACTACCACTTTTACGGCATTGCGTATGTAATTATATTTTTTATAATACGGTTGTGAATACGGGTAGTTTCCTGAATGGGTAAAGGTATCTTGAATCCAATATAGTTTTCCGTTAGCTACTACCAAATACGGTTTATCTTTCATAATTAAAAAAGGTGCTATTTGGTGAATTCGGGTATGAATATTTTGCCAAAACTGCAACCGCGTACCCGGTTGAATATAATCTGTCAATAAAATATTATAATCACTGAGGAAAGAAGCATAAACAATTTTTCTAAAAAACCCATCAACAGGCACCCCGCCGGTTCCCTGATAATGCGTGTAAACGTTATTTTTTCCTTTGGGGTAATCTAACTCTTTAACCTTTGTATTAACCAACTTGTATGTCGATTTACCTTCACCGTAATAAATAGCCGGTTGGGTTAGCTTTATATTGATAGTTGATACCGGTGGTAAATCCTTAATTAACAATTTGGGGCCACCCTCTTCATTGGTTTTAGTAACCGGGCTCATTGCAATTCCATACCCATGGGTGTACTGCAAATGCCGATTAACCCACGTCTGCGCATTTCTAGGTAACTGAGCCAAATTTAACTCGCGTGCAGAAAGCATCATTTGTTGGTAACCTAAATTAGTATGATACCGATCTAAACTTACTGAGGGAAAATTATAATACAGTCTGATTTCTTGCAGTTGCCGATAGGTGTGAATAAGCAACCGAGGATCCCATAACCGAATGTTATCTATTGTTTGTATATTGTTCTGTACTTGGGTATAGTTTACAGAATCTAAGGCATTGTAGTTCGTCACCTCAAAATGGTCTAGGCCGTAGGCTTTGCGCGTTAAAGCAATATTGGTTTTTAAATATGGTTTTTCTAATTTTAACTCATTGGGTTTTACTATATATGACCGCACAATTCCGGGTAAAATAGCTTGACCTATAATGCCTATTCCCAGTAACAAAACAGCACCCCAAACCATTTTTTTGAGCCTGATTTTACGCACTTGATAAAACGTAAAGAGTGCCATTGCCCAGCACAAAATCATCATAATGAATATAACCGGTAAGTTTATGTGTACAGCTGTATAACCAGCGCCCTGCACCACTCCTTTATGGTCAAATAATAATTGGTATCGGTCTAAAAAATAACCCGCTCCCAGTAATATAAACCACCCGCCTAAATTATAGCTAAGGTGTTTTAATGCCGAAGAAACTTTTCCATTTTTACCTTGCCTTAAGGTTTGTAAAGAAATTTTTCCTTTGGCCGCGTACACAATAAACGTGAATAAAGTAACCACAAAAACCAAAAAGGTAAGATTGTTTTGAACGGTCTCTAAAAAGGGTAACTGAAAGACGTAAAAACTTATATCGTGTCCAAATACAGGTTCTGATTGGTGAAACGGCTGCCGGTATAAAAATCGAAACCATTCCTCCCATTTTGCATAAAACGAAGAAGCAAAAATAAACCCGAGTAAGGCAGCAAAAATGTAAGTAACAACACGTATTTGTTTTTCATTAATATACTTTATGCCCACTTGGTCAAATGGAGGTTCGGACAAATCTATACGAATAAAAGACACATTTTTACTCAACCACCGCATATTAGGAATCAAATAAAGCAGTGCCACTACTAAGGCAACGGCAAACAATAACAGCTCGGTACCTTTAATTTTCCAAAAAACAGGGGCATATCCTAAATGAGCTAACCAATCCCATTTCACTATCCAATGAATCCCGGTAGAGAAAAAAAGCAGGAAGAGAATAATGCCTCCTACCCATAAAAAGATTTTCCGTTTGGTTCGTTTTGAATAAGCCATACCCCATTTTTTTAATACATTCAAAGATACAGTAAAAATAAACGGAAAACATGAACCGATAAAATTAGTCACTCCAATCCCTACCAACAAGAAGGTTATCGCTTCTATCTAGGTTTACAACAAAGCTTATATGCCTCATAATTAGGTCAACATGACAAGCCTTTTATTGACAAATGATAGCGTTATTCTGAGTTTACCTGCCTGTTGTAGGCTTGTCGAAACACAAAGTGTTTTATTCCTGTCGCGCTTCGACGGGCTCTGCGTGACAAGAGGCTTATTAACAAGCGGAAAATCACATGGTATATCTAACTCTTCAAGAGTTTAAAACCCTGAAACATCTTTGCATAATTTCTTTGAATCATAAATTGATCGCATAGTTGGGAAAACAAAGCTTCAATGCGCTTTATCATTTTTTATAATGCGCCACGGATTTTAATTTAAGAAATCTTTGTTAAAGAAGGAACGTCTATAGTTAGTCATTTAATGAAAATATATCCTTGAATTCTTGAATGGATCATTGAATAGAACGTGAGCAAACCAAAAAATAAATACCCAGTAAAAAACTCCAAAAATCCACAAGAACAAAATATTATCATTTTTTACAAGTACCACCTCTTTTATAATAACTAATCCCCCAATAAGAAATTGAGTTAAATTGGTTATTACTATGGGGCGATTGTAAATTCCACCAACAATACTATTTTTAGTCATCCAATTTAAAACGCCCAAAGAAAAATATAACCCTCCTAAAAGCTGGGACAAAAAAGGAGGATGTATTGAAAATTGCAGTACAGTAGCAATTTCTTGTGGAGCAAAAACCAAACTTATTCCCACAAGCCCTAGTAATAGGCTACTTAATAACATTATTAAATACCCGGATTTTGTTTGTGCTTTTTTAGCCATAATAATCTGTTTGTAACTTAATAACTATTTACCACCCCTCTTAAAATGAGGCCGAGCTTTTTTGTGCCCATGAGTCCTCATCAGGGGCTTGCAATTAAGTTTAGTCTCTTCTTATTCAATCACTATAAACTCAGATCGACGATTAGCTTGGTGTTGCGCTTTTGTACACGGTACGCCATTGGTACAACCATTGGTAATTTCTCTTTCGCCAACACCTTCTGTTTCTAAACGATTGGCATTGATACCTTGCTTAACTAACCAAGCTTTGGTTGATTTAGCACGGCGTTGAGATAAGGCTTGGTTATAAGCATCGCTACCACGACTATCGGTATGAGAGCGAATTTTTAAACGCAGGTTAGGGTATTCTACAAGCACCTCATACACTTTTGCTAAATCGCGAGTCGCATCGGGTTTACGGATATTGTACTTATCAAAATCAAAATAAATACGCGGAATATTAAGTATTTTAGCTAAATCCATACCCGGCATTAAAGCCACGCGGTTGCGTTTGAGTTGAAAGTCTATACGCTGGTGGGCTAAACCCGGTTTAGACATTTTTTCATCGGTATCATAATCTTGCTTTTCTGCCCGTATAGCATAGGTTTGAAAACGTTCTATTTCAGTTTTATAGTAGCCATTTTCATCTGTCATAATTTGCCCCACTACTTGTCCCTCTTTATCGCGCAAAGTAATGGTTGCATTGGCAATCGGATCACCAGAATCTTTGTCGGTAACATAGCCTTCAATCACCGCTTTATACACATCTTTTAAAGGGCGATCTTCTTTAAAACTATAGATATTTGACCTTACTAACACTGTATCGCTATACCGACCACGGTCAGAGCTCACAAAGCCATAACGCGTTTCTGTATTTATGCCGTATGAAAAATCATCGGCATAAGAGTTGATTGGTCTTCCCACATTGAGTAAATGCCCATAATCACCATCAGAATCCAAATTTATAGCATACACATCCAATCCTCCTAGCCCATAATGACCGTCGGAAGAAAAATAAAGAATCTGATCTTGGCTAACAAACGGAAAGGTTTCACGCCCCGGTGTATTAATCGTATTCCCTAGATTTTTCGGTTCACCCAAGGTGCCGTCGGCGTGAATTTCAACTACATACAAGTCTGATTGCCCAAAACCACCGGGGCGATTAGAAGCAAAATACAATTTTGTCTCATCAGGGCTCAATGCCGGATGCGCCGTTGAAAAAGTATCGCCATCAATGCTTAGTTCTTTCGGTTCTTGCCATTCGTCATTTTGATAAAAGGATCGGTATATTTTCAGATTTTTAGCATCCTTTTTAGTAGTCGCCGTCATATTATTTCTCGTAAAATACACCGTTTTTCCATCTGCCGTAAAAGTTGCCGAAGCGTCGTGAAATTTACTTTTAAACACGTCCTTCAGTCGCTGTGGTTTTCCCACCACTCTGTTTAAGCTATCAACTTTTACTTTATACAAGCTCGTAAAACTCAGCCCATCCCAAGCATCAATACGATTATAAAAAGAAAGCGGTTCTTTTGTCGTCGAAGTATAAATCAAGTGATGCTTGTAAACCGTATGCCCAAAACTAATTTGTAAACTATCGTATAACTTATCTAGTAAACGGAGCTGATAGCGTCCCGAATTTTCTTCAATCAATTTTAAATAATCAATAGCCGATTTATACGTATCAAGATGTGCCTTTTTCTGGTATAAATCAAAGTATTTTTGAGCTGCTTTATTTTTACCTATTGCCCGCAAACTTTGAGCATAGCGTAAATAAAGGATGGTTTTATCCGGTTTTTCGTTTAATGCAAACAATCGTTTGTACCAATGTGCTGCTTGCTCATATTTAGCCGTAAAGTAATACGTATTGCCCAATTTGCTAAAGAGTTCTACCGAAGCATAACCCTTTTTGGCCACTTTTAAATAGATTTCTTGTGCATTGACATACTCTAGCTTTTGATAATCTTTATCAGCTTTTTTAAGCTTTCTGTCTTGGGCTTGTGCCGGACCAGACCATAATATTCCGCTTAAAACAAGTAATCCTAATAGTTGTGTAATTTTCTTAATCATCATTTACTTTTTAAGCGTTAAAAGAAACGTGGGTTAACTTTAGGTTGACTTCTTGTGCCGAGCTCAAACCGCAAAAATATTTCGTGCGAACCACTGTTGTAATGTCCTAAATCTGTGGTGCTATAATCATAGGCATAGCCCACCATAATATTTGGACTTATCTGAAAACCGGCTAAGGCGCTTACCGCGGCATCAAAACGGTAAGCTGCCCCTAAGGTTAACTTATTCATCAGTAATGCATTTATCGTTACGTCTAATGAAACCGGAGCTCCCGAAGTTGCTTTTATTAAAGCAGCCGGTTTAAGTTTAAAATTAGGCGAGATGTCAAATACATAACCACCGGTTAAATAAAAATGCGCTTTAGAATTGTAAACTGAAACTTTTACATCGTCATAATAGCGGGTAGAAAGAAGGTTGGGAACGGAGAACCCCAGATACCAATTTTTGTCGTACATAAACAATCCGGTTCCGATAATGGGTTTCATCTTATGTCGGATCACAAAGTTATAAATAGGGTCATTAGGGTTATACCAGTCTAATTTTTTTCCATTGATATCCATAGAGTTTACTCCTACTTTGACCCCAAAGGCCAGTCTAGTGCCTCGTTCATTGAGTTGTAAGGTGTACGAAAAATCAGCCGTAATTTGGCTTTGAGAAGAAGGCCCGATTTCATCGCTTATAAAGCTTAACCCAATCCCTACTCCGCGAACGCCTATAGGCGAGTTGGCTGAAAAATTCATAGTTCTTGGGGCGCCGTCTAAGCCTACCCACTGGGCGCGGTATAGGGCAAGAATACTCAACGACCCTCTAGAACCGGCATAAGCGGGGTTAATGCTCATCGTGTTGTACATATATTGCGTGTACTGCGACTCTTGCTGCGCCTGCACCGTTGAGGTCCCCAAAATGAATCCAATGAGGATAATGCTGTAATAATATGGCAATGTTGCTCTCATAATGAGATCTTTTTAATTTCCACTGAGGTATAAGTATCCTGCTTGTTGATGTGATTTTATGCCGTTTCCGGAATTGTATTGATATTCTAAAATATAGAAATAAGTTCCTGTGGGGAGTTGAGTCTTATTTCTTCGAATGGTGAGGCGTCCACTAGAATAGCCGTCAAATACGTCTCCACCGGGTCCGTAGTGGTCTGTTTCAAATACTTTTACGCCCCATCGATTAAAGATTTCTACGTGCAAATCTTTAGCACAATTTCCTTGATTGTCGATGCGGAAATAATCATTCACCCCATCGCCATTAGGCGTAACCGCATTGTAAACAATAATATGGCAAGGTAAAAGATGTTTGTTTTTTAACACCCCAAAGGTAAAAACCCCAAAACCATCAACTTCAGCGGTAACGGTCTTTTCATCTAAGTTAATGGTTCCGCCTTTATCAACCCACATATTGTTGGCAGCATCCCAACGCACAATCCCTAATCGCCCATCTTGAGCCGCTTGAATCAGTGCCGAAGGTGTCGTTTCTTCATCCCAGGTAAGCGATACAAAGGTTTGATTATCTGTTTTTGCTACATTTTCTATCTGCCAATATTCTCGGTTATCAATCACTTGAATAGCCTCCGGTTTTAGCTGATGCGGATAGAGCAGATCCGAATTTGACAAGTAATACTTTGTAGCAAAATGCGTTTGTTTTCCCACTTGAAACACGGTTGCCGCCGGACGGTAATAACCATCTTCTCCTACGGGATACCAAAATGAATCGTCGCCTAATTTATCGACAAAACCTTCTACATAACTGGCATCGCTGGCATTAAAATGCCCCGATCCGGGTTGAAAAATAAACATTCCGCCATATTGCTTATTATCGACAATGCCGCGAAGAAAATTAACCTCACCTGCAATGTGTTTATACGTGCCATCGTGGTTGTCTACCAACGTATCACTGGTATTTGCCAAAGCAGTAGCCAAGGAATCTGATTTACTCGCTAAACTATCGATTGCCGTTTGTACATCATCGGCTTTTAACCCAGAGTTGGTGTTGTCGTAAATAGCCAGTGCTGCTTGGGTGCTGTCAATTACGGTTATTGTGCCATCTACGGCTATGTGTTTGTAGGTTCCATCGTGATTGTCTACCAAGGTATCACTCGTATTGGCTAAAGCAGTAGCCAAGGAATCGGATTTAACCACCAAACTGTCAATGGCTGATTGTACATCGTCAGCGTTTAGGCCACTCGTACTGTTGTTGTAAATAGCCAGTTGAGCCTGGGTTGAATCGATTACCGTTACGGTACCGTCTACCGCAATGTGTTTATACGTGCCATCGTGATTGTCTACTAAGGTATCGCTCGTACTAGCTAAAGCCGTGGCCAATGAATCTGATTTACTCGCTAAACTGTCAATAGCTGACTGTACATCATCGGCATTTAAACCGGAAGTAGTGTTGTCATAAATAGCCAGTTGAGCTTGTGTTGAATCGATTACCGTTACGGTACCATCTACGGCTGTATGGGTATAGGTGCCATCGTGGTTATCTACCAAGCTATCACTGTTGATTTCCCACTGGCCACTTGTACCATTATATACATAGGTGTCGCCGGTGGTGTTATCTATATAAATATCGCCGCCGGTGCCTGCTGTAGTATTGCTATTTGGATCGCCTGCACCGGTCTTGATGTTATCACCGGCTACTTTATTCCATTGTGTACCATCATAGGTATATACATCACCGGTTGACTCATCTACATACACATCACCGGCTTTTCCGGTTGTTGGATTTGTTGTAGTTGGATCGCCGGCTCCACTTTGGGTGACATCAAAACTTACTTTTGTGCCGTCTACTGCGGTATGCGTTACCACTCCATCGGCTACTGTTAAGGTATCACTGGTATTCGCTAAAGCATTTTGTAGTGAATCGGATTTACTCGCTAAACTGTATTCACCCCTTCATTATTTTTTCTTCTGACAAAAAATAATGCGTATATTACTTAAGACACAAAAAGTTTAACTCAAGTCACTTTTTTATCCTTTTATGGTAATTTATACGACAATACAACTTAGATTCGACAAAAATAAGCAAATAAATCAATCGTTATAGCAAACTTGATTAATTAAAGATATTTTTATCCGAATAACCATTGATTTTATATGGAGTCGATGAGTGGATTTATTAGACTTAATAGGATTATTTCTCATTAAAAAACCCGCAACCCTACACAAAGTAGAGCCACGGGTGCGCAAAAAAACAGCGTTTAATATTTTAATAGACGCTAAAAGCCTACTGCTTTTGCTTTATGAGAGTGATAGCTGTGCATCAAATCTTCTAAATCTTGATTGTGCACTTCTCTAATTTTATCGGCTAAATCTAAAAATTGCGTATAAACCTCTTCCAGTTCTGCTTTTTCTAGTTCATAGCCCACTTTTGCTAATCTGTGTTTTAAGGCGTGACGCCCACTGCGCGCC
>CAZOGC010000012.1:0-69298 GCA_964579505.1 uncultured Flavobacteriaceae bacterium | reverse complement strand
TAAAGCTCAAAAAAATAACCGCCTCAAAATATGCTTTTGAGACGGCTACTTTTTGTGCTCGTTTTTATAACTTGTATTAAATATGATGGGTCGGAAACGTGGCCTGCTTATCTTCTTTCGTGGCTTTAGTGGCTTTCTTTTGCTTATGGGGTGTTTTTCGTGGAATGTATCTTCTGTGCGGAATGGCTTGTTGCATAAAATGTTGGCGCATAGCGCGCATTTGTTGCATCATATGTTGTTGAATTTGGCTGATATTCATGCCAAAACCATTGCTGAAAAACGAATTTTGAAGTGAATCAATATTAGGAGCACCTTGCGGGGTTTGTGCAAAAAAATGTTGAAATCCGGGGAAAGTGCCCATCCGCATATGTTGATAAAAACGCTTTTGCAAGCTGTCTAATTGATTTTGAGGAACCGGCTTTCCATTTACAGAAGAATAACTATACGAATAAACAGAATCTTTTTCGATAAGGTTTCCATTTTGGTCATATTTCTTATGAACGGTCCAGTTTCCTTGTGGTGTTTTGTGAGTAATGGTGGTTTCTTTTCCACTTTTACTTTGTTGTTGTGCGTGTGCATGGCAGGCTGTAAAAACCAGTGCCAATAAACTTAAAAATGCGACTCGTTTCATAATAATAAGGTTTTATTTCATCATGTTATCAACAAAATAAATGCCTTATTACTTATTTTACTCTTAAAACTTGTTTAAAATTTTATCTTTTTGAAGGTGTAATTTGATTCTAACCATAAAAAAACCTGTAAGTATGCTAAAATAACTTACAGGTTTGTATGGGAACCAAAAATAGTTTCGGTAAATAATGCCGTTTATAGTGCAGCAATAATTTTATTGAGGGTTTCACTTGGGCGCATTTCGGCAAAAACACGTTCTTCATTGGGTTTATAATAGCCCTCAATGCTTACTTCATGGCCCTGTGCGGCATTTAATTCAGTTAAGATGTCAGTTTCGTTTTCTTGCAATTGTTTCGCTATAGAAGAAAAAATCTGTTTTAAATCTGCATCTTCCTCTTGGTTAGCTAAAGCTTCAGCCCAGTATGTGGCTAAATAATAATGACTACCTCGATTGTCGAGCTCACCTACTTTACGCGAGGGTGATTTTTGGTTGTCTAACAACTTATCGGTAGCCTTATCTAGAGCTTTAGATAAGACAAGAGCCTGTGTGTTGTCATATTTTTTTCCGAGATGTTCTAATGACACAGAAAGCGCTAAGAATTCTCCAAGCGAATCCCAGCGCAAGTGGCCTTCACTTAAAAATTGTTGTACGTGTTTAGGGGCAGATCCGCCGGCGCCGGTTTCAAATAATCCCCCACCATTCATTAATGGAACAATAGAAAGCATTTTAGCACTGGTACCCAATTCTAAGATAGGAAACAAATCTGTTAGGTAATCGCGTAAAACATTTCCGGTAACCGAAATCGTGTTTTTCCCTTCTTTGGCGCGTTGTAAGGAGTAATTAGTGGCTTCTACAGTACCTAAAATTTGAATGTCTAGTCCGTTGGTGTCTTCTTCTTTTAAATAGTCATTCACCTTTTTGATTAATTCAGCATCGTGTGCACGGTTTTTGTCGAGCCAAAAAATGGTTGGCCATTGTGTTTCGCGCGCACGGTTTACGGCTAGTTGTACCCAGTTGTGAATAGGTGCATCTTTGGTTTGACACATACGCCAAATATCTCCTTCTTCTACGTTGTGTGAGATTAGTACTTCTCCTGTAGTAGTATTTACAACGGTAACAGTACCGTCTCCGGGTAGTTCAAAAGTTTTATCGTGAGAGCCGTATTCTTCGGCTTTTTGTGCCATAAGTCCGACGTTTTGTACGGTACCCATGGTGGTTGGATCAAAAGCGCCGTTCTTTTTACAGAATTCGACAGTAGCATCGTATAGGCCGGCATAGCTGCTATCAGGAATAACGGCTAAGGTATCTTCGGTTTCACCTTTTGCATTCCACATTTTTCCGGAATTGCGAATCATAGCCGGCATAGAGGCATCTATAATTACATCGCTAGGTACGTGTAAGTTAGTAATGCCCTTATCAGAATTAACCATAGCTACGGCTGCATTTTTTTGCAAAGTCTCTTGAATAGCCTTGTTGATGGCGTCATATTTTTCTTGTGGTAAAGTTTTGATGGCTCCTAATACAGCTCCGAGTCCGCTAGTAGCGTCTGCTCCGCATGTTTTTAAATCAGCTGCATATTTTTCATAGACATCTTTAAAATAAACTTCTACTGCATGGCCAAAAATGATTGGGTCAGAAACCTTCATCATGGTGGCTTTCATATGAAGAGAAAATAAGACGTTTTCTTCTTTGGCAGCTGCAATTTGTTCGGCTAAAAAGTTGCGCAAGGCCTTTTTATGCATTACGGTAGCATCGATAACTTCCCCTTTTAATAAAGGAAGGTTTTCTTTTAGTAAGGTAGTATTTCCGGATTTGTCTGTAAACTGAATATTGACATGGCAAGCGTTAGATATGGTAACTGATTTTTCGTTGTGGTGAAAATCGTCTTTTTGCATAGTGGCCACCCGCGTTTTAGAATGAGTACTCCATGCGCCCATATGGTGCGGGTGTTTCTTAACAAAGTTTTTTACGGCTTGTGGGGCACGGCGATCAGAGTTCCCTTCGCGAATAACCGGGTTTACAGCGCTTCCTTTAATTTTATCGTATTTAGCTCTGATGGTTTTTTCGGCTTCTGTTTTGGGTTCAGTTGGATAGTCAGGTAGGTTATACCCTTTCTTTTGTAATTCTTTAATGGCAGTGGTAAGCTGCGGTACAGAAGCACTAATATTCGGTAATTTAATTAGGTTAGCATTTGGTTGTTGAACCAACTGGCCTAGCTCGGCAAGTGCGTCAGGGGTTTTTTGCGCGTCGGTTAGTACTTCCGGAAAACGCGCTAAGATACGTCCTGCTAAAGAAATGTCTTTAGTCTCTACTTCAATGTTAGCGGTTTGGGTAAAAGCTTTTACTATAGGAAGGAAGGAATGGGTGGCTAAAGCGGGAGCCTCGTCAGTTTTAGTATAGGTTATTTTGGGTTTTTCGCTCATAAGAAGGAGATTTTATGATATTTAGATAAAAAAAGAAATTATTTATACAAATTAAAAATAAGTGAGGGCAAATATACAGAATTGTTGGTTATATAAAGTGTATTTGTAGACCTGTTAGATTGAGAGGGGTTTAATAATAAAGTGCAGGTAGCCGTTGTGGTTATTGCAGTAGCTTAGCGACAGATTGTTTTTTATGCGTATGTTTTTTTGTATGATAATACACTAAGTAATTAGTCTATATTTTGGGAAATAATTAAGTAAAAAGCGGCTAATCTGTTATTATGATAAGCATTTTATATAGAAAAAATGACTAATTATTTTTCTTAATGACTAAAGTGTTTTATATTTGCCCCATAATCTATTGTGTAAAACACATAAATACATCTATTATGAAAAAGTTATCCTTACTTATTGCATTTGTATTTGTGGCTTTTGCTGCTCAAGCTCAAGATGGCGGAGTAGACAATTCTGCAGACAATGCAAACTCCACTTCAAATTATCATGATTACAACCACTGGTCAATCGGGATTGATTTTGGAATGACCAAACCTACAAGACCATTTGCTGCTGGATACAGTACAGAAACTCCTGACTTTTGGGCAGGTGACGTGAATGTACGTTATATGATTAATTCACTTTTTGGTTTCCAGTTTACAGCAGGCTATAACCATTTTGAAAATGGTGATGGTTCTAAACCTTTTGAAAGCAACCTTTTTAGAGGATCTATCGAGGGGGTAGTTAACGCAGGAACCCTTTTAGGTTTTAGAAGTTGGACAAATACCTTTAATGTATTGGCTCATGCCGGTGCAGGTATTGGTTCGCTTAAGCATAAATCACCCGTTGATCTTGACGGTGATGCTCTTGGGTTTATTACCGCTGGGGTAACTCCTCAAATTCGTTTAGGTGATCATTTTGCTTTAACAGCTGACGCTTCTGTATTTGTAAATGTTCGTCAAAACCGTTCTTTTGATGGTACTCGTCCAGCTTCAAACAGAGGGTTTAAAGCTGCATACTTTAATACTACTATTGGTATAACATACTATATAGGTGCTAAAGATAAAGTACACGCTGATTGGTATAACGACGAAACTGATAACAGACGCTTACAAGCTTTAAGTGATGATGTTGATCAGATTAAAAAGAACATGAAAGATACTGACCACGACGGTGTGGCTGATTATCTAGATGAAGAACCTAACACTATCTCTGGTGTAACAGTTAATACTAAAGGACAAGCAGTTGATAAAAACAACAACGGTATTCCTGATGAGCTTGAAAATGCTTTAGACAAACGTTACAAAAATCAAGTTACTACGGTTCAAAACAATACTATTGAAGAATTGTTGAACAAAGGATACGTTAATGTATACTTCAAATTTAATAGTTCTGAACCAGAAGCTTACTCTTTACAAGCTATTAACTACCTTGTAAAATATATGAATGAGCACACTTCTGCTAATGCTGAACTAGTTGGTTACGCTGATGCTGTAGGTAATTCAGACTACAACCAAAAACTTTCTCTAAAACGTGCACAACACGTAAAAGATGTCTTGGTTGCTTCTGGTGTAGATGCTAGCAGATTAACAGTTAAAGGAAACGGAGAAGACGATACCGTTGATTCTTCCTCTGCTGCTGCTCGTCAACTTGTAAGACGTGTAACCTTTAAATTGAAATAAAATTAGGTTATATAAACACGAATAGATTTAAATCTGAGAGACCGCCAATTCTGGCGGTCTCTTTTTTGTGTATATTCTGTATACTTAAAAAATTTATAGACGTGTTTTTGAGAGAGGTATAATTCAAATATTTTAGTATCTTAGTCTTATGATGTCAGAAGAAGCTATAGAAAAAGAAAATAAAGAAATTACACGACAGTATAAAGAGTTGCTGCGAGTTAGCTATCGGAATTTAGATAAAGCTGATAAGAAATTAATTCGCGAAGCTTTTGATATAGCAATGGAAGCACACAATGGGCAACGCCGAAAATCAGGTGAAGCTTATATTTTTCACCCATTAGCAGTGGCTAAAATTGTGGCTTCTGAAATTGGACTGGATGCTACTTCAATTGCAGCAGCATTATTACACGATGTGGTTGAAGATACAAAATACACCTTAAAAGATATTGATAAATCTTTTGGTGAAACTGTAATGCATATTGTTGATGGACTTACAAAAATCAGCAATATAGATTTAGAGCAAAACGTGTCGTTACAAGCAGAGAATTTCAGAAAAATGCTGCTTACCCTTAACGAAGATGTTCGGGTTATTCTTATTAAGTTGGCAGATCGGCTGCATAATATGCGTACGATGGAAGCCATGCCAGATTATAAGCAATTAAAAATTGCGTCTGAAACCCTGTATATCTACGCTCCTTTAGCACACCGAATCGGTTTGTATAACATCAAAACAGAGCTAGAAGATCTCAGTTTAAAATATACAGAGCCAGAGGTATATGCCGATATTAAAACCCGTATGAAAGAGACAAAAGAAGAACGCGATGCTTATATTGCTTCTTTTTCATCTATCATCTCAACAGCCTTAGATACGGAGGGAATAGAATATTATATTAAAGGGCGAACAAAATCTATTTTTTCTATTCGAAAAAAAATACAAGCACAGCAAGTTACCTTTGACGAGGTTTACGATAAATTTGCTATTCGTATTATCTATAAAAGTACTCCCACTTCAGAAAAATTCTTGGCTTGGAAAATATACTCTATCGTTACGGATAGTTTTAGACCAAACCCGACTCGTTTGCGCGATTGGATTTCTTCCCCTAAATCAACGGGATATGAAGCTTTGCATATTACGGTAATGGGGCCTGAGGGGCATTGGGTAGAGGTGCAGATTCGCAGTGAGCGTATGCATGAAATAGCTGAGCGTGGCTATGCGGCACATTATAAATATAAACATCACGAAGATGATAATGATGAGAGTCTAGAGCAATGGCTAAATAAACTACAAGAGGCGGTAGAAAATCAAGAAACCAATGCGGTTGACTTTGTAGAACAGTTTAAGCTAAACCTATATGCTAAAGAGATTTTTGTTTTTACGCCTAATGGTGATTTAAAATCGCTTCCCAAAGGAGCCACTCCATTAGATTTTTCGTTTAGTGTACATACAGAGGTTGGTTTGCATACGCGAGGAGCAAAGGTTAATGGTAAACTGGTGCCACTCAGTCACATACTTAAAAGTGGAGATCAGGTAGAGATAATTACCTCAGAGAATGTAAAACCAACTATTAAATGGTTAGATTACGCTGCTACAGGAAGAGCACGTTCTAAAATAAAAACCGCGCTTAAGGCAGAAAAAAAAGAACACGCCCAACGTGGAAAAGAAATGCTTAAGCGCAAACTTAGAGCACAAAAAATTCCTTTTAATGATAACACGATAGGAGGTTTGATTCGTTATTTTAATTTAAAAACGAGTTTAGACTTATTTTATCGTATTGAGATTGGGACGATAGATAATATAGCCCTTAAAAAATATGCTGCCTCTCGAAGTAATTCGTTGATGTCTTTACTTAAGGGAAAAATAAGAAAGCCATCTAAACCTGAAAAAATACACGATGACGAGATTACGACTAACTACGATCAATTAGTATTTGGTGATGATGAAGAAAAATTAGATTACAAATTAGCCAATTGTTGCAACCCCATCCCCGGAGATGATGTGTTTGGCTTTCTTACGGTTAACGAAGGATTGAAAATACACAAGAAAAATTGCCCCAATGCTATTCAGATGCAGAGTAATTATGCATATAGAATAATGAAGGCTAAGTGGATAGATTCTTCCCAAGAAGAGTTTAGAGCGGTTATTAAGCTTAATGGATTGGATAATTTAGGATTAGTGAGTGCGGTAACCGGCGTAATTTCTAAAAACTTACATGTAAATATGCAATCAATCTCTTTTCAGAGTAAAGAAAACTTATTTGAAGGAAAAATAGCCCTGAAAGTGAAAAATAATACAATTCTTAAAAAACTAATTCACAGGCTAAAAGAAATAGATGGAATAGATAAGGTAACCCGCGAATAAACCTTAAATTTGCAAAATTATGAAGAGTACAGAAAAACGAGAAAACGACCAGGCTGTTGTAAAAAACGTCTTTACCAAGTTTTTGGAAGAGAACGCACATCGCAAGACACCCGAGCGTTTTGCTATTTTGCACGAGGTCTATAATCAAAATAGACACTTTGATATAGAATCGCTTTATATCATTATGAAAAATAAAAATTATAGAGTGAGCCGAGCCACACTTTATAATACGATAGAACTTTTGTTAGAATGCGGTTTGGTGCGTAAACACCAGTTTGGTAAAAATCAGGCGCAATATGAGAAATCGTATTTTGACCAACAACACGATCATGTAATCTTAACCGATACAGGAGAAGTTATAGAGTTTTGCGACCCGAGAATTGGAGCAATAAAAAAAACAATAGAAGAAGTATTTGATTTGGATATTAGTAACCATTCATTATACTTTTACGGCACAAAGAAAAACACATCCAAAGAATAGTTTTATGGCAGTAGACTTGCTACTCGGCCTGCAATGGGGCGACGAAGGTAAAGGAAAAGTGGTTGACGTACTTACCAAAGGGTATGACATTGTAGCGCGTTTTCAAGGTGGTCCCAATGCTGGGCACACCTTAGAGTTTGAAGGA
The DNA here is from genome assembly GCA_964579505.1 of uncultured Flavobacteriaceae bacterium. GTDB lineage: Bacteria > Bacteroidota > Bacteroidia > Flavobacteriales > Flavobacteriaceae > JAJYSO01. Next base: position 61,583 of record CAZOGC010000012.1, on the reverse strand, counting down.
ATTAAACATGTTTTGCGTACCATTCCTTCCGGAATTTTTCACCCCAAAGCGCTTAACTTGGTGGGTAACGGCGTGGTAATAGACCCGGTAGTCTTTAGACAAGAGCTAGAGAGTCTAGACAAATTTGATATAGACTATAAATCGAAAATTTTACTGTCTAAGAGAGCCCATGTCATCTTACCCACACACCGATTGTTAGATGCAGCCTCAGAAGCCTCTAAAGGAAAAGCAAAAATAGGCTCAACGTTGAAAGGAATTGGCCCTACTTATATGGACAAAACCGGAAGAAATGGTTTTCGTATAGGTGATTTTGAACTAGCTGATTGGAAAACAAAATACCGCAAATTAGCCGATAAGCATGAGCGTATGCTGGCCAATTATAATGCAGATATTCAATATGATCTAAAAGAACTGGAAGCTGAATTTTTTGAAAGTGTAGAAGTATTAAAGACACTTCGATTTATAGATTCAGTAGCATATATAAATGAGGAACAAGCAGCCGGTAAAACAATCTTGGCAGAGGGGGCACAAGGTTCATTGCTCGATATTGATTTTGGCACCTATCCCTATGTTACCTCTAGTAATACTACCGCTGCCGGGGCCTGTACCGGATTGGGGGTAGCTCCACATAAAATAGGCGAAGTATACGGTATTTTTAAAGCCTATACTACCCGAGTGGGCAACGGCCCTTTTCCGACTGAACTAGAAGATGAAACCGGTGCTTTAATGGCTAAAAAAGGAAATGAATTTGGAGCCGTCACTAAACGCCCTAGACGATGTGGTTGGTTAGACCTAGTAGCACTAAAATATACGGTTAATCTTAATGGTGTAACCCAACTTTGTATGATGAAAGGCGATGTTTTAAGTGGTTTTAAGCAACTTAAAGTATGTACAGCCTATCAACATCAAGGAAAAGAAATTAAACACTTGCCCTTTTCTATAAATAAAGAAGAGGTTACCCCGGTATATACCACGCTTCCGGGTTGGAGTGAAGATCTTACGGCCGTAACAGACACTGCCGCGTTTCCTAAAACATTTTCAGACTATATTGCTTTTATAGAAAAATATGTAGGTGTTCCGGTTAAGATTGTTTCTGTTGGTCCTGATAGAAAGCAAACCATAAATCGCTAAATTACGGCTATACTATAGCCAGATAAGCCCTTATACGTTTTGAAAAAGGTACTCTTTCTTATCGGTGTTCTCGTGTGCAATTTTGGAGGAGTAATATACGCTCAACAAAAAGGAGAGAAACAGATTAAGTATACCAGCGAACGCACCCTTAAAAATGAAGCAAAATATCCGGGTGCGTTGCTTATGTATGAGGTAAATGACCAACAGGTTACTTTTACCCACGAAGGGATAAAAGTGTGGTGCGATCAGGCTATTTTTTATAAGAAAGATAATTTTTTTAGAGCTTCCGGCCATGTAAAAATGGTACAAGGCGATACGATTACACTTACGAGTGGCTATGCAGAGTATGATGGTAAAACGCGTTTTGCTTTTGCTAGTAATCACGTTCAATTGCAAACGCCCACTACAACACTTACTACAGATAGTTTATTTTTTAGTCGACAGAAACAAGAGGCTTTTTACCGAAGCGGAGGTACGGTACGCGATAGTACTAGTGTTATTACCAGCCGCGTAGGACGTTATTACGCCAATCAAAAGAAATATTCTTTTTTAGATAATGTGGTGGTTAAAAACGATCAAGATACTATTCATTCTGATCACATAGATTTTTATACACAAACCGGGAAGGCCTATTTGTACGGACCGACAACCATTACCGGTAAAAAATATAAAGTGTATTGCGAACGTGGTTTTTACGATACGCATAAGTACTACGGAAATTTTGTAAAAAAAGCTACGGTCTTTTATGATAATCGCATACTTAAGGGCGATAGTATTTACTTTAACCGAAAAACGCATTTTGCATCAGCCACCAATAACATCAAGGTGATAGATACCGCTAACCAGTCTGTAGTGTATGGTAATTATGCAGAGGTCTATCGAGATAAAGATTCAGTTTTTATTACGAAACGAGCTTATGTGGCTAAAAAGCAAGGGCAAGACAGTATCTTTATACACAGCGATACGTTGATGGTTACCGGCAAACCGGACCACAGAATTTTACGTGCTTTTTACAACGCTCGATTTTATAAAAAGGATATGAACGGATGTTGTGATTCTATTTTTGTTAGGGAAGATAAAGGCATAACAAAGATGATAGGTCAACCAATTGTCTTTTCAGGATTAAACCAGCTTACCGGTGATACGATAAAAATCTTTAGCGATACACTGACCAATAAATTAGACTCACTGAGTGTATATGACCACGCTTTTCTCATCCAAAAAGATACGCTAGGTGGATATAACCAAGTAAAGGGAAAATACATGTACGGGTTGTTTACCGATAATGAACTTACAGAGGCCAATTTTATAAAAAATACCGAAACTATTTTTTATTATCGCAATAAAGAGGGAGTATTGCAAGCCATTAATAAAGCCATTGCTTCGGCTATAAGAATTACTTTTGAAGATAAGGAGATACGCTCTGTGACGTATAAAGAACAGCCCGATGCCGTGTCTTATGTGCCGAGTAACCTTCCTAAAAATGCAAGAAAACTGCGTGGTTTTAATTGGCGAGGTGATGAACGTATATTGAGTAAAGAACAATTGTTTGAAGGAGATCCGCCTATAACGTTACCAAAAATACGAGGTATTCCATTGCCTAAGGTTGAGCGCTTTTTTGGTTCTCCTAAAGATCGAAATCAGCCGCTTATGAATGAGAAATCGCGGTTAACGCCTGAAATACTTCAAGATCATTCAATAGAAACAGATTCGGTTAAAACGCAGCAGAAAAAACTTCAATTTAAAGTGAGAGATTCTATACGAGAAAAACCGAAACTGAAGATGAAATTGGATTCAGCGTCAAAAAAGACCGATAAAAAATAATTTTCGGTTAACTAATTTATAGAAGAGAGAAAGGTAACTTTCGTGGTGAAGAAGATGAAAGAAAAATTTTTAAAGTACCAAGCCCAAACCAGTACACATCCTTTAGGGGTAGAGGTAGACTATGCTAAAGGGAGTTATTTGTACACCACTTCCGGAAAAGAATATTTAGATTTTGTAGCCGGTGTTTCAGCTTGTAGCCTAGGACATTGTAACCCTAAGGTGGTTGCAGCTATTCAACAGCAAGCAGCGCGGTATTTACACGTAATGGTTTATGGCGAATATGCGCAAGGCCCGGCAGTAGAGTACGCAGAATTACTAGCTCAAAATATAGACATTCCTCAGGCTAAAGTGTATCTCGTAAATAGTGGAACCGAAGCAATAGAAGGAGCATTGAAGTTAGCGCGGAGGTATACCGGCCGACAAGAAATTGTTGCGGCTAAGCAAGCCTATCACGGTAATACAATGGGGGCATTGAGTTTAATGGGTTTAGAAGAAAGAAAAAAACCTTTTGAGCCGCTTATTCCTAAAATTTCATACATCGGTTTTAATGTAGAAGAAGAGCTGGAAAAAATTACTTCAAAAACGGCCGGAGTTATTTTAGAGACGATTCAAGGAGGAGCAGGTTTTGTGATGCCAAACGATAACTACCTTCAAAAAGTAAAAAAACGTTGCGAAGAAACCGGTGCACTACTCATCTTAGATGAAATTCAACCCGGATTTGGTCGGACAGGAAAGCTTTTTGGATATGAGCATTATGGGATAGTGCCCGATATTATGGCAATAGGTAAAGGAATGGCTGGCGGGTTGCCCGTGGGTGCTTTTGTAGCCAGTGCAGAAATAATGGATACATTGCGTGAAAATCCTGAAATGGCGCACATCACCACTTTTGGAGGAAATCCGGTGGTAGCCGCCGCTTCATTAGCCGTATTAAAAGAAGTATTACACACTTCTTTAATGGCTGATGTGTTGCAGAAAGAAAAGCTGTTTAGAGAATTGTTGCAACATAGATATATAAAAGAAATTAGAGGTAAAGGACTAATGCTAAGCTTAATTATGTCTTCTGCAGAAATAGCTAACCGGCTTATTTTAGAAGCAGATAAAGAAGGCTTGATTTTATTTTGGCTTTTGTTTGAAAAACGAGCCGTACGCATTACGCCACCACTTACCATATCTGAGGAAGAAATACGAAAAGGGTGCGCAAAAATCCTTCAAATTTTAAATCGTTTAAAATAAACCTGTTAATTATTTTGTTGACAAGCCAGTTTTGTTGTCGGTAAAACAACAGGTTTATTACGGTATATTTAGCTTATAGAAATCAAATGATTTTTTATGATGGAATTTGATCACGCCGGGGGGCAAGATTTTCCGTTAACACGGTTTGAAAGCATGTTGAAAACCAATGATGTCTTGTTTTTCGATTCGGATGAATTCGAACTTATCATTGGGCACTACCTAGAGGTAGGAAAAATGGCATTAGCGCAGAAAGCGGTAAAAATAGCGCTGTCTCAACATCCCGATTCTTCAGCTTTAAAGCTGTTAAAAATAGAAATACTGTTGTTTGAAAACAAGATAGAGCAGGCAGATTCTATGTTGAATGCTTTGTATGAACTTGAGGCCTCTAACCCTGATGTTTACATTCATAAAGCCAGTGTGTTGTCTAAACAAGATAGGCATGAAGAAGCCGCCAATTTATTAAAATCGGCCGCAGAAATGTTAGAAGATGATGACGAAATTCCGTCGTTGATTGCGATGGAGTACATGTTTATGGAAGATTATGAACAGGCAAAATATTACTTTATGCAGTGCTTAGAAAACGATGAGGAGGACTCGGCTGCATTGTATAATATTATTTTTTGTTTTGACTTTTTAGAACAACCAAAGCAAGCTATAGAATTTCTAAATGCCTTTTTAGACAAGCATCCTTATTCAGAAATTGCCTGGCATCAGGTGGGGTTGCAATATATGCAACTCAAAGATTATGAAAGAGCTTTGACTAGCTTTGACTTTGCCGTTATATCAGATGATGAGTTTGTAGGAGCTCATATGGAAAAAGCGAAGGTTTTAGAGAAATTAGAGCGTTATGAAGAAGCCATATTTTCTTATGAAACAACGTTAGAACTAGAAGATCCAACCGCTTTTGCGTACTTGCGTATCGGAAAATGCTATGAAAAAAGTAATAACCCGATTTATGCATTAGAGTATTACAACAAAGCTTTGCAAGAGGATCCATTACTAGACAAAACGTGGATGGCTATTACAGATTTCTATTTTGACCGAAAACAGTATAGGCAAGCACTATATTATGTAGAAAAAGCTATTGCCATAGATGAAGAAAATGTATCGTATTGGGAACGATATGCCCGTATAAATCGATTTTTGAAGCGGTTTAAGGAAACCGAAAAGGGACTTCGTAAAAGCATGGAGCTCGGTAATTATGATTTTGAAACATGGATTACCCGTGGGGATGCGCTTATTGGATTACATCAACTGGAAGAAGCGCTGAATGTAATGGAAGAAGCTTGCCAATACTATCCTCATACCGCAGAAATTGAATACCGGTTAGCAGGGTTATACTTGTCTTTAACCGATGAAAAGTTAGGTATTCTTCACCTAAAAAAGGCTTTAAATATAGATTGCGAATATGCGGTAATTTTAGAAGAAATCTTTCCGGGTATTTTTGAACAAAAAAAAGTACAAGCACTTCTAGGTAAGAAAGGTTTCTTTAAGTAATCTTACTTTTAGGTGTATCGTTGAAATACATCGGTAGCTACGTTATAAGCCGATTCAAAGCTAGTCATTTTTAGATTTGTGTTTGCTTTTTGTGCGTTAAAGTAGGATAGCATCTTCTCGGTAGGCATATTTCCGGTTAACTCGTCTTTAGCCATGGGGCATCCACCAAACCCTTTAATAGCGCCATCAAACCTTCTGCATCCGGAAGTGTAGGCTGCGTTAACTTTTTCATACCAAGAATTGGGAGTGGTGTGAAGATGAGCCCCAAACTCAATAGCAGGATATTTAGGGATAAGATGTGAAAATAAGTAGGTAATGGTTTCGGCATCAGAAGAACCTACTGTATCAGACAAAGACAATATTTTTACACCCATAGTCGATAACCTTTCCGTCCATTCTCCTACAATTTCAACATCCCATGGGTCTCCATAAGGGTTTCCAAATCCCATAGAAAGATAAGCCACCACCTCTTTTTGATTTTTATCGGCAATGTTCAAAATTTCGTTAAGAATAGCTACAGATTGAGCGATGGTTTTATGCGTGTTACGCATTTGGAAATTCTCTGAAATAGAAAAAGGATAGCCCAAATAATTAATTTCAGGATGTTTGGCTGCATCTTCGGCACCGCGAACATTGGCTACAATGGCCAATAATTTGCTTTGTGTTTGAGACAAGTCTAGTTGCGCTAATACGTTAGCAGTGTCTGCCATTTGTGGAATGGCCTTAGGCGATACAAAACTGCCAAAATCTAGGGTGTCAAATCCACAGCGCAATAATGCTTGAATGTAGTTGACTTTCTCTTCGGTAGGAATAAAAGTTTTAATGCCTTGCATGGCGTCGCGCGGGCATTCAATGAGTTTGAGGCTGTCCATAGGTCAAATATACTAAAGAAAAAGGGTTGTGAAAACCATTTGTGCAAATAGATGCCATTACAAATAGCCCTTTTCTGTGGCGTTGAGAATAGCCTGATTGATAGTTTTAACTAGTCGTGGTCCCTCATATATAAATCCGGTATAAAGTTGTACCAAAGAAGCCCCGGCTTTTATTTTTTCTAACGCATCTTCTGCAGAATGTATGCCTCCCACCCCAATAATAGGAAAAGCATGATTGCTCTTTTCGACTAAAAACCGAATAACTTCTGTAGATCGATTTTTTAAAGGGATGCCGCTTAGCCCCCCAACTTCGGTTTTATGGTCAGATTTCAATCCTTTACGGGCAATAGTGGTATTGGTTGCAATCACTCCACTAATTTGGGTAGATTTTACAATATCAATTATATCAAGTAGCTGATTGTTAGTTAAATCAGGAGCAATTTTTAATAGAATAGGTTTAGGAGACGCTTTTTGGCGGTTGAGTTTTTGCAGAGTGTTTAAGAGTTGAGTAAGCGGCTCTTTGTCTTGTAGTTCGCGTAAATTAGGCGTGTTGGGCGAGCTTACATTCACTACAAAATAATCTACCACCTCATAAAGAGCTGTAAAACATTGGGTGTAATCGTCTACCGCTTTTTCATTAGGGGTAATTTTATTTTTGCCAATATTACCCCCAATTAATATATTTTGATGCTTTTTTCTAAGTCGGTTGGCAGCGGCGGCGGCTCCTTCGTTGTTAAACCCCATACGGTTAATAAGCGCCGTATCTTTTCGAAGCCTAAACAATCGTTTTTTAGGATTTCCCGGCTGTGCTTTAGGCGTTACGGTTCCAATTTCAACAAATCCAAACCCCAATCCGCCTAATTCGTTAAACAGTTTGGCATCTTTGTCGAGCCCGGCAGCCAATCCCACCGGATTTTTAAATTTTAAACCGAACACCTCACGTGTAAGCAATTCATCTTCCACAATAAATTTATGTGCAGTAAATTGTTTTACCCCAGGAATTTTGAAGGCAAAATGTAAAAAAGAAAAAGTAAAATGATGAATTTTTTCCGGATCGAACTTAAAAAGCAACGGTCGGATGAGTGATTTATACATAGCGGGTTGGTTTGGGCAAAAATAAACCAATTCTAAATACCACGAAAATTATGAAAGCCTTTGTTGAGGAATTGTAAATCCGTAATTTTGGCGTACTGAAAACCAATGCGTTTTTGTGTAACCATACATAAAGTTACCGCTTAATTAGTAATACCACCAAATATGATAGAAAAACAACATCTTATTGAACGTTTTAAGGGATATGTAACTATTGATACGGAGAGCGATCCGAATAGTAACACCACCCCTAGTACAGAAAAACAATGGAATTTGGCCAACAAATTGGTTGAAGAGTTAAAACAAATTGGGCTTACCGATGCCGAAATTGATGAAAACGCTTATGTGATGGCTACTTTGCCCGGCAATGTTTCGCACGAAGTTCCTACCATTGGTTTTGTGTCTCATTTTGATACCTCACCTGATTTTACCGGAAAAGGGGTAAACCCGCAAATTGTAGAAAACTATGATGGGAAAGACATTGTACTTAATGAAGAGGAAGGCATTGTTTTATCACCGGATGAATTTAAAGACCTGTTGCTTTATAAAGGACAAACCCTTATAACTACTGATGGAACAACGCTCTTAGGAGCAGACGATAAGGCCGGAATTACGGAGATTGTTTCAGCAGTAGAATACTTGATTAATCATCCGGAAATTAAACATGGTCCTATTCGTGTTTGTTTTACTCCAGATGAAGAGATTGGTCGTGGAGCACATAAATTTGATGTAGAAAAATTTGGAGCTTCTTGGGCTTATACTATGGACGGTAGTAGAATAGGCGAGCTGGAGTATGAAAACTTTAATGCAGCCGGAGCCGTTGTGACGGTAAAAGGAAAAATCGTACACCCGGGGTATGCAAAAGGCATTATGGTAAACAGCCAATATATTGCGCAAGATTTTATTCGCTCATTACCTAGATTAGAAACGCCTGAACATACCGAAGGACGCGAAGGTTTTTTCCATCTTATTCAGGTAAACGGAAGGGTAGAAAAAACTACCTTGACATACATTATTCGCGATTTTGACAAAGAGCATTTTGAAGCGCGAAAAAAAGTAATGCGCGATTTGGCTGAAGAAATTAATGAGCAATATGGAAAAGAAGTTATTCAGCTAGAAATTAAAGATCAATACTTTAATATGCGCGAAAAGATAGAGCCGGTAAAACATATCGTAGATATTGCTGAAGAGGCGCTGAAAGAGGTAGGGGTAGAGCCTGAAATTAGTCCTATTCGCGGGGGTACAGACGGAGCTCAACTTTCATTTATGGGGCTTCCTTGTCCTAATATTTTTGCAGGTGGACACAACTTTCACGGACGTTATGAGTTTGTACCGGTAGAGAGTATGCAGAAAGCTACAGAGGTGGTGATAAAAATTGCTGAATTAACTGCACAACGCCATCAAAAATAACGAATGATATACGAAGTCAATAAAAAAAAGCTGCTTTAAAGAGCAGCTTTTTTATTACAATATTTTACCGATGATGATTATTTGTTATCGGCGGTTAACGCTTTGTTGCGCTTCTCGCTCATTTCTAAAGAAATGGCAGAACGATCAAAAGTGATTTTTCCGGCACCGGTTTCAATAACCACGGTGTCGTTTTTATCGCTAAAGTCTACTACTTTGCCATAAATGCCACTTTTGGTGACTACTTTGTCGCCTTTTTTTAGGCTTTTAGAAAATTCTTTCTCTTTTTTTCGCTGTTTCATTTGCGGTCTTATCATAAAAAAATAAAAGACAGCAACGATTAAAATTAGGGGTAAAAACCCGCCCAAACCTTTCATAGATATTCTGTTTATTTATAGGGTTACTTTTTTATAACATTTGCCGTAAAGTGCAGGGTTTCATTTCCGTTTTTGGTGTTGGTGGTTAAACGAACACTTTTGCGTTGTGTGCCCTGCCTTCCTCTAGAATTAAATTTTACGGTTACAGACCCTTTATCCCCGGGTGCTATGGGTTTTTTAGACCAGTCAGAGATGGTACATCCACAACTGGGTTTTGCGTACATTACTTTTAATGGGGCGCTACCGGTATTGGTAAAATGAAATATATGGGTAACCACTTTACCTTCTTCTACATCGCCAAAATCAAAAGTAGATTTTTTAAAGGTAATAACCGGAAACTCATTAGCAGCAAGCGCCTTAGCTTTGGCTGCAGCAATAGATTCTTTGTTGACAACTAATTTTTTAGAGGCGTCGTTATTTTTGCAAGAGGTGAGGCTAAGCATAGCCACAGCGGCAAAGAATAGCACTATTTTTTTCATATTGATTTAATTTTATAGATTCATGATGTTATGAGTCAAATTTATAAAAAAATGGGGCACTACATCAGTCCTCTTCCCATTTTATTTAATTTTCCCTCTTTTTTGTAATCTTTTGATATTCTGTCTAAAACCCCATTGATAAATACGCTGCTCTTAGGAGTACTGTATTCTTTAGAAATTTCTAAATACTCGTTGATACTTACCTTTACCGGAATAGAAGGAAAATACATAAACTCGCACAAAGCCATATTAATAAGAATAGCGTCTATTTCAGCTAGTCTGTCTTTATCCCAATTAGGTGTTTTTTTGCTAATACTCTCGTCAAAATCGTGTTGATATCGTAGTGTATTATTAAATAATGTTAGTGCAAACTGTTGGTCTTCTTCATTTTTAAAGAGATTGGGCAGCTGAAAAGGCAAAGCTGCCTTCATCTTTTTTAAGGTTTTTACCAAAGCCGTGTTTACAATAGGAAAATCATCTACCCACGTAAGTTTGGTGTCTTCTAGATAGTCGTATAGCTTTTGGTTAGGAGCAATAATCTCTTTAAAAAACTGAACCATAAAATCTTTGTCTTCTTTAAAAGAAGACTCGCGTGTGGCGGTATAGCTTTTATATAAATCAGATTGGCGCAATTCTTCCCAAATTAGCTGAACATATCCAGGTTCTCTACGCCAATTGTTCAGTTTCTTTTTCTCTAACAACTCATTAAAACCTGCCGATTCTTCAAACTTTGCAAGAATACGGTTGTTAATAAATTTGAGGTTGGGATTGATATCTTCTTCGGTGGCAAAATATTTGGTGCGCACTCGTTCGTAATATTCTTTGGCTTGTTCTTTAGTTTCTATGAGTAAAGAAATATCTAGCAAAAACAAGCCATACATATCAGCTATGCTCTTGTTGAGAAATTTTTTTGCAGCCGGTATATTGGCATTTTGGTCGCGCCACATGGCATATAAAGACTGCATTACTTTTACCCTAATATGTCGTCGTGTTAACATAAGCCGAAAGAGAAGAACGTTTTAAAATAAGTTGTAAATAAAAACAGGCTGCAAAAATACTACTTTTTTATTGAACAATTTTTGAAAATTACTATGAACAATTTTTTGATGTTTTTTGGGTTAATTAGAAAGGCTATTAAATCTAATTTGTTGAGGTATTAATAATCGGGGTGAAATCGGTATCTTTGTGCTTTCAAAATGCTGCTTTTTAGCCCGTCATAGGCGTCTCTTTTTGATTAGTGCGGCTTTTGATAAATAAGCTATGAAAGCATTACGATACCTCAATAAATATTTTGTAAAATATAAGTGGAAACTGCTTCTAGGACTGGTTATTACTGTCTTGGCACGCCTTTTTGCAATATATGTACCTCAATTTGTAGGGTCGGCCACCGATTTAATTACAGAGCGATTAAACGGTACCCTGACTGATACTTCGGTATATCACCATAAGTTGTTCAATATTTTGCTTTTAATTGTAGGGGTGGCTTTACTCTCTGCCTTATTCACCTTTTTGATGCGTCAAACTTTTATTGTGGTTTCAAGACACATAGAATTTGATTTAAAAAATGAGGTGTACGCTCAATACCAAAACTTATCGCTTAATTTTTACAAAAGAAATCGTACCGGTGATTTGATGAATAGAATTAGTGAAGACGTTTCTAAAGTGCGTCTTTATTTGGGACCTGCATTGATGAATAGTGTATCTACGGTTACTATGTTTATAGTGGTTATCATCTATATGCTAGATCGCGCTCCTCTTTTAACCCTGTATACCGTTATTCCGTTTCCGATACTTTCTTTTTTGATTTATAGGCTAAGCCAAGCCATTCATAAACGAAGTACGGTGGTGCAAGAATATTTATCTAAACTAAGTACATTTACGCAAGAAAGCTTTAGCGGAATAACAGTCATTAAGTCGTATAATATGGAGGGGCAAACAGATGCTGATTTTTCACAATTGGCTGATGAGAGTAAAGAAAAACAGGTTGATTTGGCTAAAATGCGCGCCTTTTTTATGCCCCTTATTGCCCTGCTTATTGGTAGTAGTAATATTTTGGTGCTTTATATTGGAGGGCAGCAATATATTAATGGTCAGATTGAGAATGTTGGGACTATTGTTGAGTTCTTGCTATATGTAAACATGCTTATTTGGCCGGTAACTAGTGTGGGGTGGATTACCACCATGATTCAACAAGCCGAGGCTTCTCAAAAACGTATTAATGAATTCTTGAAGGTAAAACCGGAGATTTTTAACAGAAGCGAAATTCATAATGAAATTGTAGGAAATATTACGTTTAAAAATATTACATTCATTTATGAAGACACGCATATAAAGGCGCTAGATAATGTTTCATTTTCTGTAAAAAAAGGAGAAACACTGGCAGTTATTGGCAAAACAGGTTCCGGAAAATCTACTTTAATGGAACTCATAGGCAGACTATACAACGTGCAATCTGGGGCGCTGTTGATAGATGATGTACCCATAGCGCAGCTCAATTTAAAAGATTTGCGTAATGCCATAGGCTATGTGCCACAAGATACCTTTTTGTTTAGCGATACGATAAAAGACAACATTCGGTTTGGCAATGCAAAGGCCAGTGATAAGGATGTAATACGAGCTGCAAAAGAAGCCGTGATTCACGATAGTATAATAGATTTTAAAAAAGGATATGATACGGTGCTAGGAGAACGTGGATTAACCCTTTCGGGGGGGCAAAAACAACGTGTTTCCATTGCTAGAGCTATTATTCAAGACCCTAAAATATTTCTTTTTGACGATTGTTTGTCGGCGGTAGATACGGAAACAGAGAAACAGATTTTGCATAATTTACGCAAAGTATCTAAAGAAAAAACAACCATTATTGTAAGTCACCGTATATCAGCTGTAAAAGATGCCGATAAAATAATGGTGTTAGACAAAGGAAAAATTGTTGAATATGGCACCCATAAAACCCTTGTTAAGAATGGAGGATTTTATCAAGAACTTTATGAAAAGCAACTCAGTGAGGAAGATGAGTGATATTTTTTTTGTTTAAGATTGTTTTTTTTATCATTTTTGGTGCCGTAACGGTATAAAACCTACTTAGATTATGAATGAAAATGATAATAAACACGGTGTGTATTCAAAAGTGCTGAGGGCAGGAAGACGCACTTATTTCTTTGACGTAAGAACTACAAAAGCAGATGATTATTACCTAACCATTACGGAAAGTAAAAAATTTACCAATGAAGATGGTTCTTTTTACTTTAAAAAACACAAGATTTTCTTGTATAAAGAAGATTTTGCAGAATTTACAGATATTCTAAATGACATGACTTCTTTCATTATCAATGAACGTGGAGAAGAGGTGATTAGTAATCATCAAGAAGAAGGCTATTCTGCTGAAAAAGAAACTCCGGTTGAAGAAAAAGTACAAAATAGTTTTACCGACGTAAGCTTTGAAGATATTTAAAGAACGATTACTACTACGAATACCGAATTAGAAAGCCGGATTTGCAATTGCAAATCCGGCTTTTATTTTGCGGTTTAATTTTTCTTACAGTGCATAAGATAGGGTGAGCACATAACTAGAAAGATCATTTTTAATATGCGCTTGGTTGGTAAATCCGGTGTGTAATAGCTGTGTATTGTAATTTCTGTGTGCCAAGGCATAGGCAAAATCTAGTTTTACGCCTCCAAAATCGTATCCTATCCCTGCAGAATAGTTGTGCAAATCTCCTATTCTATGATCTTTATAAGGGCTGTCTTGATACCGAAATCCGCCGCGTAGACTAACTCTGTTTATGCGATATTCTCCGCCTAAACTATAAGTAGATACTCCTTGCAACAGATTGCCAATGTTGTTGTTTACAAAATCAAATCCGGGAGAAGTAAACTTGGTGTTGGCATAGTTTTTATATGAATAATCAAAACTTAAAAGCCCCGATTTGCCAAATACGGCTGCCAAACTTCCGGTAATCTTTCCGGGGGTACGCAGGTTGTAATCAGGAAAAACATTGGTTACTTGCGGATTGGCAATAGCATCACCTAAAGTAGCATGATTTGTGCGAAGAAGTTGAGAGGTTTCATCTGAAATTTTATACCAAGTAGGAGATTGGTATGAAACACCTACACGAAAAATGTTATTTAAACGGGCTATACCTCCTACTTGAAAAGAGAATCCGTTTCCTTTGGTATCTAAATCATTTACAAAATTAATTTCGTTAATGGTATTAGAATTTGGAATATATTCATTTAAAATAGTAGTACGGTGATAGTCAATAAAATGTAAATTAAGGTTGGCCCCTAGGTATAGCCATTTCTGTATTTCTAATCCCCCGTTAAAGGTAAGCTTTCCGTTTGATCCTTCTGTGTAATTGTGATATACATGGTTAAAAGTACTTCCGGTAACATTAGAAATGTACGCGGTGTTGTTCATATCAGACGGGTCAACCGCATCAAATATATATGCTTCATATCCTAAATAGGCTGTTTGTAATCGGTTGTTGTTAAACCCTTGACTAGAAAAATCGGCGCTTCCCAAATAACTGTATAGGTCAGATAAAGTTTCACCATTTTGAGTCGTAAACAAGTCTAATGGAACTCCTTGCGCAAAATTCATAAACATAGTGTGAATAGACTCATTACTACTCCCTACAGCATTAAAACGGTTTTTATAGCTGTTGGTACGGTCGTATGTAATCCCAAAAGTTAGTTTAGAAACAGCCGCTTGGGTATTCTGATTGTCAAAAACAAACACAATTCCCGCTTGGTTTAAATCAAAATAATTGTTGCGGTATGAATTGTTCCCATCGGTGTAGTCTGTTTCATTTTTATAGGCATTAAGCCCTAAAGAAAAGGCGGCTTGGTTGGTTAAAAATACGGCTGATCCGGCGGGGTTTATTTTTAAGGATGACAAGTCGCCACCCAGTGCCCCAAAAGCTCCTCCCATAGAAACAAATCGAGCAGTACCATCTAGTTGGCTAGATGAATAACGAACGGCGTCAGCTATGTCTTGTGCTTTTACAAGGGGTATTTGACATAGTAAACCAATTAATAAAAAAATCTTTTTCATAGCAATAATTTATAATTTTACACTAAATGAATGTTTCCAGGGAGTTTTCATAGAGTGGGTTTATCTGCCTCTCGACCTTGTTGAACGCCCACTGCGGTGAGAAGTATTTACACTTCGAGTACGTGTTGGGTGAAAAGTGGTTGTTCTTTTACGAGTAGTTGTACGGCGATAAGTTCTTGTAGGTCTTTTATAGGTTTTATGGGTTGTAGATTTGCTACGCGTGGACTTGGTGTGGGTTTGTTGTCTTCTTTGGGTGGTGTTGTAACTTCTCCTACTGCGTGTGGCTCTACGCTGTATTTGTTGGGTTCTACTGTTGTTGCGGAAGTTGTTAGTCCTCCTTCTAGTAGCGTTTATGTGCTTTGGATTTCTAATTCTTTTAGACACATTATTACCGGTTGTCGTACGTCTTTGTTGGGTAGTACTACGAGTACCTCTAGAGTTATAACGTCTGTTGCCGGAGGTAGCATTGGTAGTTAATCTGCGGTTAGTACTTCTTCTTACACCGTCAGTGCGATAGCTTCTGTATCCCCTTCTGCCATAGTGGTAAGAAGGGCTGTATGGGTAGTATGGATTGGCATACGCATAATATGGGTAGTGATAATATCCGCCATAAAATGAACCAAACCCAAATCCTAAGCCCCAGCTAGGCCATCCCCAAAAACCATTATAACGCCATGGACTGTAAAAGGGATAATAAGAGTATCCCCACCATGGGTTATAAAAATCTCTCCAATACCAAAAATCATATGGATCATAATAAGAGTTGTAATAACTGTAATAAGGAGAATAGTATAGACCAGCCCTGGGCGATGTATAATAGTTTATATTTACATTTTGTGGATTGGCTCCCCAAGAAGCGTTATTGAGGGTATAAGCACTTCCGGTCTGCTCGGCAGAGAGTGAATCACCTTGTGTAGATGAATAATTGTCAGGATTCGTGAAAACATCGTTAGCGTCATAACTCATTTGTTGACGTGCGTCAGCAATTAAATTACTTTGGCGCGCAAAGTAATCTTCATAGTTAGCATTGTTATTTTGCTGATAAGCCTCTTGTTGAGGTTGAGACACGTACTGCCCTTCTGAATTATTTATTTGAGGTGTATTTTGTGAATAAATGCCGTCGTATCCCGCATTGGTATATGTTCCGCAAGCGCTTAACAGAAAAACGCTCATAAGCACACCTATGCAGGCTATTTTTGATGATATGTTTTTTGTAAAGAACCGCATAACCTATCTTTTTTATTGTGTGATGATTAAAATTAATTATTTTTGTCCGAAAACGGAAACCGTTAACATAAATACAACATTTGTGCCAAATTATGGCTGCGAAACTTACCCCTCGAAATAAAGATTATTCTAAATGGTATAACGAATTAGTACTTGCTGCAGATTTAGCAGAAAACTCACAAGTACGTGGTTGTATGACCATTAAGCCCCACGGCTATGCTATTTGGGAAAAAATGCAACGCAAATTAGACGGAATGTTTAAAGAAACAGGCCATCAAAATGCCTATTTTCCGCTATTTGTACCGAAAAGCATGTTTGAAGCTGAAGAAAAAAATGCTGAAGGCTTTGCCAAAGAATGTGCAGTGGTTACACACTATCGCTTAAAAAACGACCCTGATAACCCGTCTAAGTTAATGGTAGATCCGGAGGCAAAACTGGAGGAAGAATTAGTAGTTCGTCCCACTTCTGAAGCTATTATATGGAACACGTATAAGGGATGGATTCAGTCATATCGCGATTTGCCAATAAAAATTAACCAATGGGCCAATGTGGTACGTTGGGAAATGCGTACTCGTTTGTTTTTACGAACAGCTGAATTTTTGTGGCAAGAAGGTCACACAGCACATGCCACCAAAGAAGAAGCTGTTGAAGAGACTAAAATGATAAATAGCCTGTATGCCGATTTTGTGGAGAATTTTATGGGTATTCCTGTAATACAAGGCATTAAAACAGAAAGCGAACGTTTTGCCGGAGCAGAAGAAACCTTTTGTATTGAGGCGTTAATGCAAGACGGTAAGGCGCTTCAAGCCGGTACCTCACACTTTTTAGGGCAGAATTTTGCCAAGGCTTTTGATGTACAATACACCTCTAAAGAGGGAAAGCTAAACCACGTGTGGTCTACTAGTTGGGGTGTTTCTACCCGTTTAATCGGCGCGCTTATTATGACACATAGTGATGACCACGGATTGGTGTTGCCACCTAAATTGGCTCCTATTCAAGTGGCCATTGTACCAATTTATAGAAACAAGGAACAACTGGCTGAGGTGTCTATAGTGGCTAAAAAATTAGCTGCACAGTTGCGACAAAAGGGTATTTCTGTAAAATTTGACGATCGAGATACGCAAAAACCGGGTTGGAAATTTGCTCATTACGAGATGCAAGGAGTGCCGGTAAGAATTGCCATTGGCCCGAAAGATTTAGAAAAAGGAACGGTAGAGTTAGCTCGTAGAGACACCTTAACTAAATCGTACGTGGCGCAAGAGGAAGTGGTAAGTACGGTAGAAAACCTTATGGAAGAAATTCAGGTTTCACTTTTTGAGAGAGCCAAACAGTATAGAGATGAACATATCACGAAGGTTGATACGTTTGATGAGTTTAAAAAAGTATTGAAAGAGAAAGGGGGATTTATCTCTGCTCATTGGGATGGGACAACAGAAACTGAAGAGCGTATAAAAAAAATGACAAAAGCTACCATTCGTTGCATCCCATTAAATGCTGAAAAAGAAGATGGTAAATGCGTATTGACCGGCAACCCATCTGTGCAACGTGTGCTTTTTGCAAAAGCCTACTAAAAATAATTGAGAAAAGTTTGTGGCAATCAAAATAAGTTATATTTTTGCATCCGCATTTAGAAATGGTCCGTTCGTCTAGTGGTTAGGACGTCAGGTTTTCATCCTGGTAACAGGGGTTCGATTCCCCTACGGACTACAAAAAGAAATAAGAGAATTATGGCAAATCACAAATCAGCTAAAAAACGTGTACGTAGCAGTGAAACTCGTCGTCTTCGCAATCGCTATCAACACAAAACAGCACGTACAGCAATCAAAGAAATCAGAAAAGCTGACAAAGCTGAAGCAGAGAAACTTTACCCTGAAGTTATCTCTAAAATAGATAAGTTGGCTAAAAACAATATTATTCATAAGAATAAAGCGGCTCACTTAAAATCAGACTTGACTAAACACGTGAATGCACTATAGTTAATTAGTGTAAACAAAATTTTAAGCCTTTTTGCTATGCATGAAGGCTTTTTTTGTGCTTTATTTTATGCAAAAACCTCATATTGCATATATTTGCCTTTGTAGAAAACGCCTTATGAAAAAACTGCTTTTCTTTCTCCTTTCAATTGTGTGTGTGTGCTTTTTCTCGTGCCAGCCTCAACAAAAATCTTCATTGGCTATGCTCTCACTGGTTCCTAGTGAAACAGCCGTAGTGGTAAAAACGAGGAATTTAAATGATTTAGTTCAACAATTACAGCAAAACTCATTTTTAAGAGCAAATCATACACTTCCTATAGTGCAGTATTTTGAAGCTGTTTATGAGCCCATCAAAAAGCTAAATTTATCAGACAAAAGTTTGTTGTGCTTTTCTAGAGTGGGACGAACCAAAGTGGCGGCTACTTTAATTACGCCAATCGAAAGCGATTTACTTCAGAAAATAGGCTACGAAAAGATAAAGGGGTTTACTTATAATGGAACGGAAATCAAAACCTATCAACTTGACAGGAAAGCGCTATATGGGGCAAAATTGAATAACTTTTTTGTTTTTGGTACGTCGAAGTTAGTGGTAGAGAACATGGTTCGTCTTTCTGCTGATCAATTAATTTCTGATGAAGAATTAAAAAAATTGTACACCTCTGAAGACGCAAAAAATACGGCTGTATTTGTTAATGTGCCTCAGTTTCAACGTGTTTTTTCAGCGTTATTACCGCGTGCATCAACGGTGTTTTCTAAATATTTTTCAGGTTGGGTGGCTTTAGATGCGCTTGTTCAGAATAATCGTTTTCATGTAGATGGGGTAACACTGCCGGAAAAGGACGAAATTTTAGGAATTCTAAAAGGTACAAACCCACAGTCTAACAAGCTGGCTGAAATTACCCCGTTAAGTGCACGTGGGTTTTACAGTTATACCTATGATGATTTTGAAAAAATAAAAAAGAACTTGTCTTTTTATCGCAAAGAAAATTACCCGAAATTAGAAGTTGATTTATTGTCAGCCTCTGTTGAGATAGGAAAAATATTTAATAGAGAAGGAGCTGTTTTTGTCTTGCGTTCAAAAAAAGCGGCTACAATGGCTACAGATTTAAAACCGTTTAGCCAATTAATAGATACTCACCGAAATTACAAAGTGTATGCCTTTTCAAAAAGTAATTATTTTTATAAAGCATTGCGTCCGTTAGTCAGTATTCGACATCTCAAATTTTATACGCAGATAAACCAATTTTTTGTGTTTGCCAAGAGTAGGTCTGCTTTAGAAAATATTATTGATAATTACCAAAACAAAACGGTGCTGGCCCAAAGAGAGGCGTACCGAAATATGACTGATAAACTAGATGAAAAATCATCTTTATTGTTGGTGGGTATCACCAAAAATATGTTGAGTTATCTGACAAAAAATGCTTCAGAAAAATATGAAGAGGCTACTAAAAAGGCTAAGAGCGCGGCCTATAAATATGCAGCTTTACAGTTTATTAACCACGATAATTTTACTTATGTAAACGGGTTACTTACTACGGTAGAATCTGAGCATACCCCTCAAGGTGGATTGCAGATAGAGAGTATTCGATTAAAAGAAAAAATAGCTGCCGGCCCTTGGTTTTTTATTAATTGGCGCACACGACACTACGATATTGTGGTGCAAGGTGAATCAAATAAGTTGTATGTGTATGATGAAAATGGGAAACTGCGCTGGGAAAAACAACTAGATGGACGTATTTTAGGAGGTATTCAACCCATTGATATTTACCAAAATCATCGTATTCAGATGGCTTTTGTAACCCCGCATACGTTTTTTATTATAGATAGAGAAGGTAACGTGGTGAAGCCGTTTAACGAATCGTTTAAAGCACCTATAACGCAACCGTTGGCTCTTTTTGATTATGCACAGAATGGGCGTTTTCGGTTTGTTATAACACAAGGAGATAAACTAACGATGTTAGATAAGCATTTAAAACCGGTAAAAGGATTTGAGTTTGCGTCAACAAAAAGTCCGGTTTTGCATGCGCCTAAACATTATCGTATAGGTAATAAAGATTACATTATTGTAGCAGAGGAGTCAGGTAAACTTCATATTTTAAATCCGCGGGGGCAAACGCGCGTGCCGGTAAAAGAAAAAATAGATTTTTCTGATAATGATTGGTATGTATATAACAAGCAGTTCACCTCAACAGACAAGAAGGGGCAGCTTGTGCAGATTAGTCAGCAGGGTAAAATTCATAAAAAAGATTTGGGGCTTACACCTGAAAACAAAATGTATGCAACTCCTCATACATTGGTTACCTTTTCTGATAATAAACTAACGATAAAAGGAACGGAAATCTCCTTAGATTACGGGTTATACACAGCGCCTAAGATATTTTATATAAAAGATAAATTATATATAACCATTACTGACACACAGGCACATAAAGTGTATTTATTTGATAGTAAAGCGAAACTATTTTCGGGTTTTCCGGTCTATGGTAATTCTACTATAGATTTAAAAAACATGAATAATCACGGTGGACTCGAGTTGTTAGTTAGAGGTGATGAAGATACGATTTTGGTGTATGAAGTAGAATAAAATTGTTTATTCTCTAAACATTTCCGTTAACCGTAAACGTAGTTTTCTATAATAATCTTCAAATAGCCAATTGCGATAATTCTTGGTGTTGTTAATAATGCAGTAGGAATATCGTCTAACACGATCGCGAATATCATCTTTTAATTCTTGTGCCAAAATACGAGCGTCAAAAATGTCTTCACTATTTTCTTTACACATACGAGCATGTTGCTCTATAGATGCGTCTAAAACCTCTTTTGACTTTCGACCGTTGTTAATAGCTTTAGTGTATTCTTTTTTGATATCAAAATCGATATTTTCTGAATTTTTAAACAGTTTGCGTACCTCTTCAGGCATTTCGTATGAAAACTGACGCTCTATAGTGTCATCGCTAACAATATTTTCAAGAAAATAATCGGGACTTTCAAAGATAAGCTGCCAATCTACCGGGGCATCCCACATACCAAAACGTGCGGCATTGTTACCTAAATCAATTACATTAAATTCATTTTTATCAGACAAACGCCTTGAACCACGCCCAATCATTTGGTAGTAAAGCGTTAGTGATTTTGTAGCACGATTTAAAATGATGTTTTTTACATCAGGTTCGTCAAAGCCGGTAGTTAAGATGCTTACAGAAGTTAAAATGGCATCGGGCTTGTTGTGAAACCAATCTAAAATATCTTTGCGCTCTTGTTTGCTGTGTGTATTGTCTAAGTGACGAATCTCATAACCAGCTTGCTTAAAGGTTTCATACACATACCACGAGGTGTTAATCCCGTTGTTAAAAATAAGTGTTTTAGTGCCTTTGCAGCGCTCTTCATAGGCATGCAATAGTTTGTTTTGCATGGCCATATCAGTATATAAATCTTCCGATGATTTTACAGTATAATCACCATTTATACCAATTTGTAGAGAACTTAGTTTAACGTTATAGCTATAGGTGTTGGCTCGTGCCAAAAAGCCGTGTTCAATTAGCCAAGAAATGGAGTGACCAACTACTAGTTCTTTGTAATTGTCTTTCATTGGCAGTTTGATGTTAGAGCTCAACGGAGTGGCAGTAACACCTAATATAAAAGAATCTTTAAAATATTTAAAAAGTTTGGTAAAAGAGTTGTAATGGGCCTCGTCTATAATTACTAACCCAACGTTAGAAACCTCAACCACCTCATCGTTTAACCGATTGTTAAGCGTTTCTACCATTGCTACAAAACATTGGTAGTCATTTTCTTCGGGTAAAGATTTTACTTTACTATTTATAATTTTATTACGCACACCAAAACCCTTGAGCATTTTTGAAGTCTGTTTGCACAACTCAATGCGATGGGTCAGAATCATTACCTTCTTGTCGGTTTGTCGTAAATACCGTCGAACAATTTCAGAAAAAACCACAGTTTTTCCTCCCCCGGTGGGTAATTGATACAGTAAATTGTAGTTATCCGGAGCTTCGTTTAGGTAATGAAAAATCTTCTTTAAATCTTCTTCTTGATAATCGTATAACTCTTTTTCTGCAGTTGCCTCAGTCATATAAACTTCTTCCCGTGTTTAAAAATAGAACTTTGCAAAAGTAAGCAGAATTCAAGGTTTAGCGCAATTTATTTCTGTTAATTGGTGTGAATATCTGTTAATGATTTAATACAGGCCTAATAAAGGCTACTTATTTAAATATTTATTGCGGTTTTAACGTAAAATATTTTATTTAAGAATTAAATTTGCACCCATTCATTTACCTATATAAACCAAATTGTTTTGACAAATACAGATGCGCAAAAGCTTATAGAAAAAATCATTGATGATTTAAAAAGAAATGGTATTGTTACCAATACATTAGTTGAAGACCTTAAAAAATTACGCCCCTATGCAGTGGCTGAAAAGCGCCCGGTAGTGGCTAAAACAATACGGTTAACCTATGAGCATATAGAAGAGTTTGATACGTTTGCGGTAAGCTTACCCAATGATGAAGAAGATATTGTAGATGAAGAAACGGGAGAAGTGCTTTCTGCTGGTGAGGTTGAATCGGGTACTCCTACTGAGAATTTATTGTATTTGCTTATCTTAATTCAACGAGAAGAACATAAACGTAACAAGCAAGAACTTAGATTTTTTAATGAAGAGTTAAAAGAATATGCTGAAGAGTATAGCGAAAACTAAGAAAAACATATTTAAAAAAAGCGGCTTCTTCACACTGAAGAAGCCGCTTTTTTGTGTCGTTTAGGTGTTTATAGCTTGTAGCGCCTCGATAAGTTTTGTGTTTTCTTCTGGAGTTCCAATGGTAATACGTAAACATTTTTTGATTACTCGGTCCTGATTGCGAACGATAATTTGGTGTTGGGTTAATTGAGTGTATAACTTGTTGGCATCAGCCACTTTTACCAGTAAAAAATTAGTATCTGATGGATATATTTTCTGAATGAGTGAATTGTTTTCTAAGGCAGTAATTACCCGATTTTTTTCAGCTAATATAGCGGCCAAATTTTTGTCGTATTCAGCTTTTTCATTGAGAACTTTGAGTGCTGTTTCTTGATTGATAGAACTTACATTATAAGGCGTTTTTATCTTGTTGTAATAGGCTACTAAATGCTCATTCATAATAGCCATTCCTACACGTCCACCGGCTAACCCCCATGCTTTGCTCATAGTTTGCAAAATAACTAAGTTGGGGTACTGCGCCAACTTAGCAGTGTATGAAGCTCGGGTGCTAAAATCTATATAGGCTTCGTCTAAAATAATGATTCCGTTAAAATTGTCGAGTACAAAATCAATGGCTTCTCGATGCATGTGGTTGCCGGTGGGGTTGTTAGGAGAACACAAAAAAACCAGTTTTAAATGCGGGTCGGCTAAATAAGGCTTAAAAGTTTCTACAGCTATTTGAAAATCTGCATCCAGAGGTACTTTTATAAGCGTTACATTATTGAGTGCTGCTGCCACAGTGTACATGCCAAATGTGGGGGCAAAAGTAAGTGCCTTATCTTTTCCCGGCTCACAAAAAATACGATAACTCATATCTACAATTCCATCACTTCCATTGCTGAGGAATAGTTGCTCGGGACGAATGCCTTTTGTGACTGCTAATTTTTCTTTTAGGGCTAATTGAAATGGATCCGGATAACGATTATAGGTGCCGTAAGGATTTTCATTAGCATCTAAAAATATGCCGGCTGTTCCTTTAAATTCTGAACGAGCGCTAGAATATGGAACCAGTTTTTTAATATTTTCTCTAACTAGATTTTCTGTAGAATTATTCATTATTTTCATGTTGTTTTTGGAATGCTTTTTTAAGTATGTTTTGTTCTTTTGAAGACAGTTGCGGTAAGACTTTCTGCAACCTTTTTCGATGGTCATTATCTTTTAATAATCGGCCCAACAATTGCTGAGCAAAGCTGCGAAATCGCCATACCGGATGCTCACAAGCTTGGAGTAAATCTTTGTAATTTTGTGTAGAAAAAAGGTTTAATTGATACAACCGCATAAAAGCTCCTTGTCTGATAGAGTAGTCGTAGGCAGGGGCGGTGTAACCCGACAATTCTTTGTAGTATACTTGTTTTTTTTGAGGGCGGTATTCTTGGGTAACGAGGCTTAACGTTAGCCATAATAGCCGCACATTTTTACTGTAAAAGCCCTGCGTGTTTTGTAATGTATTTAAATAGATCTTTCGTTTGTCAGGAAAATTCTTCCATAAATTAAACAATGCTTGCTCTTGTGTAAGATAAGAAGGGTCTTTTAGTAAGCCTTCATAAGCTGCTTGTAATGCTTTAGGTATTTTTGTTAAAGTACTGGCAATGGCTTGTCTTATAAGTGTGTTTTGGGTATTAAAAGCTTTTTTATAAAGTTGTAATCGCTTGGGTGAAGGAGTTTCCGAGGCTAGTTGATTGACAACTTCTTGCCCAATATATTTATTGGACGGGAAATTTAAGGCTTGGTCTAAGGTTGTGTATTTTTCTTTGAGCGGTATTTTTCGCAGGGCTATTATCTGCATATACTTTTTAATAAACGCAGATTTTTTTAGTGAAGCCAATGCGTCTTTAGCCTGAAAAGCTGTTTGTTTGATCCAATCGTTTACAAATTCAGTTAAGTCTTGCCCGCTGCTTTTTTCCATCTCGGCTATGAAGTTAGTTACGGTAGCGTTTTTAAAGGCATATTTTTTTAAATAGGCTTGCATCCCGGCTTTAAAAGCTTCATTGCCTATTTTTTCGCGTAATATGTGTAGCGCCCATGCTCCCTTTTGATAAAAGGTAAGCGAGTTGGCTTTGGGGTTTATAAGAGCTTGTCCTTTTCCTTTGTCGCTACGCGCTTTTAGTTTTTCGGCAGATTGATACAATTTGAGGTAAAAATAATCATCTCCAAAAATTTGCCGATCGGCTAGTAAGGCATAATACGTAGCAAAACCTTCTTGCAGCCAGTGGTCTGCCCCGGTGTGCTCTGTTACCAAATCGCCAAACCATTGATGCGCCAGCTCATGGGCGTTTACGTTTACATAGTTGTGGTCTATAAACCCAATTGAGTCAGTAAAAAAACTTTCTGCAAAAATGGTGGCGGTTGTATTTTCCATACCGGCATAGAGAAAATTACGCACGGGTATCTGCTTGTAGTTGACCCAAGGGTAGGCTACTCCGATTTCTTTTTCTAAAAAGTCGAAAATCTGTTTAGAATAGCGGTAGGTGGGCTCTACTTTAGCTGAAAATTTTGGTTCAAAATACAGTTCAATTGGCTTACCGGAAGAACTGGTAAGGCTCTTTTTGTTATAATGGCCTACGACTACGGCTACGAGGTAGCTACTCATAGGGTGTCTCATTTGGTAGTGCCAAATTTCTTGAGTGGTCGTTGTTTGATGCTCAACGCGCTTTCCATTACCAATTACGGTGTAACTTTGAGGAACCTTGTAGGTGAGATCAAAGATGATTTTATCGTTTTTATCATCAATGCTGGGGAGCCAATAAGAGGTGTAGTGTCCTTCTCCTTGACTCCATATTTGATTGCTTCCTTTGTTATTCCAGCCCACAAAATACAAGGTTTTTTTAGGATTTTGTACGTTGTATTTTAGGGTTATAGAATAGGTTCTTCCAGCTTTAAAAGGAGCAAGAAACCATACTTTTTTGGGAGTGATTTTGAGGTGTATTTTTTTTGAGGAAGCGCGTTTTAAAGTAACTTCCATGTTTTTAGCATCTAAATAAATAGAATCTGTGTTTTGGAGACATTGAAATGTGACGGTCAGTTCTCCTTGTACGGCTTTAACTTTAGGTTGAAAAGAAACGGTTCCTATAAGTGTTTTGTAATTAACAATTTGGGTTTGCTGCGCATATATTCTAGGATAGAAAAAAAACAGAAATAACCCGACAAAGAAAAACTTCATAAACGGCGATTAAGAGACACTGCAAAGTACAAAAAATTAAAGATTTAGGTGTGCTAAAAAGAGGTTGGTTGATGATGGGGCAGTTTTTATCTTCAACATAAATGTATAAATTGCTACCTATAAAAATAACATTGTGAAGAGCACACTTTCATTACCCTCCGGAAAATTTACAATAGATATAGAAAAGCCTATTGACATTTCGTTAGCAATACAACCGGTAAAAGGCCCTCAGGCATGGTATATAGGTGCACCAAAAATAAACCCGGTGGCAAATGGAGATTGGGTGGCCGAAGTGGCTAAAGGTGCTACGATTAATTTTAATACGATTCAGTTTAGTCCACATGCGCATGGTACGCATACCGAGGGGTATGGGCATATTTCTAAAGAATTTTACAGTGTTTCTAATTGTTTAAAGCGATTTTTTTTTACAGCAAAATTGATTTCAATTGCACCGGAAGTAGAGGGAGACGACACGGTTTTTACACAAGATAAATTAGCTGAAAAATTACGACCTGAAGAGGCAGAAGCGCTTATTATTCGCACGATTCCAAATAATGTAGAGAAGAAAAATAAAAATCACAACCATACCAATTGGCCATATTTAAAGCCTGAGACTGCAAAATATATAAGACAATGTGGAGTTAAGCACCTATTAATTGATTTGCCTTCGGTAGATAAAGAAGAGGGGAACGTGGTAGCGCACCGTGCTTTTTGGAATTATCCTGATAACCCGCAAAAAGAGGCTACGATTACAGAATTGATTTATGTACCGGATGAGGTTGAAGATGGATTATATGTGCTGAATCTTCAGGTGGCTAATTTTGTAAATAACGCTGCTCCGAGTCGCCCTGTTTTGTATAAAATAGAGGAGCAATAAATCATTATCTATGAAAAGAGAAACAATAAAAATAGTTGATTTTTCATCGGATTTGTCTCCACATTTTGAGCGGCTAAATTATCAATGGTTAAAACGGTTTTTTGAAATAGAACCCATAGATGTTCAGTTATTGGCTAATCCACAGGAAAGTATTATAGCAAAAGGTGGACATATATTTTTTGCAAAGTCTGGAGGAGAAGTAATGGGTACCGTAGCGTTGCTCAAAATTGATAAAGAAACATTTGAGCTGGGGAAAATGGGGGTTGAGGAGACTTTTCGTGGACAAGGAATTGGCACTATATTGCTAGAATACTGTCTTCAATTTTGTCGTACACGCCCTATAAAAACACTCGTTTTATATTCCGCTAAAAAACTAGAGTCGGCTATTCATCTATACAAAAAATACGGATTTAAAGAAGTTGATTTTGAGCCGGGAGATTATAAACGAACCGATATAAAAATGGAACTCAAATTTTAGTGAGCTTCCGCCTTGCTGCCAGCTTTTAACTCTTTTGTGAGTTGTTGATATTGTTTAAAGAGTTTTCCGTTTTCTTTTCCTTTAGTTTGGTAAATTAATTTTAAACGTTGTTTGTTTAAATTAATTTTCAGGGTTTCTAAACTGTCTTTTATGAGAAAAGTTTTTTCAAAATAATCTACGCAAGAGTATCCGGAAATTTCTTGCTTTATGGTGTTGCACATGGCTGTTATGTTCTCTTTTGAAACGGGAAAATTATTTTCTCGGTATAAAATAGGGGGTTGACAGGCGGTAAAAGCCATGATGAGGCATAAAAAGACGATTGTTTTCTTTGTCATAATGCAAATTGTAGCGTGTATGAATACTAAAAAAAGCCTCTAATAACACGATGTACCAGAGACTTTGTGAATTATAAATTTGAAGAATATTTAAATAGTTTGCGTGTCGTCAAAGTTTTCTAAATATTCTTTTATACGTTTTATAAATTGCCCACCCAAAGCGCCGTTAACTACACGGTGATCATAGCTGTGTGATAAGAACATGCGGTAGCGAATACCAATAAAATCGCCTTGAGGTGTTTCTACAACGGCAGGTACTTTTCGAATAGCACCGAGTGCCAAAATACCTACTTGTGGTTGGTTGATGATAGGAGTGCCCATAATGCTGCCAAAAGAGCCCACGTTGGTTACGGTATAGGTGCCGCCATCGGTGGCGCCGGGTTTTAATTTGCCGTTTCGCGCATCATTAGCCAATTGATTAACCTTTTTAGCCATTCCTACCAAGTTGAGTTGATCAGCATCTTTAATAACCGGAACAATTAAGTTGCCGTCAGCAAGGGCTGTGGCCATACCCAGGTTAACATGCTTGTGTTTGATGATTTTATCGTCATCTACAGAAATATTAACCATTGGGAAATCGCGTAATGTTTTGGCTACAGTAGCCATAAAAATAGGAGTAAAAGTAAATTTCTCTCCTTCACGAGCCAAGAATGCATTTTTTACTTTGTTACGCCAGTTCCAAATTTTAGTTACATCTACTTCTATAAAAGACTGTACATGAGCCGAAGTTTGTACGCTGGCAGTCATATGTTTGGCAATGAGTTTACCCATGCGTGACATTTCAATAATTTCATCGTCACCACTTATCGGAATTGGCGTTGGTGCCAGTGCCGGTTTAGCTTTCGGAGTATTTCCGTTTACTTTTGGTGCAGTTGGCTGAGCAACTCCTCGGCTTTCGACATAAGCCAACATATCGTTTTTGGTTACACGACCATCTTTTCCGGAGCCTTTTATTGTTTCGAGTTCGGATAAGGCTATGTTCTCTTCTTTAGCAATACTTTTTACTAAAGGAGAATAAAATCGAGAGGCTTCTGTATAATCTGTTACTGTAGAGTTGGCAGTAGTCATTCCGGCAGCTACCGTTTCTTCTACCGCTGTCATAACTTGTTCAGAAATGGCTTCTTGTTTTTCTGTTTCTGTTTCTGTTTCGTTGCTTCCTTCTGTTTCAAGAATAGCAATGGTTTGCCCTACTTGCACTACATCATCTACTTCAAAAAGAATTTCTTTTAGAACGCCGTCTACCTCACTAGGCACCTCGCTGTCTACTTTATCAGTGGCAATTTCTAATACCGCATCGTCTTCTTCTATGGTATCGCCTACATTTTTAAGCCAGTTGGTAATGGTGGCTTCTGCCACACTTTCGCCCATTTTGGGTAATTTAAGTTCATATTTTGCCATAACTTTCCTTAAAGGATTCGTGTGTTATTTGTTGCAAATTTACGAAAAAATGAGCGGGAATAAAAGTATCTTTGTTTACTTATAATAAGCTAATAATCAGAATTATATGTAAATTGAGTATGTGATTTTTGCTTTGTATTACCCCAAAGTGATGTTAAAATATAAGTGGGTTGAGAAATGTTTTTGAGGTTGTTTATAAGCTAAAAAAGCCACCCTATTTGGATGGCTTAAGAATGATTTTTTTCAACTTTTTACCGGGTAAGTTTCATCTTTCCTGTGGTTTCAATAGTCAAACCTTGAGTGGTATCAGTCGTTTTTTGATCAAGAGTAAGCTCGAATCCTGATGGATTAAAATTGTGTACTTTATACAAAACCGAATCGATGGTTAGCTCGTCAGTTACAGGATTGATAGAGTACGTCTTTTTTTCATTGTTTTTGGTAACAATATAAGTGGTGTCTTTTGGGGTTCCGTTTATGTCTTTGTGTTCTGTAACCAAGAAAGATCCATTTATGACTACCGTACTGTCTGTGTTGAAATGGTAGGTCATATTAAAAGTGCTTCCTTCCATTTTTGAGGTAATAGTTATGGGTGATCCTAAGAACTCTCCGGTGGCGATTGATTGAGCTTGTAAATCGGTGACATGGTAGGTGCCTACAAGATTTTGTTGGTTTAATAAATAAATGGGGTCATCATCGCTACAGCTTGTAATGGTTATAGCAAAAACAAATAAGACAATAAATTTAACTAGTTTCATAATAGATAGGTTTGTTTCAAATAACGAAGAAAACTTTTTCAAATTGTTTGCCCAGGGTGTTTTTGTACATAAATTTTATTGTGTACAAGACGATATTTCTATTTGAGAAGAATAATTTGTCCTTTGTCGGTGCGTCGATCACTTCCGGCAATAAAAGAGAATCTAGCGGGTTTAATGCGAAACCTATTTTGGGTGTCTTTTAGTTTGTGAATAAGTTGAATGATGGTTTCGTAGTTAATTTGTTCGGCATCAAAGAATAAGGTTGCCGATGAAGGTGGATTTTGATACAATTCCTCCAAGCTAATAACTTTTATAGCTGTGTTGAGGTATGCAATCAATTTTTCGGTGAAAGGAGTTTTTTCTCCTACCCAATAATAGCCTTTGTTTGCTGTAATTTTGGACTCTTTTTTCTTTCTTACAGAATGGCTTACTTGAGCTAGCTTGGCTCCAAATTTTACCACCATGCCGGTTAGGTTATTTTTTTGTAGGTGTTTTTGATAAAAAATAACCATTGCTTGGTAAAAATAGTGTAGGTGTACAGCGTCTTTCGGAGTACTTTCCCCTTTAAAATGCATCGTTTTTTCGTTACCGAGATAGTAATTTGTATAGCCTGATTGAATAAATTGATAGCTCAAGTCAATGTCTTCTCCATACATAAAGTAATCTTCGTCTAGTTTCCCGATTTCAAAATAGCGGTCTTTTTGAATAAACATAAAACTGCCGGCTAATACAGGAACACTTCCGACTTCTTCTTGAGGCAAAGAGGCGTAGTATTCTTTGGCATGATTGAAAAGTTTTTTTAGGGCAATTTTTAAAGTTGGAATATTACGTTTGCTTTCTCGTAAAAAATGACCACTACCGTCAATAAGGCGGGGACCTAGAATTCCAAAATCTGAATGTGTTTGAGCAAAGTGTAGTACATTTTTAAAAGTGTTTTCACTTACGACAGAATCGGGGTTAAGAATGCATATATATTTTCCTTCCGCTTGTTCTATGCCTATGTTATTTCCTTTGCTAAACCCATAATTTTCAGTATTTTGTATAAGTTTTACTTCCGGAAAGTAAGTGCTAACGAGTTGGCAACTACCATCTTCAGAATGGTTGTCTACCACGATAATTTCAGCCTTAATGCCTTGTAAACTCTTTTGTACACTGTCTAGACAGAGCATTAAAAAATAAGGTACTTTGTAATTTAAAATGATAACAGAAAGTTGCGGCACCGTTTATTGTTTGAGAGAATTTTCAAAAGGAATTCGGTTAACGATACTGCGGCCTAAAGTGACTTGGTCTGCATATTCTAATTCATCGCCAACTCCTATGCCTCGGGCTATGGTAGATGTTTTAACGGGTAGTCCGGCTAGTTTTTTATAAATATAAAAATTAGTAGTATCACCTTCCATAGTGCTGCTTAATGCAAAAATAATTTCTTCGATGCGATTGTTTTTTACTTTTTCGACTAAAGAAGTTATAGTAAGATCACCGGGACCAATTCCATCCATAGGGCTTATTTTTCCACCCAAAACGTGGTAGACTCCTCTGTATTGGCTGGTGTTTTCAATAGCCATCACATCTCTAATATCTTCTACCACGCAAACAATTTGATGATTTCGTTTGTTGTTTTGGCATATTTCACACAGTTCTTCATCGCTAATGTTGTGGCAGTTTCTGCAGAATTTTACTTGTGTGCGCAGGTCAACCAGCGCTTTGGCTAACCCAATCGTTTGATCTTCCGGCCGTTTTAAAAGGTGTAGCATTAACCTAAGTGCGGTGCTTCTGCCAATGCCCGGGAGTTGTGCCATCTCATTAACGGCATTTTCTAAAAGTTTTGAAGAAAAATCCATGGGGACAAATTT
This sequence comes from uncultured Flavobacteriaceae bacterium, assembly GCA_964579505.1. Lineage (GTDB taxonomy): Bacteria > Bacteroidota > Bacteroidia > Flavobacteriales > Flavobacteriaceae > JAJYSO01. The sequence continues at coordinate 29,809 of CAZOGC010000012.1, read as the reverse complement.
AACGTTTTTTAAATACGAAGCGCTTATTTGTTCGAAGTTCGTATTTTGCACAAGAATTATTGTTGTTGAAAAGTTGAAAGAGGAATTGTCTAAGCGTACGTAAACTATTTTTGTAGAATCAATCTTATATGAAGCCGATTTATATCTTATTGCTCATTGTTATTTATTTTAGTATTCTATTTCTTATTTCCTATTTCACCGGAAAAGACGATAGCAATGCCGCCTTTTTTAAGGCTAAGAATAAATCTCCTTGGTATTTGGTGGCTTTTGGTATGATTGGGGCTTCGCTTTCAGGGGTTACCTTTATTTCTGTTCCGGGTTGGGTGCGCGATTCTCAGTTTAGTTACATGCAAGTGGTATTGGGCTATATCTTAGGGTATATAGTCATTACTTTCATATTATTACCAATTTATTACCGTTTAAATGTTACTTCAATATACCAATATCTCGATCAACGGTTTGGAAATACGAGCTACAAGACGGGTGCCTTTTTCTTTCTCATATCGCGCGTGTTAGGATCTGCTTTTAGACTGTTTTTAGTAGCCACCGTTTTGCAACATTTTGTCTTTGATGCTTGGGGTATCCCTTTTTTTGTAACCGTAATTATTTCTATAGGTTTAATTTGGTTGTATACGGCTAGAGGGGGTATAAAAACAGTGGTGTGGACAGATACATTACAAACTTTTTTTATGTTGGGGTCTGTGGTGGTAACCGTGTGTATTATTTCCTCAAAACTAAACTGGGGCATAACTGATTTTTTTACGGCTCCTGAGCTCAAACCCTACACAAAGATGTTCTTTACGGATACTATTTTGGCGAAGGATTATTTTTGGAAAGCTTTTATTGGCGGGGTATTCATTACGATCTGTATGACCGGGCTAGACCAAGATATGATGCAAAAAAACTTGACTTGCAAAAGTTTAAAAGATGCACAAAAAAATATGCTTTCATACAGTATGGTATTTGTGCCGGTTAATATTGTTTTTCTTTTATTAGGGGCTTTGCTGTATGTGTATGCCAATAAAGTGGGGATGGTAATTCCGGAACGAGCCGATTTATTGTTTCCTGAAATAGCCTTAAATGGAGGGCTGGGAGTGGGGTTGGGCATTATCTTTTTATTGGGGCTAATTGCAGCGGCATACTCAAGTGCCGATAGCGCTTTAACAGCTTTAACGACCAGTTTTTGTGTAGATTTTCTAAATATTGAAAAACGCAGACCTGCTGTACAGAAGAAAATACGTAAAAGGACTCATATTGGGGTCAGTATTTTTTTGGTACTTGTAATTGTAGTTTTTAATTATTTCTTAGATAGCAGTGTTATAGATATGTTGCTTATAGCAGCATCATACACGTATGGCCCATTGTTGGGATTGTTTGCTTTTGGTATTTTTACCAAAATGAAAGTGTATGATAAATGGGTTTTGCCGGTGGCTTTACTATCAGCTACACTAACATTTATACTGGGGCAACTACCGCCTGAAATGCTAGGGGGTTATCATTTTAATTACGAATTATTGTTGGTTAATGGAGTGTTTACCTTTTTGGGATTAATACTGATTCGTAGAAAGTAAAACCAATGTGCAGGCTACCTCATATAAAATAGCATGTGCCTTTAAAAGCGCATAAAATTCTTCATTTTCCGTTCCGGGATTAAAAATCACACGTCTGGGATGAAGACGGATGATATACTCATAGTATTCCGGTTGAATCTGAGGGTTAATGTAGAGTGTAACGGTGTCTACGGCTTCAATCTTCTCTTTTTTATCGAGAATAGGAACCGTTAAAACCTTCCCTTTCCGGGCTCCGATAGCTACCACTTCATGATTTGAGGCACGAAGTTTGCATATAGCTTTATAAGCATATCTGTTTTTATTTTCAGAGGCGCCAATAACTAAAGTTTTCATTAAGAAGATTGTTCTTGTTGGTATAAAGGTAAAAAAATAATATATATTTTAGAAACGTTAATAAATATAGAATTCTATTTTATATAAGTTAAAATATATAAAAGTATATACTGTATTAATAATTGTAACGTTATTTTTGTATGTCGGTTTGCGTTTTATTTGAATTAGCCTTTTAATAACAACTGATACCGACGATATTTTAGGCTGCTTTAAAAGTCTTTTGCGTTTAAATTGCTGAGAATTTAATTGTGTTTGAGTTGACTTCTGCTAAAGTTTTTAAGGCAGCCTTTTCTTTTTCATTCTTCCCTAAAGTTTATGTATTCTTAATAAGGATTTTCTGATAGGCAACCGCTTGTCGGTATTAATGCTTAATTTTGTTTGAGCAACCAAAACCATATAGTTATGAATACAAATCGATTATCAAAAACGATGGAAGAAATATTGAATCGTCAAATAACCAATGAAGCTGAAGCTGCTCAAGAATATTTGTCTTTTGGCGCCTGGGCTGACCACGAAGGTTTTGATGGTATTTCAGAATTTCTTTTAAAACATTGTAGAGAAGAACGCGACCATATGCTGCGCGTGGTGCATTATATTATGGAGCGCGGAGGAAGAGTGCGAATTGAAGCGATTTCAAAACCGGCTAAAGATCCAAAAGATTTAAAAGATTGTTTTGAAAAAATGTACCAGCATGAAGTAAATAACACGCAGGCATTTTATGATATTTTAAATCAAGCTATGGAAGAGAGAGACTGGGCCACGTGGAATTTTGCGCAAGAATTTGTAACAGAACAAATTGAAGAAGAGACCTATGCTCGAAACTTACTAGACAAACTTAAGATTGCCGCGGGTAACGCTGCCACAGAATCTTTATACAGTCTAGATCGCGATTTAGGGAAACAAGAATAATCTTTTTCGAATCAAAAAAATAGGCCTCAAAGTCACATATAGATTTTGAGGCTTATTTTTTGATAAAAATTAGGCGTTAGCTTCTTTCCAAGCCTGATAACCGCCTTCTAAGTTAAAGGTGTGCTCAAAGCCATTATAGTCCATTACTAAACAGGCTTGATTGCCGCGGTTTCCGGAATTACAGTAAATGTAATAATTAGAACTTTTGTCGAGTTTAGCAATTTCGTCTACAAAATGTTGAGGGTCTTGTACATCAATAAGTGTAGCGCCTTCAAGGTGACCTTCAGCAAACTCATCTGTTGATCGAACATCTATAACGACTGCCTTCTCATCATTTTTTAGGGCTTTTTCCCACTCTTCTAAGCTATATGTTTTCATAAATAAAGGTTGAGGTTTGGGCAAAAATAAACTTTTCTGCACGGTTGATTCGTTAAAAAAGCTATAATCATAACAAACCTAATCTTAAGGTGCCGTGAATTTAGCTAATAAATGCAATTTTAAGTTTGAACCCTATAACTCAATCGAAGATTACAGGCGCCATGGCATCCCAAACCAAGAAAGTATGATCGTCTAATTCTTTTATCATCCAAACCTGAGGCCCCCCAATTTTTTTATAATCAACCTTTCCGGTTCTATATTCTTCTACCGAAACCATTTGCCCACAATTCAACGCTTTTAAAGAGGTCATCTTTCTGGGTTTGTCGACACTAAAAAAATCCGGTAGTATAAATGATGGATTATAATCTCCGGTGGGGTGGGCCCTATATTCTTTTAAGGCTTTTTTTCGTTTGGCGTTGGTTTCTAAACCGGGGCTCCAAATGGTAAACTCGGTATGGGTAGAATCTGCATCCATATCAACTTTAATATTTTTTGTATTTTCCTTAAAATAAACGCAAAGGGCTGCCCTTCCTTTTTTTTGTGCCAAAAGAAGCTGAGAAGGCAGTAGTAAAACCAGTAATAAAACAATTTTTATCATTTTCATAATCATTCATTTTTATTGATTACATCAATCACTGCGGTTTCTCTCTTTGATTTTCTGCTCTTTTTTGCATTGCCCAAAAAAGAACCAAAAAAGTCTAGACTTACTAAAAAAATAGAAGAAAATACTACGGAACCATCAGCCACTGGATTAAAATAACTTGCCTCCTACCGTCGGCGTCGAGCAGATTTTAATCCTCAGGCCAACGCTGCTTCCTTGATTTTCACCGTTTTTTTAGATAGGTCATTGACAACTCCCCACTACTTTTAATTGGCATTAAGATGTTTTAAAATGGCATACTCATAAATATTTGTATACTCACGCATACCATATGCAAGTGTATAATTCGGTTTTCATAATCATTTATTTTTTTGATTACATAAATTGTTATGGTTTTTGGCTCTTTATTTCAGATTAAAAATAAGGTTTTTTATGGGAAAAGACAACAGGGGGTAAAATGTGGCCCAAAACCTATAAAAAGATAACTGGCCTTTTAAAGAAAGTTGTTTTACTTAGACAAGTAATGCCTTCTACTGTTATTTTTGTTTTGTTAACAACATAGGAGGCTGCTCTCCATTAGGAAACGGCGGGGTAAAAGTACCGTTGGGGCATTTACCGTCACCCCCAAGCATAACAGAAATAGGAGCTACATATACTTTGAGTTGTGTATTGTTGTTGGTTAATTCGATATACATATCTCCTTGATCACCACAACCTGCTCTATCATTGTCTCTAGAAGAATATGCTAACCTGTATACATTGGGATTATCTTTTTTAAAAATACCCCCTACTGCAGCTGCTTCCTCTATAGAATTAGACAAGGTATTTACTGTTACTTTACCCGCAGGGGTGGTTATTTTAAGGTTGAGGATTAGGGCATCTAATTGAATGCCCAAAAAAGATCGGGTCGTTTTCTGAATCTGCACGAGATACTGGTTGCCTTGGTAGGTTCCCGTCCAAGTTCCCTCATATTTATTAAGAATATGGCTGACGTCTTTAATGTAAGTACCTTTTGGAATTTTATTGTGGGTCTTAAAAAAAGAATAATAATTATCTAAAGGAAGAACGGTTTGTGCTTGGCTACTAAAGCTTATATAGAATATACTGATGATTAAAAGTAAATTTTTCATTTATTACTTGGGCCTAGTAATTAATCAAATCTTATATACCCCATAGCATCCCACACCAAGAAAGTGTGATCGTTCAATTTTTTTATCATCCAAACGAATGAGGTTTCAATTTTTCTGTAATCAACTTTTCCGGTTCTATATTCTTCTACCGAAACCGATTGCCCACAATTCAACGCTTTTAAAGAGGTCATTTTTTTGGGTTTACGTGCACTAAAAAAATCCGGCATTATAAATGAGGGGTAGTAATCTCCGGTGGGATGGGCTCTATATTCTTTTAAGGCTTTTTTTCGTTTGGCGTTGGTTTCTAACCCGGGACCCCAAATGGTAAACTCGGTATGGGTAGAATCTGCATCCATCTCAACCTTAATATTTTTTGTATTTTCCCTAAAATAGATGCAAAGCCCTGTCTTCTTCTTTTGCGCCAAAAGGGGCTGAGAAGGCAGTAGTAAAACCAGTAATAAAACAATTTTTATCATTTTCATAATCAGTTTATTTTTTTGATCACATAAATTGTTATGGTTTTGGGCTCTTTATTTCAGATTAAAAATAAGGTTTTTTATGGGAAAAGACAACAGGGGGTAAAATGTGGCCCAAAACCTATAAAAAGACCGATTAAGTTTTAACCGGCCTTTTAAAGAAAGTTGTTTTACTTAGACGAGTTTATAATTCGGCGAAATTATATGAAATGTTTTGACGGTTTTAAAACTTGCATGTTGAACAAATTAACCTCGTTTAGAGAATGCGATCGCGGGCTAAAAGAGTGCGTTATTGCTGTTTTTCTGAACGTATAGGAGATATTTTGTGTGCTATTTTATAATATTTTGTTTATAACTAACTGATATATAGATAAATATAATATTTTCATAAAATAGATACCTGTAAATTAAATAGTTGTATATTCGCCGCCCAATTCAAAGGCAACTAATCGCTATTGATTACTGTATAAAAGTCCTTTGTAAAATGTATTTTGTGCGAAAGAAAATCGTTAAATTTTCAATGTTACCAGCCTTGTTGGCGTTGATATTTTTAAGCTTTTCAAAGAAACAAAACGAGTCTTCTCAGGCGGTTGTTGTTTCTGATTCTATACGCGTAGCCAGCCTTCCGGGTACTTTATATTCAGTTGATTCTTTACCATTTCACTATCCTGTTTTACAAAAAAATTATTTGGGATTTAAACAAGCTTTAGGCTTTAAAGAGTCTCAAAACAACTATGAGCGGGTTAATGAATTTGGTTATTTAGGAAAATATCAATTCAACAAGAATACTTTAGCTTTGTTAGGGGTGTATAATACCACTAATTTTATGCATAGCCCAAAACTACAAGAGGCGGCTTTTTATGCGTATGTCTCTAGAAATAAGTGGGTTTTACGAAAGTATATTCAACAGTATTCAGGAAAGAAAATAGATGGTGTTACCATTACTCCATCAGGTATATTGGCTGCAGCTCATTTGGCCGGCCCCGGTGGGGTAAAGCAATTTTTACGTAGTGGTGGTCGCCATAGTGCGGCAGATGCCTTTGGTACGAGTATTGAGTATTATATGAAGAAGTTTGGTGGGTATGATGTTTCTTTCATTCCGGCTAATAGGAGCGCACGGGTTGAATTACCTTCTGCTTAAATTTTTATAAAGATTCTTTTTGAAAAATAAAAAGCGTGGGTTTTTTGTGTAAATCTACGGTGCTTTTTTGCCATTCTTTTATAGTTTTGGTACAGATATATTCTTCAGCAGAAGTAATTTCTCGGGCTATGCACAGTTTAGTGTAAGGGTTTAGGTGTCTTTTTAAATCTTCAAAGAGTTTTTCGTTTCTATAGGGGGTTTCAATAAATAATTGTGCTTGGTTTTTTTCAAAAGAAAGACGCTCTAAGTTTTTAAGCGTGTTTTTTCGTTCATTTTTATCGATGGGTAGATAGCCGTGAAAACAGAAATTCTGACCATTTAACCCACTGGCCATCATAGCGAGCGTGATAGAAGAAGGGCCGACTAATGGAATGACTTTAATATTTTGTTGATGGGCAATTTGCACGACTTTGGCGCCGGGATCTGCAATGCCCGGGCAGCCGGCCTCGCTTAGTAACCCTACGTTAATTCCTTTCTGGCATGGGGCGAGAAAAGAAGGAATGTCTTCAAGAGCAGTGTGTTTGTTTAGGGTTTCAAAATGCAGCGTAGATTGGGTTACCGTCGGCGCAAGCTTTTTGATAAAATGCCGGGCTGTTTTTTCGTTCTCGGCAATGTAAAAATGGGTGCTTTCTACAATTTTTTTTATGCGGATGGGTAATACTTCTTCTAGAGGAGCTTCGCTCAACATGGTGGGTATAAGAAAGAGTTTACCGATATTTTTAGGGTGATCTGCCAAGAGATTGTCTTTTATTGGATTATGCTAATTGATAAACGAACTATACTATATTAAATTTTGTAGAGCACTATTTTTGTTGCGCTGTTATAAAAAATTATTGAGAAAGGAGTTTTTTTACTAGCTGATCGGTGCATTGATCTAAAAGTTGAAAAACATTTTCAAATCCTTCTGATCCCCCGTAGTAAGGGTCGGGTACATCGCGGTTTTCTTGTGGGTAGAGAAGATTGGTTATAAAATCTACTTTAGCCTTCTCGTTGGCTGATCGTGCTTGCTGTATCACATCTTGATAGTTGTGCTTGTCCATCACATAAATAAAATCAAACTGTTCAAAATCTTTTGGCGTAAACTGTCTTCCACGTAATGCAGAAAGGTTTATGTGGTGTTGGCGAGCTGTTTCTTGCATGCGACGATCTGGCGCTTGATTGATGTGATAATTGGATGTGCCGGCTGAATCTACCGTTATTTTTTGTGTATCAACTTTTGAGCGTAAAAGACCTTCTGCCATAGGAGAACGGCAAATGTTTCCTAAGCAAACCATTAATACTTTTGTCATGGTTATAAAGTTAATTTCTTGTTGAGATCTTCTACGTATTTATGAAACTGCTTGTTGGTAGAGGATAGGTTGTTTACTGTTTTACAAGCGTGTAGAACAGTGGCGTGGTCGCGCTGCCCGATTTGTGAACCTATGCTAGACAAAGAAGCTTTGGTAAGTTTTTTTGAGAAAAACATAGCTAATTGACGCGCTTGCACAATGTGGCGTTTTCTTGTTTTAGATTGTAGTGTTTCAACATCCATTTGAAAATAATCACTCACCACTTTTTGTATGTAGTCTATAGAAACCTCTTTTTTAGTGTTTTTAACGTAGTTTTCTACAATTTTTTTGGCTAAGTCTAAGGTGATTTCTTTTCGATTAAAAGAAGAATGGGCTATTAATGAAATAATGGCGCCTTCTAATTCTCTAATATTTGTTTTGATATTGTTGCCTACGTATTCAATAATTTCTTCCGGCATTTCTACCCCGTCTCTAAAGAGTTTTTCGCGAATAATTTTTATGCGCATTTCATAATTAGGGTTTTGCAATTCAGCAGATAACCCCCATTTAAAGCGAGATAATAAACGCTGCTCAATATCTTGCATATCTACCGGAGCTTTATCACTTGTTAAAATGACTTGCTTTCCGTTTTGGTGTAGGTGGTTAAAAATATGGAAGAACACATCTTGCGTTCCGGATTTTCCGGAAAGTAGTTGAATATCGTCAACAATGAGTACATCTATAATTTGGTAGAAGTGAATAAAATCATTTCGATTATTCTTTCTGACCGCATCTATATATTGCTGGGTAAATTTTTCAGCAGTAATATAGAGTACGATTTTGTCCGGGTATTTTTCTTTTATCTCTACGCCAATAGCATGCGCTAAATGGGTTTTTCCTAACCCAACCCCTCCAAAAATTAGCAAAGGGTTAAAAGAGGTACCTCCCGGTTTATTGGCAACAGCCATTCCGGCAGATCGTGCTAATCGGTTAGATTCGCCTTCTAAAAAATTATCAAAACAATAAGAATGATTCAGTTGAGAATCAATCTTTACATTTCTTATACCGGGAATTATAAAAGGGTTCTTTAACTCCGGGCTCTTGTTTTTTAAAGGAATATTAACTTCTTGAGAAGATACTTTTTCGCGTTGGGTACTCGGTATTTTTTCGGTAAAAGGATGTTTGTTATTTAGACTGTTCTCCATCTTTATGATGTAAATCAGTTTTACCTTACTACCAATTTCACGCGTTAAAGAAACTTTTAAAAGTTTAACATAATGTTCTTCAAGCCACTCGTAAAAGAATTTGGAAGGAACCTGAATGCTCAACGCATTACGGTCTAGTTTAACCGCTTTTATCGGAGCAAACCATGTGGCATATGCTTGATCAGAAATATTGTCTTTGATAAAATGAAGGCAATTTTTCCAAACCGATTCAGCTGTTTTTTCCATATTCTTTTTAGGGTTCGAGTTTTTGAAGTTTTGGTTAATCTAGAAAATATTAAAAATGAAGCACTTGTTGTGAAGTATCCCTCTTTAATTATGTTCAACAAATATGTGAACAAAAAAGCTAACAAAAAAATATATTTACCCTTGAAATATTAGTTTTTTATTTAGATATTTAAGCACTTACCTATACGATTTTTTTTTCTGACTATTAAAGTGTTTTTTATATGAAAAGTCATTTCTCTAAAGTGCGCGTACGATATGGGGAAACCGACCAAATGCGAGTTGTTCATCACGGTAATTATCCTCAATATTTTGAATTGGCGCGATTGGCATGGCTAGAAGAATTTGGTATATCTTATAAATCTATGGAAGAAAACGGAGTGATGCTTCCGGTTTATGAGATGAACATTAAATATAAACAGTCTGCTTTTTTTGATGATGAATTGACGATTGAAACTACACTGAAGAATAAACCTACCGCAAAAATCGAATTTCATTATACGATTAGGAATGCGGAAGGAGTAATTCTTACAGAGGCAGAGACAACACTCGTGTTTACAGATATGAAAACGAAACGCCCTATACGCTGCCCAAAATATGTGTTAGACGCGCTGGGCTTTTGATAGTAGCAAGCTGGTTTATAGTATAAATAGTTAGCATTTGGATAGGCTAATAAGCTGAAAAGAACTGAAAATCATCGATGTTATTTGGATTTTCCCTAGTTTTGTCGCCCCTTATTATGTACTAGGTTATGCTAAAAGACAAGGATTCTAAGCCTTCAAAAAAGTATATTGCCGGGTTGTCATTATTGGCACTGGGAATAGTTTATGGCGATTTAGGTACCAGCCCTTTGTACACTTTTAAAGAAAGTTTTCATCCGGCTCATGGGCTTACGGCTACTCCCGATAATATTTTAGGAATCCTCTCACTCATCTTTTGGGGAGTTGTTCTGGTTATATCAATTAAATACCTTGTTTTTGTATTGCGTGCAGATTTGGATGGAGAAGGGGGTATTTTGGTGTTGACGCAGTTGGTAACCCCTAAGGGAAAACGCACTAAAAAAAGAGGGCTACTCATTATGTTAGGACTTTTTGGAGCAGCCTTGCTTTATGGAGACAGTACCATTACTCCGGCCATTACCGTGCTGAGCTCTATTGAAGGCTTAGAAGTGGCTACGGATATTTTTACACCTTATATAGTACCTATTACTATCGGTATATTAGTGGCCCTGTTCTTTTTTCAAAAACACGGTACAGCTGTGGTAGGAAAATTCTTTAGTCCGGTAATGGTTGTTTGGTTTTTGGTTTTGGGAGCATTAGGGGTATATAGAATTGTTCAGGCACCCTATATTTTTGAAGCCATTAACCCCATGTACGCCATTCAACTTTTTCAAAATAATGGGTATGAAGGGTTCATCGTTTTGGGGTCTGTTATGCTGGCGCTTACCGGAGCAGAAGCTTTGTATGCAGATATGGGGCATTTTGGAAAAATCCCGATTCGGTTAGCGTGGTATGGTATTATTTTACCTTGTTTATTATTGTGCTATTTTGGCCAAGGAGCCTTGTTGATGCGAAACCCGGCAGCAGCGCACAATCCATTTTTTAGAATGGCACCGCATTGGGCGTTGTATCCGTTGGTCATTTTAGCGACGGCTGCAGCTATCATTGCCTCACAAGCAGTTATAACCGGGGCGTATTCATTAACCCGGCAGGCTATTCAATTTGGATATTTGCCACGTATGACGGTTAAACAAACCTCTTTTAAAGAGAGTGGTCAGATCTATATGCCGGCTATTAACTGGATTTTAATGATTGTAACACTGAGTTTGGTGATTGGCTTTCAATCGTCTAGCAATTTGGCAGCAGCTTATGGTATGGCTATTGCTGCAACCATGGTTATTACCACGCTTCTGTTTGTTACCTTATTGCGGAAAAATTGGAAATGGAGTTTAGGAGCCGTAATTCCGTTTGCTATCTTTTTCTTACTTATTGATTTTGCTTTTTTTGGAGCCAATCTACATAAAATTCCGAATGGAGGATGGTATCCTTTGGTTGTAGCCGCCATTATTTTTGTGTTGATGACTACATGGAAACGGGGACGTAATATTTTGGCAAAACGGATTCGTGCTAGAGAATTGCCGTTAGAAAAATTTATGACCAATGTAGAAAACTATACCGAGGTAGAGGAAAAGAAAATAAAACGTGTAGAAGGAACCGCCGTTTATATGTACTCTAATCCAAATGGAACTCCGCCGGCATTGTTATATAATATTAAGCACAATCACGTTGTTCACTCAAAAGTGGTTTTATTGAGCGTAAAGACTACCTATGCCCGCCCTTATGTAACACTTAAAGAGCAAATTGAAATTGAAGCGCTTGGCAACGGGTTTTACCGTATAGTGTTGCACCATGGGTTTGCACAAAATATTAATATTCCGCGAACTTTTAAGCGGATAGATGAGCCGGGACTTGACTTGGATATGGAAAATACTTCTTTTTTCTTAGGAAGCGAACGCGTTATTGCCAGTAGTGACAAAAAATCAGGAATGGCCAATTGGCGCGAACGACTTTTTAGTGTTATGGTACGTAACCAGCAACGTGCTACGGCCTTTTTTGAATTACCCCCGGATCGTGTAATAGAAATGGGAGCCGAAATGGAAATATAAGATTTTATGTTCTCTTTTTTTACCGAGAATTTAGTCGATGCTTATTGCATTGGTTTTTTGCGTAATTTTGTAACTCAACCAATATTTTATAAGGATGAATAAGAATGCCATTTTTGCGTGGGCCTCTATTGCTATGTTTATTGTGGGGTTAGCCCTTGTGTTATTAGGTGTTTTAAAATATTTAGACTATGCTATAGGTTTTTCTGTGGTAGGGGCCGGCTTCTTTGCTATGTCGTGGACATTTCATACGCTAAAAGGACGTGTTTAACGTAAGGATATGATAGATGAAAATTTTATTAAGGCAGAAATACTGAAGCATTTAGAAGGAGGCATGGCTTTTCAGCCACTCACCAATTTTATTAATGATATTCCTTTTGCTGTAGTAGGTAAACGCCTTTATGATTTACCGTATTCTTTCTACGAAGTTTTTTATCACGTGTGTTATGCCCAAAAAGATATAGTTGATTTTATCTTGGCGGAAGGTTATTATTTGCCCAATTGGCCGGATGATTATTGGCCAAATTCACAACAACCGGAAAGTAGAACGTATTGGATAGAATTGATTAAGATGTATAAAGAAACCAATGCACAGTTAGCAGTATGGGTAAAAAAAGAATCTACAGAGCTTGCACAACCGGTTAAACATGCTTCTAAAGAAGAGCAAACTTTATTGAGAGAGCTTCTTTTATTGATTGAGCATGCAGCCTATCACACAGGGCAACTTATGCTTATTTCTAGACTTTTAAAGGTGTATAAGCCTTAAGGTTCTACACCGATGTCTGTCGGAAATACAGAAGTTTCGGTTTCTTCTTTTATAGGAATGTAGAGCTGCGTGACCCAATCAGCAGGGTTTAACGAGGCCTTGCTTGAAAGTCGAAACACCTCATAAGGATGTGCAGTTTCATCCACCTGAAGGTTGTTTTTGAGCATGTATACCTTGATAGCTTCCCACAATTTTGCTATGTTTTTGTAATTTCCTTTTAAAGTGCTTTTTATAACACGGTGTGCTGGTAAAGAGCCAATTAAGATACTATTTGTGGAATCTGTATATTGAATAGGCTGCGTAATAGGAATACCAATAGTAATAATTACATTGTGGTGCTGATGGTCAATTGTATTGAAAAGCATGAAAGGCGCACCACTGTCTTTTATCTTATTTTTAGAGAGAAAATCACGCAGTTTTTTTAAGACTTTTTTCCTTTTTTCAGCAATAATTTCGGGCTTGTTCCGAGTAGCTAGACTAGAATAAATATACGTTTTGGGTTGTGTTTGAGCTATCCCGTCTATATGAATAGAAAACACAGCCATAGTATGCAAGATGTAAGCTTTAAAACGATGTAAATTTTCCTTAATAAGGGGTTGTAATTTGGGCTGAAGTGGTTTCCCTTTTAGCACATGCATAACTTTTGCCCAATAATCTAGATTCCCTTTAATCTGCAAAGACACTAAAGTGCTGTCGTGCGTATAGTCATAATCAAAATTCCATATTAATTGATAAGTAGCGCTTCCTATCTTTTGTTGGGCAGTTCCTTTTTGTTTAAGTGTAGCATAATGTATAACGCTAGTGGTAATTATTTCTCCGGTAGTAGCGGTGCTATCTTGTCGCCAAGATATAGAGGCTCCTTCTCCGGTTACTTTTTTGCTAGACGAGTCGATTTGTACTCCTGTTGCCCAGTTTTTCCATGTGTTTAAGTGATTTATTTGTTGAAAAACCAGACTGCGGGGGGCTTTAATTTTTAGTTGTCCATTTGCCGTAAATTGTCCATCAAGTAAAGCCACATAAACGATTCCTCCTATAAGGATCACAAAAATTAATAGGAGAAAATATTTTATAATTTTCATAATTATACCCCTTGTTTTTTAGAGACTCTAAAGTACTACTATATTTTTACAAATTAAGGGTTTTCCTGTTCATGTAAAAAAGTCGCCTAAAAAGACGACTTTAATTTATTTGCAAACACTTTCTTTTTAGTTTGTAGTACCTCCGGAAGTTCTAAGTGCTCTTTTTCTTTTGTCTTTAGCTGTTTTAGCAGCAATTTCTTTTTCTATTATATCATCTCCTTTACCTCTTAGTGCATCATACATAATAGGGCTTGCAACAAAGATAGAAGAATACGTACCTACTATAACTCCAATCATAATAGAGAAGACGAAAGCTTGAATACTTTCACTACCAAAAATAAAGATGATAAGCAGTACTATAAATACGGTCATAGAGGTGTTAAAGGTACGTCCTAGCGTACTACTCACAGATTCATCAACATTTTTCTTTAATCCCCATTTGGGATGGATGTGGAAATATTCTCTAATTCGATCAAATACAACCACGGTATCGTTAATAGAGTACCCAATTACCGTTAAAATACCGGCAATGAAGTCTTGGTTAACCTCCATGCTGAAAGGTAATATTCCGTGGAATAGTGAGAACATACCAATTACGATAATAGAGTCGTGTGCCAAAGCTAGAACGGCACCCAAACTAAATTGCCATCTTCTAAATCGAAGTAAAATATAAAGGAATATACCCACTAACGAGATCATTACTGCCCAGAATGAGGCAACTTTGGTATCGTTGGCAATAGAAGGGCCTACCTTTATAGAAGACATTATCCCAACGCCGTCATTGGTTTGTGCAGATTTAAAGCTGCTGTAGGGTAAGCCGGCGGGTAATTCTGGTTTAAGCGTGTTGTATAGTTTGTGTAGTATATCATTTTCTACCGACTCTCCAGACTCATTAATTTTATATTTTGTAGTAATTTTAAGTTGGTTGTTTGAGCCATAAATAATGGCCTCTGCACTACCAAAAGTTTTAGTCAAATCTTTCTGTACTTCAGGCGCATTAACGGCTTGGTCAAAACGAACCGTATAGGAGCGTCCTCCTACAAAGTCTACCCCTTCATTTAATCCGCGGGTAAAGAATGCAAAGATGCTTACTAGTACGAGTATTGAAGATATTACGTAGGCAATCTTTCTTCTTTTTACAAAAGGAATATGTACGTTTGAAAACCAGTTTTTGGTAATATTAGTAGAGAAGTTAAGCGGTTTACCATTTTTGGTATATCGATCTATACCCAAGCGCGCTACATATATGGCAGTAAACAATGAAGTACAGATACCAATAAGTAAGGTTACGGCAAAACCTTTTACAGGGCCTGTACCAAAGACTAACAAAATAACACCGGTTAGGGCTGTGGTTATGTTTGAGTCTAAGATAGAAGGTAATGCATGTTTAAATCCGTCGCGTATAACCGCAATTTGCGATTTGCCATGCCGCAGTTCTTCTCGACTCCGTTCAAAGATAAGTACGTTGGCATCTACAGACATACCAATAGTTAACACAATACCGGCAATACCCGGAAGCGTTAATACCGCCCCTAGACCGGCTAATATACCAAAGATGAACAGAAGGTTTACAATAAGGGCAATGTCTGCATAGAGACCGGCTTTTCCATAATAGAAAACCATATAAATCAGTACCAGTATTAAGGCAAGGGCAAATGAAATAATACCGCTATTAATGGCTTCTTGTCCTAAAGAGGGTCCTACAATTTCAATTTGAATAATATGCGCCTTAGCCGGTAGTTTACCGGCCTCAAGAATAGTGGCTAAGTCTTTGGCTTCATTAATGTTAAAATTTCCGGTGATTTGACTTCTTCCGCCGGCAATGGCTCCTGTAGTTACGCCGGGAGCAGAATAAACGGTGTTATCTAATACAATGGCAATCTGAGTGCCTTGTTTAAAGGCTAATCCGGTCATTTTCTCCCAAACTTTAGCCCCTTTGGCGTTCATTTCTAGCGAAACCGCCGGGTGACTTATTTGGTCGTAGGTTTGTGAGGCTTCGGTTACGACACTTCCGGTAAGAGGAGCTTCATTTTTGCGATTGCTTTTTAAAGCATATAAGCCTACTAATTCAGTTTTTTCATCAGGTACTCCCCAGGCAAAACGAGCATATTTATGTGCAGAAGAAAGCAAGGCGCGTACCTGCGGGTTTTTAAGCATGGCATTAACCTTTGCTGTGTCTTTTACAAGAAAGCGCGCTAAAATAGGAGAGTTTTCTTGCCCGGGTACTTTTATTAAGCTTAAAAGTGGGTGAGCTTCATCTGCCTCAGCTGTTTCACTTGTTTCTTTTTTATCGTTGCTTAAAAGCGCTTCAATCTTGTTTGTTTTTGTAGTATCGGTTGTGGCTTTTTTAGCAGCGGTGTTATCACTTTTATCAGAAGTAGCACTTCCTTTTTCTTTGTTTAAGCTGGCTAGTTTAGCATCTGCTTTTCTAAAGAATTGAGAAAAGTTTTGTGCTTGGTATACATGCCAAAACTCTAATTGGGCAGTGCTTTGTAATAGGTTTTTGGCACGTTCAATATTTTGTGCTCCCGGTAATTCAATAAGAATACGACCAGAATTTCCTAAACGTTGAATGTTAGGTTGAGCCACCCCAAATTTGTCTACCCGTTGGCGAAGCACCTCGAAAGCAGATTTAATACTTCCGTCTACACGTTTAGAGAGAATGGCTTCAACTTGCTCGTTGGTCATGTCAAAAGTAACAGAGCCACTCATTTGCTTGTTTCCAAAAATATCTGGAGAAGCTAGCTTAGCATCCGGAATTTTATTAAAAGCTTCAAAGAAAAGTTGAAGATATGTTTTTTGACTAGTGCTTAGTTTTTTGTCAGCTTCTGCCAATGCTTTTTCAAAGGCAGGGTTGGTAGATTGATTAGATAATTCTTTTAAAAGATCGTGAACAGAAATTTGAAGAATTACACTAATACCTCCTTTTAAGTCAAGCCCCTTGTTGAGCTGCTTGCCTTTGGCAGTGTTATACGTAACACCGGCAATAATAGGTTTGTTGGCAATAGAATCTAAATAATGACTATAGGCTTCATGACGAAGATCTGCATAGTCTTTTACACTCGTGCTGTATTTTTGCTGAGCATATGTTTCAGCTGCACTCTCTGCCTTGTTGGTGATAAATGTAAATGAAAGTTGATAAATACTGACGATACCAAAGAGAATGGCAAACAGTCTAATTAGTCCTTTATTCTGCATCCTGCAAGAAGATTATATGTGATGTTTTTTTTAAAGCGGACAAATATAGGATTTCAAATAGGAATTGTCAACGTTTTTCTTAACTTAAAATTTGCAAGAATGTCGATTTTTGACTTGTAGGAGGTAAAAATTGCCATTTTAGGGGTGTTGGCTTGTTGTTGATTAGTATTCAGCAGGATAAAAGAAGATTGTTTTTAATGAAAAATGAATCAACTTTTAAATTATAGTTGAACAGTTTAGAGGGGAATTAATCGTATAAAAGAGCTCTGAAACAACATCAGAGCTCTTTTGAAATGTGTAGTTATGTGTTTTATGCGTCTATGTTAGCATAAACAGCATTTTTCTCGATAAAAGCTCTCCTTGGTGGAACTTCATCTCCCATAAGCATAGAGAAAACGCGGTCTGCTTCGCTGCTATTTTCTATAGTTACTTGTCTGAGTATGCGGTTTTCAGGGTTCATAGTAGTGTCCCATAATTGTTCAGCATTCATCTCTCCAAGACCTTTGTAACGCTGTACGCTTACCTTAGTGCTATACTCTTTTGTAATCTCATTTCGCTCTTTTTCGGTCCAAGCATAGCGTTTAGTTTTTCCTCTTTTAATGAGGTAAAGCGGGGGAGTAGCAATATATACGTGACCGTTTTCAACCAATTCTTTCATATATCGGTAGAAGAAAGTTAAAATTAAAGTGGCAATGTGACTCCCATCCACATCGGCATCTGTCATGATGATTACTTTATGGTAGCGCAGTTTTTCTAAGTTGAGTGCTTTGCTGTCTTCTTCTGTACCAACAGTTACGCCCAACGCAGTATATATATTTTTGATTTCTTCGTTTTCAAAAACCTTGTTTTGTAAGGCTTTTTCAACATTCAATATTTTACCACGTAAAGGAAGAATAGCCTGAAATTTTCGATCTCTACCTTGTTTGGCAGTGCCACCTGCAGAGTCTCCCTCAACCAAAAACACTTCACATTTTTCGGGATCCTGCTCAGAACAGTCAGACAGTTTTCCGGGTAAACCGGCGCCTCCCATAACCGTTTTTCGTTGCACCATCTCCCGTGCTTTTTTAGCGGCATGGCGAGCCTGTGCAGCTAAAATTACTTTTTTAACAATGGTGGTGGCATCATCAGGATTTTCTTCTAAATAAATCTCAAGCATTTCAGAAACAGCCTGTGATACGGCAGAAGTTACCTCACGGTTTCCTAATTTGGTTTTGGTTTGCCCTTCAAATTGAGGCTCGGCTACTTTTACGGAAACAATAGCGGTTAAACCTTCGCGGAAATCATCACCTGAAATATCAAATTTTAATTTGCTTAGTAAACCGGATTTATCGGCATATTTTTTTAGGGTAGAAGTTAGTCCTCTACGGAAGCCGGAAAGGTGGGTGCCCCCTTCGTGGGTGTTAATGTTGTTAACGTAAGAATGGAGGTTTTCACTATATGATCGGTTGTATATCATGGCAATTTCTACCGGAGTTCCATTTTTTTCTCCTTCCATAGAAATAACCTCAGAAATCAGCGGTTCACGTGTCTCGTCTAGATATTCAATAAACTCTTTGAGCCCTTTTTCTGAATAGAATCGGGTAGAAAGCGCATTGCCGTTTTCGTCTTTTTTACGTTCATCAGTAAGTGTAATACTAACCCCTTTGTTTAGGTATGAAAGTTCGCGTAAACGATGCGCCAATGTTTCATACTGAAAGGTGATGGTTTCTTTAAAGATTTCCGGGTCGGGTTTAAAGGTAACCTTTGTTCCGTTAGTAGTGGTTTCTCCAGTGCTTTTTACAGGGTAGAGCGCTTTTCCACGTTCATAAGCTTGCTCCCATATTTTTCCGTTTTTATGTACTACGGCATGTAAACTTTCAGAAAGTGCATTTACCACACTAACACCTACCCCGTGTAGTCCACCGGAAACTTTATATGAATTTTTATCAAATTTACCACCGGCACCAATCTTTGTCATAACGACTTGTAGGGCAGATACTCCTTCTTTTTTGTGAATATCAACCGGAATACCGCGACCATCATCTTGTATAGAAATAGAACTATCTGTATGAATGGTAACGTCTATGGTTGAACAATGGCCGGCCATGGCCTCATCAATGGAGTTGTCAACTACCTCGTCTACCAAGTGATGCAAACCACGCGGCCCCACGTCTCCAATATACATAGAGGGGCGCTTGCGCACGTGTTCCATCCCTTCAAGAGATTGAATATTTTCAGCAGAATAATTATTGTTATTTTCTTCGCTCATATTAATAAGGTTAAATATGCAGGGCTACAAATATAATCAAACTCTTTGTTTAGAAAGAAGAGAATAGCCCGATAGAATTGAAGTTATCAACATAGTTATACAAATGGAGGTGTTTTAACGTACATGAAGATATTTGTGTGTTTGTAAAGTTACCTTCCATTGTGGGTTTTTAAGCACGTAATCTATAATAAGTGGCATCATTTTTTCGCGTACACTCCATTCAGGCTGTAGGTAAAGGATGCAGTTTTTATTAACCTTAGCGGCATGTTCTTCGGCAAATAAAAAATCGTGTTGATTGTAGATAATTATCTTGAGTTCATCGGCAAGCTCATAGTAAATTGCTTCTGGAAGCTTTCGTTTTTTAGGCGAGAGGCAAATCCAATGCCACGTGCCGGAGAGTGCATGGGCTCCGGAAGTTTCTAGGTGAATGCGCTTTCCGTTATCTATTAACTCTTTGGTCAGGGGACGAAGGTCATACATGGTGGGTTCACCTCCTGTAATTACTACTATTTCACTTTGTGGTGGAATATCCTTAATAATTTCAGAGATGCTTTTTACCGGATGCAGGTTTGCATCCCAACTTTCTTTAACATCGCACCAATGGCAGCCCACATCACATCCGGCTAGCCGAATAAAATAGGCAGCAGTACCTTTGTGGTATCCTTCGCCTTGAATGGTATAAAACGCCTCCATCAACGGAAGTTTGATCCCCTCTTTTACCGGTACTTCAACTTCAATACTTTTCATTAATGCAAAGATACATATTCAAAAGCTATTTTGAATTTATGTGATAAAATAACATTGTGTATTTTTGCCTAAAATTTAGGAGATGAAAGTACGTGTATTATCAATCTTATTTATAGGCCTTTTGTTGGGCGCATGTCAAAGTCAGGCGCCAAATGCTCAATATCTTATCACTAAAAACAGTGTAGGTAAGTTGACAAAAGACACACAGGTTTATCAATTAAAATCACTTTTTGCCAACGATTCTGTAGTTGCACAAAAAGCTTCGGGTGTCTTTTCAGGAGAAGGCAAAATTGTTGTTTATGCAAAGGGCGGAAAAGAATTGTTGCGTCTTAAACCAATAAAGAGTTTTGATAGTACCAGTACCATTGCCAGCGTAGAAGTGCTTGATGCTGCCTATAAAACGGCCGATGGATTGGGTAGAGGAAGCTACTTTAAAGTGTTGAAATCTAATTACGATATTAGCCGAATTGAAAATATTTTTGGGGCTGCTATGGTTTTTGTTGATGAGATGAATCTTTATGTAACCATCAATAAAGACGATATTTTAAAGCCTACCCAAATGGGTACAAAAATTAAGACTTCTCAAATAAAAGAAGACGCCAAAATACAACACTTGTGGGTGTATTGGGATTAAGAAGAAAAAACGCTGAACAACTTGTGTGTGCGTACAATGTTAAAAACATATTTGGCCAGACTGGTAGGAACCCGACTTAATTGGTTGTATAAAAGGGCTCCGCAAAAGGCAGTACAAAAAAGTTTACAACTTTTTATTACCCCTAGAAAAGGCCGTATAAAATTAACCGAATGCGCTTTTTTGGCCGAGGCAGCTGATAGGCAGTTTGAGGTTGGGGGTGTTGCCATACAAACATATCTCTGGAAAAAAGGAGCAGAAAAAGTTTTGCTGATTCACGGTTGGGAGAGTAACACGCTTCGGTGGAAATCTTTAATTGAGCAGTTACTAGCACAAAACTATACGGTAATAAGTTTAGATGCACCGGCACATGGAAACTCAGGAGGTAATAGTTTTGGTATTCCGGATTATGCTGAAGCGCTTAAAAAGGTGGTAGCTTATTATAAACCGGATTATGCCGTAGGACATAGTATGGGAGGAACCACTTTATTGCTTCAACAACAAAAAGGGTTAGCTATAAAAAAAATGGTTTTGCTGGCTCCGGCTACTGAAGAGGCTAACCTATTGCAAGGTTTTCAACAAAAATTAAGAATCAAACAACCGTTAATGCAGGCTTTTACGGAGGAATTGGAAGCAAAATTTGGGTATGAATACACCCATTTTTCGTGGCATAAGCACACGCATGATTTTACGATCCCCGCGTTGTTTATTCACGACACAGAAGATCAAATTGTACCCTATATTGAAACAGAAAATTTAATAAAACAACACAAAAACAGCTCTTTGTTTACCACTACCGGATTGGGGCATTCATTATATAGTGAGTGCATTAACGACGAAATAATAAAATTTATAAAACCCTAAAATCCCTATTTTTTGAAAGACGATACCGCTATTCGCATTAATAAATATTTAAGCCGGGCCGGCTATTGTTCTCGTCGCCAAGCAGACCGTCTGCTAGATGAAGGACGCATTACCGTGAATGGAAAAGTTCCTGAAATGGGCACAAAAATTACACCTGAAGACGCAGTGTGTGTAGATGGGAAGCCCGTGGTTCTACAAGAAAGTAAGCATGTTTATGTGGCTTTTCATAAGCCTATAGGGGTTGTTTGTACAACAAATACCAGGGTTGAGAAAAATAATATCATAGACTATATTAATTATCCTAAACGAATTTTTCCAATTGGTCGGTTAGACAAGGCAAGCTCGGGACTTATTTTATTGACAGATGATGGTGAAATTGTCAATAAAATACTACGGTCTAGAAATAAACAAGGAAAAGAATATATAGTTAAGGTAAATCATCCGGTTACGACAACGTTTATAAAAAAAATGCGTTCAGGGGTTCCTATATTAGATACGATTACCCGCAGATGTGAGGTAGAGCAAACAGGCACGCACGAGTTTAGAATTGTGCTAACACAGGGTTTAAATCGGCAAATACGCAGAATGTGTGAGTATTTTGATTTTAAAGTGATTCAACTTAAACGCATACGAGTTATTAATATTGAATTAGGAGAACTTCCGGTAGGAAAATATAGAGACTTAACCCCTGAAGAGGTTCAGGTACTTAAAAAAACAATACACGCTTCATAAAAGAGTGTTTACCTTTGTCGTATGAAAAAGCAAAAATTAAATAAAGATTTTGTGCAAAAAGGTGCTCAGACCGTTGATGAGAAAGAGGTGCGCAAGGTGTTTAATAAGAAAGAAAAGATAGAAGATAAGATTGTTAACTCGGGTATTTTAAAAAAGTATGCTGAGTTGAGTAAGCTTATGTTTGGCATGCTGAATGACTATAGAAGAGGGCACTACAAAAATGTGCCTTGGTTTACGATTAGTGCGATTGTTTTTGTGTTGCTTTATGTGCTGAATCCATTTGATTTGGTACCGGATTT
Source organism: uncultured Flavobacteriaceae bacterium (assembly GCA_964579505.1). Classification (GTDB taxonomy): domain Bacteria; phylum Bacteroidota; class Bacteroidia; order Flavobacteriales; family Flavobacteriaceae; genus JAJYSO01. The sequence goes on along the minus strand of CAZOGC010000012.1, from coordinate 7,328 downwards.
TATTCCGGGATTGGGTTATTTAGACGATGTAAGTGTGTTGACTTTTGGGTTGAATCTTATTCAAACCGATTTGCATCACTATGTAAAGTGGAAAGCTGAAGAATAATACAAAAGACAGTTGAAAATTAAATTGATAAAATAATATGGAATACGCAGAAAATATTTTAGGAACCATTGGTCAAACGCCTATGGTAAAAATGAATAAAATCACCAAAGATATAGATGCGTTAGTATTGGCAAAATACGAGACTTTTAATCCGGGTAATTCGGTAAAAGACCGAATGGCTGTTAAGATGATTGAGGTGGCCGAAAGAGAAGGAAAATTGACACCCGGGGGCACTATTATAGAAGGTACTTCAGGAAATACGGGAATGGGACTGGCCCTGGGCGCTATTGTAAAAGGCTATAAAATGATCTGCGTAATTTCTGATAAACAGAGCAAAGAAAAGGTAGATATTCTCAGAGCCGTTGGTAGTGAAGTTATTGTGTGCCCCACCGATGTAGAACCGGACGATCCACGTTCGTATTATTCAACCTCTCGGCGTTTGGCAGAAGAAATACCCAATTCGTGGTACGTCAATCAGTATGACAATCCGGCCAATAGTCAGGCGCATTATGAATCTACAGGTCCTGAAATTTGGGAACAAACCGATGGAAAAATAACCCATTTTGTATCCGGAGTGGGTACTGGTGGAACCATTTCTGGAATAGGACGCTATCTAAAAGAACAAAATCCGGATATAAAAATTTGGGGAATAGATACTTATGGGTCTGTGTATAAAAAATATCACGAGACCGGTATTTTTGATCCTGACGAAATTTACCCCTACCTCACTGAAGGAATAGGGGAAGATATTCTTCCTAAAAATGTAGACTTTGATATCATTGATGGGTTTACGAAGGTAACCGATAAAGATGCCGCCGTTTACACCCGAAAACTAGCGCTAGAAGAAGGTATGTTTCTCGGAAACTCGGCGGGAGCGGCAGCAAAAGGTTTATTGCAATTAAAAGATCATTTTACCAAAGACGACGTGGTGGTAGTGTTGTTTCACGATCACGGTAGTCGGTACGTCAATAAAATTTTTAATGATGATTGGATGCGTGCGCAAGGCTTTCTAGACAAGGATAAACAGTCGTGAAGCTTACGTGAATAATGTAATTTCAGATTAATTGTGTATCTTTCAGTAGATTAATCAATCTGCTGAGTATGAAAGAAGATTTTCTACACTATCTCTGGAAATTTAAAAAATTTGATTTTCTGCACGTTCAAACAGTACAAGGAGAACCCGTAGAGTTGCTTCATACCGGCACACATAATCAAGACAAAGCAGGCCCCGATTTTTTTAATGCTAAACTAAGGATAGGAACACAGCTTTGGGCAGGAAATGTAGAAATTCACCTAAGATCGAGTGATTGGTATGCGCATCATCACGAAACAGATGCGCGGTACGATAATGTGATTTTACACGTGGTTTGGGAAGATGATGTGGCTGTTTTTCGCAAGAATAATGAGCCAATTCCCACGTTGACACTCTGCGATAAAGTAGCGCAAAATGCACTAAAAAATTATGACCGGCTACTCGAGAAAAAGGACGTTAGATGGATTAATTGCGCCCCGGATTTCCCTCATTTTTCAGATTTCGCAATTTCGAGTTGGTTAGAACGCCTTTTTATAGAACGGTTAGAAGAAAAATCGACCAGAATACAGGCTGTTTTAAACCAGACAACACAAGATTGGGAGGCCACGTTGTTTTGTATGTTGGCCAGAAATTTTGGACTAAACGTCAATGGGGAAGCATTTATGCAAATGGCACTGTCTATTCCGCTTTCGGTAGTTCGAAAAATGGAAACTAAAGAAGAGGCAGAGGCTTTATTTTTTGGACAGGTAGGGCTCTTAGAAAAACCGATAGAAGAACCGTATTACCGGAAACTTCAGACAACTTATGCTTATTTGAAACGCAAGTATAAATTAACGAGAAAGAACACACTTTCGGTACATTATTTTCGGTTACGACCGTCCAATTTTCCTACGATACGATTGGCGCAATTGGCGGCGTTATTCATTAAAGAAAAAAACTTGTTTAGTAAGGTTATTGTTGAGAATAATCTTGATAAAATAAAGACTTTGTTTAACGTTCAAATAACTACTTTTTGGAATACGCATTACAGTTTTGAAAAAGTCAGTAAAAAGAGAAAGAAAAACATATCTTCGGCTTTTATAAACCTGTTGCTTATCAATACACTTATTCCACTAAAATTTTGTTATGCAAAAGCACAAGGAAAAGAAATTAATGAGCAACTACTTGCTATGATGCACGCATTACCGGCTGAAAAAAATAGCATTACAGAAGGGTATAACCAACTTCGGCCTAAAACCATTACAAATGCACTAACGGCTCAGGCAGCATTGCGGCTAAAAAAAGAATATTGTGATAAAAACCGCTGTTTGAATTGCAATTTGGGGTTAAAAATTTTGCAGAAAAAATAAGCCTTTCTACATTTGTGTAATGTTACGCATCATATACAAAATACGATACTTTTTTGAGCGCCATGGATTTTATGTGAGTTCTCGTATAGCTGATAGGTTGGGTATGCGCGCCAAGAGTATTCGGCTTTTTTTTATTTACCTTTCTTTTGCTACATTGGGGGTTGGTTTTGCCTTTTATCTTACCTTGGCTTTTGCTCTTCGGTTTAAAGACTTAATTTATACAAAACGCAGTTCTGTTTTTGATTTGTAAATTTATATAGATAGAGAATGGAGTTGCTAACTTAGCTCGCATATAAAGTTAAGACCGCTATACTAATACCGGAAAATATACGTATGATTCTATAAATTAAGAAAATATCATGTTGTACATATTTTTTCTTATTTTATTCTTAAATATTTTATTGATTATAAGTGTATTAATAGCTATCGCCTCGCCTTTTAACCGCTATAAATCCATACTTGAAAATTTAAAAACAGAAATATATGTTAAAATAAATCTAATTTTACGTTGTGTTTTTCATTTTTTTGTCGTAAAATTGGCTTATCAATCAATAAAATTTCATAGTATGAAAAAAATCCTGCCAGGTCTTTTGGGTCTATTTGCTTTGCTCTTTGTCTTTACTTCTTGTGAAAATGAAAAAGTGTTACAAGAAAGATTCCATCTTCTGATTCTTCTTTAACCATCACGGAAGCAAAACAATTTTTTAGAAAAAGTGTGCTGTTAAAAAAAGCTACCAGCAACGATAATCGTGAATTCAGTCGCCGGTTTTTATCAAAGAAAAACAGATGGCCAAAAGCTTTTATAAAGCAATTGTCTATTGGCAAAGCAGTAATAGTTCCATTAAAATTTTCGAAAGAATTGTATATGTACCGAGATAACAGGCGAGTTCATTTGCCCATAAGTGATTTGAGTTGGATGCTATTTTATAGAGATTCTCTTCATAAAATACATGCAGAAGTAATAACTTATCTACCTGATGATTCTTACTTTAGAAACACCGCTAAACACAAAAAGTTTTCGGGAATAGTAACGGTATCTGACTGGCAAGGAAATTTTTTACGAGGATTTAAATACGATAGCAATGGAATTAGAAAGGTGATAAGTCAGCATGAAACCAAAGCCAGAAAACGAACATCGAATAAGCTAAAAGAACCTTCTGAACTTATTAACTGTACAGCTACAGACTGGTACACTTGCGTATCTTTTGATGGAGGCACCACCTATGATTGCCATTACGATTATACCGAGTACGAATGCACCCAAGCAGGCGGCGGGGGTGGAAATACAGGAGGGTTACCTACAGGTGGTGATTATGGCGACTTGCCACCTAATCCAATTGGTGGAGGTGGGGGCGGAAGCCCAAGTGATATGCCAACATTGGAGTACACAGAAAGCCTTAATATAATTAACAATCTCTCAAATGGAGCCACCAAGGACCCTATAGAGTTTTACCTGATTGCAAAATATAAGAGTGATAATATATTGGATCTTGCTCAGTTTGAAATAGCAGGAAACTCCATTAAAGTGGGAGATTATTATCTGACTCCTCATTATGATAAAGCTGGTAATCTCGTGTTTTACGCCGCTATGCGAAACTCAGACCTAGGAATTGAGTACATTATCCGAGCCGATGGGCTGCAGGCTTTTAAAAATAAAATTGATTTTTATACGCAAGCCGCAAACCTGTTTTACCTCAATGGCATACCCTCTGAAGGGCAAATAGCGATGGCGGCCGGTGATTATTGGAGTGGTTTGAGCAGTATGTGGAGTGATGCGGTGCATTCTCCCGAATGGTGGGCATTTGTCATTACCGGGTTTGGCGAAGCCATAGCTACTTTGCCGGCAGAAACCACCGTGGGTTCTACCTTAACCACCAGTGACTGGGAAGTAGCGATGTGGGATTTGGTGGACGATGCTTTTCAAGGGGAAGTAGTAGTTAACAATCAAATAGGAAGTTCAATAACTATTGATATCCCTAATAATTATGTCCCAAGGATTGTTAATACTGGTAAAGGTGTTAAATTTGTTCCGAAAGGAACCCCATTAGGTTCTGATGCCAATGCTATAAGAATAATGGAACCAACTTTCCCTGGAGAAACTTCTTATCCTCATCCAAAAGGCTACGTAGTTTTTCACAATTCTTCGGGGCAACCTTTTAACCCTGAAACTGGACAAACCCTCAGTTCAAGTAATTGGCATTACGATTTTCAATAATCTTTATACTTTAAGTAATGGAACATTTTGAACGAATGAAACAAAACCTTAAGGCAGCAAGAATTTATTATGCCGGTTACCAATATTTTGAGCAATTGGACTATAACCGTGATGTTGTAGTTCACGTTTGGCCAGAAAATAATAGGAAAGCGATTAAGATAATCTTAAAAGATGTAGTTTCTATAGATTATAAGTCAGATTTGAAAGGAGGGCAATTCAATATTTCCGATGCGTATATAAATAAACCTCAACCTCTTCCCTTAAAAAGCCTTTATTGGGGGATTCGATCTTTTCCACTCTCCACTTATTTGTTAGAAAATGAGTCAAAAGAGATTGCTGAATTGCAAGGAGATTACGATTTTAAACTCTTCAAGCTTACTTTAAAAGTAGTTCATTGTACAATTAGCTTTATTTTCCATGATTTAGAGATTGTGCAGATAGAATAAATATAAAATCATGAAAAAAAAGATTGACTTTCGATCTAAAACACCTAACCCCAAATATCCAGATGCAGGTTTAATTAAGATTACTAAACCGGGTTACTCGGGAGGAGTTTATTATGAAAAAGGTTATGTCCGCTTCTATAATGATAATGGACAACCAATGAATAACCCTTCTGTTAATACTAACCCGGGATCCAATAACAATACACATTTTGAATTTCAATAATTACGGCAATGAATCATTTTGAAAAAATACAGCGAGATTTAGAGGAAATCCATATAACTGAGGGGCTTTTTAGGTACTTTAGATTGACAGACTATCACCGAGATTTTGAGATTATCATAAAGCCTCATTCCACAGTAAAAAAGCTTAGAATTCTTTTAAGAGGGGTAGTTTCTGTAGATTATAAATCGATTCCAAAGATGGATTCATTTAAGATGGATGATGCTTATGTTATGGTGCCTATACCTACTCCCGTTAAGGGGTTTTATTGGGGGATAAAAGATTTTGAAATAAGAAAATATAGCTTATCGGAAAAGACCGATAAAATTTTGAGTATGCAAAAAGAATATAAATTTAAATTATATAGCTTAATTTTTGAGGTTAGTACCGCTAAAATTGAATTCATTTTTCACGATATTGAAATGGAGGTGTTAGAATGGTATTAATCCTTTCTAACCATATCTTACAACCGGGATAATTATGTAGCTTCTATTGCTGACAACGGAAAAGGAATTATCTTTAGGCCTAAAATACCTAACCCCGAATATTCAAATGCAGGTATAATTAAAATTACCAAACCGGGTTATTCTGGAAAAGTATTTTATGAAAAGGCTATGTACGGTTTTATAACGATTATGGACAGCCTATGAATAATCCTTCTATTAATACAAATCCGGGATTCATTAGCAATCCAGACTATGACCTGACCATTGAATATTGGTATAATGGAACGGAAGTGAGTGTTTTTAGATTTGAAAACTAAAAAAATGAATATTAAAGAGTTTAAATATTTTGTTGAAAATTCGAATAAATTCGAAGATAGGTATTTCTATTACGGACTCTATTCGATAAAATTTACCACTAAACCCCGAAACTTAGATTTATTTGTACGCTGTGATAAAATTCAAATTGAAATTTTATTTAAAGAAATCGAAGCCTACCAACTTATGGAAGAAGGTCATTTTATGCCGAACGATGAAGATGCTATCCGGTCGGTTGTATCGCCTTTTTTATTTGAGATCGAATGTTCAGCCTATGTTGAATACATAAAACATAAAACCTTGCTCGGGCTAGCTGCACTCCATAATCCAAAGGATTTGAACTTTTATTTGGTTAAGACTCAAAATATAGGTGTAGAAATAGTAACAAAAAAAGAACCCGAAATTAAAATAGTTGGGGGAATTGACATATAATCTTTAGAACCCGTGGCGCATTATGAAAAAAAAAGATTGGTTTTTACCCTAAAGGATATGTGGTGTTTTATAACGGTTATGGACAACCTATGAATAATCCTTCTATTAATACAAAACCCGGATATAGAAACAATACACATTTTGAATTTCAGTAGATATATGGAAACAGAGCTATTATATAACGGAAAGTTGAAACTAATTAATTTGACTTGTACAGAAACGGGGTACTGGCAGTTTAACTTTAATAATACGGTAAATCTTGGCACTTTTTGTTTTTGGCGTTTTAAAAGAAACGGCGAGCTTATTTATATATCTCTTGATCATAATGAACGGTTTGGGAGAAAATTTCCTTTAAATTTGGTTGAGGAAGTAGGAGGTGTGCTAAAAAACAATAATCTTCTTAAGATTAAGAGAAATATTAAAACAGGAGATGTGTTTTTTATATTTGAAGACGCCATTGTTATAGAGTTTTTCACATCTTCTATGGGATATGAAAATTTATCGTTATATATAAATGAAAAACAGTATATCAGTATGGGCGGCGGCTTGGGTTAAGGTCTAAAAATACGACACACCCAGCCCTAGAGCAAAGTATCTTAATTTGTTAATCAAAAACAGAACATATTCTCAATTTAAATCCAATAGCGTCCAAAACGTTTTTCAGAAATCTCTGCAAAACCTTTGTATACTTTATTCTTGAATGATTTTAGTATTGAAGAGATTGTTTTTGAAAGTTTTACTTCTTTTGGCCTATCGAAAATTTATC
>CAZOGC010000011.1:0-70169 GCA_964579505.1 uncultured Flavobacteriaceae bacterium | reverse complement strand
TTTGTTATAAAAATAAAAAGTAGCTGTCTCTGAGTTTTGAGACAGCTACTTTTTTGTTTAGTCTCCCCTTTTTACGACATGCAAATATCAATACATGAGCAATTAATTGATTGGCTATAAAAAACTTTTTTCTCACTATAAAAAATTAAAAAAACGCATTATTTTTGCATCCCCTTGCCACCCTAGCTCAGCGGTAGAGCAGCTATCTCGTAAGTAGCAGGTCATCGGTTCAAGTCCGATGGGTGGCTCTATTTTTATTTGTTCAATTGGGCAACAACTTCAGGCTTCATTTCGTGTTTTCCTGCAAAAGAAACAACCCCTACTTTCTCGTTGCCAAAAAGCCGTTTAGCCAAGTCAATTTCTTTTTCCAGCCTACCGTTTTCTGCATTGATGTACTCGTCATCAGTACCATATACCACCTTTATGGTAGCCTCCTTAACATATGCAAAATCTTGTGGCGTTAGTTCTTTGGGGATACTTCCTGCATAAATCACCAAAACCTGCGGATCTATTTTATGCGCTGCCATCCACCGCATAATCACCGAAACCCCTTGCGAAAACCCAAAAAGAATTAATTTCTTATCCTGCGGAATAGCTTCCTTTTCAAAAACTGCCGTTAAATAGCGTAAAACATTCTGCGTTTCAGGCCGCGTGTCTACGCGTGTTAGCCAACTGGCACCCACATATTTAAAATCTTTATTCTGATAATATTTAGAAGGGGCTTGTGGGGCAATAATATAATTTTTGGCAGGATCTAATGTTCTGAAATATCGAATAAAATATTGACTTAAAAAACCCAACCCATGGCAAGCAATCCAAACATTCTGCGTCTCGTTAGTTAAGGTATTTAACGTAGAATACGAATTAGATGTTTGGTAAAATACCCGGTGTTCATCTACAGCCATTCAATAGTGATTTTGTATTTTTACAAAAGTAAAATATTCTCGATGAAAAATACTTCAAAAGACCTTCTAAAACAGCTTAACGATCATTGTAAAAACACCCTTATGGAAACACTCGATATTGAGTTTACGGCCATTGGTGATGATTTTGTTGAAGCTACCATGCCGGTTACTCCAAAAGTGCATCAACCCGATGGGGTATTGCACGGAGGTGCTACCGTTGCCTTGGCTGAAACGGTAGGAAGTGTGGCGAGTTTTGTTTTTCTTGATGGAGCTAATTTTTTTGTACGTGGAATTGAAATCAACGCAAACCACATAAGAAGTATCGCTAAAGGAAACGTGATTGCCCGAGCAGAATTTTTACACAAAGGGCGTACGACTCAGGTGTGGGATATTAAAATACGCGATGAAGAAAACAGATTGATTTCTGCCGTAAAACTAACTACTATTGCCCTGCCTAAAAAGAAAGAGAACTAATTGAACTTGCATGAACGCAGAAGATTTTATTGCGCATTTAGAAAAAAGCCTGGCTGACAAAACCCCTTTTGTGGCATACCGAAAAGGAACTTCTACTGAAGCCACTCAATATACTCTTCAAAGTTTTTTTCAGCAAGATAGACAGGTTTATACCACAACCGATTATGCCGCTTCCGGATTTGTTATGACGCCTTTTGATGAAACTGTGAGCAAACCGCTTCTAATTCCCGCTGATAAAGCCACACAAATTACAGCTGTATTAAAAAAGGAATTGTTACCGGAGGCTCCTATACCTCAAAAATTACAACCCAAATATACGCTCAAAGAAGAACACCTCAACCTAGTAAAAAAAGGTGTGCAAGCCATTACAGCAGGACAGTTTAAAAAAGTGGTACTCTCGCAAAAATTTTCTATTAACACTAATCAGAAGCCTATTGCCATTTTTCAAAGACTTTTAAAAAAATACCCTGCTGCTTTTGTGTATTGTTGGTTTCATCCTAAAATAGGGTTATGGTTAGGTGCCACCCCCGAAACGTTGGTTAAAATAACCGGGCACAATTTAAAAACCATGGCGTTGGCCGGCACTAAACCAATGGTTTTAAACCAACTACCACATTGGACTCCTAAAGAAAAAAAAGAACAGCAGTATGTCACTACTTATATTAAACAGATTCTTACCCAATACAGCCCATACATTACTGTAAACGGCCCTACAGACGTACAAGCCGGAAAATTGTGGCATTTAAAAAGTACCCTCTCTACCCGTCTTACCGCAAAAGAGGATGCAGCCAAAATTATTCAAGCCCTGCACCCTACTCCGGCGGTATGTGGCCTCCCTAAAAATGAAGCCAAAAATTTCATTCTTAACCACGAAAATTATAACCGGACGTTTTATACCGGTTTTTTAGGCGAGTTAAACATAGAAGAAAAAAACATTCGCAAAGCCAACAGAAGAAGTATTGAACAGCAGGCTTATACGCAACAGCAAAAACAAACTGAATTGTTTGTCAACCTGCGCTGTATGCAACTCAAAGAAAATAACGCTATTATTTATGCCGGTGGTGGAATTGTACAAGACAGTGACCCCGAAAATGAGTGGGAGGAGATTGTAAATAAATCACAAACAATGGCCGCAGTTTTATAAAATAAACCTTATAAACGTCCCCATAAAGTACTGTAAGTAGGTGCCATATTATAAAGTTCTTTCACTATTCTTTTTTTATCTTTTACGGTTGGACCTCCTGAAAATATTGCGGCTATTTCGTGTGCTTTGGCATCAAAAAAAGCACGAATAAGCAATGTATTGGGGCGCGTTTTATGTACTTTTTCTAATAAATTTATGGCTTTAGCTATTCCTTCTTTCCCAGTTTTCACCGCTTTATACATTGGGTCTAATCCCTTTCGGTGATATACGTACAATGCTTGGTGATAATTTGCAAAATTAGACGACTGTAATTCTCTGTTTAATTCATACCGAGAATGATCTCCTGAAGAAACATTCCATCCCGCATTTCCTCCTTGTTGTGCCGTACTGGCAATCTGGTTGGCTTGTGCAAAGTAATCAGTTCCTCCATCAGAGGAGAAGGTGTCGGCATCTATCCCCAAGATAACATACGCATAAAAACTTAGTGTAGAAACCAAATTAGATTCAAACCTATTGGGATTATATGCCAGCGGTTGGTGCTCTACATAATCAAATTCAAATTGATCATCTTTAAAATTAAAGAGCGGGGTAGTCATTGAAGACCCATATACCGGTCGAGACGATTGCACTTGTATAGTGCCGCTAAAATGATTTCCTGAATAGCTTTTAATCGTAATAAAAAAACTACAGTGTATGCGGTGTTGCGCAGGTAGGTTTTGATCTCCCCACTGGGTAGTATTTATAAAGTTTTGAACGGCCTGTTGTAGTGTATTAAAAATAGATAGTTGGGTTTTGCCGGTTTGACGGGCATCTATCGTTACCGTACAATCTAAAGCTTGCGCCCATACCGCGTGGCCAATAAACAACACAAAAACAATAGCGATACACCTTTTCATAAGTGAATTTTATTACAGCAGATGAATATACCTGTTTTTTTTTTGAACGGCAAGAGTACACACTAAGGTGGAGCTTATTTTTCTGTTTCCCCAGATCTTCTACTAATTTCTTTTATAATATCAGAAGCCACTTCTTCTTTTGATTTCACTTTAAAATCTATAACCGTTTCAGCTGAAATGATTTGTACTTTATTGGTATCTGTCTGAAATCCGGCACCTTTGTCACGCAATGAGTTTAACACAACAAAATCAAGGTTTTTAGCCACCAATTTTTTGCGGGCATTTTTCAGCTCATTTTCCGTTTCTAAAGCAAACCCCACTATAAATTGATGCGTTTTTTCTTTTCCCAGAGATTCTAGAATATCTTCTGTTTTCTCTAATTTTAAAATCAGACTCGCATCTTTCTTTTTAACCTTTTGAGGAGCTACTTGCTCAGGGCGATAATCCGCCACTGCTGCCGCTGCTATTACAATATCTGCCTCTTCAAAACAGCTGTGTACAGCCATATACATTTCTTTTGCGCTGGTAACTCGAATTAAGTTTATTTCAGAAAAAGGATTCTGCAACGCAGTAGGTCCCGAAATAAGAGTAACCTCTGCCCCATTTTTAGCGGCACATGCCGCTAAGGCGTATCCCATCTTACCACTTGAGTGATTTCCAATAAATCGAACCGGATCTATGGCTTCATAAGTAGGTCCGGCAGTAATCAACACTTTTTTACCGTACAGACTAAGTTCTTGTTTTAACGCATTTTCTAGAAAGGTAATTATAGTCTCCGGCTCAGCCATACGGCCTTCTCCTACCAATCCACTCGCCAACTCACCCGAAGCTGCCGGAACAATTTGCACGCCTTGTTTTTTAAGCTTACTCAAATTTTCTTTGGTGGTAGGATGTTGGTACATATCCAAATCCATAGCAGGCGCCACAAAAACCGGACAATCAGTAGATAGATAAGTTGCCAACAACATATTATCACTCTGTCCTCGAACCATTTTTGCCAATGTGTTGGCTGTCATTGGGGCCACGCACATCACATCAGCCCATTTACCGAGCTCAACATGATTATTCCACGTTCCTTCTGCTTCATCTTCTGTAAAAGAAGAAACGACAGGATTTTTGGATAAAGTAGATAGGGTAAGTGGGGTAACAAAATCACGGGCTTCCTGAGTCATAACCACCCGTACTTCGGCACCTTTTTTTATAAAAAGGCGCACTAAAAAAGTAGCTTTATAAGCAGCAATGCCTCCGGTTACCCCCAAAAGTATCTTTTTGCCGCTTAAAACTGCCATCGTTATTTAATTTCTGAAGTATCTGTATTTCGATAGTAAATTTTACCGTCTAGCCATTCTCTTACAGCAAGTGCATGCGCTTTAGGTAAGCCTTCATAAAATTTAGATACTTCTATTTGCTCTTTGTTTTCAAAAACTTCATCTAAGTTATCGGTATAGGTAGCAAATTCATCTAATTTTTCTAGCAATTCTTTTTTGATCTCAGAATTAATTTGCGTGGCTCTCTTTGCAATAATAGAGATTGCTTCATAAAGGTTACCAGTCTGTGCATCAATCGCATTTTTATCAATGGTGATAGTGCTTTCAGGAGCATTGCTGTTTTTAAAATCTATATTCATAATTTTGAATAATTAAAAATCTTTTAAACGTTGGGTTACATCTTCGTTAATCGTCTTTGCATCGTCTATATATTTTCCTTTAGGAAAATATTTTATATAGGCATCCGCATAATTTTCTGTCTTTTCTAATCGCTCTTTCATAACATCTCTAAAACTGTTTACAGCTAAGGTATGTTCTGCTTTCATTCGGTAGTAATAGGCTCTTTCCATAAAAGGAGAACCCGGATTTTCATTTATAAAATTCTCCATAGAGGCAACGGCCGCTTTCCAATCTTCTTGTACATAATACAGTCGGGCAATTTCAAAACTTTTCTTTTCTAGTTTAACCCGTAACGCTGCAATAATTTGATTGGCTTCTCCTACATGTTTTCCTGCCGGATAACGTGTAATATAATTCTGCAGCATGTCAATGGCCTTGTGCGTTTCTGTTTGGTCTAAACTATAACGCGGAGAGTTATAATAATGCCCCTTAGCACTTTTAAAAGCTGCTTCTTCTACTTTTTTACTTTTGGGATATTCTTTTATAAACTGCTGAAATTGATAGGACGCATTATAATAATCTTCTAAATGATAAAAAGTATTGGCATACATAAACGTCAACTTTTCTCCTTGTGCTTTTCCTCTGTATTGTGGCAAAATTTGCTCTAACAATCGAAGCACACGACGCAATCGTGCTTTTTTACCGTTTTGTAATCCTTCTTTATAATATTGAAGGGCCAAATCATACTTGGGTTTTATGGCGTCTCCTTTTAACGCTTCCTGATACGGTCCACAAGCGCCCAATATCAACGCTAACATAAAAAGGATTCCTATTTTTTTCATCGTTCTAAAAAACATTTTGCAAAAGTACTGTTTTCTGTTCTATTAAAAAAATTCCTATTGCCCGCTTTCTACGGGCGTAGTCTCCCTACAAACCTTAAAATCAGGTGTATTTATCAAGAGAGTGTAATTAAAATTGATTTATAAAAGCATCTATTCGGGTGCATAAGTTAGGGGTGGCTTCAACCAATGGCAACCGAACGGTAGAGCCAGCTAGTCCCATTTTATCAAACACAGCCTTAATTCCTGCCGGGTTTCCTTCTTCAAAAATCAGGTCAATAATCGGCATCAGTCTATAATGAAGCGCATAAGCTTCAGTGGCATTTTCTTCCATTCCGAGGTGAATAAGCTCAGAAAATTCTTTGGGAAATCCTTGTCCAATAACCGAAACTACTCCGGCTCCTCCGGCCAATACCATTGGTAAAGCAATCATATCATCTCCCGAAATAACTAAAAAGTCATCCGGCGTTTGGCGAATCATTTCCATTGCCTGTACAATATCTCCGGCGGCCTCTTTTACGCCAATAATTTTATTACAATCGCGTGCCAAACGAGCTACTGTTTCAGGTAAAATATTTGACGACGTACGTCCCGGTACGTTGTACACCAACACCGGAAGAGGCGAGTGTTCTGCTACGGCTTTAAAATGCCGATAAATACCTTCTTGAGTAGGTTTATTATAATACGGAGATACGCTTAAAATTGCGTCATAACCCGAGCAATCTTCTGTTTGAAGACGCTGACAAACAGCTGCGGTATTGTTTCCGCCTATTCCTAAAACCAACGGCAACTTACCCTTATTTTCAGCCACTATCGTTTGTTTGACCAATGCGCGTTCTTCTGCAGTAAGGGTTACATATTCTCCGGTTGTACCCAATACCACAAGATAATCAACTCCATTCTTTAACTGAAATTGTACCAAGGTTTTTAAAGCTTCTACATCTACTGTTGTATCTTCTTTAAAAGGAGTAATTAAGGCTACTCCCATTCCTTTTAAATCTTTCATATTGGCTGATTTATTTTGGGTAAATAGTTTTGAATTTCAAGTACAAACCTATTAATTTCTGTTGGATTAACCACTATGTTCAAATCATTTATATCAGGATATTTTGTAGGAAAGCCTATCTTTAAATCTGCACGGGTTTCTGCACTGAGTAATAACAGCGGTAACGACGGATTGGTAAAGTAATTAATAAGCAAGCTATAAGACTGTTGTTGAAAGGTGTACGCATCGGTTTCGGACTTAAATTTTCCGAGCCAACTCACTTGCCTATCTACAAATACCAAATCATCATATATAATTGGTGATTGCGAGGCTTTTATTTCTACCGCAATCATTTTTATAAATTTACTTATGGGCTTAAACGCACGCAAAAGTGTCTTCATTTCTTCGGGGTTTTCAAAAAGCATCGGATCAACAATAATCCCAATATTTTTTACTTTTTTAACCCCTTTCGGCTGATGGCTCATGCAGGCTTGCAAAATTTTCTTTTGAGCTGTCTTTTTTCTTAACCCGTAAAACATAATTGTAGCTATTGCGTCAAAAATACAGTATATTTTGGGTTGGCAGTACTCCCAATACCCATTTATAATTCCGGTTATTCTAAAAAACTGGCAACCACACCTCTTCAATAAAACAGCTAAACAATTGTATATCAATACCCTGTATTCATTCTTTAGCTTTCAAGTTACATTCTTAAAAAAATGGTACTTTTGTGGAAAATAAATCTATATGCTAAAAATTGGCGTTTTAGGAGCAGGCCATTTAGGAAAAATACACCTGCGCTTAGCTCAACAATCTAAACGATATGAGCTGGTTGGCTTTTTCGATCTCGATACAACATCTGCAAAAGAACTAGCTCAAAAATGTGATTATACTCTTTTTGACTCTGCAGAAGCGTTAATAGAGGCTGTAGATGTGGTTGATATTGTTACCCCTACGCTGTCACATTTTAAAATTGCAAAAGAAGCCTTGCTGGCAGGTAAACACATTTTTGTAGAAAAGCCTATTACATATACCTACGAGGAGGCACAAATTTTAATGAATTTGGCCACACAAAAAGGATTAAAAGGACAAGTAGGCCACGTAGAGCGGTTTAACCCGGCCTTTCAGGCAGTAGCTGCTAAAATAGACCACCCTATGTTTATTGAAGCACATCGGTTAGCAGAATTTAACCCCAGAGGAACAGATGTTCCGGTGGTGTTAGATTTAATGATTCACGATATTGATGCCGTACTCAGCGTAGTACAATCTAAGGTAGTTGATATACACGCTAGCGGTGTATCGGTTATCAGTAAAACACCGGATATTTGTAATGCCCGTGTAAAATTTGAAAACGGTTGTGTAGCTAATTTTACGGCCAGTCGAATTTCTCTTAAAAACATGCGCAAACAACGGTATTTTCAACAAGATGCTTATATCTCAATCGATTTTCTTGATAAAAAATGTGAAGTAGTACGCATGAAAGATGCGCCTGAAAACCCGGATGATTTTGCCATGATTTTGCAAAATGCCGAAGGCATTAAAAAACAAATTTATTTTGACAATCCTGAAGTAATCGAAAATAATGCCATACTAGATGAACTAGAAAGTTTGGCTGATGCCATTGAAAACAATACAACCCCAAAAGTTACACTACAACAGGGAGCAGATGCGCTAAACGTAGCCAATAAAATTATTGAAAACTTTGATATCCAATATCAATTAGAAAAAACTCCAAAATAAAAATCCATGAAAAATATAGCAGTAATCGGTGCCGGAACGATGGGAAACGGCATTGCTCATACCTTTGCCCAATGCGGTTATAACGTAAACTTAATCGATATTTCTGAAGAAAGTCTAGCAAAAGGCATTACGACCATTGCCCGCAACTTAGACCGTATGGTTAAAAAAGAAAAAATTACTGAAGAAGATAAAGCTGATACCTTAAATAATATTACTTCGTATACTGATTTAGCAAAAGGAGTACAAGGAGCCGAATTGGTGGTTGAAGCAGCTACCGAAAACGAACGTATAAAACTCGACATCTTTAGGCAGTTAGAGACCCTGTGCAAACCCAATACCATCTTAGCCTCTAACACCAGTTCTATCTCTATTACCAAAATTGGGGCGGCAACTGCCCGTCCGGACAAAGTGATTGGCATGCATTTTATGAATCCGGTTCCTATGATGAAACTGGTAGAAATTATTTGCGGATACAGTACTTCCACAGAAACCACTCAAACTGTCGTAAACATAGCCAAAGACTTACACAAAGTGCCGGTTGAAGCCAATGATTATCCCGGCTTTGTAGCCAATCGAATATTAATGCCTATGATTAATGAAGCTATTGAAACATTGTACAATGGCGTAGCCGGTGTACAAGAAATAGACACCGTTATGAAATTGGGAATGGCACATCCTATGGGACCTCTTCAATTAGCCGATTTTATAGGTTTAGATGTTTGTCTTTCTATTTTAGAGGTAATGTACAATGGATTTAAGAACCCTAAATATGCCCCTTGCCCACTGTTAGTAAACATGGTACTGGCCGGAAAAAAGGGCGTAAAATCAGGGGAAGGATTTTATGATTACAGCGAGCACAAAAAAGCAGAAAAAGTGGCTTCTCAATTTCTTTAAAACCTTTTGTTATGGCTAAAATTATTCCTTTTAAAGCTATTCGCCCCACCCGCGATAAAGTGGGGCTAATTGCAGCCAGATCCTACCAAAGTTATACCGAAAGTGAACGAAAGGCTCGGCTCGACACCAATCCGTTTTCTTTCTTGCACATTGTTAATCCGGGCTATAAGTACAACAAAGAAATTTCAGGCACACATAGTTTTGAATTGGTTAAAAACCGATATGAAGAGTTTAAAGAAGATGGGGTGTTTTTATGTGATAAAAACCCGGCTTATTACTTGCACAAAATTGTAAACCGAGAAAATCAAGTTTTTCACGGTATAATTGGAGCCGCCAGTATACAAGATTACACAAATAATAGTATAAAAAAACACGAACACACCCTGGCCAAAAGAGAAATAACCTTCAAAAATTATTTAAAAACAGTAGGGTTTAACGCGGAGCCTGTACTGCTTACCTACCCCGATAATCCTACGTTACAAAAAATATTTGCCGACATAGAGCAGACACGGGCCGAATATGAGTTTACAACCACCTATCGAGACACACACTACTTGTGGGTTATCAATAACCCTACTCAACTAAAAGAGATTGAAACCCAATTTCAACAACTCGATAAAATTTATATTGCAGACGGGCATCATCGGTCGGCTTCCTCTTCTCTTCTCGCTAAAGAATTACAAGCCGCAGACAGCAATTTTACCGGAGAAGAGCCTTATAATTACTTTATGGCTTATACCATTCCGGAAAGTGAATTGCGTATATATGAATTTAATCGACTGGTAAAAGATCTCAACGGGCTGAGTAAGGAAGAATTTCTCATTCATTTAGACGATTATTTTCGTATAGAAAATCGCGGAAATGATTACTATCGCCCTAGTATAAAAACCCATTTTACTATGTATTTAGACGGCGAATTTTATTCGCTTTACCTACGCAAATACAAGTATAAAATAACCGATGCGCTCTCTAAACTAGATGTGCAAATCTTATATGAAACCATACTTAATCCTATTCTAGGAATAGAAGATTTGCGCAACGATGAACGAATTGCCTACTCACAAGGCAAAAAAGGGATGGCTTACGTAAAAGGAAAAATAGACAGCGGGCAATATGCCGTAGGGTTTGGTATGCTTCCGGCTACTATAAATGAGATTAAAGAAATTGCAGATGAAGATTTAAAAATGCCTCCTAAAGCTACTTACATAGAACCCAAATTGCGAAGTGGAATTACCATCTACGAGTTTTAAGCCATTAACAAGAGGCGTTTATCATCGTAAATTTTAAACTATAAATTGCTATGAGTATTACTGAAAATTTAGCGAAAATACGAGAAGAGTTACCAAAAGAGGTTACCCTCGTGGCAGTATCTAAAACCAAACCGGTAAGCGATATTAAAAAAGCTTATGATGCCGGGCAGCGTGTTTTTGGCGAAAATAAAATTCAGGAAATGACACGTAAACACGAGGCGTTGCCAGAAGATATTGAATGGCATATGATTGGACATGTACAAACCAACAAAATAAAATATATGGCGCCGTATGTTAGCCTGATTCATGCGGTAGATAGGATGAAACTTCTCAAAGAAATTAACAAACGAGCCAAAAAAGAAAACCGCGTGATTAACTGTTTGTTACAGCTTAAAATTGCTCAAGAAGACAGCAAGTTTGGTATGGACGTAGAGGAAGTAAACAACATTCTTACATCAGAGGCCTACGCTAATATGGAAAACGTAAAGATTGTTGGCTTGATGGGCATGGCTACTAATACCGAAAGCAAAAAACAAATACAAGACGAGTTTAGTTTTCTTAAAAAAAATTTCGATTCATTTGCCAAAACTTATCCTGAAATGACCATTCTTTCTATGGGAATGAGTGGGGACTATCCTATTGCTGTTAAAGCCGGTTCTACCATGGTACGAATTGGCAGCAAAATATTTGGCGCAAGAAATTATCAATAGCACAAAAACAGCATTGTTACGTTTTACCTCAAATAGGCTACTTGCGCCTGATTGCTAAATCTGCTCCAGCTCATTCTACTTCAAATTTTAAAAATATCTCGGAGTTAGTCCGTAAATTTGTCGGATATTTTAGTAAACGGAATTTTATAGCGATGTACGCAATTGTTGACTTAGAATCGACAGGGGGAAAATATAATGAAGAAGGCATTACGGAGATTGCCATCTATAAATTTGACGGACAAAATATAGTTGATCAATTTAGTTGCTTAGTCAATCCGGAACGAAAAATACAGCCCTTTGTTGTAAAATTAACCGGTATTAATAACGACATGCTTCGCTATGCTCCTAAATTTTTTGAAGTAGCTAAAAGAGTTATCGAAATTACCGAAGATTGTGTTATCGTGGCACATAATGCCAAATTTGATTACCGGCTATTACGTACAGAATTTAAGCGATTAGGCTACGATTACCAACGCAAAACCCTTTGTACCGTTGAATTGTCTAAAAAATTGATTCCCGGAATGCCCTCATACAGCTTAGGTAAATTGGTAAAAAATCTAGGGATTCCATTAACCGATAGACACCGCGCTATTGGCGATGCACAAGCCACCGTAAAACTTTTTAAACTACTGCTGAACAAAGACACCGATAAAAAAATTGTAAGCAGCCAACTCAAACAACGCCCTCAAACTCCCGTTAAAAAGGCTTTCTTAAAAATTTTAGACTCCCTACCAACCGACATGGGTGTGTATTACCTACATAACCAAGAAGGAGATATCATATATTTAGGTGCTCATAAAAACATACGTAAACGGGTTAGCCAACTTCTTACCGGCAACAGCCCAAAAGTTCAAAAAATACAACAAGAAATAGCTTCTGCCAGCTACGATCTTACCGGCAATGAATTAGTAGCCCGACTAAAAGAAAATGAAATTCTAAAAAAAATCAAACCCAAATACAATACAGCTGCCCAAAAGCCCACTACCCTGTTTGCTTTATACCACTTTACCGACCACGATGGGTACGTGCACTTAAAACTCGGTAAGACGCGCACGGCTAAATGCAATATCATCACTTTTACACAGCTAAGCCATGGAAAAAAATTTCTCGAAGAGGCCGTAGCTAATTTTAACTTAAACCCTGTTCTTTCCGGCTTACAAAAAGGAAAAAACGCTCTCAAAGAATCACCGGAAGTGTATAACCAACGTGTTAAAAAATTTATTGATGAGTACAGCTTACGCCATAAAAACAAACTCTTAATTGGTCCGGGGCGAACTCCGGAAGAAAAAAGTGCACTCCTTATAGAAAAGGGGACTTTTAAAGGTATGGCTTACTTTGATTTAAATTTCCAAATCCGCTCTCCTGAAATTATTCGCAATTTGCTCACTCCTATGAAAGACACTCCTGAAGCACGCCATATTATTCAACATTATCTGCGAAAAAAGAACAATCGTTTTAAAACTATTACTTTTTAGAATATTACAAAGCAGGAAAGTATTTTTTATCTTCCTAAAAAACCTTATCCCGTTTTCTTATTTTCCAATTCTATTTTCATAGTCAATTGTTTTTACCGATTTTTTCTCTCCTAAATGATTAGTCCGCTATTGAACAATAATTTATTCTTTTTTATTTAGGAGAAGCCGTCTAATCAACCAAACGACTAACCCTTAAAACCAATAAGTAGAATAAACTGAATTATTGACAACCAAGTAAAAAGCTTTGAATATAATAGCATACTATCTAAATTAACAATTAAGTGAAAATTCTACGCAGTAAACTGAACTAAATATAGTCCCATATATCTAATCTATCGAAGCAAAAAATTATTATCAGGTTAATAAGCCAATAACTCCCCAATCTTCTTTTTTACTTTTTCGGTAGAAGGAATCATGGTGGCCTCTAAAATAGCATTTAACGGAATGGCGGGCATGTTTTCACTTCCCAAAGTCATGACCGGAGCATCTAGATATTGGAAACATTCTTCTTGTATTCTTCCGGCCAAAGCTCGGGCAAAGGAATTGTTAGAGGGTTCTTCGGTTACTACCAAGGCTTTCCCGCATTTTTTTACCGATTTACAAATCGTTTCCATATCAAGTGGAGCCAGTGTACGCAAATCCACCACTTCAATACGGTCTTGCATTCCTAATTCTTCGGCTGCATTCATCGCCCAATGAACGCCCATTCCATAGGTAACAATCGACAAGGTTTCCACCCCGTCTTGTTTCCAAATTTCTTGCAAAACATGGGCTTTACCCAATGGCAAAATATAATCTTCTGAAGGTTCGATAGAGGTAGCTCCTTGGGTTCCGGGCACCTTACTCCAATACAATCCTTTGTGTTCAAAAATCACCACCGGATTAGGGTCATAAAAAGCGGCTTTCATCAGTCCCTTGAGGTCGGCTCCGTTACTCGGGTACACCACTTTAATTCCTTTGATGTTGCACACCACGCTTTCAGAAGATCCCGAATGATAGGGGCCACCGCTGCCATAGGCTCCGATAGGAACGCGCAAGACCATGGAAACCGGCCATTTGCCGTTAGACAAATAATTGCTGCGACTAACCTCGGTAAACAATTGGTTTAGACCGGGCCAAATATAATCGGCAAACTGCACCTCTACAATCGGCTTCAACCCCACTGCCGACATCCCGACGGTCGAGCCCACAATAAAAGCTTCTTGAATGGGCGTATTGAACACTCGGTCATCGCCAAATTTTTGAGCCAAGGTGGCGGCTTCTCTAAAAACACCGCCCAATCTGCCCCCAACATCTTGCCCGTACAACAAACTCTCCGAGTGTTTTTTCATGATTTCTTCAATTGCATGCAAAGCACAATCTACCATCACTACTTTTTCTCCATTTTCGGGAGAACGCTCTCCTACTTCTTCGGTAACTTCCGTAGGGGCAAAATCGTGGGTAAACAAATCGGAAGGTTCCGGATCCGGTGCCTCATTTGCTTTTTGATACCCTTCTTTTACCGTGGCTTGTGCCGCTTGTTCAATTGCCTCCAACTCGGCTTCAGTAAAATTATTTTTGAGCAGATATTTCTTCATCTTGGGGTAAGGATCCCGCTTGCGTTGCTCTTCCAAATCATCTCGATACCACTCCATCCGCACACCCGATGTGTGATGATTCAACAAAGGAACCTCAGCATGTACCAAAAAAGGACGCCGTTCTTCACGAATAGTTTCCATCACTTTTTTCAAAGTGGAATACGATTTTTCAAAATCGGTTCCGTCAATTGTAATAGCCTCAAGTCCTTTAAAGCCTTGTGCATATTCAAAAGCATTTTGGGCTCGTACTTCGGGTTGATTTGCAGAAATATCCCAGCCGTTATCTTGTACGAGATATAAAATAGGCAATTGTTTTAAAGCCGCCATTTGAAAAGCTTCAGCCACTTCTCCTTCGGTAACACAGGCATCGCCCAACGAACAAATTACCAACGGTTTATCGTCTTTCTTTTGGCCTTTTACGAGCTTGTTTATTTTCTCTATTTCTTTATACTGCATCCCCATGGCTGTACCTGTTGCCGGGATTGCCTGCATTCCGGTTGCCGAACTTTGATGAGGAATTTTAGGTTTGTCCTCGTCTCGCAAACTCGGATGCGAATAATAGGTTCGCCCACCCGAAAATGGATCGTCTTTTTTAGCGCGTAACTGTAGCATTAAATCTAGTGGCGTCATTCCAATAGACAACAAAATGGAATCATCGCGGTAATAGGGAAAAACATAATCCCAGGGGTTGAGCTGCATCCCTGCGGCAATTTGAATAATCTCATGTCCACGGGAAGTGGCATGTACATATTTGGAAGCTTCTTTAAAATTTGCTTCATAAGTTTCGGTCAAGGCTTTTGCCGTCACCAAATGAGTAAAGGCTTCCTTGAGTATCTTTTTGTCAATTTTCATAAATTTTAAGTCTAATTCTTTTTACCGGGCGTAAAATCTTCAAAATAGTCAGCTACCCGTCTTAAAAAACTACCCGCCAAATGTCCTCCTATAAAACTGTGGTCAAACGAAAGACACAAATACATCATTTGCCGTATTTCAATTTTATCGCCGTCTTCATATTCTATTACCTCGGCTCTTTTCTTAATCACTCCGGTAGCCAGAATAGCTGCTTGTGGTTGGTTAATAATGGGGGTACCCATTAAACTGCCAAATGTACCCACGTTAGACAGGGTAAACGTTCCGCCTTGGGTGTCATCTACATTTAGGTTATTATTCCGTGCTTTTTCTACCAAACTGTTTACTGTCGTAGCCAATTCTTTTAAATCTTTTTGACCCGCTTTCTTAACAACCGGAACAATCAGGTTTCCGCTAGGAAGCGCTGCTCCTATTCCTATATTAATTTCTTCTTTTTGAATAATTTTATCACCATCTAAAGACGAATTAATCATCGGGAAATCTTGAATAGCTTTAGCTACTGCTTGAATAAAAAGTGGGGTAAACGTTAGTTTCTGCCCATATTTTTCTTGAAAAGCTTTTTTATGAGCATTTCGCCAATTTACCATAGCCGTCATATCTGCTTCTACGTAAGCGGTAACGTGTGGAGAGTGCACGCGAGAAAAAATCATATGATCCCGAATCATCTTCGCCATACGATCCATTTCTATAATTCGGCCGGTTCCTTTGTCAAATTGTAAATCGGGTAGTTGAAATCCGGAAGGTACCGCTGCCGGAACTGTTTGTACAAATTGCGCCGGACGTCCTGCTTCTAGGTATTTAAAAATATCACTCTTCCGCAATCTTCCATCCTCTCCAGATGCCGGAATACGCGCTAACTCCTCATAGCTAATGTGGTGTTCTACCGCAATTTGTTTTACCAAAGGCGAATAAAACCGATTGTCGTTACGCCCCGGCAAAGTCATGGTTCTCGCGTGTTGTGGAGCTGTACCCGCTGGTTTTGGGGGAGTCGTTTTTTTAGACTTGGGGGAAACCGGCATAGGGTTAGGCGCCTTCGACTCTTTATTAGTTGTTGTTTTTTGAGAAGTTGAGTTCTTTTTAGGCTTTATCGCAGAAAATTTTATTTTTCCCAGTACCTGGCCTACTTGTACCACTTCATCAGGTTGGGTCATAATCTTTATCAACTCGCCACTAGTTGGCGCCGGTACTTCAGAATCTACTTTATCAGTAGCCACTTCTACCACACTCTGTCCTTCTTCTACAAAATCACCTTCATTTACCAGCCAATTAAGAATGGTGGCTTGGGTAATACTTTCGCCTAATTTTGGTAGTTTTATAATTGTTTCTTGAGGGGTTTCTTTTGTATGCATAAATAAGTATAGAATTGTTCAAAGATACACGAAAACAGCCGTTTTTTCTAGCTTACATCCAATTTGATTTTTTCATCTTCAAGGTTGCTATTTTCTACGAAGCATATTGGCTTTCATTTTGCTAAAAAACTCCGGGGTAATTCCCAAATAAGAAGCAATTTGCTTTTGGGGTAACCGGTATTTTATATCCGGAAAACGTTCGCAAAACTTAAGATAACGCTCTTCGGCAGATAATCGCATAATGTCTAATAGCCGCTGTTGATGTGCCACTAATGAACGCTCAACCAAAATTCGATGAAACCGTTCTAGTTTAGGAATCTCATCAAACATAACAAGTTGTTTTTTGCGCGTCTGACACATAATTTTAGCTTCCTCTACTACCTCTATGAAAGAGTTTCCCGGTTTTCCTGATAAAAAACTGTACATATCACCCATCCACCAACCTCTTGGGGAAAACCCCATGGTGTGCTCTACCAAATTATCATCTACCGTATACAATCGCAAAATACCGGACAATACAAAAATGTGTCGTTTAGAAATTTCGCCTTCTCGCAAAAGAAATGTTTTTGCTTTGTGCTCTTCAACCGTAAAAGAGGCCAACAAACACCTTTCTTCTTCAGGCAATAAGTTGATGTATTTTGCCATGCTTTCTATCAGCAAATGCGCCATAAAAATCTATTTTTTCAGGTCTTAAAGATAAAAAAAGTATAGCCGACTAACTGATAATAATAAAGAATATAGCCAAAAAACAGAATCTAATTCTTAAAACACTTGGCAAAAGCACTGGGTTTCTTATTTTTGCTGCATCTAATCGGTTTTTCTGATTGATTTCACTATTTTGAAAAAAGTAACGATTCACATCATCCTTTTATTTCTTGCCATTTCTATGGTGAGTTGTCATTATTTCAAACCGAAAAAAACCACTGAGCACCTTGCCAGAGTAGATAATGTATATCTAGATAAAAGCGAAGTTATGCAGGCGCTTCCTAATGATATATCAGCAGAAGATAGCGTTATTTTTGTGCACAATTATATTAATAAATGGGCCACAGAGCAGTTGTTATTAGCCGGGGCTAAACGAAATTTGCCTCAAGAAAAGCAAGAAGAATATAACGCTATGGTTAAAAACTATAGACAAGAGCTTTATACAGAGGCTTATAAGGATATGATTATTGCCAGTAAAATGGATACGAGCATCTCTGAACAGGCTATTAAAATATATTATGAGAAGAACAAAGATAATTTTAAGCTCAATGAAAATCTGATAAAATTGCGTTATCTTAAATTGGCTAAAGATTATTCTGACTTAGCCAACATAAAAAAACAGTTTGAACGCTTTAACACAGAAGATCAAAACAAACTCTATAAAGAATCTTTTAAATTTAAAGCTTCTTCATTAAACGATTCTGTATGGGTAAAACAACAATTGTTATATAAAAAAATAGCGCTCTTAAAAGAGAAAAAAAACGACATTTCTTTAAAAAAAGGTAAATTCATCACGCTTAAAGACTCGTTAAGTCTATATTTGATTTTTATAAAAGATGTTCGTTTGCGCGATGAACAAGCTCCTTTGAGTTATATAAAACCCACTATAAAACAAATTTTATTAAACCAAAAAAAATTGCAATTTGCAAAACAATTTGAAAAAGAAATTACTAAAGATGCATTGGAAGATAACAAATTTGAAATTTACCATTAAAGTTTGCGTACTCAGTCTATTATTAGGCGGGGTAATACCGGTACAAGCACAAGATAGCACACAGGCTGGAAGTACACTTTTAGCGGAAGCACAAGCGGCATCAGATTCTACCAACAACGCTTTTCAACCATACAAAATAGATGGGGTGGCTGCCGTGGTTGGTAAGTATCTGGTTTTAGAAAGCGACATCAAAAAACGCAGACTCAGCATTCAACAACAAATGCCCGACAATAAAAACATTACTAATTGCGATTTGATTGTACAATTAATGCAAAACCGCCTTTTTGCTCATGCGGCACTACAAGACAGTACGGTTTTTAAACAGGTTACAGACCCAATGGTTCGCCAAAGAGTAAACCAACAAATACAAATTTTGGTGAAACAATTGGGCAGTATGGAAAAAGTCGTAAAATATTATCGAAAAAATTCAGAGACCGAATTGAGAGACGAGCTTTTTAAAATCGACAAAACCAATATGTTATCTCGCCAAATGGAAGAAAAAATTACGAATGAGGTAACTATTACGCCGGAAGAAGTACATCAATTTTTTACAGACATTCCTAAAGACAAACGACCAAAAATTGGAGACGAAGTAGAAATTGCCCAATTAATTATTAAACCAAAAGTTCCTGAATCTGAAATTAAAAGGACCATAGCTAAGCTTAACGAAATTCGTAATGATGTCTTAGAAAATGGAGCCAGTTTTGTAACCAAAGCCGTGCTTAATTCTGATGATAAAGGAACCGCATCTAACGGTGGAAGATTAGTTATTACCCGTGATTCTCCCTTAGATAAAAACTTTAAGCAAGTGGCCTTTAGCTTGCGTGAAGGAGAAATTAGCAAGCCTTTTAAATCGGCTTTTGGATATCACATTATTCAAGTTGAAAAGGTTTTAGGGCAAAAACGTATTATTCGTCATATTTTACTAATTCCTAAATTGACCCAAAAATCACTTGAGAATGCCAGAAAGCGAATCGACAGTATTCGCACCTTTATTGTAGATGGAAAGATGACTTTTACGCAAGCTGCAAAACGTTTTTCTGACGATGATAAAACTCGTGGTGACGGGGGGCAACTCATTAATTCTGAAACCGGAGATACTCGTTTCAACCTAACCAGATTACCCTCGGATGTATACAGCGAAGTCAAACGTCTTAAAGAAGGGGAAGTCTCTGACGTTATGCTTAAACGTGCCCCTAGAACCGAAAGGAAATATTACAAGATTATTAGTGTAACCGGATTTTATCCGGAACACGTTGCAGACTATGCCAAAGACTACACTAAAATTAAACAATTGGCATTAAATAAGAAAAAAATAGAAGCTATTCAAAAATGGCAAAAAAAAGAGATTGAAAATACTTACATAAAGATAGGCAACAACTACAAAGATTGTAAAGACATAGCCAAATGGCTTAAAAAACAATAATTGGTTGCTTTCATCTAAAATACATTACTAAAAAAAGCCCTCAAGTTTTTAAACGCCTGAGGGCTTTCTACATAAAACACATATCATTTAAGCTTCACAGCTTAAACAACTTACCAGATTCTTTACCACAAAATCTTTAGAAACACTCTGGCTTCTTTGATAATACAAGGTTTTAATACCCAATTTCCACGCTTCTATCAGCAATTTATTTACGTCTTTTATAGGTAGATTAGACGGAATATTTAGGTTTAGACTCTGTGATTGATCTACGTATTTTTGTCGAATAGAAGCTTGCTGAATAATTTCTAACTGGCTTATTTCTTTAAACGTTTTAAACACGGCACGTTCTTCATCTGTTAGCTCTGCCAGATGCTGTACACTACCTTGGTTGAGCATAATACTTCGCCAGGTTTCTTCGTTGTCTATTCCCTTATCAATAAGCAGTTGTTTTAAGTATTTATTTTTTCTGATGAAATTTCCTTTCGACAGTCCGGCTTTGTAATAGTTGCTACTAAAAGGCTCTATACCCGGAGAAGTTTGCCCTAAAATAGCTGAAGAGGAAGTGGTAGGTGCAATAGATAAGAGTGTCGTATTTCTTCTGCCATATTCTTTTAGTACTTCAGGCTCTCCATATATATTGGCTAGTTCTTTTGAGGCCGCTTCTGCCGCTTCTTTTATGTGTGAAAAGATTGTGGTAGTGAGTTGCTTAGCACGTAATCCCTCAAAAGGGATTCTGTTTTTTTGCAGGTAAGAATGCCACCCCATAGCGCCTATTCCTATAGCGCGATGACGTTTTGCAAACGTATTAGCTGATTTTAAATAATAATTTCCTTCTGTTTTGGCAATAAATTCTTGCAAGACAGCATCTAAGAAGAAAACGGCCAATTGAACTGCATTTGTATCTTTCCACTCATCGTATAGCTCTAGGTTCATCGAAGACAAACAACAGATAAAAGATTCATCAAAATTAGACGGCAGCATAATTTCTGAACACAGGTTGCTGGCATTAATGCGCATGTTTTTATCTTTATAAACTTGCGGCTTATTACTATTTACATTATCAGAAAAAAACAGGTAGGGCAATCCTTTTTCTTGGCGAGATTCTAGTACTTTAGCCCAGATTTCTCGTTTTTTCATATCTCCATCTATCATTTCTTGCATCCAATAATCGGGTATACACACGCCAAAAAACAAATTTTGCAGGGGACTACCAATATCTTTAATCTGCAAAAATTCTTCAATATCAGGATGATCAATATCTAAATAAGCCGCAAAGGCTCCTCTGCGCACACCACCTTGCGAGATGGTATCCATAGCCGTGTCAAACAGTTTCATAAAAGAAACCGCACCACTACTCTGCCCATTATCTGTTACGGCACTTCCGCGACCGCGCAATTCACCAAAATAGCCAGATGTACCCCCACCAATTTTGGTTTGCATAATTACTTCTCCTAACTTATGGGTAATTCCTTCAATATAATCGGGCACATGTACATTAAAGCACGAAATAGGCAACCCGCGTTCGGTTCCCATATTGGCCCAAATAGGAGAGCTCAAGCTCATCCATCCATTTTCTATCAACTCAATAAAAGGTTCTTTTAGTTCAGGTTTGTACAACCGCTTACTGGCTGCTGTAGCCACTCGTTCTATAGCTCCTTTTACCGTTTCTCCTTTTAATAAATATCCTCTATTTAAAATTTGTTCGCTCTCTTCGTTGAGCCACCATAACTTTTTCATACTATTTGTGTGGATTTGTTATTATTATTTAATGTTACAAAAGTGAGAATGCCACCACTTGATTTTTCTTGTGTCGTATTTTTATCCGGGTTTTCTTGAAAAATATGCATTGTTATAGCTAAACAGGCTATACCAATTTCAACAGGTTTTGCTACCGATTCTATCTTTAATTTGAACCTCTTTTCTAAAAAAGATCGGTTGCATGAATACTCTTATCGTGTTTTGTATAAGCAGTGGGGCGCTTAGCAAAAAAATCATCTAGTTCGTTGGCAAAAACGTCTTCTTCAAACCATTGCATAGGCGCGTATTGAGCCGACGAAATGTTGAATAATTTATCCATTCCTATTTCAACCAAAGCTTCATCTACTCTATATTTCATAAAATTGAGCATGTCTTTTCGGGTAAAAAAATCTAACTCACCTTGCTCATAAATCCAATCTAGCAATTCAGCTTCATAAGAAATGTATTTTTCTACCCCTTTTGCCATTTTATTTTTCATTTCTTCGGTAACATATCCCTCTTCTGCCAGTTTATTAAGCATATAAACTCCGGCATTGGCGTGGGTTTGTTCGTCTATAGACGTCCAAGCAATAATGTTAGAAGTATTTTTCATATACCCTTTAAAGCGAGTAAACGAAAGAATATTGGCAAATTGCGAAAAGAGCGATGCATTCTCTATCACAATAGTAAAAAACAGCAGCTTAGCAATAATATCATCATTGTGATACAAGCTGTTTTCTATAAGCGCTAGTTTTTTTTGAAAGATGGGTACTTCCGGAAGTTTTTCAAATTCTTTATTATAGCCTAATACTTCTAACAGTCTAGAATAAGCTTCACTATGTCTAAATTCACTTTCGGCAAAGGTTGAGCCCAATCCATTAAACTCAGGTTTAGGAAAATGTTTATACAAATCCCCCCAAAACAACTTAACCCCTACTTCTACCTGCGCAATGCTGAGCAAGCTGCGCTTAATAACTTCTTTTTCTGCCGACGTTATATTTGATTTAAAGTCTTGAATATCTGCCGTGAAATCGACTTCAGAATGCACCCAAAACGAGTTGTTCATAGATTCTACAAACCGCATTATTTCAGGGTACTCAAAGGGTTTGTAATTAATACGTTTATCAAAAATGCCCATTGTAAATAAGTTTTAAAAGGTTACACAATGGCACAAAAAACAATGAGAAAAGCAGGAGGAAATACACCAACCGAACCTTGTTCTTTATGCGAAAACAAAATTCTTATTGGCAAGAAAGGTAATCTGGCTTACGACAAGAGTCGTTTACAGTTGCGCTACAGCTCGTGATTTTCACACGATTCCCCTATTTTTCGGTCAGCTAAGAAAAAGACCGTCTTACCAATAGGATTCTTTTCAAAAGTAAAGCGTAAATACCTGCAATTGGGGTATCTCTATAATTAGTTTTACACAAAGGCATGTTGATAAGTAGCTTGCCGGTAATATTACTAAGGGTTTATACCGCCTATATATTTTATAATTCGAAAAAATATAAACTGTTGCAAACAGAACAAAAAGGCAAAACTCAATTTAAAGCAAAATATTTCTACCTTGCACCAATCTATATATGTACAATATGCCGCTGTTTTATTCTTTCATTATACCGGTATTTAATCGCCCAAAAGAGGTGCAAGAACTGCTAGCGAGTTTTACCCAACTAAACACGGCAGGGCTGACCTACGAAATATTGATTGTAGAAGACGGATCCGCACATACAGCAAAAGAAGTAGTTGATAAATTTAAACAACTCCCCTTAAAATATTTTTATAAAGAAAATACCGGTCCCGGCGATTCGCGCAATTTTGGCATGCGTCAGGCTAGCGGAAATTACTTTATTATCTTAGACAGCGATGTACTGATACCCCCTGATTATTTAAAAAATGTAGCTGATTTTTTGCATCAAAACTACGTAGATTGTTATGGAGGAGCCGATGCCGCGCATCAAAATTTTACTCCGGTGCAAAAAGCTATTAATTTTTCTATGACCTCTTTTTTTACTACCGGAGGAATTCGGGGTAAAGAAAATTCTGTAGAAAATTTTAAACCCCGTAGTTTTAATATGGGAATTTCAAAAAAAGCATTTTTAGCCACGCAAGGGTATGCAAAAATGAGAGTAGGTGAAGATTTAGACCTCTCTATACGCATAGAACAAAAAGGATTTAAAACAGCTTTTATTGCTAAGGCTACCGTGTATCATAAAAGAAGAAATACCTGGTCTCAATTTTATAAACAAGTGTCTACTTTTGGGCTAGGCAGACCCGTTTTAAACAAGTGGTATCCTAAAACTACCAGCCTTGTTTTTTGGTTTCCCAGCCTGTTTTTTATAGGGTTATTTATTGCAGTTATATTCGCTTTTTTGCAGATATATGCACTACTCGGATTTTATATTCTTTATTTTCTGCTTATTTTTGTTTCTAGTGCCTTTGAAAACAAAAACTTTAAGGTTGGTATATACAGTGTATGGGCCGTCCTCATTCAATTTTGTGGTTATGGATTAGGCTACCTAAAATCTAGTTTTTATATTAACGTGTGTGGAAAGAAACCTCATGAAGCTTTTCCAAAACTTTTTTTTGAGTAATGCAACAAAAAATAAAAAAAATTATACGAGCAGAATTTAAGCGGACCAACTTGAAAGCTTTTCTGTTTTTTCTTATTTTCTCAGCACTTATCTGGCTACTCGTTCAGTTTTCTAAACACTATACAGAAGTAGTAGAAGTACCCGTTACTTTTATCAATATTCCTAAAGACAAATTAATTGAAAAGAAAAGTGATGTTTTAATTATACAAACACAACAAAGTGGTTTTCAACTAGCTTGGTTTGCCCTCTTTAAACCAAAAATTTCTATTGATCTCTCCACACTTCCGGCTAAAAATGGGCAGCTAAACTATGTAATACACAACCACCGTAAAACCTTAGAAGAAAAGCTTCCTCTAGACTTTAGTCACTTAAAATTTCTAGATTCTGAATTACACATTCCCTACCAAGACAAAAAAGTAAAAAAAGTACCGCTCATTTCGCAAATACACGTGCAATATGCGCCCGGCTATTCTTCATTGAAAGGAGTAGAATTACAACCTGATTCTATTAAAGTAAGTGGCCCCAAAGCCATACTTGATACCCTTAAATGGATTCGGACTGCCAAGATGAGAAAAGAAAATGTAAAAGACACAACAACCGGAACCGTAAAACTCATTCAACCCGACTCAAAAATAGGGTTGTTTCAAACCCGTATAAACTATCTTATCGGGGTTCAAAAATTTACAGAAAGAGAAATACACGTGCCCATAACTATTATTAACGCCCCGGCAAATGCAACGGTAAGTTTATACCCGGCCACCGTTACCGTTACCTTCAATATTAGTTTAGAAAAATATGAACAAATTCAGCAAACTGATTTTAAAGTGGTTTGCAATTATAAAGATCTCGATAAAAACCAAACTTTTCTTATTCCTAAATTACAAAAGAAACCTTCTTTAGCTAAAAATGTTAGGCTTTCTCCCCATAAAATTCAATTTGTTGTAAAAAGATGAAAACAGTCGGTATTACGGGCGGTATTGGTAGCGGAAAAACAACTGTTGCCAACTTTTTTAAAGCCTTAGGTGTTCCTCTTTATATTGCCGATATAGAAGCTAAAAAATTGATGGTTTCACCCCGCATAAAGCTAAAAATAATCGAATTACTTGGAGAAAAAAGCTATGATAATGCCGGAAATTTGGATCGAAAATATATTGCTAATCAAGTTTTTACTAATAAAAATCTACTCAACCAGCTCAATCAAATTGTACACCCCGCAGTAGAAAAACATTTTCAACAATGGATAAAACAACAAAATGCTCCTTACGTTCTTTATGAGGCAGCTATTCTTTTTGAAACCGGAAAATATACTGCTTTTGATTACACTATTTTAGTTACCGCCTCAGAGAAAGACCGCCTAGATAGATTACTAAAAAGAGACCATTCTACCCCGGAAGAAATACAGGCCCGAATGAATAATCAGTGGTCTGATACACGTAAAAAAGAATTGGCAGATTGGGTAATCTGCAACCGCCATTTAGCAGATACGCAAGAAGAAGTTCAAAAAATTCACGCACTTCTTTTGAAACTTTAGGAAATTTATCGTTATATAATGTTAATTTTTGGTTAATCACTTGTATTTACATTAATGTGAATGTTAAATTCGCATATATGAAAAAAAGAATGTTTTTTCTTCTTATTGCGGTGATGACCCTTTCGTTAGTGGGCATCATATTTGTTCAAGGGTATTGGATTAAAAAAACTTTTGACAATAAGGAGGCTCAATTTTCAGCCAATGCCAGGCAGAGTATCTTAAACGTTGCCGAACAAGTTAAAAATAAAGAGATAGAAACCTATTATGTTAAGATTCTATCTATGAAAGACACCATGAAAAAACCGGCAAAGGCTTATTTTAGTCAGTTGTTCCATGTAGAAAAAAACGATCAAACTAACGAGACTTATATTCTTACAAACAGTATTCTTCAAGAAAATTACAAATTAGGATCACTGATTCCGGGAAGCGAAGAAGACAGCATCAACTTTCAAACCTTCGTTAGAAGAAAAATAAAATTGGTTAGAAAAGACCACCTTAACCAAGAAATGGGGTTGAGTGCACAAGAAAAATTTGTGCGTATTTCTAAACTCAATAACGTTACAAAACAATTATTTTCGGATGCCATTAAAGACCAAACGGCAAAAATACCAATCTACAACCGCGTAAACATAACCGAATTAAGGCAACTAATAGATCATCAACTACACCTACGGCATATTAAAGCCAGCTATGAATTTGGTATTTATAGTAATGGGTTAGCTACAAAAGTTACTACCGGAAGTTTTGACCGAATGTCTCCGTCATCGTATAGCGTTTCCATCTTGCCCTCAAAAGAAACACATTATAAACTATATATACACTTTAATGACAAAAAAGAAACCATTTTTTCTTCTATCGTAAAAATGGCTTCGCTCAGTGTTATCTTCACCTTTGTTATTATTATGGCTTTTGCTGGAGCCATCTATCAACTTATTAAACAACGTCGTATTTCAGAAATAAAAACTGATTTCATAAACAATATGACGCACGAATTTAAAACGCCTATTGCCACTATAAACTTGGCATTAGATTCTGTAAACAACCCAAAAATATATACTAATCCGGATAGGTTGAAAGCGTATATGAAAATGATACGCGATGAAAACCGACGTATGCACGCTCAGGTAGAAAACGTGCTGCGTATCTCTAAACTAGAGCGCAACGAACTAAATATAAAGAAAGAGCGGCAAGAATTGCACTCCTTAATTAACGAAGCCATCGGCCATGTGCAACTCATTGTTGAAAACAGAAATGGCTACATAAAAGCACATTTAGAGGCTGAACACTGCGCCATTTTAGCCAACGAGTCTCATTTTGTTAGTGTGTTGGTTAACATTTTAGACAACGCTATAAAATATTCTGCTGAATCACCTAAGATAGATGTTTATTCAGAAAATATTAGAAATTACATAATTGTAAGAATTCAAGATCAAGGAAACGGTATGAGTAAAGCGGTACAGAAAAAGATTTTCAATAAATTTTATCGCGAGCATACCGGAGACATTCACAACGTTAAAGGACACGGATTGGGATTAGCCTATGCTAAGAAGATTGTAGAAGATCACCAAGGTGAACTCAGCGTTGAAAGTGAAAAAGGAAAAGGAAGCACCTTTATTATTAAATTACCATTAATCTCTTAAACTATGGATACTAAAAACAAAACCATTCTACTTGTAGAAGACGATCCAAATTTCGGAACTGTACTCAAAGATTATCTAATCCTAAACGATTATGATGTAACCCATGCCAAAAACGGGATGGAAGGCTTTGAAAAATTTAAAAAAGACGACTATGATCTCTGTATCTTAGACGTTATGATGCCTTATAAAGACGGGTTTACGTTAGCCAAAGAAATTCGTGAAAAAGACGCAGATGTACCAATTATCTTCTTAACCGCAAAATCTATGAAAGAAGACGTATTAAAAGGGTACAAAGTGGGCGCTGACGACTACTTAAATAAACCTTTTGACAGCGAGGTATTGCTGCTTAAAATTAAGGCTATCATACAACGTAAATCTGTTGAAAGTGTAGCTGACAGCAAACAATTTGAATTTCAAATTGGCAATTTCCATTTAAATTCAAAATTGCGCTTTCTCAAATACAAAGACGAAGAGCCCGAAAAACTTTCACCCAAAGAAAACGATTTACTACGTTTGCTATCCCTCCACGAAAATGATTTAATGCCCCGTGAATTGGCGTTGACAAAAATTTGGAGAGACGATAACTACTTTACTTCTAGAAGTATGGATGTTTATATTGCTAAACTTCGTAAATATTTAAAGAAAGATGACTCTGTCAAAATTCTAAATATTCACGGTGAAGGTTTTCGCTTAGTTGCCAAAAAGCCGGAAGAAGCTTAAAACTAATTTTTTAGCTTTTTTCTGTAACCGATTGTATAAACGCTGCTATTTCTTGC
The DNA here is from genome assembly GCA_964579505.1 of uncultured Flavobacteriaceae bacterium. Classification (GTDB taxonomy): domain Bacteria; phylum Bacteroidota; class Bacteroidia; order Flavobacteriales; family Flavobacteriaceae; genus JAJYSO01. Next base: position 42,051 of record CAZOGC010000011.1, on the reverse strand, counting down.
GGTTTGCAATTGTATGGAAACCAATGAATGGATGGATCTCTGCGAAACCAGGTGAGTTGCCGTTTAGCAAATCGCCTCGTGTTCTTTTTGAGTTCACTCACTGCAAAATCTAATGTCCATTCATTATCAAAATAACGAAACAATTCTTTGTATCCTATTGTTTGAAGGGCATTTTTGTGGCGTTGTGGATAAAGTGATTTTGCTTCTTTAAGAAGCCCTTGAGCCATCATTTTATCCACGCGCTGCTCAATGCGTTTATAAAGAATTTCGCGTGGAGCCTCCAGCCCTATTTTTAATGTTTTAAACGGCCGTTGCTGTTTGGGTTGATTTAGAAAAGATGAGTAGGGTTTATTACTGCTCAAACAAATTTCTAATGCCCGTATTATTCGGCGTGGGTTTTTCATATCTACCGTTGCAGCATACACCGGGTCAAGTTGCTGTAACTGTGTTTGCAGCACATTTATTCCTTCTTTTTCAAAGCATTCATTTAATTGTTCTCGCACCTTCGGTTTTACCGAAGGAAAATAGTCTAACCCTTTAGTAACAGCGTCTACATAAAGACCACTCCCTCCTACCATAATAACATGGCGGTGTTTTGTAAAAAGCATAGCTAACTCTTGCAAAGCATCCTGTTCAAAATCACCTACACTATAAGGTTTATCTATAGAAATATGTTGAATAAAATGATGTTGAACCGTTGCCAATTCTTCTATAGAAGGTACCGCGGTACCCACCGTCATCTCTTTATAAAACTGTCTAGAATCTGCTGAAATTATTTCTGTATTAAAGGTTTTTGCCAACGCAATACTTTGTGCTGTCTTACCAATAGCCGTTGGGCCTACAATACAAATTAAATACGGTTTCATGTCAATCATTCAACAAAATGGATACAAACATAACAAGTTCTTTATAACCGCAAAACAGTTTTTAACAGCGTGAGCTAAATCCTTATCTATCTATGCTGTTAAAGTACAAAACCTCATTTAAAAATAGGCGTCACTCGCAATAAAGATGCAAAAAATCTATAAAAATTGGCCATAATTTAATATTTTTGCCATCGTTAAAAACTTTATCATTATGAGGGATTTATTCCAGAAAATGTATGACAGCAAAGGCCCGTTAGGTAACTGGGCTCAGCAAGCTGAAGGCTATTACATGTTTCCTAAATTAGAGGGTTCTATTGGTAACCACATGAAATTTCAAGGAAAAGATGTAATTGTCTGGAGTGTAAATGATTATTTAGGGTTAGCCAATCATCCCGAAGTTAGAAAGGCAGATGCAGAAGCAGGAGCAAAATACGGTACGGCTTATCCTATGGGTGCCCGCTTAATGAGTGGCCATACCACCCTGCACGAGCAGTTGCAAGATGAGTTGGCCGCGTTTGTAAACAAAGAAGCCGCCTATGTACTCAATTTTGGTTACCAAGGTATGCTCTCTACCATTGATGCTTTGGTAGGTAAAGACGATGTTATTGTGTATGATGTTGACGCGCATGCTTGTATTATTGACGGATGCCGCCTACACATGGGTAAACGTTTTACCTTTGTTCATAACGATGTAGAAAGCATCGAGAAGAATTTACAACGTGCTACTAAAAAAGCAGAAGAAACTGGTGGTGGTGTCTTAGTTATCACCGAAGGTGTTTTTGGAATGCGCGGTGAACAAGGAAAATTAAAAGAACTAGCCGAACTTAAGAAAAAATACAATTTCCGGCTGTTTGTTGACGATGCACACGGATTTGGTACACTTGGTAAAACAGGTGCCGGAACCGGTGAAGAGCAAGGCGTACAAGATGCTATTGATGTTTATTTTGCCACCTTTGCTAAGTCTATGGCCAGTACCGGAGCTTTTATTGCTGCAGACAAGGAGATTATCAATTATCTAAAATACAACATTCGTTCGCAGATGTTTGGAAAGTCTTTGCAAATGCAAATTGTTGAAGGTGCTCTAAAAAGGCTCGAACTTATTCGAAAAGACACCTCTCGCAAAGACCAACTATGGACCGTTGTAGATGCACTACAAAGTGGTTTACGCGAAAAAGGGTTTGATTTAGGAGATACTAATACTTGTGTTACTCCGGTATATCTTAAAGGAAGTATCCCGGAAGCCATGGCATTAGTAAGAGATTTACGTGAAAACTTTGGTATTTTCTGCTCTATTGTAGTGTATCCGGTTATTCCTAAAGGAATGATGTTATTACGTCTCATCCCTACCGCTTCTCACACTTTAGAAGATGTTGAAAAAACCGTAGCAGCTTTCTCTGCTATTCGCGACCGATTAGAAAATGGTACATACAAACGTATTTCTGCCGCTGCGATGAACAAATAAGCGGCTTACTTTAAAACATGTTAAGAACGGACGGCTCCTTAAAATTTTAAGGAGCCGTTTTTTTACACCATCTCGAAGGAATAATTATCTATCAACAAAATTTTTGTGTTGAGTAGCGGTAAAATAATCGCGAAAAATCTGATTTAACGGATTTGTAAGTCGGCTGGCTTTTATTCCCAGTAAAGGGTGAAGCCGTATTAGCTCTTTTGATAAATTGCGTATGCATTTTACCCCTTCTGCGTGGATAGATTTCTCTATTTTTTCTGATACAGCAGCCCCCTGTTCGATACGATTTTCAATTTCTAACGCATAGTCAAAAATCAGCTCTTCCCCATCTTTTATCAATTTTTTTAAATCATTTAGCTGCAAAGCAGAGAGGTGTGTTTGAGCTTCTTCTAAATAATGAGTCGCCATTCCGATATAATTTATCCAAAGGGTTAAATCAGCAAAAACACGAAAAGGTATTTTATATATCGCTGCCGCTAGGTAAAATTGGTTATATTGAAAAGCATTAGCCGCAGACACTTTCTTATTTTCTACAGAAAACGAATAGGTTGCTGTTGGCTGCAAACCCATGGTATTCCAATCATTTATAATTTCGACCAACTCTTTAGAGAGCACAAATGAAAGAATTTTATCGGTCCCTTCTGCTGTTTTTATAGGTTTCCCATCCTCAACAATTTTTGCATTTAACGTAAAATGTGTTAGATAAGGTGCTCCGGTGGCATAGTGCCATGTTCCTGACAAAATATACGAATCACCTTCTCTTTGAGCTATTCCAAAAGCCCCGCCGCTTCCGCCCAGAATGGGAGTCTTATCTTTTTTAAAAATAGCTGTCGCTGTCTGTGGGCAAAGGTTTCCTATAAAATAATTAGCTCCGCTGCACAAGGTAATTGTCCACCCTAAACTTCCGTCAATGATGGCCAATTCTTTTAGCTTTTGTAAGCCCTGTGTAAACGAATAAGCCAATCCTCCATACGCTTCCGGAACCCATAAATTCCATAATTTTTGTTGCGTAACCCACTGTAAAACAGGTTCAGGAAAGACTTGCGTGCCCAAACACTGTTCTCTAAGCCAAATTATGCTCTTTTTGTCGTTCATGATGTAAAATATTTCGCCATTTTAAGTACCCCGAAATTCCCATAATAAATAAGAAAACTGTGAGGGCGGCATAAATGTATAATCCTTTATAAATCAGTAGTGGTATAGCAATAAAGTTGCTGATATCCAGATAAATCCAATTTTCCATTTTTCGTTTTGCCATTAACCACATTCCAGCCCATGCAAAAGCACTTACCAAAGCATCCCAAAAAGGGACATCGGTATCGGTATGGTTGCCAAGCCAATAAAACATGATTCCAAAACAGCACAACGAAATTGCAGCCGCTTTTAGGTGTTCTGAACGGGTAGAATATGAAATGGGAGACGCGTGATGTTGTTTGCCAAATTTCCAGAAAAACCAACCGTAAATACTCATTATTAAGTAATACATATCCAGCAAAATATCGCCGTAAAGCTTAGCGTGATACCGCACCCAAATACTAATTAGGATACCGGCTATACCGAACAAATAATTGTTGACATTGTTATTTCTAGACAAGATGACTTGCCCAATAGCAAACAAGGTGCCTATGCCTTCTAAAACGGTGAGATGTATAGAAATATCTGCCACAATTTTCAATTGACGGGGAATAGCGAATAACGCCTGTACAGCTAAATGAAAACAGATAAAATAATACTATACCTACGCCGGTATTACCCGGATCAGGTTCTGCACACAAGGCTGTGCATGGGTATCCTCTCAGCCGATTTATTAGGTCAGCACCCCATTTATTTCTGCGGGCTAAAGTATAAAGAATTTTTATACTTTCTTAGAAAGGAGTATAAAAAAAGCACATCTGAAAAACTCAAATGTGCTTGTTATAAAAATAATTTAACGGTTATATATCAATGGCTTCACCATAGGCCGCTGCCACTGATTCTTTAACAGCCTCACTCATTGTAGGATGTGGGTGTATTGCTTTCATTACTTCTACTCCGGTAGTTTCTAACTTTCTTCCTAACACCGCTTCAGCAATCATATCGGTTACGCCATGGCCAATCATATGACAACCTAACCACTCGCCGTATTTAGCGTCAAAAATAGTTTTTACAAAACCTTCTTTATGACCGGCGGCATGCGCTTTACCGGAAGCTGAGAAAGGAAATTTACCAACCTTTATTTCGTAGCCGGCATCTTTTGCTTGTTGTTCTGTTAAACCTACACTGGCAATTTCAGGGGTAGTATAGGTACATCCGGGTACATTTCCATAATCAATAGGTTCCGGATTAAGTCCTTTAATTTTTTCTACACAAAGAATCCCTTCTGCAGATGCCACGTGTGCCAAAGCTTGTCCGGACACTACATCGCCAATAGCATAATACCCCGGAACATTGGTTTGATACCACTCGTTTACCTTAATTTTATCTCTTTCTACTTGAATACCTACTTCTTCTAACCCAATATTTTCAGTATTGGTTTTAATACCTACAGCCGAAAGAACTACATCAGTTTCAACAATTTTTTCTCCTTTTTTGGTCTGAATTTTTACTTTCAATACCTTTCCTGAAGTGTCTACACTCTCTACTGAAGAATTAGTCATAACCGTAATTCCGGCTTTTTTACTAGCTTTTTCAAAAGCTTTAGAGACCTCTTCGTCTTCAACCGGCACCAATCGTGGTTGAAATTCAACAATGGTTACCTCTGTACCCATTGCATTATAGAAGTGTGCAAACTCAGAACCTATAGCACCTGACCCTACAATAAGCATACGCTTAGGCTGCTTTTTTAAGGTTAAAGCCTGGCGGTAGCCAATAATTTTTTCGCCGTCTTGTTTTAAGTTAGGCAATTCTCTTGAGCGGGCTCCAGTTGCAATAATAATATGATCTGCTTCGTAGTCAGTTGTTTTTCCTTTAGCATCGGTTACGGTAATTTTCTTTCCTTTTTTTAGTTTACCGGCACCTTCAATGACATCAATTTTATTTTTTTTCATCAAAAAAGCCACCCCTTTGCTCATTCCATCAGCTACACCACGACTGCGTTTTACCACTGCACTAAAATCTTTATCGGCTTTTTCAATCTTCAAACCATAGTCTTCTGCATGGCTCAAATAGCTAAAAACTTCGGCACTTTTTAAAAGTGCTTTGGTAGGAATACAACCCCAGTTTAGGCAAATTCCGCCAAGGTTTTCTTTTTCTACTACAGCTGTTTTAAACCCTAGTTGAGAAGCGCGAATAGCCGCCACATAACCACCTGGTCCACTTCCTAAAACAATGATATCATATTTCATAATCTGCTTAATTTTTAGATGCGAATTTAAGCAATTCTATAGGATTGATTCTGAAAAGCACAAAAAAATCATTGTTTTTAGGTATAATGGGGAATTAAGGCCTATTTTCAACCTTATATTGATGCTTGTATTTTATAAATGGCATATCTATCGGAAAATATACACGAAAAAAGCGTCTCATACGTTAAAAGAACAAGAACTGTAATCAGAAACCCATACCTTTACCTCCTTAAAATCAATCTATGAAACGTAGCCATTTACTTTTGAGTTTACTCGTTTTAAGTTTTTTGTTTTCATGTTCTAAAGAAAAAGGATATGGGCTGGCCATCCCTAAAGAAACCGCTATTAATTATTTCCCTCTTGCCTTAAATAACCAATGGAGCTATCATAACACCATTGAGCTTTCATCGCCAGCCTACCATCAAGAGAGTGATGAAACACTTCGCGTAAGCAACACCGGTAATGAAAACGAAACCACCAGTTATCTTTTCTCTTCTAGTGTTGTTCCTAAAAAACGTGGGGTTAGCACTTCTCTTCTCGCCAACGGAAAAATAAATAAAGTAAGGGGAAAAGTGATTTATAATGGAAACTTTATTTTTCGTCTTCCTATTTTAGGAGATTCTATACGTTTGCCTCTACACAACTTTTTGTTGCTTAACCAAAATGCAGGAGTAGACGAGCTCCTCTCTACTGCTGAAGGAACTTTGCAAGACACCTTACAATTTGGAGATAGTCTACAACTGCCTGCTACCATAGTTTATAACCTGCAAGCCACTGGCGGAAAAGCCTATGTAAACTACCCAAACAACGGGCAAACTTTTAACAATGTTATCTCGTCTAAACTCACGTTAAACCTTTCAGCTACTGCCACATTACCAGATGGTTTTTCTTTAGAAATCATAGTGCCACAAAAAGTATTAACCAGCACTAATTATTTTGCTAAAGAAATAGGTTTGATTTACAACCAAACTACTATTCACGTAGTCTTTGAAGATCTTTCAGAATATACCGTGTCTCAAATAGACTCTATTGTGGGTGCTTCCTCCCAAATATTAACACAATATGCCCTTCCAAATTTATAACCTACAACCCTACACTTACACCCACAATGGGGCGCAATCCGTTAGAAAATATGACGGAACTATCATCATATAAAACATTATACATCAATCCGGTATAAAACTGTACTCGGCCTGTACTTCTATAGCCAATTCCTACCCACAGCGCATCTTCATTAAAATCAAATTGTTGGTTTGTTGACTTAATTTTGTTACTACCGGTATAGTATTCATAGTTTACACGTAAAAATAAATTTGCTATCGGATAAATATTAATGTACGGTCCTGCATTAAACAAATTTTGTTTAGAATATTTCCAACTAGAATACTGATATCCCACCAACACGCCGGCTTCAACCTCAGGCGTAATTTCATATCCTAAAAAGGGCGTTATGGCTATGCCAAAATAATCATCACTTCCAAAGTTAAGCCCCAATCCACCACCCAAGCGCCAATCACTAGTTTGATTAGCTACCGGCAGGTTAATTTGTCCCAAAAGGTTAACACTACTCATTACAAGTACTACAAACAAAAACTTTTTCATTTTACATAGTTTTATGGTTAGTTTACTCCTTCAGGGATTGTTATTTTTTGAGTGCCTTCCACAAAATAGAAACCGGGTGTTGGGCTTCTCTTTGTGTTCCATCCTTTATTTGATGACGGCAACTAGTACCATTAGCCGCAATAAGCGTACCGCTATCAGTTTTCCGAACAGCCGGCAATAGCGTTTGTTCTCCCACTTGCATACTCACCGCATAATGTTCTTTTTCATACCCAAAACTACCGGCCATTCCACAACAACCTGACGGGATAAGAGTGACTTTGTAATTTTTAGGAAGATTGAGTATGTTAAAAGTATGTATACTATTTGACATCGCCTTTTGATGGCAATGTTCATGAATTTTCACTGTCTTTTTTGCCGTTGTAAACTGATCAGAACAAATAGCACCGGCTTGTATTTCTGCATCTATAAATTCTTCTATTAGCCACACATTTTTAGCCAGTTTTTCTGCCTCTCCTCTATTGTCTGCCAATCGCAAATATTCATCTCTAAAAGTGAGTATTGAAGAAGGTTCGATGCCTATTAACGGGTTTTCTTCTGTAACAATATCCTTAAAAATAGTAATGTTTTTATTGGCCAAGTGCTTGGCTTCTTCTAAAAAACCTTTTGAAATATAGCTTCGCCCACTTTCTTCGTGTGCCACCACTTTTACTTCATATCCTAAGTGCACCAATAATTGAATGGCATCTACCCCAATGGCGGTATCTAAATAATCGGTAAACTCATCTATAAACAAATAAATCGATTTTATCTTCTTCTTCGGAACAAGTTTACACTCTCCCGATGCAATTTTTTTTCGCAAGCTCTTTTTAGACAGCAAAGGCAACGACCGTTGTGGGGCTACTCCCAGGATTTTTTTTATAACCCCGGAAGTAATTCTATTTTTAAAAAAGGCATTGGTCAATCCGGGTGCTACTGCTCCTAGCCGGTTATAAGTGTGATTTTTGGCAAATACCTTACTCCGTAGCGATGCTCCGTGAATTTTTTGATACTGATAGGTAAATTCTGCCTTATAAACAGCCATATCTACATTAGATGGACATTCATTTTTGCAGCCCTTACAGCTCAAACACAAGTCTAATACCTCTTTGAGTTCTTGATGGTCAAACCGGTTGGGGTTTGACGAGTTTGTTATAAACTCTCGTAAAGCATTAGCGCGTGCACGAGTAGAATCTTTTTCGTTTTTAGTAGCACGATAGCTAGGACACATGGTGCCTCCTGTTTCAACGCTTTTTCGACAGGCCCCGGTTCCATTACATTTTTCAACAGCGCATAACATACCGCCCTCATCTGAAAAATTGAGCAGAGTATGTACCTCCGGTTCTTCTCGGTCTGGCTCATACCTAAAAGATGCATCCATTTTCACCGGGTTTACAATTTTTCCCGGATTAAAAATATTAGTAGGGTCGAATAGCGTCTTAATTTCTTCAAAGAGAAGTATGTTTTTCTTGCCTACAATACTGCCTATAAACTCTGCACGTACACGCCCATCACCGTGTTCTCCACTTAATGACCCATTATATTTTTTTACTAATTGAACAATGTCTTCTGTAATTTGCCGAAACTGTTTTACATCAGCTGATTTTTTTAAATTCAGTAAGGGTCGCAAATGCAATTCTCCGGCTCCCGCATGCGCATAATAAACCAGCTCTTGTCCGTGTTTTTTTGTCAACGCTGAAAACTCTAAGATATAATCTGCCAGGTCTGACAGCGCCACCGCTGTGTCTTCTATACAAGCCACCGCCTTACGGTCTGTTTGCATATTTCCTAACAACCCTAATCCGGCTTTACGCAATTCAACAGCCATAGCCGGTTCCTCTCCCCGCAGCACCGGATGCGCATAACTCTGTGTATGTGTTTTGACCGTTTGTATGAGTTTCTCTACTTTATTCTCTAAATCTTCATCTCTATCTGCACGCAGTTCCATTAACAATACAGCTTGCGGATCACCTTCAATAAAAAAACGATAGTCACGAAACTTTAAATTGCTTTTGGTACAGTCTAGAATAATCTTATCCATCATCTCGCAGGTGTACAAATCGTGGTTCATAACCGGTACTACTGCGCGCAAACAATCTTCTACACTTTTAAAATGAGCCGCCACTATAGCCGATTTATGGGGCGGTAATTCATCTAATTTTAGCGTTAGTTGCGTGGTAAAAGCCAAGGTGCCTTCACTACCCGCCAACAGCTTACACATATTAAACTGCTGAGGAAGTTCTGAAAACACTTCATTTTTAAGTAATTCATCTGCTGCATATCCGGTATTTCTACGATGAATTTCCTCTTTGGGAAGATTTTTAAGAAGTTCTTCTCGCGTTTCTTTATCAGAAAGTCGCTTGTAAATTCCTTGATATATTTTTCCTTCTAATGAATTGAGTTTTGTCTTTTTTATAAAATCCGTTTTGCTCAACGGTCCAAACACAGCGGCACTTCCATCAGAGAGTACACAGTGCATTTCTAGTATCTTATCTCGTGTTACTCCGTATTTAATAGAGGTAGTTCCACTAGAATTATTACCAACCATTCCCCCCAACATACAGCGATTAGACGTAGAGGTATTAGGAGAAAAAAACAATCCATATTTTGCTAGTTTTCTGTTTAAATCATCTCTAATAATTCCCGGTTGAAGTGTAACTGTTTTTTGAATTTTATCGATGTGTAATAACGCTGTGAAATAACGAGAGGTATCTACCACAATCCCATTACCTACACATTGCCCCGCTAAAGAAGTACCTGCCGCTCTCGGAATAAGGGATGTTTTGTGTTTAGTACAAAAATTGATTAGTTTTTGAATATCTTCTTCATCTTTGGGATAGGCCACCGCCAGGGGTACCTCTCTATACACGGATGCATCAACTGCATAAATATGCTTGGTTAGTTCATCGTATTGAAAATCACCATGCAACTGCCTTTTTAGTGCTTCAAAAATCATTTTCACAGAGCCCTCGTTTTAAAGCTACAATGTAAGCAGAGTTTCTAAGAAATAAAAGAGTATAAACACTTCAAATTAACGCAGGATTAACGATGCACGTTCAATATATTAATGATATTTGCGTTTCCTATTTTATAAATACTATCAATCTATGAAAAATGTAATTTTAGCAATCGTTTGTTTGTTTGGCTTTACCTATACAGGGCAAGCGCAAGAAATTTCGGAAAACGCTTTGGGACTCCGTTTTGGCGGAGGAAATGGGTATGGACTTGAAGTTTCCTTTCAGCATCATATAAATGGAAACCATCGATTAGAATTTGATTTAGGGTTTAGAAACGACCATAATTTTGGTTCTTTTAAACTTACCGGTCTTTACCAATGGGTATGGAATATTGAAGGCGGCTTTAATTGGTACGCCGGAGCCGGTGTAGGTATAGGTAGCGTAAACGCTAAAGATTACTATGTTGATAAACATCCACATACCGACGATGGTGCTTTTGCTCTTATTGCCGGTAATATTGGAATAGAGTATCTTTTTGATGTCCCTATTCAGGTTTTTATAGACTTTCGACCAGAAATCATTTTAGCTGATTACGGTGTTTACAACAGCTTTGGCCCCGATTTAGCCATTGGAGTTAGGTATCGTTTTTAAACGGGTACTACACAACTATAATGCGCCTTATTACATAGCTGATAAGGCGTTTTTTAGTTATTAAAAAGTGCTTCTTCGTACACGTCTTCGTAAAGTGGAACGATTTTATTAATATCAAACTTCTGCGCTTCTTTTCTGGCGCCTTCTTTAAAAGCCTTTAATCGCTTTTCATCATTCAAAATATACAATGCATTTTTAGCCATCTCATCTACGGCACCCACCGGGCTCAACATACCTGAAACTCCTTCTATATTTACTTCAGGAAGCCCTCCGGCATTGGTAGAAATAACCGGCGTTTCATTTACCATTGCCTCTAAGGCTGCTAACCCAAAACTCTCTGTTTCTGAAGGTAATAGAAATAAATCTGACAAATAAAGAATTTTATTTACCTCATTACTTGCCCCCATAAACACCACCTTATCACGTATGCCCAGTTTGGTAGCTAAGTCTTTATTGGGTTGTATCTCCGGACCTTCGCCTACAAGAAGTAATTTAGCTTTTAGTTTTTGTTGAATTTTATAGAAAATACGAATAACCTCATCGGTGCGTTTTACCTTTCTAAAATTACTAATATGAGTGATTATTTTTTCATCTTTATTAGCAATCGTACTGCGCTGACAGTCGCTCACCGCATCATGACGTTTTTCTATATTGATAAAGTTAGGAATGACTTTTATTTCCTTTTTAACATCAAAAAGTCGTAACGTATCATTTTTTAAACTTTGTGAAACAGAAGTTACCACATCGCTTTTGTTAATGCTAAAAGTTACGGCCGGCTTATAAAAAGGATGATTGCCTACTAAGGTTATATCTGTTCCGTGTAAAGTGGTTACCATCGGGATTAGGATACCTTCTTCGCGGAGCATTTTTTTGGCCATATAGCCCGCATACGCGTGGGGAATTGCATAATGAACATGCAGCAATTCTATTTTGTGTTTTTTTACCATATTAACCAACTTACTAGATAGCGCTAGTTCGTATGGCTGGTATCTAAACAACGGGTATTGCGACACATTTACCTCGTGAAAATGAATATTTGAAGAGAGTTGTTCTAAACGAACAGGCTGTTTATATGTAATAAAATGAACTTCGTGACCGCGTCTAGAAAGTTCCATTCCTAATTCAGTGGCCACTACCCCGCTTCCTCCAAAGGTAGGGTAACATACAATCCCTATTTTCATATTAAAATATATATATATGTTACAAAAGTACGGCTTTCAGTGGTTACATTTAGTCGATTACAAATACTTTTTAGGTAGTGGTTTAATAATAGCTTGATAGATGGCTGTTTGTATTCTTGTGCGAATATCTTCTGTAATAAAATCGCGGTTAGACCGATCGGGATATATACGATTTGACAAGCATACATATACAATTCCGGTATCGGGATCTGCCCAAGCTATGGTTCCTGTAAAACCGGTATGTCCAAAGCTATCTCTTGAAGCCAAATCTGATGCGGGACCGGGACCGCTGAGTTGAGGTTTATCAAATCCTAGTCCTCTACGCACATCTTCATCACAATAATAACAGGTATTAAATTTTTGAATAGTTTTAGCCTTAAAATAACGTTTACCACCATAGTAACCTCCATTTAAATATAGCTGCATCATCTTGGCTACTGAATTGGCGTTTCCAAACAATCCTGCATTACCACTAATACCCCCAAACATGGCTGCCCCTTCATCGTCTACATCGCCACGTAAAGTTTGGTGTCTGTAATAAGTATCTATTTCTGCCGGCACAATTTCTTTTTTAGAAAACCGCTTTAAAGGCAAATATCCCAAACGGTATGCCCCTAATGAAGCATAAAAATGCGTTTGGGTGAGTTTATTCATATTTTCTCCATAATGTTTTTCCAGATACTTTTTAAATAGATAAAAGGGTAATCCGCTGTATTTGTATTCTTTTTTGGGAAGCAAATCACTTTCCGCTATAATTTTATAAATAGTATCTTGATAATCTTTACGCAGGTATAAATTTTCAGCCACTTTTACGCTAAATATTGAGTCTTTTCGCTTTCTGTAATATTTAGGCGATGGCTTCCCATCTTCTGTAAGCGTTTTTTTATAAAAAGGTATCCACGCTTGAAAGCCTGCATAATGGCTCAGCGCTTTTTTTAAAGTTATATTGGCTTTGTTTGTTCCTTTTAAAAAGGGTAGTATCTTCTTAAATTTCATATTCAATTTAAGTACCCCCTGCTCTTGGAGTTCCATTAATAATGGAAGCGTAGCCAAGACCTTGGTCATAGAGGCTAAATCGTAAATAGCATCATTTTTAATGGGTATTTTCTTAGCATACGTTTCATAACCATAACTCTTTTGATAAACAACTTTTCCCTCTCGCGCCACCAATACCTGCATACCGGGAGTCATCTGTTTTGCCACAGCCATTTGAGCTATAGAATCTACTTTTTTAAGTTTAAGTGAGCTCAACCCTACGCTTTCCGGAAGCCCGTAAGACAATCTACCTATATGTTTAAGTATATATTGCGTGCCTACCGGAAATTGTTTTCCGGCAGATACCGGCAATCTTCCTTTAGCACCAATAGCGCCAAATAAAACTTGGGCTGTTTTTTCTTGAGCTATTTTACTGTTTTGATAGCCTATAACAATTCCGTCTATGTTGGCCGTCGTTCGGACGTCTAACAAAGCATAAGGACTGGTAAATACGGTTAAAATAACGGGGTGTTTTAAGGCTATTTGATGCAGCCATACCAGCTCTTCTTCTGTAAACTTATACGATTTCCAAGGATTAGCATTCGATTTATGAAGTCCTATAATAACAAGATTATACGACTGTAATTTTTCCATCAAATCACTTAAATGATTTGCCTTAATCTTATCAACCTTAGCATATTTTGTCAGCATGCCATAAAATACATCCCCGGATACATTTCCAAAATGAACGTAGGCAATTTTTTTCTCTGCTAAGTTTTTAATGGGCAGCACCGCTTTGTTGTTTTTAATTACGGTAATAGCATTTTCCATTAATTTGGCATAGAGCAAGTCATTTTGTAAGGTATTTAAATCGGCTACCAGATGAGTTGTTTCAATAGGTTTAAAATTATTGAGTCCCACTTTATATTTTGCGCGAAGTATCTTTTTTACCGAATGTGCCAGCCGTTTCTCGGTGATGATTCCTTTTTTATAAGCCTTCAACATCTTTTTTACAGCCAACGGAACATTTCTAGGCATTAGCAATAAATCATTACCGGCTAAAAATGCATCTAAACTGGTCTTACCCGGATCGTCATAATTGGCTACCCCGCGCATATTTAAGGCATCGGTAATAACAAGGCCGCGAAAATTTAGTCTTTTCTTTAAAATACCCGATATAATAGGTTTAGACAAAGAAGCCGGATGATGTGGTCTGGCATCCCAAGCCGGCACCTCTAAATGCCCTATCATAACGCTCGAAATTCCGGCTGAAGTAATTTTTTTAAACGGGTAAAGTTCTATACTATCTAATCTTTTGGTCGAAAAGTTTAAAACCGGTAGCGCTTTGTGTGAATCTACATTTGTATCACCATGCCCCGGAAAATGTTTAGCACAAGATAAAACACCTTCGCTTTCCATTCCTCTCATAAAAGCAATTCCTTTTTGGGCTACGTTCACTCTATTCTCACCAAAAGAACGATTACCAATAATAGGGTTGTTGGGGTTGGTATTTATATCTACATCCGGTGCAAAATTTATAGTTACGCCTATACGGCTGCACTGCGCCCCAATTTGTGCGCCTACCAGTTCTATCAGCCGATTATTGGTTATGGCACCAAGTGTCATATTCCACGGAAAAGCGTAGGTAGAATCCAACCGCATGGCCAAGCCCCACTCGGCATCTTGCCCAATAAGCAACGGCACCTTAGAAGCTGCTTGGTAGGTGTTGGTTAATTGAGCTTGTTGCACCGGGCCCCCTTTAGAAAAAATGACCCCTCCAATGTGATAATTTTTAATCAGTGTTTTGATATAATTTGTTTCCTTCGCCGGTTTATTAGAAAAGATAGACACCATAAAAAGTTGCCCTATTCTTTCTTTTACAGTCATCTGTTGATAAATACTATCTACCCAATGTTTTTGTGCTAAAGAATCTGTGGTGCGCAACGGATAAGTTGCTGTTTTTTGTTGAGCATACCCAAAAGAAAAAACACATAAAAAAATAATAGCTAGAAAGGTTTTCTTCATAAAATAAGGAGTTATAAAAAGGGCGTTCATTAAAATAATGAACAAAAACGTAGCTTAAAAAATTAACGATAGAATTGGCTAAAAATTATAAAAATCTTTTGTGCCAGCTTTCTTCTAACGGAATTTCCCAATATTCATCAAGTTCAGCTTTGGTATTTACCAAGTTATTAAAAACAACAGTTTTTGGAGAAACTGATCGAGCTTTCACCATTTTTTTAAAGTCTAACAATGGTTTGTAGGCTATGTATTCTCCTTGGCGAAAGGTTACATTCATTTTATCGAGCAGGTCTATCTTAAAAGTTTCTTGTAAATGTTGAATAAAGTGAATCGAAGTGTCTATAGAACAGCCACTTGTAGTAGCAAAATCTTCATCTACGCCCAACACAATAAACCGGCGGTATTTAATTGAAAATGCGGCCTTTAAATCGGCTCCATGAACGGTCCATTCATGGATAAAATTTTCGAGTTCACTTTTTAATTGAGGAAGTTCTTCTTCTGTAAAAGGTCTGTTTGATTGATAGACCCAAACACGAGCTGATTTAGGGAGTTCTTCAAAGGCAACAAGCATATTTTTATATTTTATAAGTAAACAAAAATAGGAATATAAAGACCGAAAAATACTACTGTTTAGTATTGAGTTGCATCAATAAACTCAAGTTGTCTATAATTCCTTTTTCACTAATTACTTTTCCTTTTTTAAGCTTCAGTACGGTCATTCCGTTTACGCTAATTTCTTTACCAGATGGTTCTACCCCAAATAGCGTATTTTGTTGGTGAGTACCGGTATACTTCCAAAAGATAGTAACGTTACCGTCTTTTTTATTGACAAGCACCTCCCCCAACGTTATCTTGATATCCGGAAAAGTTTGGTAGGTAGATTTTAAAAAGTTTTTATAAGCCGATAGTCCATTTATTTCTTTAAAATGGGTGTATTGAACAGTAATAGAATCATCGGCATAAAGGTCTAGCAGGTCTTGACAGTCTGCATCCCAAATATGCATATAATTGGTAGCTAATTTCTTAAGGCTAATTAAATTCATGAATAGTATTTACAAGTCTTCGGCTTCAGCAATCATTTCAACTACATCTTTGATGGCCAGGTTTTCTCCTGTTTTTTGTTTTGTCATTCCGTCGGCTAGCATGGTATTACAAAAAGGGCAACCGGTAACAATTGTTCCGGCGCCGGTGTGTTGGGCTTGTGCAATACGCATTTCATTAATTTCCCAATCACCTTTCTCAGACTCTTTAAACATTTGAGCCCCTCCTGCTCCGCAACACAAACTGTTCTTGCGGTTGTCTTTCATCTCAATTAATTCTACTTCTAACTTGCGCAACAAATCTCTTGAGGCTTCAAACTCACCATTCGCCCGTCCTAAATAACACGGGTCGTGGTAAGTGATTTTCTTCCCTTTAAATTTTCCACCCTCTACTTTCAATCTGCCTTCTTCTAATAAAAATTGTAACAGTTGTGTATGATGAACAACCTCATATTCTCCCCCCAATTCCGGGTACTCATTTTGAATGGTGTTGTAACAGTGTGGGCAGGCTGTTACTATTTTTTTTATTCCGTACCCATTGAGTACCTCAATATTCATCTTGGCCTGCATCTGAAATAAAAACTCATTTCCGGCACGTTTTGCAGGATCTCCGGTACAACTTTCTTCACTGCCTAAAACGGCAAAATCTACCCCGGCTTTATTCAACAGTTTGGCAAAAGCCTTGGTTATTTTTTTTGCGCGATCATCAAAACTACAAGAACAGCCTACCCAAAATAATATTTCAGGCATTTTTCCTTCGGCTGCATACTCTTGCATCGTAGGCACTCTTAATGCATTAGCCATAGTCTTCTCATTATATTCTTAGTCGGCCAAAGATAGCGATTTTTCAGGCTTCTCATAAATAAAATTACAACAAGAAATGTCTATCTCACCAATCTATTTTTGATTTATTATGTTGTTCTAAATACGTATTTGCTTTACTAAAATGATGGTTACCAAACCAATATCCACGATTAGCACTCAATGGCGACGGGTGCCCTGACTTTAACACTAAATGACGTTGGGTATCTATTTTGGCTCCTTTCTTTTTTGCATAACCACCCCACAGCAAAAAAACTACATTTTCTTTGCCGGCTGAAATTTTAGAAATAACGGCATCTGTAAACTGCTCCCATCCCTTTTTTTGATGACTTCCAGCCTGATGCGCACGCACCGTTAGCGTGGCGTTGAGCAATAAAACACCTTGTTTGGCCCAACGCTCTAAATTACCGGTTTGAGGGAATGGCTTTTGTAAGTCGGCTTCTATTTCTTTAAAAATATTGATTAATGACGGCGGCATAGAAATTTCATTTTGTACCGAGAAACACAATCCGTTGGCTTGATTGGGACCGTGATAAGGGTCTTGCCCCAAAATAACCACTTTTACCTGATCAAACGGGCAATAATCAAATGCTGCAAAGATGTTTTTTCCTTTAGGATAACAACGGTGAGTGTGGTATTCTTCCTTTACAAATGCAGTTAAATTTTTAAAATACGACTTCTCAAACTCTTCCTGAAGCACTGTTTGCCAACTCGACTCAATAGAAACCTGCATATTGATGTATTTGTGTTTTGACAAAGATATTAAAACTGGCACGTCCAAAAAACGGTTTCTACACGTGTATTTCTCCTTTGTGAAGTAAATCGCCTAAATTTGCAATCTTTTCATAGCCGTTTATGATTCATATTACCCAAAAAACTTTAACTGATTTAGAATTTCCTACTGTTTTAGAGCAACTCAGTACGCATTGTACTACTGAAATGGGAAAAGCTAAAGCCAGAAAAATTGTGCCTTTTAGCACTCCGGCAGCCGCGCTATTTGCGCTGCACCAAACGCAAGAGTACAAATCTTCTGCCTGGCAAGACACACGCATTCCCAATCATGGGTTTGACCCTATAAATCGTGAAATACACTTACTAGGTATCGAAAACAGTGTTATAGACTCAATTGGGTTTCAAAAAATTTCGGCGCTTTCAAATACCGTAAATACACTACTCTCATTTTTTAGTAAGCGGGACGAACTCTACCCTTGTTTAGCAAAAACAGCAGAAACAGTTGACTATACAGACCATCTTATCCTTCACATCAATCAGGTTATTGATAAGTTTGGGCAAGTAAAAAATGAAGCTTCACCGCTTTTACAACAAATACGGCTGCGGCTAAATGCCATTCAGCATAAGATAGATGCGAGTTTTTCAGCTGATATGACGACTTATTCTAACGCCGGATATTTAGATGACATCAAAGAATCTGTTATAGACCATAAACGTGTTTTAGCAGTAGCTGCTATGCATAAAAAAAAGGTGAAAGGATTGCTTTTAGGGCGTTCAAAAACCGGGAGTATTGTTTTTATACAACCGCAAAATACGCTTCAGTTTTGGCGAGAATACAGTAACCTAACCTATGACGAAAAAGAAGAAATTAACCGAATTTTACACGAGCTAACAGAGACTATTCGGCCTTATCTCAGTTTACTGATAGATTATCAAGATTTTCTATCAACGTTAGATGTTGTGGCTGCAAAGGTAAAGTACGCACACACGATGAATGCGTGTTTACCCAAAATTACACGCCAACGAGAACTTGAATTAAAAGAGGCTTATCATCCACTGTTATTTCTTGCAAATCAGAAAAGCGGAAAGAAAACGTATCCACAGGATCTTACCTTAAACGCAGATAACCAAATTATTGTTATATCCGGCCCCAATGCCGGTGGGAAAAGTATTACGTTAAAAACGGTAGGACTGTTACAAATTATGTTGCAAAGCGGACTGTTAGTTCCGGTGCACGAATACAGCAGAATGTGCTTTTTTACTAAAGTTTTAAGTGATATTGGCGACCATCAGAGTATTGAAAATCACTTGAGTACCTATTCCTATCGCCTCAAAAACATGCGGTATTTTTTACAAAAATGTGATGCCGAAACACTCTTTCTCATCGATGAATTTGGCACCGGAACTGATCCCGAACTAGGGGGAGCGCTAGCCGAGACATTTTTGGAGGTTTTTCACGAACGACAAGCCTTTGGTATCATTACCACCCATTATGCCAATCTAAAAAAAATGGCCGGCGAAACTGAAGGTATTCTTAACGCTAACATGCGTTTTGATAATTATAGCCTAGAACCTGAATTTAAACTCATTTTAGGCGAGGCCGGTAGCTCGTTTACCTTTGAGGTGGCCGAAAAAAACCATATCCCATACAGCTTAATCAATCGCTCTAAAAAGAAAGTAGAACGCGGAAAGATTAGGTTTGACAAAAGCATTGCTAAATTGCAACAGGAGCGCTCTAAATTGGCTAACACCAACCAAAAATTAAAAAAAGAAAAACTAAAAGCGGTTGAACATAAAGAACAATTGGCGCACAAAAACACACGCATTCAACAAAAGCTAGAAGATTTTCAAGAACTATACGACGACCATCAGCAACTCATCTATTTAGGAAGAAAGTTGGATAAATTAAGTAAAGCTTTTGCCCTCAACAACAACAAGAAACAGTTTATTGCAGAGGTGTTGAGATTAGCGGCCATAGAAAATTCTAAACGCAAACAACAGCACAAGAAACAACGGCAGCAAGAAGAACGACATAAACAAAAAATTAAAGATGAAGCTGAGAAAAAACTAGCATTAATACGCAAGCAAAAGCAAGCTGCGCAAAAAATAGCCCTTCAAAAAGCACAAGAGGCCGAAATAAAAAAAATAGAATCGTTAAAAGCAAACGATCGAGTACGTATTGAAGGGAGTACTGCCGTGGGGATTATTGATAGAATTGAGAAAGGACGTGCCCGAATTAATTACGGAAAATTCACTACAGAGGCACCTTTAAAAAAACTAGAGCTTGTAAAGAAGGCTAAATAGCTATTATTTTTAAAACAATAAACTAGCTCTTTAATAGCAGATTGTTTTATTTGTTAAGCTCAAGTAATATTTTCACTCCTCTTAAAAATTTAGTTTTTTATTGTTATTATTTTCATAAAATATTTATCTTCGCTTTAACATATCTCATTACGACAGTGAGACCTTAAATATTTATTCTAACTAAATTATTCAACTATGTGGAAAGAATTCAAAGAATTTGCCTTAAAGGGTAATGTATTAGACTTAGCAGTAGCCTTTGTTTTAGGTGTGGCCTTTAAGAATGTAATCAAATCGCTGGTAGATGACATTATTATGCCTATAGTAGGTTTACTAACCGGGGGCACTAATTTTGCCGATAAGAAAATAGTCTTGGCCCAAGCTGTGGTAGATGCTTCAGGAAAAGTAATAACCCCTGAAAATGCGATTACTTATGGTCAACTTATTCAGGTAGTAATCATTTTTATAATTATTGCTTTTATACTCTTCCTTATTGTAAAAGGAGCTAATAAAATGAAGAAAAAGAAAGCAGAAGAACCTGCTGCACCCCCTGCACCTTCTGCTGAAGAAACGTTACTTACTGAGATTAGAGACTTACTTAAAAAGGGCGATAAATAATTCTTCCTCTTTTATTATTGCATAGAAAATCCGTCTAGAAAATCATCTACGACGGATTTTTTATAACACAATAATTATCAAAATTTATATCTACTCCTCATCTTCTATGGTAAGACTAAGAGAGTAGCCTACCCATTATTAGTACCGATACACATTTTGTTCCCCCTATGCATTTTATTTACGCCAACTTTGTATTCTCGTTTACCGAGATCATACGGTAAAAGTAGGGGTTGCCAAATGGCAACCCCTTAGTGCTAGTTATAAATTTTGAGAAGTATTATTTCAAAATTCCTTTAGGCAAGGCTTTTTTACTAAGTAACAAAGCAATGGTTTTATACTGTACAAAAGCTTTAGTTACATACAAATAACCATTATAGTCGTTGTGTGTACCCCAAGAGTTTTTAACAATGTAATACTCCTTTCCGTTTTGATCTTTAGCCATTCCTACAATGTGCATACCGTGATCATCTGTAGTTTTGTAATCATCAAAAGCTAATTGACGCATCTCAGGAGTTATCGTTTTTTCAGGTTTTGGTCCCTTAAACATGTTTTTACGTTCCTTAGCCGTCATATAACGATAATCTACTTTAGGAACATATGCTATTCCGTTTTTCCAGCTAAATGATTTTTCGCTCACGTCTGTGGCCCATCCCACTGTATAACCTTCTTCTAAAGCATGGTCAATAATCTTAGTAAGGTCTGTCATTTTTACGTTATAAGCATAATCAAAACTCCAGTTATCAGGAACCGGCAAAAATACGTCGGTATATTTCGGTTTATTAGGAATGCTAGTTACTTCAATATAATTATCCGGATTTAATTTGATTACTTCTTTTGCAAAGCTTTTAGGAGTATAGGTTTTTCCTTTATAGGTGAAATGCTCCGGAACTTTACCAAAATAGCTATCTAATACCGCATTAAAAGCCCTTACCCAATTTTGAGTAAGATGCCCGTTTTTATTTTTAATAATTCCATCTAAAAACCCTTTTAAGGCAGCTTGCATCTCTCCAAAATTATTAATTGAAGTGCCATAGTTTAAACCGTCATAAACACTTTGAGGAACGGCTCCGTATTGGCGATAAATATTAATAACATCGTGTAACTCGCCTCCATCGCCATAATTCAAGTTTCCGTGCATACGCACATACATCTTAGCTTTTTCTAAATATACGTGGCGAGCAGTAAAAATTTCTGAAATATTTACCGGATCATTTCCTTCTCTCATCATTTCAGACTCAAGAAAAGAGTTTCCGGAATAGCTCCAACAAGTACCACTACGGCCTTGATTTTTTACAGGAGTAGAACCGAGGTCAATAACATTTTTAAATTGAAAGCCCGCTTTAGCATTAATGCTGCGGTTGCCTTTAACAGAGTTGATTAACTCTACCTGAGCCGTGGCACCAAATGAAAGAAAGAGCGCCATGGCCAAAAGGGTCAGTTTGTTTTGCATAAGAAATTAGGTGTTTTTTAAAGATGGACAATTTTAAACAATCCTACGCGCTCTCACAAACTGAAAACCTAAAAATTATTTTGTAACACTGTTAATTTATGTCACATTTTTAATAGGTTCTTAAGAAAAGATGGTAAACGTATACACATCATCTTGTAAAAAAATATTACAACTGATTGATTACCAATTATTTATAATTTTATTCTTACACATAGTCACAAAACGCGTTTTTTCAACAAGTTTAAAATAAAGCTGTTGCATTAAATTAATCGTTTACCTTAAAAAAACGTCCTATTTTTGTACTTTTGAGTACGCTAAAATTTAGAACAATACAATTATGGAAAATAAACCCGGAAAGGTTAAAGATATTATTGAAAATAAATTTCTTGAACAACGCAAAATTTTTTTATGGGGCATGGTAGATGATGAAAGTGCCGAACACGTAGTAAGCCAATTACTCTATTTAGATATGATAGGCGATGGAGATATTGAGTTTTTTATCAACAGTCCCGGAGGATATGTTACAGCCGGTTTTTCTATCTACGATACCATGCAAGCTATAAAAAGTGATGTCTCTACCATTTGTTCCGGTTTGTCTGCCTCTATGGGGTCTATCTTACTTTCAGGAGGTACTAAAGGAAAACGCTTTATTCAACCTCACGGCAAAGTAATGATTCATCAGCCAAGTGGCGGAGCGCGCGGACAAGCCTCAAACATAGAAATTCAGGCACAAGAAATTATTAAAACCAAAGAACTTAGCGCCAAAATATTAGCCGATAACTGTGGGCAAAAAATGGAGAAAGTAATGAAAGATTTTAACCGCGATTATTGGATGGATGCCCAAGAATCTATAGACTATGGTATCGTTGACGGGTTATATAAGAAATAACTTTTATTAGCTTAAAAGGCTTTTTCTCTTTCACCTATTTAACGAGCTAATGATACTTATCAAACCTATTTCTGTTGACGAGATTATTCGGCTATGCCAATGCATTTTACGTCCCAAAAAGGTACGGATTGAAAACAAGTGTATGCAAAATTGTATAAAAACCATTCCGCATATATTAGCGCTTAATTATCTCGCCCTATGAAAAAGGTTGAATCATTACGACGGGTAACCATGATGCGGTACATTTCTCCGCTGCGCGAAGGAGGATCTTTACCTGCTTTAGCCGATGCTGACGATGGATTTAAGTATGTGGTTAAATTTAAAGGTTCAGGGCATGGCGTAAAAGCGGTTATTGCCGAACTTATTGGGGGCGAAATTGCTCATGTACTAGGACTAAAAGTACCGGAATTGGTTTACGCTGATTTAGAAGAGAGTTTTGGTCGCACTGAAGGAGATGAAGAAATACAGGATTTGCTAAAATGGAGCACCGGTTTAAACATAGGGCTGCATTTTTTATCAGGTGCCGTTAATTACGACCCGGCCGTAATGAAAGTAGATACAAAAACAGCTTCAAAAATTGTGTGGTTAGATGCTTTTTTGACCAACATAGATCGCACCGCCCGAAACACGAATATGTTGATGTGGAAAAATGAGTTATGGCTTATTGATCACGGATCATCGCTTTATTTTCATCACTCATGGAATAATTGGGAAGAAAAAGCGGCAACCCCTTTCGCGCTTATTAAAAACCACGTGCTATTACACCGCGCATCAGCATTAGAAGAAATTAATGAGTTCTATAAAAATAGCCTAACGCCGGAAATACTACATCAAGTTGTAGACTTACTTCCGGAAGAATGGCTTGTTTGGGAAGGTTCTGACCAGTCTCCTGAAGAAGTAAAAAACGTCTACAAAAAATTTTTAATCCTACGGCTAGAAAACGCCGATAACTTTGTAAAAGAAGCACAAGATGCAAGGCGAAAAAAACTTATATGAATACGCCGTCATTCGGTTGGTTCCCAAAATAGAACGTGGTGAGTTTCTAAATGTAGGCTTGGTAATGTTCTGCAAAAAAAAGCGTTGGTTGCACATGGATTTTCAGCTAAAACCAACTGTACTAGCAAGCTTTTCTCCAGATTTAGATTACTCTTTTATCGAAACCAACCTAAAAGCATTTCAAGAAATTGCGCATGGCACCAATACGCTTTCTCCTATTTCAACCTTAGAAATAGCTGAACGGTTTAGATGGCTTACCGCTGTACGTAGCTCTATTTTGCAAACCTCTCGCCCCCATCCGGGACTCAGTAAAAATTTACCGGAAACTTTCAACCAATTATTTAACGAACTGGTACTGTAATTATATCAATGGGGACTTGGCTTCTGCTATTAGTCTTAGAACAATTAGATTGTTTAAAACACAAATTGACAAGATGAGTTTACCCGTCTATATTAATTATTAGGAAACACCTTGCACACTTCGACAGGCTATTAGTTTTACATTCTATATTTACAAGAAGTTTAACCTTATTACCCTAAAATTAAACAGGTTAGACTTTATCATTTTTAACACTAGGCGCCTTCTTCTTAAGAAGGCGTTTTTTTATTTATCAACGCTCCCTCGCATCAAAATTAAACATACAAAAAGCAATAATATTTTACTTTATGTAAATTTTATTTGTTTTTATGTAAAGTTTATTTTACTTTTGAATTGTCTAATAAAACTTACTACTATGTATACACAACGTTTATTATTACCCAATCGCTACAAGAGGCTCGGGTGGTTTTTACTTCTTCCCGGGGTTATTTTAGGAATTATTGAACTAGCACAAGACTCTGCTGATCCGTGGTTAGCCGTAATGGTTCATTTACCCCGTTTTTTTATAGGTGGTGATCTTTTCTCTTTATCGGTTAATATTCTCCCCACACTAGCCGGAATTCTTATTATTATAGGCGCCTTATTTGTAGGGTTTTCTAAAGAAAAAAATGAAGACGAGTTTATTGAAAAGTTACGACTAAACGCACTGTTATGGGCTGTCTTAATTAATTATTTGTTATTGGCAATTGCGTTTATTTTTATTTATGGGCTTTCATTTCTTAATGTAATGCTCTACAACATGTTTACGGTGCTGTTTATCTTTATTATTCGGTTTAACTACATGTTATACATTCATTTTAAAACCTCTTCTGATGAAAAATAATTTGAAAGTACAACGTGCCATAAAAGATCTGACCCAAGCCGATTTAGCCCAAAAAATTGGGGTAAGCCGACAAACTGTTCATGCGGTTGAAAAAGGAAAATATGTACCTTCTACCCTATTAGCACTTAAGATGGCTACTGTTTTTGAAGTTTCGGTAGAAGAAATATTTCAACTAGAAGAAGGAGATTAACTAACGGAAATTTATTTTTCCGAATTATACGCTCACATACTGAGTGTAATAAATTGATATACAAATATTTATAAGTGTATTATTTTAAAATATCTCAATTCTAATTAAAAGTAGCGGAAATTTGTCAATGACCTATCTAAAAAAAACAGTGAAAATCAAGGAAGCAGCGTTGGCCTGAGGATTAAAATCTGCTCGACGCCGACGGTAGGAGGCAAGTTATTTTAATCCAGTGGCTGATGGTTCCGTAGTATTTTCTTCTATTTTTTTAGTAAGTCTAGACTTTTTTGGTTCTTTTTTGGGCAATGCAAAAAAGAACAGAAACTAAAAGAATAACTCTATTATTTTTATTGCAACTCTATGCATTGTCTTCTTCATTTTCTTCATCATCCCAAACGCGATTTCGATAGTTACGCCTAGCCATTAGCCCCATAAAGAGACCAAAAGCCACAAAATAGACAATGTATTTAAGTACGTTGTATTCTTTGTGGGTAAAATAATCGAAGCCCAGCATAATTGCGGCAAAAACCACCCCGCCAACCAGAAAATTTACTAAAAAGATACGTGTTCCTTTACTCATGCTAACAAATATAGACAAATATACCGGCAAACCTATTTAAATTTGCTGTGTCTCTACAAGAAAACATTACTGAAAATTCAACTTAAATTTTATACATTCGCCTGCAATTTAAAACAATAAAATTATGGATTTAATGGGCATGATGGGACGGCTAAAAGAAACACAAGCCAAAATAGAAGCCACCAAAAAAAGGCTGGATACAGTAACCTTACAAGAAAAATCTAATGATGGGTTGCTCACTATAACGCTTACTGCTAATCGAAAAATAAAAAATATAGCTGTAGCCGACGAGTTGCTCGAAGACAAAGAGCAGTTAGAAGATTATTTGGTACTCACTTTAAACAACGCTATTGCTAAAGCTACACAGATAAACGAAGAAGAGCTAAGCAAAGTAGCCAAAGAAGGCATGCCAAATATCCCCGGGTTGGGTTTATAAAAACATCTTTTCATCATTAAAGAGTAGCCGCCTTTGTGCGGCTTTTTTTACGTGATAAAATTCCATCTCTTTCAGACCATAAGCAATATTTTTATGTTATAAGTGACTATTTTATAAGATATAAACAATAAATAATAGAAAAAGTTAATTACTTTTGAAGGCGTTCCGCTCATCTACATCTATAAGTGGGATTGTGTGGAATACTTTCATCATCTGATTTAATCAAAAAATTGTCCTTATGATTCACAAAAAATTATTTTCCATTCTTCTTCTCTCCTTCCCATTCTGGGTAAGTGCGCAGAATGAAAATGGTCATCTCACCAAACAAGACTATGACCGAGCAGTGCAAACATTTTCTGCTTCACAATATGTAGACCACGGAAGAATAAGCCCTCATTGGTTAGACAATGATAATTTTTGGTACCGAGATGTAACCGCTAACGGAAGCCAATATATCTTGGTTAACCCCAGAAAAAAGTCCAAAAAACCGGCTTTTGATGCCCAAAAATTAGCAACTTCTCTCGCTAAAGCTACCGGAAAAAAATACAACCCCAACCAACTTCCGTTTAGGAGTATTCAATTTAAAGATGACGGTCAAACGCTTATTTTCCGCGCCAATGGAAAATACTGGACATGCAACTTAAAAAATTATACTTGCACTCCTCTTGATAATGAAAAGACATCCAGCCCTTCTCGTTCTTTCGGCAGAAATAGAAATGAGGTCGTCTCGCCTAACGGAAAATTAGCGGCCTTTATTAAAGATTATAACTTATGGGTACGCAATCTGGCCACCGGAAAAGAATGGGCCCTCACCACAGACGGGATAAAGAATTTTGGTTATGCCACTGATAACGCTAGTTGGCGACATAGCGATCGCCCTGTTATACGATGGTCGCCGGATTCTAAAAAAATTGCTACCTATAAACAAGACCAACGAAAGGTAAACAATATGTATTTGGTTTCTACCAACGTAGGAGCCCCACGGTTAGAAAAATGGAAATATGAATTTCCGGGAGACAGCATTATTATGAAAATACACCGCGTTATTATTAACGTAAATGACCCTAAAGTAATTCCGTTAGACATTCCGGCCGATCCACGACGTTCTACACAGGTAGATGACATTACCTACAACGGCCATTTAGCCGATGTACAATGGAGTCCCGATGGCTCCAAATTAGCCTTTGTTTCTACCCCTCGGTATCACAAAGAAGCTAAAGTTCGCATAGCTAATGCAACTACCGGAAAAGTACGCGAAGTTTTTAATGAAAAAGTAGCCACCGAATTCGATTCCGGTCACGGTGGAATTAATTGGCGTTACCTGCCCAACTCTAACGAATTTATTTGGTTTTCTGAACGCGATAACTGGGGGCATCTTTATTTATACGATGCTACTACCGGAAAATTAAAAAACAAAATTACCAACGGAAATTATGTAGTAGATAAAATTGTAAAAATAGATAAGAAGAAACGAATTATATACTTTATAGCCGCCGGGTTACAAGAAGAAAACCCTTATTTTAGAGAGCTCTGTAAAGTAAATTTTGATGGGTCAGGTTTTAAAGAACTTACTCCTGAATCTGGCACTCATCGTATCCGTTTTTCTCCTTCAGAAAAATATTTCACAGACACGTATTCTAAACCCGATGTGCCGGGCATAACTGTTTTGCGCAATCTTAAAGGAAAAAAATTACTCACCTTGGCTAAAACCGATATTTCTCGGTTAAAAGCTACCGGCTGGCACGCTCCTACTCCTTTTAAGGTAAAAGCTGCTGACGGTAAAACAGCCGTTTATGGGTTGTTATTTACTCCCTCTAACCTAGACCCTAATAAAAAATATCCTATTATTGATTATATCTATCCGGGGCCACAAGGAGCTACCATTGGCAATTGGGCTTTTAGTCCTACACGAAGAGACAATCAAGCCTTAGCTGAGTTGGGCTTTATTGTAGTTACGATGAACGGTACCGGCAACCCGCTGCGTACAAAAGAATACCACGACATGAGTTATGGCAATATGGCTATTAATACACTACCAGACCAAATTGCCGGCATTAAACAATTAGCTAAACGCTATTCTTATATAGATACTACCCGTGTAGGTATTTGGGGACATTCTGGCGGAGGTTTTGCTACTGCCGCTGCTATGTTCAAATATCCTGATTTTTTTGATGTAGGAATAGCTGAATCCGGTAATCACGATAACCGCAATTATGAATCTGATTGGGGCGATCGATACAATGGCCCAATAAGTAATAAAGCCTATACCGCTCAAGCCAATGAAACATTTGCTAAAAATTTAAAAGGACATTTGTTATTAGTGGTCGGTCTGATGGACAATAATGTTCCTCCGCAAAACACCTTATTGGTAGTACAAGCGCTAGAAAAGGCCAACAAAGATTTTGACCTAATTGTTTACCCAAATAGCCGGCATGGCTATTATGGTTTTTCGCTATACCAAATGCGACGCAGATGGGATTATTTTGTGCGCTATCTCTTAGAGAAGACCCCTCCAAAAGAATATAAAATAGAAATGCATTTTACAAGAAGATAATCTTCTATACACCAATTTTTTAACCGGTTTCCTTTTTAAGGAGCCGGTTATTTTTATAAATAGAGATCATTTGGACAAATAAAAATTTCTTTCATTCTTTTACCGAGTATAGGTTAACCTGCCTCCTCACCATAAGAAAACAGAAGCTCTTTATTGGTTTTTTACAAAAAATTAAAAAAAGTTAACGATTTTTTGGGGGTATGCTCTTTTTTATTCGTCATAGTAAAAAATAAAGCCACCACATGTCTAAAAAGCAAATGGTCCTATTAATAGAAAAGTTTATTAACCACACGCTATCAGCAGGAGAAGCAGAAGAATTGTTGCGGTGGTTAGAAAACGATTCGGCACATATAGCGCAATTAAATGCACATATCCGGATAAGTTATCTTCTTCAACAAACAGATTATGACTTTGAAACTGATGATGCTTATGCAAAAATTGCAGCCGTACTACAACCTAATAAACAAGTACAATCATCTCGGAGGAAAAACTTCCTAAAATATGCCGCTATATTTATAGGAGTTATAGCCATCAGCTTCTTTACATACCAGTATTTTCATTCTACAGAAGTTCCTTTAAAAGAAAATCCTCATTTTATTACCCTAGAGATGGGATCCGGAGAAGTGCAAACTATTGGAACTTTTACTCATAAATCTATTACCAACAAACAGGGAAACGTTATAGGCGTAAAAAATGAAAATGTGTTGAGCTACCAAAACACGCACCCTACTCAAAAATTGGTTTATAATGAATTGTGGGTGCCCTATGGAAAAAGATTTCGGCTTATCTTATCTGATAGTACTGTTGTAACGCTAAATTCAGGTAGTCGTATTAAATATCCCGTTCATTTTTTAGCAAAACACAAGCGTGAGATATATCTAACCGGAGAGGCTTTTTTTGATGTAGCTACAGATTCATCGCGTCAATTTGTGGTTCATACTGCACAACAGCAAATAGCCGTTTACGGCACCCATTTTAACGTTTCTGCCTATAAAAACGATCTCGCTACCCGTACCGTACTTGTAGAAGGATCGGTGGGAGTTACCTATAACGGCTCTGAAACCCGAATAACCCCGGGACAAATGGCTATAACTCGCAGAGATAACAAGCAGATGGGCATTCAAGTAAAACACGTGAATACACAAAAGTATACCGCTTGGATAAATGGGAAACTCGTGTTTATTAATCAATCCTTTGCCAGCATCTTACGGCAGCTTGAACGACATTATAACATTACCATTAATAACAGATATCAGGCCCTAGACAAGCAGGTTTTCACGGCCAGTTTTGATGGGGAGAAAGTTGAAAATATTTTGGATCTCTTTTCAAGAAGTAGACCCTTTCATTATACCAAAAACGACCATGTCATAACGATAACAAAAGATGAACAACCGTAAACAAACATAAAAAATCAGGGAGTGTTGACTCCACTCCCCGATTAATATGCTATGCGATCAAATTTTTAATCACAAAATCTATACAAAAGTATGAAAAAATCTCTTTTGGGTAGCTGTTTTATTCCCAAAGTTACCTTAACAACCACCTCTTTATTTCTTGTTGCCTTATTATGGACAAGCACATGGGGATCGGCTTATTCAGCCACGACGAGTACCGTTTTTTTTCAACATAAAACAACTGTAACGCTGCGCTATAAACACATTAAATTAGAAAAACTCCTCAATAAAATTGAAACAGACACCGGAGTAGATTTTCTCTACAATGTAGCCGATATAAATCTAAAAAGAAGTGTGGCTATCAATGTAACTGATGCCCCTATAAAAAAGGCACTAAAAACCATTTTTAATAACACTGATGTTCAATTTGAAATTCGGGGAGACCAAATCGTTTTATACAAAAGAAAGGCTACCCCTCCCACTCACTTTAACGCTACTTCTTCTCTTCAAGGTACCGTTCAACAACAAATTCTTGTGCATGGAACTGTAACGGATGAAAAGGGTAAACCTTTAGTTGGAGTAAACGTTTCTACTCTAGGAAATCCCGGAGGAACAGCTACCAACGCTAAAGGAGAATATACTATTGGCGTTAAAAAAGAAGATATCTTGGTGTTTAGCTATATAGGTTTTCAAACACAAAAGGTTTCGGTTAGTAAAAAATTGGCTTCCGGAAGCTCCGCTATCAATATTATACTCAAACCTTCTGCTAAACAATTGCAGGGAGTTGTTATTACCACCGGAGTTGTAAAACGTAAAAAAACAAGCTTTACCGGTGCAGTACATACCGTAACCGGCGAAGAATTAAAACGTATTGGTAACCAAAATATCATTCAAAGTTTAAAAACACTAGACCCTTCCTTTACGGTTTTAGAAAATAATTTAGCCGGTTCTAACCCTAACGCTATGCCTAAGATTGAAGTGCGGGGAAAAACCAGTCTTCCTACCAATACTATAAAAGATCAGTTTAGCTCAGATCCCAACGCCCCACTCTTTATTTTAGATGGGTTCCAAACGGATATTCAGACTGTAATGGACTTAAACCTGAATCGGGTAAAATCTATTACCATTCTTAAAGATGCGGCTTCTACTGCATTGTATGGGGCTAAAGCGGCTAACGGAGTAGTAGTTATTGAAACCAAAAGGCCTAAACCCGGTGAACTTCGCGTTTCTTATACCGGAGATTTCAATATAGAATATGCCGATTTGTCAGATTATAACCTGATGAATGCCGAAGAGAAATTAAAATTTGAAAAACTGGCCGGACGATGGATCTCTCATGACCATTCTGCAATCCCTCAGGTGGCGTTAGATAGTCTTTATAATGTGGTTTTAGCCGATGTTCGCCGCGGAGTCAATACCTATTGGTTAGATAAACCCCTGCAAACCGGTTTTTCTCAGCGCCATTCGGTCTATGTAGATGGTGGCAATAAAAATTTACAATTTGGTGCCGGATTAAGCTTAAAAAATACGACCGGAGTGATGAAGGGATCCGGGAGAAAAAATTATGGGGCCAATATTGATTTAACGTACCGTAAGGGAAATTTAAATATTTCTAATCGACTTTATTTAAGCGGCTATACCGCCAATGAATCTCCTTACGGCTCCTTTAAAAAGTTTGCCCAGGCCAACCCTTACTATCGACCTACCGATACAGATGGGAAAATTGCTAAGTATTTAGATCAAGTGTCTGTTCAAGGGTTCTATGATTATACTATGGTAAACCCCTTGTATAGCTCTACGCTAAACAATAAAAACGAAACTACAGATTTTGGGTTTCGCGATAATATAAATGCTATTTGGACGATTAATTCAAAATTAAGAGCTTCTGCAGGGCTGCAGATACGCAAGACCAATAGTACACAAGAAATTTTTGTTTCTCCTGAATCCGCGCAGTTTGATGAAGTGAGCTTTTTAGAAAAAGGTGAATATTACAGGCTCGATACAAAACAACATAGCTATTCGGGAAATTTAATGTTGACCTACCATAATGTCTTTGCTGAAAGACATGCCTTAACCTTTAATCTGCGAACCGAAATAGAAGAACGTTCTTCAACAAGCTATGGAACAAGAGCCGTAGGCTTTCCGCTAGGCGCTACCGGCAACCCAAATTTTGCATTTGGGTATCAACCCGACGCCAAACCCACCTACAATAGTAACACCTATAGAAGAAACAACGTATTGGCTTCTGTAAACTATGCTTATGATCAACGTTATTTGTTAGATGCCACTTTCCGAATGGA
Organism: uncultured Flavobacteriaceae bacterium; assembly: GCA_964579505.1. GTDB lineage: Bacteria > Bacteroidota > Bacteroidia > Flavobacteriales > Flavobacteriaceae > JAJYSO01. The sequence continues at coordinate 9,508 of CAZOGC010000011.1, read as the reverse complement.
CGGGTCTACTGCCTTTGGTTCTAACAAACAATATTCGCCTTTCTGGTCGGTGGGATTAGGATGGAATATTCACAAAGAATTCAATTTTAATCCGGAGATTGTAAACCTATTAAAACTACGGGGTAACATTGGGTACACCGGTAACCAAGGATTTGGAAGCCTTGTAAGTGTATCTACCTATAATTTTAATAACAGTACCAATATTTTTGGTCAAGGTATAGGGTTACAGACCTTAGCAAATCCTAATTTAGAATGGCAAAAAACCTTGCAATCAGACGTCGGTATAGATCTTGGAATGTTTGATGACCGATTAAATGCCACCATTGATGTGTATGAAAAATACACGCACCCGTTAATTGTAACGGTAGATTTACCCTCGTCAACCGGCATATTTAATTATCCTATGAATGTAGGCCATTTAAAAACACGAGGAATTGATGCCATTATTAAATACTCTCCTATTTATAATTTAAAAGACCGTATTATTTGGACGCTTGGGGTAACCGCTAGTGCCTACAATTCTACCTATGGAGGATTTGATAATGCCTTAAAAAACTTAAATGATGCCGCTAAAGAAAGTCGTTCCTTAATTCGATTTAAAGACGGATATAGCCCGGCTGATATTTGGGCCGTGCGGTCTTTAGGAATTGACCCGGCCACCGGAAACGAAGTGTTTTTAAAGAAAAATGGAGAAACTACCTTTGAATATGATTTTGCCGACGAAGTAGTCGTAGGCAATACGACCCCGGATGTAGAGGGGGTAATTAGTAGCCGGTTTAGATATAAGAATTTTTCGCTGGGAATACATCTTCGTTATCGTCTTGGGGGCGATGCCTTTAATACCGCCCTGTATAATAAAGTTGAAAATATTGGCAACAACGAAGTTATCTATAACCAAGATAGAAGAGCCCTTTACGACCGTTGGCAACAACCCGGCGATGTGGCCAAATTTAAAGCAATTTCTATGACCAGTTATACCCCTATTTCTTCCCGATTTGTGCAAAAAGAAAACGTGCTCATTGGCGAATCTTTCCGATTGGGCTATCAGGTATACGATGCAGAGTGGTTAGATTATTTAGGCTTAAAAAGTTTAAACTTTAATATGTATATGAACGATATCTTTAGGATTTCTTCTATAGAAACAGAACGAGGAATTAATTATCCTTTTGCCAGAACGATATCATTTAGTGTAAACTTAACCTTCTAAAAATAGCTAAAAATGAAAAATTATTTTATAAAATTTATGATGATATTACTAGTGGGAGTAGGATTTACTGCTTGTAGTGATTATCTTGATGTACAGCCGGAAGATCAATTTTTAGAAGATCAGGTTTATCAAACCGAAGCCGGTATAAACAGCGTGCTAAATAACATTTATCTCAACTTGGCAAAGCCGAGCTTGTATGGGGGCAATTTAACGATGAGTACCGTAGAGTTATTAGCACAACGGTATAATGTACCATTTGAAACTCATACATGGTATAATATAGGGCATTACCTCTACGATGAAGCCAATGTAAAAAGTAGTTTTGACAACATTTGGACCAATGCTTATACGTCTATTTTAGATATCAATGCGTTGATAGAAAATTTGGGTAAATACAACACCCTGGGAGAAAGTAAAGAGAATGTGGTAAAAGGAGAAGCCTATGGGCTGCGTGCCATGTTGCATTTTGATTTATTGCGGTTGTTTGGCCCTATTTATAGTGTGAGTCCGGAGAACCCCTCTATTCCCTATTATACAAAACCCACAGCGCAAGCAAACCCAATTTTACCGGCTTCAGAAGTCATGAATAAGATTTTAAAAGACTTAAAAACAGCCGATTCTTTGCTGCAAGACGACCCAATCATCGCTAATGGTATAGCCGGAGACCCTTCTGATCCGTTTTATGCTCATAGAAATTTGCGGCTAAACTATTATGCCGTAAAAGCCCTAGAAGCACGGGTAAATTTATATGTCGGCAACACAACCGAGGCATATACAGCGGCCACAGCTGTTATTAACCAGGCAAGCGGTGTTTTTCCGTGGACAAGTCCTACCGATATAGTTTCTGCCATAGACCCTGACCGTGTTTTTTCTTCTGAAGTAATTTTTGGACTACAAAATCTCGATCTATACAACCAATACAAAGCCTTATTTTCTCCCAATCTAAGAGAATCTTCTATTCTGGCTCCCAATTCTAGTCGTTTAGAAACCGCTTTTGAAAACAATCAAAACGATTACCGGTACAATTCAACGTGGATACGTCCTTCCGATGGCTCAAAAAACTTCCGCACGTTTTACAAATTTGCCGATGTGATAAACAAAAATGAGGCCTTTCGCTTTTTGCAGCCGCTCATCCGTATTTCAGAAATGTATTACATAGCGGCAGAAACAGCTCCCACAAAAGCAGAGGCGCTCACTTATTTAAACACGGTACGCTATAATCGCGGGTTAACCGACTTGACAACGGGTGCCAATATTGAGGAGGAATTAGAAAAAGCTTATGTAAAAGAATTTTATGGTGAAGGGCAGTTGTTTTTCTATTATAAACGTAAAAATGTAACCAGTATTCCGGACGGAAGCAGTTCTTATTCCTGGGATAACATCTCTATGGGTCCAGAAAAATATGTTATTCCACTTCCGGATTCAGAAACAAAATTTCAATAATAAAAGCTTAGCTATATGAAAAATAAATTTCAACTAATAATTGCCTTGTTACTTGTAGTGTGTACACTAACCGGTTGTGAAAAGGATAACATAGATACCTACTCGGGTAAAAACAGTATCTATTTTACGTGGACCGATACGAGCCCTCTTATCAGAGAGGATATATTTATAGACGCCACAGATAGTATGGCTGTATCTTTTGGCTTTGATGGTCCAAATATTCATAAGAAAATTTTTAAATTACCGGTATCCATTCAAGGGGTGTTACCTAATAATGACCGCCAATATAAGGTGGTGGTAGATCCTCAGTCGACGGCTATAAGGGGGCAACATTATGACTTACCGGATGAGTATGTTTTTCATGCCGGTTTTCCCAGAGATAGTATTTCGATTGTATTTTACCGTACACCTGATATGAAGAAAAAGAGCTTGACTCTTACACTAGAGCTTAGACCTAATAATAATTTTGTCACTAATAAACTTACTAATATAAATGCTAGTGGAGATACTCTATCCTGTACTAAGTTTACATTGCTAATTAGCGATATAATAACAGAACCAGATGGTTGGGGGGTTTACTGGTTGGGGAAATTTTCGTTGAAAAAGATTTTGTTGATGAGTAAGGTTTTAGGTGTTGACATTTCTATATTTAATGAGGAACTTTCACTTGGTGAGATGCAGTATTATGGCGTTATAATGCAACGATATCTCAATATGAAAATATCAAAGGGAGAAACCATTTATGAAGAAGACGGTACAGTAATGATAATGGGAATATTAGTTCAGTAGTTAAATTTTATAATATTATAGAAATATGTTTGATTTTAAAAATTATAAGCTTTTTATAGCTTTCGTTATAGGGCTGCTTTTTGTAGCCTGTAGCCCTGATTTGGGAAATTATGATTATCATGACATCAATGAAGTTACCATAAAAATAAAACGGGATTATACCGCATTATTTGGTAAGTCACTCGTCATCGAGCCAAAAATAACCTCCACTTTAAACGATAACAATGAAAATCGTTATGAATATAAATGGTACGCCTTTCATGTATTTCAATCGTCTATCAATGCAGGGGAAAGAGAAGATATGATTCCAATAGCAACGACGAAAAACCTTAAACTAAAGACTGTTGTTCTTCCTCCAAGAACGTATATGGGAGTATATGTTGTTACAGATAAAGAGACCGGGGTAGAGTGGACTAAGAAGTTTAATTTGAAAGTCGAAAGCACAATATCTAGTGGCTGGTTAATACTGAATGATATAAATGGGAAAGCTCGTTTAGACATGATTTCATATTATGGGGATGAAAATCATTATATACGTGATGTACTGAACTATTCTCAATCCCCTTTAAATTTAAAGGGGAAACCAATAAATGTATTAGCATACCCATATAGCTTTGATTATTATGGTGTATATATTACTACTACCGGGAATGGAACGGTTAAAGTTGATCCAAATACATTTGACTGGAAAGAAACATATAGACTATCTTATGAGATGGTTTCTAATGTTCCTAATGATTTTGCGGCTGATTTTATTTATCCGTTAGGACCAAGATCGGCATTAATGTATAAAAACAAGAATGTGTATTATTACTATAATCCTATTATAATGTTTGGAAACCCTATTAACGTTGTAGATGGAGAAAGGTATGATGCCTCTCCATATATAGGGATTAGCGGGGAGGTTTCTGGTACTAATATTTTATATGATATGACCAACAAGCGTTTCCTTAAACATGGCTGGCAGGATCCTTATTCAGCAATAATATCATCTCTAGGTACGTTGTTTGACTACCACACCGGAAAAGATTTAATCTGGATGGGGCAGACTTATTATAATAACAGAGAAGTATTTGCCATTTTGAAAGACCCTAAAAATGACAAACTCTATTTGGCAAGAATTAAAGCTGGGTCTTCGGCAGTAACTCAAAGGTTTTATGGACAGATTCCGGCAGCCATAGCAGCAGATATGAATAATGCTGATCATTTTGCAGTAAGCCCCGATTTTGGTTATATTTTTTATAGTCTAAATGGGAAAGTATATGAATATGATTTTTCGTTGAAAAAATCTAAACTCATGCTAAATAAGAGCGGTAAAGACATTACCGTATTAAAATTTCAACACAGCTCTCCAGTACCCAATAAATTGGTAATAGGAATCTACAACCCAGCTAGCAGTAAGGGAACCTTTAATATTTATACAGTTCCTCCGGTAAATGGCAATTTAGTATTGGACAAATCTTATGATGGGTTTGGAAAAATTAAGAGTGTAACATATAAAGAAAAATAGATCCGTAAGTTTTTTAAATTTAAACCAACTATTGGGCACGAAACTCTTCATTTAATAGATTTTAGGCATAACAAAATATCATCATAAAACTATTAAGCAAATAACAGAAGCCTTTATATCAGTGTCAGTTTTTACAACAACTAAATGAATAACTCTAAAAATTTTATATATGAAAAAAATTAGTATTTTATTATTTGTTATACTTTTCTCTTTGTATTCATGCAAGCAGAAAAAGCAAGAAACTAAAAAAGACAACTTCACCATTAATGGTAGTATTAAAGGGGTAACGGGTCCCTATGTATACTTTAACTGGAGTGGTGTTCAAAACAGGCGACAGCCCGATTCTGCGGTCGTAAAAGATGGTATATTTACCTTTACCGGAAAAGTAAAACATCCTGAAAGGGCTGTAATTTTCTTAAAAGACAGAAAAGGAGGTTTTAGTTTCTATCTAGAAAATGCAGACATTAATATTACAGGAGATTCTATTAGTAATGTAAGAATTACTGGATCTCAGTCTCAAAAAGTATTTGAAGAATATCAAGCTTCTATGAAGAGTTATATGGATCAACGTAGTGAAGTAATGAGGCAATACAGGGCTGCTAAGAAAAGTAATGATCAGGCCAAACTTGAAGCCATACGAAAGCAACTAGAAACACTTGGTAAACCTAAAGGAGTCACCAAAAGATTTATTGCTACCCACCCCAACATCTTCCTGAGCTTAGACCTTTTACGACAAATAGCTTATGGTTCTTCATATAAAGAATTAAACAAGCTTTATTCAAGTCTAGATACTACTCTTCAAAATTCTGAAAAAGGAAAAGCTTTTGCAAAACGGCTCGCTATGCGCAAAAAAACAGCTATTGGAAAAACCGCTCTTGATTTTACGCTAAATGACGTAAACGGAAAACCCGTAAGCCTTTCTGATTATAGAGGTAAATATGTTTTGGTTGATTTCTGGGCTAGCTGGTGTGGTCCTTGTAGAGCTGAAAACCCTAACGTGGTAAAAGCTTATAACCAATATAAAGACAAAAATTTCACCATTCTAGGGGTTTCTTTAGACAGCAAAGCAGCCAACTGGAAAAAAGCTATTAAAGATGATGGGCTAACTTGGACGCATGTTTCTGACCTTAAAGGATGGAAAAATGCTGCTGCCGTTAAATATGGTGTTCGCGCTATCCCGGCCAACTTCCTAATCAACCCTGAAGGAGTGATTATTGGGCATAACCTTCGTGGAGGGGCCTTAAATAAAAAACTAGCTGAAATTTTTAAAAACTAACTAGTCATTTCTAAATAATTATACAAAATACCGTATATCAATAAAATATATTGAAAATAATTTTTGTTTTTGATGGCCATAATTTTAGGTATGTTACTATTATATAGTCACTCCTTAAAAACAAATAGATCTGTTCAAACCGATGTTAAAAGATTTTCTCAATCCCAATAAAAAAACCAGTAGTATCAACCAATTCGGATAGAGAAGTTACCGTTAAATTCACTCCGCTAACAGATGTTTGGAGAGGTCGGTTAAATAAAAACCGTAACCTATAATAACCCATAGCAGAGCTTCATTATTCAAAGTACCATCTCTTATATTGATGATTCTCTGCTATTTACCCGAAAGCACCCACTTTTTAAAAGGCTTTAGATTTTAAGTGGGTGCTTTCTCTTTTTTAAATCAATTTTTTAATAAGGTCATTTAAGCCTTTAGAATTGAAGCAAAAATAGAGATTTTTGTATCAGATGAAGCTGTTTTCTCCTCCAAGTAACTTTGGAGGTTTTTTTAATCGGTATCCTGAGTCAACTCACGTAGCTTGGCAAAGGCAATACTTATCTGGTTTTCTACTGTTTTTTGCGAAATGCCCAAATTTTTGGCAATATCTGCATAACGCAACCCCTCAAACTTACTCATTATAAAAATTTTCTTACACTTTGGAGGTAACTGGTCAATGGCCTGTCGTAAACGTATCAAATCTTCTTTTTTTGTAGAAGAATCTTCTTTTTCTATAGCCATTAACTTATGATATCTATATTTTTCCAGATTTTGATCTACATTTTTATTTTTTCGAGTATGATCTATAAATCTGTGATAACAAGCTTTATACAAATAACTTTTTAAAGAGGTTGTAATAATCAATTTTTCTCTATTCTTCCACAAGCTAATAAAAACCTCTTGTACAATATCTTCTGCTAAATGTGGAGAACCCGTAAATCTAGTGGTATACCGACACAAACCAGTGTAAAAATGAGAAAAGGCTTGTTTAAAAGCCTGACGGTCTCCTGTCCGTATTTTTTCTGCCCAGTTTGTGGAATGATTTCCCATCCTACTTCTTAAATTCGTAACCCCCTCTCCAAAAATATAAAAAAAAGTGAGTTTTCAAGAAATAATCCTTATGAATTTACATAAGGTGCGCTATTTTATGAGGCGTAGAAAACCACTCTTCAAAATACTTCTTACTAGCGTTAAAACCCCGAGGCGCTATCGTCTCCTCTCTTGTCTCCTACGGCAATAAGAGTATCTCCTTTCTTCAAAATAAGCTCTGTACGCCCAATAGCCCCTCTTTCCTTTAAGACATAGCCCATTTTCTGTAAAGCCAAACGAACCGACTGTGGAAAATCATGTTCAACAAACACCACATCAGGATACCATTGATGGTGATACTTAGGGTTATCAACCGCTTGCTTAGGTGGCAAATCAAATACCAGTACGTCTAATATGCTCTGTAAAACAGAGGTGATAATAGTACTTCCTCCCGGGGTACCCACTACCATATACGGTTGGTTGTTTTTCAATACAATAGTAGGGGTCATGGAACTCAACATACGTTTATGGGGCTGAATGGCATTAGCCTCGGTACCCAACAATCCGTATGTATTGGGCACGCCCGGTTTGGCACTAAAATCATCCATCTCATTATTTAAAAAGAAACCGGCATGCCCCACCACTACTTTACTCCCGAAGTTAGTATTTAAAGTGGTAGTAACCGAAACCGCATTTCCATATTGATCTAATACCGACAAATGTGTAGTTTCTTCACTCTCTTTTATTCCGGGTTTTACATTTTTACTTTTCCCCGCCTTCCCGGGTACAAAATTCGCCATTCTCTTTCTTAAATATGTTGAGTCTAAAAGCATGTCAATTGGCACTTTTACAAAATCAGGGTCGCCTAAATATTTAGATCGGTCAGCATACGCCCGACGCTCTACTTCTACTACATGATTAATTGTAGAAGCGCTGTGATAACCCATTTCCTTCAAATTATAAGGAGCTAACATACGCAACATTTGCTCTAATAGAATTCCTCCGCTAGAAGGCAATCCCATAGCCACTATTTTATATCCTTTATAGTGAAAAATTCTCGGTTTACGAACTACCGCTTTGTAGTTTTTTAAATCATTTAAGGTAATCAATCCGCCACCGCGTTTCATTTCATCTACAATCAACTGTGCCGTCTTCCCTTCATAAAATCCTTTTTGACCTTCTTTGGCAATACGTTTTAAAGTAGCTGCCAACTCTTTTTGTAGTAAGGTATCGCCGGCCTTCCACGGTTCATTTTTTTCAAAGACATTGGCTACCGTATTAAATTTTTGAAACCCTTTTTGATGACTGTTTAGCAAATCGGCTAACTGCTGAGTAATAACAAATCCTTTTTCTGCTAACTGAATAGCCGGAGCGAGCAATTTTTGCATCGAAAGCTTTCCATATTTCTTATGCGCTAAAAAAGCACCGGCCACCGTACCCGGAACACCCGGAGCAAAGTGCCCGTCTAAACTCATTCTAGGAATCACTTTTCCGGCACTGTCTAAATACATAGTACGAGAAGCACTAGCGGGGGCCATTTCTCTAAAATCAATACTCACATTTTCACCTTTAGCAGTGTGAATAACCATAAATCCGCCTCCACCAATATTTCCGGCATTGGGGTAAACTACGGCCAAAGCATATTGCATAGCAATGGCCGCATCAATTGCATTTCCTCCTTGTCTTAGTATATTCCGGCCCACTTCACTAGCCAAGGGGTGGGCAGAAACCACCGCTGCCGAATCAACCGTAATCTTTTTCTGTATTTTATAATGGTATGGATGTAGATTAGACGATAACCCTTGTGTCGTTTTTTGTTGACATGCGCTTAGACAAAACACGAGCAACACCAGTCCCAGAAAGCTATATTTTTTCATAAAAATAAATGAATTAACCTTTTAAACAAATATGCGTAAAATTAGTCAAACTTCTTACCTATTGCGCATAGAGATGTTTAATTTTGAGATTTCTAATTAGGCTATGGAATCAATTCAAAAGAACATAAAAACCGTACAAAAACGCATAAACAAAGCTTGTCAATTAAGTGGCCGTGATGCTAATGAAGTAAAACTTTTACTCGCCACAAAAACGATTGAACCAGAACGCATCATCAGGGCATTTAATACCGTGGGTAACAAATTAATAGTACAATGAGACAGAGTCGAAATTGTACTATTTAATTTATCCATACGGTATTAGAAAATCAAATGTGTAAACAAATCGTCGTGTTCGTTGAGGTATTGATACCCAAATTTGC
>CAZOGC010000010.1:0-85796 GCA_964579505.1 uncultured Flavobacteriaceae bacterium | reverse complement strand
CTTTTTGAGCGCTAATATACTAAAAATATTAGGTGTGTTTGCGGAGAATCAGTAATTTTTTCGGACTTACCGTGTTTTACATAAGGAAGATTGTATAATCTTCCGCCATAATTTTTCACCATAATTTGAAAACCAAGGCATACTCCCAGTATGGGTTTTACCGCTTCATATTTTTTTAAAACTGCAAAAGTTTCCGGATAATCTTTTGGGAGCCCCGGCCCGGGTGAAAGTACAATTCCGTCAGCTAAATCAAGCGTCGTATTGTCTAGAGCGTTATAGGTTTTTACCATCACAGTAGCAGCTCCGGCTTCTTCTAAAGACTGAACTAAATTGTAGGTAAAAGAATCATTGTGATCAATTATTAATATTTTTGAGCTCATAGAAATTATCACATGAAATTTTCTTCAAAAGAACACTTTTTTAAACAGATGGATTTGCTTTATGCGCAAAAAAAATCCTTTTTCTTTCTAATTGATTTTTGGGCAAAGAACCCCGAAATTGTTTTATTAGAAGATTTGTCGGCAAAAGAAATATTTTTTGCTATTGAAGAGAAGAGTAACTTTCCCTATTCAAAACCGGTTAATAAACCGTTGGTTTGGGAAAAATACCCGCTGTCAGAAGCTGAATATAGCAACCAATTTACACAGGTAAAAAAGGCATTAAAAGTCGGGAATACCTATCTGTTAAACTTAACTTGCACAACACCTATAAAAACAAATTACACCTTGTTAGAGCTGTTTGCTAGTGGAATAGCTAAATATAAATTGTATTATAAAGATATTTTTACGCATTTTTCTCCGGAACCATTTATTAGAATTGAAGATGGACATATCGCCTCTTTTCCGATGAAAGGAACAATAGACGGAAGTGTTGAGGAGGCTGAAAAAACTATTTTAGCAAACGAAAAAGAACTGCAAGAGCAGTATACCATTGTAGATTTAATAAGAAATGATTTAAGTATGGTAGCGCATAAAGTGCGTGTAGAAGATTTTAGGTATATAGAAAAGATAAAAACGCCCCAAAAAGATTTGCTGGCGGTTAGCACAAAAATAGGAGGAGAACTACGACCCAACTATATACACAAACCCGGCAGTGTTTTTTCAAAACTCCTCCCGGCGGGATCTATTTGTGGAGCCCCAAAAACGAAGACGGTAGCATTGATAGATGCCATAGAAACTCACAACCGAAATTATTATACCGGCGTTTGGGGCATTTGCACACCACAGAAAATAGATAGTTGTGTAATAATTCGTTATACAGAAAAAACGAAGGAAGGGCTGGTGTTTAAGAGTGGGGGAGGTATTACCGCTAAAAGTGAAAGTTCAGCAGAATATCAAGAGATGATAGACAAAATTTATGTGCCTATAGCCTAAACCGAGTTTTGTTTAGCTATTGAAATTCGTATTTTTGAATACTGAAACGTATTTTGATGATTAAGCGCTCAACCATAGACCAAGTTTTTGATACCGCTCGTGTAGAAGAGGTTATAGGTGATTTTGTACAACTCAAAAAATCGGGAAGTAACTACAAAGCCCTCAGTCCTTTTACCGATGAACGTACACCGAGTTTTATGGTATCTCCGGTAAAACAAATATGGAAAGACTTTTCTAGCGGAAAGGGAGGAAACGTGATTTCTTTTTTGATGGAACACGAACATTACACCTATCCGGAAGCCATTATATATTTAGCCAAAAAATACGGTATTGAGATTGAAGAAACCGAGCAAACAGACGAAGAGAAGAAACAAGCAGGTGAACGTGAAAGTATGTATTTGGTCAGCCAATTTGCCCGCGATTATTTTCAACAACAGTTAGTAGAAACAGAAGAAGGAAAAGCCATTGGGTTGAGCTATTTTAAAGAACGCGGGTTTTTAGACAGTACACTGCGTAAATTTGAGTTGGGTTATTCACCAGATGATTGGGAAGCTTTTACCCGAACCGCCTTAAAAAAGGGATACCAACTAGAATTTTTAGAAAAAACCGGCCTTACAGTAGTTAAAGAAGCCGCAAATGGCCAACCTAAAAAAACCTTTGACCGATTTAAGGGGCGCGTTATGTTTCCTATACATTCTATGTCGGGTAGAGTGCTGGGATTTGGAGGACGCATATTGACCAATCAGACCAAAGCCGCCAAATATCTTAATTCTCCAGAGAGTGAAATATATCACAAAAGCAAGGTTTTATACGGGCTCTATCAAGCTAAAAAAGCCATTGCAAAAGAAGATGTGTGTTATCTAGTTGAAGGATATGCCGATGTTATTCAGTTTTACCAAAACGGAGTAGAAAACACGGTAGCCTCGTCCGGAACGGCGTTGACGTCTGATCAAATTAGATTGATTAATAGATTAACAAAAAACATTGTTATTTTATATGATGGTGATGCAGCCGGAACGCGTGCTTCATTACGCGGAATAGATCTTATTTTAGAGCAAGGCATGCACGTAAAAGTGTGTTCTTTTCCGGTGGGAGAAGACCCGGATAGTTTTGCGAAAAATCACACAACAGAAGAAATAAAATCATTTTTGCAAGACAACGCAAAAGATTTTATTCACTACAAAGCCACTGTGTTGATGGAAGAAACCCAGGGCGACCCGATAAAAAAGGCATCGGTTATTCGCGATATGGTTGAGAGTGTAGCAAAAATTCCGGATGATATTCAACAAGAACTTTACTTAAAGGAATGCCAGAAGTTAATGGATATTTCAGAAGAAGTTCTATACAGCACACTGGCTCAAATAAAAGCAAGAGAACAAAAAAATAAACGCAGTCGGAAAAACAAAGAGGCTAAGCAGTTTGAGGTAGTAAAAAATGTACCGGATCCACAGCTAAAAGTTAATCAGCAGCATGAAATTGAGCGACATTTAATTAGGTTGTTGTTGTGTTATGGAGACCAAACCGGAACGTTTAAGGATATAATGATGACGTCAGACGATAATACAGAAGTGTTGCCGGAAAATGTAGAAACGCGAAAAGTAAAGGTTTACGAAAAGATTTATACAGAAATGCAAACCGATGAGATAGAATTTTCGAACCCGCTTTTTAAGGCGTTATATACTAAAATTATGAATGAATATATGGCGCGTGAAAAATTGATTATAGAGGATTTTATTAACCGAGTAGATTCAGATATGGCGTCAGAAATTACGACTATTTTGATGGAAAATGATCGGTATAAATTACACCGATGGGACACCCAAAATATTTTTGTAAAGGACAAAAGTGTATTGGATGAGCGCGAGGTGCAACAAGCCATTTTAAATTTGCGGACGCTTCTTATTAAAAAGCTAGCCGCCGGGTTGATGCAAGAAATGGCTGATGATTTGAGTAACCAACACACCGAATTATTAGAAGATATAAGAGAATATAAGAAGTTGCAGGTTGTTATTAGCAATCGATTGGGGTGCGTAATAAGCGCTGATATTTCATAGTCTTTTTGCTGTGGTTTTAATTGCCAACAATTAGCGTTTAAATAGGCAATAATAGAAACTAAATCTGTAAAATATTGGAAGTTATAGCGTGTTTGTTCTGTTATGATAGGTATTATAACTATATTGTATTCATAATTAATATAAAGGGCCGAAACGAGTCCCCTAAAATATTAAAATTGCAATCATGTTTATCTACGGATTTTTAGGTATATTCTTTTTGATATATGGAATAGCGGCTCTGTTTTGCAATTTTTGGGCGTTCCATGATTTTTCGAAAAGAGAGTTTATGAGTATAGAAGAAAAGAAACACTGGCGGAGATTAATTTCATGGAATCCTCTAGGTGGGTTTCGATATTTCATTAAATATGGAATAAAGACAAAAGAAAATTCGCTAGAGAAATAGTAAAAAATTTCACGTCTTTGTTTGAAAATAATGCCTCAAAAGATGACTTATACGATAGCAGCTATAGAGGCAGTTTTAAAGTTTGATCTCAATTTTTTATAAACCTTTTGCCAACGGGCTATACAGCGTAAAAAGAAGCCTTCACCTAGAACAAAAAATAGTATTTTTTGTTTCAATTCTGAAAGATTAAATAATCGCCTGCTAAATTTTTTATACTACCCTTAAAATTGTCGGTAATATTAACCGAAAAAGAGTACTTTTATAACGGTTTAATATTTAAATAAGGGCTATGAAAAATTTCACACCGGTAGATGATATTCAGAATCTACAGTATTTTGGGGAGTTTGGGGGGGTAAATCCATCTATTTCAGACTCATCTACCTACACTTTCCTATCCGGGAAAACGATGTTCGACACCTTCGAAGGAAAAACCGAAGGCTGTTATTTGTATTCGCGGCATTCTTCGCCAAGTACATTGTATTTAGGCGAAGCCTTAGCGGCTTTAGAAGGTACTGAAGGTGCCAATGTAACCGCTTCGGGTATGGGTGCCATTTCGGCTACGTTACTGCAACTTTGTCAAGCGGGAGATCATATTGTCTCTAGCAGAACGGTTTATGGCGGAACGTATGCATTTATGAAAAATTTTCTACCTAGGTTAGGCATAGAAACCACCTTTGTAGATGCTACGAACGTAGCGCAAATTGAAGCGGCGATTCGCCCTAATACAAAAGTGGTGTATTGCGAATCGGTGAGCAATCCGTTGTTAGAGGTTTCCGACCTTCCGGAAATAAAGAAACTGGCAAAAAAACACCAACTAACCTTAGTGGTAGATAATACATTTTCGCCTTTATCTATTGCTCCGGCTAAGTTGGGGGCAGATGTGGTTATTCACAGTTTAACAAAATTTATAAACGGAAATAGTGATGCCATTGGCGGAGTTATTTGTGGTACGCGTGAGTTTGTAGATTCTCTACGCGATGTAAAGGATGGCGCCACCATGCTGTTAGGACCTACTATGGACAGTATGCGGGCCGCCAGTATTTTAAAAAATTTACGAACCTTGCATGTGCGTATGAAACAGCACAGTTATAATGCACACTATCTGGCACAACGTTTTGAAAACGATGGAATACGAACTATTTATCCGGGTTTGACTAGCCATGCAAGCCATCAATTGATTACTAAAATTGGAAATAGTGAATTTGGCTACGGCGGAATGATGACCATAGATGCCGGAACATTAGAAAAAGGATATGCCTTGATGGAAGCTATGCAAGCTAAAAGATTGGGCTATTTGGCCGTAAGTTTAGGATTTTATAAGACCTTGTTTAGCGCGCCGGGTAACTCCACTTCTAGCGAAATACCGGAAGAAGAACGCAAAGCCATGGGGTTATCTGATGGACTGATTCGCTTTTCTGTAGGACTAGACCATAGCATAGAGCGCACTTATGAGCAAATGCATGCCTGTATGCAAGAAGTGGGGCTTTTATAGGTTAGATTCTCTCTTTTATAAACAACACAAAAGGATGCTTTTACCTTTGTATTTGATTAAAAACGTTTTTTTGTGTTGTTTTTAGAATATCATGATTATTATCTACGCGTTATAGAGAACAGCGTCTGGTAGTTTGGCATTCGGTCAAGTAAAGAAGACAGATCGTTGAATTTTAAACGACAATTACATTATGTTTAGATCTAGTTATCAGTAGATTACATTTAAATTAATTTAGCTACTATTCTATTAAACTGTTTGTCTGTCAAAACAGGTTCAAAATATTTTATGTAATTATTTAATTCTCTTAGCAGCTTTACATTTACATATTTAAATTTTCCTCTCGGTTTATTGTTAATCATAACGATAAGATTACGAATTGGAATACGTTGTTCTCCCCAATGATGGTTTCGTAATTTTATATTTTCCGAAATGAAAATATACAGCGCAAAATTTGATCTTTCGATTTGTTTGATTGGCGATCTTAGACTAGAGGAATTGACAGACGACTTACTCCAGTTTTTAGTTTCTATTATAAAAATACCCGCTTTTGATATTAGAAGATGGTCTATTTGAACGGAATAAATTCTCTGATTATGTTTTTTGTAATAAATCGGACGAGAAAATCTAAGGTTGAAATCATTAATTAGAACATAATCATCTGGAAGTTTTTTGACTTCTTCGACAACTAGATTTTCCCCTATTGCTCCCAAAATTAAATTTTTCAAACCCTCCAAAATATTTCGTGTATGGTCTATTTTTTCAATTTTATATTTTGTTCGATTTTCAATTAGGCTTTGTTTTCAGTTTCGTACTCTTTTATAAAAAGCCTGTAATTTTCAATACTGCGATTAATACTCTTTACTGATGATTTTATCAATCTAGGTTTATTTTTAACATAGTAGTTTAATCGTTTTTTTAGTGAATATAATGTTATATTTGATAGTAGTCTTTTTAGAAAGTTATGACTCTCACTGTCTGTGGAATCAATTTTTGTCTGTAAATCGAAAATTCGTCTATCAATTTTTTCTGTCTCGGAGTTGATAGTTTCAGCTTTTTGTTGTTTTTCTCGTTTTAGGTTAATACACGTGTCAAAGTATTCTCCTTCTAATTTTTCAGATTCGTTATCTAAAATAGCAAGTTTTTCTGTATCATAATTTGATAAGAAATCATTAATCTCTTTCACAGAGTTAAATCTAGAAATACCATTATTATTTAATTCAGCTTTTAAAGATTTCAGGGATTCTATTGTTCCATATATTCTTGCCATCTACTAAATTCCTTTAATTACAAAAACGGTATAGACTTGCCATTGGACCGATTTTAGAAAACTTTTGTCCAGCTCTAACATAAAATTTATACTGCTGGTATTTGTTGCTTTCACAGGCTGGTCAACACAGTCTATGTTATGTGTAATATTTTTAAAGTTTAGATAATATTTCTGTTTTTTTCTTGTTGAATTCTTCTTGAGAAATAAGAGCTTCTTCTAAGAGCCTTTTTAATTTTTTCAAACTTTCCACTGGGTCTTTCTCTTGTCTGTAACTGTTATTTTCTGTATCCCTTGCAGAATTTATATTTATTTTTCCTGCTTGAGCTCTCGATTTTTCTAATTCTAAATGTCTTCTATACCTTTCCATTTCTTCTTCTTTTTCTTGCGCATAACGATACAAAAGTCTCGCTTGTGCTTTGGGTAAATAATCAAGAGTAATTATAAACTTATTCTTTACACTTTTAACAGTAAAAATTGAGCCTAATATTTTCTCTTCGATGTGGCAATTTTCGACATCTTTCCATAAAATATCCTGAAAAGACATAGAGACCCCCAGGTTTTTAGGCCTACAAAATATAATTCTTCGATTTGTCAAAGCAATGCAATCAGGTGACAGGTTTACAACTGGCTTTTTTTGAACGGCTATATAGTCAACAGTTTCACCTTTTGTAAGTAATTCACTGACTTTTTTTAGAATTTTGTCAACTGTTTTTGGGTCCTGAGATTCGTTTAAAAACTTTTCGATTTCCATTAAGTTAGTATTTAACGATAGCACTTTTAATATTTTCTATAACGCTACTCTTGACGAAGTTCCGAAAAAAATAGGAGAATAGCTACTAGAGTATTTTTGGGGGGCAAGGAGGGTAAAATTGATCGAGCGAAGTGTTAGAAAGCAATACAGGTTTTATAAGCGGGAGTTTGAGCGTAGCAAAAATGAACAGACAAACAACGTCGCAGGCATTGCCATTCTAACAATATATTTAATATATCCATCTTTATATGCTTTTTCACAATAGCCACCCATTGTAATTGATAGCGCGTAATGTGTGGTTGTTACAGACACAATCTAGTCGTAAAATTATGCATCGATTTCTTCGTTAGTTTGGTTGTAATAATCATTTGGTAACACATACCGAATTCCTTTTATAACGATAAGACAAACAATGCCGGCACTAAATAAAAAAAATAAAAATCGAGGAAGAAGTTTTCCATTTATGACGAAACTGTAATAGCCTAACCCAATTTCTGTAACAAGAACAATAAGCACGACAATAATTCGGGATAGCATATAAAAAGGTTTTAGTCAAAGGTAATTATTTGCACCGATATTTCTTTTTTGAAGATTATATTTTTCTTGAAATCAAGATACCGTCTCGTATAGGCAATAATACGTTTTCTAATCTTTTGTCGGCTCGTAGTTGCTGGTTGTAGGCTTTGAGAATTTCGGTATCTAGATCGCCTTTTTGGGTAGGTTGTGTTACTTTTCCATACCACAATACATTGTCGGTTAGTAGTACCGCACCCGAATTCATTTTAGGAAGAACCAACTCGTAATAACGCAAATAATTTTTTTTGTCGGCATCTATAAAAACCAAATCGAAAGAAGGAGATAATTGCGGAATAATTTCTAGTGCATCCCCGACGTGTTGTTCAATTTGAGCAGCATAATTGGAATATTGAAAATATTTTTGTTGTAAATCAAACAGTTCTTCATTCTTGTCTATGGTAATCAATTTTCCGTCGGCAGGAAGACCTTCTGCTAAGCAGAGTGCAGAATAACCGGTAAAGGTGCCAATTTCTAAAATAGTTTTTGGGGCAATTAACTTGGCCAACATACTTAAAAGGCGACCTTGTAAATGCCCGCTTAGCATGCGTGGATGTAATACTTTTTGGTACGTCTCTCTCCGTAATTTTTTTAGTAAATCAGGTTCTTTTTGAGAGATTTCTTCAGCGTAAATTTCGAGCTCTTCTTGGTTTGTCATGCGTGTGCCGTTACTATTTTTTGTTTAAAGGCTGTTTTGGCTGCTTCGTCATCGCCATATAACCAGTCTAAAACGTTTTCCTCCCAAATAGCATCGCGTTCTTCAGGAGAGATAATATTTCTAGTCACCCCCAAATCTAGTAATTTTCCGGGGTATGAAGACTGCGGGGCGCTTTCCATTTCGCCCAATGGATAAGGGTCGTCTAACCCGGCAATAACTTGACGGGCGGTTTGATTTTCTATTAAAAGTTTTAAAGAACCGGTATCGTGTACTAAAGAGTCAAAAAACACATTTTTATGCCCAACTGATTTTCGCGGGTGTGTTTTTCCTTCAAATAAATCGGGGCGACCGTCAAAGCCTTGTATGCGCCTGCCTAAGTTGATTTGCGCCAACTGCCCCCCATGAGCAAAGCAAACCCGCATATTTTTGTATTTATCCGGATACCCGTTTAAGGTTAGAAAATGATAGGCATCGGCGCATTGAGCCAACATCCAAATTAGGTGAAACCGCCAAGCGGTATTTTTTAATTTAATGAATTTTTCACCATCATACGGATGAATTTCTACGGCCAGATTGTATTTGTCAGCCAATTCAAATAAAGGTTCATTACCTTCATCAAAAATACACCGCCAAGTACCAATACTATCCATAAAATGAGTGGGTAGACAAAGCAAATGCATTCCTAATTCGTTTACACAGCGCTCTACTTCCCACAAGGCACTACGCAAAAAACCGGGATGTACGACAAATCCGCTGGTAAATTTTGCCGGATGGTTGTGTTGTACGCTGGCGTTAAAGTCGTTTTGAAAGCGTAAGGCTTTTTTCATTTCTTCTACTCGAAGACCATTGCCGTATAGTTGAGAGAGGTTTAAAACCACTGCATGGTCTATTTTATACTTTTCCATCCATTCTAGTTTTTCATCTAGAAAAAAACTAGAATCGGTTACCGGGCGTTTCCAGTTTTTTTGCAACATAAACTTGCGGTCGTCATCTACCCAAAAAATTTCCTTGTCTTTCATAAATTGAGGAATTTCTTCCGGGTAGGGAAGGAGATGCGAATGACCATTTATGCGAAGCTTTCTTTCCACAGTGATTATATTTAAGTAGTTTTTAAAATTAAAATTAGTCTCTTTTACAAAGAAAATATCGGTTTAAAATAAAGAAAAGAATTGGTTAACCGAAAGCATACGACTAAATTTTATAGAATGCTTTAAAGCAGCCTTCGAAAACGATCTTTTTTAGTTGGATTTAGTAATCGTTAATCCAGCTAAATTTTTCTTTAATGATTTGCTTCTTTTTTTCGCGTATATAGTCGAGATAGGCCTCTGCTGCCGGCGATAGTTTTTTTGATTTTAACCAAATTAATCGCCAACTGGTCGTAATAGGTAAACCCGCTGTGGGAATAATTTGTAACTCCCCATTTTTTAATTCGTATTTCAACCCGATTACCGGCATAATAGAGTAACCAATTCCAGCCATTACAGCTTGTTTTACGGCTTCATTCGTGGCCAATTGCGTACGTTTATGTACAGGGAGTTGGTTTTGTGTGATAAAATTTTCCATGGCATCTCGGGTAGCAGAACCTTGTTCGCGAAAAATAAGTTTCATACGTTCAAAAGAAGATTTTTTGGCGGGGGTTTGCATTTTTTCTTCTTCCCGATGCCCAATTAAATACAATCGATTAGGAAGCAATATTTCTTGATTAATAGAAAGCTTTTTGGGTAAGACTGACACCAGGGCAAAATCTACTTCGTTGCGCTCTAGACTTTCTACCACTTTTAGTTTGTTGGTTACGTCTATATTGAGATCTACACCTTTGTGTAAGTTCATAAAGCCGGAAAGAAAACTAGGCAACACATATTGACCGGTTGAAACCGAAGAAATGTGTAAACGCCCGGATAGTTCGCCTTTAAAAGCAGATGTTTTGTAGTTTAGCGCATCTACTTCATTGAGTATTTTTTCAGCAGATTCAGCTATCTGGTAGCCAAAATCAGTAACGTACAACTTTCTGCCTACTACTTCTGTTAGGGGAATAGAAAATTGATTTTGAAAGTTTTTTAGTTGAATAGAAACGGCTGGTTGCGTTAAATAGAGCTCTTCTGCCGCTTTTGTAATGCTTTGGTTTTGTACAATTTTTAAAAATATTTGTAATTGATTTAAAGTATAATCCATAAAATAATTTAATACATTACATTGCAAATATAAATAGAATTTATTGGATAGGTTTTTCTTATTTTTGTCCCATAGAAATTTACCTCTTATTGGCGGGTAAATTAAATTCTTATTTTGATACAATATTTAATTTATGAATAGTAAAAATCCTCGCCCCGGCGCCTTTTTTAAAGGAGCGTCGGTTTTTTTATGGTTGTTATTCATCACAAGCATCGCTTTTATTATAATGTATTATCCGGAAGCTCCGCAGTGGGATTGGAGAGGAATCTTTCGGATTAATGGGTTGACCTTAATTATTTGGGCGGTGGTTACTTTTTTCAGTGCAGTGGTTAACACTTTTGCCAGTAAATACCTAATTGGTTTTAGATATTATAATCGTTTTATAATGCTGAGTATAGGGTTTACCATTTCGGTATCACTTTTGGTTTTTGCAGACCACGTTGTTTTACTTTTATTAGCCTGGTTTGGCATGGGTTTCTTTATGGCTCGTTTAATAGGGGTTAATGGTAAATGGGGAGAGGCGCGTGAAGCTGCAAAATATTGTCAAAAATATTTTTCGGTCGGTAGTCTATTTCTTGCGACAGGCATGTTGTTACTTTCGTTTTATACCAATCAGTTTACGCTTACCGGGTTGGTTGAGCATTTTAATGCCATTCCTTTTTCTATACTTCTTGTGGCAGCGCTGTGTATTATTATAGCCGCAGCCATTCAGTCGGCTATGTTTCCGTTTCATCGGTGGTTACTTTCTGCTATGACTTCACCCACTCCGGCTTCTGCGCTTATGCACGCGGGTTTTGTTAATGGAGCGGGTATCTTACTAACCTTATTAGCTCCGTTGTTTTTCAAATCACGTACCATGACACTGCTGATTATAATAGGTGGAGTAACGGCTATTGTGGCCCAGTTTGCTAAACTCATACAAGTAAATATCAAACAAAAATTAGGGTGTTCTACTACGGCCCAAATGGCTTTTATGATTATGCAGTGCGGACTAGGATTTTTTAATGCAGCCGTGGTTCATCTTATTTTACACGGATTTTATAAAGCGTATTTATTCCTTTCTTCCGGAGAAGAAATACATCATATATCTCCTAAAAAACACACGCGACATCGTTTTAATTATATACAAGCAATCGTGGTACTTGTTTTAGGGATTTTAGGGGCTCTCTTTTTTGCTTGGATAACAGGAAAGGGATTAAAACTAGATGGCGGAATATTTCTAACACTTATTGTAGCCATTACGGTGGGGCAAGCAATGGATAATATTATAAAAAGAAAAGAACTGTCTACTACCATAAAGGCAATTGTGGGACCGGTTATGTTTTTTATTAGTATTGGCCTTTATGCGCTGATGTATAATGGGGCAACCGTGTTTATGGATACCCTTCCTATGATTGATAATCCCGAGCCACTTTCTGTTTTACAGATTGTCTTTGGGGTCGTTTTTTTGTTGGGTTTCTTTATTATGAAGCTGGGATTGTACGAAAATTTCCCATGGCTTTATGTACGGTTGGTTAACGACTCACAACCGCACAAAAAAACGGTTTTGCGCTATAAAAAATCTTCAAAATGAATCATCAAGAGTTACAAGATAAAATAAACCAAGCGGCACAGGTAGTTGGAAAAACATGGCCTTTGTATTCATTTGTTACGGCTAACCCGTTGGCGGGTTATGAAAATCTTCCATTTTTTGAAGGAATAGAGCAAGGAGGAAACCTGTGGGATGCCAATGTGCTTCCAAAGGCATGTGTTTTTCGTCAGGCATGGGAAGAAGGTAAAATTGATGCAGACGTACTGCAGAAAATACTTCAAGAGGCCGGTAAAAAAGAATCTCCGGAGCATTATTTGGCAGAATTAGAGACGCATCCTGAGGTTGAACATATAAATGAAAGTCACGAGCTAGATCGACTTACGGTTAAATGGTTATCACTTTTTTTAGATGAAGGTATGGCCGCTTGGCCTATGCCCTTTAAGGATTTAGGGTTTTATACAGCTTGGCGAAAACTTATTATTTATGATGACGACATAAAAAAAAGGCTGAATATTTCTATTCCTAAATCGCCTGAAGAAGCGCTTTCTTGGGTGTTAGAAAACTTTGAGGAAGAAAAACACCTTCAAATATTTGAGCGCCATTTGGCAGCATTACCCGGCTGGGCCGGTTTTATTAAATATCGGGTTGAAAATGATTCTGTATGGAATAAAGAGTATCCCATAACTTTAGTAGACTTTCTAGCTGTCAGGTTGTGGATGGCGCGGTGCATTAAAACGCCCATTTTGCCAAAAGAACCAAACAAAAAAAATCATGAACTTTTGGCGCTTAAATACCTTTGGCTTGAAGCTTGGGAACAAACATGGCAGAATAGGTTTTTTAAAAAATTAAAAAAGAGTATAGGTCAACCGGTTAAAGAAAAATTTACTCGCCCCGGCGCACAACTCGTTTTTTGTTTAGACTCTAGATCAGAAGTATTGCGCCGACATCTAGAGAAATTAGGAAATTATGAAACCTTCGGTTCAGCGGGCTCTTTTTCGTTGCCAATAAATTACCGCAACCTAGATGATGGATTGATTAATAAATCATCACCCGCTATGGCCATTTCTAAATATGTGGTGCACGAAGAACCGGCTCTTCATCAAGAAAGTGAAGCGCAGTTATATAAAAAAGAAGGAAGGCGTTTAGGTGCTTATAAATACTTTTTAAAACGTATGAAAAATATTCTTCCTTCTGCTTTTGGGTATGTAGAGGGCTCCGGTTTTTATTATGGAATCTTTATGTTGTTAAGGATGTTTAGACCTCATAAAGCCGATCAACTAATGTTACAACACCGCGAAGAATTAGAACGCATTTATGAACCTCATATTTGTGCTATTGATCAGAAAGATTCGTTAGAAGAAATTTCTATTAAAGAAAAAACAGCCCTTGTAAAAGGCGCTTTCGATTCTTGTGGGTGGAAAAATTTTGCTCCCTTGGTGGTTTTTACGGGGCATGCCAGCCATAGTGCAAACAACCCGTATGCGTCTAGTTTAGATTGTGGTGCTTGTGCTGGTAATCCCGGAAAAAGAAATGCCCGTACCCTTGCCAGATTGGCTAATACCAAAGAAGTGCGCGAGGCTTTGCGTGAAAAGCATGAAATTAATATTCCGGATGATACCATGTTTATCGCCGCAGAGCATATTACTTCGTCTGATAATGTACAGCTGTTTGACGTGAATATTCCGGAGAGTCATCAGCCAATTTTACAGCAATTGAAAAAGGATCTTGCCACTGTAAAAAGAGAAATGACGAAAGAGCGTTTAAATGAACCCGAACATGCGGTTACTTTAGCGAAAACCAAATCAACTAGTTGGTCAGAAGCACGTCCTGAATGGGGCTTATCGGGTCATGCCGGCTATATTATAGGTCCACGTTCATTAACCATAAATGGTGAGTTTAGCGATTGCTTTATGAGTTCGTATGACTGGAAAATAGATAAAGATGGCGCTATTTTAAAAGGAATCATGCAAGGGCCTCTGTTAGTTTGCCAGTGGATTAGCGATCATTATTATTTTTCGACAGTTGATAATGAAGTCTTTGGAGGAGGCTCAAAAATCACGCTAAATATTACCGGTAAATATGGGGCGGTACAAGGCAATGGCAGTGATTTAAAAATTGGACTTCCACTACAATCATTAATGAAAACAGATGAAAAAGTATATCATAACCCGATTCGTTTAACCACACTTATTCAGGCTCCTAAACGATTTATTACGCAAACGTTGGCAGAAGACGATAAATTGAAGAGTTTATTAGATAATGATTGGCTTTTTCTATATGTAATGGACCCTGAAAAAAACAATGCAATAGAACGGTATACGGCTAACGACATCTGGGCATCGTTAAATTGATGTAATTTTAAGGTTATATTATAAACAAAAATCTTTAAAATATCCTTAATCCTGTCCTATTGCGGCAGAATCTGCTATTTTTGTGGTATAAATTCTGATTTATGGCAAAAGAAAAACCGCTAATTTTAGTAACCAATGACGATGGAATAACAGCTCCGGGTATCCGGCATTTAATTAAATTGATGAAAGAGCTGGGCGAAGTGGTAGTGGTAGCTCCTGACAGTCCACAAAGCGGCATGGGACACGCCATTACAGTAGAAAATCCGTTATATTGCGATCCGGTAAAATTACACAAAAACGAATCGCATAAAGAATACAGTTGTTCCGGAACCCCGGCTGATTGTGTAAAAATTGCCAATCGTGAAATATTATCAAGAGCCCCTGATATTTGTGTTAGTGGCATTAATCACGGTTCTAATTCGGCTATTAATGTTATTTATTCCGGTACCATGAGCGCCGCTATAGAAGCTGGTACGGTGGGTATTCCGGCGGTAGGTTTTTCGTTACTCGACTATACCATGGAAGCTGATTTTACGCCTACTTCAACATTTATCAAAAAGGTTGTAAAAAAAGTACTGAAACACGGCCTTCCTAAAGGAGTGGTTTTAAATGTAAATTTCCCTAAATTACCCGAAGAAGAAATAAAAGGGATAAAAATTTGCCGTCAGTCTAAAGCACATTGGGTAGAAAATTTTGAAAAACACGTTAATCCACGGGGACGTGCTTATTATTGGCCGGTCGGATCTTTTATTAATGAGGAGAACGGAGAAGCTACCGATACCGATGAGTGGGCGTTGGCGCACGGATATGTATCGGTTGTTCCTACACAATTTGATTTAACAGCGCATACGGCTATTGAGTCTATAAAAACATGGAGTATAGATGACTGAAGCTAACAAAAATAAACATACGCAATCAGCGGATTGGGCTACAAAAGAAGTAGATATTAATGCTACAAAAGAGTCTTTTGGGCAGACAAAATATCAACCGGTTTCTTCGGATATGCAACCCCCCAACCGCGGATTTATTATTAAAGAAATAATCATCGGTTTTTTAGTCACTATTGCGTGTAATTTGGCCGGTATGTATTTTTATATTTCGGCTGTTTCAGATGTAGGAATAATAGAGTTTTTAAAGTTAAGTATCCAACATCACTTTTTTACAAGCGTGGTGGGCCTGGGTGCTATTATGGATTTCCTAGCCTTTTTTGTCTTTTTAAAAAAGCGACAGTACTATCGCGTTAGAGGGGTATTGTTTGGCGTTATTTTAGCAGCTGTTGTGGTTGGTTTCTTTTTAATAAGAAATATTTAATAAGGGCTAATGAGACAAGTTTTTAAGAAATGAGTCAAAATCCTATAAAATTTTTAACTTTAGACCGCAAATAGGCGTTATTAAGCCTGAATATTTTTTCCATGAAATACTATCTCATTGCCGGCGAGGCCTCCGGAGACTTACATGCGTCTAACCTAATGAAAGCTATAAAGCAAAAAGACGCAGAAGCCGACTTTCGTTTCTGGGGAGGAGATTTAATGGAAAAAGTAGGGGGGAAGTTAGTAAAACACTACCGTGAATTGGCCTTTATGGGTTTTTGGGAGGTATTGACCAATCTTCGTACTATTTTTAAAAACTTAGCGCATTGCAAACAAGACATTGAGGCTTTTAACCCTGATATAATTATTTTTATTGACTACCCGGGATTTAATTTTCGCATCGCCAAATGGGCTAAAGAAAAAGGTTATCGCACGCATTATTATATCTCTCCACAGCTGTGGGCATGGAAAGAAAATCGCATTAAAGCAGTAAAGCGTGACATAGATGAATTGTATGTAATCTTACCTTTTGAAAAAGAATTTTATGAAAAGAAACACCAGTATCACACGCATTTTGTAGGACATCCCTTATTGGATGTGGTAGCGCAACACACGCCTATTTCTTTACCGGAATTTGTACAAAAGCACGGACTTGAAAATAAACCTATTATTGCTTTATTACCGGGCAGTCGCCACCAAGAAATTTCAAAGATGTTGACTACGATGCTGGCTATGCCTCAATTTTTTCCGGACTATCAATTTGTAATAGCTGGAGCACCGAGTCAAGATAAAGCATTTTATCAGCCGTTTATCAAACAAGAAGGAGTGCATTTGGTTATGAATGACACTTATGCCTTGCTAGATGTGGCGCATGCAGCCTTGGTTACTTCCGGAACAGCCACCTTAGAAACAGCCCTGTTTAATGTGCCTGAAGTGGTGTGTTATAAAGCCAATTGGATTTCTTATGAGATAGCCAAAAGTGTAATTAAACTTGATTATATTTCTTTGGTAAATCTAATTATGGATAAACCGGTGGTTACAGAATTAATTCAGCACGATTTTACGGCTGAAATGCTTAAGAAAGAACTACAACATGTATTACAACCCGAAGTGCGTAAACGTATCTTTTCCGATTATGAAGATTTACGAGAAAAATTGGGCGGAGAGGGCGCTAGCAACCGCACGGCAGAACTTATCTACGATAAGCTGAAATAACTACATACTTGTTTTCAGAGTCTTTATTTTAATTTCTATATTTTGCTATTAGCTCGGTGTGGCTACTATTCTCTATACTTACCGGAAATACCAATTATTACACAACACAAAATTGAGTGATGGTCTTCTACCTCTTTCTCTAATATTTTTAATAAAACCTACTGTATTTTCCCCTTCAAACTTTTTTTACAATACTGTAAATCAAATTTTTAGCAAAATAATGTTATAAATTATGGAGTTTATGGCGCACTTTTAAATGCCGCATAGAAAGTGTTATGCTAATAAACAATCACTTTAACCTTAAAAAAATCGTTTTACAGCTCTTTTCTTATCCCAACTTTCACAATACAGTCCAATAATTTTAATCACTCTAAACATATATATACGTATGTATACGTAAAAACTGTATAAAACACGTATTGGTAAGTAGTAAATTTTCTTATAAATTTGTTAAAATATACCTGTGGTATGTTATAAAAATGAGATGGTGTAGCTGAGGTGCCTCGATTAATATGGAATTTATGCGGAAAAAATTACTCGTTATTTTCTTTCTAGGCTTATCTTCACTTGTTTATGGACAGATGGGAATAGGTACGTTGCATCCTAACGAATCAGCAGAATTAGAGGTAAAATCTGCTGACAAAGGAATTCTTATTCCGCGTATAAAACTTAAAAGCCTTGCCGATCAGACCACTATAACCAATGGTAATGTAGAAAGTTTGTTAGTATATAACACGACGGATAATACGAGTTTAGACCCGGGTTATTATTATTGGCATAATCAACAATGGGTGCGGCTGGGTAGTGCCGCTCTTCCCAATAACATTGTTATTTGGGATTCCATAAACCATCAATTTACTTATATCGATCAACAGGGGGGAGTACAGGTCATTTCTGTTCCGAGTACCCAAGAGCATATTACAACTTTAAAGTTATTAAACGGAAAAATCTTACAATACATTAACGAAGCAAAAGATACTACGCGTATAGATCTGACAACGGTAATGCAAGGTGGAAAGACAATTTCGCTTATCAATGGATTAAACACGAAGGTAGATAGCTTAATAACGCCCAACCATGTTACCTATAAGGTAAATGTACCCACTGCCAAGGGAGCCCGTAACGGCAATCCCCCCACATTAGGAGTTGTGAAAGAGGCAGATAGTATGCCTACAGTATTGATAAACCAACAGGGAGAACTTTCGGTAAATACAGCACATTTAAACCCGGTAAAGGTTGTACACCGCGATTATAGGGCACAACTAGATGATAAAATTATTATTGCCGAACCTACCCATGGAAATCTGACCATTACGTTACCCAATCCGGTAGGAAATAAAGGAAAAAGATTTTTAATACGGAAAGACGATAGCAATGAAAATTATTACGTACGTGTTGCGGGTAATATTGTCGGAGTTTCCGGAATACTATATACCGCAGTACCCTATACCGGATGGGGGTTTGTGTCTGATGGTTCTCGCTGGCGTATTGTAAATAAATTGTAATAATTAAAAACTATAAATAAAGAAAATAAAGATTGCACATTCAATATTGTTTAATAAAAATTCAGAAATTATGAAAAAATACATTATTCTTTTTCTTTTTGGGCTGGGCTTTATGATGAGCCCCAGTCTGTTTGCCCAAGTGGGTATGGGGACTAATCAACCTGATAAATCGGCTGTTTTAGAACTGAAGTCAGGACAGCGAGGGCTGTTAATTCCCAGGTTTGATATTCCTGATTTGCAGGATGCTGCTCCGGTAACCACCCCGGCCAATGCCTTATTGGTGTATAATACGGGGGACACTAATCCGGATGAAGCGGGCTTTTACTATTGGAATAGCAAGGCTAACGGGGGTAGTGGGGCCTGGATTTTAATTAAATCGGCCGGAAATGATTTTACTACAAAAGTAGATACATTAAAAGGAGGAAACTTAAACCTTGTAATAGACACTACCGGCCAGGTGGTTACCTTCAATTTAGGGGTTAAACCGGGCGCTAAAGACGGGTTGGTTTTAACCACGCAAATTGTAGGTACAGATACTTCTGCGGTATGGATCAGTCCGAGTGCACTATTCGGAAAATTTTTCCAAGCCAAGAATGGGCTACACATGCGCAATGATTCTACCGTTGTGTTAGGAGGTAAATTAGATTCTGTTACTACGATAGATGCTAATGGTTATCCGTTGATTCTAAAAAACCTTTCACTTGCTAAAAATCCGGATAGCGTGCTGGTTAAATCGGGCGACACTTTGCGGGTAATTTCGGTAGATTCATTGGTAACAAAAGGGATGACGGTTTTAAATGGATTGACTAAATCGCATGATACCATTCGTTTAGGTGGTACACTAACCAAGCCAACCGTCATTACTACAGATGCCACCAATACATTGGCTATAGCAGGGCTGCAAAAGAAAAGTTCTGACAGTGTTGTCTCGGTAGATGCCAATGGGGTGTTGCATTATATGGCGTTAGATAGTATTCAACGTTCGGTTAAAAACGGGTTACGTATAGACGGCGATACCATAAAACTAGGCGGAGTTTTGACAGAGCCCACCACCATAGATGTAACTTCAGATAGTTTAATGGTAAAAGGACTAACAGCTGCCACATCAGCAAATAAAATGGTGGTTGCTCAAGGAACCAGCGGGGCTCTGCACACCGTAGAACGCACGGTATCAGGTGCGGTAACAGCAACTACAACGATTGACGATACATGGAATGCCAATTACTCACCGTATGTTCTACAGGTTAATATTACAGTAGATGTAGCCAATTTATCGGCTGGTGACATTGATTTAACCTTACCGGATGCTACAAAAGCTGAGGGGCAAGTAATCAGTATTAAAACTATAGACCCTACTAATAAAGGCGACCAGATTTATTATTTAAATATAAAAGAAGGAGGTAGCACAATAGCTTACGGGGCGTTGCCGTATCAATCGTGGATAGTAAAATCTAATGGAACAAATTGGGTTATAATGAGTAGCCACTAATGTTACCAAGACAATTCCTCGACTCCGCTCGGAATGACGCTCTAGATGGAATGACAAAGCATGATAAAATTAGGAAATTAAAAAACAAACACAAGGCCCTAAAAGCAATGAAAAAAACCGGGTTCATAAACAATATACTGTGGTGTGTATTCTTCTTTGTAATGCAGACGGTGACGGCGCAGGTGGGCTTTGGAACTGAAAAACCCAGTAAAGCGGCCGTTATAGATATGCAGTCTACTACTCGGGGAATACTTATTCCACGGGTAGCATTGCAAGATCTTACCAGTTTTGCTCCGATTATTGGTGAAAGCGCTACAGATTCGTTAAAGGTGAATTCTCTTTTAGTATACAATACCGCCACTGTGCCGGCTCAAAATATTTCTCCCGGATTTTATTATTGGACAACAAAAGACGGAGTTCCTGGCAGTGGGCAGTGGCACCGGTTGATTATGGATACCGATACCTTCGGAATAGAACCCTGGTATAAGCAAGGCACCACTCAAAAAGCTACCCAAAATACCGATAGCGTGTACATTAGTGGCAATGTGGCTATAGGAAGCGATGCTCTTGCGTTTATGGGTAGTTTACAACCACGATTATACGTTGATGGGCCTATTAATGCAGGGACTTGGGGGAAAGCAGACACGATTAAGGTGGGCGAAAACACCTTGGCAGTAGGACAGAATGTGGAGGCCAGTGGTAAAAATGCTGTGGCTTTGGGTTACGGTTCGGTGGCATCGGCTTATGGAGCTTTTGCCGGTGGTGGATACCATGGTGCTTTCGAAGGAAGCCCGGTGGCAGCTTCGCGAGGAGGACTGGCTTCCGGAAAAGCTTCTTTTGCATTTGGCGATATGACTCTGGCTTCTGCCGATTATGCAGTAGCTATGGGACGCCAGACGAAAGCTACCGGAATAGCAACTGTTTCGTTGGGTAGAGAATCGCATGTAAAAGGCGATTACTCTTTCGCCGTTGGTCGTAATAACATCGTAGATGGTTATTATGCTTCCGCTTTGGGGAGGCAACTCAACATTAACTCTTCTTATGTAACTGCGTTGGGGAGGTATAACATGCCTTTTTCTACTGACGATGTAAATATAGAAACATGGGAAGCCGATGATCCTTTATTTGTAATTGGCAATGGTACCGGAGCCACTACAAATCGCAGCAATGCGGTTACCGTTTTAAAAAATGGAAACATGGCTCTAGGAATGGCTGGTACCGATATGGTACCTACCCAGCAACTGGATGTCATGCAAGGCAAAGTGCGCGTACGTGATTTACCGGGCCAAACAGGTGATCTTTCAAAATCTAGGGTGGTGATAGTAGATAGTGTAGCCGAAACCAATAAAGGAGTACTCAGTTCAATCACAGTAGATAAAGTAGCCATAGAACCCTGGTACAAGCAAGGCACTACTCAAAAAGCTACCCAAAATACCGATCATATCTACCAACAAGGAAACGTAGCTATTGGCAAAACGAGTAGTTTTATTACCGGTGCTACACTAGATGTTATGGGCGCTATACGAGGGGGGAGCCCCACAGCCACCGGTAGTGTGGGCACCAACTCTATAGCCGTGGGCAAGAACGTAACGGCTTCCGGTGCCGCCTCAGCGGCTTTTGGTAAAGGCACGCTAGCCACCCAACCCAATGAAACCGTGGTGGGCCGGTATAATAAAAATGTAACCAATGCCTTGTTTGCTGTGGGTAATGGAACGGCTACCACTCCCGACAATGCCCTTACCGTTTTAGAGAACGGGTGGGTTGGTATTGGGGTTACACAACCGAGTAACCCGGCATTTGCATCGGTGGTCAAAGCTACTCTTGATCTATTAGGTCTTAATGTAATTTTGCTGGGAACTAGAGTCGACGATCCTCATGAAAAACTACGGGTTGATGGTACAATTACCACCAAAGGTATTTCGTATCCTGACTATGTTTTTAAAGATTATTTTGGGGAGGAGTCGGTTCAAAAAACGGGGTATCAATTTAAAAGCTTAAACACCGTAAAAAGCTTTATTAAGAAGTATAAGCACCTGCCGGGCATTTTACCGGCTTGGGCATTAAACCGCGCCAAAGACGGTGGGTATGAGTTTAATATAACTCGTTTGTCGGTTAAATCGTTAGAAAAAATAGAAGAATTATACCTTTATACCATTCAGCAACACGACACCATAAATGCCTTGCAAACCAAGGTTACGGCATTGCAACAAAAAAATGTACAACTACAAAAACGATTAGATAAGATAGAAAAAACAGTAAAACAGTTGGTAAATAATTCCTCGACAAGTAAGTAAAATCAACATGATAAAGCGTGATAAGAATAAATAAAATAGTTCCTCGACTCCGCTCGGAATGAACTGTGCAACAGTAACGAGTATCACTTTGTCCTTCCGAGCGGAGTCGAGGAACAAACAAAGTGGGGCAAGGCAATAACTAAAAACACTTACGTGAAAAAAAGCATTTTACATAGCATCCTCTTAGGGTTTCTTATTTGTTCTACCGGGGCATGGGCGCAGATTGTAAACAAAGGAAAAGCTTTCCTAAATCACGGAACGCTTTATTCTGCTCACGCACATTTTTATAATGAGAATCACGCCGTGTTTCACAACGATGGTACCGCTTACTTTTTTGCAGATGTAAACAATGCTTCCGGTGCTTCCTTTTACAATGATGGGCAGGCACACTTTCAACAAAACCTGCTTAATAATGGTGTCTTCAATTATTTTTTTGGGCATACTGGCGGACAAGCACTCGCTTTTTTTGACGGAGATACACTTCAAAAGTTTAGCGGCAGTAAACCTCTTTTTTTCAACAAAATAATTTTTAATAATCCCGGATTTTCACCCTTTCAACTCAACGCTATATTTGATGTAGATGGAGCGGTACAATTTAACCATGGCATTGTTAACAACAGAGCTTATGGGGGGCTCCTTATTTTTGAAAAATTGGCTACAGCAACAAATGTTTCAGACCACAGCTTTATAGATGGAGCTGTGAGAAAGGTGGGGAACGCTGCGTTTGTATATCCTATAGGAGCCGATGGTTTTTATAGACAAGCGGGAACCGGCGCTTCCGGAATATCTTCAATTTTCACTACCACCTACTACCATAAAAATCCAAATTTTCAATATCCACTATCCCAAAAAGGAATTGATATCACCCAAATTGATAACCGAGAGTATTGGACGATTAACCGTAATCAGAAAATACAAAACCCGTTGCCGGTAACGCTTTCTTACCGCCATGTAACTACACCGCCTCCTTTTATGCAGGCTGCAACAGACAGCACATTGGTAATTGCGCGTTGGGACGTACAACAACAAAAATGGATAAACGAAGGGGGAACGCTAAACCTACAACAACAAACGATAACGGCTGCCGTAAAAAAAGTGGGAGTGTTTACGCTGGCTATTACCTCTGATCACGTGCATTGCCCGATTGTGGTGTACAATCTTATAGATGTTTCCGGTGCTACAGACAACACGTATATGCGCATACAGTCTAGTTGTGCTAAAATTTTAAATGTAAAAGTGTTTAACCGTTGGGGGGTAAAAGTTTTTGAAACGAATCATTATGGTCCTTCAGGCGATGTTTTTAGTGGATATTCTAGTGGAAGGTTAACCATTAACTCCGGTGATCATCTACCAACGGGAACGTACTACTATATCATTACTTACCAGTATAATGCAGGGGCAAAACTGCAACGTAAGCACAAAGTGGGGTTTGTATATATTAAGGGAAATTGATTATGAAAATAGTCCGACTATACCGTTTTTCTTTTCTATTGCTTTTGTTGATAGAACCATTTTTTTGCATAAACGCAAGGGCACAACAAGACTCACAATACACGCAGTATATATACAACACCATGAGTGTAAATCCGGCTTATACAGGATCCCGTGGTCGGTTAAGTGTATTGGCCTTATACCGCAATCAGTGGGTTGGCTTTCCGGGCGCCCCAAAAACCCTAAACCTATCAGCTAGTTCTCCGGTAGGAGAGAGTCGGCAAGTGGGGCTGGGGGTCGAATTTATAAATGATGAGCTAGGGCCTTCTGTTTTTAATAAAGTAGCCGCTAATTTTTCGTACGTTATTCCATTTGAAGCGGGATTTTATATGGCCTTTGGACTAAAAGGAGGTTTTACAACCCTGAGTATAGATCCTACTAAATTAAACATTTACGACCCTAACGGACTCAATTTAGATGTGTCTGATCATTTTATGCCGGTACTGGGGGTAGGTGCTTATTTTTACACCCATAAGTGGTTTGTGGGAATTTCTACTCCCAATTTGTTAGAAACCAAAGTATATAATGATATGCAAGTTTCTGTAGCGAGAAGAAAAATGCATTTGTATTTTATTGGCGGGTACCTGTTTAAACTCAACGATCAAGTAAATTTGAAACCGGCAGCACTGGTAAAAGCCGTTTCAGGGGGCCCTTTGTCGGTAGACGTGTCACTGAACACTATTTTATATCAGCGATTGGCATTAGGAGTAAACTATAGGTTTAGCGCTTCCGTAAGTGGTATGGCCGGGTTTAAAATAAACGATAATATTCTGGTGGGATATGCGTACGATTATGCTACCACGGCCTTATCTCACTACAACAATGGCACCCACGAAATTTTTATCCGATTTGAGTTAAACCCACCAATCAAAACCAAAGGTGTTTCTCCTTTCTTCTAAAAAATGTGATTTGAGGATAACTTTGTGGATAAACTTCTTTAAACTCTTTTTATATTTGTCCGAATCCTCTTATATTAGGGTTTTATCAAAAATTTATGGCAACAAAGTACACCGAGGAAAATATTCGCTCGTTAGATTGGAAAGAACATATCCGAATACGTCCGGGTATGTATGTAGGAAAATTGGGAGATGGGTCTAGTGCAGATGACGGTATTTATGTTTTATTAAAAGAAGTAATTGATAACTCTATTGATGAGTTTGTGATGGGAGCCGGCAAAAATATTGAGGTTTCTATTCACGGACAACGTGTTATTGTACGCGATTACGGCCGGGGTATTCCGTTAGGTAAAGTGGTAGAAGTCGTTTCTAAAATGAATACCGGAGGGAAATACGACACCCGAGCTTTTAAAAAATCGGTAGGATTAAATGGAGTAGGTACCAAAGCTGTAAATGCCTTGTCTACTTATTTTAGAGTAGAATCTACCCGAGATGGTAAATCGGTTTCAGCTGAATTTGAACGCGGAGTTTTTAAAAATGAAGAACGATTAGAAGAAACGACAAGACGAAAAGGAACTAAGGTTACTTTTATTCCTGATGAAACTATATTTAAAAATTATAAATTTCGGCACGAGTATGTAGAAAAGCTGCTAAAAAACTATGTGTACCTCAACCCGGGGTTGACCATAGATTTTAATGGTGAACGCTATCATTCAGAAAATGGACTTAAAGATTTATTAGCAGAGACCATTGTAGAAGAAGAACGTCTTTTTCCTATTATTCATTTGCGAGGCGAAGATATTGAGGTGGCCCTGACCTACAACAAAACCCAGTACAGCGAAGAATATCACTCTTTTGTAAACGGGCAACATACTACTCAAGGAGGAACCCATCAAAATGCTTTTCGCGAAGCCTTGGTAAAAACAGTGCGCGAATTTTACGATAAAAATTATAACACCAACGATATTCGAAAATCTATTGTAGCAGCCGTAAGCTTAAAGGTTATGGAACCTGTTTTTGAAAGTCAGACAAAAACCAAACTAGGCTCTACAGAGATGGGAGATGGGTTACCCACCGTGCGTACGTACATAACTGATTTTATTAAACGAAATCTTGACAATTATTTACATCGCAATGAAGAAACGGCTGAAAAATTGCAACGAAAAATATTAGCGGCAGAGCGCGAGCGAAAAGATTTATCGGGCATTCGGAAACTGGCGCGTAAACGAGCTAAAAAAGCGAGTTTACACAATAAAAAATTACGCGATTGCCGCATTCATTTAGGCGATACAAAAAAAGATCGGCATTTAGAAAGTACCTTGTTTATTACCGAGGGCGATTCGGCTAGTGGAAGTATCACCAAATCGCGCGATGTGAAAACACAAGCCGTATTCAGCTTAAAAGGAAAACCCTTAAACAGCTATGGGCTAACCAAAAAAATAGTCTATGAAAATGAAGAATTTAACCTGTTGCAAGCAGCTCTCAACATAGAAGATTCTATTGAAGATTTGCGGTATAACAACATTGTTATTGCTACCGATGCAGATGTAGATGGCATGCACATACGGTTGTTGCTCATTACCTTTTTCTTGCAGTTTTTTCCTGAGTTGATAAAAGAGGGACATTTGTATATATTGCAAACCCCATTGTTTAGGGTACGCAACAAAAAAGAAACCTATTATTGTTATTCAGAAGAAGAAAAACAACAAGCCATTCAAAAATTAAGTGGAAAACCGGAAATTACACGCTTTAAAGGATTGGGAGAAATCTCTCCGGAAGAATTTTCTCATTTTATTGGAGAAGATATTCGCCTAGATCCGGTTATGTTAGACAAGGAGATGGGAATAGAACAAATGTTGCGTTTTTATATGGGTAAAAACACACGCGACAGGCAGGAATTTATCATTGAAAACTTACGCACAGAATTAGATACGATTCGCGAAGAAGAAGTGGCATAAAATAAAAATCATAAACGCGGTTTAAACGTTACAATATAGATGAGCGAAGCAACGCATAACGAAGGTTCAGAAAACGAAACAACTAATAATGAAGGGGCAGCACAGCCCCGAGAAACCTTAACAAAGATTACCGGCATGTATCAAGATTGGTTTCTTGATTATGCCTCATATGTAATTCTAGAACGAGCAGTACCGGCTATAAAAGACGGCTTTAAACCTGTTCAGCGGCGCATTATGCACGCCATGAAAGAGTTAGACGATGGGCGCTACAACAAAGTGGCAAACATTGTGGGGCACACCATGCAGTATCACCCTCATGGTGATGCCAGTATAGGCGATGCCATTGTGCAGTTAGGGCAAAAAGATTTATTGATAGACACTCAAGGAAACTGGGGAAATATTTTTACGGGAGATAGAGCTGCCGCTTCACGATATATAGAAGCACGCCTGTCTAAGTTTGCATTGCGGGTGGTTTTTAATCCTAAAATTACCGATTGGCAACTCTCGTATGATGGACGTAAAAAAGAACCTATTGACTTGCCGGTTATGTTTCCATTGCTTTTGGCACAGGGAGTAGAAGGAATTGCCGTAGGGTTGAGTACTAAAATTTTACCACACAATTTTATAGAACTCATAGACGCCTCTATTAAACACTTGCAAGGAAAACGTTTTAAGCTATACCCCGATTTTCCTACCGGCGGTATTATGGATGTTAGCAACTATAAAGACGGTATGCGTGGCGGTAAAGTGCGTGTACGTGCTAAAATAGAACAGCACGAAAAAGATGTGTTGGCCATTACCGAAATTCCTTATGGCACCACCACGGCCTCTTTGATTGATTCTATTTTAAAAGCCAACGATAAAGGAAAAATAAAGGTTAAGCATATAGAAGACAACACGGCAAAAAAGGTAGAGATTCTCATTCATTTGCCCCATAATATTTCTCCAGATAAGACCATAGATGCGTTGTATGCTTTTACAAACTGCGAACAGTCTATTTCTCCGTTGAGTTGTGTTATTTCTGATGATAAACCCCAGTTTATCAGCGTTTCAGAAATTCTAAAACGAAGTACTGAAAATACGGTAGACCTTTTAAAGCAAGATCTTGAAATAAAATTGCACGAGTTGCAAGAACGTTGGCATTTTGCTTCTTTAGAGCGTATTTTTATAGAAAATCGCATTTATCACGATATTGAAGAAAAAGAAACTTGGGAAGAAGTAATTGCAGCCATAGATAAGGGGTTGGTTCCGCATATTAAACATTTAAAAAGACCGGTAACAGCGGAAGACATTGTGCGGTTAACCGAAATAAAAATCAAGCGTATTTCTCGCTTTGATTTAGATAAAGCACAACAAAAAATAGAAGCTTTAGAAGGAGAAATAGCAGAGGTGCAGTACAATCTAGATCATTTAGTAGAATATGCTATTCATTATTTTGAAGATCTAAAAACAGAATTTGGCAAAGGCCGTGAGCGCAAGACAGAAATGCGTGCTTTTGAAGATATTGTAGCCACCAAAGTGGTTATTCGTAATAATAAACTGTATGTAAATCGTAAAGAAGGGTTTATAGGCATCGGGTTGCGCAAAGACGAATATGTCGGTAATTGTAGTGATATAGATGATATTATTTGTTTTACAGAAGAGGGTGTTATGAAAGTGGTGAAAGTGGATAATAAGGTTTTTATAGGGAAAAAGATTATTCACGTGGCCATTTTTAAAAAGAAAGACAAACGCACTATTTACAATTTAATGTATCGCGATGGGCAAAAAGGCAACGTATATATGAAACGTTTTGCGGTAACAGCCATTACACGAGATCGCGAATACAGTGTAGGTAAAGGTAAACCGGGAACAAAGGTGCTTTATTTTTCGGCTAATCCAAATGGAGAGGCTGAAACGGTAACCGTGTATTTACGTCAAACCGGAAAGAAGAAAAAATTAAAATTTGAGATAGATTTTGCGGATCTTGCTATAAAAGGGAGAGGGGTTAAAGGAAATTTGGTAAGCAAGCACCCGGTAAAACGAATTGAATTGAAAGAAGAAGGTGTTTCTACCTTAAAACCCCGAAAAATTTGGTTTGATGAAACCGTAAAACGCATAAATGTTGATGAACGCGGCGAATTTTTGGGCGAGTTTAAGGGAGATGACCGTATTTTATTAATTACCCAAGATGGAATAGCAAAAACAATTGTACCTGAATTAACCACACACTTTAATGATGAATATGTGGTAATGGAAAAATGGCTACCCAAAAAACCCATTACAGCAGTGTACTGGGAGGGTAGCAAAGAACGCTTTTTCGTTAAACGATTTGAGATAGAAAATAAAGATAAAGAAGAACTGATAATTACAGCGCATGCAGATTCGTATTTGGAGTTGGTATCTACAGATCGTCGACCAATGCTTGAAATTGAATTTCGTAAGCCTAGAGGAAAAGCAGCTAAACCCAATGAAACGGTAAACCTAGAAGAATTTATAATCATAAAAGGAATTACTGCACAGGGAAATCAACTAACCACAGAAACAGTAAACCAATTGACGCTTCTTGAACCGTTGCCTGTAGAAGAAGAGGAAGAAGAAATTCAATCAGAAGCAGAAGAAATCGATAAGCCTAAAGAAACCCAAGGCAATTTATTTGAAGAGGAAGAAGATTAGTAGGGTAGTCTATCTGTTATTTTGTAATAGGTGGAATACGTTTTGCGGTAAAGGTTTTTGCCTTTGTACCTCCCACTTTTGAAAACTCAAAGGTATAACTGTCTTTATCTGTGGTGATAATACGCACCTGATAGGCTTGTTTATCTTGCAATGTTTTGGGGTGATATTTGGTAACTATATAAGTACAGTTGTTAATCCACCTTACCGTAGAAGTATCGGGAATTTTATGTGAATAATCAATAAGAAAAGAATCGGTGCGTTTAATTTTGGCGGTTTGCAGCTTCCCATCAATTAGCGCTTGGTATTCAAAAGACCCGGTATGATATTTTTTACAATCTTTTTTAGGCGTGTAGCACGCAGTTAAAGAGACGAAGAGCAGGGCGTAGCCAAATACAGATTTCATGGGTTTTTCCGACAAATTTAAGGATTATTCTCAAAAGATTCAAAACTACCATCCTTATATAAAATAATAATTCGTTTAATTTCTTTAGCGTTGGCCGAAGGGGTAGAAGTGTGACCCCTCATAGTATGTGCAGCGGCATCTGTGTTTTTTTTATAATCAATTGCTAGTGGCTTAAATGGAGTAGTCGAGTCATTTTCGTGTATAAAATACCCTTTTCCATTCATTAACCAATATAAGTTTATTTCGGGGAAGGTGTGTAAGACTTTCATTACAAAGTCTAAACTCGGTTTATTTCTTCCCGAAAGAAGATGCGAAATAGAAGAGCGGCCTACCTCAATTTTATCGGCAAAAGAAGAGGCCGATAAATCATAGTAATCCATTATTTTTTTTAGCCGAGTAGCAAATTTATCACTGTTCACCATTGTAATCATTTTTTAAATACCAATTCATTACAAATGTAAACAAATAATTTATCTTTAGCCATTTTAGTTATAAAATAACATATTATAATTAAAGTATAAGTTTAAATAAAATTATATAAGGTACTAATAATAAAATTATAATTGTTTTAAATATAAAATTTATCTAATCCCTAGCGGTATTGTGTTAAAACAGCCTTCTTTTTGTTTACAAGATTAAACTATTTATTCAATTATGTTGTTTACAAATGTGAATATTCAAATGTTTACTTTTGTAAACTATGGAAAAAGAAATCTATTTATCGTTATTTGAGCGTATAAAAAATAAACGCTTTTTTGGTCGTTATCTTGATTACAAAAAAATCGAAGAGTACCTACAATCGCTCTCGTCTAAATTTGTAATAAAGGAAGAAGGAGAATCAGTACAAGGTCGTTCTATTTATAGTATAGAATTTGGCCAGGGTGAAACGCGTATTCTTATGTGGGCACAGATGCATGGTAATGAAACCACTACCACCAAAGCAGTACTCGATTTTTTAGAAGCAGTTCAGCAGCCGGATACTTTTATAACACAATTAACTAATAGCTGTCGGTTTAAAATTATAGCGGTATTGAATCCGGATGGGGCAGTAGCCTATACACGTAGAAACGCCAATGATGTTGATTTAAATAGAGATGCCGTAAACCAAACGCAACCTGAATTGCGTTTATTACAGCGTGTAGCTGAGCAATTTCAACCTGATTTTTGTTTTAATATGCACGATCAACGAACCATCTATGGCGTAGGAAACCAGCCTAAATCGGCGACGCTCTCTTTTTTGGCACCGGCATATAATACCGGCAGATCAATTAATCCTTCTCGAAAAATTGCCATGCAACTCATTGCGGGCATTGCTACACATCTACAAAAAACAGCGCTTTCCGGTTATATAGGACGCTATGACGATGCGTATAACCCAAATTGTGTAGGAGACTATTTTCAGGCTAGAAATATACCCACACTCTTGTTTGAGGCAGGCCATTACCCACACGATTATGAACGTGAAATTACACGACAATATGTTTTTATAGCAATGTGCAAAGCTTTTGAAATGATTAGTCGTCAGAGTTGGAACACCTATTCTACAGATGAGTATTTAAAAATACCGGAAAATCAAAAATCATTTTACGATATTATTATAAGGAGTGCTTTGCACCGAGAAAAAGTAACGGATATAGCTGTTCAGTATGAAGAACAGCTATTTCAAAATACTATAAAATTTATACCTAGAATTGTTGAAATTAAAAAATTAAAGAAATTTTATGGACATATAGAAATTGATGCTAATCAACAGAATGTAACGAGTTCATCAAATGAAGAGATAGAAATAGAATTTGTTGTGAAAAATATTATCATTAATAATAGAAAAATATCACTTATTTTAACAAATAATTAAATTTAATATTTTGATAAAATTTTTAAATATGGTAATTTTGCTCTTTGAAGGAGTAGAACAAAAACCATTTTATTATGACAAAATTTAAATTAGACAAACTTGATCATCAGATATTAGATATCTTGATTGAGGATACGAGAACGGCTTTTACAGATATAGCTAAGCGCCTAGATATTTCTGCCGGAACGGTTCATGTACGCGTTAGAAAAATGGAAGAGGCGGGCATTATTATAGGATCTACCTTGAATTTAGATTACACTAAATTGGGGTATAATTTTATAGCTTATGTTGGTGTATTTTTGAAAAAAACCTCTCAAACCAAGTTTGTAGTTGAACGTATTAATGAAATTCCAAACGTAGTTGAGGCCCACGTACCTACCGGAAAATACAATGTATTTTGTAAAGTACGCGCAAAGAATACCGATCACGCAAAACGTGTTATCTATTTACTAGATGATATTGAAGGAGTTTACCGTACCGAAACAATGGTTTCTATGGAAGAAAGTTTAAACGATAAAAAACGTCTGATGCACTCTATCTTTCAAGACCTATAAAAGGAGCTAACAAAAATAATAAAGCCCATTTGTAAAACCAAATGGGCTTTTATTTTGGGCAAAATGAAGAATATACTATATGATACGACAATGAATATAAAGTTTTTATCAACTGAAAAATAGAATATAAATTACTGATTATCAGTAATTATAACGATTCATAAACAAATAGGTTTATAAGAATTGGGGCGCCATTACGAAAAAATAATGTACATTTGCCCCAGCAAAAATAGAGGGGCTCTTAGACGCCCTCTCTTATTGTTAATTAGAATATTGACTTTATGAAAGAAGATTTGCAAGTCTATGATAACGTATTACAACTTATAGGTAATACCCCGCTAATCAAACTGAATAAACTTACTCAAAACTTTCCCGGTAACTATTACGCTAAAGTCGAAGCCTACAACCCTGGTAACTCTACTAAAGACCGTATAGCTATTTATATTATTGAAGAGGCTGAACGCAAAGGTTTATTAAAACCCGGAAGCACTATTATTGAAACTACTTCGGGTAACACCGGATTTAGCTTGGCTATGGTGAGTATCATTAAAGGGTATGAATGTATCTTGGCCGTAAGCTCAAAATCATCAAAAGATAAAATTGATATGCTAACCACTATGGGAGCCAAGGTATATGTTTGTCCGGCGCACGTTGCGGCAGACGACCCTCGTTCTTATTACCAAGTGGCTAAACGATTGCATTCTGAAATCAAAGACTCTTTTTATGTCAATCAATATTTTAATGAGTTAAATATTGAAGCACACCACCGTTCAACCGGCCCTGAAATTTGGAAACAGACAGAAGGAAAGATTACTCACCTAATAGCTTGTAGTGGAACCGGTGGTACTATTTCCGGATCAGCCCGCTATTTAAAGGAGCAAAATCCGGATATAAAAATCATAGGAATTGATGCGTACGGATCGGTGTTAAAAAAATATCATGAAACCGGAGAGTTTGATGAAAACGAAATTTACCCATATCGTATTTCAGGATTAGGAAAAAATCTAATTCCTACCGCTACTGATTTTGATATTATAGACGAATTTGTAAAAGTTACAGATGAAGATAGCGCTCATACCGCCCGTGAGATTGTAAAAACCGAAGGCATTTTTGCCGGTTATACCAGCGGAGCAGCTTTTCAAGGCATAAAACAATTAGAGGAGCGTGGTGAGTTTGATAAAGATTCATATGTGGTGGCTATTTTTCCAGATCATGGTTCGCGCTATATGAGCAAAATATATAGTGATAAATGGATGAAGGAACAAGGTTTTGCCGATAGCACCAACGATGTAGAAGTAGAAAAAATAGAAGTAATTAAATAAGTTTTACGTAATTATACGATTCCCCATAAAAGAGAGAAGCCTTCAAAATTTTTTGAAGGCTTCTCTCTTTGTGTAAGGACAAACGCGTTGTTTTACGCGTCTTGTTTATATAAACTCTTACGGAGTTCTTTTATTTTAGGATCTTCCATATATTCTTCAAAAGTAAGATAGCGATCAATAATTCCATTAGGCGTTAGTTCTACCACCCGATTGGCTAAACTCTGTACAAACTCATGGTCGTGAGAGGTAAGTAATACAGCTCCTTTAAAGTTTTTTAAGGCGTTGTTAAAAGCCGTGATAGACTCTAGGTCTAAATGGTTGGTAGGCTCGTCTAACATCAACACATTGGCGCGTAGCATCATCATTCGACTCAACATGCAGCGCACTTTCTCTCCTCCCGAAAGTAC
This sequence comes from uncultured Flavobacteriaceae bacterium, assembly GCA_964579505.1. Taxonomy (GTDB): domain Bacteria; phylum Bacteroidota; class Bacteroidia; order Flavobacteriales; family Flavobacteriaceae; genus JAJYSO01. The sequence goes on along the minus strand of CAZOGC010000010.1, from coordinate 51,817 downwards.
GTTGGCTGATTTTAGTGCTTCTTCGCCTCTAAAAAGCATTTTTCCTAAAAAACCACGAATAAATACTTCTTCTCGCTCTTCAGGAGTTTTAGCATACTGTCGTAACCAATCAACTAACGTGAGGTCGTTTTTAAAAAACTCCGTATTGTCTACCGGTAAGTATGATTGAGTAGTGGTAACGCCCCAGTCATAACTTCCATTTTTTGCTTTTTCCTGCCCATTAATGATATGGTAGAAAGCAGTAGTAGCTCGCGAATCTTTTGAGTAGATAACGACTTTGTCGTCTTTCTTTAAGTTTAAATTGAGTTTTTGAAAAAGTGTTTCCCCTTCAACAGATGCCTCTAAGTTTTCAATATTTAAAATTTGGTCACCGGCCTCGCGTTCGCGTTCAAAAATAATAGCCGGATACCTTCTACTAGAAGGCTTAATTTCGTTGATATTGAGTTTATCCAACATTTTTTTACGAGAAGTAGCTTGCTTAGACTTTGCCACGTTTGCACTAAAACGACGAATAAAGGCTTCTAATTCTTTTTTCTTTTCTTCTGCTTTTTTGTTTTGTTGAGCACGTTGACGAGCAGCTAACTGAGAAGATTCATACCAAAAAGTATAGTTGCCGCTAAAGTGGTTAATCTTTCCAAAATCTATATCAGAAATATGGGTACATACGGCATCTAAAAAGTGGCGGTCGTGAGAAACCACAATCACGGTATTTTTATAGTCGGCTAAGAAATTTTCAAGCCAAGTAATTGTTTCGTAGTCTAAGTCGTTTGTTGGCTCGTCCATAATTAACACATCCGGATTGCCAAAAAGGGTTTGTGCTAAAAGAACGCGTACTTTTTGTTTTCCATCAAGGTCTCGCATCAACTCATAGTGCAAATTTTCTTTGATACCTAAATTAGAGAGTAGGGCAGCGGCACTGCTTTCAGCATTCCATCCATCCATTTCCTCAAAAGTGGTCTGCAATTCTCCTATACGTTCTGCATTTTCATCAGAATAATTAGCATAAAGTGCATCAATTTCTGTTTTCACGGCAAATAAAGGTTTGTTGCCACGCAACACAGTTTCTAGTACCGGATATTCGTCATAGAGGTTGTGGTTTTGCTCTAAGACAGACATTCGCTTTCCGGTTTCTAGTGTAACATGCCCTGATGTAGGTTCTTCTTGCCCCGCCAATATTTTTAGAAAAGTAGATTTTCCGGCTCCGTTAGCGCCAATAATTCCGTAGCAATTACCTTCTGTAAAAGAGATGTTTACCTCGTCAAATAAAATGCGTTTTCCAAACTGAACGGATAAATCAGAAACTGATAACATAACTAAATTAATTTTTTGCAAAAATAGCCAAATAAACGAGAAGAGAAAGGGCTATTTTTCTGTGGGTACGCAATGCTTATAAAATGGTTTATATAACTAATTTTCGTACCTTTTTAGATGCAATTTAACGAGAGGTTAACAACTTCTGTACGGGGTTTATTTTATTTTTGATTTTACTCGCAAAACTGTAGGTTTGGGAGTTCTAATAAAGAGCAATTCTTGAATGATGAAACAAAAATACACACTCTTCTATTTTCTTCTTGCCTTTGCTTTTGTGGGGTGTTCAAATTCGGTTGAAGATATCTCGACTTCACTTTCCGGAGAAGTTGTAAATCCGAGAACGCCTTATATTATCATTTTAAAAGACGGTAGTGTGTTAGATACGGTTTCTATTGATAGTAAAAATCATTTTTATTATCAGTTTCCTACTAATATTAAACCGGGGTTGTATACGTTGCGTCACAATTATGGTCATTTATACCAAACGCAGATGTTTTATATAGAACCGGGAGATAGTTTACTACTACGTGTAAATACGCGAGAGTTTGATGAGTCGTTAATGTATTCAGGAAAAGGAGCAAAGGCCAATAATTTTTTGATGGAGGTATTCTTAAACTTTTATACGAATGATCACATGTTTCTACATTATTACAAAATAGCTCCTCAAAGTTTTGTGTATAAAATAGACTCTATAAAAAATAGCCATCAAACCCAATTACAGCAATTAGTAGCGCAACAAAAAGTTTCTAACCGGTTTGAGAAACTAGCAGAAGAAATTATAAACTACGGTAATTATGACATGCGAGAGCGTTATTATTTTCTTGTAAATAAATATTACCAAAAATTTAAAAAGGCATTACCCGCCAATTTTTTATCTTATCGAAAAAATGTAGATTATAACCATAAAACCTTGCAATCATACTATATTTATCAGGCTTTCTTAAATGATTATTTACGCAATAAATCGGTTGAGAGATGTTTGGCTACCACCCATGCAGGACGCGATTGTTATAACACCAATTCTGTGGCTAATCTGAATAATCGGTTGTTTATAGCTGATTCGTTATTTACATTGCCGATATTGCGCTCTCGTTTTATGCCTCGATTGGGGATAAAACTTATTGTTCGTTCGCAAACGAGTGCTCGTGTAGATTCGTTAATTAATATTTTAAAGACAATTCACAATCCTGTAAAATTTACCAAGATAAAAGAAATAGCCCGTATTCAAAAAGAACACTTTATCGGAAACATAGGACAATTAAATTTATATGCCCCTACGCGCAGAAAAGTAGAAGCATATTCATTACTTACAGGTCCTACGGTCTTCTTTTATTGGTCTAACCGTAATGAGGCTTTACAACAATATGAGCACAAAAAGATAGACCAGCTGAGAAAACGCTATCCGCAAATTAATTTTATAGGAATTAACATTGATAAAAATCCTGAGAAATGGCTTCATAACCTAAAGGATTTTAATTATGATCCTACAACAGAATATCGACTAGACTGTCTTCCTGAACAACGCGAATTTTATACCGTTTATCTACGTCGATTATTTTTTGTTGATCGGCGCGGCGCTATTAAAGGAAACCTCTTCCTTCACGATCGTCACTTAGAAGAAAAACTTTTGGCAATTTTAAACCAGTAGCTACCCGTTGTGAATTGCTTTCAAAATTGCACTTTTACCTAGGATTCACAGGATATGCAAACAACAAGTGGCGCGTATGTATATATTAGAGTGAACTAAAATATCTTTTTAATAATTCTAAGGTGGTGAGAGTAGGTGTGTGTATCTACGTTAAAAATACCGGTATGATCTAATCGGTCTATACGCACTTTACCGTGAGCGTGGATAATGTAGTTATTTTCTAAAATAATTCCTACGTGAATAATTTTTCCTTCGGCATTATCAAAGAAAGCTAAATCGCCCGGTTCACTCTCTTCTATAAAACTCAGGGGGTCTCCCTGTTGTGCTTGTTGCGCTGCATCGCGTAACAGTTGATACCCTCCAATTTTGTATACCATTTGTGTAAACCCGCTGCAATCTATACCGAGCGGTGTTTTTCCGCCCCAGAGATAGGGAGTGTTTAAATAGGTAGCGGCAAGCGAAACGAGGGCTGTCTTTGTCAGTTTTTGGGTGGTAACTTCGCCGTCACACGTTAGCGCTAATAAAGGGGCCGCTTTTAAGTTAGCGCCTATACTTAAAAAGGTGAGCAACTGACTTTTGTTAACAGCAAACCCGACAATATCAGTCAAGTATTTATCTGGCGTATTTTTGTAGGTGTTATACGTTTCTTCAGAAACAAGGGTGTATTGTTTGTTATCTACCCAACCTTCATAAAAATCGAATGCAATGCGGATTCGGCTCCACTTTTTTTGTTTTTCTAAGACTTGAAAAGAATCTCCAAAAAGAAGTTGAGTTACCATTTCACTAGTATCACTGTTTGTTTGGCGTACAGCCACACAATTGAGGTCGCAAATTCCGTATTGCATTCGGTTGTATTAAAAAAGTAAATAAATTATACAAAATAATATATCAAATATCTGATTATAAGTATTATTATTTGTATTTATTTAAAGTATTAGTTTAATTTATATTTTCGATAACCATGGCAGAGGCACCACCGCCACCATTGCAGATTCCGGCCGCACCAATCTTAGCGTTATTTTGTTTTAGTACATTCAGTAAGGTAATAATAATACGCGCTCCGGAGCAACCCAATGGATGTCCCAAAGAAACAGCTCCGCCGTTTACGTTTACTTTTTCCCCGTCTATATCTAATAGCTTAATATTGGCTAATCCTACAATAGAAAAGGCTTCATTTAGTTCAAAGAAATCCACTTCATCTTTGGTTAGATTGGCTCTTTTTAAGGCTTTTTCTACAGCTTTAGCCGGAGTGGTGGTAAACCACTTAGGTTCTTGCGCAGCATCTGCATAACTTTTTATGGTAGCCAAAGGTTTTAACCCTAGCTCTTCTGCTTTTTCTCGACTCATAAGCACAACCGCGGCCGCTCCGTCATTAATGGTAGAGGCATTGGCAGCGGTAGTAGTGCCCTCTGCGGTAAATACCGGACGTAGTTTGGCTACTTTTTCTAACTTGATGCGTTTGTATTCTTCGTCTTCATCAACAACAATAGGATCTCCTTTTCTTTGTGGAACAGAAACCGGTACTACTTCGTCTTTAAATTTTCCGGCTTCCCAAGCTTTTTTAGAGCGTTCATACGATTGAATGGCAAAAGCGTCTACTTCCTCACGCGAAAAATGGTATTCTCCGGCGCACAAATCGGCGCAAGTACCCATATGGTTATGGTCGTATGCATCTACCAATCCATCTCTAAGCATACCGTCTTGTAATTTTCCATCGCCTAGCTTCGTACCTTTTCGGGCGTGTAGATAATGGGGAATTTGACTCATGCTTTCCATTCCTCCGGCAACCATAATATCATTGTTGCCCAAAGCAATAGCTTGGGCGGCTAAACTCATAGCTTTCATACCGCTGGCACATACTTTATTTACAGTGGTACAAGGAATATAATTAGGAATTCCGGCTCCTAGAGCAGCCTGGCGGGCGGGGGCTTGACCTTCACCGGCCTGCACCACATTTCCCATTAGTACTTCTTGAACCATTTCGGGTTTTAAATTTATTTTATCAAGTGCTCCTTTAATGGCTATACTGCCCAATTTAGTAGCTGGTATAGTTGAAAGACTGCCCATAAAACTACCTATTGGCGTACGTGCAGCACTTACAATCACAACTTCTTTGCTCATAATAATCGTTATTTTAAATGTTTTGCGAATTTAATGAAATAATTGGGGACTCTGAATAAGTTTGTGAATTGACACTTATTTTTTAGTATTTTTGGTGGTCAAGAAAATGACATGAGCAAATTTATTGATAAGATTTACAAATATCAAGACACAATCTATAAGGTCTTCTTGTTTATTATTGTGGCGGGCATTATTGTGTATTTGTTTCCGAAGGGTAGCCAATTTAAATATGAGTTTACCAAAGGAAAACCATGGCAATACGAGACACTTTATGCTCCTTTTGATTTTGCTATTAAGAAAAGTGATGCGGAGATTAAGCAAGAAAAAAAGCAAATTAAAGAGAATCATGCTCCTTTTTTTGATTACGAAACGCGTATAGCTGACACGGCTAAAGCACAGCTTAGCCGAGAATTGAGTCGTGTATTTGGCGACAGTATTATGCGGGTTTCCGGGTTAAAGTTGATTAAATTTTCAAAAAAGACGTTGACAGCTATTTATGCCGATGGGGTTATTCAACCACATTCGTATTTTAATGAAAATCAGATTGTTTATCTAAAAAAAGGAAATGAAGCCGAACAATTTGTATATAGAAACTTCTTTAAATATAACACACTGGGCATCTATGTTGCCACACAAGCCAAAAAAGCAGGGTTGCAAAATTACGAAGCCCAACTACGTCAATTATTTTTTGATGTGGTGCAGCCCAATGTCTCTTTAAATGAAGACTTAACTAAAAAAGACCTTCAATCTAAATTGGCAAAACTCTCTTATACCAAAGGGTTTGTGTCGCAAGGAAGTCGCATTATTAGCAAAGGAGAGGTGGTTGATAACTCTAAACTAGAAATCCTCAACTCGCTTAAACAAGAATACCAATCTAATGTGTGGAGTGCCACCAGTTATTATATCATTATTGTGGGGTATGCACTGTTAGTGGCATTGGCGTTGTTTATGTTGTTTTTGTTTGTGAAGAAATATTGTACTGAGATTTATGAAAACAACAAAAAAATAACGTTCATTTTCTTTAATATCATCTTGGTAGTAGCTTTAATGGTGGGCGTAATGAAGGTGAATTCTAACTACATTTATGCGGTACCTATCTGCATTTTACCCATTACTTTAAAAGCGTTTTTTGATACGCGGTTGGGGTTGTTTGTACACATTATTACGGTATTGATACTCGGGTTTATTGTTCCGAATAGCTATGAGTTTATGTTTTTGCAGATTGTAGCCGGTATCGTAACTATTATCAGTTTTTCTGAGATGTATAAAAGAGCCAACCTGTTTATTTCGGTAGGAAAGATTACGTTGGTGTATGTGGTAGCCTATTTTGCCTTTACGGTGGTTCAAGAAGGAAGTTTTAATGGCATTCAAAGTTTAACCGTTTTGATGTTTATTATTAATGGTATTGTAACCCTGTTTGTGCTTCCGCTAATTTATGCCTACGAAAAAATGTTTGGGTTGATTTCAGATATGTCACTTTTAGAATTGTCTAATACCAATTCAAAATTATTAAAAGAACTGTCTAACAAAGCGCCGGGTACTTTTCATCACAGCCTTAACGTAGCCAATTTGGCAGAAGCAGCGGCTAACGAAATTGGCGCAAATGCCATGTTGGTTAGGGTAGGAGCACTACACCACGATATAGGAAAAATGATTAACCCCACTTTTTTTACTGAAAATCAGGTCACTTCAGTAAACCCGCACGATGATATGAAACCGCAAGAAAGTGCAGAAATCATTATTAATCATGTGATATTGGGTATAGAAATGGCCAAGAACAACAACTTGCCCGATCGTATCATTGATTTTATACGTACACACCACGGTACCACTACGGTTTATTATTTTTACAAAAAGGCTCAAGAAGAGGCTAAACTTACAGGAGAGGAGGTAAATATTAAAGATTATAAATATCCGGGTCCTATGCCTTTTAGCAAAGAGACGGCTATTTTGATGATGAGTGACAGTGTAGAAGCGGCTAGTAAAAGTTTAAAATTACCTACCGCTAAAAAAATTGACGAGTTTGTGGAGAAAATTATAGACAAACAAATCGAGGAAGGACAATTTTTAAATGCCAGTATTACCTTTAAAGAAATACAAACGGTTAAAAAAATTCTGAAGCGCAAGCTCAACAACATCTACCATTTGCGGGTAGAATACCCCGAATAAAAAGCAAGCAATCATCGATGAATAATCTTATTTTCAGTTAGATTAATTTTTAAATATTGATTATTTTTGAAATAAATATTCACGTATGCTCTACATAGATAACGAAGGTATTACAGACCCGAAAACAAATTTGGCCATAGAAGAATACTGCATCCGTAATTTTCCGGAAGGTAACGACTGTGTGTTGTTTTATATCAACGAACCCTCTATCATTATAGGAAGAAATCAAAATACACTAGAAGAAATCGACCAAGAATATGTAGAAGCCAACCACATTCATGTAGTGCGTCGTATTTCAGGTGGTGGGGCGGTTTACCACGATTTGGGAAACCTGAATTACAGTTTTATGACCGATTATGACCGCACCAAATTGAATAATTTTAAGCAGTTTACACAACCCATCGTAAAAATATTAAATGAAATAGGAGTGCCAGCCGAGATGAAGGGTAGAAATGATATTGTGGTACACGATAAAAAAATATCAGGAAATGCCCAATTTTCTTCGGTAAAACGCATGTTTAATCATGGTACTTTACTGCTTAATAGTGATTTAAATGAAGTAACCAAGGCGCTAACAGTTAAAATGACGAAGATAAAATCGAAGGGGCATAAATCGGCTAGAGCTCGTGTAGCAAATATTGCCGAGTTTATGGACAAACCCATTTCAACAAAAGAGCTTCGCGATAAAATTTTAGACGGAATACGTGCTGAAAACCCCGATTTGACAACTTATAAATTAACAGAAAAAGATTGGGAGGGTATTCGTAAACTACAAGCAGAAAAATATGCTAATTGGGATTGGAATTACGGTAAATCACCTAAGTTTGATTTGCAACGTACCAAGCGTTTTCCTTCCGGAATCATAGACTTGCGCATAAAAGTAAAAAAAGGAGGGTTGATAGATTACGTGAAAATTTATGGCGACTTTTTTGGAAAAGACCCGGTGCAAGATATTGAAGAGGCTTTACATGGAGTGCGCTATGACAAAAAAGACATTACCCAAGCTTTAGAAAAATTTGATTTATACACCTATTTTGGGCAAATAGAAAAGCAAGATTTTATCAACTTGGTTTATGGCCCGGATGAACTATGAGAAATAAAAACGCTGCTTTAAACGTATTGACAACTGTTTACTGAATAACATTTACCTCCATTTCTAAAGAGAGGTTATAGATTTCTTTTATCTTTTTCTGAATTTTATGAGCCAGGTGCAATATATCTTGCCCGGTAGCTTTGCCATAATTTACTAAAACCAACGCCTGATGTTCGTGTACGCCGGCATCACCTTCGCGATAACCTTTTAGTCCGGCTTGATCAATAAGCCACCCGGCCGGAATCTTGTATTGATTTTCGTTTACCTTATAAAATCGAATAGAAGGGTGTTGTTTTTGTACCGTTTCAAACTTTTCTTTATCTATAATCGGATTTTTAAAAAAGCTTCCACTGTTACCAAGTTTTCGGGGATCCGGTAATTTTTTTTGACGAATATGAATTACCGCATCAGACACGTCGGCAATAGTTGGGTATTCAATCTTCATGGCGGTCAATTCTTCTTGAATACTGCCGTAATCAGTATGTAGCTGATGGTTTTTTTTGGATAATTTAAAGGTAACGCTGGTAATGACATATTGGTTTTTGTACCGATTTTTAAAAACCGAATCTCTGTACCCAAAATGACATTCTTCTTTGGTAAAAGTGCGACACTCTAGCGTTTGCCGATTAATGGCTTCGCACTCTACAAAGGTATCTTGCATCTCAATTCCGTAAGCGCCAATATTTTGTATAGGAGTGGTGCCCACATTGCCGGGAATAAACGATAAATTTTCTAACCCGCCATAATTGTGTTCAATACAATACCGTACAAACTGATGCCAGTTTTCTCCGGCCTTAGCTTCAACAAGAACGCTGTTTTTGTTTTCATTGCGTACCCGTATTCCTTTTAGATTGATGTGAAGTACGGTTTTAGCTATGTTTTGTGCCAATAAAATATTACTTCCACCCCCCAAGATAAAGAGCTCATCGGCATAACACTTCTTTAAAACTTTAACGAGCTCTTCTTTGGTATTAATCAAAAAATATTGTTTGGCTCGAACGTCAAATCCGAAGGTATTATAGGCTTTCAGCGATTGATTCAGCTTTAATTCCATGAGCTTTTTGATATACGTTTAATCCTTCTTTTAAGATATGAACGGCTTTTAACAATTTTTCTTTTTTCAATACGTAAGCAATACGCACCTGGCTTTTTCCGGTGTTAGGGGTAGAGTAGAAGCCGGCTGCCGGTGCTACCATTACCGTTTCGCGATTTACTTGAAAGTGTTCTAACAGCCATTTGGCAAAATCTTCTGCATCGTCTATCGGTAGTTCGGCTATACAATAAAAAGCGCCGCGAGGTTCTGCCACCGTTACCCCCGAAATTTCTTTTAGTGCTTTTATTAAGGCATTTCGCCGGGACACATATTCTTCTTTTACGGCATCAAAATAAGACTGAGGTGTACTCAACGCCGCTTCACTGGCAATTTGTTCAAAGCTCGGTGGACTTAAACGCGCTTGGGCAAACTTCATCGCGGTAGCCAATATATCTTGATTTTTTGTTACAATGCAACCAATGCGCGCTCCACACATGCTAAAACGTTTTGACACAGAATCTATCATAATAGCATTTTGTTCTATTCCTTTTTCTTTTAAAATAGAGTAATGGGTAGCTCCGTCATACGTAAACTCCCGGTACACTTCATCTGCAATTAAATATAGGTCGTGTTTTTTTACCAATTTGGCCAGCTGTTTAATTTCTTCTTTCGTATAAAGATAGCCGGTAGGGTTTCCGGGATTGCAAATAAGAATAGCTTTGGTTTTAGCGGAAATCAATTTTTCGAATTCTGCAATTGGCGGAAGTGCAAAATTATTATTAATCGTTGCTTTTATAGGTTTTATAGTGGCATCTACAAAATGTGAAAAACCATTGTAGTTTGCATAAAAAGGCTCCGGAATAATAACCTCATCATCTTTATCACAAATGGCAGCCATGGTAAACAGTAAAGCTTCAGATCCACCGGTGGTAATCAGAATATCTTCTGTTTGTACCGGAATTTCTGAACGTTCTCTATAAAATGCAGCTAATTTTTCGCGATAGCTTTCAAATCCGGCAGAAGGGCTGTACGACAAAATTTTTAAGTGGTTATGTCTAACCGCTTCTAAAGCTACTTCAGGAGTTTCTATATCGGGCTGACCAATGTTTAAGTGATATATTTGTTTTCCTTGCCGACGTGCCTTGTCCGCAAAAGGATTGAGTTTTCGAATAGGGGAAGCCGGCATTTGCTGCCCTTTTTTAGAAATTGAAAGCATACCTAAATTTTAGGGCGAATTTCCGAATAAATATCCGGTTTTAAAAGCACTTTTATAGTCTAAATTTTAAGGGGTTTTATCCGGTAATAACAAAGAATGCTGAAAAAACAACCAATAAAACAAGGACGAGGTTACAAAAAACTTTGTCCATTTGTCTTTTTCTGAAGAGATTGAAAGCCTCTCCAAAGAGAACTACTAAAAAGATGGGAATGACAATCATAGAAGTTACTGGTAGTCCGGCGCTAGTTTTGGGAGCATCTTTTCCGCCAAAAACAAAATAAATAATGGTTGTAAATAAAAGAATAAAAACAATTCTGATGAGTATATGTGTTACCCAACTTTTGCCAATTTTCATCTTCTTCTCGTTTTTCAGGTGGCAAAATTACATAAAATACGAGGCTTTGCGTGTTTTTTGCTGTTAATCTTCTGCAATTCTAACGGCTTGTGGTACCAAAGAGGTATAATCGCCTTTATTCCTGATAACATCACGCACAATAGAAGAAGAAATATAACTTTTTCCGCTAGAGGTTAATAAGAAGATGGTTTCAATTTCGGCTAGTGTTCGGTTGGTATGGGCAATGGCTTTTTCAAACCCAAAATCAGCCGGGTTACGCAGACCGCGTAAGATAAAATTGGCATTTTCTTGTTTGCAAAAATTGACCGTTAATCCACTATACGTCTTTATTTTTATCTTGGGTTCACTTCTAAAAGTATCTTCTAAAAATTTTTTGCGTTGCGCCAGACTAAACATATATTTTTTATCGGCATTAACGCCAATACCCAAAATAATCTCATCAAAGAGACCCAATCCACGTTTAATAATATCGAAATGTCCTAGGGTAATAGGATCAAAAGAACCGGGAAAAACTGCTCTTTTCATAAGGTAAAATTTGATTGTGGTGGGTTAAGTTAATAAAAATTAAGCATTTTGTGTAATAGCTGCTTCAATTATGTCCGTAAAGAAGGCGGTATAAGAAATACCGGCTGCTTTTAATTGTTGTGGTACAATACTGGCGGCGCTCATCCCGGGGATTGTATTAATTTCTATAAAATGTGGTTGATCGTTGTGAAAAATAAATTCAGCACGGGCAAAGCCTTTTAAATTTAACAATTTAAAAATACGTTTGGTGGCTTCTTGTACGGCTTGTGTTTTTTCGGCAGAGATGTGTGCGGGAGTAATTTCTTGTGATTGCCCTAAATATTTAGCGTTGTAATCAAAAAACTCGTTTTCAGAAACAATTTCAGTTACCGGTAACGCTTGTATTTTTCCTTGATAAGAGATAACTCCAACATCTACCTCAGTGCCTTTTAGAAAAGATTCAATAATAACTTCGTCATCTTCGGCAAAGGCATGGTGAATAGCGGCTCGTAATTGACTTTTTTCCTTTACTTTGGTAATGCCGAAACTGCTTCCGCCGCAGTTGGCTTTTACAAAACAGGGTAGCCCTACTTTTTTTAAAATAGCGTCTTCATCTATGGCATCTCCTTTTTGCAAGGGGAAATTTATAGCGGTAAGGATGCCGTAATTACGCAGTACACTAATACAATCTCTTTTGTTAAAGGTTAGCGCTGCCGGGTAAAAATCACTAGAAGTTTGCGGTATTTTTAGGGTTTGTAAATAGCCCTGTAAGAGTCCGTTTTCTCCGGGGTTGCCATGAATCATATTGAAAACACAATCAAATTGTATCTTCTTTCCGGTAATTTCAACAGAAAAATCACCTTGTTGCAAAGGGTATTTTTCTCCTTTTTCGTCTACTACATACCAGTTGTCTTTTAAGAGATAGGCTTTGTATACCTCAAACAAATTTCGGTCTAGTTTTTGGCAGATAAAGGCCCCACTCTGAATAGAAATCTCATACTCACTAGAGTACCCGCCCATGGCAACTGCAATTATTTTTTTCATGACAAATAAATAGGTTTATTTTACGTTTTAAAATAACAGATGACTCATCACAACAAAAATACACGTGTTTTTTTATCTTTGTCCAAGAATTTTGACAAAACATGAACTTTTTTAAATTTGTTACCAGCAAGACCTTCTGGATTCAAGTCCTTTTGGCAATCATTATTACCGTTGTGCTCATTTTCTTGGCACTGAAGTGGCTAAATGTAGAAACGCATCACGGTGAATATATTGTTACTCCCAACCTTACGGGGCTAACGTTAGATAGTGTATCACAAAAATTAGATGAGATGCATTTGCGCTATGAGGTGATAGATTCTGCCAATTATAATCCTAAATATCCTAAATACTCGGTTATTGAACAGAATCCTAAACCCGGGCATCACGTTAAAGAAGACCGAAGAATTTATTTAAAATTAAACCCTTCCGGTTATCCTAAAATTGAAATCCCTGATTTAATTCGTCATACCAAAAGGCAAGTCATCCCTACTTTGCAATCAATGGGTTTTAAAATAGGTGATATTACGTATAAACCCGATATTGCTCGTGATGTGGTACTTGAATTGTGGGCTAACGGAAAAGAAATTATGCCGGGTGATAAGGTAATGAAAACAACCACCATTAACTTGGTATTAGGAAGTGGAGGAAGAGCGCCGGCACCTGCTGAGTCAGATACCTTGAAGACCGAATAACGATAGAGATGAGTGAAAACCCGGAAGAAGAAACTCTGTACGAACATTATCATTTTGTAGCAGATAAAGGGCAAGAGCCACTGCGCATTGATAAATTCTTGATGAATTTTATTGAAAATGCTACGCGAAACAAAATTCAAAATGCCGCCAAAGACGGATACGTTTTTGTAAACGACCAACCGGTTAAGCCCAATTACAAGGTAAAACCCGGAGATGAGATACGTGTGAAATTTGCGCATCCACCCTATGAAAATCTATTGGTTCCTGAAGACATTCCGTTAAACATTGTGTACGAAGATGATGCTTTACTGGTCGTTAATAAACCGGCGGGGATGGTGGTTCACCCCGGACATGGAAATTATTCGGGAACGATGATAAATGCGCTGGTTTATCACTTTGAAAATTTACCAAAAAACTCTTCTGATAGGCCGGGTTTAGTGCACCGAATTGACAAAGACACCAGCGGGCTGTTGGTAGTAGCAAAAACAGAACAAGCCATGACTTATTTAGCGGCGCAATTTTTTCATAAAACGAGTAAGCGAGAATATATTGCTTTGGTGTGGGGAAATATAGACGAAGAAGAAGGCACGGTAGAAGGAAATATTGGCCGGAATCCTAAAAACAGGTTACAACAAATTGTCTTTGAAGAAGAAGATGAAGAAAAAGGAAAGCATGCAGTAACACATTATAAAGTGCTAGAACGTTTTGGGTATGTTACCTTAGTGTCATGTCGGTTAGAAACCGGCCGTACCCACCAAATTAGAGTGCATATGAAACACATAGGGCACACGCTTTTTAATGATGAACGTTATGGAGGTGATAAAATTTTAAAAGGAACCACTTTTACAAAATACAAACAGTTTGTAGAAAACTGTTTTAAAATATTACCCCGACAAGCTTTGCACGCTAAAACATTAGGTTTTGAACATCCGGTAACTAAAAAATGGATGGATTTTGATTCGCCTATTCCGAATGATATGCAAGCTTGTATTGAAAAATGGCGCAATTATGCCAAACACCAAGAATTATATTCTTAAATTATTATTTCAATAAAGAGCTAATTAATCCTTGTATTTCAGTTATTTATAAATAAAATTATTATTAAACATTATGGAAACAGCAGGATATATTGCTTCCATCTTTATAGGATTAGTATTAGGATTAATTGGTAGTGGAGGCACTATTCTTGCCATTCCTATATTGGCTTACTTATTTAAAATAGACACTGTACTAGCCACCTCATATTCACTTTTTATTGCAGGAACCACTAGTTTAATAGGGGCCGCATCCTATTTAAGAGATGGAATCATCGATATTAAAATGGCAATGCTCTTTGGTATTCCTTCTATTGCGGCTGTTTTTTTTACAAGAGCTAATATTCTTCCGGCCATTCCTGACCACATTGTACAAATAGGAAATTATACGTTAACAAAAGGGTTGTTTCTGATGCTGTTTTTTGGAGTGCTGATGATTTTAGCCTCTTATAGCATGATAAAAGGGAAAAAAAAATCTACTGAAAATGAAAACACTACCCATAAAACAAACTACCCATTTACCTTTATTTTAGGTATATTAGTAGGTGTTTCAACCGGATTAGTAGGAGCCGGCGGCGGGTTCTTAATTATTCCGACGCTTGTTATTCTAAACAAATTACCTATGAAAGAGGCTGTTGGCACCTCTTTACTCATCATTTCTGCAAAATCATTAATTGGGTTTTGGGGAGGAGAAATAGCAGCCATTGATTGGTTTTTTCTCCTAAAAATAATTGGGTTGGCAATTGTCGGTATTCTTATAGGGTTAGCCATCTCTAAAAAGATAAACGGCAAAAAACTAAAACCGGCTTTTGGTTGGTTCGTGTTAATAATAGGGGTTTATATCATACTAAAAGAAACCCTTTTAAGTTAGATTTGTTGGGGTCAAATAGATTCATTAGCATGCTTTACAAATTTTAACGTACGAAACGCTAATTTTTACTAAAAATTGATAGAAGCGATTCATAATAATTCTAAATTAGCAAAAAATATAAAAGGACTTAAAAACTATGTTTTTTAAACACATTTACGACGAAAGTTTAGCACAAGGGAGTTACTTTATTGCCTGCCAAAAAACAGGTGAGGCAATTGTGATAGATCCTAGAAGAGATATTGATATTTATTTGAAAATTGCTCAAAAGAAAAATTTTAGAATTACCCATATCACAGAAACTCATATTCACGCTGATTATTTATCGGGTTCGAGAGAATTAGCTGCCGTAACCGGTGCAGATATGTATTTATCGGATGAAGGAGGAGAAGGCTGGCAATACGAATTTACCCATGTAGGCGTAAAAGATAACGACCTTATTACCGTAGGTAACTTAACCCTAAAAGTACTGCATACACCGGGACATACGCCGGAGAGTATTAGCTTTTTATTGACTGATTGTCCGGCCTCATCAGAACCAACCATGATTTTTACAGGCGATTTTGTTTTTGTAGGCGATGTAGGTCGACCAGATTTATTAGAAGAAGCGGCTGGAGTAAAAGGGGCCAAGCAAGAAGGAGCTAAGCAAATGTTTGCTTCTTTAAAAAAATTTAAAGATCTTCCTGATTATGTGCAGGTATGGCCGGCTCATGGTGCCGGATCGGCTTGCGGAAAAGCTTTGGGAGCCGTACCCAGCTCAACGGTAGGATATGAAAAAATACAAAACTGGGCACTACAATATGATGATGAAGAAAAATTTGTGGAGGCATTGCTAGAAGGGCAACCGGAACCCCCCAGATATTTTGCCATGATGAAGAAGCTAAACAAGGTAAAAAGACCCTTGTTAATAGCTATACCGGATTATCCTAAATTATCTAAACAACAATTCAAATCGGCCTACCAAAAAGGGATGACGGTAATTGATGCACGTACTAAAGAAGCATATGCCAATGGATTCTTAATGGGAACGCTAAACATTCAAGGTAATAATTCGTTTGCTACGTGGGCAGGTTGGCTGCTAAACTATCAAGAGCAATTTATGTTGATAGCTGATGAAAGTCAAATAGAAGATTTAACCCGAAAATTAATGCGTATTGGGTTAGACAATGTATATGGGTATATTACCGATATAACGGATTTAGACTTAGAATTGCACCAAGGAGAAGTGATTGGTTATGATGAGATCAAAAAACAGCTAAACAATTCGAATGTTCAAATTGTAGATGTGCGCGGCATATCTGAATACAATGCCGGTCATATTGATGGGGCAGACAATGTTTTTATTGGTACCCTACCAGACAATTTAGAAAAAATAAGCAAAGAAAAAGAGCTTGTTGTACACTGCCAGTCCGGAACGCGCTCTACTGTGGCTTGTTCTATTTTGCGGAAAAACGGATTTACTAGAGTTAAGGACTTTTCCGGCGGTATGAAAGAATGGTCAGAAAGAGAAGTACTTCACAAAGAAGCCTTAGCTTAACACCATCACAGCGGTATACTTTTTAATCTAAAAGAATCAACTTACTTAATTAGCCTAAAAAGTATATCTAACTTAGTATATACAAAAAATAATCGCTTAAAAATGAATAGATTATGTTTAATTTTATACGAGAAATAATTAATGACGATCCGACTTTATTAGCCGAATCTATTCAGCGTAAAGCCGCCTTAATTGATGTGCGCACAATAGGAGAATATGCTGACGAAAATGTAGAAGGGTCAATAAATATTCCGTTGCAGCAAGTTCCCGATAAATTAGACGAATTATTGACAAAAGACGAAATTATCGTTTTTTGTCGTAGTGGTCATCGAGCCGATCAAGCCAAACGGTTCTTATTGCAAAACGGTTGCACACGCGTGCTTAATGGGGGCTCTTGGCAAGGAGTTGCAAAATTGGTTGCCGAAAACAGTTGATATAATTTTTACCCCGCTTATTGATTGTAATGTTGCTCCCATTTCCAAGCACTGGCTAAAGCTTCTGATAAACTTCGCGTAGCTTTCCATCCCAGTATATCGTTCGCTTTTTTAGTATCTGCATAAGCAGCGGTAATATCGCCTTCCCTTCGCGGTGCAATACGGTAGGGGAGTTTTACACCACTGGCCTTTTCAAAAGTCTTAATTATCTCCATAACAGAACTACCGGATCCCGTGCCTAAGTTAAAAACCTCATAATTTGTAGTAGTTTGATTGTTAAGCAGGCGTAGCAAAGCTTTAACGTGTGCTTCTGCTAGATCCATTACATGAATATAATCGCGAATGCAAGTCCCATCCGGAGTATTGTAATCATCGCCAAAAACAGCTAGTTCTTTGCGTTTACCAATGGCTGTTTGGGTAATATAAGGCACCAAATTTTGAGGTGTACCAATAGGAAGCTCCCCAATTTTAGCACTAGGATGCGCGCCAATCGGATTAAAATACCGAAGGGCAATAGCCTTAAATGCCGCATCACTTTTACTCAAATCATGTAAGATGTTTTCATCTATATGTTTGGTGTTTCCATAAGGAGAAACGGCCTTTTTTATAGGAGCGTCTTCGGTAATAGGCAGTTTATCTGCTTGTCCATACACCGTACACGAAGAACTAAAGATGAAATTAGTCAGGTTTTTACGCCTCATTTCTTGCAATAAATAAACAAGTGAGTGAATGTTATTTTCATAATACAACAATGGTTTTTTTACACTTTCACCCACTGCTTTAGAAGCTGCAAAATGAATAACACCATCAATATCGGCATGCTTGTCAAAAAAATGGGCAACGGCTGCTTTATTGCGTAAATCAATCTTGTGAAAAGCAGGCGTTTTTTGAGAAATTTCGGTGATGCCTTCTAAAACAGAAAAACTAGAGTTAGAGAGGTTATCAATAATAATGACCTCAAAATCTTTTTGTAATAAAGCTATTACAGTGTGCGAACCAATATAACCTAAGCCACCGGTTACTAATATTTTCATGTTTTTAAAGTTTTGGTAAAAATAAGAAATATTTTTAGGCTTTTTAGCATGTAAAGCAGCTCGTTTAATTCGTTTAACTGAATATAATTTAGTATTTTTGTGAGTATAATTAAAAAGAATATTTACAATTTCAAATTTTTGAATTATGGCAGAAAATGTAATACTAGGTCCCCAGCTTTTGGGGCCGCTTACGCCACTTGTAGGCGAATGGGAAGGTAATGTAGGAGTTGATTTATCCTATCACAATAAAGATGATGAAACCTCAAAAACCAGCTATTTTGAAAAGGCGTGGTTTAAACCTATTCCTATCCAAGAAAATGGACGTCAGTCTTTACAAGGATTAACTTATAGCAGCACTGCATGGCGTCACGGAGAAGAGGCTATGAACCCTTTTCATGATGAAGTAGGATACTTGTTATGGGAAAAAGCTACCGGACGCGTGTTCCGTACTGTGGTTTTTGGTCGTGGAATTGCTATTCAAGCAGGAGCAACAGCTAAACCTCGCGATAAAGAAATATACTTTAAAGCCACCCCGGGTGATCCATCATTCGGTATTCTTCAAAACCCATATTTGATGGAGCGTGCAGAGCTAAAAAGCTTTGATAGTGTTTTTAAATTTAATGATGATGGCACATTTACGCACTCTTCAGATATTTTGTTGAAATTGGCTGCTACCGGTCAAGAAATGCACCATACTGACATCAATACACTACACAAAGTGAAAAGTTATCATCCAAGTGTAGAAATTGATTGATAAATGGTTTTTCATAACCTATAGAAATGGCCCTTTTTTAGGGTCATTTTTTATGCATATCATTTTCAGTTAAACACAAAAATCATTTTATATACGACGGCAATTCCGTATTTTTGTAACAAATGCAAGGGTGTGTTTTTTGTAAAAACACCTTAATTTGTAGCTAAATATTATGACAAAAACACAACATTACGTACTCGGCAAATGGGTAGAAGGTAAAGGCGAAGGAAAACCCATATACGATGCCGTTACCGGGGCAGTATATACCACTGCTACAGCAGAAGGGCTAGATATTCCGGCTATTCTTCAATATGGCAGAAAAGAGGGAGCTACGCTGCGTAAGATGACTTTTTTAGAGCGCGGAAAGATGTTGAAAAAATTAGCTTTTCATTTGCTCAAGAAGAAAAGAGACTTCTATGAAATAAGCTATCATAGTGGCACCACAAAATTTGATGCCTGGTTTGATATTGATGGCGGTATTGGTAATCTTTTCGCCAATGCCTCTTTGCGAAAAGAATTTCCTAATCTACCTTATTATATAGAAGGACACCCGGTTGATTTGTCTAGAGGTGGTAAATTTATGGGGCATCACTTATTAGTACCCAAAGAAGGGGTAGCGGTGCACATTAACGCCTTTAACTTTCCTGTTTGGGGAATGTTGGAAAAATGTGCCGTAAACTGGATGGCTGGCATGCCAGCCATCGTAAAACCTGCTACAGATACGAGCTACATTACCGAAGCAGTGGTAAAAGAAATCATTGACTCCGGTATTTTACCTGAAGGAGCCTTACAATTAATTACCGGATCAGCTCATAACATACTCGACACGGTAACTGCCCAAGATGTAGTTACATTTACCGGCTCGGCTTCTACCGGACGATTACTAAAAACCAATCCACAGATAATAGCAGAATCCGTTCCGTTTAATATGGAAGCTGATTCATTAAATGCTACAATCTTGGGTGAAGATGCTGTACCCGGTACCCCTGAATTTAAGTTGTTTATTCGAGAAATTAAGCGAGAGATGACCGCTAAGTGCGGGCAAAAATGTACGGCTATTCGAAGGGTAATTGTTCCGGAAAAATTAATAGAAGATGTACAAATTGCTCTGGGTAAGGCACTTGATAAAGTAACCGTAGGAAACCCCCGTTTAAAAGAAGTAGGAATGGGGGCCTTAGTAAGCCGTAAACAACTTGAAGAAGTGCGTAACCGGGTGCGTGATATTACGACTACGGCTGATATGGTATACGGTGATTTAGACAAGGTAGAAACCCTTGATGCCGACCCGACTAAAGGAGCTTTTATCAGCCCTATTTTATTAAGAGAAAATCATCCGCTTAAGAACCTATCCGTACACGAAATAGAGGCCTTTGGACCCGTTAGCACGTTGATGCCCTATAAAGATTTAACAGAAGCTATTCAAATTTCCAGAATGGGAAAAGGTTCTTTAGTAAGCTCTATTTTTACCAATAACAACCAAATAGCTAAAGAATATACTATTGGAGCAGCTGCTTATCACGGTCGTATTTTATGTGTAAATAGAGAAAGTGCCAAGCAAAGTACCGGTCACGGTTCGCCTTTGCCCTCTTTAGTGCACGGAGGTCCCGGTCGAGCTGGTGGAGGAGAAGAAATGGGCGGTATTCGTGGTATTAAGCACTATATGCAGCGGTGTGCTATTCAAGGATCGCCCACTACCTTAACAGAAATCACCGGGGTCTATCAACCCAACGCCGATTATAAAGAGACAGACAAACATCCTTTTGCTTATTATTTTGAAGACA
The DNA here is from genome assembly GCA_964579505.1 of uncultured Flavobacteriaceae bacterium. Classification (GTDB taxonomy): domain Bacteria; phylum Bacteroidota; class Bacteroidia; order Flavobacteriales; family Flavobacteriaceae; genus JAJYSO01. The sequence continues at coordinate 31,189 of CAZOGC010000010.1, read as the reverse complement.
TTCAACCGGGAATGTCGCTTAAAACGGCTAGTAGAACCCTTAATGCTTCTACTATTAGCAACTTTGCAGACCTTACTTGGGATCATTTTTATGTGCACACCGATTCCACCTCTTTAGAAGGAACTATTTTTGAAAAGATTACAGCTCATGGTTATCTCATTCTTTCGATGGCAGCCGGGTTATTTGTTTATCCTAACAAAGGGCCGGTAGCGGCCAATTACGGCATAGAAGATGTGCGGTTCTTACGCCCGTTATATGCCGGAGATACCATTCACGTACGTTTAACGTGTAAAGAAAAAGTAGACAAAGAGCAAAAAGGAAAAGTCTTGCCTAGCGGAATCGTAAAATGGTATGTAGAAATTTTTGATACCAATGTTACTGATGGAAATATTTCGGAAGATGAATTAGACAATAAAGAGGCCTTGGTAGGGGTGGCAACCATTTTAACAATGGTGCAAAAAAAACAAACCACTTTTGTAGAAATAACCCCAACTGTTTTTGAGAAAGCACTTTCTAAATTGACGGAAGATAGCAAACCGTCTTGGGGACAAATGACAGCTCAACAAATGGTAGAGCACTTAACATATCTGTACCAAATTAGGATTGACGAAACCCAAAATGCAGCGGTAATTATAAGCACTCCCGAAGATAAAATAGAAAAACTGCAAGAAAGTTTATGGAACGATAGGCCTTTTCCTAAAAATGCCAAACTTCCATTGTATAAAGATGATAAATTGCCCGAACTAATACATCCGGATTTAGCTACTGCCAAAGAAGCTTTAATAACAGCTTATAAAGCCAACCAAGAATACTTTAAGAAAAATCCTGAGGCTACGCCTACCCATGCAGTATTCGGAAAATTGACAAAATTTGAATGGAAATTAGTAGATAGAAAACACCTAAATCATCACTTTACACAATTTGGATTGTTGTAAACAACAGTTCAAATTAAAAAACCTTAGTAGCTTACTTAAAAACACAAAATTGTTTATGATTGATCAAGAAGCATACGTAAAACACAACATAAATAATGGCATTGCCACCATAGAGTTTTTTACACCGCATCACAATTCTATGCCGGGACATATCTTAGCCAAACTGGCACAAACCATTACCGATTTAGGAAACGATTCTACAGCATTAGTCATTATTCTAAAAAGTGCCGGTAACCGAACGTTTTGTGCCGGAGCCAATTTTCAAGAGCTAATTTCTATTGAAACCGAAGCACAGGGCTTGCAGTTTTTTTCAGGGTTTGCACACGTAATCAATGCGATGCGTACATGTCCAAAATTTATTATTGGTAGAGTGCAAGGCAAAGCCGTAGGCGGTGGTGTAGGATTGGCTTCATCAGTAGATTATTGCATGGCCACTAAATATGCGGCCGTCAAATTAAGTGAACTCAATTTAGGAATAGGTCCATTTACTGTGGGCCCGGCTGTGCAGCGAAAAATAGGGGTAAGTGCCTTTTCTAAAATGTCTATTAATGCCAATCATTTTTACGAAGCCGACTGGGCGCAAACACAAGGCATGTATGCCGATGTTTTTGAAACAGCCGAGGATATGGATGAAGCCATTCAAACGTTAGCCGAAGAATTGACCACTTTTAATCCGGAAGCTATGGCTGCGATGAAAAAAATGTATTGGAAAGGAACCGAAGATTGGGATGAATTACTAACTGAACGTGCTCGGATGAGTGGCGAGTTGGTTTTAAGCCCTTTCACTAAAGAAAAATTGAACAAATACAACGTTTAATTTTAGTTGATTTTCAACTAATTGTATCTAGCACGTAACCATTATGATTTATTCATTTAAAGGATTTATACCAGTCGTTCACGAAAGTAGTTTTGTGCACCCATTAGCGGCAGTAACCGGCAATGTTATTATTGGTAAAAATTGTTATATAGGTCCGGGAGCTGCTATTCGGGGAGACTGGGGAGAGATTGTTTTAGAAGATGGAGTAAATGTACAAGAAAATTGTACGGTACACATGTTTCCCGGAAAAAGTATTACACTACAAGAGAGCGCCCATGTGGGACACGGAGCAATTATTCACGGTGCCAACCTAGGCCACAATGTAATGATTGGGATGAATGCTGTTATTATGGATGATGCGTTTATAGGAGACGAGTCTATTATTGGGGCAATGGCATTTGTAAAGGTAAGGACACAAATTCCGCCGCGAAGTTTAGCGGTAGGCAATCCGGCTAAAATTATAAAAAAAGTATCTGACGAAATGATTGCCTGGAAAACCGCCGGAACAAAACTGTATCAACGGTTACCGGCCGATTGCCACGAAAGTCTAAAAGCAGTTGAACCCTTGCGGAAAACTCCTAAAGATCGTCCTACACAAGAAAATTTCTACCAAACCTTAGAAGAATATAAGGCCAATCATAAAATGTAAACCGGTTTTAATACCTTCCTTTTTGCTGTTTCCAAAGCATTTTGTCGACTATTTTGTAGTCATTTAATAATTATTTTTCATATCTTTAAGTGTTTGTGTAACCAAAACGAAGCATTATGAAAAATAAAGATCACTTAAAACAGTGGTGGCTGGTGCTTATCAGTGGGGTTGTATTTATCTTAATTGGGATATGGATTTTTATAGCAAAAGCAACAAACTACCAAGACTTAGCCGTAATTTTATCAATAGGATTTATTATTGTGGGGGGATTAAGAGCTTTCTACGGAATTAATCACCGAAAACGACTACGCTATTGGGGACTTCTTTTCCTTAACGGGCTTATAGAACTATGCGTTTTTATTATTCCGTTGTTCTTTACAAAAAGAATAGAGCGTATTTTACCCATTTACATAGGATTTATATTACTTTTTAGAACCATCATAGGAATGGGGGTTTCGTTAGATTTTTATTATTCGCATTTAAAAAGCTGGTATGTCTCTTTTATCTTTTCTTTGCTAGGGTTTGTTGCCTCCTTTTTTATGGTTTGGAATCCGGTATCATCCGGATCAGAATTACTATTATACCCGTTATTAACGTTAGTCTTTGTTGGAATAGCCCAAATCAGTATAAGTTCCGGGTTAAAAACATTAAATGGAAAAATACCAGAAACTTCTTTGTAGGTAGTTTCTTCCTTTCTTAATCTAGATTAACTCATTTATTGAGAGATGCTACTTATCTTTGTTGCTACAAAACAAGAGGTATAGAAATAATATTCATTAAAGTTTATAGATGCTATTTCAATGTGCCTTTTATTAATCTGATAAACAATATTTATTATGGAAACACAAAATGTAGAAACCAAATCTTTTGCTATTGACAATGCGCACTCTAATATTGGATTTAATGTAAAACACATGATGTTTTCAAAAGTAGTGGGACATTTTGATGAATACACTTCTTCAATAGAAATGGCTGAAGATAATTTTGAAAATGCAAAACTGGCGTTTGAAGCAGTTGCCAATTCAATCAACACAAATAATGCAGACCGCGATAAACACCTAAAAGGAGCTGATTTCTTTAATGCAGAAAAAGCCGGAAACATTGTTTTTAACTCAACAAATATTGTTAAAAAGGGAGAAAATGACTACACGGTTGAAGGTGATTTAACCATTAATAATGTTACCAAACCGATTAGGTTAGCTGCAGAGTACAGCGGTATTATGAAAGACCCTTGGGGCAACGATCGTATTGCGTTAATTATGAATACCAAGATTAACCGCGAAGATTGGAATATGACCTACAATGCGGCATTAGAAACCGGTGGCGTGTTAGTAGGAAAAGAAGTAAAACTAGAAATCGACGCTCAGTTTGTTTAATATTTCTGAGGTATATAGCTAACTCATTAAAAAAGCCTCCAAGATTTTGGAGGCTTTTTAGGACGCCACAAACGGTTGAAAATTAATTCCACTGTTCGTCAAAATCCCAGTCTTCTAAATTTTCGTAGTTAGAATTTTCATCAGAAAATTGATCGTAAAGGTCTTCTTTTTCGCTTTTAAATTTTTTTTCCAGAGGTGTTTCTGGCATAATGCCATGAGAATACATCAAATTAGGGTAGTTTTGCCCAATTGCAGGTTCTACAATATCTGCTAATTCTACATAAAACGTCCACATAGCTAAAAAGTCATACACGTAAATCAGCTTATTTTTTTCTTTAGAGATAACCGAATCTAGGGCCGTTTCATTCATCATTCTCACAGATCCTAAGCCGTCACTCATATCAAAAAGAACAATTTCTTCACCTTGGTTCCACTCTTCATCACTCAGATAAAAAGAGGCCATTTCTCGTCCTTCGAAGCCAAAAGCTTGCGTAATGACGTTGTGTAAATCTTCCAGCGTATCTTCAGCATCAATTTCAATATCTCTGAAAACGTCATCTAGCGTGTCTAAAACAATACGAAATCTATAAATCATGGCTCAATATTTTATAGTGGTTGCAGTTAGGTATCGTTGACTTGCGTAATAATAGCAAGTTATAAAAATACCGGCTGAACGCCAAAACTTGTGTAAAAAAATAAATTAATGTAACAGTCTATAATTGTTTAGGTACTTCTAACCCCAACTTTTTTGCTCTTTTCAACATATAAGCATATGCTGCCTCGTGATTGTTGGGAATATCCCCTCGTAAAATGGCCTCTTTAATGGCATTTTTTAAAATTCCTATCTCGCGAGAAGGTTTTATGTTGAAAGTATTCATAATTTCCTGTCCGGAAATAGGGGGCTGAAAATTGCGAACATGGTCGCGTTCTTCTACCTCCTCAATTTTTTTGCGGACAATTTTAAAATTGTTATGGTATTTGCGATAACGTTTCGGGTTCTTAGTCGTAATATCAGCTTCGCATAAAGTCATTAAATCTTCAATGTTTTCTCCGGCATCAAAAATTAAACGTCTTACAGCTGAGTCGGTTACATTATCTTGCGCAATGACAATTGGGCGTGAACTCATCATAACCAATTTTTGTACGTACTTCATTTTTTGATTAAGAGGCATTTTTAATCGTTTGAATAATTTGTACACCATTTTAGCGCCTACAAATTCGTGGTTGTGAAAAGTCCAGCCTATTTTTTTGTCAAAGCGCTTGGTACGAGCTTTGCCAATGTCGTGAAGTAACGCCGCCCAACGTAACCAGAGGTCATCGGTATTTTCAGAAATATTATCAACCACTTCAAGTGTGTGCCAAAAATTGTCTTTGTGTCGTTCGCCATCAATTTCATCTACCCCTTCAAGAGCGGTTAACTCTGGTAATATAAGAGGCAATAATTTTGTTTTTCGCAACAAAGCCAGGCCCGTTGAAGGTTTGTCAGCCAGCATAATTTTATTAAACTCATCAACAATACGTTCATGAGTTATAATCTTTAAACGATCAGCATTATCGGTAATAGCCTGTAGTGATTCATTTTCTATTTTAAACCCTAGTTGTGTAGCAAATCGAATGGCTCGCAACATTCGCAAGGGATCATCAGTATAGGTTTTTACCGGCTCTAAAGGAGTTTTTAGGAGTTGTTGTGCTAAATGATTGCGTCCGTTAAAAGGATCTAATAGCTTACCAAAATGAGTAGCATTAAGTTGTAAAGCTAACGCATTTATGGTAAAATCACGTCGGTTTTGATCATCTTCTAAAGTACCGGGAGTAACGGAAGGATTACGGCTATCTTTAGCGTATGATTCTTTTCGAGCTCCTACAAATTCAATTTCCCTATCAAAAGTACGAAGCATAGCCGTGCCAAAGGTTTTAAAAACTTTTACTTTGGGTTGATTGGGAAGTAACTGGGCTACCGTTTTGGCTAAGGTAATTCCATCACCAATCGTCACAATATCAATATCTTTTGTGCTTCGTTTTAAAAAAAAATCACGTACAAATCCACCAATAGCGTAGGTGTCTACGTTTAATTTGTCTGCTGCTTCTGTTATATACTTAAAAACCGGATGTGTTAGGGCTTCCGGGTAAACTTGCTCGGTAATAACGCGCTTGTTTTGTGCCATAAATTTGCGTTATTTTATTCTCTAATTAGGGTTATTTTTCCGTTAGATTCAACCTTAATAATGCGTGAAGGTTGCGTGTTTTCTTCTTCGTGTTGCAAATTTACAACATAATCTACGCCTTCTGTAATTTCAGCACTAATTTGCTTAAAAGAGCGTGCCGTTGGTTGCCCGCTAATGTTGGCTGAAGTAGAAACAATCGGTTTTTTAAATTGGGTAAATAACTGCTGGCAAAATTCAGTATTACAAATACGAATAGCCAAGGTGTTGTCTTCGCTAACTAAATTATGTGCCACTCCCGTCGGATTGTGATAGATAACGGTTGTGGGACGTGAACTCTGTGCTAAAATTTGGTACACAGCAGGCGAAATACTGGGAATGTATTTTTCTAACATCTCAAAATTTGCCACTAAACAAATAAGTGCTTTGCTATCCGGACGCTTTTTTAAAGCGTATATTTTTTGGACAGCATCTGCATTGGTAGCATCACAACCAATACCCCAAACGGTGTCTGTAGGGTAGAGTAGTAGTTTGCCTTCGTTTAACGCCACTACAGAATTTTTAACCTCTTCTTTCATCTTTTTTAATTCGGTGCAAAAATAAAACTTATTTGGGCTTTTTGGCTGTAAAATCCCCGTTACTTTTAGCAATATAGTAGCTTGTAGTAAAAAAGCTATCCTATAAAGTTAACTGCATTTAAAAATAATTATATCGTAAAAACAATGTTTGTAAAAAGCGAAAACATGTATTTTTGCGGAATGCAATCAGAGTTTACAACCGCTTATAAGCCTTACGAAGAAGAACTGACTTATTTTGTAAATAATTTTACAGAAGCAGGAGAAAATTTTGGCAATCAAAAACGCAATACGCTTAAAATCTTTAAGCTCAATGGGGAGTCTATTAATATAAAATCTTTTAAGGTTCCTAATTTTATCAATAAAATTGCCTATCGTTATTTTCGAAAGAGCAAAGCACAACGCTCTTTTGAATACGCTAGCATCTTACTAAAAAAAGGAATCAAAACGCCGATGCCTATAGGGTATTTTCAAAAAAAATCAGGTTTATTTTTTGGAAAAAGTTATTACCTCTGTGCCCATTTACAATACGATTTGACGTATCGTGATTTAATTCACGATCCTAAGTTTCCTAATCGCTATGAAATTTTAAAACAATTTACCCGATTTACATATCAATTACACGAAAAAGGTATTGAGTTTTTAGATCACTCTCCCGGTAATACCCTTATTGTAGTTAATGAAACAAACAACTACGATTTTTATTTGGTTGATTTAAACCGGATGAAATTTCACGAGTCTTTAGATTATGAAACGCGTATTAAGAATTTTTCACGTCTTACTCCCGATAAAAATATGGTATCAGCCATGAGCGCTGAATATGCCCGGCTTATTGGAAGAGATTTTCACGATGTTTTTAAAGATATGTGGAGTGAAACAGAAGCGTTTCAAGAAAAACACTACCGAAAAAAACGAATTAAACGTCGCCTAAAATTCTGGCAATAAAAACGCTAAACTATCTGCGATTTTTGCGCAAAAGCCACAGTTTTACATAGCGCGTAAATACTGCATAACTCTGTATTGAAGCATTGGTAAAGCCGACAAAACCATCTCTAAATCCACCTTTAATGATATATTGTTTAAAAAACCGCCAAAAAGGCTTAAACACCACGTGATAGACGGTTATTTTTTTTGTCTTTTTATCGTAATCCTGAGCTTGTAACCAAGCATATTTATTTTTCTTCTCAATATACTTGTCAAAAGTAATGTAAGTGTTGTGGCGAAATTTGTTTTTTAAGGCACCGACATTTCCTTCGGTTATAATTTCTTCGTGTACAAATTTATCTTGGTAACGACATTTGCTCTTTTGAAAGAGGCGAATGACGCAATCATTTTTCCAACCACTGTAATTTAACGGCTCTCCCATAAATTTATTAGTACGATAAATCCAATATGCAGTATTACCATCTTTACCAGGATTTTTGAGCGTTTCTAGAATTTCGTATTCTAACCCGGGCGTCACGCGTTCATCGGCATCTATGAGTAAAATCCATTCGTGTTTAGCCTGCGGAATAGCCCAGTTTTTTTGTTTGGCAAAATAGTCAAATTTACGTCTGATGACACGATCGGCTAACTCAATTGCTTTTTCATAAGTGCCGTCAGTAGTGTAGCTGTCAACCACTAAAACTTCATCCGCAAAACGCACCGAAGCAATGACTTCTTCTATATTGTGAATTTCATTGCCTACGGGGATGATGGCGGTTAGCGGTAAACGGTTTTGCTCAGCCTTAGCTTGTTGCGGTAAGGTGTAGGGGTGGTTGTAGCTTTTTAGTGTCCAGTAATGTAACCGTTTACGAACCTTGTATTTTCGCACTAAATTGAGCGGCTTATTTTTTAAATGTGATTTATCTGCCTGGGCAAAAGTTATACAGGTGTCAATCACTCGTTTACTCGATTTACCATCTGTATAAGGATGAAGTTCTTTATTAAAAGCAGCGAGTTTATCAAGTACATCTTGCGGTTGACTTAATGCTTTTTTAAAGCTATTTTCAATTTCATCAGCTTCAGTGATATTAATCAAATAGGGTTTAGGCACGTGATGATTAAAGGTGACTATAGGCTTGTTTTGTAACCCAAATTCTTGAATAGCCGAAGTGGTGTCAGCAAACATGATGTCGGCTTGTTTAAACAGCGGAATAAGATTAGTGGTGTTAAAGAAGCTAAAGTTTTCGTTTTCTAATTCCTGCCATTTTTGACGAGTAGAATCGGGTAGTTTAGGATGTAATACCATCAAAAACCGATATGCTCCGGTTGTTGAAAGTCGCTGAATTTCAGCATAAACATCATCACGTAAAGCCAAACTCAAGCGCTCTGTAAAAGTTGAAGCAATAAAAATAGTCGGTTTATCACTCACCGGTTTATCAACCAATGGAAATAGAGGATCTACTTTTGACCAGCCGGTTTCAATGGCTTCAAAATGAGGATGTTTTTGTTGTAATTCTTTAAACACGCTAGTGGTGGAAGGGCCTTGTGTGCAGTACAAATCAAAGAAGCCACGAATGCGAAAGTGATCGCGTTTAAAGCTGCGCTTTTCGGCGTTAAACCCGTGAAAAATTTGCACTTTTAGTCCTGTAATAAAATCAGGAATAGAATCTGTAATAGCCAAAACAAAATGAGGCTTATAAGTTACTGCTTCTTCAATATTCTCTAATAGACGAGGATTTGAATGTAGCGCATTTTGACCCTCTTTTTCATCGCAAAACCAGGCTACGGTGTGTCCTTGTCTGAGGATTTCTTCCTCTAAAGGCTTGCCTATGGGAAGCGCGTAGCTGTATGAAAAATAGATGAGAAATTTGCGTGTCATAAGTAAGTCTCAGAAAGAATAATCAATTCTATTTGGGGGCTAATTTACAAAAAACAAAGAGGAGAAGAAACGGAGTGTCTATAATTAGAACAAGGGAATAATATTCAAACTGAATTAACAAAACTTATTGCATTTAATGCCGTATCTTTGGGATTTAAGATTCTGAAAATATATGGCAGACTGTTGTATTCCTTATAAAGAAATTTCATATTATAGTAATCTGATTATAGATTATTTAAATCAAAAAAAATCAATTCAATACGCTTATAATCGCTTTCCTTCGCTTGAAAATTTTAAGACTCAATTAGAAGAAAAAAAACAAAATTTTTCAACAGAAAACCGACGTGTTTTAGTAGATGCTCTTCAACAACAATACCAACACATAAATATTTCAGAACCAACTGCCACTCATTTAGAACAACTGGCACAGCCCAACACGTTTACGATTACCACCGGGCATCAACTAAACCTTTTTACGGGTCCTTTATATTTTTTTTATAAGATTATCTCGGTAATTAATCTGACAAAAGAATTAACGGCTGCATACCCGGATTATAATTTTGTGCCCGTTTATTGGTTGGCTAGTGAAGATCACGATTTTGAAGAAATTAATTACTTTAACTACGGTGATAAAAAAATTTCCTGGAACACGCAGCAAAGCGGGGCAGTAGGGCGTTTTTCTACCGACGGATTGGAAATTGTGTGGAATGAATTTTCACAAGTCTTAAACAGTTCAAAAAATGCCGACTATTTAAGGGAAGTATTTAAAAAAGCGTATGTTGAACACAAAAACCTGACTGAAGCAACTCGCTATTTGGCAAATGAGTTTTTTAAAAAATATGGGTTAGTTATCATAGATGGAGACGATACTCAATTAAAACAACTGTTTGCTCCCTATGTAAAAGATGAGCTATTGAACCAAACCGCTTATAAAAAAGTGAGTGAAACGGCTCAGCAATTGGCAACACAGGGATATAAAATACAGGTAAACCCGCGTGAAATCAACTTGTTTTATTTGAAAAACAACTTACGTGAACGTATAATTGCGGAAGAAAAAGGGGGCTATACAATAAATAATACACCCCTTCTTTTTTCTAAGAAAGAAATATTAGCAGAACTCACACAACATCCGGAGCGATTTTCACCGAATGCCATTATGCGTCCGCTCTACCAGGAGGTTATTTTGCCTAATTTGTGTTATGTAGGTGGAAGTGGTGAGTTGGCGTACTGGTTAGAATTAAAAGCCTATTTTGAAGCTGTAAACATGACTTTTCCGGTCTTGTTGATGCGTAATTCTGCTTTATTACGTACAGAAAAACAGCAAAAAAAGCAACAAAAATTGAGTATAAACAATGCTGATTTATTCTTAAAACCCTGGCAATTGGCTGAAAAACAAACCCGCTCTCTTTCTACTATTCCGATAGATTTTTCAAATCAAAAGAAATTTCTTCAAAAACAATTTAAAGATTTGCATATCTTAGCAGAGCAAACGGATCCTTCTTTTGAAGGAGCGGTAGCCGCACAAGAAAAAAAACAATTAAAGGGTTTAACCAATTTAGAAAAGCGCTTGTTGCGTGCCCAGAAAAAAAAGTTAAACAGCGAGGTAGAACGTTCATTGCAATTACAAGCAGCACTTTTTCCGTCAAAAAATTTACAAGAACGAACGGTTAATTTTAGTGTGTTTTATGAAGTTTATGGAGAAGCATTTGTTGCCCGTTTATTTGATGAATTAAAGCCTTTGAAATTGCAATTTAACCTTATTACAGTATAGCAGAAGGAGCGTTTGCGTAGAAGAAGTTTATAACCACAAAACCATAACTATGCTTTTACGAAGAACGTGCGTCTTTTTTTTACTGCTTTTTGTTACCACTTTGGGGTGGAGCCAAAACAAGGCCATAGATGTACAACACTATCAATTTTCTATCTCCCTAAACGATACCACTAATGTAGTTGAAGGACAAGCCACAATAACATTTATTCCCACCAAAACGGCCAGTCAAGTTTATTTTGATTTAGATGAAAAAAATGCATCTACCGGCAAAGGAATGAAGGTTATGCAAGTAACCACTCACCATAAAAAACTGTCATATAATCAAAAAGACGATAAAGTGTACATTCAGTTTGACAAAGTTTTGGTGTCTGGAAAACCACAAACAATTACACTTACTTACAGAGGAATTCCATCTGATGGGCTGATTATTAGTAAGAGTAAGTTTGGCCATCGCACCTTTTTTGCTGATAACTGGCCTAACCGAGCCCATAATTGGATTCCCTGCAATGATCATCCGTCTGATAAAGCTACGGTAGATTTTTTAGTGACCGCTCCGGCTCATTATTTGGTAGTAGGTAATGGAATTAAAGTGACAGAAGTTAGTTTACCACGCCACCGGCGGTTGACCCATTGGCAAATGAATACAGTCATTCCCACAAAGGTGATGGCCATTGGCGTGGCAGATTTTGCGGTTCAACATGTAGCAACGGTAGCTAATATTCCGATACAAACCTGGGTTTTTGCTGCCAACAAAAAAGCCGGATTTAAGCAATATGCTATTGCAAAAGATATCTTACCCTTTTACATAAAATATATAGGGCCGTATGCGTATAAAAAATTGGCTAACGTACAGTCTAAAACGCGGTTTGGCGGAATGGAAGATGCTTCTAATATATTTTACAATCAGAATTCTGTAGTTGTAAACCCGAAAGATTCCGCAAAACAAGAAAAAAAACTAGCAGCTTTAATGGCGCATGAAATTGCCCATCAATGGTTTGGAGACGAAGCCTCAGAAATTGATTGGCCACATTTGTGGCTTAGTGAGGGTTTTGCTACCTATTTTACCGATTTGTATTTTGAACATCATTATGGCGAAAGAGCCTTTAAAGAGAGGTTAAACCGTGAACGCCAGACCGTACTAAAATTTTATCGGGTAAAAAAAACACCGGTGGTTGATAAAACGGAAAGCGATAATTTAATGGCGTTACTTAATGCTAATTCGTACCAAAAAGGCGGGTGGGCGTTACATATGTTACGTAGAAAGCTGGGTGATACAGTTTTTCAAAATGGAATACGAACATACTATAAGAAATATAAAGGAAAGAATGCTTCAACAAGTGATTTTAGAACTGTAATGGAACAAGTTAGTGGGCAAAACTTAAAGCCTTTCTTTAAACAATGGTTATACACCCCCGGGCAGCCCGAATTGATTGGAGTATGGCATTATGATGCTAGTAAAAAGGAAGTGACGGTTACTATAAATCAAACGCAACCCATACTGTTTCATTTTCCATTACAGATAGGTATTAAATTTGAGAATCACCAATTAATTCGGTCGTTTACAATCAAAAAACGAAAAGAGATCTTGCATATACCGGTAAATTATGTTCCTAAACAAGTTGTTTTAGACCCGGATGTAAATTTACTGTTTAGCGGTAGAATAACAGAGAAAAAATAACGCTTGAACTACCCTAAAACGTTCATAGCAAAGCACAAAAAATCCCTCTACCGGTAACATGGTTGAGGGATTTTCCTTTAGTTATTAGAAAATTACTTAGTCTCTTTTTTAGAGTTGTTTTCTTTTTCAACCTGTACAGTAAGCTCTCCCTCTTTTGTATCTAAATCCATTAAAATTTTGTCGCCTTCTTCAATAGTAGAGTTTACTATTTTCTGAGCCAACTCATCTTCTACATATTTTTGAATAGCACGTTTTAATGGACGAGCGCCATATTGACGGTCAAAGCCTTTGTCGGCTATAAAATCTTTAGCTTTTTGGGTCATTTCTATGGTATAGCCTAAGTCTTCTAATCGTTTGTAGAGCTTGCCAAGTTCTATATCAATTATCTTATTAATGTCTTCTTTTTCAAGCGCATTAAAGATAACCACATCATCTACTCGGTTTAAAAACTCTGGAGCAAACGTTTTTTTAAGAGAGCTTTGTAAGATAGCTTGTATTTCATTATCTGCTTGATCTTTTCTAGCCTGCGTACCAAAACCAACACCGAGTCCAAAATCTTGCAGCTTACGTGCACCAATATTTGACGTCATAATGATGATGGTGTTGCGAAAATCTACTTTTCGTCCTAAGCTGTCTGTTAAATGCCCGTCATCCATAATCTGAAGGAGCGTATTAAAGACATCTGAATGTGCTTTTTCAATCTCATCTAGCAACACTACAGAATAGGGATGCCTGCGTACGCGCTCGGTCAATTCTCCTCCTTCTTCATAGCCTACATATCCCGGAGGCGCCCCGATTAATCGCGAAACAGCAAATTTTTCCATATACTCACTCATATCAACGCGCACAAGCGCATCATCACTATCAAAAAGTTCTTTTGAGAGCACCTTAGCTAATTGGGTTTTACCCACCCCGGTTTGTCCTAAGAAGATAAAAGAACCTATAGGGCGGTTAGGGTCTTTCAACCCGGTGCGATTACGTTGAATGGCGCGAACTACCTTATCTATGGCATTATCTTGTCCGATAACATTTTGCTTTAACCTGATATCTAACTCGGCTAATTTGTTTTTTTCGGTTTGCGCAATACGGTTTACCGGAATACCGGTCATCATAGAAACCACATCTTCAACATTGGCTTCACTAACCGTTTCCTTGTGTTTTTTAGAATCTTCTTCCCATTTTTCAGTAGCAATTTCTAATTCGGTGAGAATATTTTTTTCATCATCGCGTAGTTTTGCGGCTTCTTCGTATTTCTGTTTTTTTACCACCGTATTTTTGGTGTCACGTACTTTTTCGAGTTGTTTTTCTAACTCTAAAACCTTTTTAGGTACATCTATGTTGGTAATATGTACGCGCGATCCGGCTTCATCTAGAGCATCAATAGCTTTGTCAGGAAGAAAACGGTCGGTCATATACCGATTGGTTAGTGTAACGCAAGCTTTGATAGCTTCATCAGTATAGACTACATTGTGGTGCGCTTCGTATTTGTCTTTAATATTATTTAAAATTTCTATGGTTTCTTCTACAGAGGTAGGCTCTACTATCACTTTTTGAAAACGGCGTTCAAGCGCGCCATCTTTTTCAATATGTTGACGGTATTCATCCATAGTTGTAGCTCCGATGCATTGCAATTCGCCTCGTGCCAAGGCTGGTTTAAACATATTACTAGCATCCAGACTTCCGGTAGCTCCGCCTGCACCTACAATGGTATGAATTTCATCTATAAAGAGAATAATGTCGTCATTTTTTTCAAGCTCATTCATGACGGCTTTCATGCGCTCTTCAAACTGACCTCTGTATTTAGTGCCGGCTACCAGGCTGGCTAAATCTAATGTAACTACCCGTTTTTCAAACAAAATGCGCGATACTTTGTGTTGTACAATCCGTAACGCCAACCCTTCAGCAATAGCACTTTTACCCACACCGGGTTCACCGATGAGTAGGGGGTTATTCTTTTTACGGCGACTTAATATTTGTGAAACACGTTCTATTTCTTTTTCGCGGCCTACTACCGGATCTAGTTTATCTTCATTAGCTAGTGCGGTTAGATCACGTCCAAAATTATCAAGTACCGGAGTTTTAGATTTTTTAGTGCTTTTGTTGCCTGATTTTCCACCACCGGTTTTAAAAGGGTTATGTTTAGAGGGTTCATTGGCAGATGCGCCTCCTTCTTCTGGAAAATGAGTTTCGTCTGTAGGCGTATCCATCATTTCTTCATCGCCGGTAATCATAGTTCTAAATTCTGTTTTAACGGTATCGTAATCAATATGAAGTCGGTTAAGTAACTTTGTAGTTGGGTCATTCTGGTTGCGTAAAATACACAACAACAGATGAGCTGTATTAATAGAAGAGCTGTGAAACAACTTGGCTTCTAAGAAAGTTGTTTTTAGTGCACGTTCAGCTTGACGAGTGAGGTGCAAATTTTTCTTTTCGTTAAGGGCGGTGCCGGCTTCGGGGTTGGCAGGGCTTATAATTTCTATTTTTCGACGTAGATAGTCCAAATCTACATTTAAGACATCTAAAATATCAATAGCTTTGCCATCGCCATCGCGCAATAGCCCCAACATAAGGTGTTCAGTACCTATAAAATCGTGTCCAAGGCGCAAGGCTTCCTCCTTACTATAAGTTATTACATCTTTAACGCGAGGTGAAAAATTATCATCCATGGGTAAATCCTCCTAATTATGATTGATTACACAGGAATACAGTCAAAAACCGTTCCCGAAAATTTTATACTGCTAAGGGAAGAAAATTATTCCTATTTACAAAAGTAAAGATAAGATACTTATTAACGATAGGCTCTTCATGTTTTGTTAATAAATATACAGTAATTTACGTTCTAAGCCTTAGTTATAATAGAGAAATTGTTTAAATTGCTGCGCTAACAAAATAAACATAAGACAAATTTTATGGCGGAAGAAGAAGGGTCAAAGTTGATTCCCATAAACATTGAAGATGAAATGAAAACGGCATATATAGATTACTCTATGTCTGTCATTGTGTCACGCGCATTACCCGATGTTCGTGATGGGCTAAAGCCGGTTCACCGTCGGGTATTATTTGGAATGTATGGTCTCGGGCTGTTTTCTAATCGATCGCATAAAAAATCAGCGCGTATTGTAGGAGAGGTATTGGGTAAGTATCACCCCCATGGAGACTCTTCTGTTTACGATACCATGGTACGTATGGCGCAAGAATGGAGTATGCGTTATATGATGGTTGACGGGCAAGGTAACTTTGGCTCTGTAGATGGCGATAGCCCGGCTGCTATGCGTTATACAGAGGCACGTATGCGTAAGTTTAGTGAAGCTATGCTTACCGATATTGATAAAGAAACGGTAGATCATCAATTTAATTTTGACGATACACTAGAAGAGCCTACGGTATTACCCACCAGAATACCGAGCTTACTGGTTAATGGCTCTAGTGGTATTGCCGTTGGGATGGCGACCAACATGCCCCCACACAATTTATCAGAAGTAATAGACGGAATTATAGCCTATATTAATGATACGGATATAGATATAGAAGGGTTGATGCAGCATATCAAAGCTCCTGATTTTCCTACAGGAGGTACTATCTATGGCTATGATGGAGTGCGTGAAGCCTTTAAAACAGGGCGTGGACGTATTGTAATGCGTGCTAAAGCACATTTTGAAGAGGTAAACGGTCGCGAGTGTATTGTGGTGACCGAGATTCCTTACCAAGTTAATAAAGCGGATATGATTAAGAAAACCGCTGATTTGGTAAACGATAAAAAAATTGAGGGTATTTCATTGATTCGCGATGAATCTGACCGTAAGGGAATGCGCGTCGTTTATATGTTGAAACGCGATGCTATTCCGAATATAGTATTGAATACCTTGTATAAATATACCGCCTTACAATCTTCATTTAGCGTAAATAATATTGCGTTAGTTAACGGAAGACCCCAACAACTCAACTTAAAAGATTTAATACATTATTTTGTAGATCACCGTCACGAGGTAGTCGTTAGACGTACACAATTTGAGTTGAAAAAAGCCGAAGAGCGCGCACATATTTTAGAAGGACTTATCATTGCTTCTGATAATATAGACGAAGTAATTGCGCTTATTCGCGGATCAAAAAATGCAGATGAAGCTCGAGAAAAATTAATTGAGCGATTTGAATTAACCGATATTCAAGCACGTGCCATTGTAGAAATGCGTTTGCGTCAACTTACCGGATTAGAGCAAGACAAGCTGCGTTCTGAGTATGAAGAGTTAATGAAAACCATTGAGGATCTTAAAGATATTCTGGCGAGTAAAGACCGAAGAATGGAGATCATTAAAGAAGAATTGTTAGAAGTTAAAGAACAATTTGGTGATGCGCGTCGTTCTGTAATTGATTATTCAGGATCTGAGTTGTGTATTGAAGATATGATTCCGGATGAGCAAGTGGTTATTTCTATTTCTCATGCAGGATATATCAAACGAACCCCATTAACTCAATATAAAAAGCAACGTAGAGGAGGAGTAGGAGCCAAAGCTTCTACCACAAGAAATGAAGACTTTTTAGAATATTTGTTTGTGGGGACCAATCATCAATACATGATTTTCTTTACCCAAAAAGGACAGTGCTATTGGATGCGCGTTTTTGAAATTCCAGAAGGAAGTAAGACCTCTAAAGGAAGAGCTATTCAAAACCTTATTAATATAGATAAAGATGATCAAGTAAAAGCCTTTATCTGTACACAAGATTTAAAAGACGAAGAATATATCAATAGTCATTACGTTATCATGTCTACTAAAAAAGGACAAGTTAAAAAAACTATTTTAGAACAATATTCTCGTCCACGAACCAACGGTATTCGCGCTATAAGCATTCGCGAAGGAGACGAACTTTTATCGGCTAAGCTAACTACAGGAGACAGTCATGTGTTTTTGGCTTCAAGAAGCGGAAAATGTATCCGTTTTGAAGAAGATAAAACCCGCCCAATGGGACGTACAGCATCTGGAGTGAGAGGAATTCGCTTAGATAGCGATCAGGATGAAGTAATAGGAATGGCAGTTGTTAATAAAGACGAAGTAGATATTTTAGTAGTTTCTGAAAATGGCTATGGAAAACGATCTAGTTTAGATGATTATCGTATAACCAACCGAGGAGGTAAGGGAGTAAAGACCATTAATATTACTGACAAAACCGGAGAGCTGGTAGCCATTAAAAAGGTAACCGATGAAGATGATTTGATGATTATTAACAAATCGGGTATTGCTATCAGAATAGCAGTGGCTAATCTACGAGTTATGGGACGTGCCACACAAGGTGTGCGACTCATTAACTTAAAGAATGACGATGCCATTGCAGCAGTTGCTCGAATTGTTAATGAAGATGATGATGAAGATGAAAATGAAAATACAGAAGATGGAAGTACTCAAAATCAAACAGAAGAGAAGTCTGAAGAATAATAAAAATGTCAATTTAAAAACCAACCTTATGAAGACGAAATTAGTAACCCTTGTCATGCTTTTAGCGAGCGTAACGTTATTAGCACAGAAAACGGAAGTAAGAAAAGCAGAAAGATCGATAGAAAGCGGAAAATTTACAGACGCCCAAGAATTTTTAAAACAAGCAGAACCTAATATTACAGCAGAAAGTGAAAAATGGCAGGCTCGCTTTTATGTAGCGAAGGGAAAAACCTATTTAAATATAGCTAAAAAAAGTGGAGAACTTCAAGACCTAATCACTGCTAAAAACAGTTTTGAAAAAGCTGCTAAATTAGGCGAAAAAGAAGCTGCTAATAATGGAATAAAATCAGTTGAGTCTGCTTTAATTAACAGCGGTATTGCAGATCACAATGCTAAAAAATATAAGCTAGCTGCTAAAAAATTATACACGGCTTACCAAATGGTACCTGCCGATACAATTACGTTATTTGCCGCTGCAAATAACTCATATTTAGCAGAAAATTACGATCAGGCATTAGCTTATTACAACAAGCTAATAGAGATGGGCTACCAAGGAAACACGGTACAATATGTAGCTACTGACAAAGAAACAGGAAAAGAAAAAGTGTTTAACAATAAAAACACCCGTGATTTATATGTTAAAACCGGAAAATACATCAAACCGGAAACCCGTCGTTCCGGGTCTAAATCATCGCAAATAATTAAACAAGTTGCTTTATTATATTTACGAGAAGACAAAAGAGAGGAAGCGCTTGCTGCCATTCAAAAAGCAAAGGAAACAAACCCTAACGATTTACAGATTTTAAAAGCGGAAGCTATTGTTTATCAAAAAATGGGCGACACCGCAAAATATAAAGCCGGTATTAAGCACCTTATAACAGCTGATAAAGAACACGCTTCAAAATATTACAACCTTTTAGGAGATGGTGCCATTGATGCAGGCAAAATTGATGAAGCAGCAGGTTATTATCAAAATGCTATCAAAGCAGCGCCAGAAGACCCTTATGGTTACCGCGGAATGGCCAATGTTTATCTGACCAAGCAAAAGAAAATTGTAGATGAAATGAATCAATTGGGAATGTCTAAAGCCGATGTTAAGAAATATAATGAGCTTTCTAAACAACGTAAAGAAATGCTTCAAAAAGCAATTCCATATCTTGAAAAAGATTTACAATATGATGCAGGTAACCAAAATGTAATTAATAAATTATTTCAACTTAACCGCATTGTAGGTAATAAAGAAGCCGCTCAGAAGTATAAAAACATGCTGAAGAAATAACTCCATTTTATCAAAAATAAACCTGAAAAGCGTTCTTTAAAGAGCGCTTTTTTTATACACTCTTTTTTTGCGTAAAAATGATAGAAGAACAGTATCTTTGCGCCGCAGGGCACTTTATCGCTCCTTTCCTACAAGAAGGGAGAGGAAAGTCCGGACACCATAGCGTAGCATAGCGGCTAACAGCCGTCCTTTTTAATTTTAAATTGAAAAGAGGACTAGTGCAACAGAAAGCAAGTACAGGTAAGGCTGTAGTGAAATCAGGTAAACTCTATGCGGTGCAATGCCACGTATACCGGTTTAAGGGCGACCCGTTCAATCCGGAGGGTAGGCAGCTAAAATGTAAGAGCAATCTTGCATTCAGATAAATGATAAAGGCTTGTTTAACAAGTAACAGAATCCGGCTTATTGCCCTGCTTTTTATAAGTACAAAAAATCCCGCGTTGTTTACAGCGGGATTTTACTTTTCTTGTAATCGTTCAAAAATTAATTCATATTAAGGTGTTTATTGACCGGTTCATTTCTAAAAACGATATGGTCTTCAAAACAATCTAACAAAATAACGGCCTCCGTTGATATTTTACCCGATAAGATTTCTTTTGAAAGCCCATTTAGTACTTCCTTTTGCAGGGTTCTCTTAACCGGCCTTGCCCCGTATTGTGGGTCAAAACCACGTTGCATTAAATAATTAATGGCTTCATCGGTAGCATCTAAGGTGATGTGTTGTTTTTCTAACATTTTTTGTACTCCTACTAACTGTAGTTTTACAATAGCTCTGATGTCTTCTTTTGTTAGTGGAGAGAACAAAATAATATCGTCTATTCGGTTTAAAAATTCTGGCCTAACGGTTTTTTTTAACAAGCCCAACACCTCTATTTTTGAAGCTTCCATAGCCGTATTATAGTCGTCTAGCGTTTCAAATTTATTCATTATCACCTCACTTCCAATATTAGAGGTCATAATGATAATACAGTTTCTAAAATCGGCCAAACGCCCTTTGTTATCGGTTAATCGTCCTTCATCTAACACTTGCAAAAGAAGGTTAAACGTATCCGGATGTGCTTTTTCAATTTCATCTAACAAAACAACAGAATAAGGCTTGTTACGCACCGCTTCAGTAAGCTGCCCACCTTCTTCATATCCCACATATCCGGGAGGCGCCCCAACTAATCTACTAACCGAATGCCGTTCTTGGTACTCACTCATATCAATACGTGTCATCATATCTTCATCGTCAAACAAGTAAGAAGCAAGTGCTTTTGCCAATTCGGTTTTACCGACTCCGGTGGTTCCTAAAAACAAGAAAGTGCCTATGGGTTTTTTCTCGTCTTGAAGCCCGGCTCTGCTACGTCTTATAGCATCGCTTACGGCTTGTATAGCCTCGTCTTGTCCAATAACGCGTTTGTGCAACTCATCTTCTAAATGAAGGAGCTTTTCTCGTTCGCTTTGCAACATTTTGGTTACCGGAATTCCAGTCCATTTAGCCACAACTTCGGCTATATCTTCGCGCGTAACTTCCTCTTTTATTAAAGAAGAATTTTCTTTGTTTTCCTCAATCTGCTTTTTATATTTTTCTAATCGGTCTTGTGCTTCTTTTATTTTGCCATAGCGCAACTCTGCTACTTTCTCGTAGTTGCCTTCGCGCTCAGCACGTTTGGCTTCATATTTATAATTTTCAATATCGGTTTTGGCTTGCTGCACCTTGTCGACTACCTCTTTTTCATTCATCCACTGCGCATTTAGCCCCGAGCGTTGCTCTTTTAATTCAGCTAATTCTGCTCTTAACGATTTTAATTTTTCTTCGTCATTTTCACGTTTAATAGCCTCTATTTCAATTTCAATTTGTAAAATTTTGCGGTCTAAAACATCAATCTCTTCCGGTTTAGAGTTAATTTCCATCCGCATTTTAGAAGCTGCCTCATCCATTAAATCAATGGCTTTATCGGGTAAAAATCGGTTGGTAATATACCGTTCTGAAAGTTCTACCGCAGCAATAATAGCCTCGTCTTTAATACGCACTTTGTGGTGTGTTTCATATTTTTCTTTAATTCCGCGTAAAATAGAAATGGCGCTTTCGGTATCCGGCTCGTCTACCAATACTTTTTGAAAACGGCGTTCAAGTGCTTTATCTTTTTCAAAATATTTTTGGTATTCGTCTAGGGTAGTGGCACCCACCGCACGCAACTCACCACGAGCCAATGCCGGTTTTAAAATATTAGCAGCATCCATAGCGCCCTGGCCACCACCGGCGCCTACCAGCGTGTGAATTTCATCAATAAATAAAATGACTTTGCCACCGCTGCTTTTTACTTCTTTAATAACGGCTTTTAAGCGTTCTTCAAACTCGCCTTTAAATTTTGCTCCGGCAATTAAAGCACCCATATCAAGCGCATATATTTCTTTGTCTTTTAGGTTATCGGGGATGTCTCCAGCAATTATTCTATGCGCTAACCCTTCAGCAATGGCTGTTTTTCCGGTTCCCGGTTCGCCTACCAAAATAGGATTGTTTTTTGTTCGTCGGGTTAAGATTTGTAAAATACGCCGTATTTCTTCATCTCTACCAATAATAGGGTCCAATTTACCCTCTTCAGCCATCTTATTAAGGTTGTTTGCATATTTTGTAAGAGAATTGTACGTTTCTTCAGCACTTTGTGAAGTAACACGCCCTCCTTTACGAAGCTCACTTATTGCTGCTTGCAGCTCTTTTTCGGTTGCCCCTTGATCTTTTAAAATTTGAGCCACTTTACTCTTTGATCTAAAAATAGCCAAGATGAGGTGTTCTACAGAAACATATTCATCTTTCATTTTATGGGCAATACTGGTGGCTTCGTTCAACATGGTACCGGCAGTACGCGAAAACATGATGTCTCCACCACTTACTTTAGGAAAGCTTTCTAGTGTTTTGTCTAGTACTTGCTGAAAAATGGAGAGATTAATCCCTAGTTTTTTTAATATAAAAGGAGCCACATTTTCATCAACCATCATAATAGCTTTAAAAATATGCTCATTTTCTATTTGTTGATGGCCATAATCGTGCGCTAATTGTTGCGCTTGTTGTATGACCTCTTGTGATTTTATAGTGAAATTTTTAAAATTCATAGCTTTTGTTTTAACAATAAAGTACTTAATTCTTGTCAATAAACATGCCTTACAATAAAAGCGACAAAATGACGTTTTTTTTTCAATTATACGATGCCATTTTTTCAGTATCTACAAAGTTGCAGCCCTAAATGAGTATTATTCTCATAAGATTTTTAAAGATACCTATTTGCCATCTAAATAGGGGTGAAAGAAATGATAAAGCTGCCCTTTTAAAAGAGATATAGATAATCTTTTACAGTAAGGTATTGAGAGATGTAGGCTATTACTTTGTGTTAAAAAAATGTGAGGGCTTACGTATAAAATTATATATTTGTTACCTATTATGAAAAAACTGATTTTTATTCTTTTCGCATTGTCTTTAGTGAGTTGTGCCTCAAAACAGGATATTCTGTACTTTCAGAATATAGAAAATACCCAACTTACTAATATAGACTCCATTATTCAACAACCTACTATTCAGGTTGATGATATCTTGTACATTCGTTTAACTTCTTTAGACCCCAAGGCTCTAATTCCGTTCCAATTTGACAAACCCGGAACCTCTAGTAGTCTAAGTGTTAATTCTAACAATATAGCACTCCTCAAATTAAAAGGCTATTTAGTAGACAAAGATGGAGATATTGTTTTTCCTCAGCTAGGTGCCATTCATGTGTTGGGAAAAACAACCAATCAAATTGAAAAATTATTAAAGCGAAAGATAGCGCCTTATGTCTCATCATTAACCGTTTCTGTTCGTCGAATAAACTACAAAGTTACAGTGTTGGGAGAAGTTAAAAGCCCCGGAACCTTTCCTATTTCGGATGCTCAAATTACACTACCACAAGTATTAGGAATGGCTGGAGACCTTACCATACATGGGCAACGCCACAATATTTTGATTATTAGAACCCAGGGAGATCAACGCGTGTATAAACATATTGATTTAACTAAATCAGATTGGATGAACAGTCCTTTTTATTATCTACGACAAAATGATGTGGTTTATGTACCCCCCAATAATCCTAAAGTAAAAACGGCCGGGTATATTGGAACCGTTGGAAATATTCTTTCTGTGGCTTCCATTTTGTTAAGTGCTGCTGTAATTATATTTAGGTAGAAAAAATTATGAAAGAGGACAATCAAAGGGCCTTTGAGATTGAAAATGAAGGTCAAGAAGAAGATATTAAAAAATTAGTTTTTCAATACTTGCATTACTGGCGTTGGTTTGTGTTGGGGGTAGTAACCTGTGTAGCCATAGCTTTTATCTATGCCCACTATTCAACAACCGTCTATAAAACGACTGCCGAAATAAAAATTTTAGAACCAAAGGACAATGGAATAGACCTCTCCGGACTTGAAGGAGCAAGTGATTTATTGAACATGGACAAGGTTAATCTTGAAAATGAAATAGAAGTTATCAAGTCAAGAAAGTTATTAGATTCGGTAGTTAAAAGTTTACATCTCAATACGGTATATTATCTTGATGATGGTATAAAAGACGTTGAAATATGGCAACGTCAAACTCCTTTTATTGTAAGATGGAATGAGGTAGATAGTGTATTATCTAATGATGAAGAACTGCCGATATTTACTGTTACACTAACTTCTCCTACTCAGTTTACGATAGGAATAGAAGACGAGGTGCCGCCTAAAAAAGCTTCTTATAATGTTCCCATCAAAATGGGGGCTTATAATTTTATCGTTATCAAAAACCCGCTTTATACGGTTACCTCAACAGATGATTCGGAAAATCATTATACGTTTAAACACATTTTTACGGCTGATGCTATAGACCATATTCTCAAAAATATTACCGTTACCCAAGTGGGAGATGATAGTGATGTTCTTAATATTGCCTATAAAGGAAGCAATACAACTAAAAACGAGGCAATTATCAACACCCTTATTCAAAAATTTAACGAAGATGGTATTCGCGATAAACAACTGGTTTCTAAACGTACCGAACTATTTGTAACGCAACGGCTACGTTTATTGTCTCATGAATTGGATACCGTTGAAACCGGGTTGGTTAATTACAAACAATCTAACAGACTAGTTACACTAGAGTCTACCACTAAACAACTTTATGGAAAAGAATTTGAATCAGAGCAAAAAAGATTTCAAATTCAAGTACAGATAGAAATGGCTAAAGCCTTTAAACAACAACTAACCAAAAGTAAGAAATACACCTTGCTTCCGGCTAATTTGGGTATTGAAAGCGATGCCGTCAACCAACTTACGGCTTTGTATAACGAACAAGTTGCTGTACGCAACGACTTGTTAACGTCCGCAACTTTAAAAAACCCCTATGTCAAATCTATAGAAACTAAATTAGATAACATTAAACAAAATATAGTCACCAGTGTAGATGGCTATATTCATAGTTTAACCATTTCTTTACAAAACCTGAAGAGTAGAGAAGATGCTTCTGCTAACCAACTATACAAAATACCCCAGATGACCAAAGGCATGCGAGGCATTGTTAGACAGCGAGAGATAAAAGAAAAATTGTATCTCTTCTTGTTGCAAAAGAGAGAAGAGGCAGCCTTACAGTACTCGGTTACTACTCCTAGCATAAAAGTGGTAGATTATGCCTATACGAACCCCATTCCTATCGCTCCCAAATCAAAAATTATTTATTTAGGAGGGCTAATTTTAGGCGTATTGATTCCTTTTGGTTTTTTATACATTAAATTCTTGTTTGACACCAAAATATCCGGCAGAGAAAGTATTGAAGCACTATTGCCTAATATTCCGGTGTTAGCTGAGGTTCCGCAAGTAGAAAAAGGAGAAAACTTGCTTATTATACGCAACGATCACAGTATTTTGGCAGAAGCGTTTAGAATATTAAGAACCAATTTAGCATATTTTAATTCGGTTCATAAAAACAAAGAACACGCACAACTTATATTCGTTACTTCTACTATAAAAGGAGAAGGAAAAACATTTACTGCCGTTAATACAGCGCATAGTATAGCTTCAACCGGTAAAAAAACATTGATTATTGGATGCGATTTGCGTAACCCACAGACCCATAGATATTATGAGGGCATTCAAAAAAACGATAAAGGGGTTACACATTATTTGAGTGATGATACACTAAAAATGAGTGATTTGATTCATACCGGAGATAAATATTTTGAGAACCTCCATTTAATTACTTCAGGAGCTATTCCTCCCAACCCGGCAGAACTATTGATGAGTAATCGGTTTAAAGAACTTTTAGATGAAGCCAAAGAGCAGTATGACTGTATTATTGTAGACACTGCCCCAACGTTGTTAGTAACAGATACCTTACTTATTTCAGATTATGCAGACATAACACTTTATGTGACTCGGGCCAATTATACCGACAAAAAATTGATGGAGCATGTCGAAAAAATGGTAAATGTTGGTAAATTAAAACATATAGGCATCATTATTAATGGCATAGGTAAAAATACACGATATGGCTATGGCTATAGTTATAACTATGGTTACGGATATGGCTATTCAGAAGATGCAAAAAAGCCTTGGTGGAAAAAGTGGTAAGTATTCTTCACATATAGTTGATTTGTATCTTTACAAAAATAAATAGGGGTATATGAAACTATTCGGAACACGGTCAAAGAAAAAAGAAGAACAAAAAATACTGCCTTGGCATTTTTTAGAGTCGGTTGAGCAGTTAGATAAACTGCTGTTGCAATCTAACGGTAAGCTAGTCGTAATCTATAAACATTCTACACGCTGCGGAATAAGTAAGATGGTGTTGCGTCGTTTTGAAGCTGAGTATCGCAACGAATGGGATGATAAACTAATGCTCTATGGGGTAAACGTACTAGAACGGCGTACTGTTTCACAAGAAATAGCCGCTCGTTTTCAAGTATGGCACGAATCTCCTCAGCTCATCTTATTAAAAAATGAAAAGGTAGTCTATCACAACTCACATGCCCAAATAAATGCGGCTATTTTGCCCCAATATCTATAAAAAGTAGACTGTCGTTGCCTTATCTAACGGAACAATTTTCAGCTATTCTTTACTTTTACTTGCAACAATAATGTGTTTATCCACACTCTCTGCGTTTAAATAAAGAATTTTAGAGTTATACGCTTACGTAATGAATGTAATAAATTGAGATACAAATATTTGTAAGCATATTGTTGTAAAATATCCCGATTATAATTAAAAGTAGTGGGGATTTGTCAACGACCTATCTAAAAAAATAGTAAAAATCAAGGAAGCAGCGTTGGCCTGAGGATTAAAATCTGCTCGACGCCGACGGTAGGAGGCAAGTTATTTTAATCCAGTGGCTGATGGTTCCGTAGTATTTTCTTCTATTTTTTTAGTAAGTCTAGACTTTTTTGGTTCTTTTTTGGGCAATGCAAAAAAGAACAGAAACTAAAAGAATAACTCTAAAGAATTTTCTCTTTATCCTAACCCCGTCCCTTTTTAGTCTTTTTCCCCGTTATACGATGCAATCTTTGCCCTTCATTTTACCCTTTACGCATTTTTAACGGCGTTTTCAATCAATTTACACCTCCAGAAACCAGTTTTTTGGGTCTTTTCTTTGAGACAGAAATAGATAAAATCACCAGAATAACTCTTTCTTATTGTTATTTTCAAATCCATATTAATATTATTTACATAAAAATAGATAATAAAACTATTTTAATACTTGTAAATAAATATCATAACTAGTAATACTAAAATATATAAACATATAGTATAGATTTGTCAGCTAAATTTTAAGTATTGTTATAGCAGTGAAATTCATTATAAGACAAGCAGACTCTAGAGACTGCAATTTTACACAAATTATTGTTGATGAAATGGCGAGTTCTGCAAAAGTGCGCGGAACTGGTATCGCTAAGCGTACGCCTGAATATGTTGAACAAAAAATGCGAGAGGGTAAAGCAATAATCGCTCTTACTGATGATGGTACCTGGGCCGGATTTAGTTATATCGAAACCTGGACACACGGCAAGTATGTAGCCAACTCAGGACTGATTGTCAATCCGCAGTTTCGCCAACACGGCCTAGCGCGTAAAATTAAACAAGCCGTATTTAAATTGTCGCGTGAAAATTATCCGGATTCTAAAATATTTGGATTAACCACAGGCTTAGCCGTGATGAAAATCAATAGCGAACTGGGCTATTCACCAGTGACTTATTCTGAGTTAACACAAGATAAGGCCTTTTGGAAAGGCTGTGAAACTTGTGTCAATTTTCAAATCTTAAAAAGTAAAAATAGAAAACATTGTCTGTGTACAGCAATGTTATTTGATCCTTCAAAACATAAAAACGATGAAAAATAAAGTAGTTTTAGCCTATAGTGGAGGCTTAGATACCACTTATTGTGCCTTGTGTCTTTCTAAAACGCTAAACTGTGAGGTGCACGCCGTAACGGTAAATACAGGCGGTTTCTCTGCTGACGAAATTGCAATCATCGAAAAAAAGGCATTAGATTTAGGCGTGGCTTCTTATCAATGTATTGATGCGGTAGAAAGTTATTACGATTCTTGTGTAAAATACTTGCTGTTTGGCAATGTGCTTAAAAACAACACCTATCCGCTATCAGTAAGTGCTGAGCGTACTATTCAGGCGCAGGCTATTGCTGATTACGCAGTGAAAATCGACGCGCAAGCTATTTGTCACGGCTCCACTGGCGCCGGTAATGATCAAGTGCGTTTTGATGTGGTATTTCAAATTATGGCGCCGGGCGTCGAAATTATCACGCCTATTCGCGACAATCAATTGAGTCGTGAGGAAGAGATAGCTTTCTTAAAAAAGCACAATGTAGATATGGATTTTGAGAAGGCTAAATACTCTATCAATAAAGGACTTTGGGGAACTTCAGTAGGAGGAAAAGAAACCTTGACTTCTGATCAATATTTGCCGGAAGAAGCATTCCCGTCTCAAGTTGAAAAAACAACGCCTGAAGATCACGTTTTGGTGTTTGAAAAAGGTGAATTAGTAGGGATTAATGACGAAAAATTCACACACCCCTCGCAGGCTATTAAAAAACTGGAAAGCTTAGCGGCTCCTTTTGGTATTGGTCGCGATATTCACGTTGGCGATACCATTATCGGTATTAAAGGGCGAGTAGGTTTTGAAGCGGCTTCAGCATTAATCAGTATTAAAGCACATCACTTGCTCGAAAAACACACCTTGTCTCAAAATCAGATGATGGTCAAAGACCAAATGGCAACAATGTATGGCAAGTGGTTGCACGAGGCTTTGTTTTTAGAGCCGGTAATGCGTAACATCGAAGCCTTTTTTGAAGGAACGCAAAACAGCGTAACCGGGAGGGTTTTTGTATCGTTATTGCCTTATCGATTTATTGTTAAGGGAATTGAATCGCCTTATGATTTAATGTCTAACAAATTTGCACAATATGGTGAAATGAACAAAGCTTGGACGGGTGAAGATGTCAAAGGCTTCTCTAAAATCTTAGCAAATTCACTCACTATTTACCACCAAATAAACGGAAATTATGAGTCATAAAATTAAAGCAGGAATTATAGGTGGAACCGGATATACAGGAGGAGAGTTGACGCGTTTGTTGCTCAATCATCCTAATGTTGACTTGTGTTTTACGACGAGTAGAAGTTGTGCCGGACAAAAAATAACGGATCTACATCAAGATTTATTTGGTGAAACAGACCTGACTTTTGTTGCGGAGGCTGATCAATCAGTTGATATTTTGTTTTTGTGTTTGCCGCATAAGCAAAGTAAACCTTGGTTAGAAGCGCACGCTGTCCCTGCGGAGACTAAATTAATTGACTTGAGTAATGATTTTCGATTAAACGGACAGTTTAAAAACCGTCAATTTATTTATGGACTTTTAGAAGTACACAAAGAAGAAATCAAAACAGCTAATGCCGTAGCCAATTCGGGTTGTTTTGCTTCAGGATTACAATACGCCTTGCTTCCTTTGGCTAGTCAACAAAAACTCAAAAAAGTGTTTGCTACCGGAATTACCGGAAGTACCGGAGCAGGGGTGGAGCCTAAACCGACCACTCACTATTCTTGGCGCGCCAACAATGTGTCGGCCTATAAAACCTTAACTCATCAGCATATGGATGAGATTAAGTTGACTTTAGAGCATCTTAATAAGGCTGAAGTACAAGTGAATTTTGTGCCTTGGCGAGGCGATTTTCCGCGTGGAATATTTATTAGCGCCGCTGTAGAAATAGCGGATAGCTTAGATGATTTGTACGCGCTTTATGAATATTTTTATAAAAATGAAGTCTTCGTGCACGTGTCAAAACAAGCTATCAATTTAAAACAAATTGTAAGCACCAATAAGTGTGTGATACAATTAGAAAAACAAGGAAATGTTTTGGTCGTACACGCCGCAATTGACAATTTGCTAAAAGGAGCTGCCGGGCAGGCCGTTCAAAATATGAATTTGATGTTTGGTTTTGCTGAAGATACAGGTCTTCATCTCAAACCTATGGCTTATTAAGTCGATAAAAATAAGATATAATGGAATTATTTAATGTTTACAACCTTTTTGATTTAACGCCGGTTAGGGCCAATGGTTGTTATCTGTGGGATGATAAATCTCATAAATATTTAGATTTATACGGCGGACACGCTGTGATTTCTATTGGGCATTCTCATCCACATTATGTAGAAACAATTAGTGAGCAGCTTAAAAATATCGGATTTTATTCTAACTCAGTCCATATTTCTATTCAACAAGAAGTAGCTGATCTTTTAGGGCGTCTTAGCGGTTATAACGATTACCAATTGTTTATGGTTAACTCCGGTGCTGAGGCTAATGAAAATGCCATCAAATTAGCGTCTTTTCACAACGGAAAAAAGAAAGTCTTAGCTTTTTCAAAAGCCTTTCACGGACGCACTTCAGTGGCCGTAGCGGCAACAGATAACAAAAAAATTGTCGCGCCGGTAAATGAATCTGACAATGTTGTTTTTGCGCCCTTTAACGATGTTGAAGCCGTAAAACAAGCCTTTGCTGAACACGATTTTTCATCGGTAATTGTTGAAGGTATTCAAGGCGTTGGCGGCGTGCAACTACCAACTGATGCGTTTTTAAAAACCATCGCAACACTCTGTCAACAAAACGATGCTGTTTTTATTGCAGATGAGGTGCAATCTGGTTATGGCCGTACAGGAAATTTCTTTGCGCACCAGAGTAGTGGGGTAAAACCTGATATCATTACGATGGCTAAAGGAATGGGCAATGGCTTTCCGGTTGCCGGTCTGTTGATTTCGCCTAAAATCAAACCTCAAAAGGGAATGTTAGGGACCACTTTTGGCGGTAACTATTTGGCCTGCGCAGCTGCTTTAGCGGTTTTAGAGGTGATAGACGCTGAAAAATTGATGGACAATGCCGTAAAAATGGGCGACTATTTTGGCTGTAAATTAGACGAAGTTGACCACATCAAAGAAGTGCGTGCCCGTGGCTTGATGGTTGGGGTTGAACTCGATCGCGCTTGTGCTCCGGTGCGTTTAAACTTGTTGAAAACACACCATATCCTTACCGGTAACGCTTCTCAACCCAACACCTTGCGTATTCTCCCGTCTTTGGGCGTAACTGAAACTGAAATTGACGCCTTAATTAAGGCTTTAAAAACTGAATTAAATGACTAAACTTAAAAAATTTACGGCAGTAGCTGACGTACCAAACC
>CAZOGC010000009.1:0-90997 GCA_964579505.1 uncultured Flavobacteriaceae bacterium | reverse complement strand
GTTCAAATAGTCCTTTGAAACGGGCAGAATCAATGATATTGAGCCCTTTAATTTTGTCGGAATTAATTAGCGTTCGCATAGCTCCTGTATCAAACACAAAATCGTAAGCATTGCTATCAATCGTAACCTTAACTATAGGTACACCTCCGACTTCCTGATAAGGTAAGATGATTTTCTGGGCAAAAGTGATTTGCATCAGAAACAAAGTGACGATGAGCGGTAAGAAATAATTTTTATTTTTCATAGGCTTTATTATTGTCATAGTTAGATTGCATTTGAAAGAAATAAGCATATAATATTCTTATTTATTTGACTAATTACAGGTGTATTTAACAGAATTAGGGCTAAAATAATGGTATTTTGTAGTTTACAATAAAAGTTAACATATAATCACTATTTTTTATATAACAGCTTCATTTTTTAGTTAAATTTAAAATAAAAATTACTTTTTTGTGTTGTTTTAAGATTTATGCCTAAATTATGCTTTAAATATAGAAGGAAAGGGTAATATAGATAAATCAGCAATTGTTAACGGGTAGAAGTCGTGCGGCCAATAATAGAAGATTTAAATGTGCCCATAATACCGCACCCAAGGCAAATTATATTTATAAACCTGTTGTGCATTTGTGGTAATTAAAATCATTTAAGTATGTATATTGTCAAAGTGAGTTTACCTGCCACAGGCAGGTAAAGCTCAGCGTGACAAGATGTATTCAATGTATTCTTTTTAACTATCAGAACGAATATTTGTTAGCAAAATAAGCCCTATATGCACAACAGGTATTTATTACTTGAATTTCTACGGCATAAGAAAAAACCTTTTGCCAAAAAAAATGCCCATATCTCGTAAAGAATGGGCATTTTTATAAGGTGCGTTAAGTAGTGCTAGAGTAAGCCGAGTTCTAAACGACCTTCTTCGCTAATGAGTTCTTGAGACCAAGGAGGGTCAAAGGTCAATTCTAGTTCTACTTCATTAACCATATCTACAGAACGTACTTTTTCTTTAACTTCTTGTGGTAAACTTTCTGCTACCGGGCAGTTGGGGGTCGTTAGAGTCATTAAGATTTTTACGTCGCGGGTTTCTTCATTTACCATAACGTCATAAATAAGCCCCAGCTCATACACATCTATCGGAATTTCAGGATCATAGCAAGTTTTAAGTACTTTTACTATTTGTTCTCCTAATTGGTTTACATCTATTTCTTCGGCCATAATTTTAAGTTTTAGTTTGTTTTTGATTGATAGCCAATGGCATACATTTTTATTTGTTTTACCATGCTTACGAGTCCGTTGGCTCGAGTAGGCGATAAGTGTTCTTTCAGCCCAATTTCATCAATAAAAGTTGTTTTTGCTTTGGCAATATCTTTCGGGGTTTGATTAGAAAAAACCCGAATAAGAATAGCTATAATTCCTTTTGTGATAATGGCATCGCTATCAGCTGTAAAAACCAATTTATTTCCATTCATTTGGGCATGTACCCACACTTTGCTTTGGCAGCCGTTAATAAGATTGTCGTCTGTTTTGTATTCTTCGGCAATCAGCGGTAATGATTTTCCTAAATCAATCATATACTCATACCGCTGCATCCAATCTTCAAAAAAGGAAAATTCGTCAACAATTTCTGCCTGTATTTCTTCTATTTTGCTCAAGGTTAAGCTATTGTTTTTTAGGAGTTGTTTCTTGTGTTGCCGTAATGGTGTACTTTCCATCAGCTGAACGGAGCAAGAGTTTTGAGGTCTTGTACTGGTAGCGGGTAATGTGTTTTAGGCTTTTTAGGTAGCTTCGTTCTACCGCCATTTTTCCTTTGCAGTATTGTGTGGTTACACGCGCTAATCCCATTTCTATCGTGTCTTTTTCTAAGGTATAGAAAGCGCTGTAGCCATTGCATCCTGCATTGCCGGAAACGCGTTTCTTTTCGGTATCAATTTTTAATGTAATATTATAAGAGGTCACCGTATCTCCATTTACCGATAAAATGTGGTAGGTGCCGCTATGCAAAGGTTTTTGAGTGCTATTTTCTTTACTGCTTTTGCAAGAAAAGGATAAAAGAGTCATTACTATAACAGCAAACTTTATTTTCATGATAACATGGTTTTGGCGCGTTTTACAGCTTCTACAAAGGTATAAATTTCTTCTTTGGTATTGTAAAAAGCGAGTGAAGCGCGCACGGTTCCCGGTATGTGGTAATAATCCATTACCGGTTGGGCGCAATGGTGTCCGGTGCGTACAGCAATTCCTAATTTATCGACTATAGAGCCAATATCATAAGGGTGTAACCCTTCTATATTAAAGGAAACGACAGCTGTTTTTTGAGACCCGGTTCCATAGATTTTTAAACCTTCTATGGCAAGTAGTTCTTTGGTGGCAAGTTGTAAAAGTTCGTGTTCGTATGCAGCAATGTGGTCCAATCCAATCTGGTTGAGGTATTCTACAGCCTTTCCTAAAGCAATGGATCCACAGATATTAGGGGTTCCGGCTTCAAATTTATGCGGAAGTGGGGCGTAGGTAGTTTTTTCAAAAGTAACCTGATCAATCATCTCACCGCCTCCTTGATAAGGGGGTAGTTTCTCGAGCCATTCTTTTTTGCCATATAAAATACCAATTCCGGTAGGGCCGCACATTTTATGGCCGGAAGCGGCGTAAAAATCTACATCTAAATCGCGTACATCGGGTTTAAGGTGAGGCACAGCTTGCGCTCCGTCTACTAAGATGGCAGCTCCGTGCTGGTGAGCTTTTGCAGCAATTTCTTTAATGGGGTTAATGGTGCCAAGCGCGTTTGAGACGTGCCCGATAAACACCATTTTTGTTTTGTCAGAAAATAGTTTATCAAAAGCGGCTAAATCGAGTTCTCCTTCTTTGGTAATGGGAATCACTTTTAAAACGGCGCCGGTTCTTTCGCATAAAAATTGCCAAGGAACAATGTTAGAGTGGTGTTCCATGGTAGAAACAATTACCTCATCTCCCTTTTTTAAGAGTGAAGTAAATCCGCTGGCCACTAAATTTATACTGTGAGTTGTTCCGGCAGTAAAGATGATTTCTTCGCGTTTTTCTGCATTAAAATGGGTGCGCAGGGTGTCGCGAGCATCTTCATAGAGTTCTGTAGCTTCTTGCGATAAGGCATGCACCCCTCGGTGAATATTGGCGTTGTGTTTTTGATAATAGTCAACAATGCAATCTATTACCGGTTGCGGGGTTTGTGAGGTAGCGGCATTGTCAAAATAAACCAAGGGTTTTCCGTTCACTTTACGCGAAAGAATGGGAAAATCAGCACGTATTTTTTGAATATCTAACATTATCAATACTATTTATTTTTGGGCCATTTGATAATCCATGTGGCCTGTGCAAAACCTAGACAAACAAGGTTTTCTGAAATATTTCCGTTAGGAGGAATAGTTTTTCATGAGTGGGCTAATCATCCATACCAATATTCACGCCTAATTTAAGAGCGATTTGTTTGTGAATACGTTGTCTGAGCGCCGGAATTTTCACACTGTTAAGTACTTTGGCAGAGAATGCAAACATCATTAGCGCTCGGGCTTCTTTTTTAGGAATTCCTCTGGATTCTAGATAAAACAAGGCTTCTTTGTCTATTTGTCCAACGGTACAGCCATGACTACACTTTACATCATCGGCATAAATTTCTAGCTGTGGTTTGGCATGAGCTGTAGCTTTATCACTCATCAATAGGTTATCACTTTTTTGATAGCCATCTGTTTTTTGAGCAATCTTATCGACTAAAATATAGCCGTCAAACACTCCTACAGACTGCTCATCAAACACTCCTTTATAATCCTGATGACTCTCGCAATCGGGTTGGGTGTGATGTACGTGAGTAATGTGATCTACATGCTGTTTTCCTTCTAAAATGGTTACTCCTTTAAAAGTAGTGTTGATGTGAGACCCTTCTTGAGAAGCTTTTAGATTATTTCGGGTTAATTTTCCGCCAAATGAAAACGTGTGACTGGTAAAATTACTGTTGTCTTTTTGAACAACAAAAGTATTGTCTATTAACGAAGCAGTATACTGGTCATTTTGAATTTTATAGTAATCAACAACGGCATAGTTGGCTACCACAACTTCAGTAAGTGTGTTGGTTAAAGTTGGATTGTTTCCCAAACTTTGGTGACGTTCAATAATTTGTACGTGTGCATTTTTATCAACCACAACCAAATTGCGGGGTTGAACCATTATGGCTTGTTCGTTTCCGGTCGAAAAATACAGTAATTGTATAGGTTTGTCTGCAACCGTATTGGCTTTTACGTGTACAAAAGCTCCTTCGTGAGCAAAGGCCGTGTTTAAAGAGCTTAAACTATCATCTTTGGGCGCAACGGTGTTAAAATACTGTTGTGCAATGGGTTTTAAAGCATCCGACTGAAAGGCCTCTGATAATGGGCAGGCTGTAATATCTTTAGTTGTTGGAGTAGAAAGACTAGGTGAGAAAACACCGTCAACAAAAATCAGGGTATAAGAATCTATATTCTCAACAGCATACTCATTTATATCTTGTTGAGTGAGCGTTTGAGTAGTCTTGGGCAATAAACTATAATCGGGTTTTAGAACCGGACGCAAAGAGGTGTAACGCCAAGTTTCTTCATGTTTGGTGGGAAAACCTAGGGTCTCAAAATTTTTAAGCGCTTCTTTGCGAATGGCGCTTATTTCTTTACAAGTATGAGCCTGCGTTTCAAAAGTAGGATAAGCCGAAATTAATTTTTCTTTTAAATCCATAATTAATACAATTTTTTTGAGCGGCATTTCAACAGTCTCTTTTTCTTTATTCAGACCTGTTTCAGGTAGTTGAAATACCTTTTAGAAAATAAAATGATTGTTTAAAATGGGGGTTTAGGCCTCCTGAATTTCTCTTTTTAACCAATCATATCCTTGTGCTTCTAGTTTAAGTGCAAGTTCTTTTCCTCCTGTTTTTACAATTTTTCCATCTAATAAAACGTGTACAAAATCGGGCACTATGTAAGACAACAGGCGTTGGTAGTGTGTAATAACCAAGCAGGCATTGTCTGGGCGGTGTAATTTGTTTACTCCGTCAGCTACGATTTTAAGGGCATCAATATCAAGACCTGAATCGGTTTCGTCTAAGATAGCCAGTTTAGGATCGAGCATAGCCATTTGAAAAATTTCGTTTCGTTTTTTCTCCCCCCCTGAAAAACCGTCGTTTAAGGAACGTTTTAAAAATTTAGCGTCTATGCCTAAAAGAGCTGCATTTTTCTTGAGAAGTTGCATCATTTCTTTACCAGACATTTCTTTTTGGCCCTTTGCTTTTCGGGTTTGATTTATAGCGGTACGCATAAAATTCATGACTGAAACGCCAGGGATTTCAACCGGATATTGAAAAGAAAGGAAAATGCCTTTATGGGCACGTTCATCTGCTTCTAATTCTGAGATTTCTTGGTTATCTAAGATGATTTCTCCCTCGGTAACTTCATAATAAGGGTTGCCGGTAATAACAGAAGCTAAGGTGCTTTTTCCGCTTCCATTAGGGCCCATTATTGCGTGAATTTCGCCCGCATTTATTTCGAGATTGATGCCTTTCAATATTTCATTGCCTTCAACATTGGCGTGCAAGTTCTTAATCTGTAGCATAATTATTGGGTTTAGTTGCTATTTACTTTAATAGCAGCATCTGGTTTTGACTTTGATATAAATAATATTTTCGTAATTTTTACAATAGTGTCCCATTCTTCCTTTTTAGGGTTGGGTAGTAATTTGCCTTTTACTACAACCGGAACCATATCGTACTCATTTAATTTTATAGGCTTTACTTTTTGCGCCAATACTTTTGCCATAGAGTCTGGCGCTACGCCGTAAATAAAATCATTGCCATTAATTACGGCTGCTTTTTTAGTGTATATGAATTTACCG
The DNA here is from genome assembly GCA_964579505.1 of uncultured Flavobacteriaceae bacterium. Classification (GTDB taxonomy): domain Bacteria; phylum Bacteroidota; class Bacteroidia; order Flavobacteriales; family Flavobacteriaceae; genus JAJYSO01. The sequence goes on along the minus strand of CAZOGC010000009.1, from coordinate 85,123 downwards.
GTTATTACTTGAACATTTGTTGAGGTTTCTTTGGCGCTGCTATTGGTTTTCTTGGCGTTGTTACATCCAACAAGTAGCAGTAAGAAAACACTCATTAACACTAATTTTTTCATGTAGCTCCCGGTTTCTTTCAGATACAATACGTTATTTTTAACCAACCGATCCTTCAAGAGAAATTTCTAGAAGTTTTTGAGCTTCAATGGCAAATTCCATCGGTAATTTGTTCAATACCTCTTTTCCAAACCCATTTACAATTAACGCGATAGCCTTTTCGGTATCAATTCCTCGCTGATTGCAATAAAAAATCTGGTCTTCCCCAATTTTACTGGTGGTAGCTTCGTGTTCTATTTGTGCACTTTTGTTTTTAACATCTATGTAAGGAAAAGTGTGTGCCCCACATTTATTACCCATTAAAAGTGAATCACATTGAGAGAAGTTACGGGCATTGTCTGCGTTTTTACTGATTTCTACCTGACCTCTATAGCTGTTCTGCGAGTGACCAATAGAAATTCCTTTAGAGATGATGGTACTTTTGGTGTTTTTACCTAAATGCAACATTTTGGTGCCGGTATCAGCTTGTTGGTAATTGTTAGTAACGGCAATAGAGTAAAACTCACCAATAGAATTATCACCTTTTAAAATACAACTGGGGTATTTCCAAGTAACAGCACTACCGGTTTCAACCTGCGTCCAGCTAACTTTAGCTCCTTTTTCGGCTATGGCGCGTTTGGTTACAAGATTAAGCACGCCACCATTTCCTTCTTTATCACCCGGAAACCAATTTTGCACGGTACTATATTTTATTTCGGCTCCTTCTAAAGCAATGAGCTCTACTACGGCCGCGTGAAACTGATTTTCTTTTCGGCTCGGAGCAGTACATCCTTCTAGATAGCTTACATAACTGTCTTTATCGGCAATAAGTAGGGTGCGTTCAAACTGTCCGGTTCCGCCTTGATTAATGCGGAAATAGGTAGAAAGCTCCATCGGGCAACGAACCCCTTTAGGAATGTAACAGAAAGAACCATCACTGAAAACAGCTGAGTTTAAAGCTGCTTCAAAGTTATCGGTTTTAGGCACAACGGTTCCCAGGTATTTTCGTACCAACTCCGGATGCTTTTCAATAGCCTCTGAAATTGGGCAGAAAATAATTCCTTTTTCAGCCAAGGTTTTTTGAAAAGTGGTTGCAACAGAGGTAGAATCCATCACTACATCTACCGCCACTCCGGCCAATCTCTTTTGTTCTTCGATAGAGATGCCTAGTTTGTTAAACGTATCAAGCAATTCAGGGTCTACTTCATCTATATTTTCGTAGCGAGCTCCTTTAGTAGGAGAGGAGTAATACGAAATAGCTTGATAATCGGGCTCTTTAAAATTCACATGCGCCCAGCTAGGCATTTTCATCCCTTTCCAGATGCGAAAAGCGTCTAAACGCCATTCAGTAAGCCATTCGGGCTCGTTTTTCTTTTTTGAAATGAGCCGGACAACATCTTCGTTTAACCCCGGAGGAATGGTATCAGACTCAATGTCTGTATAAAAACCATACTCATACTCCTTGGTCTCCAGCTCCTTCTTAAGATCGTCTTCGGTATATTTCATGTCTGTTTTTTCTATAGTTTGAGAATGAATAAACTAACGTCTTTAGCAATAACTTATTTACTCTGTGCAAAGATACGGCTTAGTTTGCGGAAAGCAATATAATTTAGAAAGATTCTAAGTAAGATTTAACACGGCGTAAATATAAGTTATCTATTTTATAATCAGCAATCTATGTAAACATAACCTACCTTATTAAGACTGAATAAATTGTGTGAAAAACCGAAAAAATAGAATCATTACTTTTTTTCGTCATTTAAATTCTAGAAGAGTCCAATAATTAAGTCTAAAAGGTACGTTTTATTAACAATAAAAAACTCGGTTTTACCGATAGGACGTAAAACCGAGTGAAAAGTGGAGAATAAGGGATTCGAACCCTTGACCTCCACGCTGCCAGCGTGGCGCTCTAGCCAACTGAGCTAATCCCCCTTTTGGGTGCGACAAAAATAATCATATTTTTGAATTAATGAAACGTTTTTATCGTCTCTCATTCAGATTGACAAAAAATAGGTTGATTAAGGAACCGTGACGACAATTTTTCCGGTAATGTGCCCCCGTTCTAAAGCGGTATGAGCGGCTCTTATCTCGTCTATAGAAAACCGGTGGGCGATGTGTGGTTTTAAAAACTCGTTGGCTAATAATTGCGCAATTTGTTGTAAATCTTCTTGGCTGTGTTGCATCATAAACCGAACCCCTTTTAATCCGGCTTGCTGCGCTTTAGCTTCTACATTTTCGTTAGAAACCGAAGGAATACTGACAATAATGCCTCCTTTTTTCAGTGTTTTTAAGGAACGGTCTATATAATTGCCGCCAATTAAATCGAATACCACATCCATATTTTGTGCTACATCCTCAAACTGAGTTGTTTGGTAATTAATAAAATAATCGGCTCCTAAACTTTTTACAAAATTTTCTTTTTGCGCCGATGCAGTAGCATACACTTCAGCTTCTAAATGATGGGCCATTTGCACCCCAAAATGCCCAACACCACCCGAAGCAGCATGAATAAGCACGCGTTTTTTTGAAGATAATCCGGCGGTATGTTTTAAGGCCTGGTATGCTGTTAGTGCGCCAATTGTACTAACGGCAGCTTCTTCAAAAGAGATGTTGGCTGGTATTTTACATAGATCGGTTTCTTGTGCCACAATATATTCAGCATAGGTTTTCCCGAATTTTGGAAATCCAATCACCCCAAAGACACGATCGCCTACAGAAAAATTGATAATTTCTTTTCCTACTTTTTCAACCACTCCGCTAGCATCCCATCCCAAAATACTAGGCTCATCTTGAAGCAAAGGCTGACTAAAAATATTTCCTTTTCGCGTTTTTACTTCAATAGGATTAATGCTAAATGCTTTGGTTCTTATCAGTATTTCATTCGGTTTTATTTGAGGAATGGAGATGTTTTCTATGGCGAGTTGGTCTACGGAGCCTATATCTTTTAAAATAACTGCTTTCATAAAATGGGTTTATTGTTTTCTCTAAGGTTGACTGCTACGAAAATACTATCTTTGAGAGAGGTTTTTTGTTAAGAGGGGGTCAAAATTTAGACTTGTGTGGAAGAAACGATAACTTTATTGAGTTATGTTGGTTAAATAGTAAATGATATGGACGTTTTTGGTGGACTTAGTCTCCTTTTGTTGGTACTTTTTTTGTAACAGCAGCTGCTATGGTATGGATTGCCGGCCTTGTTTTTTGTGGCATCAACCATTTCGGGAGTAGCTGTATCGCCCCTGACAAAAGACACCGATATTTATTTAACGGCACTAGGAGGGTTGTTGACAGCTATTTATGCTACCGGCTTGATTTTGCGCCCTAAAAAGCAAATTTTGCGTATGGGAATAGATTCTTTTGTGGTGTTATTGCTCTATATTGTAGGAATAGTGGGGCTGGAGGCCATTGCTCACCGCTAAAAAGAACTAGAAAGAAGCATTATGCTTAAAAAAAGTAATGGTTTCTGTAGTTACATCAACTAGCGCGGGAGAGAGTTCAGTTGAATTCCATGGATGATATGTGGCAAAAGTGTGCCTTCCTTCGGGGAGTAATTCTATTTTACTTTTTGGGTTCCATGTATGTAATTCTCGAGCCTCTGTTACAGCTACGGTGGTATCGTCTTCGGCGTGAATAATAAGTTGAGGAATAGAAAGATGTTTAACGGCTCTCTTTATGGTAAACCGATCTTCATGTGCTTTAAAATCTTGGTAAAACTGAAATTTATGAGGCATTTTTTGGTGGGTACGGCTGTTTTCTACATAACTCACTCCTTCTTTTTCCCATTTTTCCAGTGCTTCTCCGTTGGGAAACCTTGATGCAAAATTACTGACCCCGGCCCAAGTAGCTACTTGGGAAATATGGTCATTTTCACCAGATTTTATCAGTACGATTCCACCACCTCTGCTGTGCCCGATTAAGTTGATTTGTTGTACGTCCGCTTCTTTTACAAAAGCTTTGGTGGTAAGTATCCAGTCAATTACGGTCTCTAGATCGTCTAGTTGAATAGAAAAATTGTCTTCTGAAAAAGCTGTCAAATCAGGAAAATCTATCGGATTTTCTGGGGTTCCGCCATTATGAGAAAAGTTAAATTTAATAAAGAAGAATCCGTTTTCTGCAAATTTTTGAGCAACAAGATTCCACGCTCCCCAATCTTTAAACCCTTTATAGCCATGGCAAAAGATAACCACGGGTTTAGCGCGATGTGTGTTTTGATAAAAAACATCGGTTACGATGGGTTTTTCTGTTTTTCCGGGAAGAATGAAAGTCTTTTTAATCATTGTTAGGGAGTTCTTTTTCTATGAACGGGATTTCTGGATTAAAAATTTCTAGAATTAATTGGCTGAGCCAATGATGGAATGCCTTAATTGTATCGGCATCAATTTCTGTCACTTTATTTACGCTAAAAGGCATAATCCCCTTTTTTAGGTTTTTAAAAGAGATGATTCCGGCGGTAAGGGTCTGATAGTTTTTGTTATGAAGTAACACAGATGAATAACACAAAAGTTGGAAAGCTTTGCCATAGCGTTCATTTTTAATGAGTTCTTCCCAAGAAGAAAGTTTTAAATCGGATGGTTTTACCGCCCCGGTTTTATAATCTATAATGCGTATACACCCGTTTTCTTCATCAATGCGGTCTACTTTTCCGCGTAGAAAAACAGGAAAAGGCAGCTCGGGAATGGTTAATGGTTGTGTAAAACTAGCTGTTTCAACATGTAATATTTTTAATGAATTTTTTGCCGTTAGTTTTTTTTCTTTCTGTATAAAATTATAGACATAACGTTTGGCCACTTCAAAAATAATCAGGTTGGTTCCTTTGTTTATGGGCGCTTGACTGTAAAGGTGTTTAAATTCTTCAGCTATAAGCGTTTCGTATTTCTGAAGCATGTCTTCACAATCCTTTGGGTGTACGACCTTTCCTTCTAACGGTTTATACAACTTTTCTAGGGTGTTATGTACAACGCTCCCCAAGGTATTGGCAGCAATAGTCTCCTCTACTTCCTCTTCGTTATCATTAATACCCAACACATATTTTTTATAAAAATCTATAGGATTGCGGATATAAGTGTTTAAAGCTGATGGGGAAAAACCCTTTTCTGCTTGTTCTTTTATTTTTTGAAGAACCTCAGGTGTTTTTTCTATTTTTTGTAACTCGTTTTTTATGGCTGGAGTCTGTGGAGTAATGAGTTTTTCAGATAGCTGAATGTTTTTGGGACTTTCTATCAGTAGTTGCGTAATAAATCTACTCTTTTCGCCTGCATTTAGCCCTGATCGATCTGTATTGTATAGCAGATAAACTTTTTTGGCGCGTTGTAAAAGTCGATAAAAATGATAGGTATAAACGGCGTCTTTTTCTTTATAAGTAGGCAGCCCGTATTGTTTTTTTAAGTCATACGGAATAAAGGAATGTGTAGATTTACCGGAGGGTAGCACTCCTTCATTTACGGAAGTTAAAATAACAGTTTCATAATCGAGAGCGCGGGTTTCCAGCATTCCCATAATTTGTAAACCGTCATAAGGTGAGCCTTCAAAATGTAACTGCTCGGTTCTTAGTAAATCGTTATACAACCGGTGAAGTGTTTTTACAGTAGTTATAGGATTGTGTCGTGTGAGTAAATTTTGTAGCTTTTTAAAAACACGATTAAAGTGAAATAGATACTCACTTTCTAACGCATAAGCTTGTTCTTCGTGCTGCGGGCGTATCGTCTCAGTCAACGAGATAAAAGCAGTAAGTAGTCGAAAAATATCGCCTTTATAATTTGTAAAGCACAGTGATAAAATTTTTTTTGTTTTTTTAGAAGCCGAAGAAGGGGTTAAATCTTGAGGTGTTAAGAAAACCAGGTTTTGTTCTGCTATAGACGTCAAAATTTGCTGTCCTTCTTTTAATAAAACTCTTTTAATGGCCGGATGCCCTAAAATTTCAAGTACGTTTTTATAATAAAGTAGTTGCTGGTTATTCTCTTGAATTCTAAATAGAATTTCAAATAAAGAAGCCAAAGGAGCCCACTCTAAAGAAAACCCCATGGTTATATTGAGTTCTTTAACAGATTGTGGAAGTGCATTGAGCACAGGAATAAGCAGACCTTCGTCGTTTAGTACTACGGCTGTATTTTTTAGGTTGTTGTTGGCTATAATTTGCCCTACATAATTGGCTTGTCCTATATTTTTAGGAATTCCGATTATCTCAATTTTTTTGTCTTGTACATAATCAGAACTGATTTCTTTAAAACTGTTTTTCTGATTGGCATAGTATGACCATTTTTTACGGTATTGCCGCATAAACAACCCGGCTTCATGCTGTTCATCCTCAAGAAACTGTTGATCTATATCCCAAAAAACAGCTCCTCTTTTTTGAGCTAAAACAGTTTGTATGATTTTCTGTTCAGCGTTGTTTAAGGCATTAAATCCGATAAAAAAGAGAGATTCTGAAGTGCGGTTGAGGTACGCATCTATTTGCTCTGATGCTTTTCGGTAAAGCAGCCCTTGATAGCCTTCTTTGCGGTGTATAAGTAGCTGTACCAGTTGTTGGTGGTAGGCGGGTAACTTATTCCAAAACGCCAAATAATTTTTAACCAATTCGGTTTGTGGTTGTGCCACAGACCAATGTTCTATGTTCTGAATATCAGCTAGATAATTAAAAAACTTTTTGGGTTGAATAAGATACCGATCCACCTCATTAAAATCGTAAATTAATGTTTGTGCCCATCCGTAGAAGGTTTCAAAATCTTCTAATGCTTCCTTAGGAGTGTTTTGAGTATAAACTTCATAAAATCGAAATATACTGTGTGTGTTGTCTATAATTTTAAGTTGAGTAATCTCTGTGATTAGCTCTTCTATACTCATAACCTTAGGAGCAAATCCCGAATAATCTAACGATGTTTTTAAAAGATTTTTAAAAAAACCGCCAGCTCGTTTATTGGGGAAGACAAAGGTCTTATCTGCCAGGTTTTTGGTGTCTTGAGCGAGTTGATAAAATATGTTTTCTAAAAAAGTTGCCACGGTATAAATATAAGAAAACGCCTCGATATCGAGGCGTTTTTCAGAGGTACTAAAATAAATGTTTTAAAAAACTGTTTAAGGCTATTTTCTAGTTCTTATTTGTTTTTTTCTAACATAATTTCTACGCGTCTATTTTGCTGGCGTCCGGCCTTTGTTTTATTGGTTGCAATAGGATTGGCTTCTCCATAGCCTTCAGAGGTTAGGCGGTTAGCGCTAATACCTTCTTTGTTAACTAAATAACTGCGAACTGCCGCTGCACGTTCTTTAGATAACTTTTTGTTATAAGCAGCACGACCTGAACTATCAGTATATCCGGCTAAATGGAATTTGGCGTTAGGATATTTTTTCATCACTTCAGCTATAGCGTCTAATTGGCCATATGAAGAAGTACGAATGGTTGCTTTGTTCAAATCAAAGAGAATACTTTTTGAATAGCTGTTTAATTTTGCAATAGTAGCGTTGTTTACTTCAGGACAACCGTGGTTAGCGACCGTTCCGGGAGTATTTACGCATTTGTCATCTTTATCTAATACGCCATCGCCGTCGGTATCTGGCCAAGGGCAACCATTGTTGGCTTTAGGACCCGCTTCGTTGGGGCATTTATCGTCTTTGTCAGCAATACCGTCATTGTCTGAGTCCGGACAGCCATTTAAGGCGGTAGAACCAGCTTCGGTAGGGCATTGATCTATATTGTTAGGAACGCCGTCGCCATCAGTGTCCGGGCAGCCATTAAATTCAGGCAAACCGGCCATACTAGGGCACTTGTCGTCTTTGTCGGGTATACCGTCGCCATCGGTGTCCGGGCAACCATTAAATTCAGGTAAACCAGCAACATTAGGGCATTCATCATTTTTATTGTATACGCCATCGCCGTCAGAGTCATTTCCTCCAAAAGCAAAAGTAACCCCTGCAAAATGTTGAAAGTGGCTGTGGTCTCCTTCAGCAAAGGCTTTACGCATTACTGTACTAATTGTGAAAGCAAGCTTGTCTGATATCCAAAAGTTAATACCTCCTTCACCGTTCATGGTAATAGCGGCATCATCGTCTAACCAAGTAACACCGGCTCCTAATCCAATAAAAGGATCAAACCATCCAGTGTGTTCTTTATAGATTACATGGGCAAGGCTATATTGTATTCCTGCATTTACCGAGTAGAAATCTAACCCCTGAGGATATCTGACATCTCCAAATTTTTTGATTTTATTGAGTGAACCGTCAATCTCAGCAATAAATCCAGCACCAATGTATCGTTTTATTTGAATTTTTGAGATAGAGGGAAGCACGTTGTAATGATCGCGCATGGCAAAAAACCTGTCGAAGAACTCTCCTTGTGGGAAAGGCTCGCTTGTGGGATACATGTCCACAGCAGTAAAACCTACACTGATGGCCCAAGGATTATTTTCATTTTGAGCGTTTGAAGTAAAACTAAAGCTCATGATGAACAAGAAGGCCATCAAAAATCTACTAAAATGTTTCATACTGAGAATTTTAATATTGAGTGTTATTAAAGCAAAAATACTTGCTTATGTTTTAAAAACAAAGTTAAAAGCAATAATTTTTAAATTTTAACTACTATTGGGATTGTTTTTCTAAATTATATTTAATTCTTTTCCCACTTTTGTGAATGCAGCAATGGCCTTGTCTAAATGCTCTTTAGTGTGGGCAGCAGATAGTTGTACTCTGATTCGTGCTTGTCCTTTGGGAACCACCGGATAGAAAAACCCGATAACATAGATACCCTCTTTTAATAGGCGGTTAGCCATGTCTTGAGAAAGTTTTGCATCGTGAAGCATAACCGGCACGATAGCGGCATCTCCATCTATAATTTCTAAACCAGCTGCTTTGATTCCTTTTTTAAAATAGGCTGTATTTTCAGCTAACTTGTCACGTAAGGAAGTGTCCTTTTCTAGCATTTCAAAAACTTTGATAGAAGCGCCTACGATACTTGGAGCTAATGAGTTTGAAAATAAATAAGGTCTAGAACGCTGGCGTAGCATCTCAATAATTTCTTTCCTTCCGGTGGTGTATCCTCCCATGGCTCCACCTAAAGCTTTTCCAAGGGTTCCGGTAATGAGATCAACGCGACCGAGTACTTTTTTTTCTTCTATGGTTCCTCTTCCTGTTTGGCCAATAAATCCGGCGGCATGGCATTCGTCTACCATAACCAGCGCATCATACTGATCGGCTAAATCACAAATTTTATCAAGCGGTGCCAAAACTCCGTCCATAGAAAAAACACCATCGGTAGCAATAATTTTAAAACGCGCTCCGTTAGCATCAGCCTCTTTTAGCTTTTCTTCTAAAGCGCTCATGTTTCCATTTTCATAACGGTATCTAGCAGCTTTACACAGCCTAACTCCATCAATGATAGAAGCATGGTTAAGCGAGTCAGAAATAATAGCGTCATTTTTGGTTAAGAGCGGCTCGAAGATACCTCCGTTAGCATCAAAAGCGGCGGCATATAAAATAGTGTCATCTGTATTGTAAAAATGGGCTATTTTTTGCTCAAGTTCTTTGTGAATATCTTGTGTGCCACAGATAAACCGTACACTACTCATTCCATATCCATGGGTATCCATTGCATCTTTGGCTGCTTGAATAACCTCCGGATGTGCAGATAATCCTAAATAGTTATTTGCACAGAAATTGAGTACGGTTTCGCCCGTGCTAATTTTAATTTCGGCTCCTTGTGCAGAGGTTATAATACGTTCTTCTTTATAGAGCCCTTCGTCTTTAATGCTCTGCAACTCGGTTTGTAAGTGGTGTTTTAAATTGTTGCTGTACATGTGTTTGTGATCTTATTTTGATAATTTGTAGATAAACCTATTATTTCCTTTTTGCACTTTCAAAAATACAATAATTTTTAGGAAACGTTATCAATTTTTATTTTGTCTTCTAAGTAAACCAAGAGTTTTTGCTGAACCTGGTATCCTATTTTTTCTAATGCGGCAGCATAGTCGTTTAGCTGCTTTTGGTATTTTGAATAGTGCTCTCCGGTTTTATAATCTATAATGACAGCCTTGTTACTGTTTATGCATAATCGATCTAGCCGTTTGTATGCGTGGTCTACGATGATTTCTTTTTCGGTATAAATGGTATATTTTTCTGAAAAGTATTCTTTGAGTTGTGGGTGGGTAATAACAGCCGTTAATTTTTGAGTGTAAATTTTTTTCTCTCCCGCTAAAATAAGTCCATATAACACAGCTTCTTCAACGACTTTCTCGAGGTCTTTAACGGTAAGGATGCCTTGTAAAAGTTGATGCATGGTGTTTCCATGCGTGATGGCTTTTTCTTGCACAGTGCCCCACAATTTTCCTGATTTAGTTACCAGAGTGTAGGTGTGTGTTTTTGGGTCTGTCGGAATAAACTCTTGTGAAGCTTCCGGAAAATGAAGTTCTTCTTGTTGGGGAGGAGTGGGCATCTCTCCAAAAGTATAGTGTCGTTCGTCTTCTTCCCAACACCCGTTAGTCATTAAATAATGAACGAGAAATTCTGATAATGTATGCGGCTTATCATCTTTCAGAATTTCTTTTTTAGGGTTTATATCAGAAAGGATATACAATTGCTCCTTGGCGCGTGTCATGGCTACGTAGGCCAAATTCATGGCATCTAACTCTTTGTGCAAGAGCAATTCTTCATAGGTTGAAGAAGCGGCGTCACCGTAGTTACTTAGGTCTTTACTCACCTGAAGTCGTGCTACTTGAATGTCATTCGGTTCTTCGGTTAGAGGAATCCAAACGGTATCCTTGCTAGTGTCGTTTAGTTTTTCATTAGCAAAAGGGTAGATTACAATGGGAAATTCTAGTCCTTTAGACCGGTGAATGGTCATAATCTGAACGGCATTTTCATCTTCGGGAAGCACGACGCTTAAGTTGTCCTTTTTAAGTTCCCATAGCTCTATAAAACCAGAGATACCACCTGAATGTTGTTGAGAATACTCGTAGACAAAATCTAATAAAAATTGCACATAAGTATCCGACTTTTTTAAAAGTTGAAATGCGCGTACGCTATACATCACAGCCTCATAAATGGGTAAATATTGTAGTTTTTGAAGGCTAAACGAATCGAAATAATCTTTTAGAGAGGCAAAGAAGGCCCCTCCATTTTTAGCGATTCGAGAATCGGTGAATTTGAAAAAATCTTCCGGAGGGTTAGCATACTGAAAAAGAAAATTCAATAAGTCGAATTTTATATTTTTATCGGTTGGGCGTAATGAAAAGGATAAGAGATTAATGATGAATTGAACCTTGGGTGATTTTTTTAGTAGAAGCGAGTCGGAAGAAACAAGCGGAATGTTGTGTTGACTGAGCAGGTCGGCAACGGCGCGCCCTTGTTCTTTTTTACGGATTAAAACGCAAATATGGCTATAAGGATACCCCTGAGATTCTAAACGCTGAATGAGTTGTAACACTTCTTGTGGGTATTTTTCTATTTTTTCTTCCTTCTTTTCTGCTTCAATAAATTGTATATCTACTAATCCTGAAGTCTTTTTTTTGACATTTTGGGCAGCGTCGGCGTAAAGTTCTTGGTAGGAGGGGTTGGTAAAATACGGAGCTATATGGGTAAAAAGATCATTGTTAAACGCCACGATTTGTGAAAAACTACGGTAGTTGTTCGGCAATTTTACAACTTTTTTTGTGGTGTGAAAGGGGTTTAGATGTTGTGTTAGCGCAATAAATAGCTCAGGCTTACCACCGCGCCAACGGTAAATGGCTTGCTTGGCGTCGCCTACTATGGTGAGTTTTCCTTTGCCAGAAGCAATGCTGTCGGCTAGTAGTGGTTTTAAGTTTTGCCACTGTAAAATCGAGGTATCTTGAAACTCATCTATATAAAAAGTACGGTACCGTTCTCCTAAGCGTTCGTAGATAAAAGGAGAAGGTTGATCTTTAATTTGATCGCTTATTTTTTTGTAAAACTCAGAGATAAGCAGTAGCCCCCGTTCATTTTTGATAGTATTAACCTCTCTTTCAACAGCTACTAATAACGAGAGGGCCGTGTTTCCTTTTAAAATTTTTTCTAAAAACTCTTTTCGGTAATAAGCCTCTTCAGCGGTTTTATAGAGCACTCCTATTGCCGGGCGAAGGGAATCTATAATTCCTTTTTTTTCTTCGGCTAGACCTTTGTTGTAAATTTTAGCTTCTGCCATATCCTTAGCCCAGCCAGCAGTCGATGGTTTAACCCAATTATTGGAAATTATTTTTTCGAAATGCTTAGGAATTTTTTTGCCGGAAAAATCTTCCGGCTCAATATGGTGTGCTTTGATGAGGGTGAAAAATTTTTCGGCTGTTTTTATCCTTTTTTTCTCAGCTTCAACCATAGCTTCTTGTACAGCTACGGCAAATCGACTAAAGTCTTCAAACGTTTTTTCACGGAGTATTTCTATATATGGAAAATTGTTTTCTTGGGTAATAAGCTTGGCCGTTTCATTTAAATCGCGGCTAATATCCCAACTGCGGTCATCATCAATTTTGGTAAGAGAAAAATCAATAAGAATGTTGGTGAGTTGCCGATCATCGCCTGCTTTACTGATTAATCTATCTACGGCTTCGCTTATAATTTGATCGGTATCTAGTTCTACTTCAAAATTAGTGGGAAGCCCCAAATCTTTAGCGAAAGTTTGCAATAATCTATGTGTAAAACTATCTATAGTAGAAATATCAAAAGCCGCATAATTATGTAAAATACTCCTTAGAATAGCTTTTGATTTCTCCTGAATTTTTGCTGTAGAAAAACCGGTGGTTTTTTGTAACGCTTGTAAAATGCTTCGGTATTCTTCTGTAATTTGCGGCTGGCTCAGTGCATACAAGCTGTTTATAACACGCCCTTTCATTTCAATAACAGCCTTGTTGGTAAAAGTGATGGCTAAATTGTTTCGGTATGCTGATTTGCTGTTGGCTAGCAACAAATCAGTAAGGTAGTTTCTAACCAGGGTAAAAGTTTTGCCGGATCCGGCAGAGGCATCATAGATTATAAAAGGAGCGACATTTTCCACTTTTTTGTGATGAAGATAAGAAAATCAACTCATTTATGTGGGGTGAAAAAACAAAAATATACGCCAATTATAGTCAATTAAATAGCTAATTTTAAAGCAGTTTTGTTTTTAGCTTCTTTCAAACCTCCTTTTTATGAAACGATTAGTTATTTTCTTTTGCGTGTGCAGTCTGTCACTTACTTCTTATGGCCAGACGATTATTCACCGAGATGCTGAAATTGCTCAAATGGTGCAGCAAATATCACGTGATTCTTTACAAAAATATATAACGCATTTAGTAGCATTTAAAACACGACATACGCTGAGTTCTCAGACAAACCCTACAGAAGGAATTGGGGCGGCACGAAAGTATGTGCTGAAAAAGTTTGAGCAGTTTGCTCAACACTCGCAAGGTAGATTTACTGCTTTTATAGATACGGTGACCCTCCAGCCGGATGGTAGACGAGTAGATCGAAAAGTTTTGTTAGGTAATGTGATGGGTGTTTTAAAAGGAACCAATCCACAGGATGATAGAATACTTATTATAAGTGGACACTTAGATAGTCGTCGAACAGCGATAATGGATTCTATTGGAGACGCTCCGGGAGCTAATGATGACGCCAGTGGAGTGGCAGCACTTATGGAATGTGCCCGTATAATGAGCCAACACAAGTTTCAGGCTACCGTAATTTTTGTGGCTGTTAGCGGAGAAGAACAAGGGCTTTTGGGAAGCAAATTTTTAGCCGAAAAAGCAAAAAGAGAAGGGTGGAATATTGCAGCCATGTTGAATGATGATATGGTAGGAAGCAACGATAGTGGCGGTACGCAGCTGATTGATAATACCAAACTGCGAGTTTTTAGTGAAGGTATTCCGCATTATCAAACCGCAAAACAAATCCGTAGAATTATAGCACTGGGGTTAGAAAATGATGGGCAGTCTAGGCAGCTTGCGCGCTACGTAAAAGAAATAGGAGAACGGTATGTAGATAACTTATCGGTTATTTTAGAATATAGAACCGATCGTTTTTTGCGAGGTGGTGATCACCTTCCCTTTTTAGAAAACGGGTTTACAGCCGTTCGTTTAACACAAATGTATGAGAACTACCATCATCAACACCAAGATATTCGTAAAGAAAAGGGTATTCAGTATGGCGATTTAATTTCGTATGTAGATTTTGAATATCTCCGAAAAAACAGCGGTGTTAATTTGGCGGTACTGACCAATTTAGCAAAAGCCTCCGGAGTTCCGATAAAAGTGCGAATGAAAGTAAAAAAACTCACCAATTATACAACGTTGCATTGGGAAGCTCCTAAAACGAATACGGTTAAAGGATATTATGTTTTAATGCGCCCCACAGCGGCGACTACATGGCAAAAAAAGTTTTTTACTACCCAACAAGAAATGACGTTGCCTTATTCTAAAGATAATTATTTTTTTGCGGTGCAAAGTGTTTCCGCTTCAGGAAATGAAAGTTTACCGGTCATTCCGCTTCCGTCATTTAGGTAATAAAAAAATTAGGCGTGTTGCTCAATATATTTTTTAGCAAATTCTTGGTCTTTTTGCATGGCTTGAATTAGCTCTTGAGTAGTGGCAAAATTTTCTTCGTTGCGGATACGTTTCAACATATCAATCTTTAAGTATTGATTGTAGAGATCTTTATCCCAATTAAAGAAAAAAGTTTCTATGGTTTGGGTGGTGCCACCTACGGTGGGGTTAGTGCCAATATTCATAATGCCGTAATGAAGACTATTTTCTAGTTTGGCTTTCACCACATAAACGCCTTCTTTTGGGACGAGTTTATAGTTTTCTTTAATGTGTAGATTGGCCGTAGGAAAACCTAATTTTCGGCCGAGCTGTTTGCCTTTTACTATTTTTCCGGTTAGCATAAAAGGAGCACCCAGATATTGGTTTGCCAGTTCAATTTTTCCTTCATTTAAGGCTTTTCGGATTTTTGTAGAACTCACTCCTACATGGGCTACATCTTGTCTGGGAATTTCTTCTACTTCAAAATCATAAATCTTACCAAATTGTCGCATGTCGTCAATATCGGCGGTGCGGTTGCGTCCAAAATGATGGTCGTATCCAATAATAACGCGTTTGGCGTTTAACTTTTTCACCAAAATATCTTCTGTGTATTCTTGGGCTTTAAGGCGCGAAAAATCTTTGGTAAAAGGGTAAACGATGAGGTTGTCAATTCCGGTGCTTTTTAAAATCTCTATACGTTCATCAATAGTGTTGATGAGCTTTAGGCCTACGTCTTGTTGTAACACCATTCGTGGATGCGGAAAAAAAGTCAGAATTGTAGCCGCCAGATTGTGTTGGTTAGCGGCGGCAATAAGCTGCTCAATAATTTTGCGATGACCAATGTGAATACCGTCAAAAGTACCAATAGTGATGGCTGTGGGGCTGGATAAGGAAATATGGGTTTGCTGTTGACTTATGTGCATGCGGAATCTAGGTAAAGTAACAAAGCTACGATTTTGTACGTTATTATTGACCGTTGAAAAAATTCATGGTGCGTTCTAGACCAATGGTGCCGAAAGATAAAACAAGATCAGTTGCTTTTTCTAAGCGCTCCTTAAGTGCTTTTTCTTCTTCCGGAGACCACTCGCTAATAACAAAATTAATTTGATTTCCTTTTTGGTAATTATTACCAATACCAAATCGAAAGCGGCTGTATTGATTGGTACCTATTTTTTGTTCAATATCTTTTAACCCATTGTGTCCCCCGGCGCTTCCGTGACCTTTAAGGCGAATAGTGCCGAAAGAAATATTTAAATCGTCAGAAATAATCAATAAATTTTCGAGTGCTATTTTTTCTTTTTGCATCCAGTACCGAACGGCATTGCCGCTAAGATTCATCATGGTACTGGGCTTTAAAAGAATGAAAAGACGGCCTTTGTATTTAAGGTTGGCTCTGCTTCCCAAGCGTACCGTTTCAAACTGAAGATCTTGTGTACTGGCCAGCTGGTCTAGCACTTTAAACCCAATATTGTGTCGCGTATTTTTGTAAGCAGCTCCTATATTGCCAAGCCCTACAATAAGATATTTCTTCATACAATAAGTTTTCTCTTACAAAAGTAAAAAAGCATCCGCAGATAACGGATGCTTTACGGTTGCAAAAATAGCAACGAAAGATTTATGCATCGGTATTGGCTTCGTCTTCCTCAGTAGCAGCTTTTTCATCACCTTCAGTAGGAACTTCTTCCTCTTCAAGATCGGGTTCAAGTGCTTCTAAGTTACGCGGTACCATTACGTGGCACACAATACGTTCTTTGTCTTCTACAAATTGATAGTCGTCGTTAAGAAGCGCTTCAATAGTAAGGTTATCTCCCATTTTAAGGCTACTTACATCTACTTCAATATAGTCAGGTAGTTTGTCAACTAAGCCTTCTACTTCCAGTCGGCGTCTAATAAACTGTAATACCCCCCCTTGTTTTACACCGGCGGCAACACCGGTAGCATGAACAGGAAGTGTCATTTTAATAGGATGCTCATCATCAAATTGGAAAAAGTCCATGTGAAGAATAGCATCGGTTACCGGATGAAATTGAATGTCTTGAAGAACAGCATTCACTTTTTTTCCGTCTAAGTTTAACTTTACGGTGTGAACGTCCGGGGTGTAAACAAGGCTATTAAAATCTTTTTCTAGTGCTGAAAAGTGAATTACCCCTTCGCTTCCTCCGTATAATACGCAAGGAACCTTTCCAGCATCGCGCAAGGCCTTAGCGGCACTCTTTCCTACGCTTTCTCTTTTAGATCCTTTGATCGTAAGTGACTTCATTTCGTAATAAATATTAGGTTAAAAATTAAGTGCTCTTTGTTTTACTCCTTGAGCAGCGGAGGTTTACATTAAAAACTTGACGCTAATAGATTCGTGTTCGTGAACACGTTGCATAACGTCTGCAAATAATGGCGCGCAAGATACAACTTTAATTTTACTTGACGTTTGTTTTAAAGGAATAGAGTCGGTTATAATTAACTCTTCTAATTTAGATTGTTCTAATCTTTCGTAGGCTTTTCCTGAAAGAACCGCATGGCTACAAATGGCGCGAACGCTTTTGGCGCCCCGTTCTATCATTAAATCGGCTGCTTTGGTTAAGGTTCCGGCGGTGTCTACCATATCATCTACAATCACCACGTGTTGTCCTTCTACGTTTCCAATGAGCTCCATATGAGAGATTACATTGGCTTTTGCCCGTTGTTTATAACAGATAACCACATCGCTATTTAGTGCTTTAGAATAAGCATAAGCCCGTTTAGACCCGCCCATATCAGGCGATGCTACCGTAAGATTGTCTAAATTTAAGTTTCGTAAATGCGGTAAGAAAATAGTGGATGCATAGAGATGATCTACCGGGATTTCAAAAAACCCCTGGATTTGATCAGCATGTAAATCCATCGTAATGATGCGAGTAGCGCCGGCAGCTACCAACATTTTAGCCATTAATTTAGCCGCAATAGGCACGCGAGGTTTGTCTTTCCGGTCTTGTCTGGCCCAACCAAAATAAGGAATAACAGCGTTAATATGACTCGCGGAAGCACGTTTAGCGGCGTCGAGCATTAACAGCATTTCCATAATATTGTCGCTACTTGGAAAAGTAGAACCAATAATAAAAACGCGAGCTCCGCGAACGGATTCTTCAAAACAAGGCTGGAATTCGCCATCGCTAAAAGTTGACAATGTTACTTTTCCTAGAGAAAGGCCGTATTCTTTGGCAATTTTTTGTGCCAATACTTTGCTTTGCGAGCAGGCAAAAATCTTGGCATCGGTGTGATCTGCAGACATTTTATAATAAACTTTTGAGGGCTATTGAGTTAGGTTTATTAGGTGGGTGCAAATGTAAAGAATTTATTTAGTTTGTACCGGTAATATTTTTTGCTAATTTGCATTAAATTGAAATAATTTTTTATTTTTGCCCTCGCAATTCTATACGCTCGAGTGGCGGAATTGGTAGACGCGCTGGATTCAAAATCCAGTTCCTTCACCGGAGTGTGGGTTCGATTCCCACCTCGAGTACGATTAACCCCCAAAGGTTTTAAAAACCTTTGGGGGTTTGGTTTTAATTCGACAAGCTATTAGAGTCACCGCTTATAGAACCATGCTTTTTCTACCAAAGTCACCGCCGAGCCTGCCCGCCTGTGGAGGGTCTTGAGCCGCGGTCGCATGTTATGAAAAAAGAGGATAAGGAATGCGCATCGGGGTGCGCATTGACTCCTTGGTGTGGGGTGCGCATTGACTTCTCTGTTAAAGTCACCGCCGGGCTTAGACCCGCGGGCGCATTGACTTCTTGGTGTGGAGGCAATGGTTTGGAAGAATACACCCCCGGTTTATAATATTAAGAAAGCACCTGCTCAAAATCTAAAGCCTTTAATAAGAGCAGGCACTTTTATGCCGATAACCGGAGCCCAAAAATATAAGAGATGGTTTTGAGTAGAAGCTCCGGATTATCGGGTTATTGCAATGCTATTATGGGGTAAGCCCCAGTTTTTTGTATTTTTCGTTGGGCGGGAAACATTTATAAGCATCGCAGGTTTGGTAATACAACCCGCAAGTGATATAGGTGTTGTCCTTAAATTGTCCAACTTTGCAGTATTGCACAAAGATATTTTCTCCTTTATAGGTATATATGCCGTCACTATATGGAGTGCTGGCAGGTTTAACCCAAGTGTTTATAGGCAAAATTCCTTGTGGAAGATCTAATTTTAATTGAGAAGTAACATAGGGTTTCGTCTTAGGGACATACGCATAGATATGCCACTGGCTTTCTATGTTTACTTTCATAACAATAGCTAATTGACTGTGGTCTGCAGACCATACCACTTGCGCATTTAACGCTACCGGATCTAGTGCGTTGGTTTCCCCTGTAGTTAGGTTTTTGGCGGCGGTTTCCACTTTTTGTTTTAGGTCGGGTTTTATAGTTAGTTTTTGAGCATTTACTGCACAAAAAGTTCCTAAAATAAATAGTATGACAAAGCTGATCGTTTTCATTTTAAGGATAAGTTAGCCGTTCCAAATTTTAAGTTAGCGATTTCTTTTTCGCTTCTGGGGCGCGTATCCGGGTTTGCATTTGGGTCGTTAATCATCCACACATATCCACCGGTTTGGGTAAAGAACATCTTATCTTTATATTTCTCAAACCAGGTTCTCCAAGCCTTGGCTGTTTTAAAATCTTCTAAGGTATATCGCATTAATATGCGGTAGGCCTTGGCTACGTCAACCTTGTTTCCCAGCATACTGATGGCTTTGTCTAAAACTTTAATGTTTGTGTTAGAAATACCCAAGCTTTTAATATCCTGATCTACCCGAAGAATATATATATCGTAGGGGTCAGAAAAGAAATACGGGCGATTTTCCTTCAAAAATTTACGAATAGTATCGGGGTTTATACCGGTTTCTTTAATCCAAGGCTGGCGGCTAAAGGTTTTTGTAAGCCACTCTTTTTGGGTAAGCATGGGTTGAGGTTTGACATTTATCATCATTTGCTCCATCTCTGTTAACTTTTTCCCGGCGGCTTTTTTCTTTTTGAGTTTTTGTTTTCCTTTTTGACTTTGAACATTTAGCTCTGCCATAAATGCGGCATAAGATTTATAAGCTGCCTCGGTGGTGCTGTAGGCTAGTTCATCAATATACTTTCGAGTGGCAATACTCTCATTGTATTTATGGGCAATTATCTTGTCCTGAGCGTGCTTGTGAATATAAACCACCACATTGGCAAATACTTTTTTGGCTTCAGCAGTCATATACTTAGGAGAGCCGGCAAACCCCCATAAAAAGAAATTACCATGTCTGCCTAAAGCTACGGCCGATACTGATTTTTCGCATGTGCCGCTCGAAATTACTTCGGCATTAGGAGAATCTTCAAAACCCCATCCACGGGCTACTAAACCACATCGATACCCTTTACCATCTTCATAACCTTCGGTATTAACTTTCCACATTGGAATGATTTTAGGTACGTTAACTCCGTCAAAATAATCGTAAATAGGTTTCGGAGTGGGGCGATCTTTTAAGGTAATATCTACTTTAAAGGGCCCTTTAAAGATAGGATTGTTCAGATTAATATGATGGGCATATTTATCTAGACACAAACAGTACCAATCTAGTTTTGAACCTAAGCTTGCACCAATTATAGCGGCGGTATATCCTATGAATATGGTGGGATAATCATAGTTGCTACTTACGTATTGAGCCGGGTTTACCCGTAAAACTTTTCCGGTTTTAGGATCTCTAATAATTGATCTCTTTTTTAGCGGAGTAGGTACCTGATCAAAGATAGTAACGTCGTAATGAGCAGACATTTCTTCTTTGTAATCGCGCGCATCTACGGTTTTTACTTTTGTAAAATAAGTGCTTAAAAGTTTTTTAAAAGACGGCATGCGTTTGCCATAATCGGCTTTAAAACGTTCCGGAGTGGCACCAGATCTTTGTATGACTCCTAGGTTCTTAGGTATCGATTTTTTAGAACTATAGCCTACATAGAGAACACTGATGTCTTTTTTATTTTGGCTGTAAGCGGCTGTAGTAAAAATAAATACTAGGCAAAATAGACTTATAAATTTATAGGTTTTCATTTTAATATGTTTTTTAGGGGGTTATGATTTTTGTTCAGTCAACAATTTTTCCAATAGCTTAAAAGGAGCATCGCTGGCACCAACAAAGCGCTTTACAATCTTGCCTTCCGGGTCAATAATAAATTTAGTGGGAAATCCTTGTACGTTGAATTTACTGACATAGTTATCGGGATTGTCTCCTTTTTTACCGATAATTTGTTGCCATTGATATCCTTTTTTAGCAATGAATTTAGCGACTTGTTCTTTGGTATCTCCTGAAGAAATACCCACCATATGGAATTTGCCTTTGTGCTTTTTGATAAATTGTTGAATTTTTGGCATCTCACCTACACAAGGACCACACCAAGTGCCCCAAAAGTCGATGAGTACATATTTGCCCCGCCAATTTTTAATATTGAAAGGCTGGCCGTTTAAGGTAGCGGTGGTTTTAATTTCCGGAACCGGTGCACCGGGCCGGGTAGCCATAATGCCCTTTACGCGTGTTTGTACATCTTTGTAGTAAGGATTGTTTTGTGCGTTTTGGGGAATGGTTTTGTAAATAGCGATGGCGGTAGAATCGTTAATTTGCCGGCGCATAATCATATCTTTTAAATACCAAATTGAACCCACGGTATTGGGGTGGGCTTTTACATAAGCTAAATTTTTGGCTTGTACTTCCTTGCCAATTTTTCCGGCTTCTTTTTGTAATTGTTCTTTTTCTTCGGGGGTTTTGGCAAAACTGCTCTGTACCATTAAATTAACCGCTTTGTTGTAGAGTGGGTAAGCGGGTTTGTTAATAGCAACTAAGCTGTTATTGGCTTCGTCTCCTGAAGGATACGCATCCATAAAATCGGTAATTTTTCCACTAATTTTAATGTTAGCGCCCGGAAAAGCAAAAGCCATTAATCGAGTCGCTTTGGTAGGGTAGAACCCCCCGCCTTTTGCTTTTTTTACGTAGTTACTATCGGGAAGGTCTTCCCAACTAAGCGGTACCATACGTACCAGGTTCATACTGTTAATGGTATCGGTAAAAGTAAAGTCGCCATGGGTGACGTGTATGGTGTCTATACTGCGTTTTCCATAAAGTTTACCTAAATATACCAAGCGCAAATCGATGTTGTTTAATCCGTCAATATGACCGGAAATAGTGTATTCATTGGTGTTGGCTTTTTCGGCGTTATTGTTTTTGCAGGCAACCACCAGCAGAACTAGCGCTGCCAAAAAACTGATTTTAAGGGCAATTTTTTTCATTTTCATTTTTTTAGAAATTCTATAATGACTGGTGTTAGCAGTTAACAAAAGAGAAGATAAGGTGTGTAATACACAGTCAAATCGTCTTGAGGTGTTTGTTAACATAAAAACCTAGTCAAGAATGTACGTTGATTTTGGATAGGTTTACTCAACATGGGTAAACCTATCCGCCTCAATCGTTTAGGGGTCGTTTGGTTGCAACGTATTAGTACGTATTCTGTTTGAGCTCTCCATCCGAAGCCAAGATATCGGTATTGGGAATGGGGTAGGCAAATTTTCTAGAATGTTTGTCTAGGGTATACGTCTTTACCGGTTCAGAACTAACAATTGTACTTGCGTTAAACGGGTAAAACGAGCGAGTAGGGGTTACATCATCATACGAAACAGTGTTGTTGTTATACCGACGAAGGTCGTACCACCTGTGCACAAAAGGCATTTCTCTTCTGCGTTCGGCTATTATTTTCAGGACGGCATCTTTTTGAGAAGTAGCGCTGAGGTTAATAACATTGGCCGGGGCACTAGCGTCCATACGAGCGGCTCGCAATACATTTACCGTGTTCATAGCCGGGCCTACTTTGCCTTGACGGGCTTGGCATTCGGCTTTAATCAAAATCATTTCCGGTACCGAAGGCCCACTAGGGAGCGCATTTCTATAGAAGAAGATATAGCCCGGATAACTATAAGGCGGGTTGAAGGCTAAACCATACGAATAGTTTTCTACAAAATGATACTTATACCGCAAATCGTATTGGTGGTTGTAGAGGTTGATTAAACTTTGTGACGGCCAATATCCGCCTGTTAATTGACGGAAATAGTAAGATTGCCCAAATTCAAATCGGTCTTGTACAGACACCTGTTGATCCACAGTATAAGGATATAATAAATCAACTTGAACCGGATCGGGATCAAAAATAGTAACCTGGTGTGGCTGTGTAGAATAATACATTTCGGTATTATAGTTGCGCAAATGGTTATAGGCATCTAACGCTTTTTGGGCATAGGTTTCGGCTTTTTGGTAGTTGTATAAAGCCAAATAGAACCGAGCGGCAAAAGCATTGACGGCTGCTTTGCTGGCGCGCCAAGATTCGTTCATCCCGTTTACTTGACTAAAGGTGCGCTTGATTTTTAGCGCTTCCGTTAACTCGTTTTCAATAAATTTATAGGTTTCCCCTAAACTCACTCGGCTAATGTTTTCTTCAAAACTAGTCGAGTTTTTTATGGGAAGCCCCAGTTCGTCTTTGTTTTGAGGAGTGTACGGCAAACAATAGACAGTAGCCAATTCAAAATAACTGTAGGCTTTAATAAAATGGGCTTCAGCAGCTAGGTTGGCTTTTTCTTCTTCCGTTCCGGATACCTTACTCAGGTTTTCTAAAATAAGGTTGGCGGTAAAAATCTTTTTCCATTCAACCGGCCAAAAAGTTCCAGAAGCCACGGTGGCAGCTAAGGTCATATCCCAAGTACCATAAATGGCACTGTTTACGCCATAAGTACTGTTAGAAGCCTGATAAAGCCCGGGTACAAACCCATAATCATCAGAGCCATACACCATTTCATAAGAAGGCTCGCTAATAAAAGCATCGTAATTGTTTAATAAATCTTCTAATTGTTTGGTGGTTTTTGGAACTACTGCGGTCGATTTAAAAGGGGGTTCTTCTAAATAATCGTTGCAGCTGCTAAGCAGCATTACGCATATAATGAGAGTTAATATTTTTAAAAGTTTCATAGTAAGGGGGTATTATAAGTTTAACTGTAATCCGAGAGTATACGCAGGTTGAGGTTTGACAGTGCCTCGTGGAAACTCCGGATCTTCACCGGTATCATTAAATACAATGACTCCTAAATTGTTGGCTTGCGCAAAGAATTTAATAGAGTCAAACCCTAGCATATTCGCCGTTTTTCCCGGTAAGTTGTAGGTTAAGTTTACCTCTTGAAAACGGATATGTGAAGCGTCTTCGGTTAAGTAAGCCATATACGGGTAAAAACGCTCGTAGAAATAGTAGCTTGGAGTGGAGCCAGATGGAATAGGAATCATCTGGTTAGGATCACTGTGGGCTACTTTGTCGTATTGTGAATTTAGCGGGGTGTTTCCGCCTCCGTTAACGATAGGATAGTTAAAACTTTCGCCTCTATACACATGGCCGAGTTTAGCGGTAAGGATAAAGGAGAAATTAAAATTGTGGATTTTAAAACTGTTTCGCATCCCTAAAACATAAGGGGCGACGGTAGTTCCTTGATCGAGCATATAATTTACGGCATTTCCGACGGCAAATTTGGTTAGTGGAAGCTGCACCCCATCTTCTCCTATAACGGAGGGACGCATAATGGGGTTGGCTTTCGTGCCTACATTCATTAACCCTCCATAACGGAATGACCAAAGCGTTTGTGCATTATGTCCTTCTACATAAGCCGTAGTTCCGCCACCGTATAAATCATACGATTCATAATGCGTTTTAAAGAACTTGGTAATCTTGTTGTAGTTATAGGCAAAGTTTAAACTTCCGTTCCATACAATGTCATTTCCACTAATAGGAATACGAGTTCCTAAGGTTACTTCTACCCCTTTGTTCATCATGGAGCCGTTATTGAACCGTTGTGTTTGGGTTCCGTTAACGGCAGAGATGGTTTGGGTAACAATCAAGTCGGTTCCTTTTTTACGGTACACGTTTAAAGAACCGGAAAGTTTGTGATGAAGTACCGAAAAATCAAGTCCTAAATTAAAGGTTTTGGTTTTTTCCCAACGCAAGGTAGGATTTCCATAGCTTGATATACTACCTATAATTTGTCCGGTAACGCGGTCGGGGGTAGTACTAATACCGATGAGTGGCAAGAAAGAACCGGAACGGTCTATGTTTCCATTTACTCCATACGTAGCTCTTAGGTTTAAACGGTCTACCCAAGAAATATTAGCCATAAAGTCTTCTTTTCCTATTTGCCAGCCCAGCCCAACAGACCAAAAGGGGTCGTAACGAAATTTAGGATTGTCGACAATAATATTGGCGGCATCGGTTCGATAGCTTCCGGTTAAAGAATACTTTTCTTTGTAAGTGTAATTTAAGTTTCCATATAAAGAAAAGAAACGAGCGGTGCTTTCTCCAAAACTGGTTTCCGGATAGACATTAAAGGGGTAATAATAGGGAATATAATCTCCCGGATAATAATTCCATAAGGTAGCATCATCAGGATCTCCTAAAAGTTTACTGCTTGATAGCGTGCTTTTGTCATACCCAAAAACATTAGGATACTGGGTACTTTTTACTACCCGGTTAGAGAGGGTGGTTCCGGCCACCAGGTCTACGCGGTGGTCTTTAGCAAACGTACGGATAAAGTTTAACTGGTTTCTAAAATGAAAACCGGTCAACACACTTTTGTTTTGTTGTAAAATACCGCCTTTAGGAACCAACTGCGTAGGCGTACCACCGGTTTGCCATTCCGGGCCGGAAGTTTCATTAATAAATTGGCGTACGGTAAAGGTAGCATCGCTGTAATAATTTTTTACATGGGTAGCAAAGCGTTGGTATCTAAATTTTGAAGACAAGGTTAACCCGTCCATAATTTTTAAAGTCAACCCGGCTTGTACCCGTGCATTAAAGTACTTGGTGTTTAAATCGCGGTTATGGATTTCGGTAATCGGGTTGTACGACCAATCCGAATAGGCAAATTTGTCTCTGGGCACATACGCATTAAAGTTGGGCATGTAATAGTTAAGATAAGACATATCGGTAGGGTTTCCGTTTTTGTCTACCAACATATCCCAAGGTGCCAGAGATTGTATAGTTCCCAACATATTTCCACCGGAATTGGTGGTTTGGTTTTTATATTGAATCATGCCGGAAAGATGAAGGTCTAAAAACTTAGCCAATTGGGTGGTGTTTTTAAAATGGAGGAGATAATCTTGTATATCGTCTCCTTTAAAAGCTGTTTTTTTGTCTTCAAACTGTAAAGAAATGCGGTTGGTCATTTTTTCATTTCCACCGGCAATAGCGATGTTGTAATGTTGGGTAATCGGTGTATTTAGTAAATACTTTTTGATCTGCCCTCTATTGTTTAAGCCTTGTAACCGGGCTAAGGTGGCATCGCGTTGGGCATTGGTAATACGCCCTAAACGCGCCTCGTTCATCGCCACGATGGCTTGTGAATAAGGAATACCTATATTATTTATAGTATTACCGGGAGGTGGACCGAGTAAGCTGCCCCAAAAATTGGTATTAAAAGCTTCTTGTTCATAGGCAATAATATCGGCATTAGAAGCCCGGTCGGCTACGTAGCCTAAATCTAGTTTAGGGGAAACGCGTAAGAAACTGGAGACTGAAACATTGGTTTTGCCTTTACGACCACTTTTAGTGGTGATGACAATCACTCCGTTACCGGCTTTAGCGCCCCAGATAGAAGCGGCGGCCGCATCTTTTAAAACGGTAATACTTTCTACATCCCTGGGGTTAATAGAAGAAAAACCGTCTGAAGCCGGAAACCCGTCTATCACAATCAGGGGAGCTTGGTCGGCAAAAAGAGAGGACTGCCCACGTACTTGAAAGTCATAACTCCCATCTGTATTCATAGTGGCTTGTACCCCCGATAAAACCCCTACTAAACGCTCTGCTATACTGGAAGAAGGTTTTTCAATTTGTAAAGGGTCTACCGTTCCATAAGCACCGGTAGCACGTTCTCTAGATATTTTTTGAAAACCGGTAGAAACCACCTTAACTTGGTCGAGTGCTAAGGCACTTTCAGTAAGCGTCACATTTAAGGTTGTTTCGCCTTTTTTTAGGGTATATATTTTTGTTTTAAACCCCAGCATACTAAAACTAAGCTTGTCTCCGGGTTTAGCTTTAATATTGTAGAGCCCTTCGGCGGTTGTAGCGACAGTGCTTTCACCATTGTTTACAGAAACTTTAACCCCCGGGATAGGTACCCCATTTTTGTCTGTTACCGTTCCTTTAATAATCTGTTGAAATAGTGTTTTTTGTGCGTTTGTAGGTTTCGACTTTTTTTTGCGGGTTAGGAAAATTTGAGTCCCTAAGACACGAAAAGAAGTAGTCGTTCCTTTAAAAACCTGCGTTAATACTGTTTCTACAGGTTGGTTTTTCACCGAGATAGAGATTAAACTATCTAGCGGAACCGCGTTTGTTTTATATACAAATCTATAATCGGTTTGGGTTTCGATTTGTGTAATAAGTTGGCTTATAGGAGCCCTTTTTAGGTTTAAGGAAACCGAATTCTTTTGTACATAAGCGTTAGCGCGTATAGACAATAGAAATACTAAAGAAAATAGGATTCCTACGTGTAGTTGAAAGCTAACTTTAGGCTGGATAAATCCCCGCTGTTTGCGGATAAGGCTTTTTTTCATACCTTCGTTTTTTTTGGTTGTGATACATATTCAATCAAATTCTTATCATTGGGGGGTGTCGTCAGCATCCCTCAATGTTTTTAGGATCGGTTTAGGGCTTTTTCCCTAAAATGGTAATTTGCTTACCTTCTATGTTATAGTTTATATTATAAATGGTTTTTAGATGCTTAAATATCTTTAGATAAGGTTCTCTACCAAAGTTGGCATAAAAACTTACCTTAGCTAGCGCAGTATCTCGATTTATAATAGTTATATCAAAATGCCGCTCCATTTTTCTGAGCATATTTTTAAAAGGTTCATTTCTAAAGATAAGGTCGCCATTCATCCAGGCCGTATAACGCGTTACATCTACTGTCTTTTTGGTGATGGTCTTATCTAATCGGTCATAGCTTCCTTTTTCTCCCGGAACCAAAAATGTGATGTCTGCGGTACGAGCTTTTTTGCCGGTGTACATGCCCACAGAGCCTTCTACTAAAACAACTTCTGTTTGGGTGTCTTCCGGATAGGCTGAAACATTAAATTCGGTACCAAAATCTTTAATATTAACCCCGTTGGTGTGTATAATAAAAGGGTGTTTAGTGTCTTTAATCACTTTAAAGAAAGCTTCTCCGGTTAAATATACCTTTCGTTCTTTTCTGTTTGAAAAACTAACCGGATATTTAAGTGAGGTACCTGCATTTAAAAAGACTTGTGTACCATCAGCTAAACGAAGTTGAAAAGTTTTTCCGTATGGCACCTTTATAGTGTTGTATTGCATTGTGTTTTTGGTGTCCGAATAGGCCAACTGTTTTCCTTCTTGTTTTCCGATCACATCTCCTGATTTATTAGTAAGAAGAGTAGAGTCGGTAAGATTAATGATTTTTGTTTCTCCGTTACCCAGTTGCAAGGTTATAAAATCGTTTTGATAAAAACCGGAGGAGGGTGATTGGGCAGAAAACAAGGTGTCTCGGTTAAGATACCCCACTAAGAGTAACCCAGCTATACAGGCAGCTACCGCATATTTATATACTCTTTTAAAAGGAGAAGAAGTTGTTTTTCTCTTTTTTAGTATTTTTTGATAGACACGCTCAGAGGCTTCGTTACTCATCTTGGCCCGATGGTCTAACAATTGCAGCACCTCTTCAACCGTAGGAAAATCGGAGGTGTTTTTATGTTCTCTAAAGTAAGCCACTACTTGTGCTACCTCTTCTTCAGAGCACTGGTTGCGCACAAATTTGTACAAAAGCTGTTTAATGTTGTTATTGTTTTTCATGAAAGAGTTGTATGCCTACTCTTATTATACACTGCAAAAACAGGTTTGTACTACGCTAGTATTAAATATTTTTTAAAATAAATTATAAACAACAGATATACAATAAGTTATAAAATATAATAAAAATAGAAAATAGCTTTATGGTTATATGTCACTACGTAATAAATGTTTTTTTAAGAGCGAGTGCTCGCCATTTTCGGGTTAAATAGTATCTTTTCGATGATTTTTGAAAGAATTGGATTGTGGTAACACTGCGTAACTATCTTTCTAGCCAACAAGTTAGAATAATTGAAACAACAAAAGTAAGGTCGGTGTGAAGGGCTAAATACTCACGAATAGTTTTAAGCGCTTTGCTGACTTGTGACTTAACGGTACTTATAGAAATGTTTAGTTCTTCGCTAATCTCTCTATAGGTTTTCCCTTCTTGACGAGACATTTCAAAAATTTGTCGTCGTTTAGGGGGAAGTAAGGCCAATACCTGTGTTTGAATGTGTTCGTATTCGGCCTCTATAAGTTGTTCATCTTGTGTTTTGGGTTGGGTGACTTGGCTTTTGTAAAAAATGGCTTCACGTAAGGCTCTATTTTTAGATGATTTACGTAAAAAATTATATGAAAAGTTTCTAGCAATGGTAAATAAGAAAGATTTAAAAGAGGTAGTATTGTCTAGTTGATGCCGATAAGTCCATATTTTTAAAAATACTTCTTGTACAATTTCTTCGGCGTAGGTGTCAGATTTTAAAAGGCTTCGACTATATGCATAAATATCATTCGAATACTTTTTATAAAGCACTTTAAATGCTTTTTCACAACCTTCTTTGAGTTGTTGAACCAATAATTGATCAGAAATTTCAGTATTCAAACGTGAGCTCATTTCTACAGGGCTTTTCGAAGTGTGGGTATAGAAATTTAAGGTAAAAACAGGTTATAGTTGTTGTATATCGAGGCTCGAATATAGAAAATATCTTAATCATTCAATAAAAACACGACTAAATATTTATAAAATAGCTAGTTAAAAGCAAAAAAATTAAAAAAAATAAACCCCAAAAAAAGCCACCCGAAAAGATGGTGGCGTTTAGATAGCTGTTTATTGAAACTAGTTTAAATCACGGAAAAATACCGCGTTGTTTATACGCTTTTTCAATACGCGATATGGCCAAGATATAGGAAGCCGTACGCCAATCGGTATGGTATTCTTTTACCGCTTCAAACACCCGGTTAAAGTTTTTGGCAAACTTGTATTCTATTTTGGGTTTTACCTCATCAAGCGTCCAAAGTTCACCGCTTTTGTTTTGTAGCCATTCAAAATAACTACCAATTACGCCGCCCGAGTTACTCAAAAAGTCAGGAATAATGGTAATACCTCGTTCTAAGAGAATAGCTTCTGCTTCTGAGGTGGTGGGGCCGTTGGCGCCTTCAGCAATAAGAGAAGCTTTTATAGTAGGCGCGTTTTCAGCTGTAATCTGGTTTCCCAAAGCTGCCGGTACAACAATGTTACAATCTAGGCCAAAGAATGATTCCGGATTTATTTCTTGTGCTGCGCCAAATCCGGCAATAGAGCCTTTGTTGTTCTGAGCGTAAGCAATGAGTTTTTCAACGTCAATTCCTTGGTCGTTTGCCAAGGTGGCATAGGCATCTTGTACAGCCAGTAGTTTGGCGCCGTCTTGCGTCATAAACCGTGCCAGCCATTGCCCTACGTTTCCAAAACCTTGTACAATAAAGCTTTTGTCTTTTACACTTTCGTGGTGTTTTTCTAAAAAGAGTTTGATAGACAGATACACACTGAGACCGGTAGCGCGATCGCGCCCTTCTAAACCGCCGGTTTCTACCGGTTTTCCGGTAGCCACATTTTGATTTTGAGAACGCTCGGCGGTAGACTGAGTGTGCATATAGGTATCTAAAATCCACGCCATAGTTTGGGCATTGGTGTTTACATCGGGCGCTACGATATCTATATTTGGACCGATATTAGACCCTAATGCAAAAGTAAATCGGCGGGTAATACGTTCTAGTTCGGTTAGAGAATATTTTCTAGGATCTATTTTAATTCCTCCTTTTGCGCCGCCAAAAGGCAATCCGGCTAAAGAGGTTTTCCAAGTCATCCACATAGCCAGGGCTCTAGATTCAGAAATATCAACCGTAGGGTGATATCGCAGCCCGCCTTTATAGGGACCCAACGCATTGTTGTGTTGTACGCGGTAGCCTTGAAAAATTTCTACCTGCCCATTGTCCATGCGAACCGGAAAATTAACAGTAATCTCATTGTTGGTGGCCTCAAGAATTTTTTTAATATTTTTATTGAGGTTCATTTTTTCTGCTACGCTGTTAAATTGCTGCATAGCATTGTCATACATTGAAGCGTTTTTCATTTGCACTTGTTCCATGATGATACGTTGCTTTTTCCTAAAACGGAGCTGTTTAAGGAGTTTATATGAGAGAGTGAACACATTTTGTGTATCTGTATAGTCCATTATTTAAGCTTTAAGCAAGATAATTAGTTGTTATGCTTATTACAGAAAACATGGCTGTTTCATTATAAATATGTAGCAAGATAGAAGAATAATTTGATAATACCTATTTACGAAGTTGTTTTTTAGCAAAAACCTTAATTCTTTACATCTAAAGCATCACGCAGTGCGTTTCCCATAAGCATAAAAGCCAATACTAAACTCATAATAGCCAACCCGGGAATAATAGCTAAATAGGCTTTTCCTAAAACGATATAGCTATAATTTTCTTTAATCATAACTCCCCAGCTTGGCATAGGCGGTTGGGTACCTATTCCCAAAAAACTCAGCCCGCTTTCTACCAAAATGGCAGAGGCAAAATTGGCAGCAGAAATAACAATTACCGGCGCCATTACATTAGGCAGAATATGGTTTTTTATGATGCGAAAACTTTTAAATCCTAGGGCGCGTGCTGCGGTAACATACTGCATTTCTTTTACGCTTTTTACCTGTCCGCGCACTACACGAGCCACTCCCACCCACATGGTGAGTCCCACGGCTATAAAAACTTGCCAAAAACCTTTGCCAAGCGCCAACGTCATAGCAATAACCAATAGCAGGGTAGGGATAGACCAAGTAACATTGATAAGCCACATAATAATGTGATCTATTTTTCCGCCGTAGTAACCACCAATGGCACCAAGACTAACACCAATTAGCAATGAGATTAAAACAGCTACAAAACCAATGGAGAGTGAAATGCGAATACCGATTAGCACACGACTTAAAAAATCGCGTCCATAGCGATCGGTTCCTAACAAAAAAGTACGCTTTTGAATGTATTGCTCTTTAATTTGAGTAGGCGTGAGCCCTGTCGGAAAAGCTTGTGCTAAATTGTAGGTTTTAGTGAGTTTTTGGGTGCTTCCACGAGAAAATAACGTAACGTTTAATTGTTTGTTAGAAAAAGCATAATGGGTAATGGGTATCTCATTGGGCACTTTTTCTTTTCCAAAAAATAATTGATGAAGCCAGGAGTTTTCTACCGTAGAATTTTTTGGTGGAATACTAAGCATGAGTACAGAAAATCCGGGCGGTTCAGAATGAATAGATAAATGCATCTGATTGGCATTTTCTGAATTGTCGGGTGCCAATACGTAAGCAAAAATAGCCAAAAAGGCACAGAGCACAATAAACCAAAAACTCAAAACGCCCCACAGGTTTTTCTTGAACTTGTGGAGCGCTAGTTGGCTGAGTGATTGTGCAGTCTTTGCCAAAACCTATTTTTTTGCTTTAGCCATAGCTTCTTGTATAGCCGGCGTCAGTTTTAAATCTTTTAATACGTGAATAGCTTCTTCTACATACGGGTCTTTGCTCAAGGATTTGTGCCAGCGCTTGCGTTTTAAGGCAAGGGTAGAGTCAGCTTTAATTTCTTTTAGCTCTTGGGGTAATGATTTAAAGACTAAGTTTGTAGTGTACTCAGAAAGCGAATCAAAACGATCAGCTTCTTTTTCGGTTTTTTTAATATCGGCTTTATATTTTTTATAGTTGAGCGGAAACACGTTTTTGTCTTGTTGTTCTTTAACCCATTTAGCGTGTTTGTTAATCAACTTAAATTGTTTGCTGGCATTTACGCGCTCTTGACTTTGTTTTACAACGGCGTCAAAGTTGGTGTAACCATTCCATTTATCGTAGCTGGCTGGTGAGATTTTATCCCAAGGTAAGGGAGCAAACATATCGCGTTCGCCTACATCTATATAGCTGTATTGATCGGGAACCACCACATCGCTGTGCACTCCTTTTAATTGAGTAGCGCCCCCGTTAATGCGGTAAAATTTTTGGGTGGTTAGTTTTAAAGACCCCATTTTACCTAAATCATCATTGCGCATAAACCGATCTAGGTTAATAAAGCGTTGCACGGTTCCTTTACCATACGTTTGTTTGCTGCCAATAATAACGGCACGGCCATAATCTTGCATGGCGGCTGTTAAGATTTCAGAAGCAGAGGCTGAGAGCTCATTTACTAAGATAACAAGAGGGCCATCCCACTCAACCGTAGGGTTGTGGTCTTTGCGTACTTTGCGCTCCCCATTTTTGGCACGCACTTGTACTACGGGCCCTTTTTTAATAAACATGCCGGCAATGTCTATGGCGGTAGCTAAAGAACCCCCTCCATTGTTACGCAAATCAATTACCAACCCGTCTATATGCTGTTTTTTAAGCAAATCAATTTGCTTTTTCATATCGGTAGCAGCGTTGGGCTTGTTGTAGTCTTTTATATCGAAGTAAAAACTAGGTAATCGAATAAACCCATATTTTTTTTGGCCTACTTGCGTAATGGCGCTCTTGGCATAGGTGGCTTCTATGTGAATTATATCGCGGGTAATTTGTATTTTTTTAATGGTACCATCTACACTTTTTACGGTTAGGGTAACCTTACTGCCTTTAGGACCTCTAATAAGCTGTACGGCATCTTGTAGCGGCATACCTACAATGCTAACGGCTTTATCTTCGTCTTCTTGTTTTACTTTTTGAATAATATCGCCTAC
This sequence comes from uncultured Flavobacteriaceae bacterium, assembly GCA_964579505.1. Lineage (GTDB taxonomy): Bacteria > Bacteroidota > Bacteroidia > Flavobacteriales > Flavobacteriaceae > JAJYSO01. The sequence continues at coordinate 51,677 of CAZOGC010000009.1, read as the reverse complement.
TTTTAGTCTTCCGTCTTTCCAAGCCGGCCCTCCTGAAACGAGTGAAATTACCTTGGTGTTGTCTAAGTCTTTTTGCAAACGAGCGCCAATTCCTTCTAGGCTTCCGGAAATTTCTATATCAAAATTTTTCTTGTCAACCGGAGCAAAATAGCCGGTATGTGGGTCAAATTCTTTAGCAATAGCATTTAAATAGATTGAAAACCAGTCTGAACGTTTTAAATCGCCATTAAGATCAAAAAACTGCTTAAGAGAATGGAGGGTAGTTTTTTGGGCTTCTTTTTGTAACGCGGCATCGGTTTTGGGAGTAAAAGATTCTCCTTTTTTTGCTTTGTCCTTCTTTTCGGCTTCTTGCCCTTGTTTTAAGTCGTAATAATTGGCCAGTACACTAAGCTTTATTTGTTTGCGCCAGCGATCTTTTCGCTCTTTTTTAGTGGCCGGATAAGCTATATTTTCATAATCGGTGTTAATGGTTTCGTTTTTGGTAAAATCAAAAGGTTTTGCTATAATTTCTTTATAGACCGGTTCCATTTCCTGAATGCGTTTTTGCAAACGGTTATATGTTAAAGTAAAAAAATCAACGCTGTGATCTCTTAACTGATCGTCTATAGACTTTTCATATTTTGAAAATTCTTCTATATCGCTTTTCAAGAAAAAGCGTTTACGTGGATCTAAGTTTTTCAGATACTCGTGGTACACACTTGTTGAAAACGCATCGTTAATTTGTTTGGGGTGATAGTGGTAATTTTCTAAAACATAGGTAACTAATTCGGCTAACACCTGCTCTTTCCCATTATCTCCGGGGTCTATTTTTTTAGTAGTAAAACTGCATGAAGTAATAGCAAAGAGTAACCCTAACAAGAGGATGATAGAGTTTTTCTTTAAAAATTTAGGAGTTCTCATAGATTTTTTTTGAAATTATTCGGGCAGCAATTACAGTGTTTAATTAACTACCCGGCTTATTTTGTGGTGCTTAAATTGTAATAGAACGTTGCTTTAAAGGTCATTAGTATAAATTTGTGTCCTAAGTGGTTCTACTGTGTCTAGCACCCAAGCGATAAAACTACTATTTTTTTTAATGTGATGCGCAATTTTAGTTTTTAATAACGCATAATTATGAAAAAATTTAAGAAGGTATTCTATTGTGTTCATCAAAACCTTCTTCATTTAGCCGAGGATTTTATACTGAATTGTTAACTTATTATCTACGCTATCAGGATATTTGGTAGGGTGTCCTATTTTACCTGTATATTAACTTTTTCTTATAAAATCGCTTACAAAATAACTTAAAGCCTTTCCTATTTGTCCGGTTCCGGCGTCTGCTGCTTCTGCAAGATGTAAGTAGTGTATATTTTCTTTTGAGGCATGCGTAAGCAAAGTGCGAATACTATCTATAGAAAAGCCGCTAGGTGTTTGTGCACTGGCAGAAAAATGGGCAATGCTGTCGCAGTCAATTTCTAACCCAAATTGGGGCGATAAGGATTTGCATGTCTCCTTAAATACGGCTATCAATTCGGTTGTAGAAAGCGCCAGCAAGTCTTCATAATAAAGTAGGCTAATTTGAGGATTTTGGGCTATGTTTTTGTAAATATATTCAGGGGTATAATTTTTATGGATACCAAACATAGCATAGTGTTCCATAAACCCACGTTCTTGGGCGTAGCTAAACCCGTTTCCGCTGTGTCTGTAATCCGTGTGTCGCAAATCGGTGTGGGCATCAATATTTAACACATTTATCATTCGCCCTAAGCCTTCAGCAGTTCCTTTTATGTTTCCGAATGCGTTGTTGTGTCCTCCGCCAATAATAATGGGTATTTTACCGGCAGCTACAATGCGCGCTACTACGTGGCTTACCACCGTGTCTATTTTTTCTACAATTGCCCCAAGTTTTTCTCTCTTAACGGGTGATTCGGCTAAAATATTTTGAGCTTCTTTTTTGAATTCGGTACAGTTTACATGGCCCAGTACCACGCAGTTTTCCGGCTGATTATAGCGATTTACCTGAATGTTTAAAAAGGAAGCTAAAAAAGCCTCCCAAGTGGTATGTGCGCCCGGTTTTCCATAATTAGCTTGAATGCCGATGTCTTCCGGTACGCCAAAAATGACATAACGTGCTTTGGTGGCTTGTAGGTCGTTTAAGGAAGAGAGAAATGACAACTCTTCACCAAATTTTGTTTCTCCCAACCGCGGATGAAGGTGTTTGTTTCGCGTTTCTTCTGTAAAAAAAATGAAAGGTTCCATTAGTGCAATGCTTTCCCGTTTATAAATACTTTTTCAATCAGGTTGCTACCAAAAGCATAGGGTAAAAATCCATACGAAGGAATGGATTTGGTCATAATAAGATTAGCTACTTTTCCGCGGGTAATACTACCGTGTGTAGAACTCAGATCCATAGCGTACGCGGCGTTTACGGTGGCAGCATTAATAGCTTCTTCAGGCGTTAATTTCATTTTAATGCAGGCCAATGATACTACCAAATTCATGTTGCCGCTCGGGGTGCTCCCCGGGTTGTAGTCGGTTGCTAATGCCATCGGTAAACCGGCATCAATCATTTGGCGAGCCGGCGCATACGGAATGCTCAAAAACAGAGAGCAAGAGGGAAGCGCTGTAGGCATGGTGTGGGTTCCTTTTAGGGTTTCAATATCTTCGCCCGTCATTACTTCAAGGTGATCAACGCTCAATACGTTGTGCGCCACCCCGGCTTCAATACCCCCAATGGCATGAAATTGGTTAACGTGAATTTTTCCGCGTAAACCGTATTTTTCTCCAGCTTCTAGTATTCTGTGTGTATCGGCTACGGTAAAGTATCCTTCTTCACAAAAAATATCTATATAATCGGCTAGTTTTTCACGAGCCACTTGTGGCAACATATCTTTAATTACATGGGTTACATAGTCTTCCCGGTTGTTCTTATATTCAGTAGGTAGTGCGTGTAAGCCTAAAAAATTGGCTTTGATGGCTACGGGGTAATTGGCTTTTAATTTTTTTATAACGCGTAGCATTTTTAATTCGGCGTTGACGGTTAAGCCATATCCGGATTTAATTTCAATAGCACCGGTGCCTAGACGCATCACTTCTTTAAGACGATTTTCTGCTTGTAGATACAGCTCTTCTTCTGAAGTGTTTTGCAATTTTTGAGCGCTGTTTAAAATACCTCCTCCGCGGTTGGCAATTTCTTCGTAAGACAATCCGTTTATACGGTCTACAAATTCTTGTTCGCGGTTGCCGGCATATACCAAATGGGTGTGTGCATCAACCCAAGTAGGTAAGATCATTTTGCCGCTGGCATCGATAACTTCATCGGCAGATATAGTTGGCAACGCACTCATGTTTCCATAATCGGCAATTTTACCATCGGCAACAACTAACCAAGCGTTTTGAAGGGTGGGGAGCGTTTTCATCTCTTTTCCCGAGAGTTTATCAACTCCTTCCGGTCTGATTTGTATGAGCTCTTTTATGTTTTTAAAAAGGGTGATCATGCGTGTAATTTTTAGTAGGCGAAAGGTACTAAAAATTAAAGCTTCCGTGAGGTTACTATCTTCAAATTTAAAAAATAAGGCTATGTATTGATGTGAAGAAACAGGGTTTAGCGCGTATGCCACCAGTAAATGAATCCGGTTACCGGTAAACTAGCACAAATTAGGCTAAGCAAGAATAGAATTATTTTTCCCGGAAGCCCCCAGAAACTGCCTACATGAATGTCGTAGTTGAGCATAGAAAGTTGATCGGCAAAATTACTTTCAGCATACCGATCGCCTTTTACGCGTAAGGGTTTGAGAGAGTATTGATCAAAAAAGTATTTGTCTTGATCGTAAAAAGAACCGGGTTTGTTGTATACCATAATTTCTATCGGTGCCTTTTTGTTAGAAAGGTTGGGGTTGATGTACATGCCGCCTTTTATGATTTTAATCTTAGCCATTACCTTATACCATGCCTTGTCTAGTTGATTTTCAGGATTATAAGTATAAGCATCGGCTTTAGCGGGTTGTGAGTGTGGATCGCTTAAGGCTGTTTTGCTTTCTCCTCCTGAGGTTATGTAATAGATGCCGTTTTCTACCCATTTAAAACTGTAAAAGAGTCCGGTGAGTGCTAAAATGAGGGCAAAAATACAAGCGTAAAATCCCACTACGTTGTGTAAGTCGTAGTTGAGGCGAAAGAAGCGGGCATTCCACTTAATTTTAAAGCTCTGTTTGAGTTGTTTTTTCTTCCATTTCTTAGGCCACCACATAATAATGCCGGTGATTAAGGAAATGACAAAAATGAGAATAGAAACACCGACAATGGGGCGCCCAATGTTATCAGGAAGCCAGAGTGAACGGTGTCCGTCTTCAATAAAACTAAAGAATTTAAAATTATCTTTAGGAGTAAAGGCTTTGACAACAGAAGCGTCGTAAGGGTTTAAAAAAACAACTGAGAAATGCCCGTCAGGGTTAAATTGATCAAGCCCTACAGCAGCGGCTTCATCCCCGGGAGCATATGTTAATCCGGAAGGAGTTTTGTTAGGATATATTTGTAACGCTGCCTCTAAGAGCTTGCTGGGCGGAACAAAAGGTTTATCTTGTTTTTGTACAAAACGCCATGGCTCTGTAAGGTCGGTTATCTCTTGATGAAAAACGTATAGGCAACCGGTAATGCTAACGATAAAAACCACAACGCCTGAAACAAGTCCAAGCCAAAGGTGTAGCCACCCTACAATGCGTCTAAAAAGAGATTGGTTTTTATTTTTTCCTTTTCGTCTCACCTAGGTCGTATTTTTATAATGCACAGGCTGAGCAAATCTTTTACTCAACCTGTGCGTAAATAAATTAGTGTTTAAAAGTAGCGGCCACAAAGTTAGCGGCTACAGTAGCTCCTTTTTGTGCGGTAAAGTCGGTAGTGTTTATCTTGTAAAAGTTAATGGTGTTGTCTCCGGTAATAGGTAGATACACCGTATTGCCATCAACTAAGGTGGCTAAGCGTCTTCCGTGACCATAGTGCTCCGGAATACCACTGATAAAGTGTGCGGTTTGTGCCTCAAAATTAATAACAGCAGATTTTAATTTACCGTCTTTCCAGGCGCCTTGGTCGGCTCTAGGGGTAACATTTATTTCAGCAAAAGCTCTTCCGTTGCCTAAATAAACCACGTGTGTAGCGTTGCCCCCATTAGTTGCATCAGAAATATTAAAGAAATAATTCGGGTTAAATTCACTGGTGCCGGCATCAATTTTTAAAATACCGCTGGGTTTGGTAGACTGACTAAATCCGTTAGCAGGATTAGAATGAGAAATGGCATACACATTTCCATCTTCGTCTTCTACTAATCCGTGTTTAAGGTTAAATCCGCCGATAGGACCTACGCGGTTGTCAGTAATTACTTTTTCAAACTGAAAATCAGGATAAGAATACACGGCTACTACCGCTTGATTGGTGTGTGTGGTAGCAAAAGTATTCACATTAGAAATGTAATAGCTAATGAATATTTTGTGGTTTACGATAGCCATTCCGGTATATTTTAAACCTTCAGCAGAGTCTAGAGAGACTAAATTGCTTACCGGGCTGCTTACGGTGTTGGTAACCGTAAGAGAGTTGGGCTCAATTTGATAGAAGTGAATTTGACTGTCGTCATCATTTAAAGCTACCGCCACAAACTTGCTGTCATCTGCTTGAACAATATCTGAAAGTGATTTTGCAAAAGAAATGTTTCCGGTTACTTTAAGGGTTCCATCAGCGGCATGCTGAATGGTAGATACTTTTACATCATTTAACCCACCTATGCTGTAAACGGTTTGCCCTATTTTTTTGTAGTCAAAATAACCTACTTGTTCTACCCCTTTTCCTTTGGCGTTTAACGTGCCTGACATGAGGTCTTTAAAGGGGACGGTGTAGTATGAAAAATCGTATCCCGAGGCAGGCGCATAAGCCAAGGTTACGGTATAGGGTTTTATCGTGTTGTTGGGCGGAGTATCTACGTTACTGTCATTGCTGCTACAAGACGCAAATAAGAACACTCCTAGAGTGGCTGCCAAGAAAGTTTTTGTATAGTTTTTAATTTTTAACATAACAAGTAAGTTTAGGTTTATAGCGTATATCTGAGTTTAATATAAAATGCCCTTCCGGGTTTTTGTAAAAAATATTTGTCGTAAAGTCGTTCGTTTGTTAGGTTTCTCACCTCAAAACTGAGACTGTAATGTTTAATAGAGTACGTAAACTCTAAATCGTGTGAAGATTGTGACGGAATCACTTTTTTAGAGTCTTTAGATCCCAACTCAGCCCAGGTCAAGAAATAATCATGCACGTAGTTAAAGTGGTAATTAATCCGTAGGGTTGAAGCATCTAACAAGACGTTTTTAAATTTGAGCCCTGCTGAAATATTTCCGAAGAGATATGGAATATTAGGTACTCGGTATCCTTTATGGAAATTGGGTTGATAGCCGGTGTTGGTAAAAGAATCGTTGTAAATAAGTGCGGCTTGGTCGGTAATATCTTGAAAAGTAAGATTGGCATTTAGGTGAAATACGTTTTTCCATCGATACCCCAAACTACCCGAAACGCCTAGTGTGCGTGTATGATTAAGATTGGCGTAATGTGTAACCGGGCTGCTTACTTTTACTACTTGGTGAATAAGATCTTGGGCATCTCTGTATACAAAATTACTCTGTACAGAAAAATGGTTGTTTTGATGTATAGAAAACTGGTATGCCGCTCCTACATTAATATTGTCACTTTGCTCGGGACCTAAGTCGGTGTTGGGTTCAACAAAAAGGCCATCGCCAAACATTTCATTAGCCGTCGGCATGCGGTATGTGTGTTCATATGAGGCTTTGAGTTGTAGATTTTCTATAGGAAAATAGGTACCGGCTACTCCGTACCCAAAACTACTTTTGGTTTCTTTAAAAGCGTCTGTGCGGTGGGTAGGTAGTCCAAAATCATATTCTTTGCTTCCCTTGGCACGTATGGCATAGTATTTTGAGAAGGCAGTAGCTTTCCACTTTTGATGGTAATTAAATTTATAAGCCAGTCCGACTACATTTTTGGTCAGTGATTTGGGAAACTGATTTGCAATTTTTTGCGGATGCTCGCGATCAAAAACTTCTCGCTTATAAGTAGAGAGTGAGTAATTAGCTACCAACGCATGGTAATCGGCTATTTGATATGATACGTTGAGTCCGGTATTGAGTTCTTTGTCATCTAAGGTGTTATAGGTGTCGTAAAACTCACCTTTATTGCCCGGAACGGAAATGGTTTCTCCCAACCAATTGTATTTTAGACCGGTTAACGTATCTATAATTTTTGTTTTAGAAAGGTTGTAGGTGGCATATAAATTAACATCTAACCCGGGTAGCCCGATGTTCTTTTTTTCATATTTTAAAGACGGGGCAATGGTATGGCTCTTGTTTATAATGGCGCCATACGGGCTGGCCATCGTAGACCCATTTTGTACTTGTTGATCGTCTTTAGCCGCAATTATTCCGAAAAGCAATTGATCGGCAAAACGCCTGTTAACCCAACCCGCTTCTGCTCGTATATTCCCGGAACGGTATCGGTTATGAAAACGTTTTACATCAGCATAATGGCTAATTTGATTATTTTCTACAATAGGAACATATACTTTATAATCGTTGTCTGAATAATTGTAATTCAGGCTTCCCCTAGCGGTAAAACCGGTTTTAGGATTGGTGTAAGCACCGTTGACAGAAGCGCGGTGAGTATTAAAAGAACCGTATGAATAGGACGCATCAAAAAAGTTCCATGTCTTATTGGTTATAATGTTTACGGCTCCTCCCAAAGCATCAGTTCCTAATGATACCGGTACAACGCCTTTGTAAGTATCTATACGTTGTATAGAGTTTACCGAAATATTATTGAGGCCGAAAGCAGCACTATAATGATCTATAGGAATACCGTCAATAAATATTTTCACCTGATCTCCTGAAAATCCATTTAAGGTAAATTTAAACCCGGAGCCTAATCCGCCATCTTGAAGAATACGCACTCCCGGAACTTCATCGAGAATATGGGTTAAATCGGCATTCGTAGCCTTGTATTTTGCAGTAGAAATAGAATTTACAGAAAAACCTTGTTGTTCTACTTGTTCTGCCGGATTGTTTCCTTTTAAGTGAACGGTTTCCAGCACATTAAGATTAGTAATAGAATCATGAACTGCTTTTATGGTGTCTTGTCTGTGCTTTACTTGTGCTTGGCTTACGGTTGTAAATAGTAATATAAACCCAAATAAAAGCGGGTATTTTTTAATAGATAAATGCATCTTTTTAAGATTGTCTTCTTTCTGCATAACTCACTTTTAGAGGAGTTCCCTCCTAAATCAAAATGGCTCGGCAAATCTATAAAATACATGTTAATTAGATTGAATAAAAATAATAAAATTGTGAACGCATAATTATTTGTATATGAGTTATTTATTGTTTCTGTAGCATTTTAATTGCTCATTTCCGTATCTTTGAGGCTCGTAAAAACCCTTATTTAGGCTTATGCGCTGGATATTACAACCTCACCCAGATACCGATAAAATAAATTACTTAGCAAAAGCTTTAGGGGTATCTAAAAACATTGCTTATTTGTTAGTGCAACGAGGAATAGAAAATTTTGACCGGGCAAAAGCCTTTTTTCGTCCTGATTTAAGAGCGCTTCACGATCCGTTTTTGATGAAAGGGATGGAGAAAGCGGTACAGCGAATCGAAAAAGCGCTTGCTGCTGAAGAGAATATCTTGGTGTACGGTGATTATGATGTTGACGGCACTACCAGCGTGGCTTTAATGACTACTTTTTTGCGTACACTCACACCCAATGTAGCCTCCTATATTCCCGACCGGTATACCGAAGGATATGGTATTTCTTATAAAGGAATTGATTTTGCGGCAGACAATGCTTGCGGTTTAATAATTGCACTAGACTGTGGTATAAAAGCTATAGACAAAGTGGCTTACGCACGAGAAAAAGACATAGATTTTATTATTTGTGACCATCATAGACCGGGAGAAAAAGTACCGGAGGCCATAGCTGTTTTAGACCCAAAACAAAAAGATTGTTCGTATCCGTTTAAAGAATTATGCGGATGTGGCATCGGGTTTAAAGTTATTCAGGCTTTAACGCAAAACAGCGGAAAAGATTTTGAATTATTGCTTCCATATTTAGATTTGGTGGCTACAGCCATTGGTGCAGATATTGTTCCTATTGTTGGTGAGAATCGCATATTGGCCTATCACGGTTTACATGTGATGAATACCTTGCCACGTCCCGGATTTAAAGCAATGATTGCCAATGTAAAGAAAGAAGAGTTAACCATTACAGATGTAGTGTTTATCATTGCACCGCGTATTAATGCTGCCGGTAGGATGGCGCACGCGTTGCGTGCGGCAGAGTTGCTAATGGAAACTGATGAGACGCAAGCCTCGAAAATGGCACAAGCGGTAGAAACCTATAATGCTGACCGAAAAGAGGCAGATCATCGTATTGCAGAAGAGGCCTTGCAACAAATAGAAACAAACGGAGAACAAAATCGATTCTCTACCGTGGTCTATCAAGAAGATTGGCATAAAGGAGTGATCGGTATTGTGGCCTCTCGACTCATAGAAACCTATTATCGCCCTACGCTGGTGTTTACTAAAAGCGGTCAAAAATTGGCAGCTTCAGCGCGCTCGGTACGCGGTTTTGATATATACAATGCTTTAGAAGCTTGTTCAGAATATATAGAACAGTTTGGAGGACACAAATATGCCGCGGGACTCACCTTAGAAGAAGCAAACTATGAAAAATTTAAACAACGGTTTGAAGAAGTAGTTCACGATATGATAGACGAAAAATTACTCATTCCTCAGATTTTAATTGATAAAGAACTCGATTTTGGCGCACTTACCCCAAAATTCTGTCGTATTTTAAAACAGTTTGCTCCTTTTGGTCCGGGTAACATGCGACCGGTGTTTTTGACAAAAAATGTGCATGATACAGGTTATGCCAAACCTATAGGAGAAGAGGATAAACATTTGCGTTGTGCACTTAGAAAGGTAAACGCACCTAATTATTACAATGCCATCGGATTTAATCTGGGAGATAAATTAGCTTTGCTCGCAGATAATAATCCGATAGAGGTTGTTTATTCTGTAGAAGAAAATGAATGGAACGGAAAAACCACATTACAGTTAAAGTTAAGAGATTTGCGGTAATTCTTAACATTTTTTGCTGAAAATAATAAACTATCTTTGCGCCATTAAGAAATTGTATGTTTTGAAGGGTTTAAGCACTTCAAAATACATAATATCGAAAAAAGAACATTTAAAAACTATTTTTTATGTGGATTTGGGGCGGCTTCCTACTTTTAGTCATTATTTGTTTGGTTATTGATTTGGGCGTTCTTAACAAAGACGACCATGTTATTTCAACCAAAGAAGCGGGTAAATATACTGCTATATGGGTAAGCGTCGCTATTTTGTTTGGGGGAGTTATTTGGTGGCTTTTTTCTAACGGAACCCTCACCGGACTGTCTCCTACAACAGCTACATTAGATTATTATACCGGTTATTTGGTAGAACTCTCGCTGAGTATAGATAACGTTTTTGTAATTGCGGTAATTTTTAGTGCATTTAAGATACCGCCTAAATACCAACACCGCGTCTTGTTTTGGGGTATTCTGGGAGCAATCGTTTTTCGCGGAATTATGATCTTTTTCGGAGTGGCTTTAATCAGTCGCTTTGACTGGATGATGTATGTGTTTGGCGCTTTCTTGCTTTACACGGCGTATTCTATGCTGAAAAATGATGATGATTCAGATCCTAAAGACTCGTGGTTTTATAAGCAAATCACTAAATATTTGCCGGTAACCGATAAAATGAGAGGGCACGATTTCTTTATTCATGAAGGAAAACGCCGCTATGCCACCCCGCTTTTTGTGGCACTTATCATCATAGAGCTAACCGATGTAATGTTTGCCTTAGACAGTATTCCGGCAGTGCTTGCCATTACACAACATGAATACATTGTGTTTACCTCTAATATTCTGGCTATTTTGGGACTTCGTTCGCTGTTCTTCCTTATTGTGGGAGTGATTGAAAAATTTAGGCTCATCAACTACAGTTTGGCTATTATTTTAGCTTTTGTGGGTTTAAAAATGATTGCGGCAGAGTTGTTTCATTTTCACTTACCCTCTTGGTTGTCATTGCTGGTTATTGCTGTGGCTTTAGCGGGCGGAATTGTGGCCTCTATTTATATCAAACCAAAAGAAGAAGAAACAAGCCTGTAATTTAGTATTGTTGGCTTCTTCGTTTTCTTTTAAATCCGCTTATATTTGCAAAAAATTCAAGCCTTTATGGGAAAATTAGTCATTGTTGGTAGTGTAGCTTTTGATGCCCTTGAAACAACTTACGGTAAAACCGGAAAAATTTTAGGAGGAGCCGGGACTTATATTAGCTTGGCTGCGGATCAATTTGAGGTAGATAGTAGTATTGTGTCGGTAGTGGGAGGCGATTTTCCACAAGAGTATATCAATATTTTTAAAAATAGAGGAATTGATACGACCGGATTAGAAGTAGTAGAAGATGGAAAAACTTTCTTTTGGAGTGGTAGATATCACGATGATATGATTGGTCGCGATACCTTAGAAACTCAACTAAATGTCTTGGCTGATTTTCAACCTAAAGTGCCGGAAGCTTATAAAAACGCAGAAGTAGTTATGCTAGGTAACCTTCATCCACTGGTGCAGCTAAGTGTGATTGAACAGGTTCATAACCCCAAACTCATTGTGCTAGATACGATGAATTTTTGGATGGACAATACGCTTGAAGAACTCAAAAATGTAATTTCAAAAGTAAATGTCATTACGATTAACGATGAAGAAGCACGGCAGCTTTCAGGGGAGTACTCTTTAGTAAAAGCCAACCGGGTAATTCAAGAGATGGGACCTAAAACAGTAGTAATTAAAAAAGGAGAACACGGAGCGCTGTTGTTTCAAGAAGACCAAATGTTTTTTGCCCCGGCTTTACCATTAGAAGAAGTATTTGATCCTACCGGAGCGGGCGATACTTTTGCCGGTGGCTTTGCCGGATATTTGGCGCAAGAAGATGATTATTCGTTTAAAAGCATGAAAAAGGCAATGATTTATGCTGCTAATTTAGCCTCTTTTTGTGTAGAAAAATTTGGAACGGATAGGCTGATAAATCTTAAACCTAACGAGATTAAAAAACGACTTAAGGTCTTTAAATCGTTAACACAGTTTAATATAGATTTAGCGTAGTAAATTTGTGCCCTGTTTTTCAGGGCTTTTTTATTATAGATTGTTGTAATTTTGTAAGTAACTATGAGTGATAAGATAGAACATGAGTGTGGCATTGCCGTGTTGCGGTTGCGAAAGCCTTTAGCGTATTATCAAAAAAAATACGGTACGGCTTTTTATGGGCTGAACAAGATGTACTTGATGATGGAGAAGCAGCACAACCGTGGGCAAGATGGAGCAGGGCTGGCAAGCATTAAATTTGATATGCAGCCGGGAGAGCGGTTTATTAGTCGCGCTCGTTCTAAAGAACAGCAGCCTATACAAGACGTGTTTGCTAAGATTAATGAACGCATTAATGCTGAGCGTGCACGTTTGCCGGAAGAAATATCTATAGAAGAGTTAAAGCACCGTGTGCCTTATGTGGGTGAACTGTATTTGGGGCACGTACGGTATGGTACTTTTGGCAAAAACAGTATAGAGAGTGTTCATCCATTTTTGCGTCAAAATAATTGGATGCACCGAAACCTGATTTTAGCAGGTAACTTTAATATGACAAATGTGCCTCAACAGTTTCAGTATTTGGTGGATTTAGGGCAGCACCCAAAAGAAAAATCAGATACCGTAACGGTTTTAGAAAAAATAGGCCATTTTTTAGACTCAGAGGTAGAAAAACTCTATGATGATTTAAAAGAAGAAGAAATTAATAAACGGGATGCCTCTGCTCATATTGCCGAACGCTTAGATGTAGGAAATATCTTACGCAACTCTTCAAAAGACTGGGATGGAGGGTATGCTATGGCCGGATTATTAGGACACGGAGATTCTTTTGTGTTACGCGATCCATCCGGTATCAGACCCGTATATTATTACCAAGATGAAGAGGTGGTAGCCGTAGCTTCTGAACGTTCTGTTTTACAGACAACCTTTGATTTGAAACTTAATCAAGTAAAAGAATTAACTCCGGGTTGTGCTCTAATTACCAAAAGAAACGGAAAAGTTAAAGAGGAAAGAATCATTGATCCATTGGCATTTAAAGCGTGTTCTTTTGAGCGTATTTATTTTTCGAGAGGGAATGATGCCGAGATTTACCAAGAGCGAAAAAATTTGGGTAAATTAATAATGCCGGCGGTGCTTAAAGAAATAGGTTACGATACCGTCAATTCAGTATTTTCTTACATTCCTAATACCGCTGAAACAGCTTTTTTCGGAATGGCAGAGAGCGCCCAAGACGAACTGAATCGGCAAAAAAATGAAGCAATAATTAAAGAGCGGAAAACCATTACCGCTAAACGCTTAAAAGAAATTTTGGCACATCGTATTCGCACTGAAAAAATTGCGGTAAAAGATGCAAAGCTCCGCACGTTTATTACGGAAGATAGTAGTCGAGACGATTTGGTGGCACATGTATATGATGTGACGTACGGAGTGGTAAAACCTAACGATAATCTGGTAATTATAGATGATAGCATTGTACGCGGTACTACGCTTAAAAAGAGTATTTTGCATATGTTAGACCGACTGGGTCCCAAAAAAATTATTGTGGTATCATCAGCACCTCAAATTCGCTACCCCGACTGCTACGGAATTGATATGGCACGATTAGAAGATTTTATCGCTTTCCGCGCGGCTATATCTTTGCTGAAAGAAACGAGCCGATATGATGTGGTAGATAAAGTTTATCAAAAATGTAAACAACAAGCCCATCTAGCCGATACAGAAGTTCAGAATTTTGTAAAAGAGATTTATGAGCCGTTTACTCCGGAAGAAATTTCAGATAAAATAGCTGAATTATTGGCTAATAACTCAATTAAAGCACAAGTAAAAGTGATATACCAAACGGTTGAGAATTTACACAAAGCCTGCCCCAAAAATTTAGGCGATTGGTATTTTACCGGAGATTACCCGACTCCTGGTGGAAACCGTGTGGTAAACCGGGCTTTCATGAATTTTTATGAAGGCAAGAAAGAACGTGCCTATTAGTTTTTATAAGTAGATGCTCCTAATGGGTACTGCTAAATTGCCCCATAAATTAACCACTGTACAAAAAGTTAGTACTTTTACGGGGTTACAATGCGGATTGGATTCAATAATGGAATTTTAAAGATGGGATCGGCAGAAGAAAAACAAAAAGCCTTGCTGTGGAGTGTTAAGCTGGTAGGATTAGAGCCGACCGAACCTTCTGCTGCGTTTTCGGAAAACCTTCAACAACAACTAGCCAATTATCTAGATGAGTTGATTCAGCACGATTTTAATAAGCTCATCGCTATTTTATACCGCATTGACGTTTCTCAAGAAAAAATAAAACAAGCGTTAGAAAATCCATATACTCAAAAAACACCCGGTGAAATTTTGACCCAATTAATTATAGCCCGCCAAATAGAAAAGCTGAGGTTTCGCCTTCGGTATACAAAATAAACATTCCTATTATAGAAGTTTTTTATTGATACAGAGTACTTTGTGTGTTTTTCTTTTCATTTTATTTAAAATTTAGTCTAATCTAAAAATATAATTAGAAACAAATAATATATATTTGTATTAGAAAAATAAACTAGATGACTTTATCTGAAGAAAACTATTTAAAAGCAGTATATCACTTAGAAAAACACTACAAAAAAGGAGTGCCTACCAATGCATTGGCCGAAGAAATGCAGACAAAAGCTCCTTCAGCTACGGATATGGTAAAACGATTAGCGCGTAAAAAATTGTTAAATTATGAACCATATCAAGGCTCTACTTTAACTAGAAGTGGAGAGCTTCACGCATTAAAAGTGATTCGAAAACACCGGTTGTGGGAATATTTTTTAGTAGAAAAACTGGCTTTTTCTTGGGATGAGGTACACGAAATTGCCGAACAGCTAGAGCATATTCAATCAGAAAAGTTAACCGATAGACTGGATGAGTTTCTAGGGTCACCAACCGTAGATCCGCACGGTGATCCTATTCCGGATAAGCAAGGCTGTTTTGCGCCGGTAAAAAAAACGTTACTATCTAACTGTCAGCCGGGTGGTGAAGGAGTATTTGCAGGGGTCGTAGATTCTTCTAAACAATTTTTACAGTATTTAGACAAGCAACACATTGCCTTAGGAGATTGTATTAAAATTGTGAGTAAGGAAACTTTTGACGATTCTTTTGTGATTGTGGTTGAAGGAGTAGAAAAAACCATTTCGCGCAAAATAGCGGTTAATATGTATTTAAAATTAGAAAAAGTATGAGTACTCCTAAAAGATCACTTACAGAAGAAATGCATGGCTCTATAAATACCGAGAATAAAAAGTCTACGTGGAAACGGTTTTTGGCCTTTTTAGGACCGGCTTATCTTATTGGTGTAGGCTATGTAGATCCGGGAAACTGGGCTACTGATTTGGCAGGAGGAAGCCAGTTTGGATACCAACTTATCTGGGTGTTGGTCATGTCTAATTTTATAGCGATTCTTTTACAAAGTTTGTGTACGCGACTAGGTATTGTGCGTGGTCGTGATTTGGCACAAGCCTCGCGAGAGGCCTATTCTCCTTTTGTCAATTTTGCGCTTTATATTTTAGCCGAAATTGCCATGATTGCGACCGATTTGGCAGAGGTTATCGGAATGGCCATCGGGTTGAATTTGCTTTTTGGCTTGCCCCTTATTTGGGGAGTTTCACTTACCGCCTTAGATTCTTTTTTGCTGTTGTTTTTAATTAATAAAGGCATGCGTAAGATGGAAGCTTTTATTATTGGGTTGGTAGCTGTTATTACCCTGTCTTTTGTGGTAGAGTTGTTTTTTGCCCAACCCGATACAGCGGGTATTGTTGCCGGGTTGGTGCCGAGTTTACCAAATAAAGAGGCTTTGTATATTGCTATTGGTATTATTGGGGCTACGGTAATGCCGCATAATCTTTATTTACATTCATCTTTGGTGCAATCACGAAAAATAAAACGCACCAAAAAGGGAATAAAAGAAGCCTTGCGGTTCAACTTTATAGACTCGGCTATAGCGCTTAACCTGGCGCTGTTTGTCAATGCTGCTATCCTTATCTTGGCCGCTGCTGTTTTTTATACTAACGGATTACATGGCGTGGCCGAAATTCAAGATGCGTATAAACTTTTGCAACCGCTAATCGGTAATGAGCTGGCTCCTATTTTATTTGGGGTGGCTTTAATTGCTGCAGGTCAGAGTTCTACTCTTACCGGTACGCTTGCCGGACAAATTGTAATGGAGGGGCACCTTAATTTACGTATACAACCGTGGGCAAGGCGACTGATTACGCGGTTACTGGCCATTATACCGGCTTTGTTTGCAATTCTTTATTTTGGCCCTAATAGTACCGGTCGTTTATTGGTGTTGAGCCAAGTAATACTGAGTTTGCAATTAGGATTTGCTATTATTCCACTGATTCATTTTGTGAGTCAGAAGAAATTAATGAAGGGCTTTCATATTAAATGGCCCCTGCGGATAGCAGCATGGCTTATTACCCTTGTTATTGTGGGACTGAATGTAAAATTAGTAATGAGTCAAATGCAGCATTGGCTTACTACATCAGCACATCCGGTGTATATTTGGGCAATCGTTGTTCCACTGGCAATAGGAGCAGGAGCGTTGTTGCTGTATATCTTTTTAGAACCCTTGATAGGTAAAGTAAAGGAAAAAGAACGTAAATTGGTGCCACATATTACGGTAGCCACTATTAAAGAACTGACAAACCCCATGTTGTTTAAAAAAATTGCTATTGCGGTAGATTTTTCAACTACCGATAAAGAAAGTATAGCAGCCGCACTTCAATTGGGTGGAAAGGAAGCTGTTTATACGCTTATTCACGTGGTAGAATCGGCAGGAGCAATGATATACGGAGCAGAAATAGAAGATTACGAATCGGCTAGTGACAAGAATTTTCTTCAGGCTTATCAGCAAGAGCTTTCTCTGCGGGGTTATTCGGTTTCGACTGAGTTGGGATTTGGTTCTGCTAAAAAGAGTATAGCCACTATTGTAAATAAAGGTGATTTTGAATTGTTGGTTCTTGGCGGTCACGGACATACCGGTTTTAAAGATATCCTTTTTGGTACAACGGTAGATAGCGTTCGACACAAGGTGAAAGTGCCGGTATTTATTGTGTGATACTGTTTTTAAGCATAGTACTTATAATAAAAATGCAGCAGAACAAGTATACGTTCCACTGCATTTTTGTTTTGTGTTATGAGAAAGGTTACTTCACCCCGTGCATCAACTTTTTGATAACCGGATGTAATGTAATTGCAATAATTCCTAATATAGCCGGAACAATGGTAAATATGAGGAAGAAAGTACTCATGTCGTATTGAGCTGTAATCTTATCAATTTGTCCTCCTAAAACGCCGGCCATTTTATTACCAATAGCTACGGCTACATACCATACTCCAAACATTAATGCAATCATTCGACCAGGTACGAGCTTACTTACATAAGATAGCGCCACCGGAGAGAGACACAGCTCTCCTAAAGTATGAAATAAGTATGCAAAAACCAACCAGATTAAACTTACAGAAGCTACTTGTGCTCCCGCCGGAATAGAGGAAGATCCGAGTGCTAATGAACCAAAACCTACCCCTAATAAAATAAGTCCAAATCCGTATTTAGCGGCGGCACTGGGATTGTATTTGCTCTCCCACCATTTAGAAAATAAGGGAGCAAGGGTGATAATAAATAAGGAGTTTAAAATAAGGAACCAAGTGGCCGGAATCTCCAATTCATTTTCAATAACTTTAGAAACCTTCCCTTCTATGATATGCGAAGGCTTTCCATCGGCTTTATCGGCAGCTCGTATTTTGGCCTCAGTGTCTTTGTCTAGTAGAACATAAGTTCCTTCTTTATCGATGTCGTAAATTTCAACTTTATCACCCACTTTTAAATCTATCGGTTCAATCACTTTTGTGGTAGTGCTTACGATTTGATCTTCCGGATTAATCTGGGTAGATTCCATCACCGGAATTTTTTCAAACACCAATTCGCCTGTTTTTTCATCAACCTTTTGTTGATGTGTATTTTGGTCTATTACTGCTGTTTGTACACTTTGGTATTGAATGATATAAGAAGATGAATTGAGATCTCTGTTAATCATCCAAATCACAATTCCCCAGATAATTAGAAAACTACAGCCCAAGATAATATTAGAAAGAGCTATCTTTTTGAAGGTTTTTCTAAAAAGTAAGAATAATACCCAAGTTATGATAGCTACCGGAACAATGGTAATAATAATGTTGACAATAAGGAAGATGGTGGCTGCGGTGCCGGTCATTACGCGATTTGTATAAGAATTGGCAAAGATGGTCATAGAACCACCGGCTTGTTCAAAACACATCCAAAAAACAACAGTAAAGATGGCAAAGAGAACGATGGCTACCATGCGGTCGCGCAAGATTTTGGGGTAACGAATTATTCGTGATACCAAAAGAATAAAAAATAGCGCGACGCCTATAATGATGAAGGTGCTAGAATAATCTTCTCCTCCGAAAGCCAAGATATTGGTGCCACTTATTTTTGAGATGGGGTCGTTAATAATCCACACCACACCAATTATGGCAGATAATGCGATAAGAACGATGTCTAACTTGGTAAAAGGATTGCGTTTTTCAACTTCCTTTTCTATTTTTTTGATTTCTTTTTTCTCCTCTTTTTGTTTTTCCTGTAGTCTCTTTTTTCCTACATTTCCAAAGAGTTTTTGAGAAAAATAAAACTGTAACATTCCTAAGAACATAAAGATACCGGCTAGTCCAAATCCATAGCTCCAACCCACTTCTTCACCTAGATATCCACAGAGTAAAATACCCAAAAAAGCGCCGGCATTTACCCCCATATAAAAAATGGTATAAGCTCCATCTTGTTTTTCAGGAACGTCTTCATACATCTGTGAAATAATAGAAGTAATGTTGGGTTTAAAGAATCCGTTTCCAATAATTAGCATCGCAATCCCGATGTATAAAAACACGTGGGCAAACTCTAGTGCCATAGAAAAGTGCCCCAAACTCATAATAACGGCACCAATTACTACGGCTCGTCTGTACCCCAAGATTTTGTCGGCTAGATAGCCGCCAATAATGGGGGTGAGGTATACCAAGGCGGTGTATGTTCCATAAAGAGCTAGCGCGTTTTCTCGAGGCCAGTCCCAGCCACCCAAGCCAATAGAACTTACTAAAAATAAAACTAAGAGTGCGCGCATTCCGTAGTATGAAAAGCGCTCCCACATTTCGGTAAAGAAGAGAACAAATAGTCCGGCAGGATGCCCAAAGACTTTACTCTCAAAAAATTCTGCATGTCGATTTACTGATGCCATATTACATGTTAGGTGTAGAAATTATATTTATGTAGAAAATATGACCTGTCAAAAATTGCAAAAAGAGGTGTTTAAGCACTCTCTTGAGCATTGTATATTGTTGTTTATAATATACAAGGTACAATTGTAGTAAGATGCTATTATAGGTTGATAAAATATTGGAACCTCAACAACTTCTCCAGCTTCCATTTTCTTCGCGTACAATAATAATCAAAAATCAACAAATAGAAAGGGGTAAAGTGTATGAAAATGAGGGTAAAATAGGGTGTTTTTGTTATTTTTATGAAATATTTAAGGTCTCAAAGAGTTTCCCTTGCGTTCGTCATTATTTTATACTCAACGCAAGGGCGATGTATAGCTCGTTTCTGTATGCTGGTTTAATCTGATAGTTGGGCAGCTTCAATGTCTGCTTTTGTTTCGCTGTCATCATCATCAACTAGGTAGCTTTTCTCCTTCACTAGTCTAGAAACGAACATGTACACGATGGCAAATACAGCTAAAATGCCTAGGAAGAACCAGTAATAACTAGCCTGTCCTTCTAGGGATTCTAAAAACCCATGGTTTTCAATATTTACATTCACTAACGTAACAAAGAAATCTCCTACAAAAACCGTCATTAAGAAAAAGGCCATAATCGTACTTTTCATAGATTTTGGGGCTTGCGTATAGGCGTATTCTAACCCGGTAATAGAAAGTAAAATTTCTGAAGCAGTTAAAAGTGTATAGGCTAAAAATTGCCAACCTATACTGGGGGTGCCTCCGGCATCAATATTTTCTTGAATAAGAGCAATGACCACGAAGGAGGAAGCTAAGACGACTAGTCCGGAACCAATTTTGCGCAGCGCGGTAAACTTTATGCCTAGTTTTTCTATGCCCGGATACAACCAAGCGGTAAAGAGCGGAATAAAGACAAGGATGAGAAAGGGATTAATAGATTGTACTTGAGAGGGAAGCCATGTAATTCCTAAAAAATGTAAGTCCATGTGGCGTGCCTGTAAAACCCATTCTGAACCGTTTTGATCATATAATGCCCAATAGATTGGAATAAAGGCAAAAATAGCCAATACGCGCCAAACGGCTAAAATACCATCTACTTTTTCCGGGTTGTATTTTTCTTCAGCTCGTTCTTTAGCTGATTTTCCTGGAATTTTATTAAAGGCGCATTTTAGCATGTAAAAATTAATAGAGACAAAGTTGTCTTTAGGATACCCTTTAGGCGGTACTTTAACGTACTGTTTTCTACCTAACCAAAAAACAATCGTAGCTACGGCCATTAAAATTCCCGGAACACCAAATGCCAATCTAGGGCCGAAGTTTTTATAGAGGTAGGGGGTGAGCAAAGTAGAAATAACGGAGCCTACGTTAATACAAAAATAAAAGTAATTAAACATCTTAGAGATAAGGCTCTGATTAGATTTGTCGAATTGGTCGCCAATATTAGCAGATACACAAGGCTTAATACCTCCTGCCCCAATTGTAATTAACAAGAGACCAATTAAAAATCCGGATTCTATATGATCAAAAAAGGCTAAGAAAGCGTGTCCGGCACAATATACAATAGAGAGCCATAAAATGGTGTGGTATTTTCCTAAAAACCAGTCAGCTAAAAGCCCTCCTACAATAGACATTAAATAAGCCAAGGCTATAAAAAGGTGAACAGTAGCATTAGATTCCGGAGCCGCATATTTAAAAGCTTCTACAAGGTAGATTGCCAAAATGGCTTTCATACCGTAGAAGCTAAATCGTTCGGCCGCCTCATTACCCAGTAGATAGGGAACGCTTTTGGGAAATTTGGGTTTACTTGCTTTAACAGCTTGTGCGTGTGTATCTTCCATACAAATTTTGTTTTATCTGGGGCGGCAGATAAAAGAAGTATGGTTTTTCAACGTTCCCTTAGGTGCTGTTGCCCGGTTTATTATTTATATACCCGGCTCATATGAGGTTAATGCTCGTTGTCTTCTACCCCATGGGTAAGTCGTTTTAAGGGTTTTAAAAGTAGAATTACAAGTAGTCCAAAAATAAAGGTGAATACGGTAATCCCCACAAAAGTCCACAACTCACTTTTAGTTTGAATTTCTTGAATAATAAAAGAACCCGAATAACCTAGTGGGTATTTGTGAATTACTTTGCCTTTAGTTGTTTCTTTTCCTGTTATTTGATTAACTAGACCAATCAAGCTATTGTCTCCGGATTCTACCGCATCGTCGGTTTTTTTGAAGTCTAAATCAGCATGAAAAGGATGGGCCTTTGTGGCGCCTTTTTCTTCTAATTGAGCAATCACGTTCTGCATGCGTTCGGGTTGCATAAACGTAATGATGGGTAATAAAGACTGCCCGGTTTCCGGATCTAGCGCTTCAAATTTTCCGTTATCAACATAAACTTCACTTTCTATAATAAAATCTTTCTCTTTAGCAAAAACGTTGTCGGCGTCTAAGAAAGGTTTTATTTGATCTTTCCCGGCTTTTAATTCAATATGAATAGGTTCGCTTTGAGAAGATTCTCCTACAAAACCGGCCATTTTATTTCCCAATCCGGTAGCTGCAAAATAGAGTCCCATCATTAAAGAGGCGTATTTAACCGGTGATAGTTTGGTAATAAAAGATAAGGCAACCGGCGATTGACATAGCTCGCCAATGGTGTGAAATAAAAAGGCAAGTGCAAGCCAATACATTCCGGCTTTTTCGCCGCCGGGTACATATTGATTAGCGGCTCCTGCCATAAATAAGAAACCTAATCCCATAATAATGGTTCCTACGGCCATTTTAAAAAGAGAGGAGGCTTCTTTGTTCTTCTTTTGCCGTTTAATCCAAAAATTGGCTACAGCTACACCAAAAATAACGATAAAGATAGAGTTTAATGATTGAAACCACGTAGCAGGCACAGTCAGTCCGCCAAGTAAAGGAACTCCTTCTCCGATAAGTCGATCGGTTTTATTAGCAGCATATAAGTTCATTAGTCCACCAGCTTGTTCAAACGCGCCCCAAAAAACAATTACTAATAAGAAAGAGAGAATGATTACGATAAATCGGTCTTTCATTACTTGAGTTTTCAGGTCTTTGTAGACCATCATCATTAAAGCCACTACAGCAGCCAAGAATAAGAATAGCAATCCGTTTGGTAGATCTTTAAATACCAACCAGTATAAAGAGAATAAGATTAGAGCTCCGGCATATAATCGTTGTTTGGGCGACTTGAGCAAGTTGGCATACAGTTGCCCAATTGAGGCTTCATTTTTGGTATTTTCATCTTTAATAGGTTTGTTTCCTACATGTTTGATAAAACGTTGCCCCCACATGTAAACAATAAGTCCCAAGGCCATGGCTATTCCGGCCATCGCAAATCCATAATGCCAGCCTATTTTTTCACCAACATATCCCACTGAAATAGCAGAAAGAAGTGCCCCGATGTTAATACCGATGTAAAAAATGGTAAACCCTTTGTCTCTTCTAATATCGCCTTTTTCATACAGGCCGCCAACCATTGTAGAGATGTTGGCTTTTAACATGCCTACACCAAGAACAATAAAGACTAACCCCGTGTAAAAGGCCCACATGGCTTCAATAGCCAATATAGAGTGGCCTATTACGAGGCTAATAGCTCCCCACATTACGGTCTTTTTCTGTCCCAGCCAATTGTCGGCAATTAATCCTCCGGGGATACAGGCTACATAGACCAGCATGGTGTACCAGCCATAAAGGATAAGTGCATCTCCGGTAGCCCACCCTAATCCGGGGTTGTGAGAGGTGGTTTCTTCTACTAAATATAAAACCAAAATGGCACGCATGCCATAGTAGGAAAAGCGTTCCCACATTTCGGTCATAAACAAAATAAACAGACCTACAGGTTGGCCAAATAGTTCTCTTTGATGCTTGGCAGGAGCAGTTGTTGCCATAAATTACAGATTTTCTTTAATAAAATTAGTCATTTTAGTGTAAAGGAAATAGCGCGTATTTCCGCCATAAATCCCGTGGTTGTTATCCGGAAATATCAACCAATTAAATTGTTTGTGTGCTTGAATAAGATTTTCTATAAGTTGCATAGAATTTTGTACATGCACGTTGTCATCACCACTACCGTGTACCAACAAGAACGGATCTTCAAGTTCGTTTACATGGCTGATGGGCGAATTGTCATCATATCCGTTTGGGTTTTCTTCCGGAGTTGTCATATAACGTTCTGTGTAAATACTGTCGTAAAAACGCCAGCTGGTTACCGGTGCCACGGCAATAGCCATAGCAAAGACATCTGCTCCTTGCATAATGCAATTGGCAGCCATAAACCCACCATAACTCCATCCCCAAATACCAATGCGGTTTTCATCAATATAAGGAAGTTGACCTAGTTTTTTGGCTACAGAAATTTGATCTTGTACTTCGTATTTTCCGAGTTGTAGTTGTGTAACTTTTTTAAAGTCAGCTCCTTTAAATCCGGTGCCACGACCATCAACGCAAGCAATGATATATCCTTGTTCAGCTAGCATTTCATACCAATAATCATTGGTGCCAAAAAAGGTATTGGCTACAGATTGCGATCCGGGACCTGAATATTGATATAGCAACAGTGGGTACTTCTTGTTAGGATCAAAGTTTGGCGGTTTAATCATCCACATATTAAGATCGTTCCCATTTATGTGAATGGTTGAGATAACTTTGGGTGAAATGTTATAGGATTTCAGTTTCTCTTTTAATTCTTGATTGTCTTTTATAACCCGAACAATTTTTCCGTCTTTGGCCTGGTTAACCGTATAAATGTTGGGTGTATTAACGTTGTTGAAGGTGTTGATGAAATAAGTGTAATTTTTACTAAATGCCGCACTGTTTGTGCCGGTTTTTTGAGTGAGCTGTGTTTGGTCTTTGCCGTTTAATTTGATAGAATAAATAGCGCGGTTTACACTTCCATTTTCGGTGCTTTGATAATAAATGTGGTTAGTTTTTGGGCTGTACCCATAAAAAGCAGTAACGTCCCAGTTGCCATCTGTTATTTGACGAATAAGTTTTCCGGTTTTGTCGTAGTGATAAATCTGATTCCAGTTACTCTTATCACTAGTCCACAAAAAACTATTGTCTTTTAAGAAAGTAAGGTTGTCAGTAATATCAATATACGCTTTGTCAGTTTGGTGAAGAACAACGTTAGCGGTATAATCGGTGGCATTTACAAAGATGAGGTCTAAGTTGTTTTGATGGCGATTCATAGCCTGTACACTCAAAATGTTGGGGTCTTGTGTCCATTTAATACGCGGCAAATACTCGTATTTTTTACCCAAATCAATTTGTTTTAAAGTATGATTTTCTACATCGTATAAATGCAAGGTAACTACCGAGTTTTTTTGTCCTGCTTTAGGATATTTGTAGGTGTAAATCTCAGGATACAACTGTTTTTGGGGAGAGGTGCCGTAAAAAGTTAGGGTATAGGTGGGTACCTCAGATTCATCAAATCGCAAAAAACCGATTTTGGTTCCGGTTTTGTTCCAGGCATAAGCTCGTGTAAAAGCAAATTCCTCTTCATAAACCCAATCTGTAGTTCCGTTAATAATGTTATTTTTCTTTCCGTCATGCGTAATTTGCGTTACCGCACCGGTTTGCAAATTTTTGATGTAGAGGTTGTTTTTGTATGCGTAAGCCACTTTGCTTCCATCTGGAGAGAAGGTGGGTTCTTTAATTTTTTGGTCGCTTACTTTTTTTAATGCGTGTGTTTTTAGGTTGTATACATAATATATAGCACGGGTAGAACGGCGATAAATGGGCTCTACTTTGGTGGCCAATAAGGCTTTTGTTTCGTCTGTGTTGAATTGATATGATTGAAAGAAACGAAGTCCGTTGAAATCAGCTGAATTGATTAGTGTACGTGTCTTTTTGCCGGTTTTATAGCTGTATGCATCTACGGTAATGGTTCGCGTAGCTCGGTTAAAATTCATAATGGCATACTCATTACCGTTATCTAACGAACGTAATTCTTGCAGGCGTTCTTGACGAAAAGTACCATTGTGCCAAATATCGTCAAGGGATATATTCTTTTTTTGGGCGTTCACATTGCCAACGCATAGCAAAAAAAGTGCTAGACAAAATGAAATAAGTTTCATAAAGAAGAAGATGTAATGTTCGAGCGTTCAATGTTAAGAAAAAAAACTCAAAGTGGAGCGGATATAGGAGTAAAATTAATACATTGTAAAAATATGGAATATATATAACGTTATCTTTAATATAATCAAATAAAATTTACTAAAAACCAAACAAAAACGGCATGTCAAAAGAAAGTCTTTTTATAAGAGCGTGTAAAATGGTAATTTTGCAGTTTAGTAAACAGACTATTTAAGTATATGAAGCAGATTTCAGGGTTTTCTAAACTTTCTAAAGCCGAAAAAATAGATTGGTTAGCCGAACATTTTTTTAAAAATGCTCAGAAAGCTACAGAATTGTTGAAACTGTATTGGAATCAGGATAAAAAATTACAACAACTTCACGACGAGTTTAGCGAGAACACGATCTCAAATTATTATCTTCCTTTTGGGGTAGCGCCTAATTTTGTCATAAATAAAACTACGTATGTGGTGCCGATGGCTATAGAAGAAAGTTCGGTAGTGGCAGCGGCAGGTGCGGCGGCTAAATTTTGGATGAAACGCGGCGGATTTAAAGCCGAGGTTTTGCAAACCATTAAAAATGGTCAAGTACATTTTAATTATGAAGGTGATAAAGCAAATTTGAATCGCTTTTTTGAAAAGGTAAAACCCGCGTTGCAAGAAGCGGTAAAACCGTTAACAAAGAGTATGGAGAAGCGTGGTGGAGGGTTATTAGATATTCA
Organism: uncultured Flavobacteriaceae bacterium; assembly: GCA_964579505.1. Lineage (GTDB taxonomy): Bacteria > Bacteroidota > Bacteroidia > Flavobacteriales > Flavobacteriaceae > JAJYSO01. Next base: position 25,400 of record CAZOGC010000009.1, on the reverse strand, counting down.
GCTGCAAAACAAAACAGCTTCTTTGCCTAATTATTATCAATTAGATTGTAGTTTTGAAACGGTAGATGCCATGGGAGCTAATTTTATTAATTCGTGTTTAGAATGTATAGCTCATACCTTTCAAGAATTAGCACAAAATCACCCTGATTTTAAAGATAAACCCGTAGAAATAGTAATGGCTATTTTGTCTAACTATGTACCGGGGTGTATGGTTCGGGCATCGGTTAGTTGTTCAGTGAGTCAGCTGGGAGAAAATGAGGAAGAAGGAAGAAAATTTGCAGAAAAATTTGTGCGGGCAGTCAAAATAGCGCAGGTAGAGCCGTATCGGGCGGTAACGCACAATAAGGGCATTATGAATGGCATAGATGCAGTGGTGCTGGCTACCGGAAACGATTTTCGAGCAGTTGAAGCTTGTGCCCATGCGTATGCGGCACGTACGGGTCATTATAGCAGTTTAACTTCGGCTAGTTTAGAAGATAATCAGTTTAACTTTTGGTTAGAAATACCGTTGGCTTTAGGTACGGTAGGCGGGTTAACTAGGTTGCATCCGTTGGTAAAATTGGCGCTTGAGATGTTGCAATCGCCTACTGCTGAAGAATTGATGAAAATTGTAGCGGTGGTGGGATTGGCACAAAATTTTTCAGCCATAAAATCATTGGTAACTACCGGAATACAAGAAGGACATATGAAAATGCACTTGATGAATATTCTCAATCAATTTGAAGCTACGCAAGAAGAGCGCTGTTATATACAAACCCATTTTAAAGATAATGTGGTGTCTCATAGTGCAGTAAAAGAAGCGTTAGAAAAGTTAAGAAGCTAAACAAAGGATTGTGTCAGTTACTACTAAAAAACATTTTTATGCTCACGGAAAATTATTGCTCACTGCAGAATTTTTGGTGATTGATGGTGCGCAGGCGTTGGCGGTACCAACGCGTATGGGGCAACATATGCAAGTACAGCCATTACAAGACAGTACAATTAGCTGGAAGAGTTATACTTGTACAGGAAACTTGTGGTTTGAAGCAAGTTTTGAGGTGAAGAAGGGCAGCTTGGAGTTGATAAATTGTACGTCGAAAACCAAAGAAGTAGGGGTGCAGTTACAACAGATTTTTGAAGTGTTATTGCGTTTAAATCCGGCGCTGTTTGCCGTAGGTGGATATGCTTTTGAAACCCGTTTAGAGTTTCCACAAGATTGGGGGCTGGGTTCTTCTTCTACCTTGTTATACAATTTGGCGAGTTGGGCCGAGACAAACCCATTTGTGTTGTCTAATCAAACTTTTGGAGGAAGTGCCTACGATATTGCTTGCGCAGGAAATGATACGCCTATTCTATATCAACGTGTACGAGCAGAAAAGCCACAAGTTTCTCCGGTAGCTTTTTTACCCCCATTTAGAGACGAATTGTTTTTTGTGCACCGCAATCAAAAACAAAATACGCGGCATAGGGTTACACATTACAAAAAAATAAATCCGACGGCTAAAGAAAAATGGATTGAAGAAGTTTCAAAACTAACACAGTGCTTTTTAACGAGTAAAAAGCGCACAGAATTTGAACAATTAATAGTAGAACACGAAAATTTGTTGGCTGAGGTGTTGCAAATGCCCCCGGTAAAAGAACAGCTTTTCTCGGATTATCCCGGAGCTGTAAAGAGTTTAGGGGCTTGGGGCGGAGACTTTATGTTAGCTACCGGAACAGAAGCCGATAAGCGCTACTTTAAAGAAAAAGGGCTTACGACTATTTTGCCATATACTGAGATGGTTTTAGGCGAAAAATAATTTTTTCCATTTTTAAACGGCTGTTTCATACTATTTTGTATCTTTATGAGGTAATTCATTTTGGTATGAATGCTGTTAGCTCTGAATACGGTCATAGCGCTTGGCGAAGATTTTTCACAAGACTTTGCTTTTTTGCTCTTCTTTTAGGAGGTGGGATATCCTCTTTGTGTGCACAGAACGCACAGGCATACAGTATTTATAAAGGAAAGGTGTATAATTTACAAACCGAAGAACCGATTGCAGGGGTGCATTTAACGGTCAGTGGTACCGCTATTACCGGAGTGACAAATAAAGAGGGTGTATTTGTCTTAAAAATACCCAAAAATCAACTAAAAGGAGCGGCTGTTCACTTTTCTAAGCTCGGATACCAGCAGAGTAGCGTTTTGTTGACAGACATGGCTAATAAGTTTACAAAAGTATTGCTGGCTCCTGCGGCTAAAGAACTAGAAATGGTTACGCTTTACGGGGAGGGAGACCCTAAAAAGCTAGTGCGAAAGGCCTTAAACAAGCCTCAAAAAAGAGAAGCTTATCTAACCGGTTTTTATCGTGAAAAAATACGGAGAGGTCGGCGCAATGTGATGCTGGCGGCAGCCGTTTTGCAAATCGATCAAGATAAATGGATTGGTGGGCAAGATGGAGAGATAGAGCTGTATAAAAGCAGAAAACACACAGATTATAAACGATTAGATACCATTGCTGTAAAACTACGTGGAGGTCCCTACACCGGATTGTATTTAGATTTAGCACGTTATCCGCAGTACTTGTTTTATAAATATAAATCGTTAGATGCATTTGCCTTTAGTTATAAAGACCCAACCACTATTGATGGTCGATACATTTTTGTAGTACACTTTGCGCAAAAAGAACGAGACATACCTTGGTATCACGGCACTTTATACATTGATGCAGAAACAGGAAGTTTGGTGAAGGCCAATTACAGTTTAAATGTAGATAACCGGCAAATGGCCAGAAAGCTGTTGGTGGTACAAAAGCCTAAACACGCTATTGTTACTCCTTTAGAGACGAATTATGAAGTGTCTTACGTGTTTAAAGACGGGCAATGGTATTTTAGTTATAGCCATTTTTATTTAAAAATACGAGTGAATTGGAAGCACAGGCTTTTTAACGGACGATACTATATAAATAGTGCATTAGTAGTTACCGATAGAAGTATACCCCCTCCTTTTACTAAGAAGGATCTGACAAAAATAAGACCTTCTATTATTATGGGAGATAACGTGTCAGGGTTTAAAGATCCTGACTTTTGGGGAAACAATAATATTATTGCGCCCGACGAATCTCTTCAAGAAGCCATAAAAACCATTCGCGAAAAAATTAGGAGTAGAAAATAAGCAGCATTTTATAAGCGGTATATTAAATGTAGAAAATACCATTTAATATAACAGGGTTTGCCTTATCTTTACCCTATGAATAAACGTTTTGGAAAAACCGAAAAACTTAAGCATCGCAAAGATATTGAACGGTTATTTGCTGAAGGAAAAAGCCTCAAAAAGTTTCCGGTAAAGCTGGTTTTTTATCCGTTGCCAACAGCATCCATTCACAAAGTAGGGGTTTCGGTGCCCAAACGTCATTTTAAGAGAGCTGTAGACCGAAATCGATTAAAACGTTTATTGCGAGAAAGTTACCGGCTTCAAAAAGATATTCTTTCTGAAAATATTCCTCCCCACGCATTGATGTTTATCTATACCGGAAAAGAAAAAACAGATTTTCATACCATAAAAGAAATAGTTGCACAATTGTTATACGATTTTGTAAAACAAGTAGAAACAAATAGGTAGGTACTACATTTGCTACTCGTTGTTGGTTTAACATTCTTTACATGCATAATAGGTAGTTTGTAGTCTATTGTGAGACTTTAGGAAAAGACAATCCGTTTTTTAAACGATACTTCTTATCTTTACCTTTCTTTAAAATACAAGCTATGTACAAAGTTGTTTTTCTGGTTTTAGGTTTTTTATTAATACCCCTTCAATCAGCTAACTGTCAGTCGGTTGGTAATACATTAATCGCAACAGTTAGCCATGTGTCAGATGGAACCCCGGTTTATATTGATAAATTAGAGACAGGGCGCAAAACGATTCCTGTAGATACAGTTTATGTACAAAACGGAAAAGTTAAAGTAAGGCTACCCAAGGTTGCCTATCAAACCATGAATGTACTTTCTATAAAAGGCGTGCCCGGTCAACTCTTTTTTGTAAACCAAAATGTGCCTTTACGGGGTGTAATCTATAGAGATAGCCTTCTTCGATCAACTATTAAGGGAGGGTCGGCCAATAAATTGTTAGGGGATTATGTAGATCTACAGCAACAAAACCACATACGCATTAAGCATTTTATGGACGACTACGCGTTGGGTAAATTTGATAAAGATGAAGCCGCTAACCGGTTAACAGCTATTAAGCGCCAAGTGCGTATAGAAAACGCCGTTTTTTTAGGAAGAGCCGTAAAATATCATGCCGATGATTTACCAACAGCATTTGTCTTTACCGATATTCTCAATTCGGGTGATATGCCATATGTTACTATGAAGAAATTGTATGACCAACTCTCTTCACGTTTAAAAAGTACCTATTTCGGAAAACAACTTGGTAAAAAGTTGCATCAATACAGAGGGTTATTAGTAGGAGATATTGCCCCTGAATTTAGCGGAAAAACCCCATCAGGAAAAGAATTTTCATTAAAAGATGCACTAGCTAAAAAAGGAAAATATACCCTGGTAGAGTTTTGGGCTTCTTGGTGTCCGTATTGCCGCAACGAAATGCCCAATGTGGTAAAAGTTTACAAAAAATACCACCAAAAAGGATTTAATATTTTGAGTGTTTCGTTAGACACCGATAAATCGGCCTGGGTAAACGGAATAAACCAATTTGGTATGGATTGGCCGCAAGTATCGCATTTAAAAAAGTGGGATGACCCTATTGTAAAATTGTATGAAGTGAGCTCAATTCCGTCTAACTTTTTGTTGAATGAACAAGGAGAAATTGTCGCTAAAAATTTGACAGGTGCTAAATTAGCGCAGAAATTAGAAGCGCTTTTAGGAAATTAAAGAGCATTAGAATTAACAATACTTTAGCCGAAGCAGATTGTAACCCACTCACAATTAATTATCTTTGCAATTCTGAAAAATAACTGATGATGCGTAATTTTTTAATACTGATGATGGGGCTGGTTATGGTATCTTGCCAGTCTAAAGGAGATTCTTCCTTAAAAGCTTCTGTTAATAATGTAAAAGATGGTACGCCGGTATACATTTCAACTCTTGAACGAGGAAACCGTACCGTGCCGGTAGATACGGTTAAAGTAGAAAACGGAAAAATAGTGGTTGACTTACCCAACGTAGATTTTCAAACATTAAATATTTTGAAGATAGACGGGGTAAGAGGAAATATGCTTTTTATTAATGAGAACAAGCCTCTTAAAGCTACTATTTATAAAGATAGTCTTCGTAAATCTAGAGTTACAGGAGGGCCGGCCAATAAATTGTTTTTGGCCTATACCAACCGTTTGTATAAAAGCAACCACGAGTTGATGGATTTGCATTACAAATACACAAAAGAACAATTAAACGACCCGAAAGTAAAAACAACAATAAGAAATACGCAAGAGCGGATAATGAATGAGAACACGGTTTTTCGTAAGAAAGCCATTCAAGAACACCCTGATCTCTTGCCTACATTGTTTATCTTTTCAGATATGTTGCGTACGCAAGCGGTACCGCTTCCTGAAATGAAAGAAATGTTTAAAGGCCTTTCTTCTCAACTAAAAGAAACCTATATTGGTAGAAACATAAACAATCAACTTGAGCAAGCCTCAGCGGTAGCTATAGGCAGCAAAGCTCCTCAATTTTCAGCTAAAACTCCTGAAGGGAAAGAATTATCGTTAGCGGATGCAATGGGAGAAAAATACACGCTGGTTGATTTTTGGGCATCTTGGTGCAAACCTTGTCGTGCAGAAAACCCTAATGTGGTAAAAGTGTATAAAAAATATCATGACAAAGGGCTTGCTATTATCGGGGTGTCTTTAGATAAAGACAAAGCTAAATGGAAGGCTGCCATTAAAGAAGATGGCTTGCAGTGGCACCAAGTTTCTAACTTAAAATTCTGGCAAGACCCGATTGCGAAGATGTATAATGTGCGTGCTATTCCGGCTAATTTTCTCTTAGATAAAGACGGAAAAATAGTGGCTAAAAATTTACGTGGACAAGCGCTCGAAATTAAAATGGCCGAATTGTTGGGTGACAAATAATGCCGATAAAAACTTATTTTGAGAGGACAAGTTAATTTAATTAATTTGTCCTTTCTTATTTTTGAATAGTTAAACAGACAAAACATGCTTTATAAACGCAGCAGCGAGCTTTTTAAAGAAGCCAAAAAATATTTGCCGGGAGGTGTAAATTCTCCGGTTCGCGCTTTTAGCGCAGTGGGGAGAGACCCATTGTTTATTAAAGAAGCTAAAGGAGCTTATCTTTATGATGAAGACGGTAATCAATTTATAGACTACATCAACTCATGGGGGCCTATGCTGTTAGGGCACGCGTACCCACCGGTAGTAGAAGCGGTAAAAGAAAAAGCGGAAAAAGGAACTTCTTTTGGGGCGCCGACAGAAATTGAAACTGAAATTGCCAAACTGGCGGTTTCTATGGTGCCAAATATCGATAAAATACGATTTGTAAACAGTGGTACAGAAGCTTGTATGAGCGCAGTGCGTTTAGCTCGGGGTTATACCCAAAAAGAAAAAATTATAAAATTTGCCGGTTGTTATCACGGGCATTCCGATTCTTTTCTTATTCAGGCAGGTAGCGGGTTAAGTACTTTTGGTAAGCCTAACAGTCCCGGAGTAACACAAGGAACAGCTAAAGACACCTTGCTGGCTGATTATAACGATATAAAAAGTGTAGAACAGTTGGTAGCGGCCAATAAAGGAGAAATTGCCTGTATTATTTTAGAACCGGTAGCTGGAAATATGGGATGTATTCCGCCTAAAGAAGGTTTTCTGCAAGCCTTGCGTGCACTCTGTGACGAACATAATATTTTGTTGATTTTTGATGAGGTAATGACCGGTTTTAGACTGGTTAGAGGTGGCGCACAAGAGTATTTTCAAGTTCAAGCAGATATTCTAACTTTTGGAAAAGTGATAGGCGGCGGATTACCCGTAGGTGCTTTTGCAGCGCGTCAAGAAATTATGGATTATTTGGCTCCGGTAGGACCGGTATATCAAGCCGGAACATTGAGTGGAAACCCTTTAGCAATGGCAGCAGGTTATGCACATTTACAGGCGTTAAACAATCACCCGGAAGTGTATCAAGAATTAGCAGATAAGACAACATATCTTGGCCAAGGATTACATAAAGTTTTGGGGGAAGCCGGTGTAGCTCATAGCGTAAATCAATGTGGATCGATGCTCTCAGTTAATTTTTCAGCCGTTCCTATGGTCGATTTTAAAACGGCAAATTTGTGCAATCAAGAAGTTTTTAAACGCTTCTTTCAAGGAATGTTGCAGGAGGGTATCTACATTGCTCCAAGTGTTTTTGAAACATGGTTTATTACCAATGCCTTATCCTACCAAGATTTAGATAAAACGATTGCTGCTGCCAAAATAGTAGCTTCAACGTTGGTATAAATAATCTTTTGTATTTTAGAGAAAACAATTTATTACTCACTATAAATGTTGTTATGAAAAAGAGGAATTTTAGCTTTATTGTAAGTATAATACTCGGGGTATTGGTGCTTACTTCGTGTAAAATGAATAGCAAAAAATCGGAAGAAGCTACCATAAAGCCGGCTGCGCATACGTTGGCCATTATTACCCAAAATGTAGGAAAATACCCCCGAAATATTCACTTGTTTGAAAATGACACACTGGCTCGCCGTATTCAAAAACTGGCAGGTACAGAATACGACACTATTTTGAAGTATTTTAATACACAAACCCCGGTGGTAGCAGAAAAAGGTATCTATAAATTTACAGGTTGTAAGGCACACGACTGTCCAGCATTTTTAACCACCATTTATTACGATGCACACACCGATAACCTTAATGTGGTGGTTAATCAGCATGGGAAGGTGAAAGTGTATGCCGAAAAGGGAAAAATTACGGTAACTAAGACCCTACGAAGTTTGTAGTTAATCTTTGTGTACTCTTTTTAAAGTATATTTAGGGCGGATAGTTCCGGAGAGGAGCTTCCCGTCTTTTTTTAATTGCATTAAATTGCCTTTATACAATAAATAAGAAGCCGTTGCTTTTTGCCCGCTGCGTATAAGCGAAAAAATATCGCCGGTTTTTTGCCATTGCAAGATGCCTTTTTCCCAGCGTTTGGTGCGGGTACCCAGATAGTGTATGTGCAAATCGTAGGTACTGTTGGCATGCAAGGTTAAAACGCGTTCTATTCCGTCGCAACCATCGCAGGGTACCACGCCTTTATAGGTTCCTACCCATTGAGGAGCATCATTTATTTTAACGGTTTTAGAAGTAGTGTTTTGTTTGTCTGATTTGCATGCAGTAAAACAGAATATAATTCCGAAAAGGGCAAAAAATAATTTTATTTTCATAATTTAGAGGGAGAATAAGAACCCAAATATCCGAATTTTTGTTGCTGTATTGTTGAATAATTAAAAATAAATTGGATTATGGTAAAATTTAAGGGATTATATTTTTTAGTAGTGTTGTGTCTTTTTTCTTGTCGACAGCAAAAAACTACTAAAGAAACGGAGCAAAAAGCAAATAAAAATATAGTAGAAAAGGGGAGCGATTCAATTTTGCCGGACAAATTGATTATTCCGGGTAAACAATTGGGTCGAATTAAACTCGACCAAGATGCACTTCCAATATATAAGCGGTTAGGAAAACCGGATAGGGGTGATGCCGCTATGGGGAAGGCTTTGTCTACATGGTATATACAAGATTCTACATTAAACGGGAAGACGTATCTGCTGAGTATTTTTACCACTCGTAAAATGGGCGTGGATCCGGTAGACCGCGTAAAATTTGTACGCACTACTTTACCAAAATACCGCAGTAAAAACAAGCTGGGAGTGGGCAGTTCTTTGGCACAAATACGCAAACACTTTGCGGTGAAAAAACGAGGAGTTTTTACGAAAAATAATCATACTAGAACGCTTTATGATACTCCTGACGGAATTGCTTTTGAAATAGATTCGCTACAACTATGTACCGGTATTTTAATTCACCCTAAAGAGGTAAGTGCTACGGGTAGTTATATTCCCTTTTATGGAAATTTGAAGAAAGAGAAATGAGAGTAGTGTTTGTTTTATGACACTTTGTTAACCTGCCGCCTATGGTAGGGCTTGTCGAAGCGCAACAAAGTACAGTTCATTCTCACCACACATCGACGGGAGAAAAATCACATGGTTCGCCTAACCCTTCAAGGGTTTTGATAAATAAGCCGAGCGGTATGAACTTGATTTAAAGTTGTATAGATACGGAGATGCGTCACACCAAAATAGGTGTCTAATCATAAAGTAATTGAGTGTAAGCACACCTCCGATTTAGTTATTTTTTAATTACTATAAATTCACTTCGTCTGTTGGCTTGGTATTCTTCTTCGGTACAAGGCACTCCGTCAACACAACCATTAACCGGATCGCTTTCACCTAACCATTCAATTTTTAAGCGATTAGCATCAATACCTTTGTCAACCAACCATTTTTTGGTAGCCATGGCTCGACGATGTGATAAATCCATGTTGTAAGCATCAGAGCCGCGACTATCGGTATGAGATCGAATCAAGATATGAAGTTTAGGGTAAGTATTCATTACCTGATACAATTTTTCCATTTGTACTTCTGCATCCGGACGAATAGTGGCTTTATCGAAATCAAAATAAATAATAGGAATGTGCAATAGTTTAGCTAAATCTACGCCTTCGTTAATGTGCATATTTTGCAGCTGCAAGTCTATGCGTTGCACTTTTAGTTTGGGTTTAGAAATCTTCTCGTCGGTACTATACCCTGTTTTTTGCGCCCGAACAATATAAGTTTTAAATCGTTCTGAGGTAACCTTGTAATGCCCGTTTTCATCGGTATGTGCAGAGGCATAGATGGCTCCGTCTCCTTTTATATTGATGAGGTTAACGGTGGCATCAGGAATAGCTTCTCCTGTTTTTTGATCGGTTACATAGCCTTTAATAATAGCTGCAAAAGGATCTTGTAAAGGTTTTATTTGTTTAAACGAGTAAATATTAGAACTGACCAAGGTGTCTCCATCTTTAGAGCGATCGGTGCTAAAAAAACCATATTTTGTTTTCATATTAATACCGTATGAAAAATCATCGGAGTATGAATTAATGGGTTCTCCAATATTGATAAGATGCCCGTAGGTACCGTCTTTTTTAATTTTTACGGCAAAAACATCTAATCCACCTAGCCCGTAATGCCCGTCGGAAGAAAAGTACAACAGACTGTCGTTAGAAACATAAGGAAATGTTTCTCGACCGCCGGTGTTGATGGTGTCACCAAGATTTTTGGGCCTACCTAAATGTCCGGTAGAATCTATAGAAACAACATAAAGATCAGATAATCCGTTGCCTCCGGGGCGGTTAGAAACAAAATAGAGGTGTTTTCCATCGGGCGTTAAAGCAGGATGAGCAGTTGAATAGCTGTCGCTGTTTATACTCAGTTCTTGTGCAGCTTGCCAGCGTCCGTCCCTTTTTTGAGATCGATATATCTTTAGGTTTTTATCGGCATCTTTATGATTTTTTCCGCCCGTAAAGTTACTTCGGGTAAAATACATGGTTTGCCCATTTTTGGTAAAAGCCACTGAAGCATCATGATAACGAGCATTTAAGTGGCCGTGCAGTTTTTCCGGTTCTCCTACCACGTGATGGGTACTGTCTATACCTATTTTATAGAGTGCAAAAAAACTTTTACCATCCCACGCATCTGTTGTGGTGGTAAAAGATTTAACAACGGGGTGGGTAGAGGCGTAGAATAGGTGGTTGTTTAATACCGCATGTCCAAAAGTTATTTGACTGGTGTCATATAAGGGCTTTACCGGGCCTACATTTTTATAACGCCCGGAATTTTCTTGAATAAGTGCCATGTAGTCTAGTGCACTTTTGTAGTTACCGCTGGTTGTTTTTTTTTGGAAGAGATTAAAATATTTTTCGGCTTTATGTTTTTTGCCGACAGCGCGCAAACATTGTGAATAACGTAAATAAACAATAGGAGCTACTTTCTTGGGATCTCTTTTAAAGAGTTTTTTATACCATTTTGCAGCTTCTTCATATTTGGCTCTGTAATAATAGAGGTTTCCCAAGCGGGTAAACAATTCATCAGACTCATAGCCCTTTTTAGCTACATTTTCATATATTTTTATGGCATCTATATACTCTAGGTTTTGGTAGTCTTTGCTAGCTTTGTCTAGTTTTTTTTCGTGTTTTTGTTGGGTTTTAGTTTGTTTCTTTTGTGCCCATAAGCTATTGGTTTGGGCTGTTCCCAAAAACAATACTAAAAGGATTACGGATTTTACATATTTTCTCATCGCTTTCTTTTTTAGGTATTAGAAGAAACGTGGATTAACTTTAGGTTTAGAGCGTGTACCGAGCTCAAACCGTAAAAATATCTCGTGAGAGCCACTGTTGTAATGACCCAAGTTCGTGGTTGTATAATCATAAGCATAGCCCACCATAATATTCGGACTTATCTGAAAACCGGCTAAGGCACTTACAGCTGCATCAAAACGATAAGCCGCTCCTAAGGTTAATTTATTCATCAATAATGCGTTAATCGTTACATCTAATGAAACCGGAGCACCGGAAGTGGCTTTTACTAAAGCGGCCGGTTTGAGTTTAAAGTTGGGGGAAATATCAAACACATAGCCACCGGTTAAATAAAAATGTGCTTTAGCAGATGCCGTAGATACTTGTACATCGTCATAATACTCGGTTTCTAAAAAATTAGGGGTTGATAACCCAACATACCAATTACGCCCGTACATAAATACGCCTAACCCAAAAATAGGTGCTGAAAAATTACTCAACCGTAAGTCGTAATCATTTGGATTATAAATAGTCAGTTTGTTAGGATCTACATTGAGTAAGGAAATACCTCCTTTTAAACCGAACGCTAATTTTACACCTCGTTCATTGAGTTGTAGTGTATATGAAAAATCAGCCGTAATTTCACTCTGAGTAGAAGGTCCAATTTCATCACTCATAAAGCCTAACCCAACTCCTACACCGCGAACGCCTATAGGAGAGTTTGCCGAAAAATTCATGGTTTTTGGGGCGCCATCTAAGCCTACCCACTGGGCACGGTATAAGGCAAGAATACTCAACGATCCTCTAGAACCGGCATAAGCGGGGTTAATGCTCATCGTGTTGTACATATACTGTGTGTACTGCGATTCTTGTTGAGCGTGTACAGGCTCTCCGAAGAGAAGTAAACATCCCATTAATACAATATATAGATAAGATAGATTTGTCTTCATATTCAGAATTTTTAGTTACCGCTGTTTCCGCTCAGATATAAATACCCTGCTTGTTGATGCTGTTTGGTAGTTCCGTTAGCGTTATAGTTATATTCTAAGATATAGAAGTAGGTTCCTGTGGGGAGTTGATCCTTGTTTCTTCGAATGGTAAGACGTCCGCTAGAATAGCCATCAAATACATCTCCGCCGGGTCCGTAGTGGTCTGTTTCAAATACTTTTACGCCCCATCGGTTAAAGATTTCTACGTGCAGATCTTTGGCACAATTTCCTTGATTGTCTATTCTAAAGAAATCATTTATGCCATCGCCATTGGGAGTAACTGCATTATAAACAATAATATGACAGGGTTGCACGTCTGCCTTTACTAAGGCGGCTAGGGTAAATATTCCCAGCCCTTGTACTTGTGCCGTAATGGTTTGGTCTGTAGTATTGAGGATTCCGCCTTCGTCGACCCACATATGTTTGGCATCATCCCATCGCACAATGGTAAGTGCTTGTTGTTGTGCAGCGTCCATAATGAATGAGGGAGAAGTAACATTGCGCCACGATAGTGTAACAAAGGTGTTGTTATTAAAAGTCGCCGAGTTGGTAATTGTCCAATATTCTTTATTGTCTATTTGTTTGATAGCTTCCGGGCGAAGGCTTAACGAATGCTGTGCTCCCGGGTCAGTAAGGAAATATTCGCCTTTATAAATGACATTGCTACTTCCCGGAGAAGAAATACCGGCTAATCTATAATAATCTTCATTTCCGATAGGGTAGGTAAAAGGCTGCCCACCGGCTCTAAATACAGGACCAAAAACATGACTTACATCAGCGGTGTTAATGGTTGTTGAGGTACCACTAAACACGATTTTTCCGGCATAGTTGGTGTTGTCTACAATTCCTTGTGTAAAATCGGCTTGCCCCCCAATGTCAATATCTCCATCAATATGAAAAGGAGCAGGATTGCTGCTATTGTCAAAATAAACATTGTAGAAATAAGCGGTATTTGCACCATCTATAAGCTGACTGTGCGTACCGACAAAAAAAGTAGTACCGGTAGTGCCCAGGTAATCTACTATTCCATCGTTGTGAAAATTGCTGTAGAGATAAAGTTGGCCATCATTGTACAGCTCAGCATTGGCTTGGTTGTCAAAGCTTTGTAGCGTAGAAAAGATGGCTCCTTCGTCTATGGTTAATTTGCCTAGGTTTACGGTTTGTGCTTTCGTGGCAGTAAAACCTATACAGAGCAGGAAGAGCAATGTGATAGTTCTTAAAGTATGTTCTTTTATCAGCTTCATTTCTTTTCGCTTTAGGTGCAAAAGATTAATTTTTATGGCTTCTAACACGTTGTTTATACACGTGGTCTAGGGGCTATTTTTTGCTGAACTGTTGTTCTAATTTGCTTAGACGTTCGTTCATGTTTTTTACTTGTTGTTTGAGTTGATTAATCTGTTTTTGTTGTTCTATGGTGTGTAGGTACAATTCTTCCACTTTTTCTAAGAGTTTTACAGAAAGACCGGTTACATTAATTTGATAGCCATTTGCGGTTTTGTGCAATTGATTAATCGATTTAATACCCGGCAAATGGTGGTGTTCTTTAAGATAAGAAGCTATTTGTTGCAAGGTTTCAAATTGATAGTTCTTGTTGATGTTAGAACGCCCCGTAAAATATTTTTGGAAAACATAATCGGCATACGTACTGGTGGTGGTGTAGAACGTCCCGGAAGTCATCACATCTCCGTTTACGTATAGCTGAGCGTTATTGGCTAAAGTAGAGAGGGTAGATAAATCAGTAGTTCCATCTATGCCGATCGCTACTTTTCCATTTTGATAAATATGATCGGTATTGGCAGTAGCCGGATTTGTGCTCATATATACTTGCCAAGGCTCAATAGCCAGAGTGTCTAACCCTATTTTATGAGAAATGTTGTTTTCATCAACATAGGTAATGGTGTCATTTTGAAAAGTTAGTTGCGTGAGTGTCTCTAACGAGTCTACGGCCGGCTTAAGCGGAAGATGCGTAATGACTCCATTTTCATCTGTGTAGTCTATCTGGGTGCTATCGTTTACAAAACCAATAGTGGTTAAGGTTTCAAGAGAATCAACCAGCGCTTTTAAATTGAGTACATGCGTAATGTGATTTTCATTGGTGTATGCCAGCGCAGTGTCTCCTTGAATGGTCATCTGGGTAACCGTTTCTAGGGTGTCTACCAAATTGCTTAGATTTAGTATATGAAGAACTTTGTTTTCATCGGTGTATGCTAAAGCGGTATCTCCTTGTACAATTAGGGTGGTTAGGGTTTCAGAACTGTCAACTAAATTCTGTATGTATTTTTTTACAGTGGTATAGGTATTTCCATCTACGGTAACCGGCCCGCCGTTTACAATGGTGTCAAAGTTTTGTACCACACTACCGGGTACATCTATTACAGTCGTATCGCCATTAACGGCAATATGCGTGTAGGTACCGTTCCCGTTGTCGTATAAAGTATCAGAAGAGCTGGTAATCAAACTGTCAATCACGTTGTACACATCGCCTTTGTTGGTAATGTTTTTTACAATATCACCAGGTACATTGACCAAAGTGGTATCGCCTTGCTCATTAATGTAGGTATAGGTACCATCGTTGTGATTCACAAATTGCGTGTTGTTAAATTGTACGGTGGTGGTATCGCCGGCTTGGTTAACTACCGTCATTGTGTTGTTGGTAGAATCGTATTGAATAACGGTAGCCGAAGAATCAATTAAACTGTTTAGGTATTTTTTTACGGTGGTATAGGTATTTCCATCTACGGTAACCGGCCCGCCGTTTACAATGGTGTCAAAGTTTTGTACCACACTACCGGGTACATCTATTACAGTCGTATCGCCATTAACGGCAATATGCGTGTAGGTACCGTTCCCGTTGTCGTATAAAGTATCAGAAGAGCTGGTAATCAAACTGTCAATCACGTTGTACACATCGCCTTTGTTGGTAATGTTTTTTACAATATCACCAGGTACATTGACCAAAGTGGTATCGCCTTGCTCATTAATGTAGGTATAGGTACCATCGTTGTGATTCACAAATTGCGTGTTGTTAAATTGTACGGTGGTGGTATCGCCGGCTTGGTTAACTACCGTCATTGTGTTGTTGGTAGAATCGTATTGAATAACGGTAGCCGAAGAATCAATTAAACTGTTTAGGTATTTTTTTACAGTGGCATAGGTATTTCCATCTACCATAACCGGTCCACCGTTTACAATGGTATCAAAGTTTTTCACCACACTACCGGGCACGTCAATAACCAAGGAGTCTCCCCCATCGGTGGTAAGGGTGTAGGTGCCGTCGTTGTTATTGACAAAATGAGTAGTATTGGCGTCGAAACTAGTGGTATCTCCGGCTTCATTAATGTAGGCAAAAGTACCATTGCCGTTATCGACCAACGTAGTCACCGTTTGACTACTATCTACAATAGATTGTAAATATTTTTTTACGGTGGTATACGTATTTCCGTCTACTAAAACGGGTCCGTTGTTTACAATATCGCCAAAATTGTTGACCACCTCACCGGGCACATCTACAACCAAGCTGTCGCCATTGGCTTTTACAAAGGTATAGCTTCCGTCGTTATTGTTAATAAAAGTAAGGGTGTTGGCATCAAAATTAGTGGTGTCTCCTGCTTCATTCACATAGGTAAAAGTACCGTCTGTGTTATCGGTTAGGGTGGTAATAATGCTGTTACCGGTATTCATAATTTTCCGCCACTTGCCGTTGTGCCAGTAATAATACCCAGGGGTTACATCGTTTTGAGTAGCGGTGTTATAGACTAATAAACTCTCTACATTACCGGTGGCGATGGTTTGGTTATCGGTAGTAGATTGTAGTTGTATACGCGGAATAAGCAACCCACGGTTAGTAGAAACAATCTCTAACTCTGCCGACTGGTTAGGCGTAGCGGTGCCAATACCCACTTGTCCGAAAGAAAATTGGATAAAGGCTAAAAAAATTAACGAGGTGAGTGTAATTTTTTTCATAAGAAAGAGTTTTTAATCAACATTTTCATTTTTTGCGGTGTACGTATCATTCGTTTACGGTGCAGTCGTAAATTTGATGATTACATCATAAGTGCCTTGCGGCATTACTTCATATAAAGAGCCAACGCCAATACTAAATCCTACAGAATTACCGGTTATTTGCACATCGGTAACCGAATTTGTTCTGAGTATTCCGCTTTGGTAGAGTGCAATACTTACCACTCCATTAGGGGCTACCGGTAGGTTAACGCCGCTGGTTAAAGCGGTATGAACCCCTATGGTTGTCGTGGTTTTATAAATAGCTACCGGATTTCCGGCAATGGTATCTCCGTTATACACTACGGTGTTGGTAATATTTTGACCCAGTTGAATTTTATGAGCCATGTTCTTTTCATCGGTATAGGTCAGTACATTGGTGGTGTCGTTATATGTTAAAGAGGTTAAGGTTTCAGAACTGTCAGCCAAATACGCTAGGTACTTTTTTACGGTGGCATAGGTATCTCCATCTACGGTAACCGGCCCGCCGTTTACAATGGTATCAAAGTTTTTCACCACACTACCGGGTACGTTGATTACGGTGGTATCGCCATTCACGGCAATATGCGTGTAGGTACCGTTTCCGTTGTCGTATAAAGTATCGGAAGAGCTGGAAATCAAGCTGTCAATCACGTTGTACACATCGCCTTTGTTGGTAATGTTTTTTACAATATCACCAGGTACATTGACCAAAGTGGTATCGCCTTGCTCATTAATGTAGGTATAGGTACCATCGTTGTGATTCACAAATTGCGTGTTGTTAAATTGTACGGTGGTGGTATCGCCGGCTTGGTTAACTACCGTCATTGTGTTGTTGGTAGAATCGTATTGAATAACGGTAGCCGAAGAATCAATTAAACTGTTTAGGTATTTTTTTACGGTGGTATAGGTATTTCCATCTACGGTAACCGGCCCACCGTTTACAATGGTGTCAAAGTTTTGCACCACACTACCGGGCACATCAATGGTTAAGGTATCTCCCCCATCGGTGGTAAGGGTGTAGGTACCGTCGTTGTTGTTGACAAAATTAGTGGTATTGGCGTCAAAATTAGTGGTGTCTCCAGCTTCATTAATATAGGCAAAAGTACCATTGCCGTTATCGACCAAAGTCGTAACCGTTTGACTACTGTCTACAATAGATTGTAAATATTTTTTTACGGTGGTATACGTATTTCCGTCTACTAAAACGGGTCCGTTGTTTACAATATCGCCAAAATTGTTGACCACCTCACCGGGCACATCTACAACCAAGCTGTCGCCATTGGCTTTTACAAAGGTATAGCTTCCGTCGTTATTGTTAATAAAAGTAAGGGTGTTGGCATCAAAATTAGTGGTGTCTCCTGCTTCATTCACATAGGTAAAAGTACCGTCTGTGTTATCGGTTAGGGTGGTAATAATGCTGTTACCGGTATTCATAATTTTCCGCCACTTGCCGTTGTGCCAGTAATAATACCCGGGGGTTACATCGTTTTGTGTAGCGGTGTTGTAAATTAATAAACTCTCTACATTGCCGCCCACAATGGTTTGCTGGTCGGTGGTAGATTGTAGTTGTATACGCGGAATAAGCAACCCGCGGTTGGTAGAAACAATCTCTAACTCAGCCGACTGGTTAGGCGTAGCGGTGCCAATACCCACTTGGGCTTTTACACCCAACCCTACAAAAAACAAACTAACAAGAAGTAAAATTTTTTTCATAACATGCAACTATTACAGGTTAATACAGTTGTGGGGTTAAGCCCTAATTAGAGATTTTATAGACGTAAACCGATACGGTAGCATTGTTTAAGAGCCCCAAGCTGATAGCATTATTGCTAACCCCAAAATTGAGTTGATCATTTTTATCTAAATGAACCATGTAGGTAAACAAGGTAGAGCTAACCGGTATGTTGGCCAGTGTGAGATTGAGTGCGACGACATTTATAGCTACCGTAACCGAGCTAAAATTTTTCTCGGCTAAGAGGTCGGTTCCGTTTTTAGATAAGTATAAGGAATGATCTCCTAAAAGCCCGGCGGTCAGTCCGGCTTCAGGGCGCCATTCATATTTTACGATATAATAACCGGTAGAAGGCGCTACATAATCTCCATCTGTGTCTATGTTGCTTCCTCCAAATTTTGGGGTAAGGTTGTTTAAATCAATTTTTCCGGCACTAGTTCCCCCTATACTTAAAGAGAGTAACGACCAATTTCGAGTAGCCTCTCCTTCATAAATAGAAGGTTTGGGTCGGGCATCTGCCATTCTAACCCATACCGTTCCATTAAAATAATAGTAGCCACTTGCAGTTACGTTAACTGTTTGTGGGTTGCTACTGGGTAAACTACTTATAGGGCTGGTTACATAAATAACCGCGCCTGTTTGCGCAGGGGTGTAGGCGGTTTTGGCTTCTAATTGGTCTCCTGTAATACGGGGAGGTATAAACCCGTCAGGGATATTGGCAGTTGTAGGTTCTCCCACTACATCTAAGGTAGCTTGTGGGTTATGGGTGTTAATCCCGGTTTGTGAAAAAGCCACCGAAGAAAAGAGGAGCGCTACAAAATAGAGTAGATATTTTTTCATAGGGAGAAAATTAAGGTTTGCACTAAATTATATTATTTTAAATGAATCTAAATAAGCATTTTTAATTTTATCTTGTCACACTGCGTTTACCTGCCTGGGCAGGTTTGTCATACTGTATTCGTTTGTCACACTGAGCTTGTCGAAGTGTGTCGAAGTGTGATAATAGGAACCAACCAAGATATTTGACAGGCCTGCCAAAGGCAGGTAACTCGGAATGACAGTTTCCATGGTATCACACTGATTCATATCAAAGCGTCTTTATAGTAAACTAGTTGTCTTTACGATAAGTGTGGGTAATAAACGGGCGTATTTTGTTAAAAAAATACGAATGACTACTGCGATGGTTTAGTAGCGATGACACCTATCTCAAAGACTTATGATACAAATCTAGGCAGCATACCAAATGCATGTCAATACGTATTTTGTGTAAATATTACGTAGTTATACGTAGTAGCAAAAAGAAAGAATAAGTAGTAAGAAACCCAGTAGTACGCTACAAAGAGAGGATTAAGGATTTGTTTTGACGAATCCAAAAAGAGAGCGAGTCTTCGTCAGATGAGAGACCGAGTTTGTTAATTATGTTGCTGCGGTGTTTTTCTACGGTTCGTTTAGAAATAGACAAATCTTCTGCAATTTCACGCGAGTTTTTGTCTTGAGCAATCATGCGCACAATGGTGCGTTCAGAAGGCGTAAGGTATTTTAATTTTTTAAGATTGGGATCTACATTATTTTGAAAAGTGCGTTTAACCGCTTGGCTAAACCACGTTTTTCCGTTACTAACGGCTGTAATACACTTTTCAATCTCTTCAAAAGGTTCTTCTTTTAGTAAATAACCGTTTACACCCAGTCTTCGTGCTTCAAATAAAAGCCCTGATTCTTTATACTGCGTTATGAGGATAAACTTAGTGGCAATCCCTTTTTGCTTGGCTTTTTGAATAACTTCTATGCCTGATAACAACGGCATTTTAACGTCTAAAAGAGCAATTTGCGGGCGGTGTTGCTCCAACATGCTTAGTGCCTCGGCACCGGTGGTAGCTTGGGCAACTACGGTATATCCGGATTCAAGAAGTTCATCTACTAAACCCCTGCGTAATAAAGGATGATCGTCTGCCACTAATAGGCTCAAATTATTTTTCATAGGTTAGTGGAATTATTGCTATTATTTTGGTACCCCCCCCGCTACTTTTAAAAGTCATACGCCCTTTTAGAATAGAAATGCGTTCTTGTAGGGTTTTTAAACCAATTCCGTTCTTGTTTTGATGCGTACTGTCAAATCCCTTGCCGTTGTCACTCACTTTTACAAAGATATGTTTTTCTCTTTTAGTAACGGTTACAAAGGCAGCTTTAGCTTCGGCGTGTTTGGCAATATTGTTTAGTGCTTCTTGTATAAATCGGTATAAAACTACTTCATCTTCTTGAGTTAAACAGTTTTTTAAACACCCGATTTCAGTCGTAAAAAAAATGTTGGTTTCTTCGTCATAATTAAAAACGAGTTGTTTAAGCGCCTCTGTAAGTCCAATTTTTTCTAAAACGGGCGGGTATAATCGATGGGATAAAGAACGTACCGCATTGAGTATTTCTTGAGCCAACTTACTGAGTTCTTTTTGGTGCAAACGGTCGGCTTTTTTCTTTAATAGCGTAAGTTGTTGTCCGGCCCCATCGTGTAATTCTGCCGCTATGTGTTTTCGGGCTTTTTCGCGCTCGCGTATAAGCTGTCTAGAAAAATTTTCTGATAACCGGTGACGCTGATTAATGTGTTGGCGCGACCGCCAAATCATGATTATACTAAAAATAAGAACGACAGCTAGTAAGATAAAGATGTTTCGTTTTTGTTCTGCTCTTTTTTGAGCGCGCATTAATTCGGCTTTTCGCTGTGCTTCTTTTTGGTTTGCTTGCAAAAGAAATATCGTGTTGTATTTGCGGTTGTAACGTTGTCTGGCTACTAAGGTAGAATCTATATATTGTTGGGCCTTTTGGGGCTGTTGTGTTTGTATATAATATTTAGCCATTACCGGATACAATAGACGCAGACGTCGTTTTTGTTTTGGTTCAGATCGTTTAATATTTTGCAGACATGCCTGAATATAGTAGTCCGCTTTTTTTAGTTTATTTTGTCGTACATAAATATCGGCTAATAAAATGCCTGAACCTACAAACAGTCTGTAGTCTTTATATTTTAACGCTATTGAATCATCGTATTTTAGTAGTGGAATAGCCTCATTGTACCGGCCTTGCAGGTAATAAGTGTGCCCAATATTTCCTTTGGCAATGCCTTCCCATTGTTCACTTCTTCCGCCTACCTTAATCTGAATTACTTTTTGAAAACAGTAAAGCGCACTGTCTGGTTGATGAAGTTTCTGATAAATCAGTCCAATAGTATTCCACCCGGATCTGTATTTATTAACATTGGCAAGGGTGACCGGAAGAGAAACCGCTTTTTGTAAATAACGCAAAGTAGTTTTGTAATTTTTAAACCTATAAAAAACGATCCCGATATCTACCATATAAGACAGTTTTAGCGGAAAGGCTTTATAGGGTATTTTTAGTAGTAGCTGTTTGAGTTTTGTGTAGTCTGCAATAGCCGATTTATAATCGTCCAACTTCCCTTCTTCCAGATGGGCTATTTTGAATAGAAGAACTACCTGAAGAGGTATAATTTCCTTATCGGTGGCTCTTTGTAGAAGCGCTCTGTATTCTTGTACCCAATCGTTGGGGGTTTGTATGTGGTGTTCTTGGTTGTAATCGATTTTGAGAAAATCCATTCCGAGTACCCAATTAATAAGCTTTTTTTCTTTGGCTTGTTTTTGTAGGTTGGCAATATAGTGGTAAGCCGAGTCTTGCGGCATGGCAAAAACTTTTTCGCGCAAAGTCTCTAGTTGTGGGGCATTTTGCGGGTATTGTTGCCGGGCAAGCTCAGCAAGATTTTGCCCTTTAGTAAGCGAGGCTCCTAATAAAAGCAGCAAAAAGAGCGTTTTATTTAACATGTTAAATAGCTACGATGGCGTTTATGCTTGTACAATTGTGTTAGGCGGTTCAAGATATTAAATATAACTAAAACCTCCAAGGTTTTCAAAACCTTGGAGGTTTATGGGGAATAGCCCGTTAAGGTACAACAAGGGCAGTCTAATAAATAATTATTACCTGCCTAGATAGGTAAACACAATGTGACAAAATATGTTTAAAGGTGTCTTTTGCCTCGTTTCTTACCGGTTGTTTTCAATTCTTGTTATAACTCGGAATTGAAAGGGAGGAACATTCATTATAAATTCATTAGGGTTAAAGCGCTGTTTACTTGCTTATTATGTCAATAGTTTTACATTTCTAAGACAACCAGGTAAACCTGACAGGTTTATCCTTTAGAGTGTGTTCAAACCTGTCAGGTTTTTACAAGTTACTCCCCATTTCTTACCAGTCGTTAGATGGGGTTTTAGCTGCACAAAAAATAAACAATAACGTATTTAGGCCAATATTGATTCCGTACCTTTGTTTTTCATTTTTTTTGTACACTATGGCAAAAACCTTGGCAGAAATAGACCCCAAAAAAAATATTATAATTAAAGGGGCCAGACTCCACAATCTAAAAAATGTAGATGTAGTTATTCCGCGTAACAAATTGGTGGTTGTTACCGGGTTGTCGGGTTCCGGAAAATCGAGCTTAGCCTTTGATACCCTATATGCCGAAGGTCAACGTCGGTATGTAGAAAGCCTGTCTTCGTATGCCCGACAGTTTTTAGGGCGTCTAGATAAACCTCAGGTAGATTACATTAAAGGAATTGCCCCGGCCATTGCTATTCAGCAAAAAGTTAATGCTACCAACCCGCGGTCTACAGTAGGTACTGCTACAGAAATTTACGACTACCTTAAACTGCTCTATGCGCGTATTGGCCGTACTTTTTCGCCTATTTCAGGACAAGAAGTAAAAAAAGATACGGTTACCGATGTGGTAAACTATATTAAAACCTTTGAAGAGCGCACCAAACTGTTGTTGCTGGCAAAAATTAACATAGAAAAAGGGAGGTCTCCACAAGAAAAAGTACAAGTATTGGCTAAACAGGGGTATAGCCGTGTTCAGGTAAAAGGAGAAGTGATTAGAATAGAGGAACTGCAACCTGAAAATCTTACGGAAGAGGCGTTGTTTTTAGTAGTTGACCGAATTATTAAAAAAGACGACGAAGATTTTTACAACCGTTTAGCCGATGCCGTTCAAGAGGCTTTTTATGAAGGAAAAGGGGAGGTATTTATTGAGCAGTTGTCCAATCATTCACGCCGACAGTTCAGTAACAAATTTACCTTAGACGGAATGGATTTTCTAGTGCCCAATGCGCATCTATTCAGTTTTAATAATCCGTATGGCGCTTGTCCACGATGTGAAGGATATGGCGATGTGATTGGGCTAGATGAAACCCTTGTTTTTCCCAATACAGAACTATCGGTATATGAAGAGGCCATTGCTCCATGGCGGGGTGATAGTATGCGGCGTTACCGCGATAAACTGGTAAACAATGCCTATAAATTTGATTTTCCTATACATAAACCCTACTTTGAGCTTACTGAAGAACAGCGAGAATTATTGTGGACCGGAAACAAATATTTTAAAGGCTTAACCGCATTTTTCGAAAAATTAGAAGCCAAATCGTATAAAATTCAAAACCGCGTAATGTTGTCGCGTTACCGCGGAAAAACCAGGTGTACAGTCTGTAGAGGAAAACGCTTGCGCAAAGAAGCCTCGTATGTAAAAGTGGGCGGAAAAGCACTTACGGAGTTGATCGACTTGCCGCTAAAAAAAGTACGCGCCTTTTTTCAAACGCTTACCCTAACCCAATACGAAACACAGGTAGCTCGGAGGCTGCTAAAAGAAATTAATACCCGATTAGATTTTCTGGCCAATGTAGGTTTAGACTATCTTACCCTTAATCGAAAATCAAATACCCTGTCGGGGGGAGAATCGCAGCGCATTAATTTGGCCACTTCTTTAGGCAGTAGTCTGGTAGGATCTATGTATATTTTAGACGAACCTTCTATAGGACTGCATCCGCGCGATAATGAACGGTTAATCGGGGTTTTAAAATCCCTGCGTGATTTGGGAAATACCATTGTGGTAGTAGAGCACGATGAAGAAGTGATGAAAGCAGCCGACGAGATTATTGATGTAGGCCCTGAAGCCGGTACTTTTGGTGGCGAGATTGTAGCCACCGGAAATTTTAATGCCATTTTAAAGTCTTCTTCATTGACCGCTAAATATTTAAACGGAGAATTAACTATTGCAGTTCCTAAAAAACGTCGCACCTCAAAATATTATGTAACGGTTGTGGGCGCGCGCGAAAACAACCTTAAAAATATAGATCTACGGATTCCATTACAGTGTTTTGTAGCTATTACCGGCGTTTCCGGTAGTGGAAAAAGCACCTTGGTGCGCAAGATTATTTACCCCGGATTGCAGAAAAAATTATACGGGCAAGGGGCTAAGCCGGGACAGTTTACACGGTTAGAAGGATCGTTGGGAGCGCTTAAACAAGTAGAATACGTTGATCAAAACCCCATTGGGCGTTCTTCGCGTTCTAATCCGGTGACCTATATCAAGGCTTATGATGAGATTAGAAAGTTATTTGCTCGACAAAAATTGGCAAAACTACGCAATTTTAAACCCAAACATTTTAGTTTTAATGTAGATGGTGGACGTTGTGAAACCTGTAAAGGAGAAGGAGAAGTAACGATCGAAATGCAATTTATGGCCGACGTGCATCTAACCTGCGATACATGTCATGGCAAACGGTTTAAGCGAGAAGTGTTGGAAGTTAAGTTTTGTAAGAAGTCTATTTACGAGGTACTTTGTATGACCATAGATGAGGCTATTTCTTTTTTTGCGGAAAACAAAGAAGCCAAAATTGCCAAACAATTACAGCCTTTGCAAGATGTAGGATTAGGTTATGTTACGCTGGGGCAAAGTTCTTCAACCTTATCCGGTGGAGAGGCGCAACGCATTAAATTGGCCTCGTTTTTAGGAAAAGGACAAAATGCCGATAAAACGCTGTTTATTTTTGATGAACCTACTACCGGATTGCACTTTCACGATATTAATAAGTTGTTGAAATCATTTAATGCGTTGCTGGCAAAAGGACATTCGGTATTGGTCATAGAGCACAATATAGACCTGATTAAATGTGCTGATTATATCATAGACCTCGGGCCTGAAGGCGGTGAAAAAGGAGGAAATATAGTTGTTACCGGCACTCCAGAAGCGGTGGCACAAGACAAAACTTCTTATACCGCCAATTATTTACGCGAAAAATTGGCATAAGCAAACGGTTAGAATAAATAGCAAGACTTTTCAAGGGTTTCAAACCCTTGAAAAGTTAGGTACGCCCTGCGAATAAAGCCATGTCGCACTGAGTTTGCCTGCTTAAGCTAGGCCTGTCAAGGAATTGTTTTATTCATTTTTGCCGCACATCGACGGGCTCTGTGTGACAAAAATTGAAGCGAATCTTTACATGAATTCTTTGTAGATTTACCTTGTCATCCTATGTTTGTAAAGTAGGATTTAGAAGGGTCAATTAATATTTAAA
>CAZOGC010000008.1:0-118716 GCA_964579505.1 uncultured Flavobacteriaceae bacterium | reverse complement strand
AATAATTTGTTATAAAAATAAAAAGTAGCTGTCTCTGAGTTTTGAGACAGCTACTATTAATTACGATAAAACAGAGATGGCTTATTGCCCTTCTTTTTCCATTCTATCTTTCAAAGCTTGTAGCTCAGCATTAGCATCACCTAATGTAGCTTTAGACTCTTCTTTCTTTTGTTGAGCACGCTTAACCGCTTCCTTCACAATTTTTGCTTCTTCTTCTTTAAAGATAGAAGTGTGTGAAGCTACGACACGTTTAAACTCTTTGTTGAATTCAATAATAATAAAATCAGCTTCTTCTCCTTTTTCAAGAATTGAACCGTCTTCTTTTTCCATATAACGTTTAGGAACAAACGCTGTAATGTCATCATTAAATTGAACAGTAGCTCCTTTATTACCAATAGTATCGGCAATTTTGGCGGTGTGTTTACTACCTACCGCAAATTCTTGTTCATATTTATCCCAAGGATTTTCTTTGGTTTGTTTATGACCCAAGCTCAATTTGCGCTCTTCAACATCTAACTCAAGAACCACTACATCTAGTTTATCTCCTAAGTTGCAGAATTCTGATGGGTGTTTAATTTTCTTAGTCCAAGAAAGGTCAGAGATATAAATCAAGCCATCTATTCCTTCTTCAAGCTCTACAAAAACGCCAAAGTTGGTAAAGTTACGAACCACACCGGTGTGTTTAGAACCTACCGGATATTTAGCCGTGATATCTGTCCAAGGATCTGGCGTTAATTGCTTCATACCTAGAGACATTTTTCTGTTCTCACGATCTAATGTAAGAATTTGAGCTTCTACCTCATCGCCTACATTAACAAAATCTTGAGCAGAACGCAAGTGTGTGCTCCAAGACATCTCAGATACGTGAATTAGGCCTTCAACGCCTTCTTCAATTTCAACAAAAGCACCGTAGTCTGCAATAACCACTACTTTTCCTTTCACTTTATCGCCTACTTTTAGCTCGTCGCTAAGCGCTTCCCAAGGATGTTTAGATAATTGTTTTAAACCAAGTTGAATACGGGTCTTAGCTTCATCAAAGTCTAAGATAACTACGTTTAATTTTTGATCTAACTCAACAATTTCATCCGGATGGTTGATACGAGACCAAGATAAGTCCGTAATGTGAACCAATCCATCAACTCCACCTAAGTCAACAAATACTCCGTATGAAGTAATGTTTTTGACAGTACCTTCCAATACTTGTCCTTTTTCTAACTGACCGATAATTTCTTTCTTTTGTTTTTCGATATCGGCCTCGATAAGTGCTTTGTGAGAAACTACTACGTTTTTGAATTCTTGGTTGATTTTTACCACCTTAAATTCCATCGTTTTCCCTACATATGCATCGTAATCGCGGATAGATTTTACGTCAATTTGTGACCCTGGCAAGAAGGCTTCAATACCAAATACATCTACAATCATTCCACCTTTGGTACGGCATTTAATCACACCATTTACAATGGTATCCTCTTCGTGCGCTTTATTAATACGCTCCCAAGCTTTAATAACACGAGCTTTACGATGAGATAGAATTAATTGGCCGGTAGCATCTTCACGTACGTCAATATAGACATCAACCGTATCACCTTCTTTAAGATCCGGGTTGTAACGAAATTCGTTTAAGGAAATAACCCCTTCACTCTTCGCGTTGATGTCAATAATAGCATCGCGTTCAGTAATGTTGATTACTTTTCCTTGTACTACTTCATTATCTAATGTGTCTACGAAGTTTTCTTCAACCAATTTTTCAAACTCATTGAGTTTGTCATCATCAATCTTATCAATACCTTCTTCGTAGTTGTGCCAGTCAAATTCTTTCAAGAATTTTTCAGGGTCTTGTTGCTGCTCAGAAACATGAACTTCTGCTTTTGCTTCCGTTTTTTGAGCAGGTTCTTCAGAAACTTTTTCTTTTTTAGCGGCCGGTTTAGCTGCTTTTTTAGCTTTGGTTTCTTTTTTTTCTTTTGCT
Organism: uncultured Flavobacteriaceae bacterium; assembly: GCA_964579505.1. Lineage (GTDB taxonomy): Bacteria > Bacteroidota > Bacteroidia > Flavobacteriales > Flavobacteriaceae > JAJYSO01. The sequence goes on along the minus strand of CAZOGC010000008.1, from coordinate 116,750 downwards.
GTTGCTTTAGGGGTTTCTTTTACCGTTTTGGTTTTTTTAACCTCTTTTTCTTCAGCTTTTTTAGTTTCTTTTTTCTCAGCCATAGCTGATTTGTTCATTTGTATTCTACTCAATGTGGAAAATTAAACGCAGCCATCTTGCAGAAGTGATTTTCAAAATATTAATACTCACCCTTTTCCATTTTCCATATACTGCTGAAAAAAGGGAGCGCAAAGGTACTGCTATTATTTTGTTATTCCTAACGTTTAAAAAAGAAAAAATGCTGATTGTGAGTGTAGTTAGATTTTTTAACGGGTTACTTTTGGGCTTTCATATGCAAATAATGCTCTTTAAACTCGTGTACAAAAGCTGGCTGGTCTTTCTTCGTTATTTCGTACGCTTTTTTAGCCGCTGCCACCGCCTTTTTATGCTGACCTAATTTTTGTAACACTTGTGCTTTCATCCAATATAAATACCAAGCTTCAGGATTCTTACGAATCGCCAATTTACTGTATAAAAGTGCATCGTCTAACCGCTGATCTGTTGTCAAATAATAATTTATTGCCTGAGAATACGGAGGTTTGCCCCCTTTTAAAGCTTTATCTAAATAGGTCAAAATACGCACATTGTTATCTGCCGCAATTGGCACCTCAACACTTACATTAGCCCACGCAATATTTAGCAATGCCGAATTGTTTGTTAAATCTTCTAAACTTATACGCAGTGATTCTTGCGTTTTTTTATGGTGTTGCACCGGCACTGTTACGGCTACTACATTTTTAGATTTATCATAGCCAACCGCACCCCAATTATGCACTTCTTTATTAAAAATAATCTTCCACTGTTCTAAACCCGGAATAGTGTACAACGCATAAGTACCGGCCGGAAGTGCTTGTCCCGCCACATACACCTCTTCTCCAAAGGTAATTTGCGTAGCCTGATTAGCTCCGGTACGCCACACTTGTCCAAAAGGAATTAAGTGACCAAAAATAAACCGCCCCCTTGCTGCCGGACGGCTATATGTTAGTTTAATAAACGAAGTTGAAAATTCTTGATTTACCGTAATAGTGGGGCTAGGCTTAGGCATATGAAAAGTTTGTGCAAACATTCCACTTGCCAACCCAGCACTAATGAATATTATTAGACAAAGTCGTCTCATCTCGGTGCTGTTTAAAATATGATAACTAAAGATTGAGAGCCCCTCACCTACTCTTTGTACAATATTATTAAAAAATATTGACAATCAGCATCCTAATGCTATATTTTTATGTTTTATTAGTTGCTTTCAGCTATGCGATTTTGCGCTATTTCCATCATTTTTTCAAATTGCTCTTCTAAAGACATAGTAGAATTATCTATTTCAATAGCATCATCAGCAATACGCAACGGAGAATCTTTTCGGGTAGAATCTAATCTGTCTCGTTCTTCAATATTTTGAAGTACCGTTTCATACGAAACCTCCTCTCCTTTTTCGCGTAGTTCTTCAAACCGTCGCTGTGCACGTGTTTGTGCTGAAGCCGTCATAAAAAACTTAAGTTCGGCCTGCGGAAAAACAACCGTGCCTATATCACGCCCGTCCATTACAATGCCTTTTTGTTCTCCAAAAACCTGTTGCTGTTTGACTAAATACGCTCTAACAGCCGAAATACTTGCTATCTTGCTTACGTATTGCGAAACCTGCATACCACGGATGGCCTTTTCTACGTTTTTACCATTTAAATACATCTCCGAAAAACCAAGCGTTGCATTAAATTTAAAATGAAGTTTTATTTCGGCTAAACGCTGCACCAACATTTTTTCTTGTATACCTTCTTCATTGAGTAATTTTTCTTGAAGCGCATACAGCGTAACCGCACGATACATCGCACCTGTATCTACATATACATAGCCCAATGCGCTAGCCAACTGCTTTGCCACCGTGCTTTTTCCGGTAGATGAATATCCGTCTATTGCAATGATAATTTTTCTCGCCATACCTTTTTATATTACTGCGAAAATAACCTTTTCTCAACACTCCTTTATATAGAAATCGACAATCATTTAAATTTTGAACTTATTATGTATTTAAGGTAATTAAAATCATCTGTTGCCCTTAACATGCTAACCCTCACAACCCAAGCTTAAATTCTCTGTTAAATTGCTGCATAAATTAAAATTCCTTTCGTTATTTACTTAAATTTACAAGGTATTACTAAACTAAAAACTGGATTATGCGCAAACACATTCATAAAGTCGCCGTCATAGGATCCGGAGTAATGGGCAGCGCCATTGCTTGTCATTTTGCTAACATTGGCGTTCAGGTACTCTTATTAGATATCGTTCCTAAAGAACTCACTCCTGCTGAAGAAAAAAAAGGACTCACATTAAACGATAAAGCAGTACGTAACCGCATTGTTAATCAAGCTTTAAAGCATGCGCTAACCAGTAAACCTTCTCCCATTTACCATACCAAATTTGCTCAAAGAATACAAACCGGAAACTTAACCGATAATAGTGAGCAAATCAACCAAGTAGATTGGATTATTGAAGTAGTAACCGAAAATTTAGCTATAAAACAATCGGTTTTTACGCAAATTGAAAAATATCGCAAACCCGGAACACTCGTCACCTCAAACACTTCGGGCATCCCGATACGGTTAATGAGTGAAGGGCGCAGTGATGATTTTCAAAAACATTTTTGTGGTACTCATTTTTTCAATCCACCACGGTATTTGCAATTACTTGAAATTATTCCGGGACCAAAAACCGATCCCAAAGTCATTTCTTTTCTAAACACCTACGGTGGAAAATTTCTAGGCAAACAAACCGTCATTGCCAAAGACACCCCTGCTTTTGTAGGAAATCGTATTGGGGTATTTGGCATTATGAACCTTTTTCATCAGGTAAAAGAAATGGGGTTAACCATAGAAGAAGTTGACGCGCTTACCGGTCCCATTATCGGTCGACCAAAATCGGCTACTTTCCGTACTGCCGATGTGGTGGGGCTAGATACCTTAGTACACGTGGCCGATGGATTGTATAAAAATTTACCCAACGATGAGCAGCACAACGTCTTTGCCCTTCCCAATTTTATACGCACGATGGTAAAAAATGGCTGGCTGGGAAGCAAATCAGGACAAGGTTTCTATAAAAAAATAAAACACGATGACGGTCATAAAGAAATTCAGTCGCTACAACTAGACACCCTTACTTACCGCCCGCGTCAAAAGCCTACTTTTTCGATTATTGAAAAAGTAAAGCCTCTTAAAACCGTTGCAGAACGGTATCCGGCTCTTATTGCTGACAGTGGAAAAGCAGGTACTTTTTACCGTAAAACTTTTGCTGCTCTCTTTGCATATGCAGCACAACGTATTCCGGAAATTAGTGATGAATTATACAAAATTGACGATGCTTTGCGCACCGGCTTTGGTTGGGAACACGGCCCTTTTCAAATATGGAATTATATAGGCGTAGAAAAAGGTCTTCAATTACTCAAAGACGAAGGCTATTCTCCGGCCAACTGGGTAATCGAAATGATAGCCAATGGGCAAAATCAATTCTACACCATTAAAGACGGTCAGACGTATTATTATGACAATACCCAAAAGAAGCCGCTTAAAATTCCGGGGCAAGACTCGTTTATTGTCTTAAATAACATTCGAGAAACACACCAAGTGTTTAAAAATGACGGCGTGGTTGTTGAAGATTTGGGCGATGGTATTCTCAATGTAGAATTTCGCAGCAAGATGAATACCATTGGAGGAGATGTGCTAGATGGACTAAACAAAGCCCTAGACATTGCCGAAAAAGATTACCAAGGATTGGTTCTTTATAACGAAGGACAAAATTTTTCGGTAGGCGCCAATATTGGGCTTATTTTAATGATGGCAGCCGAACAAGAATATGAAGAACTCAGCCATGCTATTCAATATTTCCAGCAAACGTCTATGCGAATGCGTTATTCTTCCATTCCGGTTGTCTCCGCTCCACATGCCATGACACTAGGCGGGGGATGTGAAATGTCTCTACACGCCGATAAAGTAGTAGCTGCCGCAGAAACCTACATCGGATTAGTTGAAGTAGGCGTGGGATTGATTCCCGGAGGAGGCGGCACCAAAGAAATGACGATGCGCGCCTCTGATTCTTTCAAAAAAGGAGATGTAGAACTAAACAGATTGCAACAGCACCTTATTACCATAGGGATGGCTACCGTATCAACCTCTGCCTATGAAGCTTTTGATACCGACATCTTACAACACGGAAAAGACGTGGTGGTTATCAACCCTCGTCAACAATTAGCTATTGCCAAAAAACATGCCCTATTAATGGCCGAAAACGGCTACACGCAACCCCTTCAGCGTACAGACATTAAGGTTTTAGGCAAACAAGCCTTAGGCCCTCTAATGGTGGGGACAGACCAAATGGTTGTCGGAAAGTATATCAGTCCTTACGATCAAAAAGTAGTCAATAAACTAGCGTACGTGATGGCCGGAGGCGATTTATCTGAAAACACACGCGTAAGTGAACACTATTTACTCGACTTAGAACGAGAAGCTTTTCTTTCGCTCTGCGGAGAACGCAAAACTTTAGAACGGTTACAGTATATGCTGAAAAAGGGAAAACCTTTAAGAAATTAATCTACTTAAAAAATAAGCGTGAGAAACGCACTAAAATTTATTTGCTATGAAAACAGCATACATCATAAAAGGATACCGAACTGCTGTGGGAAAAGCCCCAAGAGGCATGTTTCGTTTTAAACGTCCAGACGAGCTGGCCGCAGAAACCATTCAATATCTTTTAAAACAAGTACCTCAACTAACCAAAGATCGTATTGATGATATCATTGTAGGCAATGCCATGCCAGAAGCAGAACAAGGCCTAAACATGGGGCGACTCATCTCTTTAATGGCGATGAACCGGGTAGATATTCCCGGTATGACTGTTAACCGGTTTTGCTCTTCAGGATTAGAAACCATTGCTATTGCCACCGCTAAAATTCAAAGTGGAATGGCCGATTGCATTATTGCAGGCGGATCAGAAAGCATGAGCTATGTACCAATGGGCGGGTTTAAACCTTCACCCAGCTATCAAGTAGCCAAAAATGGCCATGCCGATTATTATTGGGGAATGGGATTAACGGCAGAAGAAGTAGCCAAACAGTTCAAAATTACTAGAGAAGACCAAGATGAATTTTCCTATAATTCTCATCAAAAAGCACTTCATGCGCAAGCAAATGGCTATTTTGATGAGCAGATTGTTCCCATAACCATTGATGAAACCTATGTGGCTACTGACGGAAAGAAAAAGACAAAAAATTACACCCTCACCCAAGACGAAGGCCCTCGAAAAGACACTTCACTTGAGGTATTAGCTAAACTGCGTCCGGTATTTGCACAAGGAGGCTGTGTTACTGCCGGAAATTCATCACAGATGAGTGATGGAGCCGCCTTTGTAATCGTAATGAGTGAAGAGATGATGAAAGAGTTGCAATTAGAACCTATGGCGCGTCTTGTTAATTATGCCGCCGTTGGAGTAGATCCTAAAATTATGGGAATAGGACCGGCCCATGCCGTGCCCAAGGCTTTAAAACTAGCCGGCGTAAAACTCAACGATATTGAGCTGGTAGAACTCAATGAAGCCTTTGCCTCCCAATCAGTGGCCGTTATTCGTGAGCTCGGGTTAGACGAAAACATTGTTAACGTAAATGGCGGAGCCATTGCTTTAGGCCACCCGTTGGGATGTACCGGTGCCAAACTATCGGTACAAATTTTTCATGAAATGCAGCGTCGTAAACTTCATAACAAATACGCTATGGTAACTATGTGTGTAGGAAACGGACAAGGCGCCGCCGGAATTTATGAAGTTTTTTAACTGGTTTTTCTCCCGGTAATTTCGTATCTTTATAATGAGTTCATTTAAACTTTCTGTAAACATTTTAGGATATGAGCAACAAAAAAAAAGACCCCGAAAAAATAGTTGGAGGAGCTTTCATTATAAAAGAATCTTCTTGTAAAAATACTTTTACACCCGAAGATTTTAGTGAAGAACAGCAGCTGATGCGCGAGACTGTAAAAGCTTTTGTAGAACGCGAGATCATTCCCAACAAAAAACGATTTGAAGCACACGACTACGCACTTACCGAAGCTATTTTAAAAAAAGCCGGTGCGTTAGGATTATTGGGAATTACACTCGATGAAAAATATCAAGGGCTAGGAATGGACTTTGTTTCGGCTATGCTCGTTACCGACTATTTTTCAGGAGCCACCGGCTCTATGGCTACGGCCTATGGGGCACATACCGGTATTGGCACCTTACCTATTGCGCTGTACGGAACCGATCAACAAAAAGCAAAATACCTGCCCAAACTGGCTACCGGAGAATGGTTTGGCGCCTACGCATTAACCGAGCCTACAGCCGGCAGCGACGCCAATTCAGGAAAGACAACCGCCACCCTCTCTAAAGATAAAAAACACTATCTTATAAATGGACAAAAAATGTGGATTTCTAACTCCGGATTTGCCCACACTTTTATCGTTTTTGCCCGCATCAAAGATGATAAGTACCTGTCTGCTTTTATTGTAGAACATGACAAAGAAAAACCAAACGGTATAAAACTGGGAAATGAGGAAGACAAATTGGGCATACATTCTTCTTCTACACGACAGGTGTTTTTTGAAAATACCCGCGTACCGGTTGAAAATATGTTGGCTGGCAGGGGAAAGGGATTTAAAATTGCTATGAATATTTTAAACATCGGACGAATAAAATTGGGGGCTGCTTGTCTAGATACCCAAAGAAGGTTGACTACACTCGCCGTAAACTACGCCAATGAACGAGAACAGTTTGGTACTAAAATAGCTCAGTTTGAAGCCATTAAATCTAAGTTGGCCCAAATGGCCACACAGGCATACGCCTGCGAATCTACCGTTTATCGTACGGCTCAACTAATTGAAGAGCAAACCCAAGTTTTTTTACAAGAAGGATACTCCGCCGGAGAAGCTAAACTAAAAGCTGTAGAAAATTTTGCGGTAGAATGTTCACTCATAAAAGTAGAAGGGTCGGAATCTGTACAAAAATGTAGCGATGAAGGGTTGCAAATTTATGGTGGCATGGGCTATTCTAAAGAAGCACCTATGGAGGCTGCTTGGCGAGATGCTCGCATTCCTAGAATTTATGAAGGCACCAATGAGATTAACCGCATGCATGCCGTAGGTATGCTCCTAAAAAAGGCTCTAAAAGGCGAATTAGATTTAATAGCTCCCGCTAAGGCGATTCAAGATGAACTCACGCAACTTTCCAACTTCAATAAACCCAACTCAACCGTGTTGTTTGCTGAGGAAAAAGAGGTTTTAAAAAACCTAAAAAAAGTATTCTTAATGATAACCGGAAGTACCGTTAAAAAATATACGCAACACCTTAAAAATCATCAAAATATATTGATGAATGCGGCTGATATGCTTATCAAAATTTTTCATACAGAAGCCATGTTGCTACGCACCGAAAAACAAGCGGGTATACAAGGAGAAGAAGCCGTTTCTGTTCAAATTGCTATGACGCGACTCTATCTCTATCAAGCAACTGAAACGGTAATGCAAAAAGGAAAAGAAGCTATTATCTCATTGGCTACGGGCGATAACCAAAAAACGTTATTAATGGGACTTAAACGTTATACCAAATATCATCACTATCCTAATATAACGCAATTAAAAAATGCGATAGCTGATCAGTTAATTGCCGAAAATAGGTATTGTTTTTAAATTTATATAAGTGATTTTAAGGAATAAAACATCCTATAAAGGTTTCTTTTTTCGCAAAACTCATCTCGAAAAGTCTAAAAAATGTTATGTTTTTTTTAGCTTCTAAACTCTTTTCTCGACTTCCTTAAAAAAACAGCAAACATCAGTATTTACAAGACATACGAACAATCAAATCTAGGCAACACTCTCGATTTTTAACGTCTCAAAATAACTTTTAACAAAAAAAATTTAAATATTCTTTAAGGGTTTTTACCAAAAGTCACATCATGTATATGAAACGCTCAAGTAAATCTTTTGGAAGACCTTATTTTAAAATACCTGGAAAACACCCTTACTGATGCTGAGTTAGATTCCTTACTCGCTTGGCTAGAAATACCCGAAAATCAAGTGGTGTTTAAACGATCTATTCAGCTACAATACGGATTAGACGCTGCCCACCCCTTATCTCATATTGAAGGCTTTGCTAACATTAAACGGCAACTATTACAACAAAGACGACATAAACAACGAAAAATATTTTTACGCATAGCTGCTATTTTCATTGGTTTACTATGTTTAGGCGGGGTTTCTTATTATGCGTTCCTCATTTCTCCTACCCCTCAACAAGAATTTGTAAAACTCAAACTCAATGATGGAAGTGTTCAATATATACGTACTGACAAACAGTTGCAACTCAACAAAGAGGAGCACTATACCATTCAGCACCAAACTATCGTCTATAATCAAATAAAGGCAGACACTACAACCCAACAAGTGGTTTACAATACCCTTACCGTTCCTTACGGAAAAACCTTTTCTGTCATCTTATCAGATGGAACCGAGGTTCAGCTAAATGCCGGCTCTTCGCTTCGCTTTCCGGTACAATTTAGTTCGCATATAGCCAAAAGAGAAGTTTATTTAGAAGGAGAAGGTTTGTTTAAGGTTACTCACAACGTGCAACATCCTTTTATTGTGCACACTAAAAATTTGGGCATTAAAGTATTAGGGACTCATTTTGTAGTATCTGCCTATAAAAATGAGCATGAAAGCTACGCCGTACTCATCAGTGGAAGTATCAGCGCTAAAAACCCGCATACCCAAGATTCAATCTTAGTAAAACCCGGCTACAAGGTTTTCTACCACAATAAAAACCTACAAACAACTCCGGTATATATTGAAAAATATACGGCTTGGACAAAAGGAGAACTGGTCTTTATCAAAGATCCTTTTGCGGTAATTGTGCACAAACTAGAACGTAAATACAACGTGGTAATTGACAATCACTACCCGGCGCTAAACCGTTTAATTATTACGGCAAGGTTTCAAAAAGAGAGTATAGAACAAGTAATGAAAACCTTTCAGACCTATAAAAATTTCAATTACACCATCCATGGAAACAAAATAACAATCAATAAACCCAGCAAATAAATCCTCAAATCACCTTTTATGAAAACAAATTTTGACAAAAGAAGACCTGCTTTTGCCACAAAAGGGAGTATCGCTCCTAGGCTAAGCGTACTTATTCTTCTATTTTGCTGTCTTATAACCCCCTACACCTATGGTTTTGAACAAAGCGATAAGATTTCTGTAATTGCAAAAGACGCTTCTTTAGCAATCGTTTTTCAGCAAATTGAAAAACAAACCGGTTATAGTTTTTTTTATAGTCCAAAAGAAATTGATCCTTCTACAAAAGTTACAGCGGTCTATAAAAACGAATCTTTAGCACAAGTGCTGCATAGTATTTTAGACCCCATGTATATACGCTTTACTATACTAAAGCATCAAATTATTTTAAAGAAAGGGGCTACAAACACTTCAGTTCCAACCACCCTTATAAAAAATAATATTCAGCAGCAAACTATAGTTGGGAAAGTAGTCGACAAAAATGGGGTGCCTATTCCGGGAGTAAAAGTTTCGGTAAACAACGGTGAACGCGCTGTTGCTACAACCACCGAAGGGCTCTACAGTATTGAAGCTAAACCCGGAGACAAGCTCAGTTTTAGTATGCTAGGGTTTAAAACCAAAGTATACACCCTAAAAAAAGGCGAGACAACCTTAAATGTAACCCTTCATGAAAGTGCTCTAAAGCTCGATCAAGTTAAAGTAGTCTTTACCGGCTATCAAACAATATCAAAAGAAAGAAGTACCGGTTCTTTCTCTCAACCGGATATGGATATAGTGGAAAACCGTTCCTCTAGCATGAATATCCTACAAAGATTGGATGGACTAATTCCCGGTCTAACCGTTAACAACTCTCCTAGCGCTTCTCAAAACCCCATCTTAATACGTGGTTTATCTACAATTGGCATTCCTGACCCTAACACCCCGGGTGGGTACACAGGTACAAACAGAGGACCCCTTATTGTGGTAGATGGTATCGCACTAGATAATGCCTCTTCTATCAACCCACAGAATGTAGCGGAGATTACAGTTTTAAAAGATGCAACAACGGCTTCCATCTGGGGAGCAAGAGCATCAAATGGAGTAATTGTCATTACAACAAAACACGGTCGCCTAGATCAGAAACTAAAAGTAAATTACGATGGATTTATCAGTTTTCGAGGAAAACCCGATCTAAACTATTTCCCGGTATTAAACAGCCGTCAGTTTATACAGGCTGCCAAAGACGTTTTTGACCCGATTACCTACCCCTATAATTCTGCTGCCGCATATACAAATTTGGGAAGTAGTGGAATGCCTCCACATGAAAGCATATTGTACCGCCAATACCGTGGCTTTATTTCAGATGCCCGAGCTGCTTCCATGTTAGATAGCCTTGCCTCTATAAATAATGTGGGGCAAATCCGTGATTTGTGGTATCGTAATTCCGTACTTATGCACCATACTATTTCTTTATCCGGTGGAGGAGATAAATATTCTTTTTATGGTTCAATGGCTTATACAGACGATCAATCAAATCGACCGGGGGAAGACAATGATACCTATAAGATTAACCTAAGACAAGATTATTATCTTAACGAAGACATTCATCTATATTTAATAGCTGATTTAACCCAGACAGTTGCTAGTGCAAAACGCACAATCAATATCGATAATCGCTTTTATCCTTATCAGTTGTTTAGAGATGCAAATGGTAACAACCTGTCTATGCCCTATATGGGATATTTGAGTGATTCTGTAAGGATTGATTTTCAAAACAGAAGTAATATAAATTTAGACTATAATCCTTTAGATGAATTCAATTATGGTTACACCAAAAACAATTCTCTAGCAAACCGTATCGTTGGTGGCGCAAGCATAAATCTATTCAAAAACTTACAATTTAAAGGCTTGTATGCCTATGTAAAAGAAAACAAGAAAACAACCAGTTATGATGACGAAAAAAGCTATCGCGTAAGAGCAGAAGTTGTACAATTTACGGTAGCACCTACCGCTTCCTCCACCCCTATCTATTATTTACCCACCACCGGAGGAAGGTATTCTGTTACCAATTGGAATCGCCGAAACTGGACCGTAAGAAATCAATTGGTTTATGACAATAATTGGAAAAACGGGTTACACCAACTAACTCTATTGGTAGGCCAAGAAGCGCGAGAAAAACGCATTCAGTCTCACAGCAGTACTGTAAGAGGATACAATGCAAAACTACAGACCTATGCTTCTATTGATTATGCTACTTTAAGAACTGACGGTGTAATCGGATCGGTAATGCCTAATGGTTTCGGCCGAAGTACTTTATCTGATGATTCTTTTGATCAAATGGAATTTACAACACGGTTTACCTCCTATTATGCCAATGCCGCTTATACTTACAATCATAAATATACGGTAAATGGGAGCTGGCGTATTGACCAAAGTAATTTATTTGGAGTTGATAAGTCTGCACAAAACCGACCCGTGTGGAGCGTTGGCGCTAAATGGCAGCTAGGCAAAGAAAATTTTATGGCAGACGAAAACTGGGTAAACCGGTTGGCACTGCGCGCCACCTACGGTATAACCGGTAACTCTCCATTACCGGGAACCGCTTCCTCTTTTGATATATATGAACCCCAATCAAGCGGTTTCTTGCCCGGCGGGGTGGGTATATTCCTTTCTACCCCCGCTAATAGAAAATTAACCTGGGAAAGCACCAAAACGATAAATTTAGGAGTAGATTTTTCGATATTAGAGAACCATTTAACCGGTTCAATAGATCTATATAGAAAACAAACGAAAAATCTATTGGGTGAGCTACCTACAAACGCTTTTACGGGATATTCATCTATCATCGGAAACTTTGGCGCTCTCGAAAATAAAGGAATAGAAGTTAGCCTTCGCTCTTATAATATTAACAGTAAAAATTTTAATTGGAGCACCATGTTTACCATGGCCTATAATAAGAATACCATTACCCAGATGAACAATGTAGCACCCATTACAACCGGTGATCAAAAAGTAAGGCAACAGTATTTCACAGGGTATCCCGCATTTGCAGTATTTGCTTACCGTTATGCCGGGTTGGATTCTATGGGCGATCCAATGATTTATTTGTCTGATGGCACCAAGACCAAAACCAGAAATATTTCTAAACCGGAGGATATTGTTTTTATGGGGACTTACCAACCTGTTTGGAGCGGAGGGCTTTCTAACTCCTTTCGATATAAAGGTTTTAGTTTAAACATCAATACCATTTATAACTTGGGGCATGTAATGCGCCGGGATGTTAACGACTTTTATACTGGCAGACTTAACCATTCAAATATCTCGTATGGAGATGCCTTTGAAGAAGGAAATGTACATGCAGAATTTAACGACCGGTGGAAGAAACCCGGGGATGAATTCATTACTAACATACCTTCTTATGTATCTAGCAGATCTCTAAGTGGTAGCAGAAGGGATGTCAATTATTATAAAAAAGCAGATATCAATGTAGTGAGCGCTTCCTACATAAAGCTTCGCGACATTACGCTTGCGTACAGTTTGCCTGAAAATTTCGTACATAAATTTAAAGCGAAGGATATCACTTTACGGCTTCAGGTGTCCAATCTGATGTTATGGAAAGCCAACAAATATGGCATTGACCCCGAATTTCATAATGCCACTTATGGCATAAGAAGTATGCCTTCAAATCAAGGAACCATAAGCTTTGGCCTCCATGTGTCGTTATAACCCTTTAAAATAATAAAAATGAAAAATATATCTTTTTTTATAAAACCCCTTGTTTTTGTGCTATTGATAGCCGGGCTCTCTTCCTGCGAAAAAGAATTCTTAGAAATTAAGCCTAAAGGAAAACTTATTGCAGAGACCGTTTCTGATTATGACCTAGCGCTCAGTAATCTTAAATTTATAAATATAAATACTGATGCTCAAGTTCCACTAAGTGATGAAGTGGCCGCTGTAGAACCTTATTTTAGCGGAGCAACCTTGCGTATGCAACGACTTTTTCGATGGGAAGATGTGATTTACCAACCCGACGAAAATGCGCAGGAAATGGAGGTACCCATGCAAAATATCTATGCCTACAATAAAATTATAAATGAAGTAATGGATGCTTCGGGAGGCACCGAACAGCAGAAAAAATCTATACGGGCAGAAGCCATGGCAGGAAGAGCCTGGACCTATTTTCTATTGATTAATTATTATGGAAAGCCGTATAATAAAGCCACCGCTGCTTCCGACCCAGGATTTCCCATTGTTACCAATGCCGATGCCACTTTAACCCATTTTACAAGAGCCTCTGTAAAAGACGTATATGATTTTATATTAAAAGACCTCTCCACGGCCATCCCCAATCTGCCTAAACTAACGCATCGTGTTCGTATGTCAAAAGCTGCAGGAGAAGGGCTATTGGGCAAGGTATATATGTTTATGGGTAAATTTAATAAGGCACTTCCGTTTTTAAATGCTTCCATTTCTGATCTTTCATCAGCCGGTATTCCCACGGGACTATACAATTATAACCAAACTTTTGCTCCTAATGGAGAATTTATGCCTATTGGTTTATTTGGTCCTAACACGCCAACTCCCCCCAATAATAAAGAAAATATATACGCCAAGCAATTTATTAATTACTGGACTTTTTCCAATAATGAATTGGTTATACGACCTGAAACCGCCGATTTATATGAAGCATCTGATTTAAGACTTAATTTCTATTCTGCCAATGCTTTTTTTGGTGGCCCCTATCCCAACGGAATCTTAAGAAGAATCGGACCCACAGGCGTTCAGTTTGGCGTAACTGTTCCCGATATTTATTTATTAAGAGCAGAGTGTAAGGCAAGATTAAACGATTTGCCCGGTGCCGTTGCTGATGTAGAGACCTTGCGCAAGAATAGAATGCCGGTGGCCGATGCATCAGTGCCTGCAACTATTGCTACTGACCAGGAAGCACTCGTAAAATTTATTTTAGAAGAGCGTATTCGAGAGTTCGCCGTTCAGGGCTATCGCTGGTTTACCATGCGTAGGCTTTCTGTTGACCCTGTTTATAGTAGTACCATAAACCATACACATAAATTATATGATGCCAGTGGTAATGTAATTGAAACATACACACTTAGACCGGAACGATTGGTGCTTCGGTTTCCACAAAAAATAATGGAACAAAACCCCGGAATGAAAAACAATCCTTAAAAAATCACCCTAACATTTAAATCCTAAACAAATGAAAACTATATATTGTTTTTTTGCGGCATTCTTAGTCGCAATCACAACTGTAAATGCACAACCCAACTTTAAAATAAGTGGAAATGTAAAAGGACTTCAGGATAACACCAAACTTCTTCTAGTGGTGTATAACTCGCCTAACGGCACAAAAACTAGAGACTCAGCAATTGTAAAAAACGGGAAGTTCGAATTTACCGGTAAAGTTAATCGTCCGGTTTTCGCCTACATTTCTACCTTCTTTAAAGAGGATGCAGATTATCACATAAAAACATTGGCAGATAAGCAAAGTTTCTATCTGACTCCGGGTCGAATGTCTATCACCGGTAATAGTGATTTAAGATCGGCAACAATAACCGGAGGCATTACTCAGAAAGAATTTGCTTCAATGCAGGCAAAAAAGAAACCTTATGAAGATGAGATGTTTTCCATCCAAAAAAAACTTTTTGCCAATAAATATAAGGAGGAAGAGAAGCAAAAAATGTACGATAAATTGGCTGCTCTGCGTCAACATATGAACAAGATAGAAGAACATTTCAGAATTCAACACCCGGATTCCTATATCAGTTTAGATATGGTGAAAATGATGGGAGGTGGTGTAATTAACCTTAAAACCTTCGAGCCTGCTTTCTATGCATTGAGCGACCGAATGAGAAATACTCCGGAAGGGAAAACGCTTGAATCTCGACTTATGTTAGCAAAGAAGTTAAGCATAGGTCAGACGGCTATGGACTTTACACAAAATGATGTAGAAGGTAATCCGGTATCTCTTTCATCCTATAGAGGCAAATATGTCTTGCTTGATTTCTGGGCAAGCTGGTGTGGCCCTTGTCGGGCAGAAAACCCTAATGTATTAAAAGCATATAACAAGTATAAAGACAAAAACTTTGATGTACTTGCCGTATCCTTAGATGAAAACCGAAAGGCCTGGATTAAGGCAATTAAAGATGATGGTATGCCATGGGTTCAGGTTAGCGATTTAAAAGGATGGAAGAGTCAAGTGGCAACACAATATGGTATTAAAGCTATACCACAGAACTTCTTAATTGACCCGAATGGAATCATCATTGCTAAAAACTTACGCGGCGAAGAACTGCTCAAAAAGTTAGCCGAACTCTTTAACGATTAATAAATTTTAAAAAATCTAAAACCCATGAAAAAGTTTAAAATAATTTTATTGGCACTCTTTGCCATACTAACAATAGCAAGCTGTACCCAACAAAAAGAGACGAAAGGGTACATTGTAAAAGCAAAAATCAACAACCCAAATAATTACGGTCCTTTTTACCTCGCTTATCGCACTGATGAAGGGTATAAGATTGACACCAATTATGTGGTTAAAAATGGCTGGGTTGTATTTAAAGGAAAAGTGAGCGAGCCTCGGCTTGCAAGTTTCGGTGTCCGTGGAAACCCTGCATTGCTAATAAAAATGCAAAGAGGAATGATTCCCGGTCCTTCCCTTAGCTTCTTTTTGAGCAATGAAGAAATAAAAATCAAAGGAGATGCCAATACAATTTATATGGCTCAAGTAACCGGAGGAAAGGCTAATAAAGAATGGTCTGCCATCAAAGATAAAGAAAACCAGCTTACACATGAAAGTTGGACAGCATTGAAAAGTGCCTACGATAACTTTAAACCGGGAAACGATTCAACCGATTTAAAAAAGGCACATAAATTGAACGCTACCAACCAGGCCAAAGATGAAAACCTACGTAAAAAATTTATACATAAAAACCCAAAATCATTGGTAAGTATGTATTTCCTTGCGAGTCTTCAAAACTCATTGTCTTTTGATAAACTGAAAGCAATCTACGCCAATTTGGGTGATGAGCACAAAAACAGCTCTTTTGCAAAAAGAATTTCAGGAAAAATAAACAGCATGGAAGCGACTGCTGTTGGAAAAACGGCTATTCCAATCGACAAGGTAGATATAAACGGTAATCCCATCAATCTGCAAACCTTACACGGAAAATACGTACTAATAGATTTTTGGGGAACCTGGTGTGGCCCATGTATGGCAAGTTTCCCTCATCTAAAAGAATTATACGCAAAATATAAAAAAGATGGTTTTGAAATTCTAGGCATCGCCCAAGAGCAAAGAAATAGTCTTGAAGCAAACAAAAAAGTGTGGAAAAAAGTTATTGAGAAAAAAGCGCTTCCCTGGCTACAAGTGTTAAACAACGAAGACCAAGAAAAGTTTGATGCCGTAAAAGCCTATGGGGTAACTGCCTTCCCTACTCAAATATTATTAGATAAAGAAGGGAAAATTATAGCCAGATATGTAGGAGAAAGTAAAGAATTGGACAAGAAGTTAGAACAAATTTTTGGTAAATAATATAAAATTATGAAAAAAATACTATTAGTTCTTTGCTTTTCGTTTTTTTCTAGTGTACTAGTGGCACAAGAAGGCATCCAATTCTATCATGGCACTTGGAAAGAAGCATTAGCAAAAGCAAAACAAGAAAATAAATTGGTTTTTGTGGATGTGGCAACAAGTTGGTGCGGCCCATGCAAGAGAATGGCAGCGCAAGTTTTTCCATTAAAAGAAGTGGGCGCCGTTTTTAATAAGGCATTTGTTAGCTATAAAATCGATGCGGAGAAAGGAGAGGGAATAGCGATAGCTAAAAAATTCTCAGTAAGAGCATTTCCCACCTACCTATTTGTAAGTGGCGATGGGATACTCGTTTATCGTTCGGGTGGTTATCGTCAACCAAAAGACTTCATAAACGAAGCAAAAACCGCTATTAAAGAAAAAAATGCCCCAAAGCCTTTTGCACAATGGGAAGATGAATACAATGCCGGAAAAAGAGATAAAGATTTTTTAATAGGCTATCTCAAAAAAAGAGCGGCTCTTAAAATGCCATCTGCCAAAGTTATTGAAGAGGTATTTCCTTTGCTTACTCCGCAAAATTTAAATAATGTAGATTTTCTTTCTTCTATCCTATACTACAATTCAAATATTGAATATGTACCAAAAGGAAAGTTTTATAAATATGTAATCAAAAATTCAAAATCGATAGATTCGTTAATAGGAAAACCCAACCCTTTTTCATTACAGATTCTAGGAGTAGGTCTTATGAATTATTTCAGAAAAAACATTATTAAAAATCATAGGGAAGAAATGTTACCGGTAATGGTTGCAGCCAATAAAGAATTGTTGCATTTATTAGATAAAAACGGAGAATTAACTTCAAAAGAAATTGTGATGAATTATTATGCAGGCACGCATAATGCTTCTGCTCTGATTCCTGCGGCTCAGAATTACGTTAACAACGGTTTATTTAAACAAGATATTGAAGGTCTAAAAGCGGCAGACAAGGCTGATTTTCAAAAGTACATGAAGCCTTTTTTAAGCGGTGATAGTGATTCTACTAAAGTACAAGCTTGGAAAATGATGCGGCGATTAAAAGTACACAAAAGAATGATAGGAATGTCTTATAATTTAAGGAATGCAGCAGAAGCAATCTATAAAAATGTGAACGATAAAAAAGCATTAAAGCAGGCCGCTGAATGGGCGAGAATTGCAGATAGCTGGTTTCCACATTTTTCTTCTAAAGCTGTTTTGGCAGGTTTACTTTTTAAAATAGGACAAAAACAGAAAGCCATTGAAATAATGAAAAAGGCAAGTCAGGACAATTTTATAGAAGGTCGGGACAAGCAGAGTCGGGACAAGCAGAATTTGCTATTAGCCAATATAAAAGAGATGAAGAGCGGAAAAGCTCCTGATATTTTATGGTAGTTAAACGATTATTAAATTAGAATTATGAAAAAGTTATTTTATTTTATCGTATTGATAATAGGATTTCAGGCTAGTGCGCAAAACCAAGATCCTGTAAGCTGGTCTACTTCTGTAGAAAAAATCAATGAGAATGAATATTATTTAATCATCACAGCAGATATTAAACCCGGCTGGCATTTGTACTCCCAAACCGTACCGAAAGGAGGACCTGTGCCGTCCACTTTTGAATTTAAAAATGATACAGAAAATTTTAAATTAATAGATAAAACGAAGGAAGGTAAAGGTCATGTTGTGGATGATAAGATATTTAACATGAAAATTAAATATTTTTCGAGTAAGGCTGTTTTTAAGCAACGTATAAAGATTACTACAAGTACAAAAAAAATTACCGGTTCGGTGAAATACATGGTTTGCAATGATGCTAATTGTTTACCTCCAACCACAAAAGATCTGAGTTTTAAAATTTAATTGAAGTTTTCTTTTTATTTAGTCACATCTTAAAACCAATAGATCTGTTCAAACCGATGCTAAAGGATTTTCTCAATCCAGAAAAAACAACAGTATCAACCAATTCAGATGGAGACGTTACGGTTAAATATACTCCACTAACCGATGTTTGGAGAGTCCGGTTAAATAAAAATCTTGACCTGTAAAAACGCATAGCATAGCAGCGCTTCATTATTCAAAATACCATCTCTTATATTGATGAAGTTCTGTTATTTACCCGAAAGCACCCACTCTTTAAAAGGCTTTAGATTTTAAGTGGGTGCTTTCTTCTTTTAGGTCAATTTTTTAATCGTTACGCTTTTCAATCATCCTTTCTAGCTAGTATTATTAACTACAATATTGTATCTTCGACTCCTAGGGATAGCTATATTCCATTTCAATAGAGTACTACCCCAATAATAAACTCCGGTACGTGTGGATGAGCAGGCTTTATTAGAGAAAATTAAACAAGGTGATCAAGAAGCTTTTAACACCTTCTTTAACGCCCACTATAAACATCTGTGCCTATATCTAAAACAGTTTACACGCGACTGGGATACAGCTCAAGAAGTGGTACAGGCTGTCTTTGTCCTATTCTGGCAAAAACGAAAAAGCATAACTATTACCGCTTCTGCCAAAGGGTATTTATACCGCATGGCTTATAACCAATTCTTAATGCACAGACGCAAAGAAAACCAAAAAACAGCATTACTCGATCAACTTACACGCGAAGCATTACACGGCTATCAGGAGCTAACCCCCCAACAACTCGAACAAAAAATAAAACGCATTCAAAATAGTATTGCCAAACTTCCTCCTGCTTGCCAAGAAATTTTACGCAAAAAAATTAATGGGGCTACCTATAGCGAGATCGCCACAGAACAAAATATTTCTGTAAAAACAGTTGAATCACAAATGCGTATTGCTTACCAAAAACTACGAGAAGACCTAAAAGATACGGTGTTTACTTTTTTCCTTATATGGAGTGAGTTTTACCATCCATAAAACAAGATCTACATTCCCTTTAGGGCTACCACAAAATATGCCGCTTGGTTGGGTTGCCTGACTTGTTCGTTAAGCACGGTTTTATCACGGTCATCATCAGCAATCAAAAAAAGATGTCTAGCGTCTAGCACCGCAATATCTTCTACTTTATGAGCAAAAACCAGCGGTTTTCCTGAAGGGTCTAACACCGGTTGCATATAATTATTTTTTAGCTCTCCCAGCGTAGCTGTCCACAAAAAGGTTTTAAGTGGTAAGCCCTTTTGCTCTAGTGAGGTTAAAATATAAAACCGATGGTTATAGGCATCATATTGAATAGAAGAAATACCCACTGCTCCCTGAATAGCTGAGTTATATTTATGCGCTTTTATAGTGGTTAACACCTTAAAATCAGCTGCAATTAGTAACCGATTATTCTTAAACGCATAAGAAGCGGCCACTAATTTTATCGCGTAATGTGCGTGTTTGTAATCTTTTCCATATTCTCTAATTCCAAAAATGATAAGACTATCGGTTAATGTGAGTCCTTCTATTTTAAAGTAAGGCATAGCCTGAGGAAATTGTTTCGTACGCAATGCGGCGGCTAATTTATAGCGCAACGAAATGCTTGTGCTATCTGTTCCATTTTCACTATACACTTTTACGCTATCTACTTGCCCCGATGGCCAATAACACAGCATATTATAACCATCCCAAGCCGTGCTTTTGGGGCGTTTGGTTCGGTCAAATCCGGAGGTGAGCAGTACCCACTTGTTATCGGGAGACTTGGTGAACTCTTCATATTTATGGCCTCTTTTTAAGGTCTTATTCATCAAATAAGTAGGAGTGCCCTGCTGATTTATGGAATCGTTTTGCCAAGGCAACACAAAAACAGAACTGTTTTTCTTTGGAAAGTCTTTGTCGAGCGCCAAATAGAGTTTCCCTTGATCTACCACCACAGCAGAAGGTTCGCCCCAAATTAAATCGCCATCGTCAAATCGCAATCCGGCGGAAAAACAGTTTATATAACCCGTTTGTACAACAGAAGCCGTTATTTTTTCCGCTACCTTTTTTTGGCACTGCGTTAAAAAACCCAATAAAAGAAATACCGTTAAAAACGTACCCCATCTATTGTATCTGTGTTTCATAAATCAATATCTTAATTACCACAAAAATAGAAAGAAGTTCTGTTCTTGCCAGTATACCGAAAATTGTATGAACCTAGTTTCCGACATTTTATTCCCAATGACGGGAGAAGAGGACACTTAGAACTTTATTGAAATGACATCATTAAAGGATGAATAGCAATGTTGTCCTATATAATTACATTGTTCTTTTTTTCATTGCCAAAAAAAGAACCAAAAAAGTCTAGGCTAGCGAATAAAAATGTAAAAAATACTACGGAAACCCCAGCCACGGATGAAAATAACTCGTCCTCCTGCCGTCGTTCTCAAACAGATTTTCATCCCTCGGCCTCCACTGCTTCCTTGATTTTCAACATTATTATTCAAAAAGCCATTCTAATCCCCATAAAGGAAGACATTATGAAACCGTCAGTAAAACCTAATATTTTGACGGTTTGTCCAAAAACGTTTAGGACGCTATTGGATGAATAGCAATTTTTCAGCAAAGAATAATTTTTTAATCCGCTATAAAACCTACCTTTGGGGCTTATTTTAAACAGCCCGTTTTTATGGATAAAGTAGAAGAATTTAACGCCTATCGATCTAAAATGACCGAGGCTTTAATGAGTGAAAACAACAAGGTTTTAAAACGTATTTTTAACCTAGACACCAATGCTTTTGTCAACGGGGCCTTAGACAAAAAAACGAAAGAAATGCTGGGGTTAATTGCCTCATTAGTACTGCGGTGCAATGACTGTGTGCAATACCATTTAGAATCGTGTATAAAAGAAGGGGTAAGCAAAAAAGAAGTGATGGAAATTTTAAGCATTGGCACCTTAATTGGCGGCACAATCGTTATTCCCGCACTGCGCCATGCGTATGAATATTGGGAAATTTTAGAACAAAAATACCCGAAGTCAGCTCAATAACCAACTTCGGTATTTCTCTATTCCTGACTTAAAGCTCTACACGAACTCCCAAAGAAACGTAGTGTTGTTCATTCGGGTTGTTTTTAAAGACTTCATTCAGTCCATACTTAACATAAAGCGCCACATCATCATACCCTACATAAGCGCTCAAACCATAAAGCAAATCATTGGTGTTATATCCACCAGACGGGTGCGTTTTATAACGATGTCCATCTTTTCTGTATTTCAGTTTTTGAGAAGCGTTTAGGTTGATGCCTACATAGCCTCCAAAACCAATTTTAAATTTTCTGGGATAATAATCATCATCTATAGGTCCCAATTCAAAATGAACGGGAAGCAGTAAATTACTCATTTTAAATTTTGATTTCTTTAAATCATAGGGAAAGGTTTGAAGTTGTGTTTTTCCATTCACATCAACTAAATATTGGTTATCATCAGGCTTAAATCCATCAAATTGAACCGCCAGCCCGTAGTTTATGCGCAAAAACCCACTATTAACCAAAACCGTATGAAAGAGATACCCAATTTCAAAAGTTCTACTTCCTGCAAATTTATAGGGTGAATCTCCTAAAGACTGCCCTTTTGTAATCATATTGCTAAACCCAAAAGCTACAAATAATCCAGAGCTAGTCTTATCCGGTTCATCGCGCTTTTTGATGTTTATGGTATCTGCTTCAACATTTAAAAAGCCCATTTTTTGATAATAGGTGCTATCTTTTCCTTGGTTTCTCTTAAGTAAGGCAATATTGGCCTCAATTATAGCCAGTTGATTATTAATATTCAATGCGTGCTTTTCAGCGGCCTTCCTTTTCAAATTTTCAGCTTCTGCCTCTGAAATTTCTCCGGCTTCTAGCTTTTTGTGTATATCTTCTAAATCATCTTTTAGTTTCTGTTTTTCATTTTTCTTCACCGCCAACTTCTGCTCTTCTAGACGTTTAATCGTTAAATTTACATCTAGTTGGTGCTGTAACTGTACCGTAACTAATTGCGCCCGTACCGAAGTAGTACCTAGTAAAAGCACAAGAGCTAACATCCATAAAATAGGTGTGCGTTTCATAATTTTTCTTTTTTTTTGATTTTAATATAATAAGTACTGTATAAGGCGTTTTTAATTAGCGCGTAACCAATAAATCTTTTGCTCCTTTCAACCCTTTCTTTATAATTTTAAAAAGTTTGTCTTGTATTGTTTCATTAGCTTCTTGCGTTACTGATTGCAATAAAGATTTTGCGGTTACGGTATTTTTAGCAACAGCCGGGTTGTTCTTTAATCGTTTTTGAGCTTGTTTTAATAACGCATCTACCTCTTGGTCTGTCACAGGTTGGGATGTTTTTGCTATTGCTTTCTGAATTTGTTTTTGAGGGTCAACAAATTGTTCTTCTTTCATTTTACCCACTGCTTTAGGCGATACCCTTTTAGATTTTACTGCCCATTGAGGTCTCTTTTCTTCTTTTTTAGACTTTTTTCGTATCAACTTAACGTTCTCTCTTTTTTCGGCCTTCTCTTCCAACGTCTTAGAGTTGGGTAACAACACCATCTCAGAATTTGTTTTTTTAGACAGTGTTGAGGTATCCGGCATAGCTAATTTTTTTTCAGGAGTAATTTTTACGGGAGGTACTGTAGTTACTAATGAAGGTTTTTTTTGTGGTGAAGAAGACCAGTAGTTCACCCCCCATAAAAAACCCAACACAAACACGGCCGCTGCCCCAAGCCACCAGTATTTTTTTACTTTCGTTTTTTTTCGCTCTTCCAATTGGCCGGCTAGCTTATGCCAAGCCGTTTCTGAAGGCGTTAGTTTACGTGCTTCTAACTTTTCTTGTAAGTTAGTTTCCCATTCCTTCCATTTCATGGTCTTTCTTGTTATCAATTAGTTTTTGCTGTAATAACTTTCGCGCTTTTGACAGCTGCGATTTTGACGTTCCTACTGAAATTCCTAACAATGTTGCTATCTCCTTGTGTTTATACCCTTCAACAGCAGCCATTATAAAAACTATTCTATATCCCTCCGGTAATTCATCAATTAGCTTTTGTAAATAGTCAACCTCAAAAGATCCGGTATAATCAGTTGTAGACAAAGGGGGTACCCGTTCTAATTCTTCCGAAAAAGAAACTTGTTTTTGTGAACGGAGAAAATCAATAGCTTCATGAACCATAATCTTTCGTATCCACCCTTCAAAACTCCCTTTAAAAGCAAAACGATGTAAATTGTGAAACACTTTAAAAAATCCTTTTAGCATCACATCTTCTGCAAACTGCAAATCGCTCACATACATTCTACATACACTAAGCATCTTAGGCGAATACCGCTTATAAATAACTTCTTGCGCCATACGGTCGTGCTTACACGCCTTTTTGATGAGCTTTTTTTCGTGATGATAAAGTGGAATAACTTTCACTCCTTAGGGTTTCTATTATAAAGACGTAGTTTTTTGCAAAAGGGTTGCCTCAACGACTTATTTTCTATGTTTTATTTTTTAATAGGATTCCGGTTTCTATCGATAAGATGCTTGCACTATAAGGTTGTTATCAATTTCAACTGTTGAGTATAAACGTACCCCACTATCTTACATTAAAATTTTTAAAATATACCTTATTATAAAACGTTTTGATTAACCCCCAGACAAAATCATTTTTTCTGATTTCTTTGCTATTCAATTTTTCATATTCTTTTTTGAATAAACTTACGCCAAACCAAATCCTTTCATATTCTCTTTCCCCTTTTGATTTATATTCTTCTATTTTGTTTTTTATTTGGTCGTCTGTCATACTCTTTACAAGTACCGGTGACACAAAATAAACATTAATTTCATCAAATATATTTGCTTCCGGATTACCAAATCCTAAACTATCTACGCTCTCAAATATCTCAATCAAGTCTGTTTTAGTTAAGTTATTTTTGTTTAAAAATCGTTGTGCTTTTTCTGAATATGAATTTTTATCTTCTAGAAAATCAACTAAGAATTTCTTAATATTTGTTACTTTGTGAGTTAGCTCGTGAGTGATTAATGAGAATCCGGTTTTTATTCCGTCTTTTTTGTTGTTTACCACAAATTCGGAATAAACGCCATTTCCGTTTGCCCCTCCATGTGATGAGCTATCGGAATATGAAAAACAGATATAGACAGGATATTTTGAATAATCCGGGTTTTGTGTCCAAATGCTTAGATAAGGTCTAATTTCAGAAAAGGTCTTTTCAACTTCTGATGAGTACTTTATTATCTGTTGTTTTAGAGATAGTAGTTTTGAATATTTTGTTTCGAGTATTTTAGTCAGGCTGTAGTTTTTGCTTTTCCGTGTTGAGAAATAATTGATTACTGTTTTTAGTTCAATGTATTCAGATGGAGTGTTTTTATTTATTTCAAAATCGTTATATGACCAGTTAAACAAATTTATTTCTTCACCCCACCCAAGTTTTCGTCTCACTTTTGAATATTTTGTAAGCATTTTTTTGTCTTTCGCAGTCAATTTAAAATATTTGCCATAGAATTCACGCACATCATCTCCTGTATATTTTGACCATTGGCTTAAATAGTCAACAAAATGAAAGAAATTGACATTGTAGTTAATCCTAATATCTAAATTTTCATTTGTCTTTTCTGCAGAATAACAACTCGTCGTCAATATTAGAAAAGTCAGTAATTGAACTATATTTCTTATCATTTCTATTTTTTGTAGTTCCTGTTTTCACTTGTCCATAACTATTATAAAGACGTAGGTTTTTGCAAAAGGGTTGCCCAAACATGCGCAATTTTAGAGAAAAAACTTTTTAGAGCTATCTATAAATTAGAGTATAATCTTTTTGCCTTGCTGCGGAAAAATATACTGAACCCGAAGTGGGTTGTGGTTTAACAGTTCTTCTTTAATCATCTCTATTTGATTCTTACCGGGTTTGAGATGTGTAACGACAATTTTTAAATTAGGCAATGTTTTAACGCCCACTTTTTGGGCCAATACCTGCAATTCTTCTGTAAGCAGTTTAGGGGTAAGGTGTCCAAATAGTTTATTTTCAGGGTGGCTATTCGGAAAAGAAGTTTCTATTAAAATAGCTTTTAGTTTTCCGGTTCTTACAAGGGGTGCCACTGCCGTCCATAAATTTTCTAGACAATGACTTTTTTCAATACGATCGGCGCCGGTGTCTCCCAAATACAACACGCTCTCACCCTCCGGATTTGTTACCAGTATAGCCGAACTTTTATACGGATTACCATGACTTAAGGGAAATATTTTTCCGGTAAGTTTTGTTCCGGCAATGGCAAAGGTTTTGTAATACGGCTCCGGCTTATAGGTATAAACACCCAGTTGTGGTTGACTTCCTTGGTTGGCAAAATTAATCCACGGGCCATTTGTAAAATAATATTTCTTTAAAATATTAATAACAAACGGGGCTGCATAAATATTTTTAGGACTGTCATAAGGTGAATTAATAATCAATCCGGCTAGATGGTCTAAATGCCCATGTGATATAAAATAGGCTTTAATATCTTTTTGTAAAACTGTCGCCACGTCTTGTTGAAAAACCCCGTTAGCAATAGCTTTTTTTATACCAAACCGCAACGTACCGGCATCTAAACAAATATAATGATGTGTACCTGTTTCTCCCAAAAGATAGGCGCTGAGATTGCTCTCTTGCCCACCCCCATGTACCCCCAACGGAACCAGCGTAAAAGATTGTGAAAATCCGGGAATGCTAATCGCCATAAAAACGATTATTAACCCCATTTTATACAGAAACCGAATGCCTTTCATACACACTTATTTTTCACGTTCAATCACATAATTAACTAATAACAGTAGTGCTTCTTTATATATTGAGTCCGGATACGGATCCAGCACCGCTAAGGCTCTTTCTTGATATAATTTCATTTGCGTTTTTGCATATTCTAATCCGCCGCACTCTTTCACAAAATCAATTACTTCATGTACGCGCTTTTTATCCTTATTGTGGTTCTTAACCGAGTTAATCAACCAACGTCGTTCTTTGTCTTTAGCTTGATTAAGGGCATAAATAAGTGGCAAAGTCATTTTTTGCTCTTTAATATCTATGCCGGTTGGCTTTCCAATTTTTCGAGCTCCATAATCAAATAAATCATCTTTAATCTGAAAAGCCATTCCTATTAGTTCTCCAAATTTGCGCATAGCCTCTACATGCGGGGTATTGGGTTTTATCGAAGCTGCTCCCATACTGCAACAAGCAGCAATAAGCGTAGCTGTTTTTTTGCGAATAATCTCATAATAAACTTCTTCGGTAATATCTAAGGTACGTGCTTTTTCTATCTGCAAAAGTTCGCCTTCACTCATTTCACGAACAGCTACCGAAATAATACGCAACAAATCAAAATCATTGTTATCTATAGAGAGTAATAACCCCTTTGACAAAAGATAATCACCCACCAAAACCGCAATTTTATTCTTCCACAGCGCATTAATCGAAAAAAAGTTACGCCTGCGGTTACTGTCATCTACCACATCATCGTGCACTAAGGTGGCCGTATGAATCAACTCAATAACCGAAGCCCCTCGATAAGTGCGATCTTTTACCTCGCCATCAGAAACCATTTTAGCTACCAAAAAAACAAACATGGGGCGCATTTGCTTCCCTTTTCGGTTTACTACATAATGTGTAATACGATTAAGCAGTGCCACTTTGGTAGACATGGACAGCCGGAACTTTTTTTCAAAAAGTTCCATTTCAAAAGTAATGGGTTCTTTTATTTTAGCGATAGTCTTCACGATGCACGAAGATACAAAACCCCACAGAAAACAAAGGGTATATTATGGTTGCTTTACCGTTAATTACTTACTTTAAAGTTTCATTTAAAACCAGTAGTTCCTCTAAATATTCACGGCTATTTGACAACCTGGGAATTTTGTGTTGCCCACCCAATCTATGGTGGTTTTTAGACCACGTATAAAATAGTTTGGGTTGCGCCACATTCAACTTTAACTTATTCAACGTCATATTGTTGTGTCGCTTGGCCTGATAATCGCTATTGAGTTCTTGCAAGGCTCTATCTAAACAATCACAAAAATAGTCTACATCTTTGGGAGGAGTATTAAATTCAACAATCCATTCGTGCGCTCCTTTCTTCTTACCTTCCATAAAAATGGGCGCCGCGGTATAATCTACTACCTCTGCATTGGTTAGATTAGCTGCTTTTTTTAAGGCTACTTCTGCATTTTCAATAATCAATTCCTCTCCAAACACATTGATGTGGTGTTTTGTACGCCCTGAAACTTTAATACGATACGGAGACACGGAGGTAAACCGAATAGTATCTCCTATTCTGTAACGCCATAAACCTGCATTGGTAGTAATTACCACCGCATAGTTTTTTTCGGGCACCACCTTATCTAACGGAATGACTTTTTCTTGACTAGTACCATAGGTATCCATCGGAATAAATTCGTAGAAAATACCATAATCTAGCATCAACAATAACTCTTTACTATTGTTGCGGTCTTGTACGGCAAAAAAACCTTCAGAAGCATTGTACACTTCGTAGTACATAAAATCATCTGTAGGTACCAATTTTTGATATTGCGCTACATACGGATCAAAATTTACACCTCCGTGAAAATACACCTCCAAATCAGGCCAGATTTCTAACAAATTATCGCGACCGGTTTCCTTAAGTACTTTGTTTAGCACCACCAACATCCAAGAGGGCACTCCGGCTAAGCTGGTTACATTTTCTTTAATAGTTGATTGTACAATTGCTTTCATTTTTTTCTCCCAATCTGCCATCAAAGAGATTTTAGTATTGGGTGTGCTGCTAAACGAAGCCCAGAATGGCATATTATCTATAAGAATAGATGATAAATCACCATGAATGGTGCCGTGCTCAAAATAGTTTTCTTTACTACCTCCCAAGCGTAAGCTTTTCCCTGAAAAGAGTTTGCGTTCCTTATTATTATTTAAATACATACACAACAAGTCTTTACTACCCGCATAATGGCATTCTTCTAAAGACTCTTCACTTACCGGAATGTATTTGCTTTTGGCGTTTGTTGTACCACTTGACTTAGCAAACCATTTTATAGGCGAAGGCCAAAAAATATTATATTCGCCCAACCGGCTGCGTTCTATATCCTCATAAATATCTTCATATGCCTGTACCGGCACGCGCTCTGCAAATTCTCGATAGGTCTTAATAGAAGCAAAATCATATTTTTTACCTATCTCGGTATTTTGAGCCTTATCTATAAGTTGATGCAAAAGTTCGTACTGTACCTCATGAGGGTATTTTAAAAAAAGTTCTACTTGGTGTAAGCGCTTCTTTAAAAACCATGAAGCAACAGAATTGGTAATGGGAATCGACATGTAAAACGTATATTTATCGCAAATTTACGACCTAAAAATAAATCTAATTTAGGAGCTTTTAAAAGCTTTTAGTTAAAAATAACTTTTTATGCTCTTTACCGGCGTTTTAAAAAAGATGAAAACAGAGTTAACTACTGAAGTTCAATATTATCTAGATTTTCCTGATAATATTGTGCATGTAAACCAACTCTTAGACCACAAAATAAACCTGAATTTTGAAGGTTATCAATGTCTTAGTTGCGGGCTAGATAAACCTATTTTTAGACAAGGTTTTTGCTATGATTGTTTTTATAAAAGTCCGATGGCCGGAGAATGGATTATGAAGCCTGAGCTTAGCACCGCACATCTTAACCAAGAAGATCGCGACTTGGCATTTGAAAAAAAGGTACAGCTACAGCCACATATTGTTTATTTAGCTAACTCCGGACACGTAAAAGTAGGTATTACCCGCCAATCTCAAATCCCTACTCGGTGGATAGACCAAGGGGCGCATGAAGCTATTCCCATTTTAGAAGTACCCAATCGGTATTTATCAGGGGTGGCAGAAGTGGCCTTAAAAGCACATATTTCTGATAAAACTAACTGGCGAGACATGCTTAAAAACAAAATAATTCCAGCTGATTTATTTGAAATTAGAGACCAGTTGGCATCCTTTATTCCGGAAGAAGTTAAGCCGTATTTTCTTCCTACTGCCGAAAAGATTGAAATTAAATTTCCGGTTTTACAGTATCCAAAGAAAGTAAAATCATTCAATTTTAAGAAGAAGACTACCTTTACCGGCGTTTTAAAAGGAGTAAAAGGCCAGTATTTTATTTTTGAAGATGGTACCGTAATCAATATTAGAGGAAACAGCGGGTATGTGGTGAGTTTGGGGATAGAATAACCCGTTTTAATCAATCAATTTCTTTTCTATATAATACGAGTTCATCACCCGTAAAGCCCCCATATAATCTAATTTGAATTGAATGACATCACCTACCTTATAGGATTTTTGTGCTTCATTTATATCAACCACCAACATATCTGAGCTAGCGCCCACAATTTTTAAATCTTTGGCCACCGGAATAAGAAAATCTACTTTAGCTATATCGAGTAACCCAATATCTAAAATAGCGCGTTTATGCGTTTTTCCATAATCTTCTTCACTAATTTCTGTAGTTTCTCCTGAAGGATTGGCCTCCATCTCTCCAAATGGATTTATCGGTTTCTCCGTTATTTCTATGATTTGTGAATGCAACAGAAAAACATCATCGTGCATTCCTTCTATGGTTGAATTATCAAAAAGGTTTTTACCAAAAAATAACGCTTCACCCACCCTAAAATGATTAACTCCCTTAGGCACTTGTCCTGATAGCAATAAAGGCACCATAACGGAAGATCCTCCGGAAACACCCGTTATTTTCTTGCCAAATTTGGCTTCAATAAGTTGTTCGTACAAACTGAGCTGAACCAATTTATCACGGCTTGGCATTACCCCGTTTAAACAGTTCAAATTTGCGCCTATTCCGACCACTTCAATATGCGGTAATTCAAATACTTTTCGATAAAAACCAATCAGCGACTCGCCCATAATTCCTTCCCGTAAATCACCCAGCTCAATCATAATAATAACGCGATGCACCTTATCTTGACGTTGGGCTTCTTCAGAAAGCCATTTAATGGTAATGTACTCCGTATTAAAACTGACATCGGCATAATTCACCACCTCAGAAATGCTTTCCTTGGCAGGCGGTTTAATATAAATTGTTTCCACCTCAGGCTTTAGCTCCTTAATTACTTTTAAATTACTTAAACGAGCATCACAAATTTGTTCGTTCCCTAAAGATAATAAATAGGCAAGATATTTTTCGTTTCCGCAGAGCATTTTGGCTACCGGCGCCCATTCTATTTGATGTTTCTCAAAAAGCGAAGAAAGGTAGGTATAATTGTGTTTTAGAGCTGATTTTCCTAAGGTAACATAAGCCATAATACAGGTTTATTGTTTTAACAATACCGCTTTAAGACAAAAGGAAAATTGAAAAATCAAAAAGGGGAAGGTCCTTATAAAATGCCCTATCTTTTATAGCGCATTTCTAAGTATTTGTTGGTAAATCCCAACTTTTCATAAAGAAATTTTGCCGGGTTATCGGGCTCTACATGCAAGGCCACGGCTCCTTTAGCTATAGACAAGGCTTTTTGCATGATTTTTTTACCCACTCCTTGCCCGCGGGTATTTTCGTGTACGGCAATATACACTAAAATATTTTCAGGAATATAACCGGTCATTCCGGTTTCATTAATTATGGTTACACCTAAAATCTCGTCGTTATCATTGCGTAGAGCCAGCGCAAAACCTCCATTAGATTTCTCGCTCTCTTTTAAGGCATAACGCAAACAAGCCGCTATCTCTTCTTGCGGATCGCCATATTTACCCAATTGAGTAAATAAAAAACCCACTATTTCCGACCGCTCGGAATCTGTGGGTTTTTGAGTAGGTGTATACAGGCTAAAGCCTTCCATATTTCTTAAGCTTCTTCTTTGTCGCGCAAAGATTGAATATACGATGCTTTCTGAATTTCTTTTCTACGAGAAACAGAAGGTTTAGTGTAATAACGTTTATCGCGAAGGGTTTGTAAAACCTTCGTGTTACGATATTTACGCTTCATACGTTTTAAAGCGCGTTCAATTTTTTCACCCTCTTTAACTTTTACTACAAGCATAAATTACAATCAGTTTAAACTTTTAATATAAACGACCTGTGTCGCATTTTTTATTTAAGGCTGCAAATATATAAAATATCTGTCAAAAAAATAATTTATATGGTTTCTTTTATAGCAGAAATCTTCAATGCTGTTTTAAGCGCTTATTTTTCTTGTTGTTCTTGCTGAGTTTGCTCTTTTTTAGTTTCCTTTTTCTTCTTACCAAACAAGTTTTTTAGCAGGTTTTCTGCGGCTTTTTTGGTTTTTTCTTTTTGCTGCGTTTTTACAGAATCAGTTGATTTATCGGCTGTGGTTTTATCTTTTTTATTTCCTCCACTTAGCAAATTCTGTAGTTTATTTCCCACTTTATTTTTCAACTCTTCTTTCTGACTCTGTACAATACGATTTGTCAAGGCTTGTGTGGCCGCTTTTACATCTACTTTTATTTTAGGCTGCGTTAAGCTTCCGGAAAACTCAACCGGCAAATCTACTTTGGTACTCTTTAGCTCTGTATTGCTGAGTTTTGCAAGACCACTAGCCAAATCTTTCCCTAAATATTTAGCCGGTAGTTTAAGATCTAGTTTATAATTCATCTGATTCGTAAACGAGTGCTTTCCACTAATTTTTGCTTGAATATCAGGGGTTAATTTAAAGGTAAATGGTTTAAACTTAATTCCGCCATCTTCAAATGTAAAATGTGTTGTTAGATTATTAATATTCAGCTTATTAAAATCGATAAAATTCAATTTTTGATTCAACTTAGACAACAACGGAAGCTTACCTTCTTCTACTCTAATATTGAGCAATGCTGCCAACCCTTTTCCGGTGAGTGTTGTATAAATCGGCATCAAATCATTGGTTAAATCACCATCTAAATTAATTGAAGTTGTTAACTCTCCCACTAACGCTTTGGTTATAGGTGCAAATTTTTTCAGCAAATCCATTTCTTGAACAGATTGCACTAAATCAATTTTATCTAAGCTTAGTTTTACATTAAACTTAGGCGTTTTGGGTTTGGTATCTACACTACCATCCAGCCCGATTGTTCCGTCAAAAATATGGGCTTTTATCCCTTTTAAAATTGCCTTTTCATCGCGTAAGATGAGGGTTCCGCTTGCATTGTTGAGTGTTAAATTATCATACAAAACCTTATCGGCACTAAAATTAAGTGCTACATCTAAAAAAGAAGGAACTTTAATGGCTTCCTCTTCTGTAGTTGTTGATGCTTTTTCGTTCGTACTTTTCTCTTCTTCCGTCGTTTTGTTTGAAGGCTCTTCTGTTTGAGCAATCATAAAATCGTTTACAGAAAAAGTGTGTGATGTTAACTTAAAGTTTCCTTTAATGGGCTGATTTTTGAAAAGATAACCCATTAGGTTTTGTAATTTTCCGGAAAGGTGTGCATCGGTTTGTCCGGTTTTCATATCAAACTTCTCTAAAACTACGTTTCCCGGATCAAAATGAAGTTTTGCGGTACTAATTTGAATGGGATGCGCCATTTCTGCAGAGCTATATTCAAAATTGCTCAGATTAGCCGATCCGTAGCTTTTAATATTTTCGTAGCGCTCTTTTTCAATATCATTCATGGCAAAAGAAGTGCGCATATCCATATTCAAGATACCGTTAAGGTCCAATTCTGTATCTATGGGATAGGCTTTATTTAAATTGGCTAAGTTTAAGGTGCCTTTTGCCTGCAAATCCACCAACATATTGCCCGTAAGGTTTTTAAAATGCCCACTAGCCGCAAAAGCGTCTTGGTCTATCTTAAATGTAAGTTGATTTAGATCTAAATTTAAATCCTTCATCAATCCGGTTTCGTCTTTTAACACAGCATCTATCGTAATGTTACTTACTGCCTTGGGCAAATCAGGATATTTAAACGAGGCATTATTACTCTTAACCGCAATCTTCATTTTAGGAATATGCTGGTCGTCTATTACGCCATACAACCTTCCATTTACACTAAAGTTTCCGGTGGTTTTTATATTGTCTAAATTTTTAGCATATGCCTTGGGCAAGGCTCCTAAAAAGTTTTTAAAATCTGATGAAGGGGTTTTAAAAGTAATATCGAGTTGCTGATTGTTGTCATTTACCTGCACATATCCATTAAAAGTAAGCGGTAGCTGATTAATTAATGCTTTATTTTTCTCAAACGTAAACCGCATATTTTTTAGATCCATTTTAATATCGGCATCTAATTTTACCGGTGTTTGGCTCAGATAGGCGGTACTATCCATTATAAAAGTTACCTGTGCTTCGGTTTGCGTATGTAATATAGAGGTATCTGCTGAAAAATCTCCGGTTCCTTGATGATTTAGGCGACTTACTTTCAAAGCCATCTTGCTGCTTTCGTCTATATAATTAATGCGAGAATCATTAATTTCATAATGCTGTACAGCAAGCGAAATTCCACCACCCGTAGTGTCTTCAGAAGCCGAATTGTCTGCTGTTTCTTTGGCTATATCATAATTAGCCTGCCCTTTTTTATTGACTTTAATATTTACCAAGGCTTGGTTCAACCCCAACTCATTAACACTTAGGGGAGCATCGCCTCCTTTAAAAAGCTGCGGAATACCCATATCTAAAAATAACGTTTTGGCATAAACCAGCGTATCTCCGGCAAAAAGTGCTTTATTGATTACGCTTACATTTTCTAATTTAAGACGCGCATCCGGAAAACTACTGATTAAACTCAAGCTTAAATCACTCCATTCTACAGTAGCATTCAGATTTTGATTAATAGCTTTTTTTACCTGTTTTTCTATTGTTCCTTTAAAGAGAAAAGGAGTAGCTACGAGAAGGATTATCAAAACGAGAATGACAATTCCTGTGATTTTTAGTATTTTTTTCATGATGAGGTAGATTAGGGTTCTTTGCAAAAATACAAAAATTAACACCCACCAATTATTTATAAGGTTCTTCTATAAATTCAAGTATTCCCATTATTTTTGCGAAGCTATATTATAGTAAGGCTCAATATATATTCGTTTAAAATTAATGAACTCAACCATAGCAGTCCCTACCCCTATATACATTGCCCTTGGTAGCAACCAAGGAGACCGCCTACAGTATCTACAAGGAGCTGTTGACCACATTTTTAAAAAAATCGGACAGGTTACCTGCGTTTCGGCTATTTATGAAACACCCTCTTGGGGATTTGATGGAAATGATTTTTTTAATGCCTGCATTACCGTAGAAACGCGTTTTTCTCCTGAAATTGTCTTAGCCAAATTAATGGACATTGAACAATCTTTTGGTCGAGAACGCCGTGGTAAAGGCTACCACAACCGCACCTTAGACCTAGACCTAATTTTTTATGGTAATACGGTTCTAAATACCGAAAAGTTA
This sequence comes from uncultured Flavobacteriaceae bacterium, assembly GCA_964579505.1. GTDB lineage: Bacteria > Bacteroidota > Bacteroidia > Flavobacteriales > Flavobacteriaceae > JAJYSO01. Next base: position 81,855 of record CAZOGC010000008.1, on the reverse strand, counting down.
ATTCTGCCACACCCACGCATTAGTGAACGGCTTTTTGTGCTTCAACCTTTAGCTGACATTGCCGCTAACTTTATACACCCGGCCTATCAAAAAACCGTTCAAGAACTTTTGGCACAAACCCAAGACCCCTCAACAATTAAACGCTCTTCGGCTAAACTAACTCGACCACAAATTCATTTTAACCAGTTGTCATACTTGGCCATAGAAGGAAATATTGGTGCCGGAAAAACCAGCTTAGCCACTATGATTGCTCAAGATTTTAATGCAAAGCTCATTACCGAACGGTACAAAGACAATCCCTTCTTGCCTAAATTTTACAAAAACCAAACACGGTATGCTTTTCCATTAGAAATGTCTTTTCTGGCAGATCGCTATCAACAATTGCTAGACGACATTGGGCAATATGATCTTTTTAATGATTTTGTGGTAGCTGATTATGATATTTATAAATCTCTGATTTTTGCAGGAGTTACCTTAAGCGAAGAAGAATACAACTTATACAAAAAGCTCTTTCAAATAATGTATAAAAATCTGGCCAAACCCACTTTATACATTTACCTCTACCAAAACACCCATCGCTTGTTGCAAAATATAGAAAAGCGGGGACGTAGTTATGAGCAGAATATTCCGGCAGATTATTTAGAAAATATCAACCACGGTTACTTGCACTTTATCAAAACACAAAACAAATTAAATACCCAAGTTATTGATGTTTCTACATTAGATTTTGTAACACACAGAGAAGATTACCTTTTTCTTATTCAGAAAATTAATGCTGCTTGTGCCGGGCTAAACGTATAATTTTACCAAGCCCCGTGATGTTCCGGTATTTTTTGAATAATTGGCAAGAGCACAAAGAATACCAACGCAATAACCATATACACATAGGCTTGTACTGTACCGGAGCCGTGAGAATCAGCTATAACCGCGGTGGCAATGGCTATGCTAATAATAGACCCCAACTGAATACACATAGAACGCAAGGCAGCAATAGTTGACGAACTCTCGGGGGCTAGTTGCAATCCGGCATTACGACCCGGAGGGCTTATCGTTCCTCCACCTGCCCCAATTAAAAAGGAGGCAATAGCCAGCCAAAGATAAGGCGAAATCCCCTCCATAATTGGCAGTGCCAGCAACACAATTCCCAGTATAATAAGCACACACCCTACAAACAGAGGCGGTCGGTATCCGGTGCGGCGCAACACCATTGTAACCACCGTAGATAGTGTAACAGCAGCCACTCCTTCTGCCACTAATAAGGTACTTGAATCTAGCGCACTAATGCCATATCTATTAGCCGCATACAACGGAATGAGGGCAATTACGCCTTGTGTTGCGCCACTGTACAAAACATTAATCAGATTAACCACGCCAAACCCTTTCCCGTATATAAAACGAGGCATTATAAAAGGGTGCTCTTTTCGTTTTATATGTCTAAAGAAGCCGCGCAAAGCCAATGCAGCAACGACTAACAACCCCACAAATATATACGATAACACATGGGTATTCCCTTCTCCTAAATAACTTGCGGCAAACATAGCGGCCAATATTCCAATTCCCAAAAGTACCACTCCTCCCAGATCAAAGTGTTCTTTGGCCGCACGAGGTCCTAAATCGCGAGGCACATACCGCCAAGCCAACAAAATAACCGCCAGCCCAATAGGAACATTTACAAAAAAGATTTCGCGCCAAGTCATATAGGTTACAAAAAAGCCACCAAAGATAGGACCAATCATGGCTCCTACCGGAAAAATACTTCCAAATAAACTCACGGCTCTATCGCGTGATTTTCCAAAGTGGTCTACAATAATCCCGGTAACCGATGGGGTAATGCCGGCCCCTCCTATGGCCTGAATAACACGCAGTGCAATAAGCACGTAGATATTATTGGCCAATCCGCAGCACAATGAGGCTATCGTAAAAGTTATAATAGAAGTCATAAAAACCTTACGATGCCCAAAACGCATACTCAGCTTGGCACTAACCGGCAACATCAACACAAAACCGAAAGAATAAGCGGTCAGCGTCCACCCTACCCAATTTATGGTGGTGTGTAATTTTTCTTGCAAAGTATCTAAGGCTGTAGCAACAATAGTAGAATCTATGGTGGTCATTAACAACGCTAATGCCACAATAACGAATACCAATATCTTTCTCACCGGAGGGTTGTCTTGAGTATCTCGTGTAGAAATTGCTTCTACTGTATGGTTTACGCTATTTATTTTCTCGCATTCTTTCTGCATACTTACACCTATATACAGGCTCTTAATTTTATAGCAAAATTACAGATAGTTTATACATTTATGTTGAAATAAAACCATAAAAAAACTGCTCCGAAGAGCAGCTTATCCGTATTTATATTTAACCGGCTGTTTACAAGAATGAATACCCTACAGCCACGCTAACTACATTGTTTTTTCCAATATTATTGGCTACATCTGTAAACCCAAAATGGTAACGAGCACTAATGCGGAGTCCAAAAGGTAAATCCACGCCGGCTCCAACAGCCCCCGAAAGATCATAATCTTTTGCATCAACTTGATCTTTAATACTCTGGTGAGCTAAAAATCCAAATTGTGGTCCTACTTGTATGTTCAGTACATTACCAATAATGTAGTATTTAAACATTATTGGAATATTAACATAGTCTAAGTCAAAATCTTCAAGATCTGTTTTGGCCCCTTGTTGAGAGTATAAAATCTCCGGTTGGATAGCCCATTTATTAAAGCCAATAGAAACAAAGGCTCCGGCTAACAATCCTGTTTTGTTACTCAAATCAACACTGGCATCGCTTATTTTAGCAAAGTTGGCCCCGACTTTTATTCCCAAATCAATACTCTGAGCTTGTGCCCCAAAGGCAAAACATAAAATAAAAACAGATAAAATGAGCTTTTTCATAAGATATAGTTTTAAAGTTAGTTTACGAATATACAAACATAATTTCATACTAATTATTGTTGCAACTCATTCTGTTCTGTTTAAAATCAATTATTTATCAACATATCAAACTAATCAACCACACTAATCCACACACATACAAACTGTTTTAAGTTTAGAACAATAGCGTACCTTTGCGGTATTTATTTTTAATTTAGAACTATTGTAACAGCATAGTATGAAAGGAACGGTCTATAAATCTACCGGAAGTTGGTATTTCGTAAAAGGTGAAGACGGAAAGATTTACCCATGCCGCATAAAAGGTAAATTTAGGCTTAAAAATATTAAAAACACCAACCCGCTAGCTGTAGGCGATAAAGTTAATTTTACCTTAGAAGAAAACAACCAAGAAGTAACCGGTTTAGTTACCAAAATTGAACAGCGCAAAAATTATATTATCCGCAAATCGGTAAACCTGTCTAAACAAACCCACATCATTGCTGCCAACATAGATTTGGTTTTTTTGATGATTACTATAAAAGAACCGCAAACTACCACCGTTTTTATTGATCGCTTTTTGGCTACTGCCGAAGCTTATAAGATAAAAGCCGTATTGCTCTTTCATAAAATAGACCACTATACCCCTGAAGAGCAAGACGAAATAAAATACTTAAAAGCACTCTACCAAAGTATAGGCTACACCTGCATAGAAACTTCTACAATTACTGGTCAAAACATTGCTCAAGTACAAGCGTTAATGCAGAACAATATATGTTTATTTTCAGGTCACAGTGGCGTTGGCAAATCTACGCTTATCAATCAATTAATCTCGCATCTTCAGCTTAAAACCGGTAAACTCTCAACCCAACATGCTACCGGCAAACACACCACTACCTTTGCCGAAATGTATGATGTAAACGCAACTACGCATATTATTGACACCCCCGGTATAAAAGGATTTGGGTTGGTAGACATGGATGAGGCAGAAGTGGGCAATTATTTTCCCGAATTTTTACAACTAAAACAACAGTGCAAATTTAATAATTGTCTACACCTAAAAGAACCAGGCTGTGCCGTTAAAAAAGCATTAGAAGCCGGAAAAGTATTCTGGTCTCGCTACGAATCGTATTTACAAATACTCGGAAGCGAATCGGGAGGGTATAGACCCGATATTCATCACCAAAATTAATAAGTTTGTAGCCAACTATACAAAAGATAAAAATTATGCGAGCAGTCGTTCAACGTGTCTCTCAGGCTTCGGTAAAAATAAACAACCTCATTCATGGAGAAATTGAACAAGGACTACTCATTTTATTGGGTATTGAAGATGCAGACACCGTAGAAGATATTAATTGGCTTTGTAAAAAAATTATAAACATGCGCATCTTTGCCGATGCTCAAAATGCTATGAACATTTCATTAAAAGACATAAACGGAGAAGCGCTGATTATCAGTCAATTTACCCTTCATGCCAGCACCAAAAAGGGCAACCGCCCCAGCTTTATAAAAGCCGCCAAACCGGCTATATCAGAACCTTTATACCAACAATTTATGCAGACTTTTGAGCAACAACTGGGCAAATCGGTAGCTACGGGGAAATTTGGTGCTGATATGCAAGTAAGCTTGTGTAATGACGGACCGGTAACCATTATTATAGACTCTAAAAACAAATCTTAAGATGAATATAGAAGATGCACAAAAAGCGGTAGACCAGTGGATTAATGAACATGGGGTTCGCTATTTTAACGAATTAACCAACATGGCACAACTCACCGAAGAGGTGGGAGAAGTAGCCCGAATCATTGCCCGTAGATATGGCGAACAAAGCGAAAAAGAATCAGATAAAAACAAAGATTTGGGTGAAGAACTAGCCGATGTTGTCTTTGTAGTACTTTGTTTAGCTAACCAAACCGGCATCAACCTGTCTGAAGCCTTTTACAAAAAACTAGCTTACAAAACACAACGCGATCACAACCGACATCACCAAAACAAAAAATTACACTAATTATGTTTAAAAAAGTAATTACCGCACCCAATTTCTGGCGTTCCGTACTCACATTAGCCTTGGCTTTTATCGTCATTTTTAATGTTATTCGAGTATTATTTCAATTCGGATTTAGTTTTTCAAAATACTTTACCTATTACTTTCACGATGGTCATCTCTTTTCTTTTATTGCCGGCAATTTAGTAGGAGGCTTTTTCTACGGTTTTATTTTTGCCTATTACCGATATTGGCGCTATTTTAAAGGAAAAGGTCGACTATAAAACACAAAATTGGTCAATTATATCTTAAAAAATAAAAATAAACCGCTATTTGCTTGACAACCCCTCTGTTGAGATTGTATATTTGCAATTCTAAAAATTCTACGTATGGGTATGAAACTCTCGCAGTTCGATTTTGATCTGCCTAAAGCACTCCTTTCTGAATATCCTTCTGAAAATCGCGACGAAGCTCGCCTAATGGTTGTTCACCGAGACACCGGAAAAATAGAACACAAAGTATTTAAAGACATTATAGATTATTTTGAGCCTGAAGATTTATTGGTAATGAACAATACCAAGGTCTTCCCTGCTCGTCTATACGGAAACAAAGAAAAAACCGGGGCTCGCATAGAGGTTTTCTTACTGCGTGAATTAAATGCCGAAACACGCTTGTGGGATGTTTTAGTTGATCCGGCTAGGAAAATACGCATCGGAAACAAGTTGTATTTTGGCGACAACGAAGATTTAGTGGCAGAAGTAATAGACAACACCACCTCACGTGGACGTACTTTACGATTCTTGTATGACGGTCCTTATGAGCAATTTCGTCAAAAATTATACGATCTTGGCGAAACCCCGTTACCTAAATATATTAAACGCCCCGTTGAGTCTGAAGACGCCGAACGTTACCAAACTATTTTTGCCAAAAATGAAGGTGCAGTGGCCGCTCCTACCGCCGGATTACACTTCTCTAAGCACTTGCTAAAACGCATGGAGATTAAAGGAATTAATTTGTCAGAAATAACCCTACACATTGGACTGGGAACATTTGCTCCGGTAGAAGTAGAAGACCTATCTAAACACAAAATGCACAGTGAAGAATGCGAGGTGCCAATTGAAACCGCCAAGATTGTTAACCAAGCTAAAGCCAACAAACATAAAGTTTGCGCCGTGGGTACTACTGTTATGCGTACCTTAGAAACTGCTGTTTCTTCTAATGGCGAGCTAAACCCTTATAATGGATGGACTCATAAATTTATCTTCCCTCCTTATGATTTTAGCATTGCTAACTGCATGATTTCTAACTTTCATACCCCAAAATCAACTTTATTAATGATGATTTCAGCTTTTATGGGGCACGATTTTATGATGGAAGCCTACCACGAGGCCATAAAGGAAAAATATAATTTCTATTCTTATGGCGATGCTATGTTGATTTTATAAAAAAGTATTTCCAACTATATAATAAATGGCTGTTTCATACAAGAAACGGTCATTTTTATTTTTAACGCTGTGCTATTGTTCCTGTTTTCAACATTTTAGTATCTTTGAAAGCAACCCTAAACAAACGTATCTTTGGCTGTGAGAGGACGCCCTAAAATAAAGCTAAAATCCACCCTTACCGACAAATTGTTAGAATTACTAGCCGGGTTATTACTCTTGGTTATCTGGGGCTATGCCTTGCTAAATTATACCAACCTTCCTGAGACCATTCCTACACACTATGGATTTGACGGAACTGCTAATAGCTTTGGTTCTAAACAAACCCTGTTGACTATCCCTATCATTACAACCTTAATTTTTGTATTCTTAACCCTTCTAAACCGGCATCCATACACTTTTAATTATCCGGTTAAAATAACAGAAGAAAATGCACTTCGCCAATATGCTAATGCCACCCGCATGATGCGTGTTTTAAACCTCAGCGTCACTTTCGTCTTTGGACTTCTTCTCTACGAAACCATTACCAACGCTAATCAGGAAACTCCCTCTCTTCACACCTGGTTTTTACCGCTAACCTTAGGGCTTACTTTTATTCCATTAACCTTTTTTATAATCCGGGCTGTTAAAATGAAATAAGTTATGACGATTGTCTCCTTTAGTTTAGATGACTTGATTCCTGCTTCAACCCAAGCTATTGCGTTTGCACAAGCCTATCTTACTATTCAGAAAGAAGTCGCTAATGAGTTAACATTTAATCCAAAAGTTATTCAACAGATTGAGCGTAACACCGGATTAATTTTTGCTAAAACGCCTCATGAAGGAGAAGTGTGTTTTGCCCAAAGCGCTACTGTACGCCCCGAGTTTAGCGTCCATTTTACAACGCAAGAAATAAAGGATTATGTACGCGCTATGTGGAAGAAACACCATCCCAATACGCTGTCTATAAAAAAACTACGAAGTGCCTCTGTACCTTATCCCGATTCTGTAGCTGCTCTTTTTCTCTTCTGATACTATAAAGTCTTGATTGTTTGCAGAATTAGTCGTTTTTCTATTAGATTGAGCATCTATATTGTTTATTACTTTTTATTTTGAAACAACTTAATCGATCCTGTATATTTTTTATGTTGCGAATAGACTTGCACACCCAAAATGCGCCATTCTATATTTCCGATTACCACATAGGTATAACCTTCTCCGTGTTTTTTTACACTTACCGTCACCGGCTCCCAATCTATTCCCATCACCAATCCGCTGCGAGTTGTTTGCGCATTTAACAAATCAACCTTTCCATTCTTTTTTACATATTTTATTTGCAACGTCACCTGAGTCGTCCAGGTTTTATCAAGCACTTGTCTATAAAAAAAGCCTTGTTCTGCAGGGATTGGTTCGGTTTGTAAATTAAACTGTCTACTTTCTGCCGTATAAAAACTCTTGTCTGCCGTCATAAAAGACAACAACCCAAAAGCTAAGACAAAAGCAGCAAAAATTCCCAACTTTCGTCGCGTAATTCTCACAGCCTTAATGCATACAATAAAAAAATAGATTAATAAGGCTATGTTTAATATTGCCCACACTATTTCTAACATAATTTATTTTTATCCCCAAAAATAGACATAGCCAACAACTTTAACAATTTTTTTGTTAAAAATATTAACAATCGTTTTTTCGCTGTTTTATTTTTAAATTTGGCTATCAAAATAATTACTTTGTTTAAACACACACATCCTTACCCTCCTTTTATACCACAAGGGGCAACAAAGCTCATTGTAGGCACGCTGCCTCCTCCCCGATTTACTACCCGTGAGCTTAAACCCGGAGACATCGATTTTAATTACGGAAGCCGCGACGGCCAATTATGGATTATCCTCGATCGCATTTTTGATGCTCATTTCTCATATGAAACTACACAACAAGCAGTAACGGAACGCCAAGTTTTTTTAAAAAAATACCACATTGGCATTTGCGATATGGTGGCTTGCGCCTATCGAAAAAAAATAGACGCTTCAGACATCGGTATTCAAGAATACGAGCTACGTGATTTAATTAGTGTTTTGCGAAAACACCCCACCATACAGACCCTTTTGTTTACCGGTGGAAACAGTAAAAACGGCCCGGAATATTTTTTTAGAAAACATATAAAAACCTACCCAAATTTACACCTTACGCGCGTAGGCACCGACTCTCCACGGATTCATGAATTGGTTTTAGATAACCGAAAAATACAGACCGTTTCCCTAACCGCTCCATCAGGAGCCGCCAATCGTGCTGTGGGCAGCAAACCACTTTACAAAAAAATGAAAAGTAAAAACCCGGCTTTTACCACCATAGATTTCAGGGTATTGCAATACACTCCTTTTTTTAAAGAGGAATCTGTTTAAGACATCTCCGTTAAAATCGCCTTAACCAAAAGTTTATCGCTATTTTTTTAAGTAACTTTAGCATTTACAAAGTTGTATGTTATGATTGTATCTACCAACCCTTATACCGGTGAAAAAATTGCCGAATACAAAGAACTCACCAAAGGAAAAATCAACAAAAAGCTCAAAAAGGCCGAAAAGATTTTTGCTGAATGGCGGTTTACTTCTTTTGAACGACGAAGCGAACTCTTGCTTAACCTAGCACAAGACTTACGTGTTAATCGCGAAAAATATGCCGGAATGATGACCGCCGAAATGGGAAAGCCTATCACACAAGCTCGCGCAGAGGTCGAAAAATGCGCCTGGGTATGTACCTATTATGCAGAAAACGCACCCCAACAGCTACAGACTAAAAACATAGACACAGACGCTTTTAAATCGTATGTTACCTACGAACCTATTGGTATCGTCCTAGCTGTTATGCCGTGGAATTATCCTTTTTGGCAAGTATTTAGATTTGCCGCTCCGGCTATGATGGCGGGAAATGTTGCTGTTTTAAAACATGCCAGCAATGTTATGGGATGTGCACAGCTTATAGAAGAAGCTTTTATGAATGCCGGTTTTCCGGAAGGTTGTTTTCAAAATCTAATCATTCCGAGTAAACGAGTAGAATACGTACTTAGACATGAAAATGTAAAAGCTGTCACCTTAACCGGGAGCACACCGGCAGGAAGTTCTGTAGCTGGTATTGCCGGACAAGAAATTAAAAAATCAGTTTTAGAACTGGGTGGAAACAATGCACTCGTTGTCTTTGAAGATGCGGATATAGAAAAAACCGTCAAAACATGTATACAAGCGCGCTTTCAAAATACCGGACAAAGTTGTATTGCCGGCAAACGTTTATTGGTACACGAAAGTGTGTACCCAGAGTTTGTTGAAAAGTTTCTAACTGAGGCGCGCGAGTTAAAAAGTGGCGACCCCACGAACGACGAAACGTATATAGGCGTACTGGCGCGTGAAGATTTAGCCGAAGATTTAGAAAAACAACTAAAAAAATCTGTAAAAAAAGGTGCTAAAGTAATCTTAGGCGGCAACCGAAACGGCGCTTATTTTGAGCCCACAATTGTCATTAACGTCACTAAAAAAATGCCGGTATTTAAAGATGAAACTTTTGGCCCTTTAATGGCTGTTACCTCTTTTAAAAACGATATGGAAGCCATTGACCTGGTTAATAAGTCTAAATTTGGACTAGGTGTTTCTATTTTTACCCAAGATTTTGACCGAGCAGAAGCTATGGTTTCTCATTTTGACGATGGAGCTGTTTTTGTAAATGAGTTGGTAAAATCTGATCCACGGCTACCATTTGGCGGTACAAAAACATCTGGCTACGGGCGTGAGCTTTCTGAAGATGGAATTAAGGAATTTGTTAACCGAAAAACGGTTTATTTCAATAAATATTAATGCTAAAATAGCTGTTTCAAAGGCTTTTCCGCAGAAAAAGACACCCTTGAAACAGCTACTTATTTTATTACAAGTTGTTAGTTTCACCAATACCGGCCAACATAGTCTTGGTCATTTTATCCAAATCATATTCTAGCTTCCAACCCCAATCTTTTTGTGCTTGAGAGTCATCTAAACTAGCCGGCCAAGTCTCCGCAATAGCTTGTCTAAAATCAGGAGCATAGTCTATGGTAAAATCAGGAAGTTCTTTTTGAATATTTTTTGCCAGCTCTTCAGGGGTAAAGCTAATCCCTGCTAAATTATACGAAGAATGAATGCTTAAGTTTTCTAAGGGAGCTTCCATTAAAGTGGTGGTAGCCCGAATAGCATCTGTCATATACATCATCGGCAGCGCTGCATCTTTCTTAAGAAAGCAGGTGTATTTTCCTGATTTTAATGCTTCGTGAAAAATTTCTATGGCATAATCTGTAGTTCCACCTCCGGGGGGAGTCTTATAACTAATCAACCCCGGATAACGTATACTGCGTACATCTACGCCATAACGTTTGTGGTAATAGGCACACCATCGTTCACCGGTTTGTTTGCTAATACCATAAACCGTGGTGGGCTCCATAATTGTAGTTTGGGGCGTATTGTGACGAGGAGTTGTGGGGCCAAACGTAGCTATACTCGATGGCCAAAACACTTTCTTTACCTTTTTCTCTTTAGCTAAGTTCAGCACATTAAAAAGAGCGGTCATATTTAAATCCCACCCACGCATCGGGTATTTTTCAGCAGTAGCACTCAGCATTGCCGCCATTAAATACACTTCGTCTATCTCATAATGTATTAAAACATCTTCAATGGATTTACTTTTGCATGCATCAACAATTTCAAAAGGCCCGGAAGCCATTAGCTCTTCATTTCCTTCACGAATATCACTAGCTACTACATTTTCATTGCCGAATTTTTGGCGCAAGGTTAACGTTAACTCAGTACCAATCTGCCCACAAGCCCCAATAATCAATATCTTTTTTGCCATTGTTTTATTTTGTGTTGTCTTTTGTTTTCAAAAATAACGACTTTTGCCCTAACACAGAAAAATAAAATTCAACTAAAAACACGTACCTTTCACCTTTGTTCAAAATTATGCGTAAAACCCTGCCTTTCTACTCAGCAATTGTCTGTACTTTTCTTTTTTGTTGTTTTTACAGCTGCAAAAATGATCCTAAAAAACCTAAAACGCAACAATCATATATAGAAGAGCACGCTCAGGCATTTGCTAAAAAGATAAACTTAAATGGTATTCCTTCTTTTCAACTTTCAGGAAAAGCTTTAGAAGCCGCTATTAACTGGCCTGAATATGTTGCTGCTCGATCAGAAATTAGAAAATTGGAAGACTTTACCTTACAAGATTTAGTAAGCAACAATGCCAGTCTTTTACGAACGGTAGAAAAATTAAAAGACAGTATTCCTCAGAAAATGGACAATACCCCGGTAGAAAGTCGGATAAATGTATTGCTTACCAAAGCAAATGTTTTGCATCAAAATGCCAAACGGTATGCAATAGACACTGCTGAACTGCAAGCCGGCGGACGGGCTATTTACACCGCCTTTCAAAATTTAAAAATACAATTGAATGAAGTCTTTGTAAAACAACAACCTAATTTTGAAATGGTTATGGATCAAAAACAAGATAGCATTCAACAGGCGCGTAAGAACAAGAAACAATTAAAGATTCAAACTAAAAATTCCTAAAAGGATATATAATTTTCCGAAAGAAGTGAGTTTACCCCCAATTTTCACAACAAATCATACATTTTTATAATACAAATAGGGTAATGTAAAAACAATTTCCTACATTTAGCCTCATAAATTTAACAGCCTTTTAAAACAAAACAAACCATGAAAACACGTTACAGATCAATTTTAATGCTAGCCACTGTTACGGCAACGCTTTTTTCCTGTAATAAGAAAGGAGACAAAATGGCAAATAATGAACATCACGGTATTGATGTAAAATACATGGACACCTCCGTGAGTCCACAGCAAAACTTTTATCGATTTGTAAATGGAAAATGGATGGATCAAGCCTCCATTCCTGCCGATAGAAGTTCTTGGGGTAGTTTCAACTTACTCCGCAAAAACACGGATAAAGACGTTTTATTTTTATTAGACAGTCTGTCTAAAGACAGCAACCTTAACGCTGACTCTGATGAAGCAAAAGCGGTATTTCTTTATAAATCTGAGTTAGACACAGCCGCTCGTAATGAAGTTGGCATAAAACCACTTCAACCTCTTTTGAAGAAAATTAATGCTATTACCAACTTAAAAAGTTTACAAGAAACTTTACTCGCTAACCCGGTTCAAATAGGCAACCCGTTTATCGGTATTTATGCTTCTGCTAAATTTAAAGAAAGTTCTATGAATGGGGCATATCTTTCTCCGGGAGGATTAGGCTTACCTAACCGCGATTATTATACCGATCAAAGTTCTAAGTCGAAAAAAATTCGCCAGCAATATGTAGATCACATCACCCGCATGTTTAAACTTATTGGGGTAGATGAAGCCGACGCTCACAAAAAAGCGGAAACTGTATTGGCGTTAGAAACCAAGTTGGCCAAACCCAGAATGACCAAAGAAGAGCGTCGCGATGCACGAAAACGTAACAACCCACGCTCTATCAAACAAGTAGAAGCATTAACCCCCGCCATTAATTGGGATGCTATAATAGCTAGTCTTCCAGCTAAAAAAGGAGTCGATACGTTAATTGTTACGCAGCTAAATTATATGAAAGCGTTACAAGATATTTTGACTTCTACCAATATTGATGATTTAAAAACGCTATTAAGCTGGGCTACCCTTAATGGAGCAGCAGGTGAACTTACTCCTGAATTAGAAAAAGCCAATTGGGACTTCTACAGCCATACTTTAAGAGGAACTCCTCAACAACGTCCGGCTGATGAACGTGCACTTTCTACCGTAAACGGAGTAATGGGCGAAGCTTTAGGAAAGGCTTATGTCAAAAGATATTTTCCACCTAAGGCCAAAGAAACAGCCGAAACGATGGTACACAATGTTATTGCCACCTACAAAGAACGTATTCAGAAATTAGATTGGATGACCGAAGCCACTAAGAAAAAAGCTATTGAAAAATTAAACAAACTCACCATCAAGATAGGATACCCCGACAAATGGAGAGATTATTCAAAAATGGAGATTAAGAAAGATAATTCTTTATACCAAAATATGGTAGCAGCTTCTAAATGGCGTTACAATTACAATTTGTCTAAAATAGGACAACCGGTTGATCGTACCGAGTGGCATATGAACCCACAAACGGTAAACGCTTACTACAATCCTTCTATGAATGAAATTGTATTCCCGGCCGCTATTTTACAACCTCCGTTCTTCGATTATAAAGCAGATGCTGCTGTAAACTACGGAGGAATCGGTGCCGTAATTGGTCACGAAATTTCTCACGCTTTTGACGATAGTGGCGCGCGTTTTGACGCCGAAGGAAATCTACACAACTGGTGGACTCCTGAGGATCTTAAAAAATTCCACAAACGTACTCAAAAGTTAGCTAACTTTTATAGTAGCGTTAAAGTAGGAGACAGCTTACACTTAAATGGTGAATATACCTTAGGTGAAAATACTGCTGACTTAGGAGGTGTTCTTGCAGCCTACTACGGTATGGAACGCTATTACAAAGACCATAAAAAACCCGGAAAAATTGACGGATTTACACAAGAACAACGATTCTTTATTTCTTGGGCTACTGTATGGCGTACTAAAACGCGCCCTGCAGCCTTACGCACCCAAGTTAAAACAGATCCACACTCTCCCGGAATTTACCGAGCATACTTACCTTTAGAAAATGTTGATGCTTTCTATAAAGCATTCAATATAAAGAAAGGTGATTCTATGTACGTTGCTCCTAAAGACCGTGTAAGAATTTGGTAATCCTATTTTCAAAACAAAAAGTAACAAGGAGCACAGTTTTGTGCTCCTTGTTTTTTATACTCATTGTTTTAATTACCGTGTCTTAATGATTTTCTACAAAACAATAGTTTGTTTGACCACCACAGCATCATTTAATACAAAAGGACGAGGTATCATCGTGCTGTCGCGGGGAGAAACTTCAATCCACGGGTTATGTAACAAATTATAACTAGCTCCAAATAACTGTAACCGGGCAGTATGCCCCTGTGGTAATTCAAATTCTACATGCAGTGTACCTTTATCTATAGGATAATAGGTCAACAACCGAGTACCTAACCCTTTTACCGCTTCACGAATTTTAGTTACCTGACGTTGAATATTATTTATCGGTAGTTGATTGGCTTTAAAAGCGCTTATATTTTTGATTCCTGTACCGTACAGAACCAGGCTATTTAGCGTGCGTTGAGGTGTTATTGCTAGCGTATAACGTATCTTTCCTTTACTTAATGTGTCTTTATTCACCTCAACTTGCGCTGTAGGAATGGGTTTTAGTGGCGCAGAATTCGTATATGTAAACCCATCTCCGTATTTACTCGGTATAATTTGTTTAGGCTCACTTGCTCTTTCTGCATTTTTAAAATACGGTTTTGTCCACGAATCCAAAATATGGTCATACGTATTCCACGAGGCCGTGTGGGTTTCTTCGTCTAGGAGATAAACCAAGCTATTAGGTTTAGGATTTTTTTCAGAAAAAGAAGAATGCATGTGGGCTTTTACAAAAAAGAAAACACCCACAAGAAAGGCCAACATGGCTAGTATATACTTTTTATCGAAACTATTTAAAATTGGTAGCAACCCGAACAATAAAGCGGTAAGTACCAGTCCGCCATAAACAAGGTGCATACCCAAAGCTACCGGCACATAAACCACCAAAGGTGTCAGTATAAAAATAGCCGGAATACCACAGAGAAGCAATAACCATGTCGAGGTTCTTTTTCTCAACTGCAACCCAAAAGCTATCTCCAAAAATAAAACCGGGATGATAAAATAGGAAGCGCCTTTAAATATCACCGCCAGTACGGTGCAAATAAGCAACCATATTACCAGCGGAGCCACTACCAAACTCAGTCGATTTTCTTTTTTATCAAATAAGTGATACACGGTCCATAAAATGGCTAGTGCCAACGCTACAAATCCAGCAATATAAGCATGGCCGTTATACGAAAAGCCTTGTTGAATTTCTTTGTACTGCGGATAAAAATACAGCACCGCCTTCCACCCAAAATATCCTAAGAGTCCGCACAACACCAGCCCCAGTAAAAAAGCTAGAAAACCCTTACCAATTTCTTTTCCGGTTACTTTTTGTCTCTTAAATCCCAAAATCAGCAACACAATAAACCCCAACCAGGCTACTAATAACAAGGGAAAAATGAGAGTATAACTATAGTGAACTAAGTTGAGTAACGGAAAATTAAAATAAACTTGATTATGAGGCGTCTGTAAATCACTTATATCTGCATTTCCAAAATAAGGAAGCAGTGTCATTAAATAACTCCCCTGATGTGCTAACGAGTTTAGACTTAAATTTTTAGGAGTATCTAAGGCAGTGTGATAATTGTAATGCCCGTCTATAAAAGCAAAAAACAAGCTAGGAATATCTTTATCTTCTCTAAAAACGGTGGCATCTGTATCATTGGGCATATTTTTATACACCTCATACATCAGCGAAGAAGCCATCGGAAACCGAGGATGTGCCTGTGCAAAAGCCTCAACGAGTTGAGCATTACCATGGTTTGTTTCTATAATAGTGTTAGAAGGTCCACTAGTTCCTCGAGCCTCAAAATTAAGTACAAGTCCCACATTTTTAACCAATGGAGAGTGTTCAGCAAAAAGCTGCGCTCCCAAAAGGCCTATTTCTTCCGCATCGGTAATACAAATAATAACATTGTTTTTAGGTTGAAAGTGTTGTGCTTTTAACGCTCGAATAGCCTCTAAGATAGCCGCTATTCCGGCTCCATCATCACTAGCTCCATAAGAAGAATGCGGGTCGCTATCATAATGCGCCAAAACCAATAAATCATTGTGGGATTGCGGGTTACTTCCATCTATTTGAGTAATGATATTAACCGGATTAGTCAGCACCTTAAAGCTATTTACTACATAACCATTTTGTGTATGAACAGAAAGCCCCATTTTTTGCAGCTCCCCTACAATATAATTACGTACTTTACTGTGGTTTGAGCTTCCTACATAATGAGGGTGCTGCGCCAAATTTTGTACATGAACAAATGCGCGAGTAACCGAAAATTCTGTAGCCGGTTTTTCTTTTTGCGCAGTAACATGCGGCAACAAGACGTAAAAACTAAGGAATACCAAAAATCCTAACAGAATAAGGATAATAAGTTGGAAAGAAAATCTTTTCATTATTCGGCGGAGTGTTCACGTTTCACCAAAACATATTTATCACCTTGCCCTATAGAAAGATAGCCCTGGTCATATACAAAGTGATATATAGCTCCTTTTTGGGTTTCATATATACTGGTAAAATAAATAAAATCAAATCCCATACGTAACAAACTATCTTTATGCACGGTGGTTTTCCCATTGGGATTTAGTTTTTCTAAAATACGATAGTTTTTGCGCAATCGGTTGTGCACATTGCGCATCAGGTTTTTACTATCACGGTTAAGTCGGTTGTTATAGGCATTTCGACAATAATCACTACAGAATTTTTTATCGGCTCTTCCATTAATTTTTTCTCCACATTCTATACACGTTCTTGCCATGGTCATGCTTTTTATAGATTAAGTACTCATCTTCAGCACCCTAATGTAGTAATTTTTATTTAGGATATAACAGAATTTACCGCTTCCTACAAGAATCCTATTTTATAAAATAAAAAAGGCATCGTTTTCACGATGCCTCTAACAAATAAACTATTTTCTTCTATTCTTCAAGCGGACGAACGTGAACGGCAACAATGCCTTTACGTCCTTCAGCTTCTTCATACTCTACTTTATCACCGGTATTTAAAGATTCGCAATCTAATCCGGTTACATGCACAAAGATGTCTTTATTGGTTTCGTTGTTGGTAATGAATCCGTATCCTTTTGATTCATTGAAAAATTTTACTGTG
Source organism: uncultured Flavobacteriaceae bacterium (assembly GCA_964579505.1). Taxonomy (GTDB): domain Bacteria; phylum Bacteroidota; class Bacteroidia; order Flavobacteriales; family Flavobacteriaceae; genus JAJYSO01. Next base: position 64,674 of record CAZOGC010000008.1, on the reverse strand, counting down.
CCTTCCATTTTAAAAAATAATAATAATTAAGGGTACAAACTTACGCATAAACATTCCACTTATAAAAATAAAAACCAAATTATTTTATTAATTCTTTAATAAAATTTTTACACAGGGCTTATAAGTCCTTATTTTTTTGCGTTTCAGGCTACTAAAAGACCATTTAAATTAGAAAAATGTCTCTTTTACAGCTCTGCTTCCTCCCCTTTGCTTTCTAATTTTAAGTGCAATTCTTCTAGCTGAGTGGCATCAATTTTAGCCGGAGCATCAATCATTACATCACGGCCGGCATTGTTTTTAGGAAAAGCAATAAAATCACGTATGGTTTCTTTTCCGGCCAAAATAGCGACCAAGCGGTCTAACCCAAAAGCCAGGCCTCCGTGAGGAGGAGCTCCATACTGAAAAGCATTCATCAAAAATCCAAATTGTGCTTGAGCTTCTTCGGGAGTGAAGCCCAGAGCATCAAACATCTTGTGTTGTATTTCTTGCGTGTGAATTCTAATAGATCCACCGCCTATCTCGTTTCCATTAAGCACTAAATCATAGGCATTTGCTTTAACTGCCAAAGGATCAGTCTCTAACAAATCTACCTGATTGGGTTTAGGTGAAGTAAACGGATGGTGCATAGCATGGCAAGTTTGCGTTTCTTCATCCCATTCTAATAACGGGAAATCTACAATCCAAAGTGGGGCAAACTCATCTGGTTTGCGCAAGCCCAATTGTTCAGCCAATTCCATACGCAAAGCACTAAGTTGTGCGCGCGTTTTATGAGCCGGACCGGAAAGCACACAAATCAAATCACCCGGATTAGCCTTGGTTGCTTTTGCCCAAGCCTCAAAATCATCTGGTGTATAAAATTTATCTACCGACGACTTAAAGCTACCATCTTCGTTGTATTTTACATACACCATGCCTTGGGCTCCAACTTGCGGGCGTTTTACCCATTTTATAAGTTTATCTATTTGTTTACGGCTGTAACTAGCCGCTCCGGGAACAGCAATCCCTACTACCAATTCAGCCTCATTAAACACCTTAAAATTTTTGTGTTGCGCCACCGTATTTAACGTACCAAACTCCATTCCGAAGCGGATATCAGGCTTGTCATTTCCGTAGCGTTTCATGGCTTCATCATACGTCATAACCGGAAAATCTCCTACCTCAACCTGAACGATTTCTTTTAATAGATGACGCGTCAACCCCTCAAAAGTATGCATTACATCTTCCTGAGTCACAAAAGTCATTTCACAATCAATCTGCGTAAACTCCGGTTGCCGATCGGCACGCAAATCTTCATCGCGAAAACATTTTACAATCTGAAAATATTTATCCATTCCGCCCACCATCAAAAGTTGCTTAAACGTTTGTGGTGATTGTGGTAAGGCGTAAAATTGTCCGGCATGCATACGACTGGGCACTACAAAATCGCGCGCGCCTTCAGGGGTTGATTTAATTAAGTAAGGGGTTTCTATTTCTAAAAAGCCTTGAGCAGACAAATAGTTACGAACTGCCATTGCCACTTTATGGCGAAAAATAAGGCTGTTTTTTACCGGATTGCGACGCAAATCTAAATAGCGATATTTCATCCGTAAATCGTCTCCGCCATCGGTTTTATCTTCGATAGTAAAAGGGGGGGTTAACGCCTCATTTAGTACCGTAAGTTCAGTAACCAACACTTCAATATCGCCCGTAGGTATAGTCGGGTTTTTCGACTCGCGTTCAATAACTTCTCCTTTAACTTTTATCACAAATTCACGCCCTAATTTTTTAGCCTTTTCCATGATGGCCACATCGGTGCGCTGTTCGTCAAAAATAAGCTGAGTAATTCCGTAGCGATCGCGCAAATCTACCCAAACCATAAACCCCTTATCTCTAATTTTTTGAACCCAGCCCGAAAGAACAACTTGTGTTCCTATGTTTGCGGCCTTTAGCTCTCCGTTTGTGTGCGTTCTATACATTTTTTAGCGTAAAAATTATCGTGCAAAAGTAAGCATTACTGCTTGTTTATAACAATTTCGTATCAACATATTCTCATGGCTTCTGCACAAAATGTTTGTGTTTGCTTATATTTACCTATCTCCCTTCGACTCAAAGATGATTACTGAAAATCTGCGTCTGCTACTTTTTGATTTATTACAATTTCTTGAGCTTTATAGGTAATAGAGTGCTGCCCTACAGACTCTGAAATAGTAAATGGAAACTTTACACCATTTACTGTTTTATAATGAGAATACTTGGTTACCTTGGGACCCATAGAGGTTTTAGTAACCGATTGTAACTTCAATCCGGTTTCTACGCTGTAATAATCTAGTTCTTTATCAGAGTGTCTTACCACATAGGCATTCTTATCGCCTACTTTTTGTATGCCGGTTACCAAAGCATCCTGTGGAACACTTAATTCAGGAAAAAGCCCTAATTTTTGTTGTTGTTGCGCTTGTGCTAACTCCGTTTCGTTAAAAGCTCGTTTCTGCTCACCTGCTTTTACAAAACCTTCTTTACCGTTATAGACCACCTCTCGTAATGTTACCCCGCCAAAAGACACCTTGGTTAACGATTTTCCGTCTTTTGTTTGTTCTGTAACCATATTTATGGTGCGGGTACCTACCACTCCATCGTATTTTGCATAAATTGATTTTACGGCTTTCACCGCATTTTCTCCTCCAATAGCCTTTATATAATCAGCATACACTGAGTGTACCGTATTGACTTGTTGTGTATCTACTTTAACATACGCAGGCCGGTTAAGCTCATCCCCTTTTATATTGTAATACTCTATTGGAATAGCTTCGCCTTTATAGTTTAAATTCTCTAATGAAGTAGCCACCGCCGGCCCATCACCTACAATAATAATTCGCGCGTGATTGACTTTAAAATATTTTTGAGCCGCTTTCAACACCTCATCGGCAGTTACTGCTTGTACATGTTGAATGTAATTGATATAAAAATCATCCGGTAAACTATCCCGTTCAATGGTAAGAGCCTGCCGAGCAATGGTTGCCGGCTTTTCTAACGAACGCACAAAACTTCCTACAAATTTAGCCTTGGCCAGCTTGAGTTCTTGTAGACTCACTTTCTCGTTTCTTATACGATTAATCTCATCTAAAAAGGCTACTACAGCACTATCCGTAACAGCATTACGCACACTGGCAGAAGCTTTAAACTCAGATACATACTGATCGCTTGTTAAGCTAGAATAAGCACCATACGTATAGGCTTTGTCTTCTCTTAGATTTTGAAAAAGTCGTCCATCAGCTCCTCCTCCTAATATCTGATTGGCAATCATAGCCGCAAAATAATCCGGACTCGTTTTTTTTAGATGGACTGAATTGGTTATTGCGATGATACTTTGCACCGCATTGGGTACATTTATAAAATCAATTTGTGTGTATTGTGCATTGAGTACTGGAGGAAGGGTAGTTGTTGGGGGAGTAGTCTCCATCCAAGTTCCAAAATATTTTTCGGCTAATTTTTTTACTGCATCCGGCTCAATATCACCCACTACTACTAAATAAGCATTTTTGGGGGTAATAAAATTGTTGTAGTAATTTCTAACATCTGAAAGTGTTAGGTTTACCACCGATTCTACCGTAGCAAATTCTCCATACGGATGGTTTTTGCCATAGGTAAGTTGACGTTGCAAATTAGCGGCAATTGCCTTTGCATTATTTTGATTAGCCTCAATACTTTGCAGCAATCGCTTTTTTTGATTATTAAACACTTCCGTCGTAAATTTAGGATGTAGAAGTCCCTTTGCCATCAACCCAAAAATTTCCGGAAAAAATTGAGTAAGTGAGCTAGCTCGTGCACTTTCTGCCCCATAACTTACACTGGCTCCCAAAAAATCTATCCGACTATTAAACTCTTCTTTACTCATTTCTTGGGTTCCATTACCCATCATGGCGCTATACAGTTCTTGCACACCGGCTTCTTGTTCTTGTGCATACGGTTTATTGGCTAAGGTTAGGCGAACATTCACCGTGGGGTATTTGTGATTTTCTACCACCAAGACCTTCATCCCATTACTCAGCTGAAAAATGGAAGGAATCCCTATATTGATTTGCGGTGAAGGCCCCGGAGAAGGCATAACCGAACGGTTTACCTGCGCTTGCAGACCAGTAACCGTTATACACAACATCAATAAGAAAACAAGTCTGTTTTTCATAACGTTATTTTTTTATATTTTTTCGAGCAGAACCCGGTAAATAATTCAAGTTTAAACGGCGACTTTTATCGAGATATTTGTTAGCCACTGCTTTTATTTCTTTGCGCGTTATATTTTTATAAATAGCCAACTCTTTATTTATACGATTGGTTTGGCCTTGATATAAAGTATAGAAAGTGGCTAATGCAGAAGCTATTCCTTGTTGAGTAGTATAAGCATCGGCCAAATTGTTTTCCATTGTGTTTTGTAGCTTTTCGTATTCTTTTTCAGAAATAAGCGTAGTTTTAAGCTTATTAATTTCTTCATTCATAGCCTTAGCCAAAGTATCTAATGGAGTATTTCCCATAGGCAACGCACCGATTATATAAGTTCCATAATCTTCCATAGATCGGTTAAAAGCCAACACCTGCATAGCTATATGGGTTTCATCAACCATTTTTTTGTGCATACGCGAGCTCTTTCCTTTGGTTAACAGTGTAGTAATCATATTGAGTACATAGGTGTCGTGAGCGCTTATTCCGGGCGTACGATAAGCAAACACCTTTGCCGGAATACGAATATTATTATCATACACAGTGGCATGTATTGGTCCGGCCACCGGCGCTTCTTTAATTGCTACACGAGGCACTTCTGCACCGTTAGGTATACTGTCAAAATACGCTTTAATCCACGTTTTGGCTTGTTCTTTATCAATATCGCCGGCTACCACCAATACCGCATTATTAGGTACATAATATTTTTTGAAAAAGGCTTTAAATTCGGTTAATTTTGCCGCATCTATATCATTCATTGTTCCAATAGTCGGGCTCTTATAGGGGTGCTTTGTAAAAAGATAAGGTTCTATAGCCCCTCCGTAAATCAATTTGCCATAGGGCGCATTGTCTATACGCATTCGTTTCTCTTCTTTTACTACTTCGGCTTGAGTATCTACTCCTTTTTGAGTAATAACCGGGTGCAACATGCGTTCAGACTCCATCCACAATCCCAGTTTTAAATTGTTAGATGGAAATGTTTCATAATAATAGGTACGATCTTGGGTAGTGTTGGCATTACCCGTCCCTCCATGTGAGGACACAATTTTAAACCACTGTCCGCGACCAATATTTTGGGTGCCTTCAAACAAAAGATGTTCAAAAAAGTGTGCAAACCCCGACCGCCCGGGTTCTTCATCCTTAGCCCCTACGTGATACATAACACCCACCGTTACCACCGGCACACTGTTGTCTTGATGCAAAATGACATGAAGCCCATTTGCCAAGTTGTATTCTGTAAATTGCACATGTTGTGCAAAGCATATACACGTAAGCAGAAAAGCACATCCACATAAACCGAGTTTTTTTATCATGGTTCCTCTTTTACCTATTTAACTGGCAACAAAGCTATAAAATTGTGAGCAGTAAACCATTATTTTTATTAAGTAGCCCACACGTTATATGAAAAGATTTTTGGGTTTCTTCTATTTTTTTCTGATTTTTTCCTAACTTTAGATGGTTCAAAAATCTTTGCGGTATGAAAAAGCGAAATATAGCTATGAAATTTGGAGTCTTTACGGCTGTTATTTTAATCGTTTATTTTTTATTTCTAGGGTTGATTGGTATTAATTCTAATCCGGTATACAGCTTTGTAAACGCAGCTATATGTGCGGTAGGAATATCATTGGCTATTCGCAGTCTTCAGGAGCAAAATCAAGAAGGCGTAAATTATTTTGACGGTTTTAAAACCGGCTTTTTTACCGGAGCAATTGCCACCATTATCTTTACCATCTTTTTTATTACCTATTATTCTTACGACCAACAATTTGCCACGGCTTTACAAAAAGAAATTGGAGAAGATGGCGTAAACACAGGGTTGTTATTTTTAACCGTAATTGTTATGGGGTTTGCCTCTTCAGTAGTAGTCACCTTTGCACTGATGCAACTCTACAAAAAAAAGATGCATATCAGTAAACGGTAAGGTTTAGCACTTCTTACGTGTATAGCAAACAATCCATAAAAATTGCTATCCTTAATCATTAAATTTATGTGGGTATTTTTACGTATGCATAACTTTGCTAATCAAAAATATAAACGTATATTTGCCGTCCGAAAAATCATAAATTAGTTACATCAATGTATGCAATTGTAGAAATAGCAGGGCTTCAATATAAAGTTGAGCAAGACCAGCAGTTGTATGTGAATCGTTTAAAAGGTGAACAAGGAGACAAACTTTCTTTTGATCGCGTTTTGTTGACCGACAACGGTTCTGTACAAGTTGGCGCCCCGGTTATAGAGGGTGTTTCCGTAGTGGCAAAAATCCTCGAGCACGTAAAAGGCGACAAAGTAATCGTCTTTAAAAAGAAAAGACGTAAAGGTTATCGTAAGAAAAACGGTCACCGTCAATATCTTACTAAGATTGAAATTGTTTCTATAGGCGCCGGTAAAGCAAAAACCAGCAAAAAAGAAACAAAAGCCGCAAAACCTAAGGCCAAAGCTGAAAAAGCACCGGCTAAAAAAGAAGTAAAAGCTGCCAAACCCGCTAAAACAACACAAGATTTAAACAGTTTAACTGTTGCTGATCTTAAAAGTTTAGCAAAAGAAAAAGGGATAACCGGTTATTCTTCTATGAAAAAAGCAGAATTAATTGCTGCATTAAGTTAAACGTATAAAACCTACACAAGATGGCACATAAAAAAGGAGTCGGAAGTTCACGAAACGGAAGAGAATCAGAATCTAAACGTCTAGGCGTAAAGATTTTTGGTGGACAACCGGCTAAAGCAGGAAACATTATTGTTCGTCAACGTGGTACCGTTCACAATCCGGGCGATAACGTTTACTTAGGAAAAGATCACACTTTACATGCCAAAGTTGATGGTATTGTAAAATTTGAGAAGAAACGCGGCAACCGCTCATATGTTTCTATTGAACCTTTTGAGGCATAAGAAACAGCTTTTCTATAAAATACATAACCCTCATTCCTTTGGTGTGAGGGTTCTTTTTTTTCTTAATTTTTAATGCATAAAAAATCCGGGAAGTTTTAAAGCCTACCGGATTTCCCATTTTCTTCTTTTCACTAATATCGATAATACTCAGGTTTAAAGGGACCCTCTTTAGACACATCAATATAATCAGCTTGCTCTTGTGTGAGTTGAGTTAACTCAACTCCTATTTTTTTCAGATGTAAAGCTGCTACCTTTTCGTCTAATTTTTTCGGCATCATATACACCTTGTTCTCGTATTTATCAGCGTGACTCCACAACTCAATTTGCGCCAACACCTGATTCGTAAATGAATTACTCATTACAAAACTAGGATGACCGGTAGCACAACCCAAGTTTACTAAACGTCCTTCTGCCAACAAAATAATATCGTGATCATCTACCGTATATTTATCAACTTGTGGTTTGATTTCTACTTTGGTATCTCCATAATTCTCATTCAGCCAAGCTACATCAATTTCTATATCAAAATGACCAATGTTACACACAATGGTTTTGTCTTTCATAGCCTTAAAATGCTCCGGACGCACAATATCTCGATTTCCGGTAGTCGTAATCACCACATCGGCTTGCCCCACCACTGTTTCTAGGCGTTTTACTTCATATCCATCCATCGCAGCTTGCAACGCACAAATCGGATCTACTTCAGTTACTGTTACAATAGCACCGGTTCCTCTAAAAGCAGCAGCCGTTCCTTTTCCTACATCTCCATAACCACAAACCACTACGCGTTTTCCGGCCAGCATAATATCAGTAGCACGACGAATAGCATCTACTGCACTCTCTCTACATCCGTATTTATTATCAAATTTAGATTTAGTTACCGAATCATTTACGTTTATAGCCGGAACAGCTAATGTGCCTTTTTTCATGCGTTCATATAAACGATGTACTCCGGTAGTAGTTTCTTCAGACAGCCCTCTTACTCCTTTAGCTAACTCAGGATATTTATCTAAAACCATATTGGTTAAATCTCCCCCATCATCTAAAATCATATTTAGCGGTTTGCGATCTTCTCCAAAAAAGAGGGTTTGTTCTATACACCAATCAAATTCTTCTGCCGTTTCACCTTTCCAAGCAAAAACAGGAACACCCGCCTGTGCAATAGCCGCAGCAGCCTGGTCTTGGGTAGAAAAAATATTACAAGAACTCCACCGTACCTCAGCTCCCAAGGCCGTTAAGGTTTCAATCAACACGGCTGTTTGTATGGTCATATGCAAACAACCGGCAATACGTGCCCCTTTTAACGGCTGCGTAGTTTTGTATTCTTCACGGAGTGCCATTAACCCGGGCATTTCTGCTTCGGCCAACTCAATTTCTTTCCTCCCCCAATCGGCTAATGAAATATCTTTCACTTTATACGCCATGCCAGGCTGTGTTTTTGTATCCATGTCCTTATATTTGTGTTTGTAATGCAAAACTAATCAATATTAGAGAAACCCCATGCCTCTTTATAAAACAATAACAGTAAACCCTTCCACACAAATTCTTATCTGGAAGGTAGAAGAATCTGTTGAGGAGCTCTCTCAGGGTATACAACTTACAAATCATTGCCAGGCACGCATCAAATCCTTAAAATCTGTCAGCCAGCAGCTCAGTTTTTTAAGTATCAGACAGTTGTTTAAAGCCGTAGGATATGCCGATTGCGATGTTTATTATGACGAAAGTGGAAAACCCCATTTAACCGATGACAAGTATATTTCTATAACCCATTCTCATCAATTTTCAGGTATTATTATTAGCTCCGAACCCGTCGGAATTGATATTGAAAAACAGCGCAACAAAGTGCTGCGGATTGCAAATAAATTTACACCTTTGAGTGAGTATAAAACGTTAGCCAACGACGCCGCAGTCATTCGCAAGCTAACCATTGTATGGGGAGCCAAGGAATCGGCGTATAAAATTATGGACACTCCGGGGCTTTCTTTTTTAAAACACATTTATGTAGAAGATTTTGATTTTGAAGATGCTAGCACCACTGTACAAGTCAATTATAAAGGTAAACAGCGAACGTTTTATTTGAATTTTTTAGAATTTGAGAATTTTACCTGTGTATATGCCTTATCTTCGCAACCCGTTTAGCGGAATAAATTTTAATTTGATGGCTTAATTTTTATGTCCGACCCAACTATACATCCCGCCGATATAGCCGATGGCCTTGCTTCGCTTCCGCCCAGAGAGCGAAATTTGTCTTTCTTGCGCCTTTCCGGAGACGAAAAATCGGCTGTATTTATTCATTTTGATGCAGCTGATCAACGGGAAATATTAGAAAGCTTAGGAGATAAAGGAATGCGCGAGTTGATTGAAAACTTAGCGCCTGATGACCGTACTCAACTATTCACCGACTTTCCGGACGATTTAATTCGGCAAACCATCAACTTTCTTAAACCCGAAGAACGTCGAGAAGCATTAGCTCTTTTGGGCTACGAACAAGATAGTATCGGTAGACTCATGACCCCACACTATATCAAAGCTCGTCCGCATTGGACAGTCAGAAAAGTGTTGGATCATATAAAAATATATGGCGAAAAGGCCGAAACACTCAACTTTGTTTATATCGTTGATGACCAAAATAAACTAATTGACGACTTGCGGATTGGGCAATTACTAATGGTTGATGAAGACACCAATCTTTCTACCTTAATGGATCGTTCTTTTGTAGCTATCGTTACTACCGAAAAACTGGAGGAAAGCCTTAAAATCTTTCAAAAATACGAACGAGAAGCCTTGCCTATCGTTACAGAACACGGCAGCTTGGTAGGTATTGTTACCTTTGACGATATCTTAGATAAAATTGCTGAACGTGACACCGAAGACATTCAAAAATTTGGAGGTACCGAAGGATTAGACCTTTCTTATACAGACACCAACCTTTTTACGATGGTGCGCAAACGCGCCGGCTGGTTAACCTTGTTATTTATTGGTGAGATGCTAACCTCTACGGCTATGACACATTACCAAATTGAACTAGAGCGAGCCATTGTACTAACACTTTTTATACCGTTAGTTATTTCTAGTGGCGGAAATTCAGGTTCGCAAGCAGCATCACTTATCATCCGGGCTATGGCCATCAAAGAGGTAAAGTTGCGCGACTGGTGGTATGTAATGAGAAAAGAAATTTTCTCCGGGGTGTTACTAGGGAGCATCCTGGGCACTATCGGTTTTATTCGAATTGCCATCTGGCAACTCACCGGAATCTATGATTACGGAACATATTGGGTTTTTGTAGGGCTAACTGTTGCTTTTGCACTAGTAGCTATTGTATTATGGGGTTCTTTGTCAGGCTCTATGATTCCGTTTATTTTACGTAAGATAGGGCTAGACCCGGCCACCGCATCCGCTCCTTTTGTGGCTACTTTAGTAGATGTTAGCGGACTTATTATTTACTTTAGTATTGCCGTTCTATTTTTAAGCGGAAAACTGCTATAGCCTAAAATATACCATTGATGAAAATTGTACTATACGGCGCAGAATCTACCGGGAAAACGACTTTAGCCCAAGCGTTAGCCACTCATTTTCATACCGTTTGGGTACCGGAATATGCCCGAGATTATCTGCAAAAAAAATACGACCAAACAGGAGAAATTTGTGCTTATAGCGATTTAATGCCAATTGCCCATGGACAATTGGCACTAGAAGCAAAACAAGCCGAAAAAGCCCAAAACAACCTTTTGTTTTGTGACACTAATATCTTACAAACCTACTACTACGGAAAAGCTTATTACAAAAATTTTACCCATCAGGCACTGTGGAATTTAGTCTGCCAACAAACTTATGACTACTACTTTTTAACTTATATTGACACCTCTTGGGAGGCTGATGATTTACGCGACAAACCCAACGAACGCGAAGAAATGCATCAGTTTTTCAAAGCCTCATTAGAAAAAAATGGGCTACCTTACACCCTCCTCAAGGGGAGCCACTCTGAGCGTTTACAAAGCGCCCTGAAAAAAATAAAACAACTTCAAAAAAAAGCCGTTTATAAAAACTAGACTGCTAACTGCAAAACGAACCCTTGCACAAAGACCAATCTTACGCATGAATAAAACATCTTTTACCGCTAAAGACCTTACACAAATTCGAAGGCATGGATTAACACAAGAACGTGTTCTTCAACAATTGCACACCTTTAAAGAAGGTATTCAGCCTATTCAAATTGCAGCGCCGGCCACTTTACAAAACGGAATTATCCAACTCTCAGAAAAAGAACAAAAACAATACCTACACACTTACGAATCTAGTGTACAAAAGGTAGTTAAATTTGTTCCGGCCAGTGGAGCAGCTACACGCATGTTTAAACAACTGCATCAATTTATAGCCACTTTTAATCCGCAGAAAGACACTCTATCCTCTTTTCTAAAAAAACCGGCCTTTAAACCACTACAATCTTTTTTTGAACGTTGCGAAGAACTGCCTTTTTATGAACAAGTAATGGCTGAGATGCAGGTTTCACACCCGGACTACACGCCTGAAAACAGAGAAGAGGAAGCTTACCTTTTTATTCAGTTTTTAGTAGAGGAGATGGATTTTTCAGCGCTTCCTAAAGGGCTTATTCCTTTTCATCTTTACCTAGAAAAAACAGCTACCGCTTTTGAAGAGCATTTTTATGAAGCAGCTGCTTATGCCTCTCATCAGCGGCATGCTCAATTACATTTTACCATTTCTGAAACGCACCTCAGCGCTTTTCAACAAGCCTATGCTTATTTTCGACAACGAATAGAAAACGAAGAAAATGTATCCTTCTCTGTTACTTATTCATTTCAAGAAAAAAACACCGATACTTTAGCTGTCAATGCGCAGAACGAACCTTTTAGAGATGAAAAAGGGGGACTCGTTTTCAGACCTGGCGGGCACGGTGCACTGCTACAAAATCTTAACAAAATAGAAGCCGATATTGTCTTTATAAAAAATATAGACAACGTAGTCACACGGACAAATTTACCGCTTACAGTCACTTATAAAAAGGCGCTTGCCGGGCAGTTAATTACCATTCAAAAAGAAGTTTTTGCGCTCTTACGCACGTTAGACAAAAACGGATTTTCAACCACTATTCAAGCAGAAGCTAAACGGATTGCTGAGAATTTTTTTCATCTCAACACACTTTCTTTTGTTACTGAAAAAGAGGTTCGTTCATTTTATCATCGTCCTATTCGTATCTGTGGAATGGTCAAAAATCACGGAGATCCCGGAGGAGGCCCTTTTTGGGTTAAAAATGCCGATAATACTTTTTCTTTACAAATTGTTGAAACCGCCCAAATAAATCACGATGATCCTACTCAACTTGCTATTCTGCAAAAAGCAACCCATTTTAATCCGGTAGATTTAGTATGTGGCATACGCGACTACCGCGGACAAAAATTTGATTTACAACAATATGTAAATCCAACATCAGGATTTATTACGCACAAGTCTATAAACGGAAAACCGCTGAAAGCTCTTGAATTACCCGGACTTTGGAATGGTTCTATGGCCCATTGGAATACTATTTTTGTAGAAGTACCCGGCAAAACGTTTAACCCGGTAAAAACCATAACAGACTTACTCAAACCCGGACATCAAGTAGAAATCAAGTAGACCCCATAAAAGCATAACATTTAGAAGAATACATTACGCTTCTAAAAAGGAGCTAATCGTATTTTGCACCCCTTCAAACTGTTCAATATAACTCATGTGTCCGCCTGAAAAAACGGTAAGTGGGCTCTGCGTTTCTTGGGAAATTTGCCGAAGTGTGGCTAATGGAATCAGCGTATCTTTTTCTCCCGCAATAATTGCTTTTTGTCCTGAAAAACTGCGGAGAACGTCTGTGCGGTCCTTCCGTACTTTCATACCCTGAACACTATTCACAATATCTACCACCTGCATAGCTGATGCTTCTTTAATCAACCACAATAATTTGTCTTTAAACTGTACTCTACTCTTCTGTGCAAAAAGGTTGGTTACTGCATTTTTTACAAAAACTTTTGGGTGTTCTTGTACTACACGGGTAACTTGGTCACGTTCTTTACGCCGCACTGCTGAATCGGCTGCCGGAGAAGAATTTACCAGCATAAGTCGCTCTACTTTTTCTGGAAATAACTCAGTTATCGCCATCGTAATATAACCTCCCATAGAATGCCCGATAAATGCCGCCTCGCGTACTTTCAATACCTCTAAAACTGCATTCACTAAACCAGCAAAATCTCGCATTGAGGTAATTTTTCCTAAACCGGCAGTCTTTCCATGCCCATACAAATCGGGGCAAATAACTTGGTGTTTTTTTTCTAATTCTGGAATAAACGGTTGCCATATTTGATGATTTTCTAAGAAGCCGTGTAGCAGTATCACCGGGCTTCCACTTCCATAAACAGCGGTATGTATTACGGTATCCTTAAAGAGAATTTCCATAAAAAGTTTGTTTTTAGACTTGACAAATTTACCAAACTAATCATTTATAACTATCGTACATTTAAAGCAATCAAAATTAGTTTAAGCGTATATATTTGCCAAGGTGAGTTTAAAAACAGCCATCAAACAGGTTTGTTTATTCTTATATTTTGACTATGTTAGACCCTTAAAGTCACTGTATGAGTAGAGGATTTGTAAAAGAAGATGACCAGGAAGAAGCACCGGTAATCCCCCCGCGCGCCCCCTTACCCCATGGAGTAATCAACTACGTTACTCCAACAGGCTACCAGGCACTCCTCAACGAGAAAAAGGCCTTAGAAGAAACCCAAAAAAATTTAGCCAAAGACAACGAAACCGAACGCAGGCGCGCATCTATGGCTATAGACGGCAAACTAAAACTCTTGGTAGATCGTATTCGGTCGGCACGGATATTAGACCCGAGCAAACAACCACAAGACGAGGTGCGTTTTGGGGCCACAGTAACCTTTAAAAACGGACGTAATACATTAACCTTTCAATTAGTTGGTGTTGATGAAGCCGATGTAAAACAACACAAAATTGCTTTTACGGCTCCTATTGCTCGGGCTTTAATTGGCAAGAAAGTGGGAGAAACAGCTATTTTTAAGCTGGGCAAAGAAACTCGTCATTTAACCGTGTTAGGCATTGAGTACGTTAACTAGTTCAATCTTTTAAAACCCGTTTACGCAAAGAACCTAATTGGTGACAATAATTGAACAACACTACATCATAAAATAGTATAGTTTTGAAGATAATGAGATACGGAATTATAATATTGATTATTTTTTTCTGCCAAAATTTGTCAGCACAAAAAGTTACAGGAACTTTAAAAATTTCAGTGGAAAATGGAACACTTGAAGGCGATTTTACGATAACTGAGTTACCAATAGTTGAAAATTATAAAATTTTAATCAATTCAGGGTTGAATATTCAATACTTCAAAGACCAAGACAACAAGAATATAAAACTAAACAGACAATACGACCCGAAAATTTCTTATGAGAGTTTTTTATACACTTTTCCGAATAGAAAAGATAGACCTAAATCATTCAGCGTAAAGTATGCAGGAAAATTTCCTGTACACAAAGACACCACTGAAATGAACAGCTCAAGCGATTGGAAAGGCAATATAGCTTTTTCTGAAAATACATTGAGAATGGACGGTAATCAAACTAGCTGGTATCCAGTTTTGTATGACGTTGATAATGATAAGCGATATAGTTCTGTCAAATATTCTATTGAGATTATCTGCAATGATTGTTCAGCTTTATACCTAAATGGAAACGAGCCTATTTACAGTTCAAGACATACATTTAAAAGCGAAAATCCTATTGATATTTCATTATTTGTTGGCAAATACAATTTTTACAAAATTGATAATAATTGGTTTCTAAACCCTGACATTGATGAAACTCAAATGAAAAAGTTCTCTAAACTGACAGAGGATTTTAAAAAATTTTACGTTAAAAAGATAGGCATTCCTTATAGAGAGACCATTAAATTTATACAGACTTCTCCCACATCAAAAGGGTATTCGTTTATGTTCATTGATTATCCAAGTATTATAAACATTGGTATAAAAAATCAAGATGGATTAGCCTCTTTGATAAATGACAAATTCCCTGAAGATAAAATTTTTATTGCTCACGAACTTGCCCATTATTATTTTGGCGCTGGTCCAATAAAGTTCAATACAATAATTCAAGGAGTCATTTGTGAGGGATTTGCCGAATATTTGTCCTTAAAGGCTTCACAAAACGTTTTAAGCAATGATATTTACAACAGTTACTTTAAAACTACTTTATCAAATGTAAAAGAAAAAAGCTACACTCCAATTTCAGAAATAAAGACGTATGCTGACTACGCAGATTATAATTCATATACATATGATTATTTTCCAATTATTTTGACCGCAATTGAACAAGAGATTGGAGAAAAAAAGATGTGGAAATGGATAAAATTACTATTAACGACAGAAACAAACTTTACAGACTATGAATTTTTAAAAAATGAACTTGTCAGAGCAATTAATGACAGAAATAAATCAGACCGAATTATTGAAAAATATTTTATTTCTGACAGAAGTTTAGAAAATGCGTTGGAACAAATAAAAATAAACTAAGAAAATTATTACAGCCATCAACAAACAGTTTGCCGCTAGTTCTAGTTACCTTTATCAAACATGCAGTCGTCTTAAAAACCGGGGAAGTTCTATGTTTACCGCTGTAATTTTTGCCCAAAGCTTAAATCACCAGCATCTCCCAAGCCGGGCGAAATATATCCTTTTGCGGTAAGATGCGGATCTATTACTCCTACATAAAGAGAAGCCTGCGGGTAAGCCTTGTGAAGCACTTCCACTCCCTCTTGGCTGGCAATAACCGCTACAACATGTATTTGCGAAGGTTTTCCATGGGTAAGCAAGTCTTTAATGGCCTCTAACAAAGAGGCGCCGGTAGCTAACATAGGATCAGCCACAATTAAGGGACGTCCGGTTAAATCGGGACAGGTTAAGTAATCCTGTTTTATACTAAAATAGTCATTAGACTGATGTTGGCGATAAGCCGCTACAAACCCACAATCAGCATGGTCAAAATAATTAAGTATCCCATTAAACAATGGCACCCCGGCTCGCAGTATGGTGGTTATAACCGGTTGTACAGTTAATTCAACTGAATTTATATTGGCTAAAGGAGTAGTAATCTCAACCGGTTTTGTAGGGAGATGTTTACTAATCTCAACTGCAGCCACTTCACCTATACGCTCAATATTTCTACGAAAACGCAACCGATCTTTTTGTACAGATATTGAGCGAAGCTCATTAATCCATGTGGTGACCAGTAAAAATTCATCGGATAAAATCTTAACCATATAGCAACTATTTGCACAAAAATACAATTTCTTCCGTTTCTATCATATTTACGATAAAGTAGCCTTGAAAACCATGTCGAATTTCTTCACGATTACACAATTAAACTTACATTTGTAGAGAACCCATTATTTTATTCTAAAAACACCTCTTATATGAAAGGAAAAGTAATTGCCGGTCGCGCTAAACCACGTGGAAAATACCCACACGTAAAACGAGTGGGCGATTTTATTTTTGTATCAGGCACTAGCTCAAGACGAGCCGACAATAGTTTTGAAGGCGTCAACGTGGATGAAATGGGTACCACAAGCTTAGATATTCGGCAACAAACACGTGCCGTTTTTCAAAATATTGAAGCTATTCTTAAAGAAGAAGGTGCCGACCTAACCCATGTGGTAGATATAACCACTTTTTTGGTAAATATGAACGACTTTAAAGGATATAATGAAACCTACGGCGAGTTTTTTGAACCCGAAACCGGGCCTACCCGAACCACCGTAGCCGTTCATCAACTACCTCACCCGCATTTATTGATAGAAGTAAAAGTAATTGCTCACAAAAAATAACCCTATGTTTCATCTTCAAAACTATATAAATGGCGAATTGCGCAATCCTCTTTCGGAAGAATGGATAGACAATTATGATCCTTCTGTTGGGCAGGTTTATGCCAAGATTCCTAACAGCAATAAAGCCGACGTAGCACAAGCCGTAAACGCCGCTCAACAAGCTTTTCCGCAATGGGCCAATACGCCTATAGACGAACGTAGCCGTATGCTTCTCAGCATAGCCGATGCACTTGAGCAACAACTTGAGAAGTTTGTCGCAGCCGAGTCTAAAGACAACGGCAAACCGCTTTCTTTAGCACGCGCGGTAGATATACCGCGAGCGGTGAGCAATTTTCGCTTTTATGCCCATGCCATTACCCAGTTTGGCAGCGATGCCTATGAAAGCGTGGGCAAAAATACCATGAACTATACCTTACGGAAGCCGTTAGGAGTTGTGGGCTGCATTTCTCCATGGAATCTTCCACTTTATTTATTTACGTGGAAAATTGCTCCGGCGCTGGCTGCCGGAAACTGCGTGGTGGCTAAACCAAGCGAGATAACCCCCATGACCGCTTACCTACTCAGTGAAGTATGCCAACAGGTTGGGCTTCCCAAAGGCGTGCTCAACATTGTGCATGGACTTGGCAGCACCGCAGGAGAAGCACTGGTAACACACCCTAAGGTAAAAGCCATCTCGTTTACGGGAGGCACCAAAACCGGAGCGCATATTTCTAAAATAGCCGCTCCTTTGTTTAAAAAATTATCACTCGAATTAGGCGGAAAAAACCCTAACCTCATCTTTGCCGATTGTGATTACGACAAGATGCTGGCTACTACCGTAAAGTCTTCTTTTGCAAACCAAGGCGAAATTTGTTTATGTGGATCACGTATTCTGATAGAAGAAAAAATTTACGAGCGATTTAAACGCGATTTTATTGCCAAAACCAAAAAATTAAAAGTAGGAGCCCCTACTAACCCTGATACCGATTTAGGAGCCCTGGTTTCTAAACCACATTTTGAGAAGGTGATGCACTATTTTGAGGAGGCCAAAAAAGAAGGAGCCAAAATAGTAGTAGGTGGTCGGGCAGTAACAGTCAAAAACCATGAAAACGGCTATTACATCGCTCCCACCATTATTGAGGTACCTTCTAATAACTGTAAACTCAACCAAGAAGAAATTTTTGGTCCGGTGGTAACGCTTCTTCCTTTTAAAACAGAAGCAGAAGCAGTAGCTATGGCCAATGACGTTCGTTACGGATTATCTTCTTCTCTATGGACACAAGACCTCAACCGAATGATGCGTATCAGCAATCAGCTAGAAGCCGGTATTGTGTGGGTAAACACATGGATGAACCGCGATTTACGAACTCCTTTTGGAGGAGTAAAAGCTAGCGGAGTTGGACGCGAAGGCGGTTTTCATGCTCTCAACTTCTTTACAGAACCCAAAAATGTATGTATTCAATACAGCTGAGTTTCACAATTCTCCAAGTACCTTACGAATAAGTCCTTCCTCAATTTAAATCTAATCATAGCGGGAGGGTAATGAGAATAAAGTGAACAAACACCTCTTCGTTTTGCTAACAAGGATTGGCCTCAATTAAACAATGTAGGTTTGTTCTACTACCATTTTATAATTTTTAAGCATTAAATAAAAATCCGGTCCCTACTCCACACGCTTAACATAAGTTCCTTCGCGTCTATTTTTTTCTTCTTGTAGCAAGGCAAGTTCACGACCCGTTTGTCCTTTTACAGAAGTATTTTCTTGTGCGCGTCTAATTAAATAAGGAACCACTTCTTCCACCTTTCCAAAAGGAATAAATTTAGCTGAATTATAACCATTTAGACCTAAATTAAATGTAATGTTATCACTCATTCCATACAATTGGCTAAACCAAATGCGGTCATCATCTTTAGCATAGCCCATTTCATCAATAAACTGCATCGCCATATATGAGCTCACCTCATTGTGAGTACCTATATAAACGGCAATATCTTCCAGATTTTGCATGCAGTAGTGTAACACCGCATTATAGTTTACATCAGTTGCTTCTTTATCTTCACAAATCGGGGTTGGGTATCCCATTTGCAAGGCTCGCGCATTCTCTTTTTCCATATAAGCACCGCGTACAATTTTCATTCCTACTTTAAAGCCTTGTTCTACAGCACGTTTATGAATATCTTTAATATATTGCAAACGATCCCAACGGTAGCATTGAGCGGTGTTATAAACCACTGCACGTTTTTTGTTGTACTTAACCATCATTTTTTCGACTAAGTTATCGGCAGCTGTTTGAATCCACGATTCTTCGGCATCAACTAACAAACGTAAATTGAGGTCATAAACCTTTTTGCAAATAGTATCTAAGCGTTCTTCAATATTATCCCAAGTTTGTTGTTCTTCAGCATTTAACGATTCGCCATCGTTTACCTTTGTCCACACGTCAAAATTCCCAATAGCTGAAGGTTTAACCACCACGTACGGAATTTCCTTGTGATTTGCTGCAAAATCAGCAATAATTATTTGATTTTCAACATCCTTATCAAAGGCAGCTTCTCCTTTTTCGCGCACCTCACTAGCAAAATCAAAGACAGTATAAACATTCATGGTATGAATCTTTTTAACCACATGTAAACTTTCTTCTTTTGTCTCACCACTGCAAAACTGTTCAAAAATTGTACTTTTAATTAATCCTGTTACTGGCAGTTTTAACTTTAAACAAAAATTAGTCAGCTTGGTACCTATATTTACCAACCAAGAATGACTCATCATCTTAAAAATAAAGATAGATTTGTTAAGTTCTTTATCACTTTTTAAAGCGAAAGCATGCTTCGTATCATTAAATATTTTTTTCTCCATTAACTTTGCAATTTAATTTTAAAGATTAGAACGATTAACTTATATCTAATCTTCATAAACAGGTCAATATGGATAAATTTCCCCACGCTAAAAGTACAACTGTTTTTGGTGAAAATAGCTATCAAATTTTAAATAAATTTATAGCGAAAAAATCACCTTCAAAAATCTTTATACTCTGCACCGAAAACACGCACAAACACTGTATTACAAGCTTCTACCAACACATATTTACCGCTGCAGATTCAGCTATTATTACGGTAAATAAAGAAGATAAAAGCCAGCTACCTACACTTCTTGAACAGCTTAAAAAGACGTTTTTTGAATTGGGGGGTAACAAAAATGCGTTACTCATAAATTTGGGAGGGAACTTTATTTGCCAATTAGGGAGGCATCTGGTTAGCCAGCACCTACAAGGTGTTTCTTTTATTGAAGTTCCGACTACCTTGTATAGTATGCTTACTCCTTCTGACGATTATTTTTTAGATACAAATAATTCGGCAAATCTCCGGCTCATTGATATACAATTTATACACACACTCTCACAAAATCAATTAAAAAACGGGTTGGTGGAAATGTTGCGCTACGGATTGATAGCCGACGAAAATTATTGGGAAAAACTAAGCGACTTAAGTCAGCTCAATCTAACTGATTTGGAAGTGTTGATTAAGGATGCTTTGCAGTTAAAACAAAAAATTATGATTGCTGCTTCTAACGAGGTAGAAGGTCGAAAAAAATTGCAATTCGGAACAGAACTCACCCCGATTTTGCTCACCTATTTTGCTACGCAACCAGAAAAAAAACCTTTATCTTATGGTGAGGCCTTAGCCGCCGGAATATTAGTTACCAGTTATTTATCATTACTTTTAACCGGATTTTCAGAGAGAGACTTAACCACCGTTAAACAGGTTCTTCTTCATTCTTTTAAAAAAATCGCTTTAACCCAACCCGATATAACCGCTATAATTGAGTTGGTAAATGCACAAAAACCTTCTACATCACGGCCTTTTACGCTCTTAACTCGTATTGGGTATGTAATAATTGACCAACCAATACCAAATTCTATGCTAGAAAAATCATTGACTGCTATGCTTTTAGCAGAGTCGGTATAATGACTATTTTTTAGTGGAATACCAATGTTGTCCTAAATAATTACATTGTTCTTTTTTTCATTGCCAAAAAAAGAACCAAAAAAGTCTAGGCTAGTGAATAAAAATGTAAAAAATACTACGGAAACCCCAGCCACGGATGAAAATAACTCGTCCTCCTACTCGTCGTCCTCAAACAGATTTTCATCCCTCGGCCACCCCTGCTTCCTTGATTTTCAACATTTTTTTCAAAAAGCCATTCCAAACCCTATAAATTAAACGAATGTGAAACTACGTATAAAACCTGTTGTTTTAACGATTCAACCTAAATCGTTTAGGACGCTATTGGTAAAACACCCATCTGAGCATTCAACATAAATGTAACGAGGATCTTGTTAAACCCTTCCTTATTCCCAAAAAGTATCTGTTGTGTTTTCTTTAAACTCCTGTTCGTTATACGCTTTTTCAATATGCTCTAACTGTTCTTTAGAGGCCACTTCTTGTACGCGCTTAAATAATTTGTGTTCTTGAAAACGAATGTATTGCTCTAATTTTTCTTCTCCCAAACTCAAGGCTATTTCAGGTCTTTTTTTATTGCCTAAAAAGAGCTTATCTAATCTACGTCTATCTGCAATGGCTTTTTTTACCAACGGATCATTTTTTCCTAAAATCGGGAGTACATATTTTTCTTCGGCTTCAAAATGGGGCACCAAATAGGTTTTATAAAACCAGTCTGTATATTTTTTAATACGCTCAAAACTAACTCCTTTTGCAATTCCGGTTCTAATTTTCCACGATAGCAAAAGGCCGTGATGATGCTCCCGACTAAACGGTTTGAGTCCCTTACTTCGGTCCAAAATATTTATTTTATAGCGTTTCTAATACTTTTTTTAAAACAACTGCTTGGTTGTGTGTTTCATCTTTGGCTCCATAAAGTATGCATACAGGTTCCTTCTTTGCCCGCTTCTTGATACGATTCAATACTGTTGCATGTGCTTTGAGTTCTTCTTTATAGCGTTTCGCAAATTCTTCAAAAAGTTCCGGCTGGTGCCCAAACCACTTGCGTAACTCGTTTGAAGGAGCAATGTCTTTGTTCCACTCATCTAGAGCCGCTCTCTCTTTACTTACTCCTCTTGGCCACAACCGGTCTACCAACAATCTGTAACCATCTTGTGGACTGGGAGCCTCATACACACGTTTTAAAATTAAGCTCATTTTTTTATTGTTTAATCATTTATTTTTGGAGGCCTCGGGTTTAGAGGTCTTATTGTTAACTCATTGATTAACATATTATCCGGCGTTTCTAATACGTAAACAACTGTATCTGCCAAATCTTTGGGTTGCAACATATTGTGATGGTTTTTTACACCTGATTGCTTAAAAAATTCTGTATCTATAGAACCCGGATTAAGACAAGTTACTTTAATATTGTAAAAACGAAGTTCCTTAAACAACACCTCACTAAATCCACTTACTCCAAATTTTGTGGTGCAATAAGCCGCCGCTTCTGCACGCCCTAGTGTACCTAAAATAGATCCAATATTTATGATGTGTGTACTCTGTTTATTTTCTTTCATTAAAGCAGCTATCGGGGCTGTTATAAAGTATAATCCGTTTAAGTTAGTGTTTATCATAGCCAACCAATCCTCCGAATCCATCTCATCAACCTTTTGATATCTGCCAATTCCTGCATTGTTTATAAGAATACTCGGACTATGAGTAGCAGAAAAAGTTTGTTCTATCCAATCTGCTATTGCTTCTTGATGGGTAATGTTTATCCGCACCGGATGAAACTGGTTCCCCAATTCACTATGTAAATTCTGCAAAGCATCTATGTTACGCGCCAAACCGTAAACTTCTGCTCCTTTTTTTACCAAAGCTTTGGTTATGGCTGTTCCCAAACCACTACTCGCTCCGGTTACAATCGCAATTTGTTGATCTATTTGCATTTATATTTTTTCAAATCTTAATTTTCTTTTATTTTATCCTTTCCTGAGCCATATATCAATTTACCATTAACAACTTGTGCCGGTTGGGTATAAGGATGTTCTTTTGCGGTGTGCAGTGCCATAATATGCATCACGTTCCACCCCTCCACCTTCAATGCATCCGAAACCATAGACCGATGGCATCGCCACCACACCGCTTCTGCACACATATAAGCAGTGGGGCATTGAAGCGCTAATACTTTTAATTGATTGAGTCCGGCTGCAAATTCTTCGGTTTCCATGTAATCTGCATACGCTCTAAACGATTTATTGTGCCACACCGTATTTTTAGAATCTTTGTGAAACCGCTGTCTACCCCCAAGTTGATTGAGATATACATACCGAATATGTTCTTTCGGCATGGTCTTTTCCAAATTTTCTTTATTGTATTGTGGAAATTTATTAGAACCCGGAAGCCCTCTAATATCAACTAATTGTTCAATATGAAAAGCCTTGAGTAATTGTACAAATTCAGCTAGTGGATGAGTAGAATGCCCTATGGTCCAGACCTGTTTTTGTTTTTCTCTTTTCATTATTACTAATTACTCTTCACCTATATCCTCATTCCACAATTCGGGATTATCTTTTATAAACTGACGCATCAATGCTATGCAAGAGGTATCGTGAAGCACTTCTACCATCACTCCTCTAGATTTTAGCAATTCTTCTTCTCCTAAAAAGGTCTCGTGCTCACCAATTACTACTTTTGGAATACCGTACAACAGAATAGCCCCTGTACACATAGCACACGGAGAAAGCGTGGTGTAGAGCACACTCTCTTTATAAACTGAAGCCGGTTGCCTACCGGCATTTTCGAGTGCATCTATCTCGGCATGCAGTGTTGGACTTTTTTGCTGTACACGCCTATTGTGTCCTCGTCCAATAATCTGATTACGATAAACCAAAACGGACCCGATAGGAATACCTCCTTCTACCAGCCCCATCTGAGCCTCTTTATAGGCCTCTTCTAAAAAAGAATCGTTCATGTAGCATAAAATTTAATAAAAAAAGATAGGTTATATCTAGTTAATCCCTCATTTTACTTATCCTTTATAGCATCCATAGCAATGCTACCATGGGCATATGCAGCACCAGCACGCATTTCAGCGGCCACCCAAATAGCCTCCATAATTTCTTCTTTAGAAGCACCACTACGCAATGCTTGTGGAGCATGTGAACGGATGCAATACGGGCACTGAGTAACATGGGCTACTGCCACCGCAATAAGTTGCTTAGTTTTTTCATCTAATACTCCTTTTTTAAAAACGGTTTGACTAAAATTACGCCAAGCTTTAATTTGTTCGGGAGCTAAGGCCGCTTTAGCTTCGGCCATTTCTTTGGTAGCTGCAGGAAACATGTTTTCAGAATCATTCATAATATTTATATTTAATTACGTTACAAACCTGACGTGCATTAGCCCTCATTTTTCCATCAAATGTCTGTTTTAACACTTTAAATACACAACAGGAGTTACAAGTTACTTTTTAACAAAATCAATCTATTTCTAAAAATTTTACGCGGATTGTTGCCAGTGCAAACGCAGCTGCCGAAGCAGCAAAAACGGATGCGTTTAACGGGGCTTTTATCCCGTAAGATGTCCACATAGCTAATGCAAACAACAACATTAAGGTTCCGCTTAGGTTAGCAAATAGACGTACTTTCCAACCTAAGAGTAAAAAAACACCAAAAACTATTTCTGCAACCGTTGCAACAATAGCAGCTATACTCGTCCATCGGGGAGTTAACCATGGTACCAATGATTGGGTGTATTTTACAAAACTATCCCAATTGCCCCATGTGCTTCCCCAAAGACCAAATCTATCTAAAACAGGCGACAGAAAACCGATACCCAACGCCAGCCGCAGAAATAATTTAATTAGTTTTTTACTCATTTATGATCATTTCTTATTTTACCAAAGAGGCATCTAAGGTAATCTCTAAATTAAGCACTTTACTTATGGGGCAGTTTTCTTTTGCTGCTTGGGCTATCTCTAAGAATTTTTCTTCCGTGATACCGGAAACTTTTCCCTTAAGGGTTAAGTGAGAGCTGGTAAGGGCCAATTTTTCGGGATCCATCGTTACTACAGCCGTTGCTTCTAAAGAATCCGGAGTAAACCCATTTTCACCCAAGATAAGGCTAGTAGCCATCGCAAAACAGCCGGCATGAGAAGCGGCAATAAGCTCATCCGGATTGGTTCCGTTTCCATCTTCAAAACGAGTTTTAAAAGAGTATTGCTGACCGTCTAACACCTTGCTTTTAGTGGTTAATTTTCCATTTCCTTCTTTTACAGAGCCGTTCCATACGGCATGGGCAGTGTGTTTTTTCATACTATATTTATTTGTGTTATTAATTATACATTTATTTTTTTGCAGCGTCTTTAACTCTATTGGTCGAATCACCTTTATGAAGACTCAATCGAACAATACTATCTTCTACTGCGGTTAATTCATGAGGCACATTTCCTTCTTCTATGGCAATCAAATCACCTGCTTTCAACGCATGGGTTTTACCCAGTACTTCAAAATCTATTTGACCTTTAAAAACCTCAACCACAATGGGAAATGGAGCTTTATGCTCTTTCATAACTTGCCCTTTTTTAAAGACAATTCGAATCTCCTTTCCAGCCTCTGTATTGAACAGAACACTGATATTAGGACGGCCCTCGTTATACTGAATAGCATGGGTCATGGATGCTGTTTTCATCGCACTTATTTTTTGGTGTGTTTTTGTTATTTAGAATGACTCAAAATTAAGAAAAAATAACCAGTTTTCCTACCCTTCAGGGGATATTTTGTCAGCCTTCTACATTTCTTATTTATGCAAGTACGCCGGGCAATAACGCCCGGCGCAACCCAATATGAACAATCTTAATTATTCAAAAAAATGCTTTTTAATTCTCTTTCAAAAATTGTCGAAGCACATATTGAAGGATACCCTCATTGCGATAGTATTCAATTTCTATATCAGAATCTAGTCGAACAATAGCTTTAAAACTGGTTTTTTTGCCATTATCGTCTGTAGCTATTACATCTACTTCTTTGTGTGGGGTCAGATTATCTGCTATACCACTAATATCAAAGGTCTCTTTTCCTGAAAGACCCAAAGATTCAGCACCTTCTCCTTCTTTAAATTGAAGCGGAAGTACCCCTAAGTCCATCAAATTACTACGATGAATACGTTCATAGCTCTCAGCTATCACGGCTTTGATGCCTAGCAAGAAAGTTCCTTTAGCAGCCCAGTCTCGCGAAGAACCACTTCCATATTCTTTTCCGGCTAGCACTACTAATGGTGTGTTCTCTTCTTTATATTTTTGGGCAGCGTCAAACACGGTCATCTCTTTTCCTGAAGGGATATGAATAGTATAGCCTCCCTCTTTGTCTACCAACTGGTTTTTGATACGTACATTGGCAAACGTTCCGCGCGTCATTACCTCATCGTTTCCTCGACGGGAACCGTATGAGTTAAAGTTTCTAGGATCTACACCCTTGCTGACCAAATACTGACCGGCAGCAGAAAATTTGCTAAATCGACCAGCTGGTGATATGTGGTCTGTTGTTATACTCTGTCCTAAAACCAACAAAGCTTTTGCGCCCTTAATGTCTTTTAAATCAGTCGGCTCTTCAGAAATATTTTTAAAGAATGGAATTTCTTTGATATAGGTTGATTTATCATCCCATTCATAAATTTTTCCGGTAGGTGCTTCTAAGTTTCTCCAGATATCGTTTCCAGCAAATATTTCGCCATAATCTTTACTAAAATCACCCGGAGAAAGTACCTCTCGCATAATTTTATTGATTTCATCATCTGAAGGCCAAATATCTTTTAAATATACTGGTTGGTCATTTTTATCATACGCCAACGGATCTTCAGTTAGATTAATATCTACTCTTCCGGCAATAGCATAAGCAACCACCAGCATAGGTGACATTAAAAAGTTCATTTTTACCTTGTTATGTACCCGTGCCTCAAAATTTCTATTCCCCGAAAGCACAGAGGCCACCACTAAGTCATTATCATCAACTGCTTCACTAATTTTAGGAGGCAAAGGCCCTGAATTTCCAATACAAGAAGTACAACCATAGCCCACCAAATGAAAGCCTAAGGCCTCGAGATCTTGCATCAAGTCGGCTTTTTCTAAATAATCGGTTACCACTTTAGAGCCCGGAGCCAAAGAGGTTTTTACCCAAGGTCTGGTATCTATTCCTTTGATACGCGCATTACGCGCCACCAACCCGGCACCAATCATCACAAAAGGGTTAGAAGTATTGGTACAAGAAGTAATAGCCGCAATGGCAACTGACCCGTCAGATAATTCAAACTTATCTTGAATATTATCTACCCAAACCGTTCGTAACTTATTTGTTTTGGTTTGAGGAGCAGCGACAGCCGTGGCTTGTTCTAATCCTTCTACAGAAGAGGCAACTAGGGCTTCTCGTTTGTCTAAATCTACGTAATCACGATGAAATTCGTCTTTAAGCAGGTCTTTAAATTTCTCTTTCAGGTTCTTCATTAAAATTTTATCCTGCGGTCGTTTAGGACCGGCCACAGAAGGTTCAATTTTAGATAAATCTAATTCGACGACCGAAGAATAGGTAATTACATCTGTATTTTCTCTCCACAATTTATTGGCCTTACAATAGGTTCTTACACGTTCTATCACCTCATCAGGGCGATTTGTAAGCTGCATATACTCTAAGGTTTTGTCATCTATAGGGAAATATGTAACTGTACAGCCAAATTCTGGCGACATATTACTTACGGTAGCGCGATCCGGCACTGATAAATTATCGAGTCCATCTCCAAAAACCTCTACAAATTTACCTACCACTCCATGTTTACGTAACGTTTCGGCTATGTTTAAAACCATATCGGTAGCCGTCGTACCCACCGGTAATTTTCCGGTAAGTTTGAGCCCGACTACTTTTGGCATAATCATATAAATGGGTTGTCCCAGCAGCGCAGCTTCGGCTTCAATACCGCCAACGCCCCAACCCACAACACCAATACCATTAACCATTGGGGTGTGGCTATCGGTACCTACCAACGTATCCGGAAACAATTGCCCGTTTCTTTCTTTTACGCCTTGTGCGAGATATTCAAGGTTAACTTGATGACAAATCCCCATTCCCGGAGGAACTACGCTAAAATTATCAAAGGCTTTCTGAGCCCATTTTAAGAAGGTATACCGCTCATTATTGCGTTTGTATTCTTCTTGCATATTTTTTTCATAAGCGTAGTCCGCCGCAAAATAATCTACCTGTACCGAGTGGTCTATAATTAAATCTACCGGAACAAGTGGATTAATCTTTTCTGCATCTTTATTTTTTCGAGCTACCTCAGAGCGCAAAGCCGCAATATCTACTACGGCAGGAACTCCTGTAAAATCCTGCATTAAGACGCGCGCAGGCTTATACGGAATGCTTTCTCCGTCAGTCTGTGGATTCCAATTAAGCAAGCTTTCTATGTGCTCTTTAGTTATGGTAAAACCATCAAAATTACGCAGCGCATTTTCTAATAGGATACGAATTGAAAAAGGCATTTTTTCAATGGCATATCCTTGTTTTTCTAATGCTTCCAAGCTGTAATATTCCAGTTTTTTACCTTGAAGTTCTAAGGTTTTCTTTACCTGAAATGGGTGTTTTGGCATGGTAATGGATTTTAAGTTATTAATTTGTATTTCATAGACCGAAAAAAGTGTCCATTCCGTGCTGGGGAACGAACATTTATACGGCTAATTCTTTAGCTAAATTGACTACCTTAGGAAACAGTATATTATTTTCTAAATGAATGTGCTTATGCAAATCAGTTTGAAAATCTTTTAACAGTCCTAAAGTTACTTTATAAGTATTACAACCATCCGCAGGAGGTGTAAAATTATTGCTCAATTCGGCTATCTTTTTAAACGCCTCGCCTTGGTCATCGTGCTCGTGCGTCATTTGGCTAACCGGATTTTCTACTCTTCCGACAGACAAGTTAGGCAATTCTGTTTGATTTTCTTTGGCTTGTACGATTTTTTTAACGGTAGGAAACAAAATTATTTCCTCTTTTTTCATATGGGTCGTAATCTCTCCTGCAATGTTTTCAAATATTTCTTTTATCTCAAACAACTCCGGATGACGCCCTCCGTGCACCTGGCTAATCTTTTCTAGGTATGGCTTTAAAGTTTGAATTTGTTTTTCAGCATATCGGTGATGCGTTTTTACAATATAATCTGCCAGCAAATCTAATGGCCAGGTATCAAAATCTGTACTACCACCCCCTTGGGCATTTTTTATTGCCTTTATCTCAGACAAAAGTGTTTCTGGTTCTATGTTTTTATCTTGTGCTACTTCTTGTAGGCTACGATTACCATTACAACAAAAATCAATTTGATGATTTTCAAATACTTGTGCCACACGATAGTCTTCAGCAACAATTTGACCGACCGATTTTTCAGCTACATTTTCCATGATTTCCAATTTACAGTTTTATGTTGGTTTATCCTTGAGTTTTACACTTATTTGGGAAATTCTATCTCTCCATCTACAGCCATCGTTACCACAGCTTCAAAATCTTGTTTTACTTCAAGACTGTGTTCTTGTCCGGCTCCGATAATAAAAGAATCTCCTGCTTTTAAAGAGCGATCTTCTGCCGCCAGCTTAAGTACACCTTCTCCTTTCTGTACCACGATTACCGCTTCTTTAGTGGTGTGGTGACTAGGCATTTTCATACCGGCTTTTGCAGAAACATGCAACGTTTTAAACGATTTACCTACAGCTAGAGGGGTCATTTCGGGTCTATCCATAACAGTATATTTTTACTAGTTGATATTATTATTTTGAATTATTCTAAATACAAAGGTAGCTATTTATTTTTATTTCGGATATAAATATCCTAAATAAAATACACCCAATAAAAAAGGCCATTTTAAGATAAAATGACCCCTTTAAATTTCTGTCTTAGATTGTATTATCCAAAACCATTTTTTTATTTATTCTTCTACCGTCAATGTTCCTTTCATTCCGGCTAAAAAATGCCCCGGAAAAGTGCACACAAACATATATTTACTTGGGCGTTTAGGGGCTATAAAGGTTACTTCTACTGTTTCTCCTCCGGCTGCCATAGCTGTATGTGCTATAATTTGATCTTCATATCCAGGGGCTATATAATCGTTATGCGCATATTTAATACATGCCTGTATAAACTTTTTAATATCTACCGTTTGTTTGAGAAGCACAAAGTTATGCGACATTTGCCACGGCTCAAATTGCGTTGTATTGGTTAATTTTATCGTTACTTTTTGTCCGGGTTTTACGGTAATATTAGGCCGATCATACGTCATATTATTTAAGCCTTTAAGGTGAATTACCACAGCATCTTGGGCAGTTCCTCTTAATGGAATCAACATAAAACTTGCTATTAAAAACAGACCGAACAGACGGGTTAATAATTTAAAGGTTTTCATAAGTAGAGGGATTAGAGGTTAAATTAAGGTTTTAAAATATTATTTAATTATCGGTTTCAAGCCTCATAATTACTGTAATACAAAAGACATTCATAAATAACGGGAGCAACCTGTAAAGGGCAAACACGTCCTTTACAGGTCTTCTCCGCTATTAAATTGATAAGTAGCTTATTTTACTATAAGTGTACCTTTCATACCCGAAATGTAGTGACCGGGAAAAGTACACACATATTCATAGCTTCCTGTTTTTTGAGGAACCGTAAACGTAACTTTTACGGTTTGGCTTCCACTAGCCAAGGCCGTTTTTGCAATAACAGAAGAGGCTTTAGCCGGATCTATATACTCATTATCTTTGTGTCTTACACCGGCCATTACAAAAGCTTTTGCATCAACTCCTTGTTTTAGCAATACAAAATTGTGTGCCATGGCTACGGCCGGCAAATGACTACTTGAAACGAGCTCAATCGTAATTTTCTCACCCGGTTTAGCCGTAATATGGTCTACGGTAAACCGCATTTGGTCGGTAGTAGAAATTTTAATAACGCGTTGTGCAAAAGTGTTTGCTGAACACATAAAAGCAAAAAGCATAAGAAATACAGTTGCTGGTTTTGAAATTTTCTTAAAATTTAGCATAACTGATGATTTAAAAATTAATAATTAGTAAGGGTTAAGATTTATTCAATTTTCATTTTATAGTATAATCGGGGTCATAGACCGATTTATCAGGAGCTCCTTCAACTTCTATATGCCCCATAGCTCCTTTGTGTTCCATACGGCTCATAGCGTGATCTACAAGATGAATGGTTGAAGGCACCGGGAAATCCATTTCAAAAACTGCACAGTTTCCGGGAGGAACCGCCATTGTCTGCACATATCGTTCAGGCGTATTAGCTAAAGCCCCATCTCGCCAAGCTTTCGTAAACACGTTGCCTATTGGGTGTATACTTGAAATGAGATTGGGACCACCATTAACAAAAAACAGGCGAGCTGTCTCTCCCACTTTAGCTTTTAAAGCACCATGCCCATGAGAGCTTAAGGCATTTTTTTCTCCATTAAACAGTACATAATCCGGATTCTCGGCAATCATTTTCTCTACACCAAATTCCATCAACCCTTGATCTCCGGCCTTTCCTTTAATATATATTTCATTTTGCCCTATGTAAAACTCTCTATTGACCTTCGTTAATCCTTCTTGAGGTTCAACTAAAATCAACCCAAACATACCTGAACTCACATGTTGGTCCATTCCGGGTACCGCGCAATGGTAGGCAAATGCACCCGGATACATTGCTTTAAATTTAATGGTTTGTGCACTCCCCGGGGTTACATAAGTAGCATCTGCTCCGCCGCCAGATCCATACACTGCATGAAGGTCTATATTATGCAGCATCATATTGTGTAGATTAGACTTTAGGGTAAGAATAATTGTATCACCCTGTCTCACGCGAAGCATAGGCGCAGGTATCTGTCCATTAAACGTCATGTAATGAAACTTTGTCCCTTTTTCAATTTCACCCATAACTTCTTTTGCTTCTAACTCGATATGCACCGTTTTGGCATAATCTCTAGTTATTGGTGCCGGAATAACCCCCGGATCAGCAGCCACCCGAGAGGTACTTACCCAATTATCTCCCTTTTTAGCAAAAATAGGTTCTTGAAAAGGTGTTTCTACTGCTCGTTCTACAGCAGAAAGATCAAAAGCAGACAGTAACGCCCCTCCCAGTAGGGCACCTCCGGCGTTTTTCATGAATTGTTTTCTGGAAATTTTACGGCTTTGCATAGTATTCATAGTTCTAGTTTTATATATGGAACATTCTACTCTTTACCTTGAGGAACTAATAGCTTTTAAAAATTCTATATCGTTCCAAATTCCCTAAGATGAAATTTTATTTTTTTCACCTTTATTTCTGGTACAAATATACAACAGATTTTTAATTAAGGACAATTTTATCCTAAATTAATATGTTAAAAAAATAATTTGATTTTTAGATCTTCTGAATTTGGATATTATTTGAGGACGTTTTTTCTATTTTTATATAACAACTGTATGAAAATCAGTATTTTTAAAGGGAAATGCCTTTCAAATCACTAACACAATATGTTCATTTAAAATTTCTACATAAAACATAAAAAAGCTTGCAAAACCCGAGAGCTTTGCAAGCAATACTTTAAAATTATATGAGCTACACTATTTTACCGTAAGTGTACCTTTCATACCCGAAATATAGTGTCCGGGAAAAGTACAGATATACGTATAATTTCCGGGAGCTGTGGGTGCTGTAAAAGTCACTTTTACCGTACTGCCTTTACTGGCCATATCGGTGTGAGCTATTACTTCACCTGCTTTAGCCGGATCTATATAATCGTTGCTTTTATGTGTCATACCTGCCATTGCAAAAGCCTTGGCATCTACTCCTTTTTTTAACAGCACAAAGTTATGAGACATCGCCACTGCTGGAAGCTTGGTAGCAGCCGTAAGCTCTACGGTTACTTTCTCGCCCGGGCTTACCGTAATTTGCTCTACGCTAAACCGCATTTGGTCTGTACCATCCATCTTTACCACTTTTTGTGCAAAAGTATTTGCGGAAAACAGAAAAGCACAAATCATAAAAAACACAATTGATTGTCCAGATTTTGTTTTACTTATTGACATAATTGATTCTTTTTGATTATTACTTCATTTACATATAAGAAAGCACTTATACTTTCCTCTAATTACTTTACAAAAGTACGAATTAATCGTCCTGTTTTTCTTTTTTATTCAAGATTATTAGTTATTCAAACATTATTTATATAATTGATTATTAGATGCTTATATTCATAACCATAAAAACGTTAAATATACAAATGACATATTTTAGTATTTCATTGTATCTTTTTTAAGAATATAATAGAGTCTTAGCCATTCTTTTTACTCAACAAAAGTTTCCCCATTCATTTTTTCGTACTTTTAGTCCTCTAATAATACAATCTTTATGCCACTTCCTTCAGCACTTAAATCACTTACTTTGCCGCTTATTGCGGCTCCTATGTTTCTAGTATCCGGAGTAGATCTTGTTATTGAAACATGCAAAGCCGGAATTGTTGGCACTTTTCCATCTCTTAATGGAAAGACTAGTCAAGATTTCGAACAAATGTTGATTCAAATTCAATCACAACTCACCCAGTATAAAAATAAAACCGGTCAAAAGCCGGCTCCGTTTGGCGTTAATATCATTGTACACAAAAGTAACCCACGTGCCATGGCCGATTTACAATTATGTATTAAACATAAGGTACCCCTTGTCATTACTTCGTTGGGAGCGGTAAAAAAAGTGGTTAGTGCCGTGCATCAATACGGAGGTCTTGTTTTTCATGATGTTATTAAAAAAAGGCACGCCGAAAAAGCAGCCCAAGCAGGCGTTGACGGAATTATTGCCGTGGCAGCCGGTGCCGGGGGACATGCCGGTACCGCTAGCCCGTTTGCTTTCGTAAAAGAAATCCGTAACATATTTAAAGGTACCCTTGTCTTAGCCGGAGGGTTAAGCACCGGAGGTGATATTCTAGCCGCTCAACAAATGGGAGCCGATATGGCATATATGGGTACCCGCTTTATGGCCACAAAAGAAAGCTTGGCTAGTCCTGATTATAAAGAAATGCTTACCCGTATTACCATTAATGACCTCATTTATACAGATGCTGTTACCGGTGTATCCGCTAATTTTATCAAACAAACGCTTGAAAAAGCCGGTATAAACCCCACGCAAAAAAACAATTCTGATTTTATAGCTATAGACAATAAAGCAAAGGCATGGAAAGATATCTGGTCTGCCGGCCATGGGGTTGCTAATATCAAACATATTCTACCTACTCAGCAGCTCATTCATCAATTAAAATCCGAATATTTTAACGCTTCATCTCAACACTAAACCCACGTTTATTCCGTTAAGAAACATATGTAAAAAGAGAATATCAAACCATTTAATTTTACGCGGATTATAGACAAATGGCTAACCGTTACGGCATTACATAATCTTTCATCATTACTGTTAATTTGTCTTACCTTTAAGGCTTTCTAAAAAAATCATTGTGAAGAACGAAGAAATTATTGCTAAACTTAGTGCACTACGAGCTGCCAGCCAAACATTAGACATCTCTGAAACCGAAAGAGTGGCACTACTTCAAAGCATTTCAGATTATATAAACACCTTTCTTTCTAACCTTAAAGAAACCCCCTCTTTTAGCCAACGTGAACCAAAATCATTGGCTATAGACGGTCAAAAAAGAACACTTGCTGAATTGCTTCAATTTTACCAAAAAGAAGTAGCCGAGACTGGTATTAATGCCTCGTCTGGCAAGCATATGGGATATATTCCCGGAGGAGGTATTTTTATCAGCGCATTAGCCGATTTAATTGCCGCAGCCACCAACCCTTATGCCGGTGTTTATTATGCTTCTCCGGGAGCCGTAACTATTGAAAATGAGGTAGTAAACTGGCTTAAAAAGACATTTGGTTTTCCTGAAAATGCAGTCGGAAACCTTACTTCAGGAGGCTCTATCTCTACCTTGATTGCCCTTACAGCTGCTCGAGATAAATACAAAGTAAAAAATGATGCCGTACAAAAAAGTGTGGTTTATTTAAGTGAACAAGTACATCATTCAACTCAAAAAGCACTGCGAATTATTGGACTAGAAGATGTTATTATTCGACAAGTTCCGTTAGACGATCATCATCGCCTAAAACCCGATGTGTTAACCGCACTAATAAAAACAGATTTTTCTCAAGGATTACGCCCCTTTCTAATTATAGCCACCGCCGGTACCACCGATACCGGAGCAATTGACCCACTAGACGAGCTAGCAGAAATTGCTCATAAATATGACCTTTGGCTTCACGTAGATGGTGCCTATGGTGGTTTCTTTATTTTAACCTCTAAAAAAGAGCAATTTAAAGGGATTGAAAAAGCCGATTCTATTATTGTCGATCCACATAAAAGTCTTTTCATTCCTTACGGCGTTGGTGCTGTTTTGATAAAAGACGCACAAGCTGCCTTGCACTCTAACTACTATGAAGCCAACTATATGCAAGATTCTGCACACGAAGAAATCGTTAAAAGTCCGGCTAATCTTTCTCCTGAACTCACCAAACATTTTAGAGGGTTGCGTATTTGGTTGCCTTTACAAATGATGGGAATCGAACCTTTTACAGCTTGCTTAGAAGAAAAATTGTACCTTATTCAATATTTCAGAATAAAATTAGCCGAACGTGGGTTTGAACTCGGCCCTGAACCCGATCTCTCTATTTCCTATTTTTGGTATCCTTTTAAAGAAGAAAGCGACAAAAAGAATAGACAATTAATGGATGAAATTCATGCAGATGGTGAAGTCTTTTTAAGTTCAACTATTGTACAGAACCGGTTTGTGATACGCATGGCCGTCCTAGCTTTTCGTACCAAAAAAGAAACTGTAGATAAGGCCGTAGCCATGATAGATCGATGCCTAAAAAAAGTAAAAGATTGAGAATCTATTTGCGTTCCGGATACCAATTTAATAGCTGAACGGTAATAGCCGAATCCTTTTTCTCTACCACACGTTTAAAACGAGCCACATCGCTGTATCCATCTGTTCCTTTATAATGGTACGGATACACTTTTTTAGGCTTAAAAGCTAAAACTGCCTCAATGGCTTGATTAACCGTCATGGTATACGGTAAATTCATACAAACAAAAGCCACATCAATATTTTTTAGGTTTCGCATAGCCGGAATGTCTTCGGTATCGCCCGAAATATACACCCGCTTTCCACCATACGAAACTACATAGCCATTCCCCCAACCTTTAGGATGAAATTTTTGTGCCTCCGGCCGTAGATTATAAGCCGGAACCGCTTTAACACGAATACCCAACAAAGTATCTGTTTGTCCATTTTTCAGCACTTTAATCTCTTGTTTTAAATCTGTCGGCAATTTTTCTACAATAGATGCCGGTGCCAACAAAGGTGTATTTTGTGGAACAACGGCTTCTAGGGTTCTATCCGAAAAATGATCAGGGTGGGCATGGGTGATGAGCACCATATCAGGCGGCGAAAAGTGACTGTATAAATCCGGATTCCCTACCGGATCTACATAAATCGTTTTGTGGTTAAGGTGTAGCACAAAAGATGCGTGATGCACCGGAATTACCGAAATAGAGTCTTCTTTATAAGTCGGATTCTTCATTATGTGTGTTTTTACGGAAATGGGATACCGGGTGGCACCCGCTTTCTCTGTTTGATTTTTGCAAGCCAACAAACTAAAAACTGCCAACAGGCAATACATTTTACCTTTCATCATTCTCAAAAATTAATTTGCATCACCAAGATAGGTATAAAAAATGAAACCATTTATGTATCTCTTCAAATCGAGTGAAATACATTTTTTTCATGGCGCATTCTTCAACTTTATGTTTACCTAAAGGCAAGGATAATTCGTATCTTTGCATCGCAATTTTACCCTCAGGAAAGTTATGGATAAACTTGCTAAAATTATATAAACTATGAAATTAAGAAATAGATATCGTCGTCTGCGCAGTTCTCAAGCTATTCGCAATTTAGTAAGAGAAACCACTTTAACCCCTAATGATTTTCAAGCCCCACTTTTTGTTGTTGAAGGAAAAAATATTGTTGATGAAATTAGCTCTATGCCGGGCTACTATCGCCACAGCCTAGACACTTTGCAAAAAGAAGTTAAAGAGCTGTGGGCATTAGGCATAAATTCAGTTTTATTATTCGTAAAAGTACCCGAAAACTTAAAAGATAATGCAGGTAGAGAAGCCTTAAACCCCAATGGGCTGATGCAACGAGCTATTAAAGCCGTAAAAGAAGCGGTGCCTGAAATGCTCGTAATGACCGATGTTGCTATGGATCCTTACTCTATTTATGGGCACGATGGTATTATAAAAGACGGAGTAGTACTGAATGATGAATCTGTAAAAGTATTGCAAGAAATGGCTCTGTCTCACGTGCAAGCCGGCGCTGATTTCGTTGCGCCTAGCGACATGATGGACGGTCGTATTTTGGCCATTAGAGAAACGCTAGATCAAGATGGCTATACAAACTGCGGGATTATGGCCTATAGCGCCAAATATTCTTCTGCTTTTTACGGCCCCTTTCGCGATGCCTTAGACTCTGCCCCTGTAGCTGATGCAAATATTCCTAAAAACAAAGACACTTATCAGATGAACCCCGGAAACCGCATTGAGGCGATTAAAGAAGCTATGCAAGATGTAGAAGAAGGAGCCGATATTGTAATGGTAAAACCCGGCTTGCCTTATCTCGATATTACACGCGAGATAAAAGACGCTGTAGAGGTACCTGTTTCGGTATATCAAGTAAGTGGTGAATACGCTATGATTAAAGCTGCGGCTGAAAAAGGGTGGCTAGACCACGATGCGGTTGTTTTAGAACAACTCACCGCTATTAAACGAGCAGGAGCTGATTTTATAGCTACTTATTTTGCTAAACACGCTGCAAAATTACTACAATAAGCAATCTTATTTTGAGGTTATTATCAATATAAAAAGTCGACCATTGCGATCGGCTTTTTTACCTCCTCTTTTAACAAGAAATTATTACCTATAAAGCAAGCCAATCACCTTAAAATGCTTACTTTTCTATATCCTTTTAAATTGTACGGCTATGGCAACAGCAAAAAACACGTCTAAAAAGAAAAAAGTAGCACCAGAAGTAACCAAAGAAAAACTGATGGAATGCTACAGTAATTTTTTACTACACGAAGGGAAAAGACCGGCAAATATTTTTCTTTTTACAGAACAACACGGATTTTCAGAAGCTGATTTTTATCGCTTTTTTGCTAGCTTTAATGCTTTAGAAGCCGAGTATATGGCTTATTTTTTTACTGAATCTGTTGCCGTTATAAAAAAGACCAAAGGCTATAAAAACTTGTCAGATAAAGAAAAGTTACTCAACCTGTACTTCACCTTTATTGAAAACCTGACCTTAAACAGATCGCTTGTTCTGGTTTTATTAGGTACTGACCTCATAGAGCGCGGTAAGAAGCTAAAAAAGTTGCACCGTGCACATCGCTCTTATGTGCAAACACTCAATTTAAAAGATTGGAAAATATCCGAAAAACTACCCAAATCGCTCCAAAACATAAAACACCAGTCTAAAGAACACCTATTGTGGCTTCATTTAGTTTCTATTCTAAAATTTTGGAAAGAAGATACTTCAACCGATTTTGAAAAAACCGATTTATATATTGAAAAAACTATCGACACCGGTTTTGAATTAGTTGAAAACCCTATACTCGATAAATTTATTGATTTAGGAAAGTTTCTTTGGCAAGAAAAATTTCAATAACGCATTCGTTTTACAAATAGGTCGAAATACCGCTTATGAAAACCCTAAACCACATTCCAACCGGAAAATTTAGACGAACCGAAAAACTTTTAAAAACGGGTGTTAAGTTAGGAGGAAATTATCTAAAATATTACAGCACAAAATTGATTAAAGACGAGAGGGTCGCCAAAGACCAACTCAATGAAGACAATGCCGAAGACATTTATAACAGTCTTTCTGAGTTAAAAGGCTCTGCCCTAAAAGTAGCACAAATGCTCAGCATGGAAAAAGATTTGATGCCGCGTGCCTTTGTCGAAAAATTCTCATTATCTCAATTTTCAGTTCCCCCATTATCAGGCGCCTTAGTACGCAAAACTTTTCGAAAATATTTTGGTAAAAATCCGGAAGATATTTTTGATTCTTTTTCTACTGAAGCCAAAAATGCTGCCAGTATTGGGCAAGTACATCAGGCACAGAAAG
Organism: uncultured Flavobacteriaceae bacterium; assembly: GCA_964579505.1. Classification (GTDB taxonomy): domain Bacteria; phylum Bacteroidota; class Bacteroidia; order Flavobacteriales; family Flavobacteriaceae; genus JAJYSO01. The sequence continues at coordinate 25,557 of CAZOGC010000008.1, read as the reverse complement.
ACGAAAAGACCTTTGCTGTAAAAATTCAGTATCCGGGCGTACGTGAAAGCATTTCTAACGATTTAAAAATGGTAAAACCGGTAGCCATGCGCATGTTTAACATTCAAAAACAAGGGTCTGAAAAATATTTTAAAGAGGTAGAACACAAGCTTCTAGAAGAAACCGACTACACCCTAGAACTACAACGCAGCCGAGAATTTGCAAAAGTGTGCAGCACCCTGCCTCACCTAAAATTTCCCAAATACTATCCGGAGTATTCGTGTGAGCGCATCATTACCATGGATTGGATGAGTGGGCAACACCTTTCAGAGTTTACCCGAGAAGAGCACAGCCAAGAAACCCATAACCGGTTAGGGCAAATCTTATGGGATTTTTATATGACTCAACTACACGTTCTTAAAAAATTGCACGCTGATCCGCACCCGGGTAATTTTTTGGTTTCGGCACAACACGAATTGTTAGTTATTGATTTTGGGTGCATCAAGATTTTACCACAAACATTTTATGAACCTTATTTTGAACTCATTGCTCCACGGACATTACAAGACATGGCCTTTTTCGAGCAAAAACTCTATGAACTCGAGTTTTTAAGTGAACGCGATACAGCTGATGAAAAAAAATTCTTTACTCAGCTCTTTCACGAAATGTTGGAGTTGCTTACCCGGCCTTTTCATGAAGATGAGTTTGATTTTTCTGATGATGTATTTTTTCAACAAATTGCCGAAATGGGGCAACGGTATGCCAAACTAAGCGAGCGAGATGGTATGAACACTAGCCGTGGGTCTATTCATTTTATTTATGTAAATCGCACCTTGTTTGGTTTGTACAACCTAATGCACGAACTGCGGGCGCAACACATAGAGATTAATCATTTTAAAAGTCTACCTCCTTACCTGGCCCTTCAAAAGAAATCTAGCTGATTATCGTTTTAGCACACTCACAAATTTGTTATCCCCGGTTGTAGTTCGTTGAAAATCTTTTTCTTCTGACGCCCTACGATGGATTGCTTTTCCGTTTTTAAGTTTTGTTAAAAGCGGTTCTTCTACTTTTTCTTCTAATCCAGCGGTATATTCAGTAGCAAGTTCAGGAAGAGGTCGCCCATCAGCAAATTCAAACAATACCACTCCGTCTTCATCAATTTGGGCGAGTTTAATTTCTTGTAGGGTATTGACGTAACGCTCATCCCATGGCATTTTTACCCGCACATAATTTTGGGTATATCCTTCTATATAACCATTTTTATTTTCATGTTCAAAGAGAGCTGTCAACGTGTTTCCTAATTGACTCTCATAAAAAATTCTGCGTTTTTTTGCGGAAAGACCGCGCAACATTTTACTGCGTTTTTTACGCACTTTCATTGGTATTACCCCCTCCATTTCAGCCGCTAACGTGTTGGGTCTTTCCGAATAGGTAAACACGTGTAAGTAAGAAATGTTTAATTCATTTAAAAACGTGTACGTATCTAGAAAGCGCTCATCGGTCTCACCCGGAAATCCTACCATTACATCTACCCCAATACAAGCATTGGGCATTTCTTTTTTGATACGTTCTACACGTTCTACATACAACTCACGCATATAGCGTCTGCGCATCAATTTTAGAATATCATTACAGCCACTCTGCAACGGAATGTGAAAATGCGGCACAAAAGTACGGCTGCCTGCCACAAAATCTATGGTTTCATCTTTGAGCAAGTTGGGCTCTATAGAAGAAATACGAATGCGTTCAATACCCTCTACCTCATCTAAAGCCTGCACCAATTCTAAAAAAGTGTGTTCGTGTTTTTTATTGCCAAATTCACCTTTTCCGTAATCGCCGATATTAACGCCTGTCAACACAATTTCTTTAACCCCGCTTTGGGCTATTTCTGCGGCATTATTCAGCACGTTTTCTAAGGTATCTGAACGTGAAATTCCTCTTGCCAGTGGAATTGTACAATAGGTGCATTTATAATCACAACCATCTTGCACTTTTAAAAATGAACGCGTTCTATCATTTAGTGAATAGGAACCTACATAAAAATTGGCATCTTCTATCTCGCATGAATGAACAATGCCTTGCCCCTCTTCTAGTTTTGGCTGTGCCAGCAAATCGTTTAAATAGCTGGTTACTTTAAATTTTTCGGTAGCACCCAATACCAAGTCTACACCATCTACAGCTGCCAATTCCTCCGGTTGTAATTGCGCATAACAACCTATGCCTACTACAAATGCATTTTTATTGGCGCGACGTGCCTTATGAACAATTCTCTTAAATTTACGGTCGGCATTATCGGTTACACTACAGGTATTAATCACATAAATATCTGCCTTCTTATCAAAATCTACTCGCGTAAACCCCTCTTTTTCAAAAGAACGAGCAATAGTTGAAGTTTCAGAAAAATTGAGTTTACACCCTAGGGTATAAAATGCTACTTTATTGACATTACTTTCTCCCGGCATACAAAAATCAGTTACAGGGCTTTCAGTTTCTTTCTTCAAAAATCTCTAAATTATTCACTTTCAATGAAACTAAGCCTTATTTTTTTAATTTTGCAAAGATACAAGTTATATTTATAGGTTCAAAAAAGGAGTGGTTTCTCTTATTCTCACTGCTGCATTTTTAGTTATATCATTCTGCTATCAATTTTGGGAAGGCTTTAGCAAAATGCTTACTTTTGTGGCAACTTTCTAAAAAATGAGTATTACCCACAAAAAATAGCACTCTTATGGACAGTCTTTTTCTCGGTAACACTTGGAGCGTATATAGTTGGTTTGGCGCGTGGATTATTGGTGCTTTCATTTTTAAAAAACTCATTGCCAATACTTTCATTGCAATAATTACCCGTCTCTTTAAAAAACAGTTATATGAAGTTTCTGCCAAAGAACTTAAGGAAATCCTTTCAAAATCTCTTCAGTTCTTCATTTTAATTGTGGCTATTTATATAGCTGTTCAACCGCTACATTTTCCAAAAGACTGGAGCTATTGGGTTCATGCTGAAAATTTTGACGTACAAAAAGCACTTTGGTTTATATATCGTCTAATCTTTGGAATTTCACTGACATGGGTCTTTTTAAAAATAATAGAGTGTATCGGGCTCATTTTTTCGAAAAAATATGAAAAAAGAGGAAAAACTTCTATCCTGCAAGTCATTCCTTTTGGGGTAGATTTCACCAAAATAATAGTAGCAATTATTGCCGGATTGGTTATTATTAGTCAGCTATTTCACATCAACGTAGCCACTTTCGTAGCCGGGCTTGGTATTGGCGGAGTAGCTATTGCCTTAGCGGCTAAAGAAACCCTTGAAAATCTTTTGGGTTCTTTTATTATCTTTTTAGACAAGCCTTTTTTGGTGGGTGATTTTATCTACATAAATAACACGTATTGTACTGTAGATAAGGTAGGCTTGCGCAGCACGCGTTTTCGCACCATAAATCGCACCTATCTTACACTTCCAAATCGGGTGGTGATAGGTCATGGTATAGAAAATTACTCGCTACGCGATATGCGACGAGCCGATCGCACTATTCAATTATCTAGAAAAACTACTTTTTCTCAAATCACAAAAATTATTGAAGAAACCAAAGCATTTCTCAAACAAAACAACCGCACCAGCACCGAAGACAATATGTATGTAAACTTTCATCAAATAAGTGATGTTTCGTTAGATATAAGATTACAATACTATGTTACCATAGATGACTGGGCTGTTTATTTAGAAGTAGTAGAGGAAGTTAATCTTAAGCTACTCGAAATTATTGAAAACAATAAAGCTGAACTGGCTTACCCCACTCGCACAATACAGATAAATCAACAGTAACCCTTACACTCATTACACACTTATGATCACATTATTAGTAGCAGTTTTTATTATTGGTTATATTTTTATAGCCATAGAGCACCCTATAAAAGTTAACAAATCTGCTACTGCGCTTGTTACCGGTGTTTTATGTTGGGGCATCTACATTTTATTTGCCGGAGATTTTATCAGTATTACCGATATTCCGGCTGCATTTATGGATACTATAAAAGAAGAGGGTATTCATTTAAGCAGCACCTCTGCTTTTTTAACGCAGTATGCCTCACACTATCAGCTATTACATCATTTTGCCGAAGTGTGTAATATTTTATTTTTTCTTTTAGGTGCTATGACAATCGTAGAAATTATTGATACCTATGATGGTTTTTCGGTAATTACCAACCGAATTAAAGCCGTAAAAAAATCAAACCTGTTATGGCTAATTGGGTTAATAACCTTCTTCCTCTCTTCTGCTTTAGACAATCTTACCACCACTATTGTAATGGTTTCACTTTTACGCAAGCTCATAGCCGACAAAAAAGACCGGCTATTTTTTGCCGGAATTATTGTGATTGCAGCCAATGCCGGTGGCGCTTGGACCCCCATAGGTGATGTAACCACCACCATGCTATGGATTGGTGGGCAAATTACCGCAACTAATATTATGAAAGTTCTTTTCTTGCCTTCTTTAATTTGTATACTCGTTCCGCTAACCTACCTCTCCTTCTTTAAAATGAAAGGTAGCGTACAACGCCCGGCATTAGAAACTTCCGGAAAAATTGCTGTAGCCACTAACCCTTTTCACCAAAGGCTAATTCTTTTTATGGGTATAGGTGGACTTATTCTCGTGCCGGTACTTAAAACCATGGTCGGGCTTACTCCGTTTATGGGAGTAATGTTTAGTCTTTCTATTGTTTGGATTACCGCTGAACTAATTAGCCGAAAACACAAAAATACAGAACATACCACCACACACGTGGTAAACGCTTTAAAGAGGGTAGACACTCCAAGTATCCTTTTCTTCCTCGGAATTTTAATGGCAGTCGCCGCCCTCCAATCTGCCGGGCTGTTAGCTTCATTGGCCCAGCATCTCGACGCTTGGATTGGCAATCAATCTATAATCGTATTAATTATTGGGCTGCTCTCTTCAATTATTGATAATGTACCACTTGTAGCAGCCGGAATGGGGATGTACCATTTCCCTACAAATAGTTTTTTCTGGGAATTTTTAGCCTATTGTGCCGGTACTGGAGGAAGCTGCCTTATTATTGGTTCTGCCGCAGGAGTAGCCGCTATGGGACTAGAGAAAATAGACTTTATTTGGTATATGAAAAAGATGTCTGTTTTAGCACTGATGGGATATTTTGCCGGAGCTATTGTTTATATTCTAACAGACCATTTTTTCTTGGCTGTATAAACTAAACTGAAGCCTAAACTCCTTTTTATGGCTATTTCAAAACCTTTAGGATCAAAGTAAAAAATACAAAAGGGGATAAGAATTAAACTTCTTTTCCCCTTATTTTGATACCGCAACAAAGAATCTACGTTATACCTCAACCGTTATGACTGAATCAGAAGCGCCTAATTCTTTCAGAATATTTTGCATAGCCTGTACCATTGGGTCGGGGCCACAGATATAAAAGTTTTGAGAAAAATCTTTTACATGCGTCTGTAAATAGGCTTTATCAATAAACCCATGGGCATATTTAGGATTTTCTTCATCACTGAGAATATTGTCAAAACCGGCCCCTAAAATACGTTCTAGATCCTCTTTTCTGATAATATCTTTTTCTGTCTTATTGGCAAAAAACAAGTGGTTCCCTTCTGCTTTTCCTTCTTTTTCTAATTGCCTTAAAATAGCAATAAACGGTGTTATTCCGGCCCCTCCGGCAATAAATACACCCGGTCCTTTGTAGTGAATAGCTCCCCATACATCATGTACAATTAATTCATCGCCTTCTTTTAAAGAACCTATACGGTTAGTTACGCCATCGTGGTCGCTATATATTTTAATATTGAACTCTAGATACGGTTCTTCATTCAAACTAGTAAAAGTAAACGGGCGCGCCTCTTCTTTCCATTTATCTTTATTTATTGCCACTTCTGTAGCTTGCCCGGGGGTAAAGTGATAGCCTGCCGGCTTTTCTACACGAATTCTCTTTACATCGTGTGTTAACGAGTCTATAGAGAGAATCTTTACAACATGTTCTTCCATAATCCTAAATTAATTTAATACTTTATAATTTTCTATAAAGCTACTAATTTTTTTGCATTGTATGGTGATTCATCACAGATATATTGCGTCCCCATACACATAACAAAACTGTATAAAAAATAAGTATCTTTGGGCAGTTTGTCACAATATATTTTCTAACCTACCTTTCTAAAAAACAAACAAATTGCTGCTTAAAATACCTTATAGAATTATTGCTTGCATAGGCCTTTTATTAGCTTTTGCATGCCAAGATCAACTTACCAAACAGCAAGAGAAAGAAGTCTTTCGGTATAATGAACATGCCAATATTACTTCTTTAGATCCGGCTTTTGCCAAGGCTCAACGCAATATTTGGCCAGACAACCAGCTCTACAACGGGTTGGTACAGCTAAACGACAGTTTACACATTCAGCCTGATTTAGCTTCTTCGTGGCAAATATCACCAGATGGATTAACATACACTTTTCAGCTTCGCAAAGATGTCTATTTTCATAAAAACGCGGTGTTTGGCAAAGACTCCACCCGAAAAATGGTTGCTCAAGATGTGGTTTTTAGCTTAAAAAGACTCAGCGACCCACAGCTAGCTTCTCCCGGAAGCTGGGTTATGCGCAATGTAAAAAGCATTAAAGCACTTGCCCCACATACCGTTCAGATAGAACTCAAAAAACCTTTCCCTGCTTTTTTAGGATTATTGTCTATGACCTATTGTTCTGTGCTGCCTCGCGAGATGAAAAATCTGAGTTTTCGCACAAGTCCCATTGGCACCGGTCCCTTTAGATTTAAGCGATGGGAAGAAAATGAAAAGTTAGTTTTTAGAAAAAACAACCTGTATTTTGAAAAAGACAGTGCCGGTCATTCTCTGCCCTACTTAGAGGCCGTAGCTATCACTTTTCTCCCTAAAAAACAAGGTGAATTTATGCAGTTTGCGTTAGGAAAACTCGATTTTATGAGCGGATTAGATGCCTCTTATAAAGACGAATTACTAACACCCACCGGAGAACTTAATCCCGCCTATAAAAACCGGATAAAAGTTAAACGAGGTCCTTATTTAAACACTGAATATATCGGTATTAATTTAGATGACAATAGCCCAGAGGTGCACTCTAAAAAATTGCGTCAAGCGTTAAACTGCGGATTTGATCGCCAACGTATGATTACCTATCTGCGAAACGGGATTGGGGTTCCTGCCGAAAACGGATTTATTCCCAAAGGGTTGCCTGGTTTTTCTCACAAAAAACGCTACACCTACAACCCTGATAAAGCGCGTAAATTGGTGCAAGAATACCAAAAAAATCATCAAGGAAAACAACCACACATCAGATTGGCAACTAGCGCTCAATACCTTGATTTTTGTGAATATTTGCAACGTCAATGGCAAAATATTGGGGTAGCTATAGAAATTAATGTAATGCCTCCATCAACTCTACGGCAAAAACGTGCTGCCGGAAAATTGCAACTCTTTCGCGCCAGTTGGATAGCTGATTATCCGGATGCTCAAAATTATCTTTCACTATTTTATAGTAAAAATTTTGCTCCACATGGTCCTAATTACACCCACTTTAAATCAGCTGAATATGATAAATTATATAAAAAATCACTTACGTTAACACAAGATGTTGAGCGCGTAAAATTGTATAAAAAAATGGATTCTATCGTGATGGAAAATGCAGCCGTCATTCCGCTTTATTATGATGAAGTAATTCGGTTTACGCAAAAGAATGTAACCGGGCTAGGCATCAATCCACAAAATTTATTAGATCTTACCCGTGTAAAAAAGCAATAAAAAAGCCATCTCTAAAAGAAACAGCTTTTCTAATTTTATGTTGTTGATAATTATTCTATGGTAAAATTGTCTAGTTGCAAATTGTAATTTACTTCTTTTCCTATCTTTAATGCTAAGAAACTATCTGAAGTATTTGTCGTATTTAAATCAGAAATTCCTGATAAATCTAAGGTGATTTTTACCCAGTTGCCTCCGGTGTCTATTGTTCCGGTATATTGATTATTTCCTGACTGCTGTACGGTTTTATCTCCGGTAACATCTTCTAGGTTAAACTTGTAATAACTCCCACCAGTATTATACAAATTGATAGAAATTGACTTGGCAGAAGTTCCTTTTACATAAAAAGTGATTTTACTGTAAGAAGAAGGCAACCCCGCTGTGGCTAAAGCCGTAAACACATAGTCGTTACCGTTAGTGGTGGTGGGATCAGTCGTAATTTGAAGGGCTGTAGACCCATTTTGTCCGGCTCCGGTAGCTTCCGTAGCATAGCTTTGTAAACCATATTGATTGAGTCCACCAACAAAATCTTGCCAGTTTTCAAAATCACCTCCGGCAAAAGCTAAGGTTCCGGTTGTTCCGGGGTCAGTTCCACCATTTCCGCCATCGGTAATAGAAACATCATCTAATTGAATCGTGGTCGTAACTCCTGTACTTGAGCCTATATATTTAAACCCAACATATACCACTTGGCCGGCATATGCCGATAAATCTACATTACCGGAGGCTACAAATCCGGGACCATAGCCCTGATCGTGACCACTTGAAATAGTTACATTGTTTAACTGAGTCCAAGTAGCAGCCGCCGGGTCTCCGGAGAAATCTGTAGAAACATATACCGTTAAGGCATCACCATTATAATGACCGTCATTGGTAGCAAAATTCAACGTTGGGTTAGCCGCTGAACCCAAATCAATTCCCGGGCTTACCAGCCAAGTCTCTACCGCATCAGAAGCCTGATAAGCGCTTATCTGTGCATAACTATTATTGTTATAACTCTTTCCTTCCCATACACGTGGATCTCCATTTACATCAACATTCGTCCAACCCTGAACCGCTATATCTTCATTGGGTGTAACGCTGCTAAAATCTTCTGTAAATGGTAAGCTCATAGCCGTACCCGGGTTTCCACCGGGAGCTGATTCAGTTACAGAAACATTGTCTATTTCCATCGTAGTAGTTACCCCGCTACCGGAACCTTCATATTTAAACCCAACATACACCACTTTTCCTAAATAAGCCGATAAGTCTACGTCTCCGGAAGAAGTAAAGCTTGTTGCATAATTATTTTCATCTCCTTTAGCCAAGGTAACATTGTTCAATTTTGTCCATGTAGCTGTGGAAGCATCTCCGGTAAAATCAGTGGATACATAAACCGATAAGGCATCTCCATTATAAAAACCATCCAACGTTTCAAACGTAAGTACGGCTTGGCTTACAGAAGTTAAATCTAATCCCGGAGTTACCAACCAGGTTTCTACTGCAGAGCTCGATTTATAAGCGGTTAGTTGTGCATATTTATTTCCACCAAAAGTACGGGTTTCCCATTCTCTTCCACTTCCACTTACATCTTGGTTCGTCCAGCCGGTAATGGCTACTGATTCATTTTCAGTCCCTCCTTCAAAATCTTGTGAAAACGGTAAGTTAACCACTGTAGGAGTTCCGGGAGTAGTACCGCCTCCGCTGCCATTGCAACGATCTTTATCAAAATGAATATCAGAAGGGTAATTTACCTTTACTACATAAGCCGAGCCATTAAACGTCTTTGATAAAATAGCATCTAGACTTCCCATTTTTGAGGGCAAGGTCATTGCTTTAAAATCAGCAAAAGTACTGGTACTCAATGAAGTTGTTCCGCCGGTACAGCTTTCTAAAGTTCGAGTAGCATCATATTGTTCTCCGGGCTCTGCTGCAAAAGTCTTACCCACATAGTTTGAAGCTACCTCAACACTATCTAAATGAATAAATAAACAATCATATTGGCGAGAAAAATCTGAAATGCTTAGTGGTAACGGAATAATACTGTCTTTTACCGGTGTACGGATAATTTTATCTTCAAAACTTTCCGGAGCTTTGTCTACAAAATCACTACCAGATACTGCAGACCCCAATGCAATCACGCCATTAGAAAAACCTACCGTAAACCCATCTAGCTCTACATACACCTTTCTTCCAATTTCATATTTGGTATACAAAGGGTTGGCTTGTATCATAATCTTAATCCCCGAGGTAGGGTTTTTAGATTTGTCTTGTAATACGATTTGTTGGTAAAAGTTACCCGACTCGTCTGAAGAAATAACATACCCCGTCATATAGAGATGTGAGTCTTGAAAAGTGAGTTGTTCATCACCCCCCAAATCGTTTAAGCCGCTAACCCCTGCTTCTTGCATAAGCATAGCTTTTACCCCTTCAATACTAATGGTATCTCCATCAATCTGTGGAGGGTTAATAGTGACTTGGGGGATATCAAAATCATCATCTTTGACACAAGAAGTCAGCACTCCTGCAGTTATTAACAAGAGCAATAATGTATAAGTGATTCTTTTTGTTTTCATCATCTCAGTTATTTAATCGTTTTTATTCATTTAAAATCGTACGTAAACATTTAGGTAAAAAGTAGTTCCGTAACCGTAGAAATAGTTATTGCTAAATTGAGCGCCATAAGGGCTAGATTGATCCTGGTTATAATTAGTATAGTTTGCTTTTCGCGAAGATTCAAACCCACCGGTACGGTAAGCTTGGTCTAACAAATTGCTTACTACACCAAACACACCTACATAATAATCGTTTATTTTCCAAGATTTTCCACCTATCAAATTAACGAGCATATAATCATTAAATCGTTCTTGTCTGAGTAATTGACGAGCTCTTGTAGGATCGTAATCCACAATTGGCAACCCATCGGCAGCTAAAGCAAAATTAGCTGTGCGGCGAAGCTTAGAAATATCTACATACCCGTGTGAAAAGAAATTGGCAGATGCACCTATAAACCAATAATGTGGGTCGCTGTACTCAAATCCTATTTGATAAGCTTGTTCCGGTCCGCCAGAAACATGGTAATTTTTCAGCTTAGTGGTTCCATCTCCAAAAATAACCGGAGTGTCTTTATGATCTTGTGCATATTGCAATTGGCTACCGTGAAGTAAACTGGTGTTAAAATCTTCACTCTGCAAATATAGATGTGGGTTATTGGTATAAACCGACTGCCCAAACGATCCGGCAGCCCTTACCGTAATTGTTGGGGTAATTTCTGCTTCAATTCCAAATTCTACCCCTAAATTGCGTTTATTAATGCCGGTCGTTGCTTCGTGTACAAAAGCAGCATCGTGATCAGCCCCCAATCCGGATAAACCTTGTGTAAAATAGTGACTTACATCTGTAGCGCCTTTTATTGCTGAGTAATATCCGGTTATACGAGCTTTCACACCAGAAGAGCGGAAGAGATAACTCAAATCTGCTGTTTGTATTTTCTCTGATTCCAAACCAATTACTGAAAAATCATTTTGACGTGCATTTGGATAGATATTCCGAATAGTCGGGGCTTTGGTTAAATAACCTATATGAGCACGCAACATATGCTGCCCGGTAATTTTGTATAACGCTCCTCCTTTCACCCCAAAGTCGGTAAAATTCAACTTTTTGCTTTTTCCATAGCTATTATCAGGAAAGTGTCCATTTTTATACTGTCCATCACGTTGATAAGTAGTATGCGACACGTCTGCTCCCACAAAAAAGTTAATCCGTTTATAGTTAAACTGTGCCTGCGCAAAAGCAGAACCGTAATCTGCATTAATTGCATAATTATATTTATAGCGATCACCGGTATGCACTATTCTATCAGGCGTATTTACATTGCTTTGCGCCAAGTCCATTAAGAAACCGGCAGATTGGGTTCCTTCATCTGCAAAAAAGTCTACATCTAAAAACCCACTTCCTCCTAAAAGGTCGGCTACCTGCGCAAAATTTTCGCTATGTAAATGACGGTATCGCAAAGAAGCATTCAATTTTACATGATCAGACAAACGCGATTCTAAAATGGTATTAGCCGTAAATTTGGTGTTGTCGGTTCTATCCTCCTCTAAGATATAGGTTGAATTTCCTCCGTTGCGTATCGCTATCTGGTTGGCCTCATAAAGAGAACCCCAATCTAACTGTCCATCGTTTATGAATTCTTGTTCTGCCAAATATGCTTTTTGAAAATCAAGTGAGGTTAAATCTTCATCGCGCAAAAAATAGCTCGGCAAATTTTGGTAATAATCCGGCTGTGTATTGTGGGCATTCCCTACATAGGCTTTTTGTCCTTCGGGTCCATAAACAATACGCGTTCCACCATTGTCAATTCGCGTACTTCCCGTTTTTCCAAATTGAAAAGCCACATTGGTGTTTAAGCGTGTATTAGGAGAAATATTCCAATAGTGATTCAACATAAACACCGGTTCCTTCACCTCTTTAACCCGAGCGTTGCGCACATCTCCATTTTGATAACCCCAATACGGATTGTAATGTTTTCCTTTTAAATCACGTACTTCTTGAGTAAGTGGAGATGATTTTCCACGTTTATAAGGAGCATAAAAAGCGGTAAAGTTTAAACTCTGTTTATTGTTGAATTTTTTCTCAACAGAAGCAAAGAAAGAACTGGTATTATACGAAGTTCCATCGGTATATCCGTGGCTTCCAAATCGTCTAGACACCAAAAAAGTGTAAGCCCAGCCGCTGGGCAATAATCCAGAGCTATAACTAGCCATTACCCGACCTCTATATGAACGATTAGAAGAAGCATATGATATTTTTCCCCCTTTGCGATACTTAGAAGCCCGCATAATACTGTTCGTAGTTCCGGCTATTCCTCCAAACTGATAAGGATTTGCCATAAGTCCGCTATAAAAAGTCTGGTTGCGTTTCACGTCATTTAGCCCACCAAAATCAGCAAATTCCGGCCTACCGGTAGTCATTTTGTTCATTTCAATGCCATTAATTAATACGCGTCCATTTTCATTGTCTAATCCTCTTGGCTTAAAAAAAGTGGCGCTAAAATCATAGGCCGCAGCGCTAAAATAGACATCTTTTGAGGCTGACAACAAACCTGAAATATTTGAAACAGAGCCCCGATCATTATCCAGTTGATTGTCAGAAAGTGAAATCTCAGCAATCCCCAAATCACGTTCAGCCCAGTCAATACTCATCAATAATACGCCCAATTTTAGAACCTTTCCTTTATTAACCACTATAGGATAACGCTTTGTTTTATAGCCGGTAAACGTTAGCGTAAGTACTTGCTCTCCTAAAGGAATATTTCCTTTCAATACAAAATGCCCTGAAGCGTCTGTAGAAGTATGAATATTGCTATTTTCAATACTTACCTTAACCATAGACAAGGGGTTATGATTCGTTGATTCTTGTACCATTCCCTTAATCTGAGTTTGCGCCGTTATACTCGATAGCGGAAGCACAACAAAGAAGAAGGCCAATAATCCTATCTTTGATTTTAGCATGTCTTTAAGAGTTGTTTAAGTTTATGGAAAAACCATTTTTTATACTACAAATTTACATTATTTATTTTAAAAAGCTACTTTTGCACTTTATCTTACCTTTAAAAAACTTTATTCATAACATAAATATAATAAAAATGTATAAAATTGGTATCTTATTGTTAATTTGTTTATTCTATGCTTGCTCGCCAAAATATGTAGAAAAAGGAACTGCTCAAACAGCAAATCATGCAGCAACTACGTATAAGGTAAATACGATTGCTTTTTACAATCTGGAAAACTTATATGACACCATTAATGACCCTACCAAAAATGACGAAGCCAGTCCTATTATGGAGCTTCCCAAAAAGATGCGCGGAAAAGTTTATTGGAAAAAATTAAACAACATGGCCAAAGTGATCTCACAAATAGGCGTTAGCAAAACAAACCCTCTACCCCCGGCTGTAATTGGTGTTTCAGAGGTAGAAAATGACCGCGTACTCAATGACTTGGTACACAACAAACACTTGGCACGTTTTAATTACGGGTTCATTCACTACCCCTCTCCCGACGAACGAAGTATAGATGTTGCCTTACTTTACCGCAAAAAATTATTTACACCTATTTCCAGCTCTCCTCACGAAGTAGTTCTATACCGCAGAGATAACCATTCTAAACGTGACTTTACCCGCGATGTATTATTGGCTACCGGCATTTTAGATGGCGATACCCTAAACGTTATGGTAAACCATTGGCCTTCTCGTTACGGAGGAGAAAAAGCCAGTAGACCTAGTCGGGTAAAAGCTGCAAAAGTGGTAAACGGTATTGTCGATTCTTTACAAGCTATTAATCCGTATGCCAAAATCCTTATTATGGGTGATTTAAATGATGACCCTTATAATGTAAGTGTCAAAAAAGTTTTAGGCGCCAAAGGTGAAGAAGAAAACGTAGCACCGGAAGGATTGTATAACCCCATGGAAAATATGCTTGAAAAACAAGGACTTGGCACTTTGGGTTATCACGACTCTTGGGATTTATTTGACCAAATCATTCTTAGTAAACCTCTGTTAAGCAAAGATTATAGCTCTTATCGTTTCTATAAAGCAGGCATCTACAACCCTAGTTATTTACTTACTCCCCGCGGGCAATATAAAGGTTACCCATTTAGATCGTACAGCGACGGGCATTTTACCGGAGGCTATTCAGACCACTTACCAGTATTTGTTTACTTAATAAAAGCAGTAAAATAACTGATATTTTTCTAGCTGAAAACAAAAAATAGCCGTCTCAAAAGCATATTTTTAGGCGGCTTTTGCTATGATACTAATAGTTACGAATAAATTTTTATCTCAAATTTATCTCCATCAAATACCCCATAGGTATAATGAGTAATCCAATCGCCAATATTAAAGTAGGTGGCATGTTGAGGAAGTGCTATTTCCATCGGCAAATGGCGATGCCCAAAAACAAAATAATCGTAATGCTGGGTTGTTAATTTTCGTTTAGCATATTGCGCCAACCACTCGTTCTCCTCTCCTAAAAACGTAGCGTCCTCATCACCTGAAATTAGTTTATTTTTTACCGACATGCGCTGCCCAAGTGGCACACCAATATCGGGGTGTAACCATCGGTACAGCCATTTAGCCAGCGGGTTGGTAAACACTTTCTTCATGCGTTTATACCCTTTATCTCCTGGCCCCAATCCATCACCGTGCCCTATAAAAAATTTTTTGTCGTTAAAGGTAAATACTTGTGGTTTATGATAGGTAGGAATATTGAGTTCTTTCTCAAAATAATCGCGCATCCACAAGTCGTGGTTTCCTATAAAAAAATAAATTGGAATTCCACTGTCTCTAATTTCAGCCAGTTTTCCTAAAACGCGTACAAACCCTTTAGGAACTACATGCTTATATTCAAACCAAAAATCGAATAAATCGCCTAGTAAGAAAATAACAGCCGCATCTTCTTTTACTTCATCTAGCCAACGAACAAACTTCTCCTCACGTGGTTTGCTAGCCTTACGGTTTGGAGCTCCCAGGTGATTATCACTAGAAAAATAGATTTTTTTGCCTTCCGGAATTTTCAATAATCAAATTTTAAGCAAAGATAAACAAATACTCTACTCGTTCTAAAAATTGATTTGATATGATTTTTAAGCAGAAACTTCTTTTGTTTTGTTTTGTTTGTAGCGATACTTGAAAACCATCGGAAAAATAATAACCAACAGCAAAGCATACCCTGAGAAGACAAACCAAATACTCTCCCAATTTTGTATCCCATTGAGGGTATAATGATCAACCACCCAACCGGCGCCGTAGCTTCCAATAATGGCACCTAATCCGTTAGTCATAATCATAAACAAACCTTGGGCACTTGAGCGTATTTTTCCATCGGCTTCTTCTTCAATAAAAAGAGAGCCGGAGATATTGAAAAAATCAAAGGCCATTCCATACACAATCATAGAGAGAATGAGCAGATACAGACCGTCTCCCGGGTTTCCGAGTCCAAAAAAGCCAAACCGCAGCACCCAGGCTGCCATACTCATAATCATAATGCGTTTTATACCAAATCGCTTTAAGAAAAAGGGGATTGTTAAAATAAATAGCGTCTCTGATATTTGCGAGATAGACAACAGTAAATTGGGATGTTGCACCCCAAACGCGTCGGGCATCGTGTCTTGAAAGCTATTGAGAAAAGGTCCTCCAAACGCATTCGTAATTTGTAAGGCCGCTCCTAACAACATCGAAAAAATGAAGAAAATAGCCATCTTTTTTCGTTTAAACAGCACCAAGGCATCTAACCCTAATGCAGAGACCAAACTCTTATGTCTTTCTTTATTTAGCGGTGGAGACGGCGGCAACGTAAGCGCATAAATGCCGAGCAACAAACTAGCTCCGGCACCTACAAATAATTGATTACTGGTTTCTGTCCACCCCAAAAAATCTACCGCCCACATAGCAGCAATAAAGCCAACTGTTCCCCATACACGAATAGGTGGGAAAACTTTTACCACATCAAAACTACGTTGTTCTAAAATACTATAACACACAGAGTTATCTAGCGCTAAGGTGGGCATATACACCAAAGAATTAATGAGCATCAGCCAATAAAACGGCCAAAATTCGTGCATTTGTGCGGCAAAAAACAACGTAACAGCACCGGCAAAATGGCAGATAGCATAAATACGCTCTGCATTTATAAATCGGTCTGCCAAAATACCCAGCAACCCCGGCATAAACAATGAAGCAATTCCCATAGTGGCATAAACTGCTCCTATTTGTTCTCCTGTAAAATCAAGCCCAACGGCCATATACGTTCCTAATGAAATTAGCCACGCTCCCCACACAAAAAACTGAAGGAAGTTTAGTGCCGTCAGTCGAAATTTTATACCCATATATTTTTAAATTGATGAAAAATTGCCGTTGTAGCATACAAAAAACAGCGCACTAATGTAAAGTTTTTTGTAGAATCTGTAAAACAAAGCCTCTATAAACTCTTTTTTTACCTAGTTAAACCCGTTTTTATACTTTTTATGCTCTTCTGTAATTTTGTGTAATCTCAAAGACGTGTTGCAAAATGGCGCAGTCTTCTTCTGTAAATTTAACCTGTCTGCGCTGCATTACTTTTTGGGCTACTTCAAATACTTTTTCAGGTTTATAGGTTATCATTTTATTGCTTCCACCCCACGAAAAACTCGGAACAAAATTACGCGGAAACCCGGTGCCAAAAATATTAGCGCTTACGCCCACTACTGTTCCCGTATTAAACATGGTGTTAATACCACATTTAGAATGATCACCCATCATCAGACCACAAAATTGCAATCCGGTTGTTACAAATCGCTCTTCTATATAATTCCACAACTTCACTTCTGCATAATTATTTTTCAGGTTAGAGTTATTAGAATCTGCTCCAATATTACACCATTCACCTAATACCGCATTTCCTAAAAACCCGTCGTGACCTTTATTAGAAAATCCCATCAACACAGAATTACTAACTTCACCCCCTACCTTACAATGAGGACCCAGTGTAGTTCCTCCATATATTTTAGCCCCCATTTTTATATAGGAATGTTTCCCCATTGCAAATGGCCCGCGAAGATGAGCCCCTTCCATTATTTCCGCTTCTTTTCCTATATAAATAGGCCCCTCTTCTGCATTAAGACTACAATTTAGTAGTTTGGCTCCGGGTTCTATAAAAATAGCCAATTTATTTACCGTAAATACCGAATCCGGAATTTGAGCCGAAACTCTACCCGCCGTAATTTGCTCAAAGTCGCGTACTATAGCAGCCGAATTTTGGGCAAAAATATCCCACGAATACTGAATATGAAGCGGTTGTTCATTTACTTCAATTACCGTAAAACGCTCTATATCGGGTAGTTTTTTTCCGCTAAAAACAAAAGCCACTAATTGGTTGTTACACACTAATTTTTCTCCTTCATTAAGCGCAATAACTTGTGTTTTTAGCGCATTTGATGGCAAGAAAGCCGGGTTGATAAACACATTTTTGTCTGCCAATTGCAAAGGCCATTTCTTGGCGAGGTAGGCTTCTGTCTTAGTCGTGGTTTTTTCATCTAAAAAATGTTCCCATTTTTCGCGAAGTGTCCATATACCTACACGAATATCAGCTACCGGACGTGTAAACGTAAACGGCAATAAATCGGGGCGCTCAGGGCCATCAAAAAGAACTACATTCATCGCTATCTTATTTCAGGCGAATGTACTAAAAGTTTTGCGTAACACTTTCATAACAGAATAATCCGCTTCAAACCAGTTATTTTTTTACTTTTGCAAAGTATAGACACTTCTTTTTTAAACGAATAGACTTACGCTACGTCTTCATTCTTCTAAAGAACCCACTAACAATCTATATTCGTATACACTTAATTTACATGACGAAAAGGAAAAACAAATCTAAAAACCTCAAACAAGGCAAGCGCGCTAAAAGAGGAGAAAGTTATGCCAAACGCATTCTATCTGTTCTTCGTAAAAACCCGGATAAACCGCTTAATTATAAACAAATTGCTTCTAAACTAGAAATAAAAGATGCTAACGGACGCAACCAAATTGTGAAAGACTTAGCACAATTATCCGGAAAAAGCAAAATCGATCCGGTGGGTCGGGGTAAATACAAACTAGCCGGAAGTCCCGATTATTTTGAAGGCGTTTTAGACATGAACACCCGTGGCAATGGCTACGTAATTGTAGAAGATTTAGCAGAAGATATATTTATTCCGCGCAAACGCCTCAACAAAGCCTTAGATGGTGACCACGTGCAGGTTTACTGCTTTGGTAACGCTCAAAAAAACAAACCTGAAGGAGAAATAACTCAAATTTTAAAACGAAAGAAAACCACTTTTGTGGGTATCTTACGTCTTAAAAGCACCTTTGGCTTTGTTGAAGTGAACAACCCAAAAATGTATGTAGATATTTTTGTGCCTAGAAATGCTGTTAAACGCGCCAAAGATGGTGAAGTAGTACAAGTAGAAATTGAAAAATGGCCTAAACACGCCGATTCTCCTGAAGGAAGAATTACAAAAGTATTAGGACAACCCGGCGAACACGAAACAGAAATGCAAGCCATTTTAGCCGAAACCGGTTTGGCTAGTGATTTTCCAAAAGAAGTAGAAGATTTTGCCAATAATCTGGATACGCGCATTAAGCCCGCTGAAATTAAAAAGCGACGCGATATGCGTAAAACACTCACTTTTACTATAGATCCAAAAGATGCCAAAGATTTTGATGATGCGCTCAGTTTTCAAAAGCTAAAAAACGGAAACTATGAAGTGGGCATTCACATTGCTGATGTATCGCATTATGTTACTCCCGGAAGTATTCTTGACGAAGAAGCTTATGAACGCGGCACGTCTATTTATTTGGTAGATCGGGTTATTCCTATGCTACCTGAAGTATTATCTAATATGGCGTGTTCTTTACGACCAAATGAAGAAAAATATACTTTTTCGGCCATTTTTGAAATCAATCCGGAAGCTAAAATTATTTCACAATGGTTTGGCCGAACCGTTATTTGTAGCGATGCTCGGTTTGCTTACGAAGAAGCGCAACACATTATTGAGACCCAAGCGGGAAAAATTCCTCAAGAAATCGCCTTATCTCAACAAGCATACACCGCACCAAAACCCATCGTTGAGGGCACTCTTACCTTAGACAAACTAGCAAAAAAACTACGCGCTAACCGCATGCAAAACGGCGCTATTTCTTTTGATAAGGTAGAAGTTAAATTTAACCTCAGTCCAACTAAAGAACCGATTGGCATTTATTTTAAAACAGCAAAAGACGCCAACAAACTTATCGAAGAATTTATGCTGTTGGCCAACAAAAGAGTTTCTGAATTTATTGGTAAACAACAACCTAAAAAAACCTTTGTGTATCGCTGTCACGATGAACCTAATGAAGAAAAACTTTCTGCCCTAAACGATTTAGTACATCAATTTGGGTACAAACTCAACTTTAAAGATCGTCAATCAACCGCACAATCTTTAAACGGGCTACTCAAAAACGTGGCGGGGAAAAGAGAACAAAATCTAGTAGATACCCTAGCCATTCGCTCTATGAGCAAAGCTTATTACAGCACCGAGAATATTGGACATTACGGCTTGGCTTTTGACTACTATTCTCATTTCACTTCTCCTATTCGGAGGTACCCGGATGTTATAGTACATAGATTATTACAACGCTATTTAGATGAAAAACCATCGGCTAATGAGGTTGAATATGAAACTTATTGTAAGCATTGTAGCGAAACTGAATCATTTGCAACCGAAGCTGAACGTGACTCTATAAAATACATGCAAGTCAAGTTTATGCAGCAATACAAAGGCAAAACTTTTCTTGGTGTTATCTCTGGCGTAACTGACTTTGGCATATTTGTTGAAATAATGGAGAATAAATGTGAAGGATTGGTGCGCTTACGCAATATTAACGAAGATCATTTTGATTTTGTACAAGAAAAATATGCAATTGTGGGAAGACATACGCACAAAACCTACCAACTCGGTGATGAGGTGTGTGTAAAAGTTACCCATACTGATTTAGTTAAACGCAATCTAGATTTTGAATTAATAGGCAAAAAAGAAGAATTATCCGCCTAATTTTCTCTTTCTGTACCTTTCTAACCGCAAAAATACCTATCATGAAAAACAAATTTATTCTTCTTTGTTTAGTAGCACTCACTTTTGGTGCTTGCAAAGGAATCAAAAACAACCTGAGTAACACAAACAACCTAACTAATACCAGTTGGGAACTTACCACACTTAACGGACAAGAAATAGCCAATTCTACAGATAGCCAAAAACCTATTTATTTTGTGTTAGAAGCCGGCACAAACCGAGTAGGTGGTTTTTTAGGATGCAATAATTTTATGGGGCAATACACCCTGCAAAAAGGGCATCATATTCAATTCTCCAGCATGGCCACCACTAGAATGGCTTGCCCTAACTTAAAACTTGATGAAAACAAGGTTTTACATGCTTTTAAAGACGCAACCAAGTACCAACTAAAAGGAGATCTTCTTACCTTAAAAGACAGCGATGGCAACAGGCTCGCTACTTTTAAGAAAATACCGGAAAACGAGCTTATCCAAGACACCCAGATAACCGATAAACACTGGCAGTTAAAAGCTCTTAAAGGCACAAAAATAACCCTCAAAGATGCGCAGAAAAAAGAACCTTTTTTCTATTTAAAAGAAGGAAATAACCAGGCTTATGGATTTGCCGGATGTAATACCTTTTCCGGGCAATACAACCTCAACACCGACAAAAGACAGCTCCAATTTTCTAAAATAGTCGCCACCTTAAAAGCTTGTTTAGACGGGGGCAAAACAGAACGCACATTTTTTAATGCACTTCAAGCCACAACACAATACAGTCTTTATAACGATGTGCTAACTCTTAAAGACAAAAAAGGAAAAACACTAGCTGTTTTTGAAGCCATTTATCCGGAATAACCGCTACACAAAAACTGTTAAACTAATCTTATTATGGCGTGCAATAAAGCTATCCTTATAAAAATTATTTATTTTGCACGCCACTAAGCTATAAAAAGCTAAATTACGTGAGAATAACTGCTTTCATATTCGCCATCTATTTCATCGGGCTCAATGTAATGCCTTGTTCTGATGCAGAAGCTTATCACGCTCACAAAGAGGATACCTCCACTCACGTTCTTCAACAAGATTACAACCATACGCACTCGTCTGACGCTTGCTCCCCTTTTTGTTCTTGTCAATGTTGTCATATAGACGTCAGTCAATCGCAACCACTTGTTGTTGTTACTACCTTACACAAAGAACCTATTAAACCCTATTTCTCCTACTTAATTCCGGCAGAGCAAGAGGTGGTCTCTCCCATTTTGCAACCTCCACGTATTTAATTCCGTTAGCAAATAAACACCCTTATCCCTTCCTAGATTTACACTGTTAACAATGCAAGTAAATCTAATGGTTGGCTATATCGCGTGTATTATTCTTTTCTTTTTTCAAAAATCTAACTGAATTAAACATGTAATAATGATCAATAGAATAATTGATTTTTCCATAAACCATAAATTTATTGTTGGGTTACTGGTCTTGGCGCTTATTGGTACCGGAATCTATTCAATGAAAACCGTCAAGCTAGGTTCTGTGCCTGACATCACCAACAATCAGGTGCAAATAATGACCACAGCCCCTACCTTAGGCACCGAAGACATTGAGCAATTTGTTACCTATCCCATAGAACTCGCTATGGGCAACTTACCCGGTGTTAATGAAATTCGCTCTATTTCGCGCTTTGGCCTATCAGTAGTCACCATTGTCTTTGATGAAGATATGGGCACTTATAAACCGCGCCAACTGGTCAGCGAAAAACTCAATGAAGTACAAGAAGAAATTCCTAAAAAATTTGGGACGCCTTTTATGGGGCCCATCACCACAGGATTAGGAGGAATTTATCAGTACTCCATCGACCCTAAACCCGGGTATGAAGATAAGTATAGCCTCACCGAGTTACGCACCATTCAAGATTGGATTGTTGCCCGACAACTCACGATGATTGACGGCGTTATCGGTGTTAACACCTTAGGCGGAAAAGCTAAACAATACGAAGTAGCTTTAAATCCTGAAAAACTCAATGCTTTTGGAGTCACTATCAATCAAGTCTATGAAGCTTTGAGCAAAAACAACCTCAACACCGGTGGCGCTTATATTGTCAAAAACAATATGGCCAACTTTATTCGCGGTGAGGGTTTAGTAGAATCACTTGATGATATTCGCCAAATTGTCGTCACTACCCAAAACGGCATCCCATTAACTATTGGTACGATTGCCGAAAAGGTAGATTACGGCTCACAAATAAGATATGGCGCCTTTACGCACGATGGCAAAGAAGCTGTTGGTGGTGTGGTTATGATGCTTAAAGATGCAAATCCTAACACCACCATAGAACGCGTTAAAGAACGGATGAAAATAATTGAAAAATCACTTCCTGAAGGTTTAGAAATCAAACCCTTACTAGATCGCAGTGATTTGATAAATCGCACCATCAGCACGGTATCTAAAAACCTTATTGAGGGCGCATTAATTGTTATTTTTGTACTTGTTTTCTTGTTAGGAAGTCTTCGCGGCGGACTAATCACAGCTTCTGTCATTCCGCTCTCTTTACTATTTGCTTTTATCTTGATGCGCATCACCGGTGTTTGGGCAAACCTGATGAGTCTTGGCGCTATTGACTTCGGAATTATCGTTGACGGGGCGGTGATTATTGTTGAAGGCAGCGTGCATCTGATTCAAAAAAACATCAAATCAGGTAAGGTTAAATTTACTTCTAAAGCGATGAATGACATTACCTACAAAGCCAGTAGCACAATGATGAATTCGGCTTTCTTTGGACAGTTAATTATCCTCATCGTCTTTACGCCTATTTTATTTTTAGAAGGTGTTGAAGGCAAGATGTTTAAACCGATGGCTTTTACCTTTGGATTTGCCGTTTTAGGTGCTATTGTGTTGTGCTTAACTTATGTACCAATGATGGTAGCGCTAGTAATGCGCCCGATAAAAAATGAAAACAATTGGTTTGCTAAATTTGAACGTTTTATAGCGCGTATCAGTTCTAAGCTCGTAGCAGGTTTACATCGCGCTTATCTACCGCTCATCAACGGCGCTTTAAAAATACGCGCTTTTGTCATCATCTTAGCCCTACTATTATTTGGTGGCGCCTATTACATCTTCTCAAATATGGGAGGCGAATTTATTCCACAGCTCGATGAGGGAGACATCTCTATGCACGCCTTGATTAGACCGGGAAGTAGCCTTGATGAAATGGTAGATGTCACTAAACAGATTGAGTCAATTCTTCTCAACAACTTTCCTGAAGTCAAAACAGTAGCCTCCAATATCGGCGTACCTGATATTCCTACTGACCCTATGCCGATGGATATTGCTGATGTGATTATCATCTTAGAAAAAGATCACGACAAATGGGTTAGCGCTGATTCCAAAGCAGAACTTATTCATAAAATTGAAGATAAACTCAATCACGAGCTCGTTGGGGTTAATTATGAATTCACACAACCTATTGAAATGCGCTTTAATGAATTGCTCAGCGGGGTTACGCAAGATGTTGCCATTAAACTTTTTGGAGATGATTTAGAAGTTTTAGCCGAGAAAGGGCAAAAAATTGCCAAACTTATCAAACCTATCCCGGGCGTTGGCGACGTCAGCCCTGAGCGCATTTCGGGTTTACCCCAAATTACTGTGGATTACAATCGTGCTAAAATTGCCCAATACGGTTTAAATATTGATAAACTCAATACTTACATCACCACTGCTTTTGCCGGCGGAAAAGCCGGAGTTGTTTTTGAAGGCGGTAAACGTTTTGACCTAGTGGTGCGTTTTGCTAAAGAGTACCGCAATAGCATTGATGATTTACGTTATATGTATATCGATCTTAACGATGGTACACAAATTCCGATTTCTGAGGTGGCTAACATTAGTTATCAACCCGGGCCAATGCAGATTTCACGCGAAAACACTTTTAGGCGCACTTATGTTGGAGTAAACATCAGAGGCCGCGATGTAGAATCTGTGGTTAATGATATTCAGAAAAAACTAGACGCTGAGCTCAACCTTCCTCCGGGATACCACATTACTTACGGCGGCGAATTTGAAAACCTACAACGCGCCACAAATCGCTTACAGATTGTAGTCCCCATCGCCTTGTTTCTAATTTTTATCTTGCTGTATTTTGCCCTAAAGTCATTTGCTCAAGCTCTGATGATTTATGTCGCTATTCCCCTGGCTGCCATTGGAGGGGTTTTCTTTTTGGCTCTACGCGGCATTCCGTTTAGTATTTCGGCAGGTGTTGGGTTTATCGTGCTCTTTGGAGTAGCCGTGCTCAATGGTTTAGTTTTAATCAGTCGTTTTAACTCGCTTAAAGAAGAAGGATACAGCCTTAAAGAACGCATTGTAAAAGGAACTGATGAGCGCCTTCGCCCTATTTTGTTAACCGCTACAGCCGCCATTATGGGCTTTATTCCGATGGCTTTTTCATCATCTGCCGGAGCAGAAGTGCAACGTCCGTTAGCTACCGTTGTTATTGGTGGACTAATTAGTGCCACTTTTTTAACCTTAGTAGTTCTTCCTGTATTGTATTCTTATGTAGAAGAACGAAAAACTCATCAAAAAATGAACCTTTCTAAAACCACCACCATCAGCTTATTGGTGTTGTGTAGTAGTTTATTTGGCGGACAATTTTCTGCTGAAGCGCAAACCCTGCACGACAATCACGATGCACACTTGCAAGCTAACTTGCCAAGTTTGACTTTAGCAGAAGCCGTAGAGCGTGCCACTACGAATTATCCGTTGATTAAAGCTGCGGAACTCCATATAAAAAAGGAAAAAGTTTTGCGTAAAACAGCCTGGAATTTTGGATCGACTAGCGTGTTTACCGGTAAAGACGAAATTTATAAAGGACACGCCGATACATACACAAAAGTTGGCATTGAACAAGGTGAAATAGATATTTTCGGAATTGCGCCTAAACTCAAACTTCAAAAAGCAAAAATTGCTTTAGCTAAAGAAGGATTAAATTTGAGTAAACTACAAATTCGTCAAAAAGTAAGTCAAGCTTGGGGACAGGTATTTGCAGCGCGAAAAGTCTATGAAGTGTTTAGTCAATTAGATTCGATGTTTCGAAAAATCGATAAAGCTTCTCAACTCAAATTAGAAGTTGAGGCGATTTCAAAATTAGAATATTTGGCCACTTCTAATCAAGCCAACCAAGTGCGTATTCAAAAAGAACAAGCCTATCACGATT
>CAZOGC010000007.1:0-133244 GCA_964579505.1 uncultured Flavobacteriaceae bacterium | reverse complement strand
TTACGATAAATTTTCGATAGGCCAAAAGAAGTAAAACTTTTAAAAACAATCTCTTCAATACTAAAATAACTCAAGAACAAAGTATACAAAGGTTTTGCAGAGATTTCTTAGAAACGTTTTGGACGCTATTGGATAAAGTTATTAATCCTACAAAAACAAAGCGACCAACTTTCTAAATTTTGGTAAATTTGCAGACATTAATTTTGGCTATGGAAGAAAAAGGACTAAATTTTATAGAACAAATCATTGAAACGGATCTCAAAGAAGGGTTTTCAAATAAGAAATTGAAATTCCGTTTTCCGCCTGAACCCAATGGCTATTTACACATTGGGCATGCCTCCTCTATTAATCTTAATTTTGGGTTGGGTGAAAAATATAAGGCCCCGGTAAATCTTCGTTTTGATGATACCAACCCGGCAAAAGAAGAAACTGAATTTGTTGAAGCTATCAAAAAAGATATTGAATGGCTGGGATTTTCTTGGGCAGAAGAATGCTATACGTCTGATTATTTTCAACAGTTATACGACTGGGCAGTATTATTGATTAAAAAGGGAGATGCTTATGTTGATAGCCAGTCTTCAGAAGCTATTGCCAAACAAAAAGGAACCCCTACTCAACCCGGAACGGCTAGCCCATTTCGCAACCGTTCTGTTGAAGAAAATTTGCGTCTTTTTGAAGCCATGAAAAATGGAGAAACACCGGAAGGCGGCGATGTATTAAGAGCTAAAATAGATATGCATTCTCCTAATATGATTATGCGCGACCCGATTATGTATCGCGTAGTGCACAAACCGCATCACCGTACCGGCAATAAATGGAATATTTACCCAATGTATGATTGGGCGCATGGCGAAAGTGATTTTATAGAACATATTTCACATTCGTTCTGTACGCTCGAGTTTTTGCCGCATAGAGAAGTGTATAATTGGTTTGTAGAGCGGGTAAGCCATTCAGGTGAATTGCAACCCAAACAACGAGAGTTTGCCCGTAGAAATTTGAGTCATAGTGTGGTGAGTAAACGCAAGCTGGCAGAATTGGTAGAAAAAAAATATGTTGAATCTTGGGATGACCCGCGTATGCCTACTATTTCAGGACTGAGACGCAGAGGATATTCTCCGGAAAGCATTCGTAATTTTGCTACTTCAATTGGTGTGGGAAAACGTGAGAATATGATAGATATGGCGCATTTAGAATTTTGTGCGCGTGAAGATCTTAATAAAACGTCTCATCGGGTAATGGCGGTTCTTAGCCCTGTAAAAGTAGTCATTGATAATTATGAAGGAGAAGAAGAATGGCTTACCACAGAAAATAATCCGGAAGATGAGGCAGCCGGTACACGACAACTTCCTTTTTCAAAAGAACTTTATATTGAACGTGAAGACTTTAGAGAAGAGGCTAATCGTAAATTTTTCCGTTTAAAATTAGGAAAAGAGGTGCGTTTAAAAAGTGCTTATATAATTAAAGCAGAGAGCGTAGAAAAAGATGAAAATGGGGTGGTTCAAGTAGTACATTGTACCTACGACCCTAAGAGTAAAAGTGGTAGTGGTACTCCGGAGAGTCAACGTAAAGTTAAAGGTACCTTGCATTGGGTGTCTGCTAAACACGCGGTGCCTGCTACCATAAGGTTGTATGACCGCTTGTTTACGGTAGAAAATCCGAGTGCAGATAAGACCAAACATTTTTTAAATTTTGTAAATCCGGATTCATTACAAACTATTACCGGTTATGTAGAACCCAGTTTAAAAACGGCAAAAGCATTAGATCGTTTTCAGTTTCAACGCTTGGGTTATTTTTGTGTAGATCGCACATCAACTAAAGAGAAACTGGTTTTTAATAGAACGGTTCCACTACGCGATTCGTGGAAAAAGAAGTAGGCGATAGTAAAAATTATCAATAATTTAAGAAATATAATAGCCTATACGCTATATAAATCTTAACTTTGTCTGCAAGCTAACTTTTTAAATTTTTTATTATGGCAAAATCAAGTAACATAGTTTTAGCTTTCCTTTCAGGAGCAGCTATAGGTGCAGGAGTAGGACTTTTGTATGCCCCTGAAAAAGGAGAAGAAACCCGTAAACGTTTGAGTAATGAAGCAGGAAAAGCTAAAGATGTAGTAAAAGAACAGTGGGATAAAACGTCGGGTAATATTAGTAAAACCACTAAGAAAAAGCTTTCTGAATTTGAAGAAAAATTAGACAGCGCTTTGTCTTCTGCCAGCTATAAAGCAGATGATATTATCGTGTCTTTACAAAAGCGCTTAGATGAATTGCGCGAGCAAAATAAAAAACTTCAAAAAGCAAAGAAATCGGCAACGAAAGCCAAGACTAACGCATAAAATCCTGTATGGCATTTTCAAAAGTCAAACAACATATAGATGAGCTAAGCAAAGATATTCAAGCCTATATAAACCATAGGCTTGAATATTTTGAATTGGTTATGCTCAAAGAGGTATCTGATACCTCAGCAGATATTATTAGAGCTTTTCTTTTAACGATCTTTTTTGTAGTGTTTATGGCTTTTGTGTCTGTAGGTTTTGCTCTGTTACTGGGCGGAGCGTTAGATAATTACAGCGCCGGATTTTTTATTATGGGTGGGGTTTACCTCCTCATTTTTATTCTTATTTTATTGTTTGGCAAAAAAATCTTTCAGTCTACCATTGTTAAGGCGCTGTCTAAGAAGATTATGAAGTATAAAAAAAAATAAATAATTATCCATAAAAATGTCACTATGCAGTATTACGAAAATCTAGAAGATTTAGATATGGATATAAAAATACTAGAGTTGAAGATTGCTATCGGAAAAGAAAAGCTACAGCTCGATCTTCAAGAATTGAACAACCAACTATCTAGCCGTGTTTTGTTTAAAGATATACTTATGCAGGGGGTGAAACGTATTTCCCCCCAAAAAATAATTTATGCTCTTCGGCATAGAAAGAAAAGGCGCTAATCGTTTTCTACAAAGAACACATAAGCTCGGAAGGATCTGCCTTTCGAGCTTTTTGTTTGTGTAAGAAATGGGATTCCATTCCCCGAAAATTGCCGTAGTTTTTTAGCTTAATTTACTTGGTTTTTACACAGTTCATGGTGTATGCTTTATTTTATTCGTGATATCCTTATTTCTTTAATTTCTCCTGTATTTACATCCTTTAATTTAACATTAGCCTGACTTATTGACTCATACCCTTTATTTTTGAGGAACATTTCACAAATATTCATAGATTGATAGTTAGTTTCTTCAAATTTAAGTATCTCATCTCCAAGGTTTATGTTACGATTATCTGTATTTTCCCATATTCGCCCGACTACTAATTTACCATTCCTCAATGTAGGCTGTATCTGCCAGGGTTTTTGAGAGAGCTTATCTCTATTTGTACTTTTAAAAGGCTTAAAGTAAAAACGTTTATGGTTGTAGTCAATGGTTACTTTTCCATATTTCAATAGTTCAGAACCAATACGAGAGTTTGAGTTGGGATGTACTTCTACAATTACATTGTGAAAATTAGCGTTATTTATGGAGATATTTTTAATGTTTAATAATACCATCTTTTGTTGGTTCTTTTTGCCAAAAAAACCAATTCCGGAAACCCCCTTTGATTTTGCTATTTCATCAATGGCTCTTACGTTGTGTTTTTTAAATAATTGGGATGAACGATTTGACATTGTATAAAATGTTTGAGCACCTGAATCAAATACAACTTCATCGGTGACTCGAGGTTTATTATGAAGCTTTATTTTTAGTAAAGGGGTGCTTTGATCATCAAGAATTAATTTTTGGCTGTTTTTTCTTTTGACAGATAAATTAGTCCTTTTATCCGTTATGATTAGTTGATGGTTTTTACTGTCAATTTGGACGACAGAATTTCTAAGAATATTGCTACCAACAACGCCATCCATCTCAAAACAATCCATAATTTTAGAATCACCTTTATTTAGAATTGCTCCTGTGCTATTAAGAAAAGTTATGTTTCCGATTTTCATCTTTGGCAATATGACGGCCTTTTGGGTAGAAGATGTATTATTTATATCAACGATAGAAATATCGTTTAAATGGTTTAGATTTAATTGTTTATGAATATTGTCATAAATGATTAAAGGTGAGCCTGTGTCAAATAGAAATTTATAGGTTTTCCCATTTATTTGAACGGGGATAAAAATTAATCCCTTTTGGGTTTGGTATGGAATTGTATCAAGATAGTGTTTTTGTTTAATTCTGCCGCTATTAAAATCTACCTGAGCTAATACAGGAAACGTTGATAATAGTAGAATAATTATACAGATTATTTTTTTCATAGTTTATTGATAAAGATGGTTTGTCTTAATAGTACACACAACGGTTTGCGGCTTTCTGCAGGAGGGGAAGCTGTTTACTGTGCGTTCGTTTTCTTTCTTTTTTAGAATGAATAACCTATTCTAAGATGTAAGTTTAAGGCTGCTTCGCTTTTATTTTCAGCATAGCCTGCTTGTTTAGCAAAAATATACCTGTATCCCAATCCAATTCCTGCTTCGTAATTAAA
This sequence comes from uncultured Flavobacteriaceae bacterium, assembly GCA_964579505.1. Classification (GTDB taxonomy): domain Bacteria; phylum Bacteroidota; class Bacteroidia; order Flavobacteriales; family Flavobacteriaceae; genus JAJYSO01. Next base: position 128,731 of record CAZOGC010000007.1, on the reverse strand, counting down.
ACTCTTGCCAAGATTTCTCCTAATTCCCCAAGTTGGAATAATAGATATATCACTAATGATTTTGATATTTTTATAATTTGAAATGGCAAACCAATCTGGATGGTAGCTTGTTTTCAAAGAGATAAAGTTTCCGCTATTTTTATCTATTCTTTTTGATTTGTTTGCTCTTTTAGTTAGGTTGTAGTACCAACGAGGTTCAATAGTTATTACCGGTGTCAATACAAATCCTGTTTTGTCGTAGAAATCTCCACCCCAAATACCACTATCGAAGCCAAGTTCACTCCTTAAAGCAATTTGGTTAGACAGTTTAGCTTCATTATGTACCCAAACTCCTAAAAAGCCTGTTTGAATTCCAAATATTGATTTTTCTACGCTAATGTCTTGTGATTTAGCTGTAAAAGTTAGGCATACGAATGCCATTAAGGTCAATATAGTTTTTCTCATTTAATAATTTTAAAAGGGTAATTGTTTGTTTTGTTGTAATGTCGCTCTAACGGCTTGTAGCTTGCTGCAGTGGCTGATTTACCACTAAACGTCAACCGAATACGTGAGCGTAAATTTAGTACTTTTCTGTCAATCGGAGTCGTTTTTACCAACCACCTTCCTGTCGGCAGACAGGTTGCGGCAAATTGTTTGTTGGTGGTCGTTTTTTATATTTTCGCAACCAAGAAAAATTCTCCGCTCGCCGGAATAAAACTGTCAGTTCTGTCTTTAAAATACTTTTCTGTCATATCTTTTGTTGATATGGTTTTAATTTCTTTCAAGCCTATTTCTTCTGCAAGTTTTATAATTTCGTCAACAGAGAAAAAGCTAACAAAAGGTGTTCCCGAAGCTGCTGCACCTTTTATTGCTATTTCTTGCATTGGCTTATCTTCTTCGTCAAGTTGTTCTAATGGTAAATAGAATGCTATCGCAATGGTCGAACCCGAAGCAAGTGAAGTCATTTTTCTCAATGTATCTGTAATTGCTTCTTTGGTAAGATAAAGCGTAACTCCTGTACAGGAAACAACTGCTTTTTTGTGAATGTCAAATCCTTTATTTAGAAGTTCCGTCCACCAAGAAGAAGTTTCAAAATCAACGGAAACGAAATGAAGATTGTCGGGAATATTGTAACCGTTTTCAATTAATTTTTCTTCTTTCCAAGTCAATGTGTCGGGTTGGTCAATTTCGTAAATATCAACCTGTGAACTGATTTCCGTATTTCGTTGAGCAAAACTGTCGAGTCCAGCCCCAAGCAGAACATATTGTTTTACCCCATTTCCGATTTGTTCTTTGGCAATGTCTTCAACAAATCGAGCATGAGCAACAATAGACGCCCGAAGTCGCTTGGTATATTTCATATCAGGACGTTCCTGCCAATTTTCTTCGGGTTTGATTAAGTCGTAGCCAACTTTGTCTTCAATGATGTAGGGTTTGTCGTCTGTCAAAACGTGTAAGGCTCTCCATAAAGCTGTCCGTAATGCTGTGTTGTCTGGTTGCTTTTTTGTCATACAATTTTGTCTTATGCACGGTGTCGCTTAAAATGACCGCCAATATATTTGTTGTGCGAGGTTTCATCAATCCTCTTTTTTTAATATATTTTCACTCCCCCCTTGTTTTATAATTAGTAATTTTTTTTCAGGTTTAAATTCAATTTTTATACCTGCTCTTTCAAATTGAAACTTATTTTTCCCAATTGGCTGCAAAGGAAAATCTGATTGCCCCGTTGCTTGGCCGGTTAAGAGACTCCCTTGTTTTGCAATAGTTATTTTTAAAGGAAAATCGGGGCTAGCGTATATTCCAATATATTGCTTTAATATTTGTGGGTCTACAAATTTAGGATAATTAAAATCTATACCATAGATTGTATTAGATAAGCCAATCGCAAAATTATTTCGAGGATATCTTGCCCCATTTAATGCAAATGCTACTGATAGTCTGTTTTTGGGTTCATAGACAACACTGGAGTGGGAACCGTATGTATCTCCTGCGTGTCCATATCCTATATGATCATAGAAGGGTACAAACATTAATCCACGACCAAACACTTCTTTCCCAACAATAGGTTTCATTTTTTCAATGGTTGTTTTGCTTAGAATTTTGTAATTAAAAAGTTGGTTTATGAATTTATTCAAATCTGTTGGGGTTGAAACTATGTCTCCTAGACCTACGACATTAGGAAAATAAAACTCTTTTATCTTTACCCATTTCCCCTTTGAAAACTTATACGAATTAAAGATGTTTTTAGGATGGTTCTCAACGGAAAATGTATTTTTCAAATGCAAGGGTTCAGTAATATACTTTTTAAGTATTTTACCGTACTTTAAGTGATACTTTTTTTCTAGAATTTTTGCTAGCAAATAATAACCCGTGTTAGAATAAGAAACGCTGTCTCCCGGTTGAAATAGCACTCCTTGACGTCGTATTTCAGATAGGATTTCTTTTTCCGTTCTGGGTTCTTTCAGCCAGTAATACAGGGTGTCATTTTTAATGACATAATCTCCCAAACCACTCGAATGCTCTAATAGGTTCTTAATGTTTATTTCTTTTGAATTGGGGACTTTCGGAAAGAACTCCGCCAATTTATCTTTTAGGCTTAATTGGCCTTTTTCTATTAATTGCCATATCATTGTAGCGGTAAACAATTTCGTTATTGACCCTATGTGATACTTTGTGTTTTCATTAAACTCTAGGTCTTTAATATGATTTTGCCCAAAACTTCGATTATAAACTTCTTGCCCATTTTTAAAAATCGAGATATTTCCAACGTCTTGATTTTCTTTGACAATGTAATCTATGTAATCATTTATCCTGGCAGTATCAATTGTTTGAGCAAAAGCCTGGGGCGCAAAAAGACTTGCAATAAATAGGGTAATTAAATATTTTATTCTCATTTCTTTGAATTCGTTTTACGTTAATCTCGCACGACGCTGTGCGGCTTTCTGCAGGTGGGGTAAACGAAGCCGTAAACGTCGATTTCCACTATTTTTAGGAAACAAATTATTTTTGTCGAGTAATCTTCTTTGGATTTTGCCGCGTATCAAAAACATCGACAATTTCTATTCGTTTTCTCCCCCTATTAATCCAATAAATGACTTTATAATTTGTGCTGACTATATAACAAAATTTTTGAGGTCTTAATTTTAGATTTTCTTCTCTCGCTCCGATTTCAGGGAATGTTTTTAAAATATCGGTGTCTGATACAATTTGTACAGTTAATTTACGGGCGAGTTTTAAATTTACTTTTTGATGATAATAATCAAAGATTTTATTTAGTTCTCTTTTGGCGAAATCAGTCCAATAAATCTCTATTTCCATTCTTTAATTTCTCCAATTAAATCACTGGATTTAGTTAATTTCCCATTTTTAGAATCTTTCATAGACTTATCGATTCGCTTATTAAGTTCTTCCACACTCATTGGATGCGGTTTACTTTCAGTATCTTTTTTTGTCGAATGCAGAAGTTTCTCCATTAAAGTCAGTAACTCTTCATTTTGCATCTTTAAGAACTCTCGAACGAATTCTACTTTTCTTGTTTGAATATCCATAATCGCCAAGTTTTATATTTCAAAGTTAACGAAAAAATTGGGTATGATATTTTTTATTCGATTTTTGAGCTTGCACACAACGCTGCGCTTGACGAAGTTCTGAAAAAAATCAGAGAATACGAAGTGGCGTAGCCACAAAAGTATTCCTGTGTTGTTTTTTTCGGAGCCAAGGCGTAATAAATTTGTTCAACCGAATCCCGCACGTGCGGGACCGCCTGGTCATAGCCGTTGTTAGCGGGTCGTTGTTTTTTGTTCGTCATTCACATATTCTAAAAGGTCGCCTGGCTGACATTCCAATACATTACAAATTGTTTCCAAGGTACTAAATCTAACTGCTTTTGCTTTTCCTGTTTTAAGTATGGATAAATTGGATAATGTCAAACCAACTTTGTCTGAGAGCTCGTTTAGCGACATTTTTCGTTTAGCCATCATTACGTCAAGGTTTACTACAATTGCCATAGCTTAAACAGTTAAATCATTTTCGGTTTGTAATTCAAGCCCTTTCTTAAAAATCTGAGCAATAAAGAAAATAAGTCCTGCCATTAAAAGATAGGCTTGGAAATCGTTCCAAAATTCACCGATTTCATTTATGTCAATGTTTTTATTTAAGAGGCTTTGAGCATATTCAACTGAAATATATCCCATAATCCCAATTGAAAACACATAATAACTGATTTTTGAAATTAATTGATATACCGTTTCACTGAATGGCTTTACCATATCAATTTTCATAAAAATTTTAACCGCCAAATAAAAGACGTATGCTTTTAGTGCAGAAAGTGTGATAATCAGGCTGACCAAACACGTGTAGTGCCACAAACTTTCGTTGTAAACCTCGGATAGGTCTAGCCCCAAATATAGATTGGATGAAATCACAGGTTGAAAAAGACTGTAAATATAGGTGAAAGTTATAGCACCTGTTTGGATACAAAAGCCAATGAAAACTATCCACATAAGAATATTTACCGCTTTAATGATGAAATCTGGTTTTGCTTTCATAAAAAATAGTATTAAAATTATTGGGTAAAAATAATAAATATTTATTGATAAACAATAAATTATAGCCGATAAACAAAAAAATGATTTTAGTAATCACAAAGATTATTGATTATCAATCAGTTAAATTGTGAAATTTTTTTTGGATTTGTTGATATGAAGAAAGGTTCGGTAGGTTTTGATTATTCTTGTGTCGTCTTACAATGTCCGCTAACGCCGCAGGCGTTATGTCGCTCTAACGGTCTCGTATAACCGCAGTTGCGGTTATACATTGTTGGCAAACGTTTTTATTATTCCATTGTAGCTTTGCACTATTATTTTTCCCTTTGTTGGAATCATATTTTGCCACACCCAATTATAATGTTCGATTACTTTTTCCGCACTTAAATGCGGTCTTTCTCCTGTTGTATGTCCGTCCGCAACCACGGTTAGGTCATAATCTTTTGTCAAGGCAGATTGAATCGTGGATTCTAGGCAAAAATCTGTTGCACAACCAGTAATTACCAGTTCCTGCGTTTTCAATTCCGCGAGTTTGTCCTGAAGTCCAGATTTGTAAAAAACATCGTTTGCATATTTGTCCAGTCGAATGTCAGTCGGTTTGATTTTAAGTTCGTCCAACAATTCCCATTCCCAAGTGTTTTTTTCAAATTCACCTGTTCTATTCCCATCGTGTTGGATAAAAACCACGGGGAAGTCCATTTTGCGGAAAAGGTCTGCAAGTCCATTTATTCGGTTCACAACTCCGTTTGTATCAAATCTTGGGGTTTTGGGTGTGAATGAGCCTTTTTGCATATCAATAATCAAAAGGGCTTTTCTATTCTCCATAGTTTTTTCTAATGTTTGCCAACGCTGCGCTTGACGAAGTTCCGAAAAAAATCAGAGAATACGAAGTGGAGCATAGCCGCTGTTGGCAACTGATTCTTCTTATTTTAATAATTTATGTTCTTTCATCTAATAATATCAGTATCGACCGGTATATAACCTAAGTGCCTGCTTAAGGATAACACCTGTCCTTTATGATGGAACTCGTGCGTTATGACGTGAGTAAATAGTTCAAAAGGTGTTGTATTTTTGGCTGTATACTCCGTAAAAGTTATATCCTTTTTGCGAGCGTGCTTAATAATCCAAAACTCGCAAGTATTGGCAATGTGTACCAGTAGATTCCGAATACTTCCACCACGTCCAAAGGAATTATTTTGATTTAAAAAATCCACATTGGTTATTGTCCTACAGTAGTCAAAAAGTATTCTTCTTGATTGCTGTGTTAATTTATATTGAGATTTAAAATATGTTGATGTCCCATTCATATTTTTGAGCTTGCCGAAGTGTTTACCCCGCCTGACGCCAAACTGGCTGTTACAGGCAGTGTTTATCTTTTATTGGGTTTTATGTCTTTGTATTTGTCAAGCATTTCTTTGAGTTTCTCCTTGTCTATCGGTTGCAAAACAGGTTTATTGCTTGCCGGATATTTTTCCAAAAATCTTGTCGGTCTGGTTGGTCGTTTCTCAAATCCACCACCACAGTTTGGACAAACATTATGCAAGATGTTTGTTACACAGTCAATGCAAAATGTACACTCAAAAGTGCAAATCATTGCCTCTTTGCTGTCGTTAGGTAACGACTTGCCACAGTTTTCGCAGTTTGGTCTAATTTCAAGCATTTACTGTTATACTGGTTGGATTATGATGAATTGGAAAGTTACAAGAGTTCGCTATAAAACAAAGTTCATTCGCTTTTTTATGTAATTCGTTTGCTATTTTAATCATTGTTTCGTCTGTTATTGTAACGACAGGGTGTAGTGTTACTTCCGTAAAGTGCCCGCTACCGCCTTGCGTTTCTTGCATTGTTCCTGTTGTGTTGTCGTAATAATCAATGACAACAATTCCTTTTTCTGTACATAAATGTAAATACCAAAGCATATGACATGATGAAATGGAAGCCAAAAATAATTCTTCCGGATTATGCTTGGTTTTGTCGCCACGAAATGTTGGGTCAGAAGAACAGAAAATATCTTGTTTACCGTCAATCAATACTGTGTGTTTTCGGTCATAAGAGCGATAGTCCTTTGTGCCTTGTCCATTGTTTCCCGTCCACTTAATTGTTGCTTTGTAATGATGTTCTTTTGTCATTTTCGTTGTCTTCTTATATGGTCATATAGCATTGCCTGCAACTCCCAAATATACCAAATAAAATCACCTTAAAAAGCCCCTGTTTATTCTTTGTAAGAAGAGTATCTTTGCAAAAAAAAATAGTTATGGCTTCAAGTGTTCGGGTTCGGTTTGCTCCCAGCCCTACAGGTCCTCTTCATATAGGCGGTTTGCGCACGGCATTATACAACTACCTCTTTGCTAAAAAAAACAACGGTACATTTGTTCTTCGTATAGAAGATACAGACCAAAAACGTTTTGTGCCCGGGGCAGAAGATTATATTATTGAAGCACTTAACTGGTGCGGTATTCCTTATGATGAAGGAATAGGAAAAGAAGGAAACTGTGGTCCCTATAGACAAAGCGAACGGAAAGAATATTACAAAACCTATGTAGATAAATTGTTGGCCAGCGGCCAGGCTTACTATGCTTTTGATACCGCAGAAGAATTGGCAATTCTCCGTACCAATTATGAAGCAGAAGGAAAAACGTTTAGCTATAATTGGGAGACACGTCAAAATTTAAATAATTCGTTGGCTTTGCCCAAGGAAGAAGTAGCACAAAGATTGGCACGCGGAGAACAGTATGTAGTTCGGTTTAAGCCGCCGCGCAATGAGCAAGTGCTCATGAAAGATATAATTCGGGGCACCATTACCGTAAACACGGATACCGTAGACGATAAAGTGCTATATAAAAGTGATGGGCTACCTACGTATCATATGGCTAATATTATTGATGATCATTTAATGGAGATTAGCCATGTTATACGGGGAGAAGAATGGTTGCCGTCTATGGCATTGCATATTTTATTGTACCGGGCTATGGGGTGGGAAGCTCCTCAATTTGCTCACCTTCCTTTAATTTTAAAACCTACCGGAAAGGGGAAACTCAGTAAACGGGATGGCGATAAATTGGGTTTTCCGGTGTTCCCATTGCAATGGAAAGATCCGAAGACTCAAGAAATTGCGTCGGGTTATAGAGAGAATGGCTACTTGCCTGAAGCCGTTATTAACATGTTGGCTTTCTTGGGGTGGAATCCGGGGCAAGGGTCTGAACAAGAAATTTTTTCATTGCCCGAACTCGTACAGGCTTTTCGCCTAGAAAAAGTATCTAAAAGCGGGGCTAAATTTGATTTTGAGAAAACAAAATGGTTTCAGCATCATTATTTTCAAGAAGAAGATGATGTAAAATTGGCGGAGGCTTTTCTGCAAGAACTCACCCAAAAAGGACAGGAGGTTTCTATAGCCTATGTCGTAGAAGTAGTTAAAACTATTAAAGAGCGCGCTACTTTTGTTCACGATTTATGGGAGTTGAGTAGTTTCTTTTTTGAAGCCCCGCAAACGTTTGACAAAAAGGCTGCCAAAAAAGCTTGGAAAACGAATACGGCGCAGATAATGACTACCGTAAAAACGCTTATAGAGCAGGTAGAAAATTTTGATATTCCTACCTTAGAAAATGCGATTAAAGGCTGGATTACGAATGAAGGAATTGGTTTTGGAAAAGTAATGAGTCCGTTGCGACTTACTTTGGTGGGGCAGATGAAGGGCCCGGATCTTTTTCATATTATGACGCTTATTGGTAAAGAAGAAACCATAAAACGTATAGATTTTGCCTTAAAAACACTAGGTTAAGCCGATATAAACACACTTTTAAACGGCCTTTTCATCTATTTGAAAGGCCGTTTTTGTATAGTCAATTTTTCGAATTTTTTATATGAAACACCTCAATATAGAAATTAAGGCTCGTTCTACTGAACATCGTAAAATAAGAGACCTTTTAAAAGAACATAAAGCTGATTTTAAAGGGATAGACCATCAGATAGATACGTATTTTAACGTACCGAACGGGAGGCTGAAATTGCGCGAAGGAAATATAGAAAACAATCTTATTCATTATGTAAGGGCTAATCAAAAAGAGGCCAAACAAGCTGATATTATTTTGTATAAACCACAGCTCAACAGTAATTTAAAAGCCCTATTAACAGCTGCGTTTGGAGTGTGGAAAATTGTAGATAAACGCCGAGAAATATACTTTATTGAAAATGTAAAATTCCATATAGATACAGTAAAAGAATTGGGTACTTTTATAGAAATTGAAGCCATTGATGATAACGAATCTATAGGAATTGAAAAGTTAAAACAACAATGTGGGTATTACCGTAAACTTTTCAATATTAAAGAGGAAGATTTGTGCGCGGTTTCTTATAGTGATATGATGGTCTAAAATCTAGGGTTTATTTATCGTGCTGTTTTAGGTAAGCCATAGTAATAAAATCCAAATAATGGGAGTGGCTTCTACCCAGAAGGAGCAGTAATGTGGATTTTGTTTTTTGGTAGAGAAAAAAATGTAGCATGCTACAAGTATAGCTATACCTATACAAATAATAATATCTTTGGTAGAAAAAACAGGGGCAAGTATATTTAGCACTACAAATGCAGTAAGCATTATATAGCCAAAAACCTTTGTTTTACCAACTCCAAACCGTTGAGGAAGAGTGCCTAATTCGGCATTGTCATAGTCTAAATCGCGAATCTCAAAAGGTAGGATGAGCGCTAGTACCAATAAGAAATAACTTAAGGTATTTAGTAAGGTGCTAGCGTTGAGTAGCCGCTCCCCTTCACCTAGTTGATCTACCAGTGGGAGCCATAACGTAGCGCCGGCCCATACAAAACCAATTACAAATATCTTTAGGCTTTTAAGGCTTCGCAAGTTCTTCTTAGACGGTAAAAAAGGAACTGCATATAAAAGTGTAACTACCCCGAGTATGGCAGTGGTTTCAATAAACGCCCAACTTTGTTGAAAGGCAACGTATATTAACAAGACAAAACAAATTAAAGAAAAGACTTGTATGGTTTTTAATTGGTTGGTTAAACTGCGATGGTGTAGTTTGGCAATGCCGGCATATTTGACAAAATTATAACCGGTAATTGAAGACAAGAACAGAAAAGCAAATACAAGCCATTCCCATTCTAAACCGTAGGTTAAAACTGTAATACCGGCCAAGGCGCAAATCGCTAAAGAAACGTGTATGCTGCCTTCTATGTAAAAGTGAAAAATGGCTTTTAAAATACGCATAAAGCAAATATAGCTCTAATATCTGTATCTATTGTCAATAAAAACTTTATGTATTGAGAATAATGAAGCTTTATGGAACTATTCTTTCGTTTTTGAAATAGCTTAAAATTGGTTGATAGAACTTTATTATCAAAATGATAAAATGGCATAAAATCTCATTAAATAATGTATTTTTGTACGCCATAAAACCTTGTTAATCTTTGCACTTATTATGACTACAGATTCTTTTGCCCTTAGGCATATTGGTCCGCGTCCCGAAGATACTCCGGCGATGTTAAAAACCATTGGTGTAGATTCTATTGAAGAATTAATATACGAAACTATTCCGGACGATATCCGCCTAGATGAGGAACTAGATTTGCCCGAAGGTCTTTCTGAAGCGGCTTTTGCAGAGCATTTGGCCAAGTTGGCAGCAAAAAATAAACGCTTTAAAACCTATATTGGGTTAGGCTATCACGCCACCAACATGCCGGCGGTTATTCAACGAAATATTCTTGAAAATCCGGGGTGGTATACGGCTTATACGCCTTATCAAGCAGAAATTGCGCAAGGACGTTTAGAGGCTTTGTTGAATTTTCAGACGATGGTAAGCGATTTGACAGGGTTACCGCTCGCCAATGCTTCTCTTTTAGATGAAGCTACTGCAGCAGCAGAAGCCATGACAATGTTGCATGCCGTTAGAGAAAAGGCAAAGAAAAAAAGTAATGCCGATCGCTTTTTTGTATCAGAAGAGGTACTTCCTCAAACCATCATGGTGCTGAAAACACGGGCTAAGTCTTTAGGTATTGAGTTGACAATCGGAAATCACCAAGAATTTGATTTTTCAGATGATTTCTATGGAGCGTTGTTGCAGTATCCCGGGCAATCGGGAGCAATTTATGACTACACAGCGTTTATAAACAAAGCCCAAGAAAATAATATTAAAATAGCCGTTGCAGCTGATATACTAAGTCTGGTTAAACTACAAGCTCCCGGCAAAATGGGCGCAGATGTAGTCGTAGGAACCACACAACGTTTTGGTATTCCGATGGGGTACGGTGGGCCTCACGCAGGCTATTTTGCTACTAAAGACGAATATAAACGTCATGTGCCCGGCCGAATTATAGGCGTATCGCAAGATGCTGATGGAAACTTTGCCTTGCGTATGGCACTACAAACACGTGAGCAACATATTAAACGTGCTCGCGCCACCTCTAACATCTGCACAGCTCAGGTTCTTTTGGCGGTAATGGCCGGTATGTATGCTGTATATCACGGCCCTGAAGGATTAAAATATATAGCCAATAAAGTGCACCGCTCAGCAGTAAACCTGAGTAATGCCTTGAAAAAAATGGGCTTTTCACAACGTAATGAGCTTTATTTTGATACGTTGATGGTTGAGGCTGAAGCAGATAAAGTAAAAGAAATTGCGGAAGCTTATGAAATCAATTTTTATTATCCGGATGCGCAGACGGTTTCCATTTCTCTAAATGAAACAACCACCCTCAATGATTTAAATAACATTGTAGCGGTATTTGCTCATGCTTCTTCAGCGCAGAGCGGTAAGGTTGAAGAGGTAGCGGCTGATATTTTGAGCTCATCAACAGTAGCCAGAAAATCAGATTTTTTAACACATCCGGTATTTAATAGCTATCATTCAGAGACAGAGATGATGCGGTATATTAAGCGATTAGAGCGTAAAGATTTATCGCTTAATTATTCAATGATTCCGTTGGGTTCTTGTACCATGAAATTAAATGCTGCATCAGAAATGTTGGCGTTGAGCGACCCGCGTTGGGGAAATATGCACCCTTTTGTTCCGGTAACACAAGCAGCCGGATATCAAGAAATGATTCATCATTTAGAAAAGCAGTTGAGTACTATTACCGGTTTAGAAGCTACTTCGTTGCAACCTAACTCGGGTGCACAAGGAGAATTTGCCGGGTTGATGGTTATTAAAGCCTATCACGAGTCAGAAGGGGATGATCATAGAAAAATTTGCTTAATCCCATCTTCTGCACATGGAACAAATCCGGCGAGTGCTACGATGGCGGGAATGAAAGTAGTCGTGGTAAAATCAACTGAGAAGGGAAATATAGATGTTGAGGATTTACGAGCTAAAGCCGAGAAATATAAAGATGAACTAGCTGCTTTAATGGTAACGTATCCGTCAACACATGGAGTTTATGAATCAGCTATACGTGAAATTGTAAAAATTGTTCACGACAACGGCGGACAAGTTTATTTAGACGGGGCAAACATGAATGCTCAGGTAGGGTATACAAACCCCGGAAAAATTGGCGCAGATGTTTGTCACCTAAACCTACATAAAACATTTGCCATTCCTCATGGAGGTGGAGGCCCCGGCGTAGGTCCTATTTGTGTGGCCGAACATTTAAAACCATTCTTACCTTCTAATCCTATTATAAAAACAGGAGGAGATCAGCATTTAACAGCAATTTCTGCAGCACCTTATGGGTCTTCCCTCGTTTGTTTAATTTCTTATGGCTACATTACCATGTTGGGTAGAGAAGGGCTACGTCAATCTACAGAATATGCTATTCTTAATGCTAATTATATTAAGGAGCGTATGACTTCTTATTTTCCGGTTCTTTATGCGGGAGAACGCGGTCGTGCAGCGCATGAATTAATGTTAGATTTTAGAGGATTTAAAGAGAAAGGCATTGAAGTGATAGATGTTGCAAAGAGACTTATCGATTACGGGTTTCACGCACCTACCATGTCTTTTCCGGTTGTAGGAACTTTGATGATTGAACCTACTGAGAGCGAAAGCAAAGAAGAATTGGATCGTTTTTGCGATGCTTTGATAGCCATTCGGGGAGAAATAGAGGAGGCATCGGTAGACCAACCCGATAATGTTTTGAAAAATGCACCGCATACGGTTGAAATACTAACGGCAGATGAATGGAATCATGCCTATTCTAGAGCGAAAGCAGCCTATCCGCTCAATTTTGTAAAGGCAAATAAATTTTGGCCTTCGGTAAGACGGGTAGATGATGCTTATGGTGATCGTAACTTTGTGTGTACGTGTCCACCCATTACCGATTATGCAGAACAAGTAGAAGAATAATTTGCAAGAAACCCAAGTTAGGTGTTATTTTGCAGTAAATTGATAAAATATAGTAGGGCTTAAGGAGATGTTAATTATATAATTCCTAAATTGAACCCCTTAAATTGAAATAACGAGAGCGCATGTCTATTATAATAACCGGAGTAGGGAGTTATATTCCTAAAAACCGTATAAAAAATTCGGGTTTTTGGGATCATCAATTTGTCAATAAAGATGGTTCAAAAATTGAGACTCCTACTAAGGAAATTACAGAAAAATTCAAAGCCATTACCGGTATTGAAGAGCGTCGTTATGGAGATGATGACCAAACCACCTCTAAGATTGCTACGCTAGCGGCAGAAAAGGCCATAGCTGATTCAGGAGTAGATCCGGAAACCTTAGACTATATTATTATAGGGCAAAATTTTGGTGATGTAAGTTTTGGTTCACATCAAACAGACCAATGCCCTAACTTGGCGGCACGTGTAAAATATAATCTACGCATAAAAAATCCTAAGTGTGTTGCGTATGACGTTATTTTTGGCTGCCCGGGTTGGCTAGAAGGGGTCATTCAAGCACAGGCTTTTATGCGTGCCGGAATGGCTAAAAAATGTATGGTTATTGGGGCAGAAATGCTGTCGCGGGTAGTTGACCCATACGATAGAGATAGTATGATTTTTGCCGATGGTGCCGGGGCAGTTATTCTTGAAGAAAAAGATAGAGAAGGGGGTATTTTAGCGCACAGTACCGCTTCTTATACTTATAGTGAAACACCTTATTTGACCTATAATTGCTCCTACAATATAGAAGAAGCAAAGAATAATATTCGGTATATTAAAATGTCAGGGCGCAAAATTTACAACTTTGCGCTAAAGAAGGTTCCAGCAGCTATGAAAGCCTGTTTAGAACAAAGTGGAAAATCTATTCACGACTTAAAAAAAATATTTATTCACCAAGCTAATGAAAAAATGGATGAGGCTATGGTACAACGCTTTTTTAAGTTGTATGATTTGCCGCTTCCGGAAGGCGTTATGCCGATGAATATTTATAAGTTAGGAAACAGTTCTGTGGCTACGCTTCCCACGCTATTAGATATGGTTCGTAGAGGAGAAATTGAAGGGCAAGAATTACACGAAGGAGATGTAATTATCTTTGCGAGTGTAGGTGCAGGAATGAATATTAATGCAATAGTTTATCAGTATTAATTTACAGTATATTTTATAAACAAGTAAGGCCGGAAAATTTCCGGCCTATTTTGTTTTTATAGAAGGTTATCTTTTTAGTCAATTATATAATATAATACAGACCCGGTGGTGGCGTTAGGGGCATTGATACCCAATAAGGCCGCTATAGTAGGAGCAATATCTATGGTGCGGGCGTGCCGCGTAGTCTGTCCGTGATTAATTCCTTTACCATAAAAGATTAAAGGAACATGCGTGTCGTATTTGTATGGGCTACCATGGGTAGAACCTGTGTGATGGTAGCTAATAATGGCGGGTTCAAGAACATAGGCCACATCGCCGCTGCGTTTAGGGTTAAACCCATTCTTAATGCGTTTAGCTATCATTCCTGTAAACGTAGCACTCTCTATCATTTTTCTAGTATAGGCTTGTGCAACTTGAGGATAATTGACTAAGAAATGACGAATAACATTTCCTAATTCTTCCCTATTTATAGTTGCTTTATGCAATGCGTCATAATCAAAAAACACTTGTTTATTAGAGATATCGGCAATTAACCCGGTGGAGTTGTATTTTTGTTGAATAAAGGCTTTCAGCTTTTTTACCATAGCATCGGTATCAAAATATCCGGCAGCAATTTTTTTATCTTTTAAATAGGCAGGTACTTCAATGCCGGCGTGATCAGCCGTTAAAAACAAGGTGTAATTACCTTTTCCAACTTTTTGGTCTAAAGCAGTTAGTAAGCGGGCTAACTGCTGGTCTAATCGCAAGTAAGTGTCTTCTACTTCTTTAGAATTTGCGCCAAAATTATGCCCTACATAATCAGTAGAAGAATAACTGATGGTTAGGAAATCAGTAATGTTATCTTGCCCTAATTGTTCTCCATCTATAGCGGCTATAGCAAAATCGGTAGTTAGGTTATTTCCGTAAGGTACGCTTTTTAAAATATTAAATCCGCCGTTCTTTTTGCTTAACTTTTTGAGGTGGTATGGAAAGGTAGCAGTAGCTTTTCCGGCAAAACCACCTTCGTATGTATTGCGATCTTTACCACTTTCTTTATAGGTAGAAATAGGATATAAAGTATTCCATGTTTTTAAATATTTTTCGGCTTTGTTTGAAGCATTAAAGGCTTTAACCCATTTGGGAAGTTGTTTTTCATAATAAGAGCTCGTTACAAAATGGCCTTCTTTTTTGCCTTGAAACCAATAAGCTGCATTGGCTGAATGACCGGCAGGCAATATAGCCGCACGGTCTTTGAGGGCAATACCGATGGTTTTTCCGCTGAATTCGGTGGCTAACCTATTTTGGTCGGCTATGGTGGTTGCTAAAAGTCGGTGAGGAGATCTTCTAGCATCCTCATCAGTTGTACCTACCGGGTTAACAGTGTTATCGGTTACACAGTAAACCGATTTGGCTATAGTCTTGTCATACCAATTATTAGAGATAATTCCGTGAAATCGTGGCGAGGTGCCGGTATACACTGAGGCGTGTCCCGGGGCGGTGTAGGTGGGTACGTAATTATAGTGCGTATTTTTCAATAAATAGCCCCCGGCAATCATACGCTTAAAACCGTTGTTTCCATAACGTTCCCAAAACCGAGTTAGATAATCATAACGCATTTGGTCTACTACAATACCCACTACCAATTTGGGGCGCGTGTAAATTTGAGGGCTGTTTTGAGTGTGTTGCGCATGCGCAAGTGGCAAGCACAGAAGCGCAATAAGTAAAAAAGAAAATAATTTTTTCATAATTTGAGGTTCAGATGTTGACAAACATAACAAGATTTTTAATTTTAAGGGATTGGAGAGAAGATAAATGTTTAACCCATAATTTTTAGTATTTTCGCCTTGTCAAAAAACCATTCATGAAGTATTTCCACAATATCGGTCAATATTTTATCATGCTTAAGGAAGCTTTTGGGCGAATGACGAAACGCTCAGTGCTTTATGATTTGGTAATGAGAGAGATAGATGATTTAATCATAGGTTCTATGGGTATTGTTTGTTTTCTCTCGTTCTTTATTGGCGGGGTAGTAACCATACAGATGGCACTAAATTTAAGCAACCCGCTTTTACCGAAATCGCTAATAGGGTTTGCGGCTCGTCAATCTATCATACTTGAATTTGCTCCTACATTTATCTCTATTATTATGGCAGGAAAAGTAGGGTCATTTATTACATCAAGTATAGGAACTATGCGAGTAACCGAGCAGATAGATGCTTTAGAAGTAATGGGAATAAACTCGGTTAACTACCTGGTTTTTCCTAAAATTATGGGGATGCTTGTCTATCCTTTCGTAATTGCCATCTCCATGTTTGTAGGGCTTTTGGGCGCTTATATGGTGGGAGTGTATGGAGGATTTGTATCTAGCGATGCCTTTTTAAAAGGGATGCAGGCCGATTTTATTCCATTTCAATTGGTTTATGCATTTATTAAATCGTTCTTTTTTGGAATGATTTTAGCCACCGTTCCGGCCTATTTTGGTTATTATATGAAAGGCGGATCGTTAGAGGTAGGAAAAGCAAGCACCACTTCATTTGTATGGACTAGTGTGGTGCTGATTGTAGCAAACTATGTATTAACGCAATTACTGTTAGGCTGATGATAGAGGTAGATAATTTACATAAAGGTTTTGATGGCGAAGAGGTATTAAAAGGAGTTACTACAAAGTTTTTTAAAGGAAAAACAAACCTGATTATTGGTCAATCAGGATCGGGAAAAACCGTTTTTTTAAAATGCCTTCTCGGTTTGTTTAAACCTGATGAAGGAACGATTAAGTACGGTGATTGTGTATATAATGAGCTAGACGAGGAAGAACAACGCAAGTTTCGCCAACAAATGGGAATGGTTTTTCAGGGAAGTGCTCTCTTTGATACCATGAATGTAGGCGAAAATGTGATGTTTCCGCTGCAGATGTTTTCTGATATGACGGCAGAAGAACGCTACGACAGAATGATAAAAGTGTTGGAGGAAGTAGGGCTGGAGAACGTTGAAAAGAAAGCCCCTTCAGAACTGAGTGGAGGTATGCAGAAACGGGTAGCAATAGCTCGGGCAGTGGTTAATAACCCCAAATATTTATTTTGCGATGAGCCTAACTCGGGGTTAGACCCCAAAACAGCTATTCTTATTGATAACCTAATTCAGCAAATTACGCATCAGTATAAAATTACTACCGTAATTAATACGCATGATATGAACTCTGTTTTAGAAATAGGGCAAAATATCGTTTTCCTAAAAAATGGCGATTTAAGATGGCAGGGTACAAATGAAGAAGTGTTTAGAACCGATAACGAAGCCATTTCAGATTTTGTTTACTCTTCTGATTTGTTTAAACAAGTACGCGCCGCGCATTTGAGACACGAAAAATAAAGTGCTGTTATAGGAAGCGCTACCCTAAGTCGTCTCCAAATTTTTCTTGTACTTTTTGTCGCACGAGCTTTATTTCTTGTTCTTTTTCTTTGGGATGAATAAGGAGAATGTTCTCGTTTTCTACAATAATATAGTTTGAAAGCCCTTCTATTACCACCACTTTTCCGTGTGGAACACTAATAATATTATTTTGAGCATCTTCTAAGTAAGCCCGTGCATTAATAATAACATTTCCTTCTTCATTTTTATCCATTTTGTCATAGAGTGAACCCCAAGACCCCAAGTCATTCCAATCAAAAGAAGCAGGGAGAACAGCTACTCTTCGGGCTTTTTCCATAATGCCATAGTCAATAGATACGTTTTCGGCTTTTTGGTATTCTGAATTGATAAAATTAATTTCTTGAGGAGTATTAAAAGAAGATTCTCCGGCCGAAAATAAAGTGTACATCTGTGGAAGATGTGTTTGAAAAGCATTCAGAATAGTGGTAACCTTCCAAATAAATATGCCGGCATTCCATAAGTAATTCCCGGCTTCAAAAAATGTTCTCGCTGTTTGGTAGTCCGGTTTTTCAGTAAATTTCTCTACAGGTTTAATGGGGTTTTTTGCGGCGTTGTTATATTCAATATAGCCGTACCCGGTGTTAGGAAAGGTAGGTTTTATGCCCAATGTCATTAATAAGTCCTCTTGGCTTGCCTTGAAGGCAGTGTGCACGTCTTGTGCAAAGGCTTCTTCATCTTCAATCCAATGATCACTAGGTGCTACCAACATACTTGCGTTGGGGTTTTCTTTTTTAATTTTTAAGGCGGCCAACAAAATGCAAGGCGCCGTGTTACGCATAGCCGGTTCAGGAATGATTTGGCGAGCCGTTATAGTAGGAATTTCCTCTTTTACAAGTTGGGTATAAGCTGTATTGGTAAGTATGAAAATATTTTTTTCCGGCACAATTTTAGCCAGTCTGCTAAAGGTTTTTTGTATTAAAGTTTGACCGGTACCCAACAAGTCGTGAAACTGTTTAGGCATTGTTTTTTTACTCATTGGCCAAAAACGAGAGCCTACCCCCCCGGCCATAATAACTGCGTAATGATTTTTGTTTAGGTTCATAAAATTGTATTCGTGTGCGGTGATTTTATAGAGGTCAGCATTATTTGAGTAATTCTACCTCGGCGTTGGGTTGAAAAATATAAATTTTTCCGGTAGCCAATTCTTGACATTCATATCGTTTTACCCTCTTTTTCCCTTTTTTAAACGTTTTTCCGTTATAAGTACGAAAAACACTTCCTTCAGGAAGTTCAAAGATATAATTTTTATTGGTTTTGGGGTCGTAGCTTTTCAGGGCAACAGACAATACTGCATCGGTATCACTACTGGCCCGAGGGTTTTTAAAATGACGTGCTAGAATAGGTAATAAATCTTTTGGAAAAATACCGGGTTGAATAAAAGGAAGCATAAGGTGTTGAAACGTATATTTCCATTCTTGTCCGTGTGGTTTTATACGCTTTCCATAATGCTTAAATGCCAGTAAATGTGCAATTTCGTGAATGAACGTGATTAAGAAACGATATTTATTGAGATTGGCATTTACGGTAATTTGATGCTGCCCGGAAGGCAATTTTCGGTAATCTCCATGACGCGTGCGCCTTTCGCGTACAATTTTCAGGTAGATATGATGCTGTTTAATTAGCTCAAAAACGGGAGCAACGGCATGGGCAGGAAGATATTTGGCCAGCGTTTCTTGCATGGGCTAATTACGGAGTAGAATTAGAAACAGACAATACTTTTCCGTTATATACTTTATAACCGGTTAGTGCAAACTGCCCGATATATTCGGCCATAGTTTGCGGCTGTGTGCCGGCTTGGGCACCCGGAAAAGCCTCTGAAAACATTTCGGTTTGCACGGCACCTAAAGCAAGCGCATTAAAAACAGGGCCGGTGGCTTTGTATTCTTCCGCTAAAACTTCCATAAGGTTTATTACCGCAGCTTTACTAGAGCTATAAGCCGTTAACCCGGGAAACTTTACACTACCTTGAATACCCCCCATACTACTTACCACCACGATATGACTGTCTTTTTCCATTAGGGGAAGCAAGGTTTGAGTAAGCCCAAAAACACCAAATACATTGGTGTTGTAAACACGTTTTAAGTCAGCTAGTTGAATGTTTTCGAACGCGTCTTTTACAATTTGACCGGCATTGTGAATAAGTACATCAATTTTAGGCCAATGTTCAGCAATGTACTGCCGTGCCACTTTGTGATTTTCTTCCTTCGTAATATCAAAAGCAAGCGGGTGTACGGTGCTAAAATTTAATGCTTTTACCGGTTTGGTGTTGCGCGATAAAGCCAACACTATGTGCCCCTTTTCCGCAAAGAATTTAACCAATTCAAGACCTATACCACGGCTGGTTCCGGTTACAATAATGTGTTTAGGCATGCGGTTTAAATTTTAGGCAAGATACGTTATTCTGCTTGAAGAACCTTGAGCTCGTCTGTTTTAGCATTCACAATTCCGGTGATTCCGGGAATGGTGGCAACAATTAATTTTTGCATAGCCGGAAGGTTGGCTAATTCCATTTCATCACCTACTTTGTGGTATTGTGTAAAATTTTTAAAATTGAAGGTAGAAAGGGTATGCGCCGGAATTTTTAAGAAATAATAAAAGGGGTAATTATCACTTCGCTTAAAAAGTCTATAAGCCTTTGCTTTGTCCCAAAAACCGAGCACTTTTTTCCCGGCATAGGCATTAAACTTTTTGCCAAAATTAGATTGGTCGTAGCCGGTAAGGTAAGCCATGTAAGGTACATTTTTTAAGGGTACTCCAATCATTTCAAACTCAAGCATACAATACACATTGGCCTTTTCATTTTTTAGTCGACGAGCTAAGTGGGCAGAACCAATTAGCCCTTCTTCTTCTCCTGAAAATAAAGCGAAGAGAATGCTTCGTTTGGTTTTTTTATGAGCAAAATATCTTGCAAGCTCTAAAACTGCAGTCGTTCCCGATGCATCGTCGTTGGTGCCATTGGCTATAGAATCTCCATTAACGGGTTTTCGTATGCCGATATGGTCGTAATGTGCGCCAATAATAACCAGTTCGTTTTTAAGGGTTGGGTCGCTTCCTTCTTTATAGGCAACGATGTTGTAACCGGTAATACCTTTAAATTGAAAGCTATCGCGGTAGGTTTTGTAATAGGGTTTAAGATGTGCTTTTTTTAAAAACTGCTCGATGTACTTTGCGGCTTTTTCAATACCTTCAGACCCGGTTTTTCGTCCTTTTAAGGCGTCTGATGATAAATAACCCAACGTTTTTGCTATACTGGCGGTGGTGATTTGCACGCTGGTTTCAGTAGTGTTTTTTGTGGGGGTCTGACCGTACATGGTGCACCCGATAAAAATAAAGAGGAGTGTAATTTTTTTCATAATGTGTAAATATAGAAATGTTTTTTTAGTAAGTATAGTGGTGTGAAAATAAAAAAAGTCCTGCAAATAAATTGATTTACAGGACTTATTTTTATAAATCGAAAAAACTACGCCAGCATAGCTACCGGGTTTTCAATATAGGTTTTTAGTGTTTGTAAGAATTTAGCGCCGGTTGCTCCGTCAACGGTACGATGATCGCAGGCCAATGTTAATTTCATGGTGTGACCCACCACAATTTCTCCATTTTTAACGACGGGTTTTTCTTCAATAGCTCCTACCGATAAAATACACGAGTTAGGCTGATTGATGATACTGGTAAATTCTTGAATACCAAACATACCAAGGTTAGAAACCGTAAAGGTACTGCCTTCCATTTCATTTGGTTGAATTTTCTTGTTGTGTGCTTTTTGGGCGAGCGTTTTTACAGCAGCACCAATCTGTGTAAGTGATTGTTGGTCTGTAAAACGTACCACCGGAACTACCAATCCGTCTTCTACGGCCACGGCAACTCCCACGTGAATATGATGCGCTATTTTAGTCGTATCGCCATCCCATTGTGAGTTTACTTGTGGGTGTTTGCGCAACGCCATTGCAGTGGCTTTAATAACCATATCATTAAATGAGATTTTGGTATCCGGAATGGCATTAATGGTTTTACGCGATTGCATAGCGTTGTCCATATCCGCCTCTATGGTTAGGTAGAAATGTGGCGCACCAAATTGAGAGGCGGTTAAACGCTTGGCAATAGTCTTGCGCATTTGCGAATTTTTAACCACTTCAAAACTTTCTTCGCCCGCAGGAACATATGGAGTAACGGCAGCCGGAGCAGTTGCTGCGGCTGGTTGAGCGCTCGGCTTGTAATTTTCGATATCGCGTTTTACGATACGCCCATTTTCACCACTTCCCTTAACAGTAGCCAGATCAATGCCTTTGTCGGCAGCCATACGTTTGGCCAATGGTGAGGCAAAAATGCGTCCGCTATTGTTGGTGTTGGTTTGAGTTTCTTCTGAGGCAGCGGCTGTTTGGCTAGGTGCTTCAGGTGCTTTTTCTTCAGCTTCAGCGGGTTTAGCCGCTGCTTTTTGTGGTTTGTTATCAGATTTTAGGCTGGCTAGTACTTGGCTAACATCGGTTCCTTTAGGACCAATGATGGCTAAAACCGCATCAACAGGAGCTGTTTCTCCTTCTTTTAAACCGGTATAGAGTAAGGTGCCTTCAAAGAACGATTCAAACTCCATAGTAGCTTTGTCGGTTTCAATTTCAGCTAAGATATCACCCTCTTCTACAGCATCGCCTTCTTTTTTAATCCAAGAGGCTACAGTTCCCTCTTCCATAGTGTCAGAAAGGCGTGGCATATGTACTACTTCTACTCCTTCAGGAATTTCGGCAGCTTCGCTTGTTTCTTCTGTTTCTTGAGCGGTGTTTTCTGTTGTTTTTTGAGGAGCCTCTTCTTTAGCGTCTTTTTTGTCTCCGGCAATAAGATTTTTAATGTCTTCTCCTTCTTCTCCGATAATGGCTAATAGCTGATCAACCGGAGCCGTGTCCCCTTCTTCTACACCTATGTAAAGTAAAGTTCCGTCATAGAACGATTCAAATTCCATGGTGGCTTTGTCGGTTTCAATTTCTGCTAAAATGTCTCCTTCTTCTATTTTGTCTCCCTTTTTCTTAAGCCATTTAGCCACGGTGCCTTCTTCCATGGTATCGCTCAAGCGGGGCATGTTAATTACTTCAGCCATAATTTATTTTTATAATTTATGAGGGATAAAAGGGTAATCTTTTTGTTCGTAAACACTATCGTACATTACGCTGGTATCCGGAAATTCAGATTCATCGGCAAATTTTTCGCATTCTTTAATGTGATTGCGTACTTTTTTGTCGATTTTCTTAAGATCTTCTTCAGTAGCCCATTTATTGTCTAAGATTTTTTTCTTTACTTCTAAAATGGGGTCTAATTTGTGGTATTCTTCTACCTCTTCTTTAGAGCGATACTTAGCCGGGTCACTCATAGAATGTCCTCTATAACGATATGTTTTTAATTCTAAGAGCGTAGGGCCGTTTCCTGAACGTGCGCGTTTAATAGCTTCATCCATAGCAATCGCTACTTTCTCGGGGTCCATACCATCTACCGGGCCACTAGGCATATCATATCCCAAGGCTAATTTCCATAAATCAGTTTGGTTAGAAGTACGTTGAGTTGAGGTTCCCATGGCGTATCCGTTATTCTCTATACAGAAAACCACCGGAAGTTTCCAAGACATGGCTAAGTTTAAGGTTTCGTGAAAAGAACCTTGTCGAATAGCTCCGTCGCCCATATAGGTTAGGGTAACGTTGTCGCGTTTAAAATATTTATCGCCAAAAGCAAGTCCTGCGCCTAGAGCAATTTGCCCTCCTACAATGCCGTGGCCACCAAAGAAGTTATGCTCTTTTGAAAAAATGTGCATAGACCCGCCCAAACCGTGAGAGCTACCGGTGTTTTTCCCGTATAGTTCGGCAATCACATGTTTAGGATCTAGTCCACGCCCGATGGGTTGTACGTGGTTTCGGTATGAAGTAATGTAGCGGTCTTGTGACTTCATGGCGTGTAAAGCACCGGCAAGAACGGCTTCTTGCCCACTGTAAAGGTGCAGAAAACCACGTATTTTTTGTTGAATGTATACTTGGGCCAACTTGTCTTCAAACTTGCGCCAAAACTCCATATCTTCATACCACTTAAGGTAGGTCTCTTTGGTTATTTTTTTCATAATCAATTATTTTTTGCACTCGAGAAAATGCATCCCACAAAAATAAGACATTATGAGGGATGCCAAAACCTTTTTGGGTTTAAAAAATGCAAATTTACATGAAACTATTGTTGAATGCTAATGGTAAGAGGTCTAGAAGTGAATTTACTTTAATTATATTTCCGGTTTCTCCACTAAAATAGATGGCGATATCTTGCTTTTGTTTAAACTCATATTCGGCTATAGCTTGCCTGCATGCGCCACAGGGCGGGGTGGGAGTGTTTACCTGTTTGGTAAGTGATTTTACAGAGATAGCAATGCTTTCAATTTTTTCATTAGGGTAATGAGCGCCGGCATAAAAAATGGCGGTACGCTCTGCACATAACCCCGAAGGGTAGGCGGCATTTTCTTGGTTGCTGCCGGTTACAATTTTTCCGGAAGCTAGCCGAATAGCGGCTCCAACTAAATAGTGTGAATAAGGAGCATAGGCTTTATCTCGTGCTTTTATAGCTTCTTGAAACAGCTCTTGGGTAGGCTGTGGTAACTCCTCAAAATTTTCATAGATATTGAGGATTGAACGGATTTCCTTTTTCTTCATAGGCTAAAGATAAGAAACCTTGCTTCATTTAAGAAAGGTAGCCTTAAAATTCTTGGTAGTCTCTTTTTCCAAACCGAAAGGATAAACTAAACCGAAGACCTCCTTCAAGTGGATTTTTTACAGCTTTTGCGGTAGAAAATAAATAGGAGATATCTATTTTAGCAATAGAATACTTAAAGCCCGCCCCTAAGGTTAAGAACTGTTGAAATCCTTTGTCTAGATTTTCATGGTAATATCCTAAACGAAAAGCGAAAACATCGCGGTAGCGGTATGCGCCACCAATAGCCCAGGTTACTTCTTGTAATTCTTCCTTAAATCCTCCGGGTGCATCTCCAAAAGAAGAAAACATGCCCCCGATAGCATCTTTAGAATAGTAGTCATCTGTACGATCAATTGCTCCATCGCCGTTAGAATCACTAGGAGTAGGCACTAATAATTTGTTGAATTGTACATAGGCCCCAACGGTATTGTCTTGGTCAAAAATAAAGTCGAACCCACCACCTATACTTAAATTTGTGGGAAGAAAATTTCCTTCCGTATTATCGGAGTATTTAATTTTTGGACCGATATTAGAAATGTTGAATCCGGCACGCCAGCGACCGTCAAAATCATTATAAGGAATGATATGACTTTGATAAAACCCGGAAATACCTACGCTAACTGAGTTGGCCGGGGAAGCGTCATCAGGAGACGAAGGTAGTTTTAAATCAGATCGAATATAGCGTCCGGTAACAGCCATCGAGTATGTTTCACTAAGTCGCAGGGCATAACTTATATCGAGTGCCAACTGGTTGGGTTTATAAATCTGACCAGGGTCAGTGGGTGTTTGCCTAAATGTAACTTCGCCTAGGCTAAAATAACGTAGGCTACCGGCAAATGCACTTCGTTCGTTAATGCGATTATAATAATTGATTTGTCCTAAATTGATGTCGTTAGCCAGTTTGCGTAGGTAGGGTACATAGGAAATACCTATTCCTTGTTGGTTTTCTATAAAGGCGTATTTAGCCGGATTCCATTGTTGTGCATAAGTACCTGCAGGGGTAGCTACTCCAATATTGGCCATGCCGGATGAACGCGCATCACCGGGGATATGTAAAAAAGGTACGGCAGTAGTAATAACCCGATCGCGAGCAGTAAGATTATTAGAAGTTTGAGCAAATGCAATGTGCTGTGTTATAAGCAGGCTTGCGAGTATTATATAGGTTGTTTTTTTCATAAAAACGTAAAAAATTGTACACATCGCAGTATGTTTTTTAAAAGAAACATGCCGCTATAAATGATGTATTTTGTTTCTAAACACAAAGTCTTAACCGTATTTAGTAACAAGTTAACAAAAGACTAACGTGTTATTTTGTTGTTCAGTATTTTAATTACCCCCATTTTTGCAAATATATGTTTTGGTGTTTAAAGGATAACGAGTTTTTCGTATTTCTCAACTTTTTGGTGGGTTAGTGTAGATTTTACGGTTAATTTATACACATAAACCCCTTTTCCTAGCCGTTTTCCGTATTCATCTCTCCCATCCCATGTAATATTACGCGACAAAAAGCCTTCTGTGGTAATGGTTTTACGAGTAGACCATACCAATTTTCCGGAGATAGTGAAAACTTGTACTTGTACTTGTAAAGGTTCATAAGGATGATTATGGTTAAACCAAAATTCGGTATAGTTATGAAAAGGATTGGGATAATTCAGCACATGCGTAATCTTTAATTTGTCATTACCGGCTACTATAAATTGAATTTCTGCCGTACTAGAGTTGTTGTACACATCCCACGCCACAAAAGTTAATGTATGCGGTCCTTCTTTTAGTGCGTGCAGCTTGTAGTTGATGCTTCCTTGGGTATAATCGTCTTCTTTGGCTTTGTAATAATCATTGAGAATATAAGGTTCGGTTTTTTTTCCGTCTATATATGCAATAAGATTATGCCCAATTCCGCCGGCTGTATTAATACCGTTTTCATCTTCCAGCTTTGCAATAAATAAGGGTGATGTGTCTGTAATCCCCCCAGACACAAAGTTTTCGTCATTCATATATAACTGAATTTCCGGACCTTTGTTGTCTGTGGGCGCATTTTTATTTATACCACCTACCTGAATAAGGTTGTTATACCCGTGGTTGTCTTGTAATTTACCTTCTTGCGCAGCATAAAAACTAATACGACCATGCCCTACCGCCATCTTAATATCTTTAGGAACCACAAAATTGAGTGAAAAGATGCCGTTTTTTACACTTGCTTTTCCACGAAAAATAACATTACCCAGGGTTTTAAAATTTAATACGGCTCCAATTTGATCGTTGTCTAGAGTGTGGCGTTGAAGTGGTTTGTCGAAAACAGTAGCGGTTAAGGTTCCGTTATAGTGAGTTAGTACATTTCCACCGGCAGAAACTACTTGCCCGGATAATTTGATTTTGCTCAGTGCTTTTAAGGTGTCTGATTGTGCTACAGGTTTGCCGTTGAGTTTTGTCAATCTTATTTTGGGTTTGGGAAAGGCTAAATGCATAGCCGGATCACCAAAGAATGAAACGACATGTATGGCGGGTGAAGCGATGTCATTTTTAGCTCTCATAATAGCTTCGCCTATACTGTAGTTTGTATGATTGTAATTAAATAAGTAGGAGGCAAGTTGCTTGTTAAAGTTTATACCGTCAGAGACGCCTATTTCTCGTGTGGTAGAAACGAGTGCTACCGCTCCTCCATCGGGATTAGCTAATACCAACTCTCCGGGTGATACGCGTAAAGGGTTGTCGAAACGCGTAAAAGCACAGGTTACGGTTACAAATGTGTTTAGTTTATGTTGGTTTTTCCAACTGTTAATGTCTTTTCGCGTCACGATAAACTCGCTGGCTAACCCATCTTCACCTCCGTGTCCTAAATAATTTACTACAACAGCCCCTACTTCTATAGTATTAGTGATATCTTGGTTTACAGAGGGGTATCGCTCTCCTCCTGAAGTATTGACCTGTTCATAGGCATCGCTGTATATTTTTTTTACATTGATAAAGGGTTTGTGTTTAGCAATAGAATCGCCTATTTGATTTAAGTTGCTCTCTAATCCGGCACCCGCATTGCCTAATTCGTCAGCATCGTCAGCAATGAGAAGAATATTGTTTCGCCAATCACCAAAAGATTTTCGGCTGTCATAGGCTATAATTTTATCAACAGCAATTTTGGCTTCCTGAACATTATCTGCCGGAATTCGCCCTACGGCAAGATCTAATTTCCCACCTGAAGACATTGTTCCTTCTGAAGCATCCATCATTCCATAGAAATCGTCGGTGGCAGTAGAGCTGGCAAATAGACTGTAGCTGCTAAGGTTTTCAAAAGTAGGAACAAGGTTGTTGTTGCCGGATAATCGATCTTTATAATCTACCGATGCGTCTCCAAAGAGCAGCACATATTTTAGTGGCTTATTTGAATGTGTATAGACATAACGAATAAAATTGCGAATGGCCGCTGGATCTTGTTTCCCGGAACTAAACTCGCGATAAATATCTTTTACAGAAACTACTTTTACAGAAAGATTACCTACTCTTTTGCGGTGGCGTGCCAGCCTCTCTGCCTGGCTTAATAATGAAGGATATGTAATGATGAGGTAATTTACTTGCTGTGTGTTTCCTTTTAGATTACTGTTTTTTACCCGTGGGTTTTGTGGACGGATAGGTTGGTAATAATCGGTTGGAGAAAGGGCTACATACGTTTGTGCGCTGCCTAATTGAGCCTCAAAATTTAAGGTGCTTTGCTGCCCTGTGTTAACTATACGAGTGATGTGCTGAGGGTTGGTTACATTCCATATTTCAGAAATATTTTGTGCATTAGAAAGTTGGTAACGGCCAATTCCGATTTGGGTAACCGCCTTTTTGTTGGTAAATGAGAATTGTTTTGTACCGGCAATTAATTTTCGTTTGGCATAAATAGTAATGTAATCTAAGTAAGCTATTCCTGCCGGATTGCCGTTATTGTGATAGGTGAGTGTTAGCGATATTGCGGGTGAAGTGGCCGAAATGGTGCGCGTAAGTTTATCGGCAGTGGAAAAAATGGCGTTGTTTCCGGTCGTTCCCGAAAAAGTTAGCGTACCTATATTTTGCCCATTAGCATTGGCTTGTATGTTTGTGCTGATTTCAGAAGTAGAAGCGGCATAGACTTCAAATGTTAAATCAGAACCCGGAACAATGTTTGGAAAATTAAACGAGTACGTCCGTTGGTTTTGTATATCAAATCTATCTCCAAACCATCGACGGCCTACTTTGCCTATATTGTACTTATCTATTTCATAAAATGCCCGGTCGTCAAAAGTAGTAATGGTGGTAGTGGCTGAACCGGAAGGAGACTGATAATTGCTGATTCTTTTTCCGGGAGTACCCCCTGCGGTGATATAATAATAGGTTTGGGTGGCATAGAGGTTCAAATTGGTTTGGCTTTCAGCATTCCAATTACCCTGAGTCCCGATTCCATAAAAAAGAATATAATCGCCCTTATCAAAATGGCCGTCGTTTCCACCTACCACTCGTATAGCAATTTCCGGGGGGTCGTAAAACTGAGTCTTACGGTTAAGCAAGGGTAGCATTTTGCCTCCTTGTCCATATATTTTTAAGGTGCGTGGATCTAGTGAAGAGACATCCATCCCCAGACTTTCTAAAAAATCGCTAGAGAGTTTGTAAACCCCTGTTTTTTTTATAGAAAATTTGAAAAAGCTTCCGTGATCCAACACGGAATTTGTGCGTTGAGGCAGGTTGTTGGGTGTAGAATAAACACTGTTATAAGTGGTAGTATACGCAATGGTAAAAGCGGTAATTTTTTTGTAAACCCCGTGGTCGTTAATCAAAGGGTTTAGTGTGAGTAGATAGTAATGCTGCTGCGCCCCGGAAACTGCTTTTAATTGAAATTTGGGGCTGGTAGGAAGATTTTTTGTATTAATATGGGCTAAATATTGTTTAGAAATGGGTTGATATCGAATTTGGGTTAGTTGAGAAGAAGAAATATTTCCGGATGCTTTCCATTGGGCCGAAAAAGTAATTTGTGCCGTTTCCGGATTGTAGTTAAAATGTTGCGTAGAAAACCCCGGCACCCAAAAAGATTGTCCTTCTTTAGCGGAGATATTTTTTTTGTTTACCCAGTCTATTTCATAGTGTTTGCGTTGACTGTAAAGGGTGCAGCAGCAAAAAAAAGATAACAATAAAACAAATAAAGACCTCATAATTTTATAGAATACCCATGCGGTGTATGCGCTCAAATAATGAAAAAGCAATTTCATTATACTAACTGGCCAAATTTAACGTTTATTTGGTACAAGAGCTGAATTTGCTTAATGTTAGGTAGAAAAATCTTGATAAATTGAGCTTATTCTTTATCTTGCAAGCCTTAAAATATTCAAATGATAGTGGATTATGAATGATAAAGCCGCTTTAAAAATTATAATGGTTGTCTTATTAGCTGGATTGATGACGAGTTGTAACAATAAACGTGACTACTCAAAAGTATCTAGAGCTACCGGATGGGATTTAACGGGAAAAGATGGACTGCCATTCTACAATCCAAATTATAAAGAACAGGTTACCGGTCCCGGGCTGGTGTTTATAGAAGGCGGTACTTTTACAATGGGAAAAGTGGCCGATAACCCAATGCACGATTGGAATAATACCCCCACTCAACAAACGGTTTCATCTTTTTATATGGATGAAACGGAAGTAACAAATGGGATGTATTTAGAGTATGTTAATTGGCTGAAGTTAACCTTCCCTCCATCAGAAAAAAAATATGCACTAATATATAAAAGTGCTTTGCCAGACACTACCGTATGGCGGTCGCCTTTAGGGCAACGAAAAGCCTTGGTAACGAATTATTTTCGATCTCCCTCTTATTTTAATTATCCGGTGGTTGGAGTAACTTGGATTCAGGCTGTTGAGTTTAGTCAATGGCGCACCAATATGGTAAATGAAAAAATATTAGAAGACGCGGGGTTGATTGCTAAGGGTGCTCGTTTTAAACATAAACCCGGCACGCGTTTTAGTACGGCAGCTTATTTGTTAGCCCCTAAAACCGTTTTTGGAGGAAATGACTCGCTAACACGCGGGGGAAAAAATGCTGATAAATTTGTTCGGGTGGTAAATAATGATACGGTGGGGCAGTATGCTTCTCGTACTTCCGGACTTATTTTGCCGGCATACCGTTTGCCTACTGAAGCAGAATGGGAGTATGCAGCGCTAGCTTTAACATCTAAAAGAGAATACAACAATTACCGCGGTCGAAAAAAATACCCTTGGGATGGTATGTATACTGTTTCTCAAAAACGTATGAAACGAGGTGACCAGCTCGCTAATTTTAAACAAGGATATGGTGATTATGCCGGAGTGGCCGGATGGACCAGTGATGACGCTATTATTACCAATGAAGTAAAAAGCTATCCGCCGAATGCATTTGGGTTATATGATATGGCCGGAAATGTGGCAGAATGGGTAGCCGACGTTTATCGCCCTAGGATAGACGTAAAATTAAATGACTTTAATTATTACAGAGGAAATGTGTACACAGAGAATGTGATTAATAAAGATGGAACGGTATCTATTGTAAGTATAGACTCCCTAAAGTTGGATACGCTGCGTACGGGTAAAATTGTAGCGGCTGATCTTCCGGGTGATGTGGCTAGAAAACCTATTCCTAAAGATCAAATGTATTTGCGTACAAATTATGATAGAAGTGATAACCGTAATTATGCTGCAGGCGATAAAGCCTCATCGCGTTATTATTGGCAGATGGGACCATTAAGCTTTTCACAAAGAATGTATAACTCGCCGGTTCCTCGTGTAAAAGTGATTATAGATAGTACCACTGGTAAAAAAGTGATTGTGCGCCAGGTAGATTCTGAACCTAGAACAACATTAATAAGTAAGCGTACTCGTGTGGTAAAAGGAGGCTCTTGGAAAGATAATGCGTTTTGGTTAGATCCGGCGCAACGCAGGTTTTATCCACAAGGAATGGCTACTGATTGGATTGGTTTCCGAAACGCCATGTCTCGGGTAGGATCAAGCTCTAAAAAAGGTAGGCGCGCTAGAAATTAATCATCATAGAAAAATATAAAAAGAAAGCCCTTTAATTAAAAAATTGAAGGGTTTTTTTTAGTTTAGTAGTATGAAAATAGCTGAATTACACCATCACTTTTTGGCAAGCGCCGGAGTGGTTACCGATACCCGTCAACCCGTAGACAAAAAACTGTTTTTTGCCCTTAAAGGAGCAAATTTTGACGGAAATGTTTTTGCCGAAAAAGCCATACAAGAGGGGGCGTTATGGGCGGTGGTAGATGACGCAAAGCTACCTACAAATAACCGATTTATTCAAGTTAGGTCGGTGTTAGAAACACTACAGCAACTGGCTACATTTCATAGAAAATATTTGGGACTCCCCATTCTAGCCATTACCGGAAGTAACGGAAAAACCACTACCAAAGAGTTGGTTTCTGCCGTATTAGCGCAACGCTATAATGTGGTGTACACGCAGGGTAATTTAAACAATCATATTGGCGTACCGCTAACTTTACTGCGTATGCAAAAAGATACCGAATTTGGGGTAGTGGAGATGGGCGCTAATCATCAGCGAGAAATTGCCGGACTTTGTGAAATTGCTCAACCGGATTATGGCTATATTACTAATTTCGGAAAAGCGCACTTAGAAGGGTTTGGTGGTTTTGAAGGAATAATTAAAGGGAAGAGTGAGTTGTATGATTATTTACGGGCACATCATAAAACAGCCTTTGTTAATATAGAAGATGCAATCGCTATGAAGCAGAGCAAAGGAGTAGAACGCATTACTTTTGGTATGTTGTCCACCGCAGCCTATACTATTCACTTTAAACCGGCCACGCCTTTTGTGGCTATCGAGTTTAAGAATATAACGGCACACAGTCAGTTGTTGGGTTCTTATAATGCTAAAAACATGGCCGCAGCTGCTTGTATAGGTATGTATTTTAAAGTTGAAGGAGAAGCTGTTAAAAAGGCGATAGAAGCGTATAAACCTGATAATAATCGCTCTCAGATTATAGAAAAAAAGAACCACAAAATTCTTTTAGATGCCTATAATGCCAACCCTACCAGTATGCAGTTGGCTATAGAAAACTTTGCATTGTATAAAGCCGATAAAAAAGTGGTTATTTTAGGAGATATGTTTGAAGTGGGAAAAACTGCGTTAGCTGAACATCAACATATTGTTGATTTGTTAGAAAAAGAATCTTTTGATGCCGTATTTGTGTGCGGAAAAATGTTTGCCCAAACCCAAACTACAAAAGTGAAGAAGTACACAACTTTTGAGGCACTAAAAGAAGCAGTTTCTAAAACGCATATACCCCAAGCCATGCTGTTGATAAAGGGATCGCGTGGTATGGCAATGGAACGCGTGTTAGAAGTGTTGTAAACAAAAACGAACCCCCAAAGGTTTCTCTTTGGAGGCCGGCTAAAATTCATACTCTTTGGTGGGTCATATTGGATTCGAACCAATGACTTCTACCCTGTCAAGGTAACACTCTAAACCAACTGAGTTA
Source organism: uncultured Flavobacteriaceae bacterium (assembly GCA_964579505.1). GTDB lineage: Bacteria > Bacteroidota > Bacteroidia > Flavobacteriales > Flavobacteriaceae > JAJYSO01. Next base: position 96,127 of record CAZOGC010000007.1, on the reverse strand, counting down.
ATGACCCGATTAATTTCTAAATAAAAAAATCTAAAGAAAACTCTTTAGATTTTTGTGGGCGCGGAGGGATTCGAACCCCCGACCCCTTGGGTGTAAACCAAGTGCTCTAAACCAACTGAGCTATGCGCCCATTCATAAATGGGATGCAAATATAATCTAATTTTGTATTCTGCAAAACCTTCTTAAAAAAAAATTGAAGATAGATTTGACAATCAAATGCAAATAGCAGATTTTGAGTAATTAGGGTGATAAAAAACTTCTTTATGGGTTTTAAACCCTAGTCTTTTAAAATATGTGCGTTTATGGTTGACGTTAGGGAAGAACTTCTGCGACTGTAAAAGTGCTACCTCCTATAAAGATTAAATCATCTGGGGTAGCAGCTTGTTTTGCTGCCTTATATGCGGTGGGTATATCACGGTAAATTTTTCCAATTAAGTCGTGTTTTTTTGCCGCTTCAGCTAAGATTTGTGCATCTAATCCACGGGGTACATTGGCTTTACAAAAATAATAGTGGGCGTTTTTTGGAAATAGGGGTAAAACTCCGTCTAGATCCTTATCGTTTACTACTCCTAAAACAATGTGTAACTGGTCGTATTTTTCTTGAGAAAGTTGATGCATTACATAAGTAAGCCCTTCTTTGTTGTGTCCGGTATCGCAAATAATTTTGGGGTCACTTCCCAATTGTTGCCAGCGCCCTTGTAGTCCGGTGTTTTGTTGTACGTTTTTGAGCGCAGAAATCAGTTGAGGTTCGGTAATTTTCCATCCTAGTTTGCGTACTACTTCTACAGCCTTTAAAACGGTTTGTAGATTGTGCGATTGATATTCTCCTTTTAAGTCGCAATCATACTGCGTAAAAGAGGTGTCTTCTGCAAAAAAGATAGGAGCCTCTACTTGTCGCGCTTTTTCTTTAAAAACCGGAGTTGTAAGTGAGTTTCGTTCTCCAATAACTACCGGGGTGTTCGACTTTATAATGCCGGCTTTTTCAGCAGCTATTTTGGGTAGGGTATCGCCTAAAAACTGCATATGATCAAATCCTATGTTGGTAATAATCGCTAATTTAGGTGAAATGATATTGGTAGAATCTAAACGTCCTCCTAATCCGGTTTCAATAATGGCAATGTCTACTTTTTCTTGTGCAAAATATTGAAAGGCCATTCCGACGGTCATTTCAAAAAAGGAAAGTTGCTGTTTGTGTAAAAAATCTTGATGTTGTTGGATAAAATTAGTCACAAAATGTGGCGAAACCATCTGCCCGTTTATGCGAATTCGCTCTCTAAAATCTTTGAGATGAGGAGAGGTGTATAATCCGGTTTTATAGCCGGCTTCTTGAAAAATGGAAGCCAACATATGACTAACCGATCCTTTGCCGTTGGTACCGGCAATATGAATGGTTTTAAAAGTCTTTTCCGGATGATTTAAATGGTTGGCTAATTGAATACTGTTGGTAAGGTCTTTTTTGAAAGCACTTTTCCCTTTTCGTTGATACATGGGGAGTTGTTGAAACATCCATGTGAGAGTTTCAGGGTAAGTCATGAGGTTTAATCAGATAATTTAAAGACGTAAATTATATAGCCCGTTTGTATGGCCGGGGCATTGGGGTCTGCGTTGAATTTGGTGTCTAAAGCTGCGCGTTTAGCCGGTTCGAGTAAGCAGCTACTGGTATTGGTAGAGCCTTTTACGCCCGGAATGGCACGTACTACATTTCCTTGGCGATTCACTTTAATTTCAACTACTACAGTACCCTCTTCATTGCACTTTTGTACATATTTTTTCTTTACTAAGGCTTTTCGGCCGCTAAGTCGGTAGTTGCCACTTCCGCTAAGTCCTTTTCCTTGTCCGTAATAAGAAGTGGCATTACGATCTCCCGAAGGGTCTCCTTTGTCTCCGGCAAGTTGATCGTTTCCTTCTCCTTTAGCGCTTGAGCCCTGTTGTTTTTTACCGTTTAAAATGTTGTTTAGCGCATCGGTGGTAGACTTTGAAGGTTTGGGCTTTTCAACCGGCTTTTTTTGCACTTCTTTTTTAACGGTTTCTTTTTTAGGAGGAATTACTTTGTGCTCTTTTGTTTTTTCCTTCTTCTTTTTAGGCGGAATAACCGGAGCATCCTCCGTATTTTGCGTTAAGATGTCTTTGTTTTGTTTTTGTGGAGAAACTTCTTTTTGTGGCTGAGGCTCTTGAGGGGTAGTTTTAACCGTAGGTGCCATTTTTACCGGTTTAGAAGGTTGAGTTTCTCCCATCCCTACAGCCGAGTTTCCAAAATTAATAGCAATACCGTTTTCTACAGGAGGATACATAGAAGTTAACCCGAAAAAAAGCAATAACAAGGCTAATATTACCGTAATGACAGAAGTAATAGCAAGAGATTTTTTTTCGGATTTGGTATGAAACAAGACCATACTAGTAAGGTTTATCGAGGTCTGACCGCTAAAACTACTTTATATTGATGTTGTTTGGCAATGGCCATTACATCTACAGCTGCTTGAATAGGCACACTTTGTGCTGTGCGTAAGATAATAGTGGGGTTTGTTTGCCCACTTAAACGCTCTTGCAGTTTCGTTTCTAGTTGATTTTTGGCAACTTTTTGATCGTTTATATAGATATTTAAATCTTTGTCTATACTCACGGCAACGGTGGGTTGTTCCGTAGTTTTTCCTTTGGCTTTAGGTAAAATTAAATCTAAGGCTTCAGGGGTAACAGTAGGTGAGCTTAACAAGAAAAAAATTAACAGCAAGAAGACAATATCTGTCATAGAAGACATATTGAATGCTGCACTGACCTTATTTCTTCTTTTTATTTTCATCTTAAGCAGGTTCGTTTAAAAGGTCTAAAAATTCTACGGCGGTTGTTTCCATTTGGTGTACCACCTTATCTGTTTTTACAACAAGGTGATTATAACCCACATACGCCACAATTCCTACAATTAGTCCTACCACAGTGGTGTTCATAGCGGTGTAAATTCCTTCGGCCAAGGTGCCCATTTGTGCTTGTCCGCCACTGGTAGCTAGTTCGTGAAAAGCCATTACCATCCCTACAACGGTACCTAGGAAGCCCAGCATAGGACCTGCTCCACTAAAAGTGGCTAAGATACTGGTGTTTTTTTCTAGGTTGTAAATTTCAACCTGTCCGGCGTTTTCAATAGCGGTATTGATGTCTTCTAGCGGGTTTCCAATTCTTGAAATGCCTTTTTCGGTTAGTCGAGCTACCGGGGTATTTTCTTGAGCACATCTTTTTTTGGCGGCTTCAATATTGCCATTGGCAATGTTGTCGCGAATTTGATCCATAAAATGAGCATCGGTTTTTGAGGCTGCTTTAATAGCAAATAATCTTTCAAAATAAATGTAGATACCAATGATGAGCATTAAAAATAAAATACCGATAATGATGTTACCGGCGGGACCACCGCTAAAAAGCAATTTAAAAAAGGATACTGTTTTTTCTTTTGAGACGGGTTCAAGATCTTGGGCAGCCTGTGCACCTTGTTGAATTAATAGGCTTAGCATATAATGAAAGGTTTAATTCGATAACGAAAATAGAACTAAATAATTGTTATTTCTAATTTATTTTCCTTAAAAATTTATCCCCCAAATAAAAGAAAAATATTTTATCTATGATAGAAAACATAAGATTCAGTATGTTTTTTAATCAATTTTTAAGAGGAATACTGTTGCTATCTAATATAAATCCGGATATTTTTCAGGATTGGCTTCATTCATAATAGCGTAGGCTCGCTCAAAAATATCGTCTACTGAAGGTTTTGAAAAATAATCACCATCAGTGGTGTAAGCCGGTCTATGCGCTTTGGCGGTTAGGGTTTGTGGTTTGCTGTCTAATGAGAAGTAGGCTTCCTGTTCTTCTATTATATTTTGCATAATATAGGCAGAGGCTCCTCCCGGAACATCTTCATCTACAATCAACAACCGGTTAGTTTTTGCCAAAGACTGCGCAATATCATGTGTTAAATCAAAGGGTAAAAGAGACTGAATGTCTATTATTTCTGCTTCTATTCCGGCTTCTGCTAGTTCTTCTGCGGCTTCTTCTACTAGTCGTAGAGTAGAGCCGTATGAAACAATGGTAAGGTCTTTTCCGGGGCGAAGTACTTCTACTTTTCCTACAGGAGTGCGAAATTCACCCAAGTTTTGTGGCATTTTTTCTTTGAGTCGATATCCGTTTAGTGATTCAACAATAAGCGCCGGTTCATCGCTTTCTAACATAGTGTTGTAAAAGCCGGCAGCTTTTACCATGTTTCTAGGCACTAAGATATTTATACCACGCATAAGGTTTACGAGCCCACCCATAGGTGAGCCGCTGTGCCAGATACCTTCTAAACGGTGCCCGCGTGTGCGTACAATTACGGGTGCTTTTTGTTGCCCTTTGGTACGGTAATGTACGGTTGCTAAATCATCACTAAGGATTTGCAAGCAGTAAAGGGTATAATCTAAGTACTGAATTTCGGCAATAGGGCGTAATCCGCGCATAGCCATTCCGATGCCTTGCCCAATAATCGTGTTTTCTCGAATACCGGTATCTCCTATACGTAGTTTTCCGTATTTTTTTTGAAGCCCTTCTAAACCTTGGTTTACATCACCAATGTTTCCTGCGTCCTCTCCAAAGACCAATGTATTTGACTTAGTAGCAAAGATAGAGTCAAAATTATCGCGTAATACAATTCGTCCATCTACGTTAGGAGCATCGTCAGCATAAGTAGGTAAAACTTCCTCGATGTTTCTGGCGCTTTGGGCGGTTTCACTATATAAATGACTGCTATAATCGGGTTGGTTTTGGGCTTTGTAAGTGGTAATCCATTGAACCAATGCTTTTTTCTCCGGAATTTGTGTAGACCCGACCTTCCGTATGGCTTTACGAGCGGCACTTAATAATTCGTATTTATAGACGTCTTTTAAGCTTTCCAACTCTTTTTTTATCTCAACAATTGCTGCGTTGTTGGGTAGGTGAGCTTCCAGGTCGTTTAAAAGTGTTATAAGAACTTTTTTCGCAGCTTTTTGTTTTATGCCAAAAGCTTTCCACGCGGCTTTTTTACTCTCTTTTGCTTCTTTTTTTGCTTCTTTTTCTAGCGCGTCTAATTCTTCTGTAGAGGCTAGGTTTTGCTCAATCATCCATTGACGCATTTTTACAATACAGTCGTGTTCTTTCTCCCAAGTGAGGCGTTCGGTATTTTTATACCGTTCTTGTGATCCGGAAGTAGAGTGACCCTGAGGTTGCGTGAGTTCTTGCACATGAATAATTACAGGAATATGTTCTTTTCGAGTATGGGTACTTACTTTTTCGTAGAGTGCTACCAGGCTGGGATAATCCCATCCTTTTACGGTATATATTTTATACCCATCATTTTCTTCATCTCTTTTAAAGCCCTGTAAAACTTTAGAGATACTTTGTTTTGTGGTTTGGTATTTTTTAGGGACCGAAATTCCATACCCATCATCCCAAACGCTTACTACCATGGGGACTTGCATAACTCCGGCAGCATTTATGGTTTCCCAAAAAACACCTTCGCTGGTACTGGCATCGCCAATGGTACCCCAGGCAACTTCGTTTCCTTTGTCAGAAAAATTATCGGCATGGGTTATGTTTTCGACATTTCTGTATATTTTTGAGGCTTGTGCTAACCCGAGTAGGCGTGACATTTGTCCGGCGGTAGGAGATATGTCAGCACTAGAATTTTTTTGGTTACGCAGGTTTTTCCAACTCCCGTCAGGATTTAGGCTTGCGGTGGCAAAATGACCTCCCATCTGACGGCCGCCAGACATGGGTTCTTTTTCAAGGTCTGTGTTAGCATAAAGACCGGCAAAATATTCTTCGGCAGAAAGCAAGCCCAAAGCCATCATAAACGTTTGATCGCGGTAATATCCAGAGCGAAAATCACCGTTTTTAAAGGCTTTAGCCATGGCGAGTTGAGGAATTTCTTTTCCGTCTCCAAAAATTCCGAATTTTGCCTTTCCGGTAAGTACTTCTCTACGTCCCAGTAAACTACATTCTCGGCTAATTAAAGCAATCTTGTAGTCGGCTATGACTTGTTTTTTAAAATCATCAAAAGTGATATTATCAGGTTTTAAAGCAGTATCTGGCATGAACTTGTTTTTTTGCGTAACAAATATACTAAAAATACATGACATAAAGACGTTGATTATCAGTGTGTATAGTAGGTATGTAAGTTGTAAATCATATAGTTATATAAAATTAACGTAGGTAGAGATACTGTAATTTAAGTTTTATGGACTGCCAAAAATGTATAAATTTGTAGGCTTAATCAAAAGAATTGTATGATGAATGAATTGAGCACAATGGCGACACTAGCGGATAAATATTTTGGACTTTTTCTAGATTATTTGCCCAATATTATTGGGGCTATTATCTTATTCTTATTAGGTCTATGGATTATAAAATTACTGATAAAATATTTACGCCGACTTTTTGAAAAACGAAAATACGATGAAGCTCTTCGCCATTTTTTGTTAAGCATTATAGACATAGGGCTTAAGATTATTCTGACTATTATCGTAATTGCAAAGCTAGGTGTTGAAACCAGTTCTCTTGTGGCTATGTTAGGGGCGGCCGGTTTGGCAGTAGGATTGGCTTTACAGGGGTCATTGGCTAATTTTGCTGGAGGTGTAATGATTATTGTGCTAAGACCGTTTAAGATTGGTGATTGGATTGACGCCGATGGCGAATCAGGAACTGTAAAAGAAATTACGGTCTTCTATACCAAATTGATTAATTTTAATCAGGTGTTGGTAGTTATTCCTAATGGTCGGCTCTCTAACAACAAAATAACCAATTATACAGTTGAAGGGAGAAGAAAGGATGCCATGACAATTCGTGTTGCTTATGGAACAAATATAGCAAAGGCTCGAGAGGTATTGCTTGATTTGCTTACAGAACAAAAAGGGGTTTATACAGATCCTGCACCTCAAGTTGTAGTGGGAGAGCTTACTCATGATTGTGTTAATTTGTCGGTTAGGTTTGTTTCTTCTACGGCAGATTTTTGGGATATACATTGGCACACGTTAGAGCACGCAGAAGAACGACTTAATGCAGTAGGTATTCAAATGCCTTATCCTAAATATGATGTAGAGCTGTTAAATAAAGCTCAATAAGAGGAATGGTTTTTGTATATTTACCCTAGTGTAATATATTCAAACTAAAACAACTTACTTATGAAAAAAGCAATGCTCATATTTTTTGCGTTGTTTTATGCTGGTTTTCAAGCAGTATACTCACAAGCACTAACAGTTAATGATTATAGAGGTCTGGTAAGACAGTCTTATCTAAATAGTAATCTAGATGTTCTTAATGCCAAAGGAAAAATCGTAAACTTAGAGGCTGTAAATGGTTCTCCTTATTGGAGTAATAAATTTGAGAAGGGGAAGATTATTCTTAATGATGGAACTAATACCAGATCAGTAGACACCTATTTACGTTACCGTATTTTTGATGACGTTTTTGAGATTAGAAAATCGTTGTCTAGCACAAAGATTATGGGGATGCAGCGCTCTCCAAATATAACAGTAATACTGGGAAATAAAAAATTTGTATTTCTGCAAAATTTGCCGGTCGAAATACGCGGAACTCGTAGCGGATATGCTATGGTTCTAATTCCTGCAACAAATGGAGGCGTAGCTTTATATAAACGTATGAGTCAAAATTTTATTCCCGCTGTTCCACCTAAAAATTCTTATGATAAAGGAAAGAAAGCGCGTCTAGAGGAAAACGATTATTATTTTGTGAAAATTAATGGGGAGTTATACCGCATACATGCCGATAAAAGAGCGGCCTATAAAGATTTTCCCGATCATCAAAAAGAATTAAAACAGTTTATGAAGAAAAACCGTATTAAGTTTAGACATAAAGAAGTAGATGCTGATATGGTTCGCCTAGTAAACTACTACAAAGAACTATAAAAAGCGTTTGTATGTTTTTTTAATTTATTGCGCTGAGTTATTTGGCAATAAAATCTTTTAAATAATACGGTTCAAAATAGGCCACATCTACTGTTTCCTTTTTTTGATAACAAGCTTCGGCTAGTTCAATCATTTCTTTGGCTGACGGTAAAGCGTCTTGGTACATCGCATTAGAGTGTGTACATATTTCTCGAAATTTTTGAATGGCATTTCCTATAAAAAGTACCTGTCCTTGCTCTAAATATGTTGCGTAAGAAGAAGGGGTCAATATTTTTGCTTCTGTAGGCAAGAGTTGTTCCCCCCTATCGTTAAAAACAGCGGTGTAGACTTCCATTCTTCGAGCATCAAGCATAGGAACTACAAATTTGTATGTTGTATGGGTACTCTGAAGTGCTAAGATTTCTAAAGTTTCTATAGCTATTAGCGGAATATTGAGTGCAAAGCAGAGTCCTTTTGCGGCAGATACACCAATGCGGAGACCGGTATACGACCCGGGACCCTTGCTTACAGCAATGGCTTCTAAATCAGTAAATGTGTAGCCGGAAGATTCTACCAATTCTTTGATGAATGGGTGAAGTTTTTCGGCATGAGAATAATTTTTACCGGCAAATTCCTTAACTGCCTTTAATTTTCCGTCTTGTGCCAATGCTACTGAACAGTTAGTTGTGGCGGTTTCTATAGAAAGAATGAGTCCCACTTGTGTTTAATTGAGGTTAATGTCTTCCGGGCGAACACCAAAATAGAGTTCGAGTAGCTTTAATTTAAAGATGTAGTCGTATTTAGCATTAACCAATTGACTTTCTGCATTGGTCAAATTAAATTTAGCTTGGCTAAACTCTAATGAAGTAATATTGCCCACATCAAATTTAATTTTAGAGAAATCATAAGCCTTTTGCTGAGCTTGTACAGCTATTTGAGCAGCCCGATATGTTTTTGCGGCACCTTGCGCATCTACATAGGCTTGATATACGTTTGATGCTAGGTTTAGTTTGGCCTGATCGAGCGCATTTTGGTCTTTTTTGATGGTAATTTTTTGGCGACGTACAGAATTTCTTGTTGAAAAACCATTTAAGATAGGAATGCTGAGTTGTAGCCCGAAAGAATACCCTTTGTTTCGTGATAGTTGATTAAAGAAAGGTCGTGGTCCAACCTCTCTGAGAATAAAATTAGGAGTTACCACATCGGCACCGGATCCAACCACTTTTCCAATTACATTTGTAGGGTTGTTAGGATCTATACCGCCCTGTTCTACACGCGCTGCTCCTGACTCACGGGTGTTAAAATTAAAATAGGCACTGAGTCTTGGGTAATAAGCACTTTTAGCTATTTGCAAGTCTTTTTGTGCAAGTTCTAAGTTTTTCTGTGCAATTTTAATCTCGTATCGGTTTCTTTTGGCGCTGGCAATAATTTCTTCCGGAGATTTACTCAGAATAGTGGCCAATGGAACGTCATAGGTAGCTTGTGCAATTCTAAAGTTTTTATAATCATCTATCTGCAAGAGTTGCGCTAAGTTTATCAGAGCAATTTTTACGCTATTTTGTGCAGTAATGATTTGTTGTTTTTCAGAAGCATCGGTAGCTTTTATTTGTAACGAATCGCCAGCAGGAGCTGCGCCTTCTTCAATTTTTGTACGGGTATCTTCTAATTGTTTTTGTGTTAGTTGATTTTGTTCTTGTAATACCCCAAGTTTTTCTCTGTTTACCAATACATTTAAATAAGCTGTAGTTACGTTTAGTAATACATCATTCTTCATTTGTTCTAAAGAATATTGGCTGGCTATTCTAGACAACTTAGCGCGTTGCCATTCTCTCAAGTTTCGTAAACCATTAAAAAGAGTGATACTGGCGGTAGCTCCAACAGATAAATTTCGAGTGGTTTGCTCTTTTAAAATTCCGGTGGTTACATCTTGGGTTAGACCAGAATTCCATGAGTTACTAATGTTACCGCTAATGCTGGGAAGGTAGTTTCCTAAAGCATCACTTTTGTCTATTTCTGCATTTTGCAAATCTAAATTAGCTTGTTGAATGTCTATGTTGTGGTCTAGTGCGTATTGAATACATTCTTGCAGCGTCCATTTTTGGGGAGCTCCTTCTTGTGCTTGGGTAAAGGAGCTGAATCCGACTGAAAAGACGAATAAGAGAGTTATTTTTAACGAATATGATTTATTAAATAATTGCATAACCAATGTTAGATTAGTTGGCGGGTTTAACAATAGGATTCCAGACCTTTATTTGATCGTCTTTAGACAGGCCGCTTTTAACTTGTACCATAATACCATTGCTTATGCCGAGTTCAACATTACGACGTTCAAATTGTTTTTTACCGGTTTTTACCTCTACGTATGGCTGGTTGGTCTTTGCATCAAATTGAACTAAAGCTTCTTTGATAGCCAATACATTTTCTGCTTTGTCTAAAATAATAGAAGCATTGGCACTTAACCCGGCTCTAATAAAGGTGCTGTCTCTATTTTCTAGTAAGCCTTTAATTTCAAATTGTACCGCACCACTAGTAGTAGTGGTTCCGTCTTCGCTGGTTTCAGCTTTTGGAGAAATATAATATAGCTTTGCATCAAAAGTTATGTTAGGAATGGCACCTACGGTAATTTTTAATGGTAAACCGGCATGAATTTTTCCCACGTCTGTTTCATCAATTTTTCCATCAAAAATCATGTTGTTTACGTTGGCCAATGAAGCAATGGTCGTTCCTTCATTAAAATTATTAGCCTGGATAACTTGGTTACCTGCTTTAACCGGAATATCTAATACCATACCTGTAATGGTGGCTCTAATATTGGTGTTGGTGGTTCCTCCCATTCCGCTAGAGCTACCGGTTTTTACAATTTCATAGGTTTCTTTGGCAGCATCAAGTGCTTGTTGAGCTTGTTTGTAATTCATCAAGGCAGTATCGTACTGATTTGTAGAGATAACCCCTTTTTCGTAGAGGGATTTTTGCCTTTTATATACTTTTTCTTGATTGTTGAGTGTAATACGCGCTGAGGTTATTTGGTTTTTGCTACTCGATAAATTTTCTACGCTAGGTACCACTCTTAACTTGGCAATTAAATCTCCTGCATGTACAATATCTCCTGCTTCTACATAAATAGTATCTATAATTCCTGAGATATTGGGTTTTATTTCAATCTCCTCTTTTGGAACGATATTTCCGGTAGCCACTGTTTTATTAACAATGGTAGTAGTTGCCGGTGTTTCGGTAGTATAGGTTTGAGGATCCTCTTGATTTTTTTGGTAGAGATAATACATAGAGCCGAGAAATAAAACGGCAATAATGATTAGGATTACGATGGTTCCGGTTCTTTTCATTCGTCTTGAAATTTATTTCACTTAATTTTTATTCGGTTTTTAAAGCTTCAACAGGTTTAATTTTGATTGCCTTTTGTGCAGGAAGAAATCCGGCTAATAGTCCGGATCCTACCAAAATAACTAAGGCAGAAACAATGGCTCCCAGTCCCACACTTGGGTTGGCAAACATCATATCGGGATTGTTTAGTTCCCCTAAAAAGTAATTTATAACCCATAATATACCGGTAGCAAATGCGATTCCTGCCATACCGGCAATAATGGTTAATACAACCGATTCTAATAAAACTTGACTGCGAATATTGCCTGGTGAAGCTCCTAAGGCACGTCGCACACCAATTTCATTGGTACGTTCTTTTACAACAATAAGCATAATGTTACTGATGCCGATAATTCCGGATAGTAAGACCAAAATACCGACAAAATAGGCAACCGCATTTAAAGTAATAATCAATCCATTAATCTGATTGAATTTAGCAAAGAGGTCAAAACTACCAATGGCTCGGTCATCACTAGGGGCTATTTTGTGTCGGCGCTTAACTACATCATATATTTGTTGTTTGAGTTTGGTTATACTGTGATTGTCATCGGCGGTTATAGACATAAACCCGACGTCATCTCCCGTATTAAAGGCTTTTCCATAAGTAGTAAACGGAATAAAGATTTCTTTTTGCGCTTCTTCTTGGTCGCGCCCCATAGACGCCTTTTTTTGATAGACGCCAATTACTTGAAAATTAACGCCATTAATTTTGATATACGTGCCTAAAACATCCTCTCCTTTATTGTATAATGTTGTAACAACAGAGGTACCTATAACGGCTACTTTTCGATTATTTTGTAAATCAATATGATTGAGAAAGCGGCCTTTAAGGATATCCATAGGTTGTTGTTCAATGATTTCGGGATAATCTCCGTATACATTGAATGCTCCGTTCTTTAGACCTCGTGTAACGTTGTTACCTCCTCCAAATCCGCCTAAACGGTTGCGAGGAGAAACTATTTTTAGTCCTGGAACGTTGTTTTTAATGGCTCGAACATCACTAATTTTAAAGTTGTAGCGTCGTCCTTTATTTAACCCGTCATAAGAGACAGAGGTGGGTCTCGTCCACATAAACATAGAGTTCGTAGCAATACCACTAAACCCTTGTTTTACGCCATTGCCCAACCCGTTTCCGGCAGCCAACAGAATAACCAAGATAAAGATGCCCCAAAATACGCCAAAAGCGGTCATAACGGTTCTGAACCAGTTGGCGCTGAGCGATTCTAATATTTCATCCCATTTATCTCTATTAAACATTTTATTCGTCTCTTAATGCTTCAATTGGTTTTATACGGGCTGCCTTCCAAGCAGGAAAAAATCCGGCCAAAGCACCTGCTATTACTAAAATAATAACGGTAGCTACAGCTACTTGAAAATTAACGGTTGGGTTTCTTAGAAAGTCGCTTTTAATGAGCGGAGCTACAGCATCTAATAAAACCATTCCGATAAATAATCCTAAAAATCCGGCAATGGCTGTAATAAATATGGCTTCGTGAAGAATCATCCATACAATAGACCATGGTTTAGCTCCCAAGGCTTTACGAACACCAATTTCTTTGGTGCGTTCTTTTACGATAATGAGCATTACGTTACCTACTCCTACTACGCCGGCTAGTAGAGTAGCAATTCCGACAAACCAAAAGAAAATTTCAATACTAGAGGTCATTAAATAAATACGTTTGGCACTTTTTAGCGAATTTCTGATATTGATAGCAGAATCGTCATTAGGAGCTACGTCGTGCGTCTTTTTTAGTTGGCTTTTTAGCCGTTCGGTAAAGGCTTCAGAAATAGCCAATGCTTGTGAAAAATTTTCTTGTTTGGGAAGGGTAAAGGCCATGTTTCGGATATCTTGCCCTCCATTAAAGACTTGCTGAGCAGTATAAATAGGAATGAAAACACGTGCTTCTTGTCTATCACCTCCCGGATCGCTATAAACACCAATCACTTTAAAATTGATACCCGAAATTTGAATGAGTTTGTTTATGGCAGAGTCTTCTCCAAAGAGGTCTTTTTTCACTTTGTTGCCAATAACTACAACTTTGGCATGGCCAGAAATATCATGCTGATTAAGAAAACGTCCGGCCACCATGCTCTCGTTTTCTAAAAATTGGTAGTCGGGTAGAACGCCCTCTATTCTGTAACTGCCAGATTTTATCTTGTATGTAATCATACTACTCCATACTCGATAGAGTGAGGATCTGTATTCTATAAAGTCTCCAAATTCTTTAATGATTTGGTTGTAATCTTTGTTTTTAAATTGAATTTGGCGGTCTTTATTGTAGCCTTTATAAGCCAGCGAAGTTTTGCCCGGCCAGATGTTAATGCGGTTAGTGGCATCTTTTGCAAATTGGTGTTCTATGCCGTTTTGTATGCCTTGACCAATTCCTAGAAGAACCACTAAGATAAAGATGCCTGAGAGCACAGAAAGACCTGTCAGAAAAGTACGTAGTTTGTTTTTCCTGATCGTTTCAAATATTTCTTCCCAGCGTTCTAGATCAAACATAATCTATGGCTTTTTTCTGATCGATAAATGAATCATTTAAAATGATGCCATCTTGCAGATGAACAATGCGCTTGGTCATATGAGCAATATCTTCTTCGTGGGTAACTACTAAGATGGTTTTTCCTTCCTCATTTATGCCCTGTATAAGGTTCATAATTTCATAAGAAGTTTTGCTGTCTAATGCTCCGGTAGGCTCATCGGCTAAAAGAACTTTGGGTTCACTAGCTAGCGCTCGTGCAATGGCAATACGCTGTTTTTGCCCCCCGGATAATTGATTGGGAAGATGATTAGCCCAATCTGCCAACCCCACTTTTTCTAAGTATGTCATAGCTTTTTCCATACGTTCGTGGCGTTTATATCCTTGGTAATATAAGGGGAGTGCCACATTGTCTACGGCCGTTTTATAGCTAATTAGGTTGAAGGATTGAAAAATGAACCCCAAAAATTTGTTGCGATAATTGGCAGCTATCTTTTCGTTGAGGTTTTTAATGGGTACGCCATCTAATATATAATCTCCTGAATCAGCTTCGTCTAAAATACCTAAAATGTTAAGTAAGGTAGATTTACCGGAGCCAGATGACCCCATAATAGCAACTAACTCTCCTTCCTCAATATTGAAATTAAGTCCTTTAAGAACGTGAAGTGAAGTGGATCCGGTTTTATAAGATTTGTGAAGATCTTTAATTTCTATCATATATCCGACTATAATTTACACGCGATGTCCCCTAACAACGCAAAAAACGGGGTGTGAAAATATAGCTTTATACTGATTAAATCTGTTATTTAATTGTTAATTAAAATAAAACAGATGCATGGGGTTAAAAATAACTAAGCTGTTTTGCTTTCTTTTTTGATTATTCGATAAATTACAAACCCCAAAATGGCGACCAAAATATATGGGAATGCCATAAGATAGGCAATACCGTGGTTAATACCTTGTGCCATTCCTTTGTCTCCGGAAGTAAGTAAAGCAGCACGACACATGGCGCATTGGGCAGAGGAAACAACGGGCGTGCCTATAACAAATACAAAAAGGAGAATAAACTTGTAATAACTTGATTTTATAGAGAAGAATTTCATAATCCTTATGATTTATGGTGAAGTAAGTATTTAATATCTGCTATTAAGGCGTTTATCTGTGGTTTTTCTTGTCCTACTTTAGGGGCCGCGCCGCGTTTTATAAACCCACGATAGTATATAATAGGGTTTCCATAAACGTCTTTTCTGCAACGAATGTAACCATCTTGGTCTATAAGCACAAACATTCCGCTGTGTAATATTCCGCCGGGTTCGTTAGGGTCTTCCATAGCATTAAGCTTATAACCTGTTTCTGCCAAATGGTATATTTTGTTTTTGTCTCCGGTCATTAAATGCCAATTGGGGTTGGTAATGTCGTGTTGCTGAGCGTATGCTTTTAAGACCTTTTGAGTGTCGTATTCAGGATCTATACTAAAAGAGGCTATACCAAAATTGTCTTTTCCTTTAAAAATTTTAGAAACTTCTTTAAGGTTGGCATTCATTATTGGGCAAATAGAAGGGCAGGTGGTATAGAAAAACTCGACCACATACACTTTTCCTTTATAATCTTTATTAGTAATAGTGTCTCCATGTTGGTCTATAAATTTAAAAGAGGGGCCGGTGGCTTTTTTACCATTTAAGACTACATAACCTACCGGTGTTGTAGTGTCGTTTTCTGTTTTGTTCTTTTTGGTTTGTTGTTTACAAGAGGTTACACTTATAATGAATACAAAAAGAAGAAGACTTTTTAGGGAGTTATTTAGATTAGTTGTTTTTTGATTCATAAGGCAGGCTGTCAGTGTGGGTAGAATTATTTTTTTGGGTAAAAATCGTATCTGTGGGGAAGGTACGTTGTGAGGGTTTTAGAATGGGTTCAGAATCTGTAGGCATTTTTTTTAAACCGCTTATATCATCAGCCCATTCAAGCGTGCTGTGAGAATAGCGGTAGGCAAAATTCTTTATTACATATAATCCAAAAAGTAGAATTATAATAGAAGTGCCAATAATATAGCCCCGCTTCCCTCTCATTTCAGTTATTTTTTGTGTTTAACAGAAATATCTAGTTCCTTGGTTTTTGCTTTTAACCGGTATTCGGCCATCAAGACCTTAAGATCATCATTCATTTTGGTGTGTAAGGTTCCGGGCGACCGGGTATCATATCCATACATAGATGGATATTCAAAGGTGTCTTCTTTTTTTCTTCCACGCAGGTTGCCGTCTTTGTCTATAATAAAGACAAAGGGGGTAGCGTTGTCTTTGTTGAGGTGCACATCAGTGTGTAGACTTTTAAAGTACTGTTGAATAGCTTCTGGTGAGCCAAAGGCAAATCTCCATTTGCGCATGGTGCCTCCTGAAAAATTATGTAAATCGTTAATGAGTTTTTTTGCCTCGTCTTGCGTGCCATTTTCAGCTAATACCAAACATTGAAATCCTTTGTAGATATAAAATTTCTTGTAAATTTCTATATTGAGATTAAAGGCGTTGCCACGCATTTTTTTTATGTTCTTACCAAAAAAGCAAAGTACCGTAAAGTCTCCTTTTAGGTCAATTTTTTCTCCATCCATAGATTTAAAATCTTCAAGATGGTTTACGTTTTTGGTGAGTACCGGTAGATACGAAAAATGGTTTACCGCTGTTGCAAATAGTAAATAAACTGAAACAGGAATAGCAAATAATGCGATAAGAACCAATGCTTTTTTCATAATAGAAGTCAAAAACAAGGACGGTGCAAAATTAGAAAAAGACGGCCGTATAAACCGTCTTTTTTAGTTTTTTGTGTGTTAATATATTCTAAAAGTTCCAAAGAACATATCCATTGTGAATGACTTCGTTAAGATAATCTCCTTCTGCAAGGAAAATAAAGACAATGTAGGCAATGTAAAAAGTAACAATCCAAACTACGGCACGACGTAAATTGGTAGACTCTTTTTCCATATGCATAAATACCCATGTAATGTAATAAGCCTTTACAATGGTTAGGGCGATGAAAATCCAGTTAAGAATTTCCATACTCCAAATACGATGTTCTTCTAAAATATCAGGGTGAGTAATCCCTAAAACAACTTCTACAGTGGTAACAACGGTAAGTAACCAAAAGACAATCCAAATACGTCTTACAGAATTTCCGTGATCGTGATGATGTGCTGCATTTTCTACTGCTATTTCTGCCATTTTTTATTGCTTTTCAAATAATAATTAAACTAAGTAGAAGAAGGTAAATACAAATACCCAAACCAAATCGACAAAGTGCCAATATAGTCCGGCTTTTTCTACCATTAAATAAGAACCTCTTTTTTCGTAAGTCCCTAATAATACATTAATAAATATAATGATATTAAGAATGATACCACAGGTTACGTGAAATCCGTGAAATCCGGTAATCCAGAAAAAGAAATCGGCAAAAAGAGGAAGTCCATACTCGTTGTGAGAAAGATTGGCTCCTTTTACGACTCCGGTGGCATCGTTTTCAATTATTTTTACAGAGGCGGCTCTAGAAAGCATTATTTTTTTACCATCCTTACCGGTAAGCGGTGAGCGTAGTAGCAAATCAGGATTAGCTAAGAAACCGGCTTTTACTTCGGCTAGTGTGTAACCGGGGGTGCTGTGTTGATCTTCCATAAACCACATTCCCTCGTTTTCTTTTAATGGTACACGCGCTTCGTTTTGTGGTATGGCAATATCACTTAGAGTAATATGTTCTCCTTCGGAGTTATAAACTTGAAGAATACGGCCACCGGTAGTTTCAATAGCTCCGTGGTTTCCTCTTATAAAGCCTGTCCATTCGTATGCCTGAGAACCTATAAAGGTTACCCCGCCTAGAATAGTTAACGCCATATACATAATCACTCCTTTTTTATTCATCTTATGACCGGCATCTACTGCCAAAACCATGGTTACAGAAGAAAAAATCAAGATGAAGGTCATAAAAGCGGTATAGATCATAGGAGCTTCTACGCCGTGCATAAAAGGAATTTCGGTAAAGACATCATCGGGTACCGGCCAAATATCTAAAAATTTGAACCGAGAAAGTCCATATCCTGCTAAGAAAGACGCAAAAGTAAGAGCATCTGAAGTCAGGAAGAACCACATCATCATTTTTCCGTACTTGGCCCCCATGGGTTTTTGTCCCCCGCCCCATACACTGCCTTCAGTGCCTGTTTTTGCCAAAGTCGTGTCCATAAAAAGTCGTTTGTTAAGATTTGTGCAAAAGTAATAATTTTTATTATCCAAAGAAAGTTATAAAGAAAAACAGATATAACCAAATAAAGTCTAAAAAGTGCCAATAGGTTACACCGAGTTCTAAACCAAGTGTTTGCCCCGCTTTATAACGTTTTTTAAAATGATTATAAATTAGCACAATTAAAGCGATAAGCCCTGATAAAACGTGTGCTAGGTGTGCAAAAATAATAATGTAATAAAAAGAAGCATTAATGGTGCTAGAGCTACCGGCCGGATAGTAGCCATTGGCTACAATTTCACCAAACCCCATAAATTGAAGAACACTAAAGGTAAGCCCCAGAAGAAATCCGATAATCAATAAAATACTGGCTAATGACCGGTTGTCGTTTTGAATACATTTTTTAACAAAACCTAAAGCAATACTACTCAAAAAAATGATGATGGTACTAATAATAAAAATAGAAGGAAGCCCTAAGTTATGTACCCAGTCTTGTCTACTTTCACTTACTACATAAGCACTGGTAAATCCGGCAAACATCATAGCAATAGCAGCTTGGGTAATCCAAAGCATCATTTTTCGAGAGCGTCTTCTTTTTTGTTTTTCGGTTCCTTGTGTTAAATCCATATGCGTATAAATTTATCTAATACATAGATGATTTGTAAAAGTGTTATATAGGACACGCTGGCAAACATGAGCTGTTTAGCAGCTTTAGCGTCTCTGCGGTTATACAGGCGTATAGCGTAGTAGATAAGCCCTGCTCCGAGCACTAAAATTAATAGGCCTGAGATAATAGACAACTGTAACTTTCCGGTAACGCCAAATACAGGAATAATAGAAACAGCAAGGGTCCAGAATGAGTATAAAATAGTTTGTAAGGCGGTTGTCTTATCGCGTTTTCCGGTAGGTAACATAAAGAATCCACCTTTTTTATAATCATCATAGAGCCACCAGCCCAGCGCCCAAAAATGAGGAAATTGCCAAAAAAATTGAATCATAAATAAGGTACCGGCTTCAATACCAAAATTGTTGGTTGCGGCAATCCATCCCATCATAAAAGGAATAGCTCCCGGAAAAGCGCCTACAAAAACAGAAAGGGGTGTTTTGGTTTTTAAAGGGGTGTAAGCCAGTACATATAAGGCAATTGATATAGTTCCGAACAAGGCGGTGGTAGGGTTAATAATATAAAGCACCCATATACCCAATAATGCAAAGACTACTCCAATAAACCATGCTGTGCTTAGACTCATTCGCCCGGCGGGGAGGGGCCTATTTTTGGTGCGATCCATCTTGGCATCAAGATGACGCTCCATAATTTGGTTAAACACATTAGAGGCACCTACCATTAAATAACCTCCTACTGCCAACAGTAAAACTGTGACAAAATTAATGACTTCAGCGCCAAGAAAATAGCCTGCAATAGCCGAAAATACTACACTAACAGACAGCCGTAGCTTCGTAATTTCTTTAAAATCAGCTATGATATCCCGCGTTTGTGGCTTTATAACCGTACCTTCCAAAACGGATTCCTTTTATTTGCGTGCAAAGATAGGTTTTAAAAAGGTTTTGACAAGCCGCAGAATACGTTAAATATTGGCTTAATAAAGCGTGCTTTATTTTTTGCGGTTGGCGAGTCGGAAAATTTGTTTTCTTTTGCCCTTCATTTATTTGTTTACCAGCCTGAGAATATCACCAAAAACCCCTCTTGCCGTTACTGCAGCGCCGGCTCCGGCTCCTTGAATGATAATTGGGTTTTCTCCATAGCTCTCTGTATAAATTTCAAAGATATTATCCGCTCCTTTTAGTTGTCCTAATGCTGAGTTGGCTGGTACACTAATCAACTTGGTTTCTAAGATTCCTTTGTCTGTACGCAAATCGCCGGATAGTTCGCCTACATATTTTAAAACAGTACCAGCTTCCAGGTTTTGCTTTAGGTTATCAAAATGGACGTCTAGTTTCTCTAAGTTGGCCAAAAATGTGGGCGTATCTACTTCTTGTAGCTCTTTAGGAATTAAACTCTGAATTTTCACCTCACCAAATTCGTTTTGTAAGTCTAATTCGCGGGCTAAAACGAGCAGCTTACGCCCTACATCATTGCCTGATAAATCTTCTCGCGGATCGGGTTCGGTAAACCCTTGTTTGATAGCTTCGCGTAGCACTTGGCTAAATGTTTTTTTGCCGGTTGAGTATTCGTTGAATAAATAACTCAAACTGCCTGAAAACACCCCTTTTATTCGGGTAATATTTTCGCCAGACAGATGTAATAGTTTTATAGTGTCTATTAGAGGCAAACCGGCGCCTACATTGGCTTCATATAAATATTCTTTATGGTGTTTTTTTAATGCTTGACGCAGTTTATTATAAAAAGAATAGTCAATAGTATTGCCAATTTTATTAGAAGATATTAAGTCAAAACCATGTTCTACCAACGGTAAATAATGAATAATGAATTCTTTTGAAGCAGTATTGTCTATGGCAATCAGGTTTTCTAGGTGATTTTGATTGGCAAAATCTATGATTTGTTGCAAGGTGTAGGCTATTCCTTCTTGTTGAAGTTCTTTGCGCCAGTTGGCAGAAATACCTTTTTCGTCTAGCAAAACTTTTTTAGAGTTGGCAATGGCAAAAATATTGAGTTGTACATTCTTTTTGTCTTTTATAGAAGGAGCCGATTGAATAACTTGATCTATCAGTGTACCGCCGACAACTCCGTGCCCAAATACGGCAATATTCACCTTTTTGGTTACCCCAAAAATTTGTCCGTGAATAACATTGATAGCTTTTTTGGCGTCTTTTTTATGAACTACTATACTGACGTTTTTTCCGGAGATAGCATTGTTAAACAAAATAGGTACAATATTGTTTTTAATAAGGGCTGAATAAGGTTTATCAAAAGAGCATAAATCTTGCCCAATGATAGAAATGACAGCAATATTTTTATTTACTGAAATACTGCTTACATCACGGGTATAAAAATCGTTTTTAAACTCTCGTTGAAGTGCTTTTTCAGCTCGTTCAGCTTGCTTGGCGGCCACTACAAATCCCAGTCCGCGTTCTGAAGAACCTTGCGACACAACTCCTACACTAATGTTTTCTTGTGCAAGAGCGGTAAATACACGTGCGTCAATACCTACAATACCTAGCAAACCTCGTCCTTCTAGTTGTATAAGCGCTACGTCATTTTCTACAGAAAGTGATTTAATACCTTGTGCGGTAGGATGAGCAGAAATCAGCGTGCCTTTACTCTGTGGATTAAGGGTGTTTAAAATACGCAATGGAATGTTGTTCTTTACCAACGGAAGAATGGTTTTGGCATGAAGAATAGAGGCTCCGAAATTGGCTAGTTCGTTAGCTTCATTATAATGTAGGGCCTCTATTTTTTGGGCGGTTTTAACCCACTCCGGATTTGCCGTAAAAATTCCGTCTACGTGCGTATAGTTTTGCAGTTCATCGGCTTCGAGAAAATTAGCCAATAAGGCAGCAGAGTAGTTACTGCCATTTCGCCCAAAAGTTATAGTTTCGCCTTTGTGAGTAGCTCCTATAAACCCGGCTACAATAGGAATAACATCTTTTGGAAGGGCATCAAAGTATGCTTGTGTTTTTTGTTTAGAAGAGATTTCATCGGCTTGTGCATTACCAAAATTATCATCAGCTATAAAAAATTTACGGCTGTCTATAGCTAGGGCATTTAACCCTTGGTTGGTGAGTTCATAAGCCAATATTTTACTCGATATAATCTCGCCATAAGCCAATACTTGATCTTTTATTTTGGGGCTGTAATCGCCAATTAAAGACACCCCGGCATATAGGTTTCCTAAGGTTTCAATTTCTTGAGTTAAATCTACCCCCGGATAGTAAAGGCTGTTTTTAAAAGATTTAAAAAGTGAGGCATAATCTTGCCCATTTTTGGCTCGTTGCAAAATATCTTCTAGGGTGTTGGTGGTATCTCCTATAGCAGATACTACAATGGCAACTTGACCTTCAGCGGCTTTTTGTTTAATAATTTTGAGTACATTTTCAAAAGGCTGACCGATTGTGAGCGATTTTCCGCCAAACTTTAATACTTTCATAAGATATAGAGGTTAAAATATTGGAGCTAATAATTGATTGAGTTGTTTGTATTCTATTAAAAAAGCGTCGTGCCCATGCACTGAGTTAATTTCATTATAATAAATATGTTGACAGCCATGGTGTTGTAAAAAATGATAGGTTTCTTTTTGTTCTGCTTGCGTAAACAGGTAATCAGAATCTACCGCAATACTGTGAATATGAGTGGTAGTTTCTTGCGCAAAACGGATAATTGCTGATCCGGTAAGCCCTTTCCCAATCGTTTTTAATAGGTAATTCATCAGCTTGTATGCGGCAAGCGGAAACCTATCTTTTAATGTACGGCCATGATAGTTTAGCCAACTTTCTACGGCATATTGCTCCTCTTCGTCTTTGTATTGCAGGTTAAATTTTTGGGTAAAAGAAGCAGGAGACCGATAGAGTAACATAGCGTGTTTACGGGCAAGGGCTATCGGATTTTCAACTTGATTTAAAATTTCATCTTGCACTAATACATTACCGATAACCCAATCAGAAGCTTTTATATTGGTGGCAATAGGAATAAGGTGTTGGATAGAAGTAGGGCGAAGGAGTGTCATCTCCCACGCAATACCTCCACCTAAACTAGATCCTATCACGGCATATAATTCACGAACTTGTAACTGATCTAAACCCTTCCAAAATAAGGAAGCAAAGAATCGTGTGGAGTATAATTTATAGTCGGTAAGCAATGCTGTTTTGTATCCGTTTCCGGGAATATTGAAGGCAATAACCGTGTAGCGATTTAAATCTACGGTTTGATTTTCACCAATTAAATTCTGCCACCACCCATCGGGGCCACATACGGTGCTGTTTCCGGTTAGCGCATGGTTAACCAGCACTATAGGAGCTTGATGTAGCGGTTGTCCAAAAACCTGATAGGTTAGCAAAAAATCTTTTTGCCTTCCGTTGGGCAGGTGAAGTGAATTTAGGGTTAGTTGTTGTAAAGGGCTTACTGTGGCTATCATTTTTACGGAGCTTACGTTTTTTGTAAGATGAGATTTATTCTATAATTAAGGTGATAAAAATAGAGGCATGGCGTTGGTTTGGGGGCTATAAAATGTACTTACTGTACATGCCATACCTCTATTTAATTTAGCCAGTGTTTATAATTCAGCAAAGGCTTCTTTAGGTTTAAAAGTGGCTTTTAAATCAGTTTTTAAATCTTCATAGTCTTCTAGTCCGATAGACAGTCGAATAAGGTCTGGCGAAACGCCTGCTGTTCTTTGTTCTTCTTCGGTAAGCTGTTGATGAGTAGTAGATGCCGGGTGAATAATTAATGATTTAGAATCACCAAAATTGGCCATTAACGAAAAGAGTTGTGTTTCGTCAGCCACGCGTTTAGCCGCTTCATACCCTCCTTTTAAGCCGAAAGTAATGACGCCACTTTGACCTTTAGGCAGGTATTTTTGAGCCAAATCATAATATTTGCTAGAAGGTAATCCCGGATAATTTACCCAAGCCACTTCTTCTTGTTCTTCTAACCATTGAGCTAATTTTAAAGCATTTTCACTTTGTTGCTTAATGCGGAGTGGAAGTGTTTCTAAGCCCTGTAATATTTGAAAAGAATTGTACGGGCTTATAGCGCCGCCAAAATCGCGTAATCCTTCGGCTACGAGACGGCCGGTTAAGGCTGCTTTTCCAAAAACTTCACTAAAAACAAGTCCGTGATAACCTTTAGAAGGTTCTGTAAATTCAGGAAAATCAGCTGCTTCCCAATCAAAGTTTCCGCCATCAATAATGGCGCCTCCTAAAGAAGTGCCATTTCCGCTAATATATTTAGTAATAGAGTGTACGACAATATTGGCTCCGTGGGCAATGGGGTTTAATAAATAAGGAGAAGCTACCGTATTATCTACCACAAACGGAATTTTGTTTTCTTTGGCAATCGCAGAAATTCCGTCTAAATCAAGTACGTCTAATTTTGGATTACCAACAGATTCTGCAAAGAAAACTTTGGTGTTATCTTGAATGGCTGCGCGAAAGTTTTCGACATCAGAAGGATCTACAAAAGTGGTGTGAATTCCTAAACGGGGTAGGGTGTGGTTTAGTAAGTTGTAGGTTCCGCCGTAAATGCTGCTAGAGGCTACTACATGATCACCGGCTTTTAGTAAAATGAGTAGCGTAGTGGCAATAGCAGCTTGCCCCGAAGCGGTAACGACCGCGGCAACGCCTCCTTCAAGAGTAGCTAATCTTTTTTCTAAGGCTCCGTTGGTAGGGTTGTTAAGTCGGGTGTATAGCGGAATGGGGATTGATAAATCAAATGCTCCGGCGGCTTGATCAGAATTTTCAAATACATAAGAAATGGTTTGATAAATAGGCACAGATAAAGAGCCGAAGGCTGTTTTGGGGTCGTGTCCGGCGCGTAAAGCGTTGGTTGAAAAATTGAAATTGCTCATAATTTGCTGTTTAAAAAGGTTAAGGTTAAAATTGGGGTATAAAAAAAGTCCTTTCGGTTTTGCCGAAAGGACTCGAGGTTGTGTGCGTTGTTTATAGGCGCTAACTCGTTGTTTTTCGACAAAGGCGGGGCAGGTGCATCATCATACACATACACATACACATCATCATTTGGTTAGCGGTAGTTGTCATTTTTGTTTGTTATAGTTAGCGTTAAAAATGGTTATAAAAAAAGCCCTTACATTTTGCAAGGGCTTTTTTTATTTGTTTTTATGTTAGTTATACAAATAGCGAGCCCTGCGTCTTTTGACACATCATCATAGCCTGCATTATTGTATTTTTATTAATCATGGTTGCTTTTTTCAACGGTACAAATATCTGTAAATAAATTTTTAATATGCAACTATTTTTATTTATTTTTTTAAAATGGCGCATAATTATCTTTAATTCAGTCTATTAATGGCGTCGTCTTGAGCGTTTTGAAGGTGGTGTTTTTTATAGGCTTTTCCGGCTATGTTGTATTTTAAGGTAAGTCCGATAGCTTGGTGGTCGTTATACGAATAATCTTGGTAGTAGTAACCGGTAAGAGTGGTTTTAAAATCAGCGGTATGAGTTCTAAAAATATCATTTACAAAAAGAATAGCAGTAAAATTTCGGCCTAGTTTTTTTGTAAGACTAATATCTAGAGACGATCTGTGCAACATTTTTAAAATTCCGGCCGGCGCTTTATTAGATCTAAACCAATAATCTATGGTAGCATAAAAGCCTTTACTAATTTTTAGGGTATTGTTACTGTTAAACTTGAGAAAAGGTTTTTTCTCCTTTTGGCCGTTATAACTAGGGTCGTATAAATCAATATAACGTACTTCTAAAGAGGTTTTAGTATTCCAAAAGTCGTTAAAAAAGCCGTGACTGTATTCGGCTCCTAGCCCTGTGGCATATACGTCTTTTAAGTTTTGATAGGTAGTATTTATATGATTGTCTTTTACGTCGTACATCTCCGTAATAAGTTTATTTACATAAACCGCAAAACCGTAGAATGTAAAACTGTTTTTATGGGTGTAAAAACTCAGTTCATACGTTTGTTGAGGATCTAATTCTGTATCGCCGGAAGCGTAAATACCATCACTAGAAATAGAGCGAAAGGGATTTAAAGCACTGTAATCAGGGCGTTTAATGGTCTTTTTGAAAGCGATATTGTACAAGCGTTTTCCGGGGGTCATCCAGTTGTATTGTGCGCTGTAAAACAGGTTGGTATAACGAGGGTGATTGCTGTATGATTCAGAACCTGTTGGGGCATTAAACGTATAATCTATGATAGAGGTTTCTGAACGAACTCCCAGGCTAAGACTGCTGCCATCAGCAAAACTAAATTGGTGGTTAAGATAAGCAGCGAGTACTCGCTCATCATAGTGATAAGGGGCCGTATATTCTTGTTTTCCAAAATTGTGATTGTCATTTTGTACAGAAATATCACTAAATTTTGCTCCGATGGAAGTAATTCCCCAGGCATTTGTATTCTTGTAATCTATACGGCCAATATATAATGGAATAGAAGTATTGATATTTTGTGTTTGTAAGTCTTGGTTATTGTCTAGGGCATAATTGTGTGCCGTTGCTTTTTGAAAAACTTCATAGGCGCCTATTTTTAGACTTACACTATCGTTAAAATTGTGTTTCCACACCTGAGAAAATTGTAACTGGTGACTTTTGTTTTTGGTGTGTACAGATCTAATAAAATCGGCATTCTTAGCCAAGCTTTTCATATCGGTATTAGAAAAAGATACATAGTTGTTTAAAACCAATAAATCTTTCTTACTCATGTTTATGCTTAAGTTAGCAGTGGCTTGGTGTTCGCGAGGAGTTTCTAAATTATGCGAGGTGTATTGTACAAGCGGGTTTGTACCTATGCGTTGTGCTAAATTGTGATCGGTTTCTTCCGGGTCATAATCAAAGTTATAATTCGTATATAAACTTACCTTCTTTAAATTTAACGCATAATTTATACCGGTTGAGTTAACATAATTGGTACGCATAGCGTTAGTGGTTCTAATCCCTAAGCTATAGTTGTTAGACCGCTGTTTTAAAACAATATTGATATAAGCTTCTACCTCGGCACCGTATGCGGCCCCCGGGTTGGGTTCTATCTCAATTCTCTCTACATTTTTTGGATCGAGTGATTTGAGATAAGCTTGTAAATCAGCCCCAGACATATGGGTTCTTACCCCATTAATTTCAACCAGTGCATTTTTGCCTAATATTTGTGGGTTTTTACCTTCTTGAAGAGAGAGCATAGGCACCCGTTTAAGTCCTTCCCACACATTTCTGGTATCTTCAAAATGGGTGTTGGCCACGTTAACGGTTAGCTTTCCTTGCTTTCTAGAAAGGTGCATTTTGGCTTTGGCGTGTATAGTTACCGTAGCTAAGGTTTGTCCTTTTCCCGGTAAAATAATAAGAGGTACATGAAAAATAGGTTTTTCTCCGCTTAGGGTAATTTTTTGTGGGTCAGCTTGTTGCCCCAAAAGATGGGCCGTTATAAAATGAGTTCCTCTATTGAGAGAAAGGCTATAGTTTCCTAAGCTATCAGCTAAGGTGCTTATGGTACTGTTTTGTAGCGTAATTCTAGCACCGGCTGCCGGCTTTCCATTAGGGTAAATAATTTTTCCTTTTACGTTTATCGTTTGTGCAGAAGTACTAGTTATGCCGGCAAATAGCGTAAAAAAGAGGGTAAGGATAAGATGATAAGGTTTCATAAGTAATTGTTTGTTTGTATTAAAAGGTACACGGTTATGCATAATACATAAATAAAAAATTAATTTAAAAAAACTAAAAATCAGTTGTTTATGATAAAAATGATGCCAATTGTATTTTCATATACTACTATGTAAAACATAGCTGTATGCGCTAAATACTATTTAAAAAGTTCCATTTTTATTCATAACTACCGGTTTATTGTAAAGACGTAATTATTGGCGTAAAGGTTGCCTGTGGGTTACTTTTTATAAGCCAATCTATTGTATGCCTTTTTAGCTTCTCTATTTTAAAGACGAGTTTTTATATAAATTGTTACAGATTTTTTTAAAAAATAGTAAATACAGATTGATTTTTTGTAACTATAAGGCTTCGGTATAGCCGATTTACCACGGAATAATGCGGTAATGATAATTCAAAATAAATAGGTTATTTATTTTTTAAAACCGTTAAAACGGTTTGGTAACACGATGCGTTTTTTATAGCCCACGGATTAATCCGTGGGCTATAGATGTGTACCTCAAATAAAAATGGTTTTAACCATTTTCTATAATCTCAATTTCTTCTTCTGTTAAACCGTAGAGCTCATAAACCATTTGGTCGATTTGGGCTTCTAAGGCGGTGGTGTCGGCTTTTGAATTTTCCGATTTTTTAATCAGAATTTGATTAACGAGTGTTTCAATTTTTTCTTGTGTTTGATTATTAATTTGCTTGGGTAATGGAAAATTATTTACATCATAAACCAAAATTTTCGGAAATGCTCCTTTCGTTGCTTTGGGTGAAGAATTGAAATGATAAAAAGTGGCAAGTTTTGAATTTAAAATGGCTCACAGAATTTCAAGTGAATATTCTGCTTTCTTTTGAATTACATCTATAATCTGTGGGTCGTTAACAAATTCTTCCTTAACTAAACAAGCGATTATACTTGGATTTGTAATTTCTCTAATTAAAATTCTTTTTTGATTGAAAAATTTAGGATCAACGTATGTTGCTAAATGTTTGCCATACCAAACAAAGCTATTTGTTCGTTTGTATCCGTATTTGGTAATAGATTTACCCCAAATTTCTTCTTTATATTCCTCATTTATTTTATTATCGGAATGCCATTCCCTATTCTTCACAATAGATTCAGCCTTTTTGTTGCCATAAATTTTAATCAAATCTGATTTTCTATATGGAATATAGCCTTGAGTTATATCGTAATTTTCCCCAAGCAAATTTGATGTTTTTATTTTATCAATAAGACTCAAAGTCTCTTTATTCAGCTTGAAAACTAAGCCCCAATTTCGGATATTGTTTTTGGCTATTTCTTTAGAAATAATTAATCTGTCCCTTTGGGATAATTGCTCGAAGCTCTCTACGTTGAATGTGTTTTTATAACCAAGCGTATTTTTTTTGTTGTCTGTTTTTGCAAATTGAAAAATAATGTTTCTTACTGTAGCATCTTCAAAAATATTGAAGTTTGTGCAATCTAAAATTTCATTCAGATTCCAACTATCAAACAAACTTAAACGATATGATTGAGCAAAGACGTTAAACAAAATTGTATTAGGAATGATGTACGTGATTAACCCATCTTGTTTTAAAATATGTTGACCTCTATTGATGAACCAATAATAAATCTCGTAATCGGGCACTTTTGAAAGGTTTGTAACTAAATACTTCCTTTCTGTTTTGTCTTTGATAGAAACACCATACGGCGGATTCCCAATCACGGCATCAAACCCCACAAAATCGCCATCATCGTTGAGTACTTCTGGAAATTCAAACCGCCATTCAAAAGCATTTTCATAAATTTTGTTGTTTTTGATGGTTTCAATTTCCGTTTCTAATTTTTGGGTTTTCGCAGTCAGTTCTTTCACTTTTTTGTTCCACGCTGCTTTTTCCTTTTTGGTTTGTTCAAAAAGGTTGTGTTGCTGCGTGAGGTTAAACAATTCCCCCTTCAATTTATAGAGCCGTTTCATTTTTGGGTCATTCATTGAAATTTCACTTCTGAAATCCGATTTTATATCGTCAATCAGTTTTTCCATTTCCCGTTTGTGTTCTTTGCTTTTGGCATTGCGATACGTTGCCACGGCAATACGGTAGCTTTGGATATTCCATTTGCTGTTTTTAAGTGCTTTTTTTAGGTCAGAATCCAAATCAAAACGACTGATAAGGGAATTACCGCATTTGATGTTAATGTCAATATTGGGAAGGGTTTGCAATCTTTTAAACTCCACTCCTTTTAAAGGAGGGGTGCCTGAAGGGCGGGGTGGTTCTACTTCCTTTCCTTCACGGGTGCCTGAAGGGCGGGGTGGTTGCTTGTAATTATCAACCCCTCCGATCTGCGACCACCTCCCCTTATCAGAGAAGGAGCCTGAGGGTAGTTGCTTTCCAAAATAACTTTTCACTTCTTCCAGCAATCCTTCTGGGTTATCCCAAACCACTTTATTTTCAAACCTTAAAACTCTGATTCCGAAAGCTTCTAAAAACAAATCTCTTTCATAATCATATTCTGCCTGTGTGGCTTCAAAATGCCCTTGCCCGTCCAATTCAATGGCTATTCTTTCTTTAGGACAATAAAAGTCGAGAATATAATTTCCTACGCTGTGTTGTCTTCTAAATTTCCTACCTTCCAGCTGTTTTCCTTTCAAGAGTGTCCAAAGTTTTGCTTCTGCAGGGGTAAGGTTGTTTCTTAACTCTTTGCGGAAAGTTTTTAAGTAAGGTAGGTTGTTAATCTTAACCCCTCCGGTCTTTGGGTACCTCGGGTTTGCAGATTTAACCCCTCCGACCTTCGGCCACCTCCCCTTTTCAGGGGAGGAGTTTTTGGGGATATAATACGCATTTTTCAACAACTCAATCCACAACCGCAAGCGACAAATTTTTACCGAATTGGAATTAATATCCACTCCAAACAGGCAATTTTCGATAATGGTTTGTTTTTCGTGGAATAGGGTTTCTTGTATGCGTTGGCTTTCTTTGTTATTGGGGTGATACTCAAATAATTCTCCATCTTCATCGGTAACAACAAGTTCATCGTTGACCACTTCCACTTGATATTCTTTCAAGCGTTTGCCTTCTCGGTCTTGCAGGATTTTTAAGTCATTTTTTATGGCAATTATCTCATTGAGTGCAGACACCAAGAAATGCCCTGAACCAACGGCAGGGTCACAAATTTTTAAACTGTTTACAATTTCATTGGCTTTGTTGCGGTCTTCAATTTTATCGTAAACGTCTGCTATGGATTTGCAATGCCAATCTTGCGTTTCGTTGAATTTCTGAATAACTGCTTTCCGAATTGTTTCCCGGCACATATACATTGTGATAAATCCGGGTGTAAAAAATGAACCGTCTTTGTAGCCGTTTATCTTCTCGAAAATCAAACCCAAAACAGAAGCGTTAATCAGGGTCTTGTTTTCTTCCTGAATTTCTTCCGAACCTTCGCTGCTAAAGTCGTAGGCATTTAAAAACTCAAAAAGATAGTGCAAGGTTGAAATTTCGCCTTTCCGTTTCTTTCCGTTTTGGTCTTTGAGTACCGTTTGAGAATGTATCGGAATCTTTTTATCATCTTTGAGCGAGCTAATATAAACCGTTTCTCTCTCAATATCGGTGGTTTCAAAAAGGGAAGAGTTAAGGTAAGGAACGTTACCAAAATCGTTTTTTACTTCATCGTTTCTATCTTTTAGGGGCTTTGCCAACACTTGAAAAAACAAGCTGTTCAGGTCGTCATAACTGCCCACTTTTTTAGCATTAAGGAAAGCGTAATCGGAATTCCCGTTGTGGTATTTCAACAGTTGGGCTTCCATCAATTTCAAAAACAACACCCGATTAATCCAAGTAATCGTTAATTCTAACGCCACGTTAAAAAGCCGTTCTTCGGCATTCTTTCCGAATTGGCTCGGCTTATTCAGTCTGCTGACAATATCCAAACTATCCAATCGGGTAATGGTGTTTTCAAGGATGCTTCCTGCGTTTCGGTCTTTTCCCTTGCTTCGTTCAATGAGTTTTTTACTGCCCGATTTGGTTTCTGTTAACCCGATAATATGTAAGAGTTCGCTGTAAAACTTCTTGTCAAGGCTGTTGCTGTCATTGACAAAAGGCAACTTTAGAAGATGTTCGGGCGATAAGAGTTTGAAAAGCGAAATGAGTTTATTGTCGTCTGCTTTACTGTCGTTGCGTAGCGGTTTTTGATAGTTTTGAAAGTTGAAATAGGTAAATTCAATTTCCGCTTTTATGTTCTCAATAAAAGGGGCAGCAATTTCTTTGTAGAAAAAATCGGTTTTTGTTCCTGCCAATCTTCCATTTTCAAAATCGTTAAATTGCTTGACCAACGTTTTGTTTTGGGCAAAAAGTCGGTCAAATGTCGTGGCGTTGAAAATGAACCATTCGTTGATGTTGGTAGCTACCAAATGTTTTATTTCAAGATTTTTGTGTGTAATCCGTTCCCGAAGATAATAAAGCACCAATTCCTGAAAGGCTTTCCTATTCAGGTTTTCGGTTGTAATCATTTCCGCCTTGTTTGTCGGACTTTTGGCTTCAATGATAACACCCACGGAAGTTTTTGCTGTTTTTCCATTGTGGATAACAAGGTCATTCCGACCTTTTGTATTGATAAAATAATCAGGTTTGTAATAAGTAGAATTTAAAAAATCAATGACAAGGTTTTTGTGAAATTCTTCTGATTCCGCTTCATTGATTCTGTCGAGTAAGGAAATGAGATGATTCTTGAAATCTTCAATATTTTTTCGATGTGGCTTTACTTTCAGATAGGCTTTGTTTAAAGCTTTCTTGGGTTTTAATATGCTTAGAATCATCTATTCAC
This sequence comes from uncultured Flavobacteriaceae bacterium, assembly GCA_964579505.1. Lineage (GTDB taxonomy): Bacteria > Bacteroidota > Bacteroidia > Flavobacteriales > Flavobacteriaceae > JAJYSO01. Next base: position 64,124 of record CAZOGC010000007.1, on the reverse strand, counting down.
TCAATCTTGGTTCAAATCCTAAAAATAGGAATTTTAGCCGAAGTTTGGGTGTGCGTAGGCAAAAAATGACTCCTTGCGGTATAGCCGATTTACCAAGGAATAATGTGGTAATGATTTTTTCCTTTGTTAATCTAAAAATAAATAGAGCATTTATTTCTTTAAAACCGTTAAAATGGTTTCGGGAGGTATTGTGATTTCATTATAGCCTATGGATTAATCCGCGGGCTATAATTTTCGGTTTTTGTTTAAAACTATTATATTGGTGTAAAAATTACCCTGATTGCACGTTATGCCGCTTATAAAAGAATCTTCTTATCAACTACCCTTCTTTTTTCGGCATGGACACGTAACCACTATTTATGGAGGGGCTTTTCGAAAAACGACGCCCCCGGTCTATACGCGTGAAAAACTCGCGTTAGCAGACGGTGATTTTTTGTTGATAGACTATAAACAGACAAGTTTAAGCAAAGCGGTTATTCTTTGCCATGGGTTAGAGGGCAGCTCGCAAAGCAATTATATAAATTCGGCCGCACATTATTTTTTGGAACGTCATTTTTCGGTTTTTGCATGGAATAATCGCAGTTGCGGAGGGGCTATGAATCGATTACCACAATTGTATCATCACGCTTCTATAGATGATTTAGCCGCAGTGGTAGCCTTGGTTTTGGCTAAAGGATTTAAATCGGTTTACTTGGTAGGCTTTTCTATGGGTGGGGCGCAAATTCTAAATTATTTAGGAGAAAAAACAATAGACGACCAGGTAAAAGTCGCTGCGGCCATTTCTTCTCCCATACGGTTAAAAGCCAGCGTAAAAAAAATAGAAAGCGGGTTGAGTAAACTTTATGGAAAGCGGTTTATCGATAAAATTAAACGTAAAATTGTTTTGAAAGCTGAAGCTTTTCCACAATTACTCTCGTTAGAGACCGTACAAAAAATAAGAACTTTAGATGATGTTGCCCGTTATTTTACCGTCCCTATTCACGGGTTTAAAAACCTAGCCGATTATTACCAAAAGGTTTCTCCGGCTTTTTCGTTAGCAAATATTAAAACCCCCACCTTGTTGCTCAATGCTTTAGACGATCCTATTTTAGGAGCGTTTGCTTACCCTGTAAACGTTGCTGAAAACCATCCATATCTTTATTTAGAAACCCCTGTGCACGGGGGGCATTGTGCTTTTCCTCTTTATAAGAAGCCATACTCGTATGCAGATATGCGCACATTTACTTTTTTTGAGAGACAGGCAAAATAGACGCTCTAAAATAGCAATCAAATTTTGGGAGGATGATTGAGATTTATATTTTCAGTAGGAATGTCTGGTAAAAAAAAGTTGTCATCCCGTTTTTTAAGCGAACCATAAATGGGTGACAAGAGTATATTTATTTTTAAATGTATTGTATTTTTATAAAATAAATAAACAAGCCGCAACATGCATAGCCTTTACGCACATTACGGCTTTAAAAAGAAGTTGATAAGTATCCTTAATAGCCTAAATTAAAGGCAAAGGGTTGAATATAATTTACTTTCACTTTTGTGCCGTTAACTTCTCCCGGAGTCCATTTGGGCATGCCTTTAATAACTCTAACGGCTTCTTTGGCCAATACCCCATTTCCTATATCTTTTCCGCGCAGTACCTTAACGTCAGTAATAGAGCCATCTTGCATAATGGTAAACTGTACATAAACGTTTCCTTCTATATTAGCTTCTTTTGCGGATTCCGGATATTTTAAATTTTTACTAATGTAGTCCTTTAAATTTCCATCAAATTTGGGTTTCTGGGTAATAGATGCATAAGAATATGTTTTGTCTTGATTCGGAGCATCAGATTGTTCTTTTTTGGTTTGACAGCTTATAAAAAAGATAAAAAGTAATGGAAGAATAAGCCCTAATTTTAAGGCGGCCATTTTGGGTGATTTGTTTTTGTGTAGCATCATAATACGTGTTTTTAAAAATGACTGATGAAAATTATTAACCACAAAAACAGGGTGACTGGCTACGGTAGTACGTAACAGACTCATTTGGTAGGCTTTTGTGGAGGTCATGGTTTGGGTTGCCGCCTCATCGGCTAAAAATTCTAAATTTTGATTGATGCGTTTACGATATATCCACGCCAATGGGTTAAACCAATTTAGACAGACCATTAAATTGGCTAAGAACATGTCTAGGCTGTGCAGATTTGTTACGTGGGCGCGTTCGTGTTGAAGAACATATGTTAATTCCTCCGTTGAGTGCATAGAAGGATTGTACACTACCGTGTTAAAAAAAGAAAAAGGCGGTGTTTTTTCAGTGGTTTGTATGTACTGTATCCCGGCCATATTGGTTTTAGAAGAATGGCGTTTAAACAACGCACGGAGTTTCCACATTTGCAGCCCTAAACGTATAAAAAGAACCAAGGCCGTAGTGAGGTATACCAAGACTAAAACTTGCTGATAAGTCCAAGTGCTTAGACTTGTTGCAGGTTGAGCTACACTACTGCTAGAAACTTCGGATACAAAAGGAGTAGTAGAATAATTAGGCGTAATCCATACAATTTGTTCCCAAGTTATAGCCGGTAGAAAGGCAGCGATAAGCAGTCCACTTACAAGGTAAATACGGTTATAAGTAAAGAACGTTTCCCGTTTTAAGAAAAGTTCATAAACGGCTAAAAATAACCCGAGTAGGGCAGCGCTTTTTAAAAGGTATAGTAAGGTGTTCATAAGCTTCTTTTTACAGATGAGTCGATTTATGTGTCGTCTAATAAATTATAAATCTGTTCAAATATATAACGACTAATCTAGTTCTGCAACTAAATAGAAAGTTTTTTTAAAATAAATATTAATAATAAGTAGCGTGTAGCCTTATCAGTTTTAATTTTTTTACGCTCAATTGTATGTTAATATAAAATTTAATATGTTTGCAGTATTAACATAAAGTTTTGATAAATTTTAATTGGACAGCTCACCAGCAGATACATTGAATTCATGCTGGGAAATATGAAAGAGATGAGATTTTGAAGTGATATAATGTTGATGGTCGGAACATATGCCGAATAGGACCTTAAATTGAAGAGGCAAGTCTTAAACCACAAAAACATGAAATCTATGAAAATAATATATAAATTTTTTGCTCTTACCCTTATCGTAACCTCACTTCTGGCGTGTTCAAGTGAATTACCAGATACCTTAATCCTAATTCTAGAACAATTCAAAAAGTCATTACATATTCAAGCTATGCAATATTATTAAATGGTGAAATTAAGGTTTTTAATAAAGATGATGATAATCTAAGAACAGTTACAGCACAAAATCCAAATGCAGAAATACACATATATGAATGTAAACTAAATATAAGTATTCCTGAATCAGACACAGCGTTACTTAGAAAAAAACCGAAATTACTAATAGAAGAGCATTCAAATGTTTTAAGTGGCCATCTAATAATGACGTTGGATGGAGAATCCATAGTAAATACTGATTTTTCAAATGGTATACCTATAAAATCTCACAATACCACAACCCTCGTTCATGAGTCACTTTTACAGGCTAGCGATCCTAGACCTGATGCCAATATACCACATCCCCATAGTGATTGGAACCAATGTACTCCAAAAGGAATTGCTCATTGTGCGCAAGATAGAATTAGATCAATGTCATTTTCACAAAAATTAATATGTTCATTTACTGGAGGAGGATGTGTTTGGGATGAAGTCGCATCCTGTTCATATGATAATTGTATAGGTTGGGAACCTTAAAATATTTTTTAACTTTTTAATAAGCAATCATGAATTATTATATTGAACCCTTCAAAAATATTTTTAATTTTAGCGGAAAATCGTCTCGAAAGGAATTTTGGTACTTCTTTCTAATAAACATATTGATTTCAATACTGATTGGTGTTATTAAATCTATAATAGGGGTCTATAATTTAGGTTACTATTATGAATTATTAATTTTGATACCCTTTATCTCTTTGGGTTTTAGACGTCTAAAAGATGCAGGAATATCTAGTTGGTTATTCATTTTCCCAGTATTAAATTTAGTACTAGCCACATTCCCTTCTAAAACAAAAAAATAGGATGATTTAATTTTCTGTGAATATAATTTTATAAAAAAGTGGTTAACTTTTTAAGAAGATTAACCACTTTTTATTAGGGACAAAAAATCAATTACTATATTTTTAGTGTAAATCTAAAACTGATTTTTGATTGGATTTGGATTGAGCCGGAAATTTTGATATTTTTTGCTAACTCCATCTCAAAGCTGCCAGATGTATTATATATATTTGTGTCTTTTGCTAGACACAGGATAATAGGATTGGGAAATACATCCATCATGATTAAAGATGTCCTTTGGCTCCTCTAATAGATTTGTTGATAAATAGAACGGTAGAGACATGTTTCGGATATGATATTATCTTTTTCTATTGTTTTACCTTTGCCTACGTGCTGAACAAAGAGAAAAATACCGCCTTTATAAAAGCAGAAGCCCAACGGCTGGGGTTTATGGCCTGCGGAATTAGTCGTGCCGAATTTTTGAGTGACGATGCGCCGCGCCTCGATTATTACTTAAAAAATAACTGGAACGGCAAAATGAAGTGGTTAGAGAATCACTACGACAAGCGCTTAGACCCCACCAAATTGGTGCCGGGAGCTAAAAGTGTAGTGTCTTTACTCTATAATTACTATCCGGAAAAAGAAGGTGAGCAACAACAGCAAAAAGACTCCTATAAACTTTCAAAATACGCTTACGGAAGAGATTATCACTTTGTTTTAAAGCATAAGCTAAAAGAATTGTTGTTTAATATTCGCGAAGAAATTGGGGCGGTTGAAGGACGTGTTTTTGTAGACTCGGCACCGGTGTTAGACAAAGCTTGGGCAGTGCGTAGCGGTTTGGGTTGGCGTGGAAAAAATGCGTTGTTGCTCACCAAACAGAAAGGTTCATTTCACTTTATTGCCGAACTGATTATTGATTTAGAATTACTGTATGATGCTAGGGTAAAAGACTATTGTGGTACCTGTACAGCCTGCATAGATGCGTGTCCTACCGGGGCATTAGACGAACCCTATAAAATAAATGGCAGTAAGTGTATCTCGTATTTTACCATAGAGTTAAAAGAGGCAATTCCTGAAAATATGCGCGGTAAATTTGAAGACTGGATGTTTGGTTGTGATATTTGCCAAGATGTGTGCCCGTGGAATCGGTTTGCAACGCCACACAACGAGCCTTTATTTGACCCACACCCCGATTTGTTGGCCATGGAAAAAGGAGATTGGGAAGAACTTACCGAAGAGACATTTAGAAAAGTTTTTAAAAAATCGGCCGTCAAACGCACTAAGTTTTCAGGCTTAAAGCGGAATATTTCGTTTTTAAAAGAGTAGCTGTAAAACGTACTAAATTTAGCAAACTTACCCAAAACATTGTTTTTTTTAAAGAAGGATTGAAATCTAAAAATATGTACCTTTACCCTTCCTTAAATTCAAAAATATGAGTGACGAGAGAAAAAGGCGCGAAGCCTTGGTTTATCATGCTAAACCAAAACCCGGGAAAATAGAAGTCATTCCCACCAAAAAGTATTCTACACAACGTGATTTGTCCATTGCTTACTCGCCGTATGTAGCCTACCCATGTTTAGAAATTAAAGACAACAAAAACGAAGTTTACAAATATACTGACAAAGGTAATTTGGTAGCAGTCATTTCTAATGGAACCGCTGTTTTGGGGTTAGGTAATATTGGCCCTGAAGCATCAAAACCTGTTATGGAAGGCAAAGGCTTGTTGTTTAAAATATTTGCCGGTATAGATGTATTTGACATCGAGGTAGATACCAACGATGTAGATAAATTTGTAGAAACCGTAAAACATATCGCTCCCACTTTTGGGGGAATAAACCTAGAGGACATTAAAGCCCCGGAGGCTTTTGAAATTGAACGAAGGTTAAAAGAAGAGCTCGATATTCCGGTAATGCACGACGATCAACACGGAACGGCTATTATTTCTGCGGCTGCCTTGTTAAATGCCACCGAACTGGTTGGTAAAAAAATGGAGAATATTAAAATTGTGGTTAGTGGAGCGGGAGCAGCTGCGGTATCGTGTGCGCGTTTGTACAAGTCTTTTGGCGTTGAAGGCAAAAATATTGTGATGATAGACAGTAAAGGGGTAATTCGCAAAGACCGTGAAACCCTTACTGAGCAAAAAGCAGAATTTGCTACGGCACGCGATATACATACATTAGAAGAAGCCATGAAAGAGGCCGATGTTTTTATTGGGCTGTCTGTAGGAAATATTGTTTCTAAAGAAATGCTGTTGAGCATGGCACAAGACCCTATTGTTTTTGCGATGGCCAACCCCACGCCTGAAATTGATTATCCCACGGCGGTGGCTACCCGCAAAGATGTAATTATGGCCACGGGGCGTACAGATTATCCTAATCAGGTAAACAATGTGCTTGGTTTTCCGTTTATTTTTCGTGGTGCACTAGATGTACGAGCCACCGAGATTAATGAAGAGATGAAAAAAGCAGCCGTTCGGGCATTGGCCGAATTGGCAAAGAAGACGGTTCCGGAAGAAGTAAACAAAACCTACGGAGAAACCAAATTAACGTACGGGCGCGACTATATCATTCCCAAGCCTTTTGATGTTCGATTAATTACAGAAGTGCCGCCGGCCGTGGCCAAAGCAGCTATGGAAAGTGGAGTGGCACAAGAACCTATAGACGATTGGAGTCGCTACCGCCAAGAATTAGCAGAACGCTTGGGTAACAACACCAAAATTACGCGCATGTTGGCTAAACAAGCAAAAAGTGATCCTAAAAGGGTGGTTTATGCAGAAGCCGATCATTTAGACGTATTAAAAACAGCTCAAATCGTAAAAGAAGAAGGCATTGCAATTCCTATTTTGTTGGGTCGAAAAGATATTATTCAAGAGTTGATGAAGGAGATTGATTTTGACGATGTAGATGTTGAAATTATTGATCCTAAAGCCGATGAACAACAAGATCGTTTAGAGACATATGCTGAAATTTTCTGGAAATCAAGACGCCGTAAAGGAATTACCTTACTCGATGCTCAAAAATTAATGCGTGAGCGCAATTATTTTGCCGCAATGATGGTAAATGAAGGCGATGCCGATGCGTTACTTTCGGGTTATTCTAGGGCGTATCCTGTGGTGTTAAAACCTATTTTAGAGCTGGTGGGTACTGTTGAAGGTGTTTCGCGTATTGCCACCACCAACTTGATGGAAACCTCTTTGGGGTCATTGTTTATTAGCGACACCTCTATTAATATTGACCCCGGAGCAGAATGTTTAGCGCGCATTGCAGAGATGACGGCAGCTACCGCTAAAATGTTTGGGTTTGAGCCGGTAATTGCCATGATGTCGTATGCCAATTTTGGGTCGTCTAAGGCACCCCAAGCTAAAAAAGTAAAAGAAGCGGTTTCGCTGCTGCATGAAAGACACCCTCATTTGTTGGTAGATGGAGAAATTCAAGCCGATTTTGCGTTGAATAGATCTATGCGTGAAAGTAAATTTCCGTTTTCAAAAATTGCCGATCACAAGGTAAACACCTTGGTTTTTCCAAACTTGGTTTCGGCCAACTCAGCGTATAAACTCATTAAAGAGATGGGAGAAGGAGATTCTATTGGTCCTATTATTATGGGCTTAGCCAAACCGGTACACATTTTACAACTCGGTGCCAGTGTGCGCGAGATGGTAAATATGTCTGCTGTAGCGGTAGTAGATGCCCAGCGCGAAGATAGATAAGCTTATAAATAAATCTTTACAACAAGCCGTACGGTTAACGCTGTACGGCTTGTTGTATATAAAATTATAACTGATACGACAGAATAAACAAAAGCGTACGCGGTTGAATATAGGTTCGCGAATCATATACTTGAAATTCATCGCTTTAACCTTGATTCGGTATCTGAACAAATTTAGGTTCAGCAGAAATATCAATAATCTAAAAATTAACCTTGTTTAGATAATAACCACGGGTAAATATTTTTTAAAAAAGTGCTATTTGTCCTCCTTGTAGTAAGAAAGACAATTATACCAAGCTTAAAATTTACTTGTAGCAATAAATTCTCTACATTTGTTGCATTAACTTTTGATTAACGTATGATTACACACGTAAGGGGCAAGCTGGTAGAAAAGAATCCAACCTATATTGTGGTAGAATGTGGCGGAGTGGGCTATCGTTTAAATATTTCGTTGCATACGTATGCGCAGCTCCCCCAAGACGAAAATATTTTTATTTATACATATTTACAAGTTCGTGAAGATGCACAAACTTTATATGGGTTTATGGAGAAGAGCGAAAGAGAGCTCTTTGTAAAGTTGCTTTCTGTTTCGGGTATAGGGGCCAGTACGGCACGAACGATGCTGTCATCATTAACCCCTGATCAAGTGGTTGAGGCTATTGCTACAGAAAATGTGGCCGAAATAAAAAGTGTGAAAGGAATTGGAGCCAAAACGGCACAAAGAGTAATTATAGACTTAAAAGATAAGCTTTCTGATTATGAAAGTGCCGATAAAATAGTAATGCCTCAACGCAATACCTGCAAAGAAGAAGCGTTATCTGCTTTAGAGACGCTTGGATATAAGCGGAAACAATCTGCTAAGATTGTACGAAGAATCCTTATGGAGGATGAGGGGGCAAGTGTAGAGACAATCATAAAACTTGCATTAAAAAAATTATAAGTACGTTGGGAAGGAGCAATTTTTTTAAAATATCTCCCAAAATAATTGTTTTGGTTCTGCTGGTAATTTTTACCGACTTTTCTGTCATGGCACAACAGCACAACCCCGCGCAAGACACTACGCAAGTGCAGCGATACCCATTGCAACCGCCTAATAGCATTGTTAAAAAATATACGTACGACCCATTAACCAATCGGTATATTTATACCCAAAAAATAGACAGCATAAACGTCTCTTATCCGCTTATTCTTACCCCTAAAGAATTTCAAAAACGCGTGATGAAAGAGCGTATGACTCGTTATTTTAAAAGTAAGTTTAAGGCAGTAAACGCACAAGGAGATTCTGCTGCAGCTGCTCAAAAAAACTTATTGCCTATTTTTTATGTCAACAATAATTTCTTTCAGTCGGTTTTTGGGGGCAATCAAATTCAGATAATCCCTAGAGGATCGGTTCAAGTAGGGCTGGGAGTGTTATTTGATAAACGAGATAACCCGGTTTTATCACCGCGAAATCGCTCTAATTTTACGTTTGACTTTGATCAAAATATAGACCTGAGCTTAACCGGTCAAATTGGTACACGGCTGGCTATTAGAGCTAATTTTAATACCGAATCTACCTTTGATTTTCAAAACCAAATCAAGTTAGAATACACCCCGGATGAAGACGATATTGTACAAAAAATTGAAGTGGGAAACGTGAGTATGCCACTAAGTAGCTCCTTAATTCAAGGTTCGCAAAGTCTGTTTGGTGTGAAGACGCAACTCAAGTTTGGAAAAACAACTATTACCGGTGTGTATGCACAACAAAACTCACAACGGCAACGGACCGTAATAGAAGGAGGCGGAGCGGTGCAAGAATTTAAAAAATTTGCTTTAGACTATGATGAAAATCGCCATTATTTCTTGGCGCAATATTTTAGAAATCACTACAACCAGGCTTTAAAAAACTACCCGTTTATTAACAGTAATATTCGAATTACACGTGTTGAGGTGTGGATAACTAACCGTGCCAATACACCATCTCATATAGAAAATGCTCGTAATATTGTGGCTATTCAAGATTTAGGAGAATCGGATCCAACACATATGGGAGTCTTTTTAGACGTTGATGGCAACCCTATCAACCCACCGGCTTATACCGGATTTGTAAATGTTCCGTCGGGAGCCTTGCCCGATAATGGGAATAACGATTTTAATCCGCTGGGCATTAATGGGTCGCAACCGTCTTCTCTGACCCAAGCTATTCGAAATATGGCTACGGTAGGACAAGGATTTGGTGCCCTTTCATCTACGGTACAAGAAGGGGTAGATTATGCTAAACTAGAAAATGCCCGTCGGTTAAATCCCGGTGAATATGTGTTGCACCCACAATTGGGGTATATTTCGTTAAAAACACGTATCAGAAATGATGAGATATTGGCGGTGGCTTTTCAATATACTGTAAATGGGAAGGTGTATCAGGTGGGGGAATTTTCTAACGATGGGGTAGCCTCCAGTCAGCCCATGCCTAATCCACAAAACCCGAGCGGTCCCCAGATAGCCAATAATCAAAACTTGGTCGTAAAATTACTAAAAGGACCTATTACAAGCGTACATGAGCCGGATTGGGACTTAATGATGAAAAATATTTACGACTTAAATGCTACTCAACTGAGTCAACAAGATTTTGAGCTCAATATTTTTTATACGGACCCACAACCACTAAATTATATCTCTTCTGCTGATGGGGGTGCCACTCCGCTACCCAACGATGTAGAAAATACCAGCTTGTTGCGTGTTTTTCACCTCGATAAATTGAACTATAACCAAGACCCGGTGTCGGGCGGAGATGGCTTTTTTGATTATGTGCCGGGTATTACCGTCGACCCACAAAACGGGCAATTTATCTTTACTACAGTAGAGCCGTTTGGTAAATATTTGTTTGATAAATTACAAACGCAGGGAGGTACTGCCAGTTATGATGACCCATCAACGTATAATGCTAATCAGAAAAAATACGTTTTTAGAGCATTATACACCGATACTAAAACGCAAGCTGAACAAAAACAATCAAACCAAAACAAGTTTAGGCTAGTAGGTTCTTATAAAACTTCAGGTATGGGTGGTATTCCCATTGGTTCTTTTAACGTGCCTAGAGGTTCGGTAATCGTAACTGCCGGGGGTAGAGAACTGCAAGAGGGGGTAGATTATACGGTTAACTATGAGTTGGGAAGAGTACATATTATCAATGAAGCCCTAAAAGCATCGGGCGTTCCTATTTCGGTGTCTACAGAAAACAACGCCTTGTTTGGGCAACGCACCAAACGGTTTATGGGGATTCATATAGACCACAAGTTTAATGAACATTTTCAGATAGGAGCTACCTTACTCAATTTAAATGAAAAACCGGAAACGCAAAAAGCTAATTATGGATTTGAACCAATTAACAACACCATGTACGGGTTCAATTTTAGGTACGCTACAGCAGTTCCTTTCTTAACGCGATGGGTAAACAAATTACCCAATATTGACACAGATGTAGAATCGCATTTTTCGTTGCAAGGAGAGTTTGCTTATCTACGGCCCGGGGCACCACGAGGCGATAGTTTTAATGGAGAAGTTACCTCTTATGTAGATGATTTTGAAGCCTCTCAAACCTTTGTCTCTATTCTCTCTCCACATTCGTGGTACTTGGCTAGTGCTCCGCTTGATTTTGGAGGAGGAAAAACCAATGGGGATTTATCCTCAGGCTATAAAAGAGCCAAATTAAATTGGTATACTATAGACCCTATATTTTATAGCAATCAACGACCTTCCGGAATATCGAATAACGACATGTCTAATTATGATACGCGTCGTATTTTTAAGGAAGAAATTTTTCCTAAAACCGATGTTATTGAAGGTGATACCCGCGCTATTTTCTCATTAGACTTGTCGTATTATCCTAAAGAACGAGGAATGTATAACTACAATCCTGCAGCCGCCGGAAGCAATACACTACCAAATCCTAAAGATAATTTTGGGGGGATTATGCGCGGTATCAACACCTCAGATTTTGAACGTACCAATGTTCAGTATATAGAATTTTGGGTGATGGATCCGTATGTCTATAATGAAAATGCAAATTTGAGTAGTGGAACCCTTACCTTTGATTTAGGAAGTATTTCTGAAGATGTTTTAAAAGATGGGCGTAAGCAATATGAAAACGGACTACCTAAAGAAGGCGGTGCCGGACGTACCATAGAAACTGATTTTGGGCGCGTACCATCTACCCAATCATTGGTATACGCTTTTGATACGAAGGGGCAGCAGCGTGAAAATCAAGATATTGGTTTAGATGGATTAAATGATACCGATGAAGCCACCAAATTTCCGGCATTTGGGGGGTTAAAAGACCCTTCAAATGATAATTATCAGTACTATTTGAGTAGAGACGGTAGCGTTGGCAATCGTTATTACAACTATAATGGTTTGCAGGGAAACACCCCTTCAACAGTAGGACAAAAAAATAGGGGGAATAGCACCCTACCTACTACAGAAGATGTGAATCGCGATAACACGATGAATACCATTAATAGTTATTTTGAGTACAAGGTGCCTATTTATCCGGGAATGAGCGTAGACAACAATACGAGTTCTATACCGGGTATAGACCAAGATTATATAACAGATGTGCGTGATGTGCAGGTAAAATTAGAAAATGGGCAGACCATGCGTACCCGGTGGGTGCAGTTTAAAATTCCTATTAGCACAGATAGTAAGTATTCAGTAGGGGGCATTCGCGATTTACAATCTATCCGGTTTATTCGTATGTTTTTAACCGGCTTTAATCAACATGTAGTGCTGCGTTTTGGAACCTTAAATTTGGTGCGAGGTGATTACCGTAAATACGACCAGCCGTTAGAGCCCAATGGAAGCAATCCAAACACCACTCCGGGAACTATTTTTACCTCCGAATCAGTAAGTGAAGAAAAAACATCCGATTATGTGAGTCCGCCGGGAGTGTATCGCGAAGAGTTGGTAACCCGCAACCAAACCATACGCGAAGATGAGCAATCGTTGGCATTAACCGTTAAAAAATTGGCGCCGGGCGATATGCGTGCGGTCTATAAAAATTTTAGCGTAGATATGCGCCAATACAAAAACTTGAAGATGTTTTTGCACGCCGAGAGTTTACCCAATCCCAATCCAACATTAAAGGATGGCGATTTAAGTGCGTTTATTAGAATAGGGTCAGATTTTGAAGATAATTTTTATCAGATTGAAATTCCATTGAAAGTTACTGATATTCGGTCTACCGATAAACACGTGGTTTGGCCGGATCAGAATGAGTTGAATATATCGCTGTCGGTACTGCAAAAAATTAAAGCAACGATGATTGGCAATCCGTCGCTCAATCCTAATGTGTTGCATTATTTTGACGCTAATGGAAACTTAATTAACGGAACAGCCCCTACCGGGCAAATGCGTATTGCTATTAAAGGAAATCCGAGTTTTGGGGACGTTAGGGTAATAATGCTGGGGTTAGAAAATACCGGAACTACGGATGCATATGGGCAAGTGTGGTTTAATGAACTTCGGTTAAGCGATATGAAAAACCACGGAGGTTGGGCGGCAAACCTTAATATGGATGTTAACTTGGCAGATTTAATGGCTGTTTCGGCTAATGGTAGAAAGAGCACAGTAGGGTTTGGTTCTATTGAACAAGGGCCTAATGAACGCAGCCGAGAAGATATACAGAGCTATAATGTGATGGCTAATTTAAATGCCGGCCATCTTTTGCCTAAAGATTGGGGACTTATAATTCCGGTAAGCTATAGCCGAGGGGTAGAACTGATTACTCCGCAATACGACCCTCAGTACCGTGATATTGAGTTGCAAACATTGTTGGATAATACAGCAGACCCCGTACGTAGAGAACAACTAAAACACCGTGCTGAAGATTATACCAAACGTCAGAGTTTTAGCATAATAGGTTTGCATAAGCAACGTACAACAGATAAGACACCGCTTCCTATAGATATAGAAAATTTTACCTTTTCCGGGGTGTATAATCAAGTAAATCACCGTGATTTTAAAATAGAAGAAGGACTGAGTCAAAATGTAAATGTAGGGGCTACTTACGATTATAATTTTAAACCTCTTAGCATAGAACCGTTTAAAAACGTTGCTTTTTTAGATAGTAGTAGATATTATCAACCCATTAGAGATTTTAATTTTAATCCGTTGCCTACCAGTATTTCGGCTACCGCCAATATTTTGCGTCAATATAACGAACAACAGTTTCGTCAAATTAACTTGCCTCCGGGTTCGTTGGGTATTCCTAAGTTGTATCAGCGCGATTACCGTTTTAATTGGGGCTTTACGGTTAATGACCAGCTTACCAAGTCACTTAGTTTTGTGTTTAGAGAGTCTAATAATAGAATTATTAGAAATTATTTAGATAAGAACAACATGCAGAATAACAGCATTGGCATTTGGGATAATTTCTTTGATGTGGGCGACCCTAATCAGCACAATCAAAGTTTGCAGGTAAACTACGATTTGCCGTTTGATAAGTTTCCATTCCTCAACTTTATCAATGCACGCTATTCCTATTCAGGTAATTTTATGTGGCAAAAAGGCTCAACTATTTTAAACACGCTGCCCAATACACCAGATATGGGAAATACAATACAAAACTCACGTACCCATCAGTTTAATGCCACTTTGAGTATGCAGCGATTATATGACTATTTGGGTTTACACAAAAAGCGCGGAAAAAATACCGTTAATCGTGAAAATAGACTGGGCTTTACCCGAAATACAAATAAAACGGATAATGCTTCATCAAAATTGTCTTTTGGCGATAAACTTTTAAATACCGGAATAGATATTATTACCGCCTTAGACCGGCTTACCATTAACTATAAAGATACTCGAGGTACCTTCTTGCCGGGCTATTTACAAGACGTTGGATTTATTGGAACGTTAAAACCTTCAGCCGGGTTTACGTTTGGTAGCCAACGCGATATTCGACGATTGGCAGCAAGCAAAGGATGGCTCACCTTATATCAAGATTTTAATAACCAGTATTTAACCAATGAAATTAAAACGTTGACGCTGCAAGCTTCTCTTGATTTACTACCTGATTTAACCATTGATCTATCGGCTAATCGCACTTATGCGCGTAATTATTCAGAAGGATTTAAAGTAGATCCAACTACAAGAGAGTATCAGTCCTTAGCTCCACAGAGTTACGGAAACTTTACCATTTCTACCATTATGCTGGGGTCGGCTTTTCAAAAGAGTGATGAAGCGGGGTCTAAAGCCTTTGATGAATTTAGAAAAAACAGACGCTTAATAGCGGTTAGGTTAGCTAAAAAAGCCGGTATTGATTTAACCAATCCGGCAAATTTTGATGCGAATGGGTTTCCGAAAGGCTTTGGCAGAACCAGTCAGCAGGTGTTACTTCCCGCCTTTTTATCTGCTTATTTGGGAGAAAATGTATCTTCTATGCGGCTGTCTCCGTTTCGCGACACACCGCTTCCTAACTGGGATATTAAATACACCGGGTTGATGCGTTTAAAATTCTTTAGAGAACATTTTAGGCGGTTTAGTATTCAGCACGGTTATATGGCTAGCTATACCATCAATCGTTTTCAAAATAATTTAAAATACAATAATGCTAACCCATATGGTACTCAAAATGTAGATCAACAGGGTAATTATAGAAGCAATATATTAGTGTCAAACATCAACCTGGTTGAGCAGTTTTCACCTTTAATCAAAATAGATATGGAGATGCGCAATTCAATCAGCATTTTGGCAGAGATAGATAAAGACCGCGCATTATCATTGAGTTTTGCCAATAATTTGCTTACCGAAATTCAAGGTACGGAGTTTAGGTTGGGATTGGGGTACCGCATTAAAAACTTAAAAGTAACGACGCATATAAACGGGCAACAACGTATACTAAATGGAGATTTAAATCTTAAAGCCGATGTGTCTTATCGCAGAAACAAAACTATTGTGCGGTATTTAGATATTAACGACAGTCAGGTAACTACCGGGCAAGATAGATGGGAAGCGCATTTTACGGCAGATTATGCACTGTCTAGAAACCTTACAGCTATCTTTTATTACGATCATAATTTTTCGAAGTATTTTGTGTCTACCGCCTTTCCGCAAACTACTATAAGAACCGGAATTCGTTTGCGCTATACCTTTGGAAATTAATTTATTAGAAACCAATAAATTTTTATAAACAAGAACCAATAAATTTAATAGATTTGTAGCTCCTCTTCTCTGTGGAAGAGAGTTAATAAATGAGTAGAGAAAACTGTTCAAAAAGAATCCGAATTATGAATGCACCAGAAAACCTAAAGTATACTGAAGACCACGAGTGGATTAGCCTAGAAGGCGATGTTGCTACTATTGGTATTACTGATTTTGCCCAAAGCGAATTGGGAGATATTGTTTATGTAGAAGTAGAAACACTAGATGAAACCCTAGAAAAAGGAGAAGTATTTGGCACTGTAGAAGCAGTAAAAACAGTTTCTGACTTGCACTTACCGATAAGTGGCACAGTAGTAGAATTTAATGAAGAATTAGAAGACGAGCCTGAAAATGTAAATAGTGATCCTTATGATAAAGGTTGGATGGTAAAGGTAAAAATCAGTAATCCTGAAGAAGTTGAAGAATTGATGAGCGCCGCAGATTATGAAGCGCATATTGGGTAATAAAACCTTTTTTCTTATTACGATACTTTACTCATTAGCCTTACTAATTGTATCGCTAATGAGGGTAAATTCTTTAACCCAAGATATTAATTTTGTGGGAGCCGATAAGGTCTTCCACTTTTTAGCTTATTTAGGGCTTACCTTGTTGTGGCAACTACATGTAGCCAAAGACAAATTCCCCAATCGATTTAAGCCGAGTATATGGATATGCGTTTTAGCCATTTTGTTTGGGGTGTTGATAGAATTTTTGCAAGGCACTTTTACAAGCTACCGTAGTTTTGATGACTACGATATTGTAGCCGATGTTTTAGGAGTGGTATTGGCTTATGGTGGATTGTGGCTAATTTTTATCGTAAAAAATCATCAAAAGCCAGAAAGGAATACCCAAAAATGAAGAAAAACATTCTCCTAGAAGAAGTAAAATGATAAATTCTGCCTTGCAGTAGCTCGTGATAAAAAAATAACTTTTTTAAAAGCTTGACGATGAGGAAGAAAAAAAGTCTTTTCTTCCTTGCCCACTAAATATATAATCGTAAATTTGCAGCCTGTTTTTCTGTTGGTTAGGAAAAACGAGAGTAATGTTTAATCTTGTAAAGGAATTAGTGTGAATACATTAAGTTATAAGACCGTTTCTGCAAACAAGGCAACCGTTAATAAAGAATGGGTTGTGCTTGATGCTGAAAACCAGTCGCTAGGTCGGCTTGCATCGGTTGCCGCAAAGATGCTTCGCGGTAAGCACAAGCCTAATTTTACCCCCCATGTAGATTGTGGAGATAACGTAATCGTTATCAATGCCGCAAAAGTTAATTTGACCGGGAAAAAGTGGGAAGATAAAGAATATCAACGCTACACGGGTCACCCCGGAGGTCAACGCAGTTTAAGTGCAAAACAACTCTATGCCAAAGACCCTTGCCGTTTGGTAGAAAAAGCGGTAAAAGGAATGTTACCGCATAACAAATTAGGTTCGGCTCTTTTTCGTAACCTTAGAGTGTATGCTGATCAAAACCACGGTCACGAGGCACAAAAACCACAAAACATTAACTTAAACGAATTGGTGTAAATGGAAACGATTCATAAAATTGGAAGAAGAAAAACGGCTGTTGCCCGTGTTTACCTTTCAGAAGGAAAAGGAAACATAGAAATCAATAAAAAGAAATTAGACGAGTATTTTACTACCGATATCTTGCGTTATAAAGTCAACCAAGTTTTAAACTTGACTGAAAACACGCAAAATTTTGATGTTAAAGCAAATGTTTTTGGTGGCGGAATTAACGGCCAAGCAGAAGCTATTCGTCTGGCTATTGCGCGTGCAATGTGCGAAATAGACGCTGAACACAGAGGTACACTTAAACCGGAAGGTTTATTAACACGTGATCCTCGTATGGTTGAGCGTAAAAAATTCGGACAGAAAAAAGCCCGTAAGAAATTCCAGTTCTCTAAACGTTAATGAGAAACGGATATCAAAGTTCATTAAAAATTATAACCTTAACTATTTGTTGTTATTCGTCTGTAAGGCGAAGTTAGTTTAGCATCTAAACAATCAAGGCCAAAATTATACCACTTGATTGTTGCTACATCAACAGAACGTAAACTATTACAAAGATGGCAAAAGACATTGAAGTCAAAGAATTATTAGACGCCGGTGTTCACTTCGGACACCTTACTCACCGTTGGAATCCCAACATGGCTCCTTATATTTATATGGAGCGTAACGGAATTCACATTATAAACCTTTACAAGAGTGCTGCAAAAATGCAAGAAGCTGCTAAAGCTATGAGCAAAATTGCAGCAAGTGGTCGTAAAATCTTATTTGTGGCTACTAAAAAACAAGCCAAAGAAATTGTGGCTGAAGAGGCAGAAAAATGCAACATGCCCTACATTACAGAACGTTGGCCTGGAGGAATGTTAACCAATTTCGTAACCATTCGTCGTTCAGTTAAAAAAATGGATGCGGTAGATCGTATGAAAAAAGACGGTCGTTTTGATACCCTTTCTAAAAAAGAGCAGTTGCAAGTAAATCGTATGCGCGATAAACTCGAAAAACAATTGGGTTCTATTGCAGATATGACACGCCTTCCGGGAGCTTTGTTTGTAGTTGATATTTTGCGCGAACGCATCGCCATAAAAGAAGCTCAACGCCTTAACATTCCGGTATTTGCTATGGTTGATACCAACTCAGATCCTCGTGAAGTAGACTACGCTATTCCGGCTAATGATGATGCTTCAAAATCTATTAAAAAAGTAGTTTCTTATGTAACCGACGCTGTAGTAGAGGGATTGGGAGACCGCGAAAAAGATTTGGAAGCTAAACGCAAAGAAAAAGCAGAAAATAAAGCTAAAAAGGAAGCCGCTAAAGAAGCCAAAGCTGCTGAAAAAAATGCAGAAAAAGCGGTAGAGAAACCGGTAGAAGCTGCTAAAGAAGAAAACAAAGATTAATTAACCCGATTATAATTTACTTCAAGCCGTTTTGGAGATCTTCTATAAGTTCATTTGAAACGGCTTTTATATATTAAAATATTCAGATTATGGCAAATGTAACTGCTGCAGACGTAAAAAAATTGAGACAAATGACCGGCTCTGGTATGATGGATTGCAAGAAAGCTTTAGTAGAGGCTGAAGGCGATTTTGACAAAGCTATTCAAGTATTGCGTAAAAAAGGCCAAAAAGTAGCGGCTAAACGTGCTGACCGTGAGTCTGCCGAAGGAGCTGCTATTGCAAAGATAAATGCAGATGCTACTAAAGGTGCAATTATCTCATTAAATTGCGAGACAGACTTTGTAGCCAAAAATGATGGCTTTGTAAAATTAGCCAATGAACTGGCTGAGTTGGCTATAAATTACGATAATAAGGAAGATTTCTTGAAAGCTGATTTTAACGGTATCTCTGTTGAACAAAAATTGGTTGAACAAACCGGAGTGATTGGTGAAAAACTAGAAATTGGCTCTTTTGAGACACTAGAAGCACCTTTTGTAGGCGATTATATTCACAACGGAAATAAAATTGCGGCATTAGTAGGACTTTCTTCTGCAGTAGAGGGTGCAGAAGCGTTAGCTAAAGACGTTTCTATGCAAGTGGCTGCTATGGGGGCAGAAACTCTTTCTTACAAAGATTTTGACGAAGATTATCTGGTTAAAGAAACAGAAGCTCGTATTGCAGAAATCACTAAACTCAATGAAGAATTAGTACGTTTGGGTAAACCTACCAAGCACATTCCTCAATACGTTTCTCAAGCTCAGCTAACCGATGAAATTATGGCAAAAGCTGAAGAAGATATTAGAGCTGAATTGAAGGCTGAGGGAAAACCCGAAAAAATTTGGGATAAAATCTTACCCGGAAAAGTGGCCCGCTTTGTGAGCGATAATACGCTTTTAGATCAAGAAAAAGCGTTGTTAGATCAAAATTTCATCAAAGACGAGAGCAAAAAGGTAAGCGAACAAGTAGCTTCTTTTGGTGTTGAAATTACTGGATTTAAACGCGTTTCACTTGTTTAATTAACGCAGTATAAATACAATGAAAAGCCGAGCAATTCGCTCGGTTTTTTTATTTGCTAAAATAAAAATCATAATTATTTGTAAATATTTTTATAGAATACAAGCAATCTTTATACTTTAGTCATCAGTTACAGAAAATATGCTTGGAAAATTTTTCATGTTACTCTTCTTTTCTGCCGGGTTGATGTTTGTAAATCCAACCCCAGTATCTGCATGTACTATGCACACAGTGCATCATAATACGGTACAGGAACAGGAACATGAAAGTGGGTGCTGCTCAGCAATGTCGAGCCACCAAGATCAATCGCAAACCAATGACTGTAATTCGCGTGGGCATTGTCAGTGTGTGTCATATGCTCCTGTCAATATGCTCATTTTCCGATTTTCAACTACCCTAACATCGTTTATTGCCAACCGAGAAGATATTTTCTTTTATAAAAATGTAATGCTTCCTTCCGGGTATGCTAGTATTTGGCGACCGCCTAAAATAGGCTAGTGTTTTACTTCCCTCTTTTTTCAAAGAGATTTATTTTCATACATCACAGCTTTTCTAATTTCCTGCTTATATAAAAGGAAATAAAAGGGTCTTACTATAGGTATATAAAATACTTATAACACCCGTTAAGGTAGATGTATGCTCATTATTTTAAATTTCAAAACAAACTTATTGTTTTTAAGACGCAAACTTTCTGTATTTGGGGAAGACCGTTTTAAAACGCCTCTTATTTGCTGATTGGCAAATGGGACAATAATTATAAAAAATGAAAAAAATACTAGCTTTATTAATACTGCTAAGCCTGGGGCATTTAGGCTTGGCACAAGAATTTGACCACGGAAACAACAAGAAGTACACGACCTACCACAGTTTTGTAGGCCCGGTACTAAAACCCTCTCCCTTAAACCAGCCTATAAATTTACCCATTGCCAATAAAGAAAAAAATGTGGTAAAAAAATTTATTAAAGGAGCCAATTCGGGTATTCATTTTCCGAAAGGAACTCCCGGAGTTAAGACGGTTCGCTATGATTTATATATAACCGATACAACCGTTAATTTTTCAGGAAAAGACCGACCGGCTATGGCCGTTAACGGCGTTTTTCCCGGACCTACCTTATCTTTTACACTAGGCGATACTGCGCTGGTTTATGTACATAATCTTTCGTCTCAACCCACCAGTATTCATTGGCACGGGGTACAGCTTCCCAGCCGTATGGACGGGGTGGCTTACCTTACCCAAATGCCCATTCCTCCACAAACGGTATATGTATACAAATTTCCGGTAGTACAGGCAGGAACATATTGGTATCACAGCCACTATATGCTTCAAGAGCAAATTGGAGTTTATGGAGCGCTTATTTTTAACAAACGTACAGAGCCTACTATTCCTACCATTCCAGTGGTGTTGAGTGACTGGAGTGATACAAATCCTCAAGAAATTCAACGAATGTTACATACCGGAAACGATTGGTTTGGTATAAAAAAACATTCAACGCAGAGTTATTGGGAAGCATTAAAAGCCGGAAAGCTGGGCGTTAAATTTGTGAATGAATGGAAACGCATGGAGGCTATGGATGTGAGCGATGTATATTATGAGAGTTTCTTAGTGAATGGAAAACTACAGCAGACTTTTTCACAGTTTAAGGCCGGTGATAGGGTACGTTTGCGAATTATAGGCGGCGGTTCCTCTAGTTATTTTTGGCTGACCTATAGTGGAGGAAAAATCACAGTAGTAGCAAATGATGGTAACGATGTGGTACCGGTAAGCGTAGATCGGCTTATTATTGGCCCCTCAGAGACGTATGATGTAGTGGTTACAATTCCCAAAAACATGCAATACGAATTTTTAGCCACCGCTGAAGATAGAAGTGGGTCGGCTTCTTTGTGGTTGGGAAGCGGAATGAAAATGCCGGCTAAAGAACTTCCAAAACTGAACTATTTTGCCGGAATGAAGATGATGAATGAAATGATGAAGATGAATGGAGATATGAAACCTATGGGTGCCATGGCCTTGCAAGAAATGGATATGAATGCCGTCATGTATCCTGAACTTTCCGCATCAAAACATAGCCATCATAAAACATCAAAAGAGATAGCCCAATACGTGTGCCCCATGCATTCTGATGTGGTGTCAGACCATCCGGGAACATGCCCAAAATGTGGGATGAAATTGGTGAAGAAAAAAGCTTCTGTAGCCACCGCACAATACGTATGTCCGATGCATTCTGATGAGGTGTCTGATCAACCGGGAACATGCCCAAAATGCGGCATGAAGTTGGTGAAGAAGGAAAAGAAGACACATCATCACAGTACACATAATTCACACGATGGAGAAATTGTCACGTTGAATTATAATATGCTGGAAGCGCTGAAAAACACAGAGCTACCCAAAGAGAATACCACGCGAACCTTGCGTTTTGAGTTAACTGGAAATATGAACCGCTATGTGTGGTCTATGAATAACAAAACGGTGGGAGAGAGCGATAAAATTTTAATTCATAAAGGAGAAAATTTACGAATTATACTGTACAATAATACCATGATGCGCCACCCTATTCACCTTCATGGGCACGATTTTAGGTTGCTGAATAAGTTTGGAAAGCGGTCTCCGATGAAAAATGTAGTTGATATTATGCCGATGGAAACAGATACGCTCGAGTTCTATGCTTCTGAGAGCGGAAATTGGTTTTTTCATTGCCATATTCTCTATCATATGATGGGAGGGATGGGGCGTATTTTCCAGTATGCAGACAGCCCACAGAATCCTGAAATCATGCACCCTAAACATGCCGAAATGATGCTGTTTATGGATGAGCGTAGATTTTATCTCTCTGCAGAAAATGATTTTGCCTCTAATGGTAATACCGGTGGAATAGATTTAGAAACCACTCGATGGGGAATTAGAGGAGATTGGCAATTGGGGTATAATGATACGGATGGTTATGAAGCCGGTATGCAGGTGGGGCGCTATTTTGGTCATAAACAATGGCTTTTTTCGTATGTTGGTTTTGAATGGCAATACAAAAAAGGACTCGACCACGAAAAGAGTTGGTTTGGTCAACGCTACTCAAAAGAACGACGATTTGTGGGAAAAATAGGGGTTCAATATACACTTCCTTGGTTAGTCGTGGCTGATGCATCGGTAGATCATACCGGCCATGTTGTACTGGCTTTTGAACGCGAAGATATTCCGTTATCTCCGCGTTTGCGCGGTAGTTTTATGTTCAATTCAGATAAAGAATACCAGTTTGGGTTGCAATATATCATCTTTAAAAATATGGCATTTACGACCAATTATAGTCATCATTTTGGGTGGGGAGCCGGAATACAGCTAAGTTATTAATCATTTTTGGGGCGCCACAGGCGTCCCAAAAACATTAATGCGTACCTTTGACAGTTGTCTACAAGCCGATGAAAAAGTTGAAAAAAATAACCGAAGCCTCCTCACAGTATGATGACTTAGAGCATAAGTCGGTAGGAGCGTTGTTGCGGTATATTAATACAGAAGATAAAACGGTTGCTTATTCAGTAGAAAAAGTATTGCCTCAAATTGAAGCCCTTACCAAAACAGTTGTGCAGAAATTGAAAGAAGGGGGTCGACTTTTTTACCTGGGAGCAGGTACGAGTGGCCGATTGGGTATTTTAGATGCGAGTGAATGCCCTCCTACCTTCGGGGTATCAGACGAGTTGGTGATAGGATTAATAGCCGGGGGAGATTCGGCTATACGAAAGGCAGTAGAAAATGCAGAAGATGATACGCAACAAGCCTGGAAAGATTTAAAGAATTATGCTGTTTCTGCTAAAGATATTGTAGTGGGTATTGCGGCTTCAGGTACAACCCCATATGTGGTAGGCGGATTGCAGAAATGCCAACAAACAGGTATTCAAACCGGATGTATTGCTTGCAATGAGGGAAGCCCATTAGCCAAAGCAGCCGATTTTCCGGTAGAAGTGGTTGTGGGCCCCGAATTTGTTACCGGGAGCTCGCGTATGAAAGCCGGTACTGCCCAAAAAATGGTACTGAATATGATTTCTACGACCACAATGATACAGTTGGGTAGGATAAAAGGAAATAAAATGATAGATATGCAGTTGAGTAACGCTAAATTGGTAGAACGAGGAGTAAAATTAATACAAGAAGCTACGCAGCTATCAGCGCAAGAAGCAGCTCATTATTTGCATAAATATGGGAGTGTTAGAAAAGTATTAGAAGTTTTAAAAGCGGGATAAAATGAAAGAACAACAAGAACACCACACAGATCGAAAAAAACTGACAAAAGGAGTGAAATATTTGGCCGGATCTATTCCCTTAGCTTTTTTGGGGCCGGCTATGGTTTATAATGCATATGGGCAAAACCAAGATAAACCCCTGTTTATTCCGGTTATGATTGTGGCATTTCTCCTTATTATTGCCTCAGTATATTGCATGTTTAAAGGAATACGCACTATTATGAGCGCCGTTTTTAATGATTAACTTACCATTTTAACACAGTACTTGCCCAAGTAAAACCACTTCCAAAGGCTGCTAGTACAATATAATTTCCCTCTTTTACTTTTCCTTTTTCCCAGGCTTCGGTTAGCGCGATAGGAATAGAAGCAGCAGTAGTGTTTCCATATTTTTGGATGTTGTTAAACACCTGTTCATCAGTTAACCCGAATTTTTTCTGAACATATTGTGCAATCCGTAAATTGGCTTGATGTGGAATTAGTAAGTCTATATCTTCAGCCGTAAGGTTGTTAGCAGCTAATCCTTCCTGAATCACCTCAGTAAAACGTTTAATAGCGTTTTTAAACACAAATTGACCGTTCATATACGGAAAATAAGGAATATCTTCTTGCGGATTTTCAGCCATAATTTCAGGAACCCAATGGTTGGTGCTGGGGCCTTTTAAAGATAATTCTAAAGCATATTTACCCTCAGAATGCATGTGTGTAGATAAAATTCCTTTATCGCTTTTCTCACTGCGAGTTAGTACGGCAGCGCCGGCACCATCTCCAAAAAGAACTGATACAGACCGACCGCGCGTCGTAAAATCTAACCCGCCGCTATGGTTTTCACTTCCAATAAGAAGCACGTTTTTATACATACCGGTTTTAATAAACTGATCGGCTACAGAAAGGCCGTACACAAACCCGCTACACTGGTTGCGAATATCTAATGCCGGACATGTTTTAATGGCTAACATATCTTGAACCAATACGCCCGATCCGGGAAAATAATAATCGGGACTAAGTGTGGCAAAAATGATTAAATCAATCTCATTTTTGTCTATTCCGGCTCGTTTTATAGCAATCTTGGCAGCTTCTGCACCCATTTTAGCTACGGGAGTTTCACCTTCTGATCGATTTTTTATGTGGTGTCGTTCTTTAATGCCGGTTCGTTCTTGAATCCAGGCATCGCTGGTATCCATTAATTGTGCTAAGTCATCGTTAGTGACAATATTTTCGGGAGCGTAGCTACCCAGTCCGGCTATAATAGATTGATAAAGCATAAGTGTATGTATTCTATTGAGCAATATACATAAACTTTCTTATCTGAAAAGATAGAAAAATTAGTTACTACCCCTTGTTTACAGTAAATAAAAAATCCTTTCTCTATTGATAAAGAAAGGATTTGGGGTGGAAGATCGGTTTCGAACCGACGACCTCCTGAACCACAATCAGGCGCTCTAACCAGCTGAGCTACAACCACCGTTTGCGAGGGCAAATTTAACCAATTCTGTCAATTGGCAAAAGATTTTTTATACCAAATTAAAGATGGAGTTTACGGCTGGGGTTCGCTCCGTAGTAAACCCTTCAGCATGTTCGGTAAAGGCAAGTCTACCAAGGTTCTCAGCTCTGTAAATAACACTTTGAAAAAAGTTTTTTGTAGCAATAGGAGTCACGGGTTCTTTGCTGTCTTTGTCAAAGAATTGTGAGCTATATGCTTTTACCGCTTCCATTTTTTTATCTATAAAACCGGAAATATCAACCACTATGTCCGGCTCTATATCGCGCCACTGTATGTAGTGTAATACCTGTTTGGGGCGCCAGGCATCTTGCTTTTTACCGTCTAAAATGGTTTCTATTCTGCGTAAACCACTTAAAAAGCATGCTGCACTGGTAAGTTTACTGGCTTTTCCGTGGTCAATATGCCGATCGGCAATGGCGTTAGTTAACACGATGTCTGGTTGGTATTTTCTAATTATTTTGATGATTTCTAATTGATGTTGTGCATCATTTACAAAGAAACCATCTTTAAACCCCATGTTTTCACGCACAGATACCCCCAGTATTTCAGCCGCTTTGGCTGATTCTTGGCTGCGTATTTCAGCAGATCCACGGGTACCGAGTTCTCCTTTGGTGAGGTCTAAAATACCTACTTTTTTGCCGTTGGCTATTTCTTTAGCCAACGTACCTCCACAGCCCAATTCTACATCGTCAGGGTGTGCGCCCATGGCCAATATATCTAGTTTCATATAGTTACTAATTTGATGGCAAAATTACATGAAACCAACTAGATAAAAGACACTTTTAACACTGTAGAAAAACCTTTGTGTGTATTAGAAAGCAGTGTTATAGCCAAATGTTCCACGGAATCATAGCTAAAATCAAGATAAGTGCAATCAAATCAAAAACGAATAAGTTGGTGAATTGAGAAGAGGGCACTATTTTTTTCTTGGCTCTAGAGTGCCCTATGGTAATGAGTACTACCGCAATAATCATCGTTAATGGGTGTTCTACATTAAACAAACGTAGTTGATCATTGCTCATAATGGCCGATACATCCACATTTTCATTAAACCACATCACCTTTGGTGAAAGGAAAAATAAAATGATGCCGAGTAATAATTGTATGTGGGTGGCGATTAATGTAAAGAGTGATATTTTAAAATCTTTTCCGGAAAAATTTCTTTTTCCAATAAGTCCGAATAGGGAGTTTAGAACATTGACTAGAATCAATAAAAGAACTAAATAGGCCCAGTAAGAGTGTATGTGTTGAACAGCAGTGTACATGGTGGTAAGGGATTAATTAGACATCAAGGCGGTTTTGGCTATGTTAGCAACTTCTTCAGGCTTGGATATAATCATGCCGTCAAGTTTTTTCTTTATAGGGGCAATGAATTTATAGTATTTATCTTTTAGAGAATCAGCTAAGGGCTCAGAGCTAGGTAAATCTTGTTTGTAGGGATCTACTTGTTTTCCGTTTACCCAAAAACGATAGCATACATGCGGGCCGGTAGCCAAACCGGTTTGGCCTACAAACCCAATAACGTCTCCTTGTTTAACATGTTGGCCAACTACTACATTGCGTTTAGACATATGCAAATATTGGGTAGTGTATTTGCTATTGTGTCTAACTTTTACGTAGTTTCCGTTGTATTTGTTGTAGCGCGAAGCAATAACAACTCCATCTGCAGTAACGTGAATAGGCGTTCCGGTAGGAGCGGCATAATCGGTTCCTAAATGAGACATCCAACGGTGTAAAATAGGGTGATAACGGCGCTTGGTATAATGAGAAGAGATACGCGTAAAATCTACCGGAGCTTTTAAGAAAAAGCTCTGTAGAGATTTAGCACTATCATCATAATATTTTTTAAGTCCTACGCTGTCTTTGCCAAAATAAAAGGCGTAATAGGGTTCACCGTCGTGTATAAATTCAGCGGCTTTAATATCGCCTATTCCGGCATATATACTGTCGTTGATATATTTTTTACTGTATATAATTTTGAATTTATCACCTTTTTTAAGGTGAAAAAAGTCAATTTTCCATTGGTAGATGCGTGCTAGAGCATGGGTTAATGCAATACGCGCCCCGGCTTTATTCATCGCTTCAGAAAGGGAGGCGTTAATAATGCCTGAGATAGCATGTTGCTCAACAGTTACCGGTCTTTTTTTGCGATAAGCGGTAATGGTATCGGTCAGGTTTATTACTGTGTAATCTATGCGATTGTTTTGATAGATAAAGGCAATCGGTTTAAGGGGATTTTTTTTAGATTTTACAATAAAATAAGGCTTTCCGGCAATTATTCTGCGTGCGTTAAAGATAGAATCGTTAACTTGATGAGTAATCTTAAATACCTGTTGAGTAGAGAACCCATGTGTATTCATAATGCTTCCAAAGCTATCTCCTGATTGAATGGTGTCAGAGGTTAGAATATAATCATCTAGGTTATACCCATATTTTATAATAGGAGCTTGTTTTTGAATATCGGTTTTAGCAATAGTATCTTGATTGTCTTGCTTCTTATCATTCTTACAGGCTGAAAAGATAAAAAGTAAGCTAAAAAAGAGGAATACGTTAAAAGGATTTTTCAAGGTTGACGATGTTTGAGTATTAAGTATCTAGTTATTAAGTTAACTGAAAAACCGTTTGTTTATTTCATAGTAATAACAAAAGGATTTTTCAGATTTTTATATGCATAAAGGTCAGCGGTAAGACTTCCTACAGATAATTTTGCCTCAATTTTGATAGGAATCTTGTTTTTATCAGCAGATACCCATACGGTAAGACTCTCTTGTTTCTTAAAAACACGCCCAGCTTGAACATAAGGACGTAATTTAAGGCATTTTACTTTACCAAACTCACTCTTAATGATTTCTGTGCCCAAATATACAGTTTTAAACTTGTAATTTTGATTGTCAAAGAACATATTCACGACAATGCTATCTCCTTTTTCCTTTAATTTACCATCAATTTGATTTCTAATGTAATACAAGGCTGATAGCATGTCTTGAACTTGGGCCCTTGTGGAGTAGCTTTTAAGGGTGTGATGTTTTAAGTCACGTACCTTAGCCGTATGCTTTTTTTGGTTGTAATAAATAATTTTGTTTTTGGTGTAGCCTCCTTCATTAATATCACGCACAAATTTATACGGCAATTGCGTTTGAGCATTTATAAAAGACTCGTACCTATCGTCTATTTCGTAAAAAACATTGAGCAGACCGGTAGATTTTCCTTTTCCTATAATGTGGTATACCGGAGTGTTGCCAATCGTTATTTTTTTTACTTCTAGGGTAGCAAAAGAAGCGTTAAACCAGCCGTAATGTATTCTGAATTTTAACCATTCACCACCTTGATAGGTCTGTGCCTGAATGGAGGAAAAAAAAATAAATGAGAATAGGAAGAAGAAAATTTTTTTCATAACCTTGACAATAGTGCCTTTGTGATTGGTTAAGTCAGCGATAATGAATATGCGCAAAGGCAGTTTATTAAAATATGTTTTGTTTTTAAAGATAGATATAAATGCAATTACTAGACCAAAGATAAACAAAACAAAAAACCCCGTTTATAACCAAACGAGGTTTTGTACTTAAGGAACGGATTTTAAGTTGCTTTTAGATTTATAGCGTTCCTCTCAATGCCTGTTCGCGTTCAATAGCCTCAAAAAGAGCTTTAAAAGTTCCTTTTCCAAAAGATTTGGCTCCTTTTCGTTGAATTACCTCAATAAACATGGTGGGCCGAACAGATAAAGGGCGTGTAAACAATTGTAATAAATATCCTTCATCATCTACATCTACTAATACGCCGAGTTCTTTTAATGCTTCTACATCTTCATCTATAGGTCCTACGCGTTCAATTAAATCGTCATAATAGTTAGACGGAATTTTTAAAAATTCTACCCCACGATTTTGTAATTCGCGTACGGTGGCAATAATGTCGTGTGTAGCTAATGCCAAGTGTTGTACACCTTCACCATTATAAAAATCGAGGTATTCTTCTATTTGTGATTTCTTTTTTCCTTTGGCCGGTTCATTTATAGGAAACTTAATACGTCCGTTTCCGTTAGCCATCACTTTGCTCATAAGGGCAGAATATTCAGTAGAAATATCTTTATCGTCAAAAGATACAATCTGTCCAAATCCCAATACATCACGATAAAATTCAATCCATTTGTTCATTTGACCCCATCCCACGTTTCCAACGGTGTGATCTATATAATGTAATCCGGTAGTGGTAGGTTTGTATGCCGGATTCCATTCTTGGTAACCAGGCAGGAAAGCTCCCTTATAATTTTTTCGCTCTATAAAAATATGAACAGTTTCTCCGTATGTGTAAATTCCTGAGCGTACTACTTTTCCGTGTTTGTCTTCAATTGTTTCAGGCTCTAGATAAGATTTAGCGCCTCTTTTGGTAGTTTCTTTCCAAGATTTGGTGGCGTCGTCTACCCAGAGTGCCATTACTTTTACCCCATCACCGTGTTCATTTATATGGCGGTTAATATCACCGTCTTTGTTTAAGGGGCTGGTTAAGACAAAACGAATTTTGTCTTGTTGTAATACGTATGATACGCGGTCTTTTGCTCCGGTTTCTAGCCCTTTATAGGCTAGGGGTTGAAAACCCCATGCCGATTGATAATAATGAGCTACTTGTTTGGCATTGCTTACATAAAATTCTACGTAGTCTGTGCCCATAATTGGAAGAAAATCTTCGGCTTCCGGTACAATTTTTTCTAAAGCTAAGGAGGTGGTATCTTTCATTGCAAAATGTTTTTAAAATTAAAATATGTGAAATAAACGTAATAATTAACTTACACAACGCTATAAAGTCGTGCTTTACTTGATAAGAAAAATACTTATCAAGTGTAGTATCATAGCGCGTTTACCACATTGCTCGCGACTTTACAGAGGTATAGAATTCAGTTACCATCATTTTTTGTCTGCTTTTTCTAACCAAGATTGATAATATTTCCCATCGGTTAATTTTAATCCTGCTTCGGTTATTTGAAGGGGGCTAAAAGTATCTACCATAACCGCTAATTCTTCGGTTCCTTTTTTGCCGATACTAGCTTCTGCTGCTCCGGGTTGGGGGCCGTGTGGAATGCCTGCCGGATGTAAGGTTAAGTTGCCTACCTTTACTTCCGGGCGACTCATAAATTCTCCGTCTACATAATATAAAACTTCATCACTGTCTATGTTACTATGACTGTATGGAGCTGGTACACTAGGCGGGTTTTCATGATAATCAAACAGCCGTGGGCAGAAAGAACAAATTACGGCTGCAGAAGTTTCAAAAGTTTGATGAACAGGAGGAGGTTGATGCACTCTACCGGTTATGGGTTCGAAATCAAAAATAGAAAAGGCGTATGGATGGTTATACCCATCATACCCCACTACATCAAACGGGCTGTAGGCATATACCATATCATATAGCCGATTTTGCTTTTTAATTTTTACGAGATATTCGCCTTTTTTGTCATTGGTTTCTAGCTCATAAGGGGCGCGTAAATCGCGCTCGCAAAAAGGCGCATGTTCTAATAACTGACCAAATTGATTGCGATAACGTTTGGGTGTATAAACAGGATGACGTGATTCTACAATAAAAAAACGGTTGTTGGTAGAATGAAAATCGAGTTTGTAAATAGTGCCTCGCGGAATGACGAGGTAGTCTCCATATTTAAAATCTATATTTCCTAAATGAGTACGTAGTTTTCCTTTGCCTTTGTGTACAAAAATGACTTCATCACAATCTGCATTTTTGTAAAAATAATCTTCTGTAGATTGTTGTGGTGCGGCAAGAATTAGACTTATGTCATTGTTTACCATTACAGGAGTTCGACTCTGTAAATAGTCTGGAGTTTCCGGTACCTGAAAACCATCAAAACGAAATGCTTGTATGTTTTTAGCCAAAGTAATTTTGGGTTCAACATCTTTGCTGCCTCTAATTTCGAGGACTTGTGTAGGACGTTGAAGGTGATAGAGTAGCGATGACATTCCGCTAAACCCTTCTGTACCGAAGAGCTGTTCGTAGTACATTCCACCTCCGGGTTTTTCAAAAACCGTATGGCGTTTGTGGGGTATTTTTCCGAGTTTATGATAAAAGGGCATGATTCAAATCGTTTCCTACAAATATCGGAAATATTCTGAACCTTCAGTTATTTTTACCATTCTCTTTAGAAATGACCTATGAAATGGCCGAAGTTGTAAACGGCACTCTTTTATTGCGCTAATTTTTTGGCTGAAAAAGAAACCAATTCGCCTTTTTCAAAACGTGCGTAAATAGTAATTGGATGACAGCAATTTTCACAATCTTCTACATATTGCTGTTCGGCAGCAGAAGAGTCTAATAGCATAGAAATTTCTTTCCAACAGAATGGACATGTAAAAAAATGCTCAATCATTAGATGTCTTTTTGCTCATATTCTTCTTGAAGCTTTTCCCATTGCTCCATTAATTGGTTTAGCTTCTTCTTATCGGCTTGGTAGGTGTCAAAAAAGTGGGGGTTTGCCGCTGTCTCGTCGTAGTTTAAGGCGAGTGCCAGATCTTTTTCTTCAATCTTTTTTTCTAGCTGTGTTATTTGTTTTTCAATTTTATTCAGCTTGTTTTTTAGTGCTTTTTGTGCCTTTTGCTGCGCATAACTTTGTCCGGTGTTTTTAGGGGCAGTTAAAGCAGAGGAAGGCTGTGGGGTTGACTTTTTTTCTACTTGTCGCATATCTTCCATTTCGCGTTGTTCTAAATAGAAGTCTATATCTCCCAGGTATTGATTGAGCTGGTGATCTCTAAACTCATACACTGTTGAGGCTAATCCTTGTAGAAAATCACGGTCGTGTGACACCAAAATAAGTGTACCTTCAAAATTTTGAAGCGCCGCCTTTAATACGTTTTTAGATTGAATATCTAAGTGGTTGGTGGGCTCGTCCATAATAAGGACGTTAAAGGGCTGCAAAAGCATTTTTGCCAAGGCTAAGCGGTTGCGTTCTCCACCAGAAAGTACACGCACATATTTGTCTACATCATCTCCTCTAAAGAGAAAGGCGCCGAGAATATCACGCACTTTCTTACGCGTTTCTTCATTGGCGGCATCTATCATAGTGTCTAAGACGCGCTTGTTTCCGTCTAAATAATCGGCTTGGTTTTGTGCAAAATAACCGATTTGTACGTTATGCCCCAGTTTTAACGAACCTTCAAAGTCAATTTCTCCCACTATTATTTTAGCCAAGGTAGATTTTCCTTGCCCGTTTTGCCCTACAAAAGCGGTTTTGGTGTTGCGGTCTATTTGTAAATTGACATGGTCAAGCACTTTTTTTTGTCCATAAGACTTAGAAATATCTTTTATTTCAATAACTACTTTTCCGGGGTTGACAGATACCGGAAATTGTATGTGCATCACGGCATTGTCTTCTTCATCTACCGTTATGCGCTCCATTTTATCTAACTTTTTTATAAGTGATTGCGCCATGGAGGCTTTAGTAGCTTTATACCTAAATTTTTCGATGAGTTTTTCGGTATGCTCGATTTCTTTTTGTTGATTTTTTTGGGCGGCTATGAGTTGGTCGCGTCGTTCTTTACGCAAAACCAAATATTTTGAGTAGGGTTTATTGTAATCGTATATTTTACCCAATGAAATTTCGATTGTACGGTTAGTTACGTGGTCTAAAAACATCTTGTCGTGTGAGACGACTACCACACATTTAGTAGCGTTTTTTAAGAAGTTTTCTAACCAAATAATACTTTCAATATCAAGGTGGTTGGTGGGTTCATCTAATAAAAGCACATCGTTGTCTTGCAGTAAAAGCTTAGCTAGCTCAATACGCATGCGCCATCCACCCGAAAAAGTTTCTGTCTTTTTGTTGAAATCAGCTCCTGTAAAACCAAGTCCTTTTAAGATGCGTTCGGTTTCTCCTTGATAATTATATCCTCCTAAAATCTCATATTGATGTTGCAGCTCGTTTATGGCTACCATAAGCTGGTGGTAACCCTCGCTTTCATAATCAGTGCGCTCTGCTAACGCTTGATTGGTTTTTTCTATATCGGCTTCAATTGTTTTCAGTTTAGAAAAAGCTTGATAAGCTTCTTCTAAAACCGTGCGACCGGCATCAAAATCAAGATCTTGTTTTAAAATTCCTATGGTAACCTCTTTTTCATAAGCCAATGTTCCTGCACTGGGCTCTATTTCTTTAGAGAGCACTTTGAGCAAGGTAGATTTTCCGGCTCCGTTTTTGCCCACAAGTCCTATGCGATCTCCCGCAGTCAACCTAAAGGTAATCTCACTAAAAAGATCTTCTCCTGAAAATGATACAGAAAGTTTATGGACGTTAAGCATGCTGATTAAATTTTGGGCAAAGGTATTTAAAATTTAGAGATAAAACCAAGTTTTAGCGTTATATTGGATTGGTTAGGTTCTTAAAATAGCGCTTTATGTTTACTTCTTTAGGTAAGTCTTGTTGTTTTAAGTCGTAGTTGAGTAACCATTGTGCAAGGGTAGGTGCCATCATTACGCCATGGCTGCCCAAACCATTGTACACAAGTACATTTTTGTGTTGTGGATGTTGCCCTAGCAGTGGTCGCCGATCTAATACGGTTGGACGAATACCAACTTGCGTTTCAATGATGGTATAAGGGCAATCTATAATTTCTTCTAATTTTTGCAGTAAGAATCGTCTTGCCTCGGCTTCCGGTAAATTAGTTGTGTATTCACGTGAATATGTTGCACCAAATTTATACAGCTGATTACCTAGTGGAATAAGAGCAATGGCTGTTTTTAAAATAACGTTTAAGGTAAGCGAAGGTATTTTTACGATAAGGTATTCCCCTTTATTACCAATAAGAGGAAGCCATTTAAAGAAGGGGTTTTGCAGAAGATTAGCCCCTTCACAAAAGATAATTTTTTGAGCATGGTATTTTTGATACGTTATTTCATCATCGCCTATAATAAGCTGAGAATAATCAAAATGAGTAGTTATGAGCTTACCTTCAGCCTCTAGTTTCTTTTGATAGGCAATGAGTAATTTCTCGGTGTTTACAAAACCGGTATGTTTTACTTTTCCGTAATGAAAAGGAGAAGGAAGCGATTCTAGCCGTTGTAGTTTGGCTTCCATAAAAAGCTTTAAATCGGGTTTGTCTGCGGCTACAAACCAATCGTTTTGCTCTCTAACAGATTTAATTTTTCGATAAATGGGAAACTGTTGAAAGAATGATTGTGCCAATTCTTTTTCTAAAGATTGGTAAAATGAGGTGGCTGTAGGAATAAACTCATCGGCTTTCCACGCCTTCGTAAATCGTTTTAAAATGAGTGGATTGATAACGCCTCCGGCAATTTTAGAAGCGCTAGAGGAGGGAGTGTCAAAAATAAGAAATGTTTTATTTTGCTTTTCGAGCTCGTGGGCAATAGATAGACCAGCCAACCCTAACCCCACAATTATATAATCTTTCATAAGCTTGTAAAAACAAACAGCGCCATTAGTAAAAAGGCGCTGTTTAAGTTTAAAATTTTAAGTGATTAGTAATTCCACATGTTCACTTCAAAATTGCGAATTTCATTTTTAGTACGTCTAGCTTCTAATAATTGTTTTAAAGCACTGTTGCCCATATAATCAGCTATAGCTCTATCTCCTTGAACGTTGTCGTCTTTGTAGATAACCGCGTGAAATCTTCGTGCAATTAATAACTGATCAAAATTTAAAGGATGCGCCGAGTTGCTAGGGTTATATACTTTGGCATGAAAAAGAATGTCACGTACTTCAGGATAAAATACCCAAAACAGGGTTACCGGCGGAGCATTTGTAATACCCATAGCTTTAGAGTGTGCATCGGTAACTACCGGGGCAATTCCGATTAATCGATAACGAAGTTCAGATTCACGACTGTCAAAGTACCAATATCCCCTAATGCGGTATCCTTGAACATCAGCTGCGCTAACATCAGTACGGGTTACAAATTGTTGATCAAGTTCATCGCCGGCATTTAGTTGTTTGTACCCGGCATCTGTGGTGTCTGTTTCGTGTAAGGTGGCACCTAGTTGATTTAGTGTGATTTCGTGTTTAAAATAAGAATCTGCATAAACGTGTTTAATGTTGCCGTTCTCAATGTTGGCCAGCAGTACGTTATAGAGTGAGTGATACATGCCGCTATTATTATCAATCGGATAAAGTAGCGGGAAGTTTACGCGTTGGTTTAGGTCAATATATTCCCATACTCCTTTAGCCCATAGAATGTCACGCTGGTCAACATGGTCATAAGGAATAGGTTTAGAGGTATTGTCTTTATACACTTTTGCAGCTGTTTCTCTACCTATTTCGGCTGGCGTTTTAGCATTCAGAATACTGGCTTGTCCATAGCTATAGCTAGCCACTAATAAGAATGATATTGCCAAAAAACTCTTTATTTTCATAGGTCTGCTTTAAATTAGTTGGTCAATTGAACCGTTAATCCGCGTACTTGTGGAAGGTGATAACTTGAGTTTCCTACCACATGCGCTTGTATATCAAAAATCTGTACCATGGATCCTCTTCTAGCTGCGGCAATTATTCGTTTTGCCCGAGCATTCATGTGTTGGCCGCGTACGGCGACGATGGGTTTGCCGGGTATTTGAAGTTTAAATCCGGTTACTTGAATTTTTAAATTAAAATCGAAATCAGGAATCAAGGCTCCTACTGAGGAAATTTTTAATCCGTTGCGTTGCATTCTAATAGGACCGCCGCCTCCGGTTTGCCCACGAATAGTGGCCACCGGGTGTGGAATCTCTTTAATTCTGAATTTTTTGCTATCGCTAATGGTTGTGCCATTGGGTAGTTTTCCGGATACGCTTATATTTACGGAATGAGCGCGTATGTTGGTGGGGTTAATAGCATAATGCGCTCCTCTTACATGGTGTAATGCGGGGGCGCTAGCGTGTACGCTACTTACACCGGGAATAGAAATGGTTAAAGGATTAGAGACCCCTCGATAGATAACATTCATCTTATCGGCTGAAATTACAGCAGAATTGGGTTTAGGTATAACAGTGTAGTTGCTACTAACCGGAATAGTTACAATAGAATCTCCTTCTTTAAATTGAAGTTTTCCTTCTATTTTATGGTCTCCTACATTTCCTGCCGGCATATCTAAATAAACTTGACCGCCTCTAATATCGGTAACTTTATTGCCGTTAATCATTACATTATCAAACTGAAGCGTGTTGTCAAAGCGGCCTAAGATAACTTTTCCTTTAAAATGTTCTCCTGAAAAGAAAGCGGTTTTATCAGGAATTAAGATGGCTTGGTAATTAGTCATAGAGATGTCACTTGCCATTTGCCCGCTTACCATACTGGTTAATAGCGTGGTCTGAATTTGGGCGGCATCGGCCTGTACATTGGTCAACTTAGTAATACCGGCTATTAATGGATATTCTTCATAATTGTAGCGCAGCCAGCCTACTTTACCGCCATCTTTTGTTTTAACAGGCGATAAGTCAAACTTTTTGTTAATGGTTTCAGCCAATGCCTGGTTTCCGGTAGATTGGGCAAGCGCAAGCGCTTTTTCCTTAAATGCTTTAATTTTGTTTAAAAGCTCTTTTCCGCGATCAGAGAGTTTGTCGTTAGAGAAAAACATCAGGTTAATCTCATCGGCTCTATCCATTTTTTGGTAGTCAAGCTGACCGTTTTCGTCTCGGTCTATGTCGGCCACTAAATCACTTTTAAGTTTATCTATATAGCTTACTAAATTGGTACTGGCTTTCTGTATTTGTAACGCTTGTTGTTGAAGGTCTTTATATTTTTGAGGTTGATCTTGTGCTTTTACAGCCAATCCGGCCATAAGCGTACTATTTCGCTTTTCGGTTTGGGTTATGCTGGTTTGCAAACTGTTGTTTACATCTCCAAATGACTGCAGTACCTCTTTAGACATGTTGAGTGCCAACATGGCAATAAAGATGATATACATCATGTTTATCATCCGTTGTCTGGCATCTAAGTCCTGTATAGCTGGCATATT
The DNA here is from genome assembly GCA_964579505.1 of uncultured Flavobacteriaceae bacterium. Classification (GTDB taxonomy): domain Bacteria; phylum Bacteroidota; class Bacteroidia; order Flavobacteriales; family Flavobacteriaceae; genus JAJYSO01. The sequence goes on along the minus strand of CAZOGC010000007.1, from coordinate 26,597 downwards.
CTTAGTAGAGTTTTGTTAATTCTTGGCTTAGTTGTTTGGGCGCATAGCGGTAAGCATATTGCCATATACGTTATTTAAATTAGAAATATTTTTTGTAAGAGTCTGCATTTGTTCCTGTAGGTGTTCAGCATTTTGAGCAATAGCTTGATTGGCTTGTGTCTGTCTATTAGAAGCTTCTAGTTGAATTTTATACAAGCTATTTAGAGATTCCATTTGTGCTGCTGCTACATTCATCTCTTCGCTATATTTTTTTTGAGAGTTTAAGGCTTCTGCCGTAGGCGCAATGTTTTTAGCCGCATCACCAAAGTGCTTAATACTTTCACCAAGACGTTCCATCAATTCTCCATCAATTTTGGCTTCTTTCAACATTTGATCGAGTTTTTTAGAGAGTGAGTCTTCTACTTCTGTTATGTCAGCCTTTTTAGGTTGGCGTTTAGGAGCGTTGGCATTTTCTAATTCGGGATAGACCAAAGACCAATCATATTGATCTTTAACAGGTTCAAAAGCTGAAATAGCAAAAATAATAGCTTCCGTACAAAGCCCAATGGTTAGCATAATAGTGCCGGTAATAGGGCCAATCTCAAAGTGTGTTATTTTTAATAATGCGCCAATAATAACAACTGCGGCTCCCCATCCGTAACATTGGTTGAGAAACTTTCCAAAAGCTTTTGATTTCGTTTGTGCCATGGTCTTAATTTTTATAGTAGTATAAAGTTAGTTTAAATTAAAATGCCTTTTATTATTGAGGCGGTCTTCTAAGGTCAATGTTTTTAGGGATGCCTACGTAATCTTCTACGGTTCTAAACCCAATATAACTTCTGGCTGAGTCGGCATATTCATAGGTACGTGTGCCTACTTGTAAGAAGTATGCTACGTCTTTCCACGATCCTCCACGTATTACCTTTCGTTTGTTTTGAATGTTGTTGACGTTAGGATTCATGGTCGAATAAAAATTATAGGAGGCTGGGTCGTATGAAGAATTGGTCCATTCAGCCACGTTACCGGCCATATTGTATAGCCCATATCCGTTGGGTTCATAAGATTTAGCTTCAACAGTATAGAGTGCTTGGTCGGCTGCATAATCGCCACGCATAGGCTTAAAATTAGCTAAGAAACAACCGCGTTCATTTTTTGTATAAGGGCCGCCCCAAGGATAAGTAGCTCCATCTAATCCACCGCGTGCAGCATATTCCCATTCTGCTTCTGAAGGCAGCCTGTATGCCGGAACATCTTCTAAACCTTTTTTGTTTCGGTAGGCGTTGTTATACTTGGTACGCCAATCACAAAAAGCTTTAGCTTGGTACCAGTTAACGCCAACCACAGGGTAGTCATCATAGGCAGTGTGCCAAAAATAATTATGAAACATCGGCACATTATAAGAATAGTTAAAATCTTTTACCCATACGGTAGTATCCGGATAAACAGCCACGTGGTGTACGGTTCTATAATCTTTTATATTGCCTCCTTTACGTGCCGCCGCTGCAGCATTGGTAGTGGTATATTGATAAACAAACTGAGAAACGTCTAACATGCGCATACCGGTAGGCGATTCGTCTTTGTTTAGATATAGAGAATCCATTACATACACATAATGTTTATCAGGGTAGTCCGCTGTATTCCATATAATATCTACGTTCCAATTTAAGGCTAGATCGTAGGGGTTATAATTAACCTGTTGGTAGGGAGTAAGATTATTTTTATTGTTGTTATTACTGTTCTGGGCGCCTTTAAAGGCGTAATCCATTATAGAACGTCCGTTGTTGCCACTGCCGTTTCCGCCGCCATTAGCCGCAAATTGAGCTTCTTCTGCTAAGCGTTGGCGTACCACAGAGTCACGTACCCAATTAACAAATTGACGGTATTCAGCATTGGTAATTTCGGTTTCATCCATATAAAAAGAGCGGACGGTGACAGTTTTAGTGGGAGCGTTTTTTAGACCGGCCACATCGCTAGCGGCCTTTCCCATTACAAAAGCCCCTCCGGGAATGAGTACCATTCCATACGGTTTTACAGGATGCCATTTTTTCCCTTTTGCGCCCACCAACTGACCGCGGTCTGCCTTTCCACAACTCGTTAGCAGGACAGCTACGGCAATAATGGATATGATTTTTCTCATAGTTTTTTATGTTGAACTGTGTCTGTTTTTATGAAATTAGACACTCTTTTAACACAGTCAATATTTATAAGTTCTTGTCTTTTATTATTTTAAAGTTCGTTTTTGCGGCGTGCTTTATACCATCTTTCTGGTATTTCTTGGTTACAGGCCTCAAGGTAGTCTTGATGACTACACGGTAAAAACGTTGGCTTTATCGATTTATTGTTAACAAATGTTGGGATTTCAACCCACCATCTGTCAGAACGTTTGCTTTTATAAAAAATAAGTACTTCGTCATCTAGCGGAACGCTGTATTTTAAAAACTGATTTGTAGTTAAAATATTTTGTTCATTTTTTCTATAATTAACACCTTCAATAAAGTACCATAAAATTTCACCCGGCAATAAAGGATTTTTTTGGTTTATATCCAAATGTTGAAGATTATATAATCCAAACGAACTCACCTTGTCACTAATCCCGGCATAGCGTGCCAATGCGCAGATTTCACGCCCGTTAAAACCATTGGGTTGTGCAATTGTACTGCCCGAAATTTCTGAAGAAATAGCTTGGTAGTCCACACTTACTAAATCGGCATCACGCATAACGGGTTCGGCTAGGGTAATGTCAGCACTTATTTCGCCTAATCTGTATGATTCAAAGAATAATTTTTCAATCAGATTAATTTCTTCCGGGCTGTTTAAATAGCTCTGATATCCTATGTTGGCATAATTAAAAAGATGGTAGGGCTTGTTGACAATCATCTTTCCTACATATGATGAATCAGTTATGGCTGCTTCCGTATCACCTATATCAAATCGAGCGTCTACATTTACTAAATTGACCATCTTCTCGGTATGATTGTATGCCCGATACTGTGCATAGGTCAGATCTTGACTGCCCCCTAAAATTATAGGGATAATATTTTGAGTGATGAGTTGACTCAGTACTTCTTGTACGGCATATTCGGTGTCTTCTACGCTATTGCCGGGCATGATATCGCCTAAATCGGCTATAGAAAGATCCCAATTACCGGGGAAAAGGTTGTAAAAGGCCGAACGAATACGGTTAAGGTTGAAGTTTTCTTGCGTGCGTGTAACTTCGCGACGATTTTCTCGTAAACCAATAATAGCAAGTTTAACCTTGTTAAGATTGGGTAATCCTTGGGGGGTATGTAAGGCAATCTGAGCCCCTATACAATGGGGTGATACGCTTTTGAGTGGGGCTAAAACATCGTTTTCAACCGGTTGCAAAAAATCCAAACTCATAGATGTTATTTCTTTTTTGTACTTTTTTTACGGGTTGTTTTTTTGGCAGTAGTCTTCTTTTTAGAAGTACGACTTTTTTTCTTTTTGGGTTTGGTGTTTTTTGCTATAATTTCTTTTACTTCTTCTAGGGTGAGTGCCTCGGCATCTACTTCTTTTGGAAGTTCAATTTTTGTTTTTCCTTGTATGATTTTACTGCGTTTCCATCGGGCTTTTTCTACTCGAATACCTTCCTCTTCCCAATTGTGAATAATTTTTTCGCGCTCTTTTTTCTTTTTGTCTTCAATAAGTGTGATGATGTCTTCCTCAGACAAGTTATCAAAATTGTATTTCTTGTTTACATTAATGAACATGTTATTCCATTTAATGTAGGGGCCAAATCTACCCACTCCTTTTTGAACCGGTAAATTTTCGTATTCATAAATAGGGGCATCTGCTTTTTCTTTGGCTTTTATAAGTTCTATAGCACGATCTATATCTACATCGGCTGGTTGTTCGTCTTTTGCTAAAGACACAAACTTTTTACCGTATTTTACATACGGACCAAAACGACCGTTGTTTACAACTACCGTTTCATCTTTGTAAGTTCCTAGTTCTTTGGGAAGTTTAAACAACTCCATGGCCTCTTCAAAGGTGATGTTGCTCAAGGTTTGTCCTTGTGCTAAGCTGGCAAATTTGGGTTTTTCTTCATCTTCTACGGTTCCCATTTGCACCATAGGTCCATATTTGCCTAAACGCACACTCACGGGCTTTCCGGTTTGTGGGTCTGTACCAAGCACACGCTCGCCCACTTCTCTTTTGGCATTTTTTTCAACATCTTTTACCGCCGGATGAAATTTATCGTAAAAAGAAGCCATCATTTCCGTCCATTCTTCATCTCCGGCTGCAATCTTATCAAAATAATGTTCAACTTCTGCCGTAAAGTTGTAGTCTAAAATATGACTAAAGTGCTTTACCAAAAAATCATTGACAACCATTCCCACATCGGTAGGAATGAGTTTTCCTTTATCACTACCTACCATTTCAACTTGCTCCTTTTGGTTGAGTGCATTGGCTTTTAGCGTGAGTACGGTGTATTTTCGTTTGGTGCCTTCTACCGTTCCTTTGGTAATGTATTTTCGGTTTTGAATAGTAGAGATAGTTGGCGCATAAGTAGATGGTCTGCCAATGCCGAGTGCTTCTAGTTTTTTTACCAAAGAGGCTTCGGTATAACGCGCCGGAGGACGTGTATAACGTTGGGTGGCGGTAATAGATTTAGCGTGAACAGAATCTCCTTGTTGCATAGCCGGAAGCAATCCTGTTTGCTCCTCTTCTTCCTCATCGTTTCCTTCTAAATATACTTTTAGAAAACCGTCAAACGTAATGATTTCTCCTTTAGCTATAAATTGTTCAGCATGCGTATTGGCACTTATTTTTACGGTAGTGCGCTCTAATTGTGCCTCACTCATTTGAGAGGCTATACTTCGTTTCCATATCAACTCATACAAACGCCGATGGTCATAGTCTATGTTTAGGGTGTGGTGTTCAAAGTGAGTGGGTCGGATGGCTTCGTGTGCTTCTTGCGCTCCTTTTGCTTTGGCAGTATAGTTACGCGGTTTGGCATACGCCGATCCATATGCAATATGAATTTCTTTAGCGGCTCCTTCTTTGGCTTCATTAGAAAGGTTTACGCTATCAGTTCTCATATACGTAATGTGTCCATCTTCGTACAAACGCTGTGCTAACCGCATCGTTTTTCCTACAGAAAAATGAAGTTTTCTGGCAGCTTCTTGTTGTAGTGTGGAAGTGGTAAATGGAGGTGCCGGTGATTTTTTTGCCGGTTTTTGAGTTAAATCGGCTACTTTATAGGAAGCGTCTATGTTTTGATTGAGAAATTTTTCTGCTTCTGCTTGTGTGCTAAAGTTGTGAGAGAGCTTGGCCTTAAAGTTCTTTTTATCTGAGGTGATAAAGGCGGCATCTATGCGAAAAGAAGCTTCAGGCTTAAAATCTGTAATTTCTCGTTCACGTTCTACAATTAATCGTACGGCTACAGATTGTACACGGCCTGCAGAAAGTCCTCCTTTTACTTTTCGCCATAAAATAGGAGACAACTCATAGCCCACTAGCCGGTCTAATATGCGTCGTGCCTGTTGTGCGTTTACCAGATTTTGATCAATCTTGCGCGGGTTTTTAATAGCTTTATTAATGGCTTGTTTAGTAATTTCGTGAAAAACAATACGTTTGGTGTTCTCGTCTTTCAATTTTAATGTTTCTGCTAAATGCCATGCAATGGCCTCCCCCTCGCGATCCTCATCACTGGCTAACCAAACAATATTGGCTTTATTGGCCAAGTCGCGTAATTCTTTTACGATTTTCTTTTTGTCGCTACTTACACGGTATTTGGGTTTGAAATTCTTCTCAACATCTACCCCCAGTTCTTTGGTGGGTAAGTCGGCTATATGTCCAAAACTAGACTTAACCGTAAAACTGTTTCCTAAGAATTTTCCAATTGTTTTAGCCTTTGCAGGGGACTCAACAATTACTAAATCCTTCGCCATAATCTCAAAATTTTGTGGCAAAATTACAGGAAATTTTTGATTTCACGTTTTTTAGCGCTTCAATTGATGGGATAATTCACATAAAATAAAAACGAAAGCACAGTTATACGTTCCGTTTTTTTATGAAAAAAGAAAAGGCTTTCAACTATGACATACAGGTTCGATACTCTTTTTAGGCGGAAAAACAAACCTTGCTGTTTTGTGTTTTTAAAATTACCCTAAACGCACAACCGGTAACGGGTATAACCCACTATAAAGACAGGTTTTGTAAAAATAGACGTAAATAGATAGGCTGACAGTTTGTCACATTGCTTAAATTGGTATCTTTGCAACTTGTTGAAGCAAAGAGTATCTGAAAATGAAGAGTATCCTTAATATACATGACGAAAGAAGACAAGGCGAAGCTTTGGTAAAACCGCGTAAAAAGCCGGAGATCAAGTTGAATAATGACCCCAATGCTCGCAAACTTTATATAGAGAGCTATGGCTGCCAGATGAATTTTAACGATAGCGAGATTGTAGCCTCTATTATGTCAAAAGATGGGTTTAACCTAACCGATAAGTTAGATGAAGCCGATTTGGTGTTTGTTAATACGTGTGCTATACGGGCTAAGGCGGAAGACACAATTCGCAAACGCTTAGAAAAATATAATGCGGTTAAACGTGAAAAAAACCCGGCGATGAAAGTCGGTGTGTTGGGCTGTATGGCCGAGCGTTTAAAGACCAAACTTCTGGAAGAAGAAAAAGTGGTAGATATTGTTGCCGGACCAGATGCATATAAAGATTTGCCCAACTTAGTGAAAGAGGTAGAATCGGGTAGAGATGCCGTAAACGTGTTGCTTTCTAAAGAAGAAACGTACGGAGATATCTCTCCGGTGCGTTTGCAAAGTAACGGGGTAACTGCTTTTGTGTCAATTACTCGCGGATGCGATAATATGTGTACCTTTTGTGTGGTACCTTTTACTCGTGGACGTGAACGTAGTCGCGACCCGCAAAGTATTTTGCGTGAGGTAAATGAGCTAGCAGAAAGAGGCTATAAAGAAGTTACCTTACTAGGGCAAAATGTAGATAGCTATTTGTGGTATGGTGGTGGATTGAAAAAAGATTTTAAAAATGCGACCCCAGAGCAACGGGAAAAGGCGGTTTACTTTGCCGGGCTGTTAGAAATGGTGGCACAGGCTCATCCTAAGATGCGCATCCGTTTTTCAACCTCTAATCCGCAGGATATGACGATAGATGTGGTAGATGTAATGGCTCAATACGATAATATTTGTAATTACATTCACTTACCGGTACAAAGCGGAAGCGACCGTATTTTAAAGAAAATGAATCGATTGCATACCCGCGAAGAATATTTTGAGTTGATTGATATGATTCGCAAACGCATACCGGATTGTGCTATTTCTTTTGATATGATTACCGGTTTCCCTACCGAAACAGAAGAAGATCACCAAGATACATTGTCTTTGATGGAGCGCGTAAAATATGATTTTGGTTACATGTTTGCTTATTCAGAGCGCCCCGGAACCAAGGCGGCTAGAAAATTGGAAGACGATGTACCTGAAGAAATCAAAAAACGTCGTCTATCAGAGGTCATTGCGCTTCAACAAAAATCGTCATTATACCGTACACGTCAGCATGTAGGTAAAATTGAAGAGGTGTTAATTGAAAAAGAATCGAGAAAATCTGAAGCAGATTGGTCTGGTAGAAACTCACAAAACACGATGGTCGTTTTTCCAAAAGGAGATTATAAAGTAGGTGATTTTGTGAATGTAAAAATTATAGACTGTACCTCTGCAACGCTTATAGGCGAGGCAGTAGGTTATTCTAAAAACAACTAACAAATACACACATTGCCCACCCGAATTTAATTATATGGAATCAGTACAGGCTACAAAACAACGCTTTGAGATTATTGGAAACGACCCTGTTCTAAATCGGGCTATTGAAAAGGCCTTACAGGTAGCGCCTACAGATATTTCAGTGTTGGTTACCGGAGAAAGTGGAGTGGGAAAAGAAAGTATTCCTAAGATTATCCATGCTCAATCACATCGTAAACACAATAAATTTATTGCGGTTAATTGTGGCGCTATTCCTGAAGGAACCATAGATAGTGAACTATTTGGGCACGAAAAGGGAGCTTTTACCGGAGCCACTAAAACCCGAAGTGGTTATTTTGAAGAGGCAGATGGAGGGACAATTTTTTTAGATGAGGTGGGAGAGTTGCCTCTTACTACCCAAGTGCGGTTGTTGCGGGTGCTAGAAAATGGTGAGTTTATAAAAGTAGGTTCATCGCAGGTGCAAAAAACGGACGTTCGCATTGTAGCGGCCACCAACTTGAACATGCACGAAGCTATAAAAAAACAAAAGTTTAGAGAAGACTTATATTATCGCCTTAGCACTATAGAAATTCATTTGCCTCCACTACGCGAACGCAAAGGCGATATTCATTTGTTGTTTAGAAAATTTGCATCAGACTTTGGCCTGAAGTACAAAATGCCAACTATTCGTTTAGAAGATGATGCCCGCGATTTGTTGTTGCACAACAATTGGGAAGGAAATATTCGGCAGTTGCGCAATGTAACCGAGCAGATATCCGTTTTAGAAAAGAAGAGAATCATAGATGCAGCCACACTTCGTCAATATTTGCCACAGAGCATTAGTAACCTGCCGGCGGTAGTCTCCAGAAAAAAAGATCGAAGTGATTTTAGCGACGAGCGCGAGATTTTGTATAAGATTCTTTTTGATATGAAAAATGATCTTAACGACCTTAAAAAACTTACCTTAGAGATGTTGAAAAACGGAAGCAACGATGAGGTGAAATCGGAAAACCGAGGTTTAATACAAAAAATTTATGGCGAAGAAAAATCTACTGTAAAAGACGATTATGTAGATGAGCAATTAGAGATATTACAAATTCCGGAAGGTAAAGGAAGGACTGCAGAAGATAATACGCCCAAAAGAGACCGTTATCATTATGCGGAAGAAATTGAAGAAGAAGAGACACTCTCTCTTCAAGAAAGAGAGGTTGAACTTATTAAGAAGGCATTAGAGCGCAATAACGGAAAACGAAAAGCTACAGCCGAAGAATTAGGAATAAGCGAACGAACCTTATACCGAAAAATAAAATTGTACGACTTGTAAGCTAAATTTTATGTTGAAGATACACAGAATTAAAAAATATTTTGAGCTAGTAGTAGTGGCAGCTTTGATGGTTGTTACAACAAGCTCATGTGGAATTTATTCGTTTACCGGAGCAGATGTAGGAGCAGCCAAGACTTTTGAGGTACGCCACTTTCAAAATGATGCCGACTTGATAGAGCCCGGAATAGATCGAACTTTCACGCTTAAACTACAGGATTTAATTCAAAATCAAACCAGTTTGGGGCTAACCACTCATAATGGCGATTTAGTGTATGAAGGAGAAATTACGCAATATTACATAGCTCCAATGACGGCTACTGCCAATGCTACGGCGGCGCAAAATAGACTGACTATTACCGTTAATGTGCGGTTTCATAATCAGTTAGAGCCTAAAAAGGATTTTGAAAAAAGTTTTTCTTTTTATTACGATTATCCGGGGCGTCAGCAGTTAGTAGGCTCTACCTTAGATACAGCACTTGATGCAATTTTTACACACATCACACAAGAAATATTTAACGCTTCACTGGCAGATTGGTAAAAGAGATTTATATGACGTGCGAAAATTTTTTTAAAATAACAGAAAAAGACACCCTTACTTCTATAGATGTTGAGGAGTTACAAGCTGTTTTAAAAGAGTTTCCGTATTTTCAAGCGGCCCGTACCTTGCAGTTAAAAGGCTATTATCAAACTCAAAACCTTTCTTATAATGCGACGTTAAGAACAACGGCAGCTTACACAACTGATAGAAGTATTCTTTTTGACTATATTACTTCAGAAGAATTTGAACAACATAAAGTTTCAACGCGTATTAAAAAACGCCATCAATTGGCACAGAAAACAGATCAACCTGATGATATAGCCCAAACAGTTTATATGAATCAGGAAGAAGCCGGAAAAGTATTAGACCCTAATTTGTTTGAGGCAAAAGAGAAACCGCAAGAAAAAACGGTTTCTCCGGTTCAATTTAATAAAGAAGAGCAACACTCTTTTTCAGAATGGTTACAATTAACGACAGTTAAGCCAATTGTAAGAACATCGGCGCAAACAGCTGAAGAGAACTCCAAAATAAAACGCGAACACGAAATTATTGATCGGTTTATAGAAGATGCCCCCAAAATTAAGCCTAACAAACAGACCGATCACTTTATAGAGCTAAAGGAAGACAAGCCTGAAGAACGTTTAATGACACAAACATTGGCGCAGATATATGAAGAACAAAATAATTATGAAAAGGCTATACAAGCTTATAAAATATTAATTTTGAAAAATCCAGAAAAAAGTAGTTTATTTGCAGACCGAATTCAAGAGATTGAATCACATAGAGAAAACAAAAAGAAATGAGTAGCACATCCATTATAATTTTAGCCCTTATTTTAATCGTTAGCGTATTGCTAGTAGTTGTTGTTATGGTCCAAAATCCTAAAGGAGGAGGTCTTTCTTCTTCTTTTGGTGGTGGCGGAGGTCAACAAATGGGTGGGGTTAAAAGAACCAACGATTTCTTAACCAAAAGTACTTGGACGTTGGCAACGGCTTTATTGGTGCTTATCTTGTTGTATAACGTAACCAGCCTAAAGGGTTCAAGCGTTCCTGAATCTAAATTGATGAACGGAAACGCGCCAGTGTCTGCCCCGGCAGCCCAACAGCCTTCGGCAGATCAAACTCAAACCAAAGCCGTGCAACCTACTAAAACAACTAAAACGGCAGATAAAAAAGAAGATACCGGAAAATAGCCATTAGGTTATTTATAAAAATATAAATGCTGACTTGTATGAAATGACAAGTTGGCATTTTTTTTTGCCTTTTGACAGCATTGTGCAAATGGCACACTTTTGGACGAGTATAGGAACAGAAAAAATTAATTTAATAACCAAAAATCAAAATAAAAATGGCGTTAAAATTCAAACCATTGGCAGATCGCGTGCTCGTAGAACCGGCCGCTGCTGAAACTAAAACAGAATCAGGCATTTATATTCCGGATTCTGCTAAAGAAAAACCACAACAAGGTACCGTTGTGGCGGTAGGTAAAGGAACCAAAGACCATGAAATGACCGTAAAAGAAAATGACGCGGTGCTTTATGGTAAGTTTTCAGGTACAGAATTGAAGCTTGACGGTAAAGCCTATCTCATTATGAGAGAAGACGAAATCTTAGGAATTCTTTAATCAGCAATAATTATAAAAAATATACACAATGGCAAAAGATATAAAATTTAATCTACAGGCTCGTGACGGAATTAAACGCGGAGTAGATGCCTTAGCAAACGCAGTAAAAGTAACTTTAGGACCCCGTGGTCGTAACGTTATTATCAGTAAATCTTTCGGCGCTCCAACCGTAACTAAAGACGGCGTGTCTGTAGCAAAAGAAATTGAGCTAGAAGACAATCTTGAAAATATGGGCGCTCAAATGGTAAAAGAAGTAGCCTCTAAAACCAATGATTTAGCAGGAGACGGAACTACTACCGCTACCGTATTGGCACAAGCTATCGTTACTGAAGGTTTGAAAAACGTAACTGCCGGTGCTAACCCAATGGACTTAAAAAGAGGAATTGACCGTGCTGTGGAAGCCTTGACCAAAGATTTAGAGCGTCAAAGCAATAAAGTAGGAAGTTCTTCAGAACAAATTAAACAAGTAGCCGCTATTTCTGCCAACAACGATGCTGTTATTGGCGAATTGATAGCCCAAGCTTTTGCTAAAGTAGGCAAAGAAGGCGTGATTACCGTTGAAGAAGCTAAAGGAACCGAAACTTATGTTGAGGTAGTAGAAGGAATGCAATTTGACAGAGGTTACCTCTCTCCTTATTTTGTAACCGATAGCGAAAAAATGGTAACAGAATTAGAGAGTCCTTACATTATGATAGTCGATAAAAAAGTATCGACTATGAAAGACTTGATGCCGGTATTAGAACCCGTGGCTAAAAGCGGAAAACCTTTGTTGATTATTGCCGAAGATGTAGATGGCGAAGCCTTGGCTACCTTGGTAGTGAACAAATTGCGTGGCTCGTTAAAAATTGCCGCGGTAAAAGCACCCGGATTTGGTGATCGCAGAAAAGCGATGTTGGAAGATATCGCTATTCTTACCGGAGGTACCGTCATTTCTGAAGAACGTGGATTTACGTTAGAAAACGCTACGGTAGATCAACTAGGTACTGCCGAAAAAATAAGCATAGACAAAGACAATACCACTATTGTGAATGGTGCCGGTGCAGAAGACGCTATTAAAAACCGCGTAAACCAAATTAAAGCACAAATTGAGACCACCACTTCAGACTACGACCGAGAAAAACTACAAGAACGCTTGGCTAAACTAGCCGGTGGAGTAGCGGTGTTGTATGTAGGCGCTGCTTCTGAGGTAGAGATGAAAGAGAAAAAAGACCGTGTAGAAGATGCCATGAACTCTACCCGTGCGGCGGTAGAAGAAGGTATTGTTGCCGGGGGTGGGGTTGCTTTGGTACGCGCTAAAAACGTGTTAGCCGACCTTAAAGTTGAAACCGCCGATGAACAAACCGGAATTAATATTGTTGACCGTGCTATTGAGGCACCGCTTCGTACCATTGTTGAAAATGCAGGAGGTGAAGGCTCTGTAGTGATTAGCAAGGTTAAAGAACATACCGACAGTTTTGGCTATGATGCCAAAGCCGAAAAATTTGTCGATATGATGAAAGAAGGAATTATTGATCCTAAAAAAGTAACCCGTATTGCGTTAGAAAATGCCGCTTCTGTAGCCGGTATGATTTTAACCACCGAATGTGCTTTAGTTGATATTCCTGAAGAAAACAACGCACCGGCTATGCCCCCAATGGGAGGCGGAATGCCCGGAATGATGTAAACCCTCACTTCCTTAAATAACAAAAGCCTGTTTCCGTTTGGAGACAGGCTTTTTTATTTGCTTTCTTCTCTCTTTCGTAAGAAAGAGCAGTTAATCGTAGCTTACTTTTCTATTTTACTAATGTCTAAGATTGTAAGAGATCCTAAGCCTTTTAAATTTAAAATAGAAAGCATTCGCTTTCTGAGCTTTTTACCCAAAAAGGTGGAGCAAACCATTTGAATATTCCATTTAACAGCCGGATCAGGAAGCAATTTTTTGGATTCAAAGATAAGGTGAGAACTATCGGCTATGTATTTTTGGGTTTGTGTAAATTTCTCTTCATCACCTGAATCAGTCATGCTTAAATCGTGATCGTTTATTAAATTAATTTCCCATTCAACATCCTCAAAACAATTTAAAGAATATAAGCTGTCGGTTTGTGTATTTCTCAAATAAATCCTCGGGAAAGTATAGCCGTAAAAACTTTGAACAGTTTTATGCCATGTGGCTGTATCTGAAAGAGCATATAGTTTAACCGGCACTTTATGGTTGTTAACGATAAAGGGTTGGTAATAAGCCAATCTTTTTTCTTTACTAACTGCTTTATTAGGGTTTTTTATCCCAAAATAAGCAAACGCAAGGGTCTGGCAAGCACAAAGAGAACACACAAATACCCCTAAAAGTATAGGTGTTTTAAGGGTTGCCCAAACTTTTTTTATTATTTTATATCGCATCGCACAATAACATAACCGTTAGGATGTTCTTTTGAAATGTGAGTAATGTAATCGTCTGGTATAATAGTTATATTTTCATGCCCTAAATCATTGGCTATCTTTTCCGGAAAAGTAAAAGGGCCATCATCCTTAGAAAAAAATATTTTACCTTCATATGCGCCTACGTCCTTTAAAAAGATTAATTTTATTGAACTGTTGCTCGTCGTTTTCATGGCAACATTTTTTTGTTTTCCAAATTTGACATCACAAATTCCAAAGCTTGTACTACAAGGTGCTATAGGGTCAAGTCCTAGCCTCTTTCTCTCCTCATTTTTCTTCTTAGTCCATTTTTTTCCTCGATGTAATTTAGCACTAATAAGTACAAACCCATCTCCATCTCCGTTGACGGTTCTGACAGTATTGGAGTCATTGTTTACAGGATTCTTAAGTTCATTGAGGAGGTTGTTCTGTGAATCTGATCTAAAAGAGTTTCCTTCGCATCCTACGAACATAATACACCCCGTTAAAATAGCGGCAAAAACCATTGATTTAATTTTCATTTTTTGATGTTTTAATTAATATTTAGTGAATATATTGATAAATATGATTCTCAAAACTAACATTTTATTTATAAAATCGAAAGAATTTGTTCAAAAGATTCAAAATTAGAATGTTATGACCTCTTTGATATATTACTAGACATTTTATTGTAGGTATATGATAATAAGTCTGTTAAAGCCTTAAAACAAAGTAAGAAAAGCCGATAAAAAGAGAATTATTGAGTAGTGGCTGTATGGTGGCTATATGGCGTGTCGCGAGTTTATTTATAAAAATTCATTTCGTCTAAATATTGCCAAGCTTTGTGGGGCATTAACGGCTGTACATTTTTTCCGGCTTTTAGGGCTCTCCGAATAAAACTGGAGGAAATTTCCATAATAGGAGCATCTATAACCGTAATCTTGGCCTGTTGGTCTAACGTGTGTTTGCGAGAAGTAGTCGTTACCCTGGGATAGACAAAAATTTCATTTTTTTCGAGTAAAACCTCGCTGTTTTTCCATTTGTGAAGGGTGTGAAGAATGTCTTCTCCCATAATGAGGGCAAAAGAAATATTCGGGTATTTTTCTTCTAAATAAGCCAGCGTGTCTGCCGTATAATTGGGTTGCGGCAAATCAAATTCTATGCGGCTGGGCTTGAGTTTGGGATAGTCTTCGGTGGCTTGGTAAACCATTTCATATCGGTGATAATCGGCCAGCAAAGACTTTTTTTCTTTAAAAGGATTGAGTGGCGTAACCACCAACCAAACCTCGTCTAATGACGAAAATTCGGCAAAGTGATTGGCAATCACCAAATGCCCGATATGAATGGGATTAAAAGAACCAAAAAATAAGCCTACTTTCTTCACGGGTACCATTTTATCCAACAATGTTTATAATTTTTCCCGGCACGACAATTACTCGTTTGGGTTGCCGACCGTTAAGCTGTTTTTGGGTCAACTCGTGTCTCATCACAATTTCTTCTATTTCGGCTTTGCTCAAGTTTAGAGAAAGCGCTAAGGTAAACCGTTTTTTACCATTAAAAGCAACCGGATAAGTCTTGGTGGTTTCTTTGAGTAAAGCTTCTTGATGAAGCGGATAATCTGCTGTAGAAATACTTTCTATATGCCCTAGTTTTTCCCATAGTTCTTCGGCTATATGCGGGGCGTAAGGAGCAATTAAAATAGCTAAAGGGGTTAATACTTCTCTGGCGTGACAATTTTCTTTAGTCAATTCGTTTACACAAATCATTAAACTAGAAACAGCGGTGTTAAAGCTGAATTGCTCAATGTCTTCTGTTACCTTTTTAATGGTTTTGTGTAAGATTTTAAGAGCGGTGGCTGAAGCTTTTTCGTCACTGACAAAGAAAGTTTCTTCGTCTTGTGTTTGTTCATCAGTGTGATAAAGTCTCCACAGTTTTTTTAAGAAACTGTGCACCCCGCTTAATCCGGCCGTACTCCACGGCTTGGCTTGCTCTAACGGTCCGAGAAACATTTCGTATAAACGCAGGGTATCGGCGCCGTATTCTTCGCAAATATCGTCAGGATTAACAACGTTATACTTTGATTTCGACATCTTCTCAACTTCACGGTCTACTAAAAATTGACCATTTTCTTCGGTAATAAATTGGGCAGTTGCATATTCAGGACGCCATTTTTTGAACCCTTCAGTATCTAACTCGTTTGAGGTGTTTACTAGCGAAACATCTACGTGAATAGGTTGTACTTTACGGTGGTTTATTTGTTGAGCAGAAACAAACGTATTTTCGCCATCTAAGCGATAAGCAAAAGCACTTTCGCCTAAAATCATTCCCTGGTTAATCAGTTTTTGGAAAGGTTCTTCTATGCTGATATAACCACAGTCTTTAAGAAATTTGGTCCAAAAACGAGCATAGAGTAAATGCCCGGTGGCGTGCTCGCTTCCACCAATATATAAATTTACATTTTTCCAGTAATTTAAGGCTTCTTTTGAGGCAAAAACTTCCTTTCTTTTACTGTTAGGGTTTAAAATACCCGGTTCCATATACCGTAAGAAATACCAAGAGCTTCCTGCCCAGCCCGGCATGGTGTTTAGTTCTAATTTATAGACTCCTTCCGGCAAATTATTGGGTTGATTTACAGATACTACTTGTTGCTTTTTTTCGTCCCAAAACCAGCAATCGGCTCTACCTAGCGGAGGATCACCAGCTTCGGTAGGTAAGTATTTTTCAACTTCGGGAAGTTGTAGTGGTAAACAAGCTTCGGGAAGAAGATGTGGTACCTCATCTTTGTAATAAACCGGAAAAGGTTCTCCCCAATATCGTTGGCGACTAAAAACGGCATCGCGTAAACGATAATTGATTTTAGGTTGTCCATAACCGGTATTTTCTAACTCTTGATTGATGCGTTTTATGGCATCTTTATAACCAAGACCGTCTAAGAAAGATGAATTAAGGAGCTTTACATCTCCTTTTTCGCTGTAGGGGGCTTCGGTAATATCTACATTTTCAAAAATATTTTTGATAGGGATATTGAAATGACGCGCAAAATTATAGTCGCGTTCATCACCGGAAGGCACGGCCATCACCGCACCGGTTCCGTATCCGGCTAAGACGTAATCTGAAATCCATATAGGAATGGCTTCTTTGGTAAAAGGGTGTTCTGCATAAGCGCCGGTAAATACACCAGAAATGGTTTTAGCATCGGCTAATCGTTCGCGCTCACTGCGTTTAGCGGTTTCTGCTATATAGGTTTCAACCGCTTCTTTTTGTTCTGAGGTTGTTATTTTGGGTACTAGTTCGTGTTCGGGAGCTAATGTCATAAACGTAACCCCAAAAATAGTATCAGGACGCGTGGTAAATACGGTAATAGATTCGTCGGGAAGAGCTTGTACTTTAAAATTAATTGAAGCTCCTACAGATTTACCAATCCAATTACGTTGACTTTCTTTTAAACTTTCAGTCCAATCTATCTTGTCTAAACCTTGTAGTAAACGTTCAGCATATGCGGTAATACGCATACTCCATTGTTTCATTTTTTTGCGGACTACCGGAAATCCACCGCGTTCAGATACGCCATTTACAATTTCGTCATTAGCTAAGACGGTTCCGAGTCCCGGACACCAATTTACTTCGGTTTCAGCTAAATACGTTAGTCTGTATTTAAGTAAAATTTCTTGTTGTTCTTTGTACGTATAAGTTTTCCACTCGTCTGCGGAAAAAACAGGAGTGGAGTCTTGTACAGCTTTTACAGAAGCGTTGCCTTCTTTTTCAAAAAGGGCGATCAATTCTGTAATAGGGCGCGCTTTGTCTTGTTGTTTGTCGTACCAGCTTTTAAACAACTGCATAAAAATCCACTGTGTCCATCGGTAATATTCAGGGTTACTAGTGCGTACTTCTCTGCTCCAGTCAAAAGAAAATCCAATTTTATCGAGTTGTTCTCTATAGCGGTTAATGTTTGTTTTGGTGGTAATAGCCGGATGTTGGCCGGTTTGAATGGCATATTGTTCTGCCGGTAGCCCAAAAGAGTCATACCCCATAGGGTGCAGCACATTAAAGCCTTTGTGGCGTTTGTAGCGCGCCATAATATCACTGGCAATATAGCCTAACGGATGCCCTACATGTAGCCCGGCTCCTGATGGATAAGGAAACATGTCTAACACGTAAAAAGGTGGTTTTTTTGCGGGGTTTCCGAAGAGTGGATTTTGCGCTTGAAAAGTGTGTTTTTCTTTCCACTTTTTTTGCCATTTAGCTTCAATGTCGTTAAAATTATAACTCATTTGAGATTGTTCTTACTTTAATTTAAGCAATGCGCATTTTTTGTGTTTGTGCGTAATTGCCGGTATAAAAAATTAGTGGAAGCCTTGCCGAAAGAGCAGATTCCTAAAGAGACAAAAATACTATTAAAGTACGAAAGTGAAAAGTTTGACGTTTCAAAAGAGTATGGTTCAGTTTACTTTCTTATTTTTACGCAAACTTTAATGATTTATGAGCTCTTCTTTTGAACGATATCAAAAGCGCCGGTTAGTTACTTCTTATTTTTCGGTGGTAGTTAGTATAGGGTTAGTACTCTTTCTTTTAGGAATGTTGGGGCTGTTAATTTTAAATACGAAGAAGGCAGCAGATTATTTTAAAGAACAGATTCCGCTGACTATTTATCTAAAAAATTCAGCTAAAAAAGTAGAACTTAAACAGCTTGAAAAGAGCCTGGAGATGGCTGATTATACCAAATCTGTAGCCTATGTGTCTAAAGAAAAAGCGGCTGAAATACAAAGTAAGGCTATTGGGGAAGATTTTTTAGAGTTTTTGGGCTATAATCCGCTGCAAAATTCAATAGATGTTCATTTTAAAGCAGCTTATGTTTCTTCACAAAAGATTTCAGAAATATCTGAAGATCTAAAGCAAAAAAGTTTTGTAGATGATGTGGTGTATGATGCACCCTTGGTCTCTATTGTAAATAAAAATGTACAACGTGTTAGTTTTTGGATACTGATTGCCAGCGCTATCTTCTTGTTGATAGCCGTGTTTTTGATTAACAGTTCTATCAGACTATCTGTTTATGCCAGAAGGTTTACGATAAAAACCATGCAAATGGTGGGCGCTACCAAAGGATTTATACGCAGACCATTTATTTGGCGTAGTATAAAACTGGGCATTATTGGTGCCTTTTTAGCTTCGGTGGGGGTTGCTTTGGCATTGTATTATGTCAATAAAAACTTTCCGGATTTGGGGTTAATGCAAAATAAGTTATATTTAGGAGTTATTTTTGCCGGAGTGTTTGTGTTAGGAATAATTCTAACGTGGATTAGTACATATTTAGCAACGCAACGCTTTTTAAATTTGAGAGCAGAAGAACTATACTATTAGGTTTATTACGGAGCCCTATAAAACATATATTATGGCTAAAAACAAGATAAAAAAAGCGACAGAGGAGAATGAAATGAAGGCCAAGCCTCAATATATTTTTGAGAAAAAAAATTATAAAGTGATGGGAATTGGATTAGCGGTCATTGCTTTAGGTTTTATCTTGATGGCCGGAGGAGGAAGTAACGACCCTAGTGTATTTAACCCGGAAATTTTTAGTTGGAGGCGTATCCGTTTAGCGCCTGCATTAGTGCTTATTGGGTTTGGAATTGAAATCTACGCTATTTTATTGAACCCTAATAGCCCCAAAAAACAAAAAGAAACTACAGACTAGCACACCCTCTTGAACGTTTTTACTTTTTGTAGAAAACTTACCTTACTTTTCTATGCTTTATACCCCCGATGATTTTAAAAACGGACAGCTATTGTTGTTTGATAAACCGTTGAATTGGACCTCTTTTCAATTAGTAAACAAAGTGCGCTGGTTGATTAAACAGCACTGCGGATTTAAAAAAATAAAAGTGGGTCATGCGGGCACCTTAGACCCTTTAGCCAGTGGGTTATTGCTTATTTGTACCGGAAAATTTACCAAGCGCATACAAGAGTTTCAAGGATTAGAGAAAGAATATACAGGTACGTTTACTTTTGGAGGCACAACGCCTTCTTATGATTTAGAAACGGATATAGACCAAACTTTTCCGACTGGTCATTTAAAGGAGGCTTACCTGCAAGAGATTATTCCCTCTTTTTTAGGTGAAATAAAGCAGTTTCCACCTGTTTTTTCAGCTGTAAAGAAGAATGGTAAACGTTTATATCAGTATGCGCGTAAAGGAGAAGAAGTAGAAATTCCTTCTAGACAAGTTACAATCTATCAATTTGAGTTGACACGTATGGCCCTACCAGAGGTAGATTTTTGCGTTTCTTGTAGTAAAGGAACATATATTAGAAGCCTTGCGCATGATTTTGGCAAAGCGGCGTCTAGTGGAGCGCATCTCTCTGCTTTAAGAAGAACTAGAATAGGCCGTTTTTCAGTGGCTGAAGCAATGTCTTTAGAAGAATTTATAGACAAACTTCCAAAGAAATAAATAGGGTATAAAAAATAGATTAAAAAGAAAAGAGCCTCGATTTTTCGAGGCTCTTTTAAGAGTTACCGTTACTTTAATCTTAGTAAAACTTAGCGCGTCGGTCTACAATAGTAGCCTCGTCTTTTAGCGTTTTAATTACTTTGACGCCTACAGCTTGTTTTTCTTTTTTGTTTTCTCTAAACAACAAACCGCTGTATGATTTAAGTGCTTCAGGGTTATGACGTTTAATAAGTTTTACCACATAAAGAGCATCTTTTCCGGCAATAGGAGCGCTTACTTGTCCTTCTTTTAAAGAAAATAAACTACCTACTACTTTGGGCTCATACCCGCTAATATTGGCATATTTAAAGTTGATATTGTCTTTTGTTATTATTTGTGTGTCGTATTGTGCAGCAATTTTGTTTAAGTCAGCGCTCTTAATTTGCTTAGCAAGATATTCTCCTTTTTTCTTTTTCAACAAGATAGGACGCACTTTGTTTTTAGCTTCTTTAACCGTTTCGATTCCTTTTGTAGTGCTAGCGGTTAGTTGTGCAACCACATAGCCTTTGACAAGATTAAAACGTTTAATATCACCGGGTTTGGTGGTTTCTTTATAAGCCCATTGTACAATGTCGCGATGATTGCCCAATCCAATAACGTTTTCATCAAGCGGTAGTAAACTTTTTGCTACACGTATTTTATAAGAGTTGTCATGAGCAATTTTAGCAAAATCGCCATCTTTTACCGCAATTTGAAATTTGGTTGCCTTATTAAAAAGTGCATTTTGTGTCTCTTCTGAAGGTTCAATCTTTTTAGCTAATGTAGCTAATTTGATAACTTTTTGTTCGTTCTTAACATCTTTAATAGAGACGAGAATGTAACCGAATTTTGTATCAATTACGTCTAAAGAGCCTGGTTTGTGTGTAAAGATGTAGTCAATATAGGCATTGGTTTGTCCGGCAGGATGTCTGAGCCAACTGGTTTCACCGCCTTTTTCTTTAGAGGTAGGATCGTTAGAGTATTTTTTAGCTAACTCGGCAAATTTGCTGTGATTGCCTTTAATTACTTTTAGCAAACTGTCTGCTAATACTTCGGCTTCGGCACGCGTGCGTTCTAAACCTTGTCCGGTTTGAAGGCCTTTGTAAGATATAAGAATTTGTTCAACCTTAACAGAGTCAGGCATTTGACGCTGGTCTACTAATTTGCTGTATTTCCAGTATCCGTCGTCTTTGTAGGGACCTAAAATTTGGCCTTTGTGTAAATCAAATAGAGAATCAGCATATTTTTTTGATAAGTCTGATTTAAATTGATAAACGTTGTTGTATGGAATGTCTGAGTATTGAGCTAAGTACGATTCATAATCGGTTACGTTACGAAAACCTTTAGCGTTTTCTTCCATTCCGGCAGCTTCATTAAATACTTTGTGATCTTCTAAAAGTTTGGCTAAACTTTGTTTGATGTTTTGCACATCGGTAGGCGAAGCTTCTTGGGGGAATAAAACGTAGCGGATATCTCTATATCCTTTCGTTGTGTATTCTTTTTTGTGATTGTTGATGTATTGTTGAATGTCGGCATCCGTTACTTTTACTTTGTTGTCTTCTACAGAAAAGTAAGAAAGGCGAACATATTGTACGTCAAAATTAGTATTGTATAATTGGTAAGATGCTTTGATATCTGCGGGTGTTGTGTTAATTCCGGCGGCCAGTAAATCAAAGTAAACGTTGGCTTTAGCTTGTTTAGTAGCTTGTTCTTCGGCATTCAACATTTGCAAGTATCTACGTGGAGCTACTTTTTTAAAGTATTCCATTTGTGTAGTAAATTTATTAACGTCGAATTGGCCGTTGGTTAAGAAAGCAGGAACTCTCCAGAATATTCTAGACAAAGCGCTGGTAATTTGCGGGGTACCTACATCTATACCAATTGTTTCAATTTGCTCTTTTAAAAGAGTTTGACGAAGTAAGGTGTTCCATACCTGGTTTACTCCTTGAATAGTGCTTAGGTTGCCTCCTGAATTTTGTTGGGCTATTTGTAAGCGGTTAGAAAATTCTACCCGACCTATATCTTGGCCGTTAATAGTTGCAATAACGTTTCTATCTTTTCCGGAAGAGAAGCCCCCGTTTCTAATTACATCTGCAAGGACAAAGGCGAAAAGTGCTAATGCGATGATGATAATTAAGAAAATACCGTGCTTCCTAATATTATTTAAGACTGCCATTGAATAGTTCTGTTTTTCAAAAATATGGTGGGCGAAAATACGGTATTTAATGAAATTATAAAACTATAATGTAGATAAAATATATCGGGTGCTAGTTTTGTTCGCCTTCAAGGGTATGAATTTCTACTAACTCAACCTTTGTGTTAGAAACTTCGAGCATTTTCATTTCATAGTTTTCTATTACCAAAACGCCTCCTTTTTCCGGAATTTCTTCGGTGTAGTGCACAATTAATCCGCCTAAGGTTTCATAATTTTCACCTTTGGGCAAATCTAGTTTATAGGTTTCGTTAATGTAGTCAATTTCAGTACGTGCAGAAAACTTGTAGCGCCCTTTGCCAAGGTCTTCTTCTGTGAGCAGTACAGAATCGTGTTCGTCTTCAATCTCGCCAAAGAGTTCTTCAACAATATCTTCTACAGTAGCCATACCACTGGTTCCGCCATACTCGTCTATAACCACGGCAATGCTTTTTCGCTTTCTAATAAGTGCTCCTAAAACGTCTTTTACTAACATGCTTTCCGGCACATAAATTACCGGTAACAAGATAGATTTTAAGTTCTCAGGTTTTTTAAATAATTCAAAAGAATGCACGTATCCGATAATGTCGTCTATGCTTTCTTTGTAGACCAAAATTTTAGACAATCCGGTTTCGGTAAATTTTGTTTGTAAATTTTTAGGGGTTTCGGTTTGATCTACGGCAATAATTTCGGTACGCGGAATCATTACCTCACGCGCTTTAATTTCTGAAAATTCAAGCGCATTTTTGAAGATCATAATTTCAGAATCTACTTCTTCATCGGCTTTTACTGTTTCCATCTGCTCGTTAATGTAGTTGCCGAGTTCTGATTTGGTAAAAGCTTGTTGCACCTCGTCTCCTTCGGTTTTAAAAAAGAGTTTAAGTAATGCGTCAGAAATCCACATTACAGAAGAGGTGAGAAAATACAGAATTAAATAAAAGAAATAGGTCGGAACGGCAAAAAACTTAAGTAGCGAATTTGAATAAATTTGAAAGAAGACTTTGGGTAAAAATTCGCCAGTTATTAAAATAACCAATGTTGAAATGATGGTTTGGGTAATGATAAGCCCATCGGTAAGCCAATAGTTTAGAAAGGCGCTACTAAGCGGGTGCTGTGGGGTGAGTAACCTTACTAGAAGTTCGCCCATATAAAGCCCGTATAAAACCAACACGATGTTGTTGCCAAGCAGCATGGTGGTGATATATTTAGAGGGCTTTCGGGTCATTTTTTCTAAAATTCTAGAAACAAACCCACCTTGTTTCTTCTCAATTTCTATATGAATTTTATTAGAAGAAACGTAGGCTATCTCCATTCCTGAAAAGAAAGCAGATAGTAATAAAGTAACAATGATGATGAGAACGGTGGTTGTCATGAGTTGAGAGTCTTATTGCTCAAGTCGTTTTCTATACCATCGGTTAAAAAAATACATAAATACGGCTAAAATGATAAAGACCACGTAAAGAAATGTTTTTGACGTGTCTCCCCAAGTGCGTATGGTTTCTTCTAGCAAAAATAAGGCGATGATAAGAAAACCGTATTCTATAATTTTAAAGAGTTTTATCATGAGATTTTTTATCTTTTATATAATGAACGCCTGTGTTAGAGCGCGATATAAAATTAGTAAAATTTTGATTAGCATCAAAACCTTTTCCGCTGTTAACGGTGCCATTGGACATTTTTATGGTATAATCTAAGTCAGTAAAAACCCATTTTCGGTCTTGATCCCAATACAATTGTTGTGCTGTAAGAACGGTGCTGTCTCCGGTTACTATTTTTACGTGTCCTCGTAAATCTACCAGTCCGGTTTCTTCATAGCTAATAGCATAATCAGCTACCACCGTATTTTTTTTGCCTTTATCATAAAAGGCTACCGAAACCCCTTTGGGAAATTCGCGATAAGGAAAATCTAAATTAGCGTAGTCTAATAATTTAGGACTTTTTAAAGTAGCGGCTACTTTTCCGCTGTCTGTATAAACAAGATTAACATCCGTTTCTACGGTTTGTGGCACATAGCTTTTTTCTTCTAGCTGTCTAACTTTATTAATTCGATTTTGACATGAGAATAATAAAACGATTACCAGAACCGTGCATAAACCTTTATAGCTATGTTGAAGAAAATGCACCATTTTTAAGCGGCATAAAACCTGTTCTTAAGTAAGATATGCTTGAATTTAGTGATATTTTCGTTTAATAAACCACTTGTCGTTTAGTGAGATACCAATAAATACGTTTACAAAATTTTCTTGTACCAATCCGGCAGAAGTAGTGCCGCGCTGGCCGTATTCAACTCCTATATTCATATTGCTTAAGAACCCACCGGCCGGAAGTCCGAGCCCAAAAGAAACGGCAAATTCGTGAAGGTCTTTGTGGTTTACGGTTAACCCCATATCTCTATAGCGTATACCGGCTCTATAAGTTATACGTTTAAAGTAGCTAGTAAGATCATCGTAATTAGGAATATAAAAACCACCAAGACGGTAAACGGTTCCTTTGTCAAAACTTACGTTATTTGTAAGAAAAGAAGTGTTGGTATATTCAGCTTTTCCAATTGCTTCATATTCGGCTCCTACAAACCATTTTTGAAATTCACCAATACCTACTCCCAGTCGCAAATCTGATGGAAGGTCAAAATCGGTATTGGCTAAGTTAATGGTGTGAGAATTTACTTCGGTATATCCACCGGTAGATACGCGTGCAATCGTAGATAAATGTCTGTGATTTTCAGAAGTTAGTCTGGCAGAAGGAGCGTAGCTTGCAGAAGTTTCTAGCGTGAGTTTACGGCTAATTTTAGTTTCGTATTGTGCGCCCACTCTAAAACTAAACCCACGTAAATTGGAGCGATTTTTTTCTAGAGTTCCGTACTGTATTTGATCAGTATATAAAATATTTTCGTTTTGAACATTGCCAAAGTTATATCCTCCTTCAATACCCACTCTTAATCCTTTTTTTATTTGATATCCAAGAGAGAGAAATATTTTGGTAAGTCCGCCACGTCCTTCAAATCTAGCAAGCGAAGAAGAATCTTTTTGCTGTATTTTATAGCCTACCGAGTTGCGAGGCATTACTCCAAAAGCAAAACTGAGTTTTCCGGCAGGAATAGCTAAAGCAATATAATCAAAAGACGTATTTCGTACCCGTTCTTGGCTGGCGCTACTTTTTATATTCGTAAAAGTTTGGGTAGCCCCTACAGAGAAAGTGGTTAATCGAAGAGCGCCTAAAGCGGCCGGGTTTTGAAAATTAAAGTGAATACTATCCGCATTAATAGAAAGTCCTCCCATGGCGCGATTCACAGCCGATCCGTGAAAAGTAGGAAGCCCAATTCCGAAATAAGAATAAGGCGAAGTAGTTTGATCTTGAGCGTTGGCAGCCATTGCGCTAAGGACTGCGACGAGTATGAGAAGTCGTTTTATCATCAATGTTTGTTATATTCTAAAATAGAGTTTAGCCCTGTTGAAAGGAAATTTTTGTGGACAAAGATGCTATTTTTTAAACTTTTAGACAAGATTTCACAGTCTCCTCCCGTTAAAACGACTGTTAAATTGTTATATACTTGCTGATATTGTGCTATAAATCCGTTTATTTCATAGAGCAAGCCTTGTTTTACCCCTAAGTGTAAACTTTGTACGGTATCTTTTCCAATAGTAGTAACAGGTTTGCTATTTGCCCTTAATAACGGCAAATTAGCGGTGAAATTATTCATGGCGCGAAAACGCATGTTTAATCCGGGTGATATAGCGCCACCTATATATTCTTTTTGGTGGGTAATAATGTCGTAAGTCACACATGTACCAGCGTCGATAACCAATACATCTTTTTGTGGAAAATTAGCCACTGCCGCGGCTGCCAATGCTATGCGATCTAACCCCAATGTTTTGGGAGAATTGTATAAGTTGGTAAAAGGCACTGGTGTACTGTGAGATAGCTCAATTTTTAAGCCTGTAAGATCGGATAAAGGTTCTCTAAACCCTTTGTGTGGGGCGGCAACGTTCGCTAAAATTCCATCTCTGATCTGAGGAAATTCTTTGAGCACTTGTTCTTTTTGTGTAAAAATTTTTTCTTTTAAACACACAAGTGTCTTTAAGATTTTATTGTTCTCAAAAACAGCTATTTTGGCGCGCGTATTGCCAATATCTATAATCAGATTCATAGAAATAATTGTCAGTGCGAAGATACAAAATTGCTTTTTTTATAAATTTATTTTGGCAATTATTAAAATGACTTTATATTTGCCCACCGAAAAATGGTGCCTTAGCTCAGTTGGTAGAGCAACGGACTGAAAATCCGTGTGTCCCTAGTTCGATTCTTGGAGGCACCACTTTTTGAAGTAGCTGTCTCAAAACTCAGAGACAGCTACTTTTTATTTTTATAACAAATTAT